>JAGDZQ010000021.1:0-59057 GCA_049115715.1 Cyclobacteriaceae bacterium
ATGCTTAACTAAACGACATTGACTTTTATTGTTTTAATTTAATAAATCCAAAATGAACTACTTTCAAGACCATATGCCTGAGAATGTTTGCTTCGGTTGTGGAAAAAACCATGAGGGGCTCAACATCAAAAGCTTTTGGGATGGAGAAGAAGCAGTATGCCGATGGGATTCCGAGGAGAAGTATCATGGTTGGGCCAATCTGCTCAATGGAGGAATTCTCGCCACACTTGTAGATTGTCATTGCATGGGAACTGCCATTGCCCATGCTTACAAGCTTGAGAATCGTGATTTGGACTCAAGCCCCATTTATCGATATGCTACAGGTACTTTATCTGTAAAGTATCTGAAACCTACTCCCAATAATCAGACCGTTGAGTTGAGAGCAAAAGTGATGGAGGTGAAAAATAGGAAAACCGTGCTAAAGTGTGATGTTTTTTCAGGTGAACTGAAAACAGCGGAAGCTGAAGTAGTGGCTATCAGGGTATTTGATAGTAGCTCAAATGAAGGAGGCAATCCTTTTAAATAGCAACCACTTTGAAGATATTCGTGTCTACGATAACAAGGTGAATTAACCAAGCTAGTTTTACGTTCTACATTAATCTAAATACTTAAAATATGCACCCGGAATTTTTCTCAATTGGTGGAATGACCATCCATACCTATGGTTTTATGATTATGATGGGTGCGCTGATGGGATATATCTACATGTCTCGTGTTGCGAAAAAGGAACTTGGTATCACCAGTGACAAAATTCAGAACCTCGCTATTATTATCATAGTGTCTGCATTCGTTGGTGGTAAGCTATTTTTCTACTTTGAAAAGCCCGGCTATTACTTTTCCTCTTTTGACAATATGGCGAATAATTTCAGAACTGGGTTCGTGTTTTATGGCTCACTTCTGTTTGCCATCCCGGCAATAGTCTGGTATTTCAGAAAGGAAAAGTTTCCACTCTGGCCGATGCTGGATAGGATCGCGATCATGGGTGCTATCATTCATCTGTTTGGAAGAATGGGTTGTTTTTTTGCGGGCTGCTGCTATGGACTTGAAACTGATAGTTTTCTTGGAATCACGTTTTCAGATCCGCATTCACAAGCAAAGCCCCTACATGCTGCTCTTCACCCAACCCAGTTGTATGAAGCAACCATGATTTTGGGAATCCTGATTGTGCTGGTCATGATGAAAAGGCACAAGCGATTGGAGAACAGACTGATTTTCGTTTATGTCACTCTTTATGCAATTGGGAGATCGGTTATTGAAGTTTTCAGGGGAGACTTAGCAAGAGGATTCATTATTGAAGATGTTCTTTCGCACTCTCAATTCATATCCATACTTGTAGTTGCCGCTGCAGCGATTGCGTATTTTGTGGGGTATAAGAGAAAAAGTAGCTAGGTCGGACTTGAAAAATCTTCTTTGAAATTGTCATGAAGAGACTCTTGTAGCTCATCATGATGACAAATGCAGCTCAAATAACACTGCTTTTGAGCTGAAAAGCCTAGCTTTATGAGCTTAATAGTACTTGAATGATAGGCTCAAGAGAATCTGAAATTATAGAATTTGTAAAAGAAAGAAAAGAATCTTCTTCCAAGGAGATATTCGAGTCCATTTCCTCATCCGGAAGCTATGCTACCCTTAAACGAACGTTAACAGCTTTAATATCAAACAATTTCCTCATCAAACTAGGAAAAGGGAAAGCAACGAAATATTCTATTTCTCCTGTATATGAGTTGATTCAACCAATAGATATTCAGAGATATTACGAAAAAGAGATAGATGAGCGAAAAATTAAGGAAAGCTTCAATTTTGAAATAATTACTGACGTACTCACCAACAATGACGTATTCACAGATAATGAGCAGCAAAGGCTCAATGACCTTCAGGAAGTTTACGTCAAAAATATTTCTCAACTTTCAGAGAACGAGTACACAAAAGAGTTGGAGAGACTAGCTATCGACCTAAGTTGGAAATCATCTCAGATCGAAGGAAATACCTACTCGCTCTTAGAAACAGAAAAACTACTCATGGAGAAAGAAGCAGCAGTCGGAAAAACCAAAGAAGAGGCTATCATGCTTCTCAACCATAAGACTACTCTGGATTTTGTTATTGAGAATCCGGATTACCTGCACCCACTCTCTGTCTCCAAGATTGAAGACATTCACAGTATGCTCATAAAAGACCTTGGAGTTGAAAGAAACCTAAGAAGAGGGCGTGTGGGTATATCTGGTACAAATTATCGTCCTTTGGACAATGAATTTCAAATCGTGGAAGCTTTAAAAAGTACTTGTGAGCTGATTAATAAGAAAACAAACCCATTGGAGAAGGCACTATTAACGCTTGTTCTCATTTCATACATTCAACCATTTGCAGACGGAAATAAAAGAACTGCCAGAATCGTGAGCAACGCAATTTTGATGAATGATAATCATTGTCCGCTCTCATTCAGAACGGTCGATTCAGTGGACTATAAGAAGGCAATGCTTCTCTTCTATGAACAGAACAATATCTCCAGCTTTAAGCAGATATTTATCGATCAATTCGAATTTGCAGTGAAAACCTACTTTTAATAGAAAGGAAACCCTTTCGGGTCCAATAAACTATCATAATATTTCATAGAGATTAGCATTTTGGGTTTTAAATGCGTTTTACTTGAGCCTAAAATGCTACCTTTTTGGTAGTTAATAAGTCTTAACCTATTTTTAATTATGGTTTCCGCAAAGGACATAGAGCAAAAGATTAACTCAATAAAACCTATTCTCGGACAAGAGTATGGTGTTGAGAAAATAGGGTATTTTGGATCCTTTGCCAGTGAGACTCAGACAGAAGAATCCGATATTGACATACTTGTTAGCCTTTCGAAAAGTGTCGGATGGAAGTTTTTCGATTTAAAAGAATATTTGGAAGGGATTCTTGACCGAAGAGTAGATTTGGTTACCGAAGGCTCCATCAGAGAGCAATGGAAAGAATCAATCATGCAACAGGTTCGATACGTATGAGAAGCAAAGATAATCTTGTATTTGTTGAAGATATGATTTCTTCGATAGACAAGATTTTGAAATACATTGAAACGGTCAATGGTCTTCCCGATTTCTTAAATAACGAGATGGTGATTGATGCTGTGACTCGGAATTATGAAATTATTGGAGAAGCGGCCAACAAAATACCAAAAGAGCTGAAAGATAAATATGAAGCTGTACCATGGAGACAAATGTATGGATTAAGGAATTTTGCAGTACATGAATATCACATCATCGATGCAACAGTGCTCTGGGCGATTGCTGAAAATAATTTGATTGAGAATAAGATACAGCTAGAGTTGCTGCTCGAAAAAGAAAGAAAGTGAATCGTCCGGATGCACGACATTCCCATTTAGAAATGAGACCTTTTAATATCATAATGGGGCTTTTGATGATCACATTGATCATTACAATCTTCTATTTTTCTTACGAACTTGATCAGAGCGCAGCAACTTCTCAAACGGATGGCCAAGCTTTTATTGGTATTGGAATGGTTTACCTACTGACTCTCTTGGTAAAACTTGCGGTGATATTTCTATTTATAATCTTTGCTGTTGCCTTGCTAATCAAAAGAAGCCTAAGAACGAATTTTTCTTATGCTGTAATAGTCCTTCAAATTTTATGTTTGTTAGTTATAACAATCTCAATTCTTTAGTTGCAGCTATTCCTCTTGTGAAGAGGTTTTTGATGAACTGGCTAGTAATAAACCTTAGTAGTAATTGCTATTTTGTTAGGTATAAGAGAAAAGCCTAGTCATTAAAATGCTTAGAAAAAGGCTTTCACTAGCACTGCTAGTATCTGTAGTATGGTTTTCCTGCAAAACCGATAAAACTGATATTCAAGGTTTTTGGGTAGGGTTTTCAGATAATGAAAACGTCACAATCTTGGATATTCGTGACGACAGTATTATCATTTTTTATCCACACGGATTCTCGTTGAAGAGTAAGTACATCCTAGAAAATGATACTGTTAAGGGAAAGAACTTGTATCATCTTTTTACAAATGACTTTTATTATGATGAAGCAAAGGTTGGAGTAGAGGTGAGGAATGATACCCTTTTTTGGAATACTGAACCACAAGAAAAATTCGTCAGGTCGCAGCATGACTCTTTTGTTATACATTATGCAAACTCCAAAGGATTAAAAATTGAATTACCTGACTCTCCAATATTCATTCCCTCCAATTTCAACCGTAACAATTATGTAGATTTTTTTATAGGTTATAGAGAAAATGGAGATGTCGGAATTATCTTAAATAATGAATTATTAGGACATTTTGACTTACTTGAAAGAATGCAAAACCTTAAAGATTCTATTCATCGCAAGTCAACTGTGGTAAGGGTTTTTGCTGATAAAACTATTGATGTAAGTATGATTCATTTTGTTCACAATCTCATGAAACAAACCGGAATTGTAAAAATTCACTATGTAACTACGGATACATATAGGACAATGAAAAACTATTCCCACAATCCCTATAGCAGGCATTTTAATGGGATAAAGATTTTAGTAAGAGATATTAATCTTGTTGTAAAACCTGATTCTGTAGACGTATCTAAGCCAGAAGGATCTTAGGTTCATCAGATCAAAGATTTTTATCATTGCAACGCTGGTTTAATTAATCAGTCATTATCTTATTTAAAGATCAACCTACTTCGGCTCCAGCCCCATCACATAATTGAAGCTTTCATCCAGATATTTAGCCACCGCATCTAAGTTTTCCAGCAGAGTATTCGGAATAAGTATATAACCCTGCATAACAGCACCATACGATTTATACAGAGTGGTGTCGAGCGCTTCCATAAGCTGCTTTTGGCGTTCTTTCGAAAATCGGATTCCGATTTCGCCAGCCTTGTTTAGCAATGAAAACATATATCCGTTGGCAGATGTGTAGGGCATGGTCTTGCCTTTTCTCTCAAATCGGCTACACTTACTTACCAACTCGTCATAGAGCTCCAATCTTTTTTTCCAATCTTCCATTTTTATGATAACCAGTTTTTATCAATCACTTTTGCTTTGTTTAATTTAGGTAATTAGAAATAAATAAGCCCCAACTATAGGAATGGGACGATTCGCAAACCTGTTTTCGAATAATTTGATAATCTTTCCCACATGTCACTGTCTCAAGACACCATAGCGCAATTAAAATCCGGTGACCGAAAGGCGTTCAGGGAAATATTCGAAGTTTTTTTTCAACCACTCTGCGCCTATGGAAACCGCTATGCCTCCGATCCTGGAGAAGCTGAGGATCTTGTTCAGGAAGTATTCATCAAACTGTGGGAGCGACGAGAAGATTTTGATCAAGTCAACCCTCTCAAAACCTTTTTGTACACCTCAGTCAGAAATGCATGCTTGAATCACCTTAAGCATATGTCCGTAAGGCAAAAACATGAAGACGCGCTGATCTATGAGTTGGAGTCCGATCACACATTCGGAAACCATGTGATTGAAGAAGAAACGTTCAATCAACTGTATACTGAGATCAAGCAGCTCCCAGACTCATCCCAAAAAGTCATGCTATTGGCACTCAAAGGATTGAAAAATAAAGAAATCGCATCAACCTTGAGCATTTCTGAAAACACCGTCAAAACCCAAAAGAAAATCGCTTATGCCAAACTCAAGCAGAAGCTTTCTCCGGGATTGAATGCCATTTTGCTAAGCCTTTAAAATAAAATCGAAGGTCTCTTCACCCACTTTTACAGCCTAGTTGTTTAAGTAGTGCATCAATGCCAAGAACATGGACAAGCACTATCGAATTGCAGATTTAATCGTTGAAAAACTAAAAGGAAACATCTCCGCGGAAGACAATTCAGAGCTGCAATTCTGGCTTGATGAAAGCGAAGACAATCAAGACCTATTCGATAAAGTCAACCAAGATCAATATTTATTAGACAAACTCAGCATCTATGAGTTGTTCAACAATGAAAAAGCCTGGGCATCATTAGAAAGCAAATTGCCACAATCCAAAGTCGTCAAGTTCAGCTCCCCGATCATGCTTCGCTATGCCGCCTCGATACTATTGCCGCTAGTATTGATATCCAGCCTACTCTACTTTTATTTAGAAACCCGCCCACAAGACTCCTTGGCAAATGTGGATGAAACGATCCATCCCGGCACGCAGAAAGCAACTTTGATCCTTTCCGATGGAGAGCAAGTAGACTTGCAACATACAGATGCCCCAAAGACCATTCAGCAAGGAATAGTCCAGGTAAAAAATCAAAATCAGACTTTGGCCTATTCCATCGATGAAGAAGAACCCGTAACAGAACAAGCACCAGTCATTTACAATGAACTGATCACCCCGAGAGGAGGAAACTACAACCTCACACTTGAAGACGGCACCACAGTTTGGCTCAATGCCGCTTCCACTTTGAAATTTCCCGTTGCTTTCACCGATACTATCCGACAAGTCTATCTCGTAGGAGAAGCCTACTTTGACGTAAGCCACGACGGCAAACCCTTTATTGTTAGCACAGATGAGCGAGATATTCGCGTTTTGGGAACCTCATTTAATGTCAGCGCCTATACCGATGAATCCAACCTGATTACCACTTTGGTGGAAGGCAGTGTAATGCTGCAAACGCCAACTACTGCCGAGGTTCTCAAACCCAATGATCAAGCCATTGTCTCCTTTACGGATGACCAGATAGAGATTACGACGGTCAATACCAGCATATACACCTCTTGGGTCGATGGCAAGATCGAATTCAGCTACGACAACATGGAAGCCGTCATGAGGAAGCTATCAAGATGGTATGATTTCGAATACACTTTTGAAAATCTAGACGCTCAAAAATTCCATTTCTCTGCCAGTCTGGACAATTCGGAAAACATTTCCGCGATTCTCGAAATGATAAAACTAACAACAGACATTAACCTTAAACTAGAAGACAACACAATTGTGATCCAATAAAAAATGGGAAATGCGGACACATTTCCCATCATTAATCAATTTAAAAAAGACGCTAAATCTTTAATAAGACTAAAATTATGAAAATTCACAGTACCAAACACGTATGTACCCCAAAAGCTGCTGCTTCTCTAAAGCCAGTAAAAACATTTGGGCGCTTTAGCTGGCTCTCCACTATATCTTTATCACTGCCCTTCGGGACACTGATAAAGGATGCCGTTTCGATCCAGAGCGCACGACCCATGCAAAGACTGTTTCAATACGCCAAGGGTCTAAGTTCTCTAAAAAAAGAGTGCAAGAACCTTTTCCGCTACCTAGGTAAGCCCGCAAAGCAGTTGATTTACATCATTCCTTTGATAGTGGCATTGCAAACCACAGCACAAGAAACCAGATTCAAGCTCGATGTAGAAGAAGCCACCATAGTCCAGATTATTGATCAACTAAGGAGCCAGTCCGAGATCAACTTTATTTATAACCACGAAGAAGTTGGCAAGTATGAGCCAGTCACCATCAAGATATCAGGAGCCACACTCGAAGAAGTACTTTCTACATCATTGAAAAACACAGGACTTACCTATAAGCTCATCAATAGCACCGTCGTAATCACTCCGATAAAAGAAAATCCCGAGAGCAAATCGTCACTTCTAGGCCTGACTCAGACTGTAAGAGGGCAAATTCTGGATATCGATAGCCAGACACCTTTGATCGGGGCAACCGTCCTGATTGCCGGAACCAACCCTCCGATTGGAGCGATTACCGATATCGATGGCAACTTCAGACTTCAGAAAGTACCAGTAGGCAGAGTTAATCTGGCCTTATCCTATGTCGGCTATAAGAACAAAACCGTTTCCAATGTGGTGATTAATTCTGGAAAAGAAGTAGTGTTGGAACTCGGCATGCAGGAGTCCGCTGTTAAGATGAAAGAACTAATCATCACAGCTAGCGATAACAAAGGAGAAACCATCAACGATATGGTCATGGTAAGCGGTCGCTCAGTTTCTACAGAAGAAACCAGCCGATACGCGGGAGCATTTAGCGACCCCTCTCGAATACTCGCATCCTTTGCAGGAGTTACCACCAGTCAAAATGCCGAAAACGACATTATCGTAAGAGGAAACTCCCCCAAGTATATCCAGTGGAGGCTAGAAGGACTTGAGATCACCAACCCCTCCCATTTCGGAGATCAAAATGGCATCAAAGGAGGTATAAGCGCACTCAACAACAACTTACTGGCAACATCCGATTTTTATACAGGAGCATTTTCTCCCGAATACGGAAACGCCCTATCCGGAGTTTACGATGCAAAGTTGAGGTCTGGGAATAATGAAAAATTTGAGTCAGCCATTGGCATTGGTTTGCTCGGAACAGATGTAACACTCGAGGGGCCATTTAAGAAAGGATACGGAGGATCTTACCTTGTCAACTATCGATACTCTACTATTGCGCTTATCAATGATCTGGGACTGGTCGATGTAGATGGAGCGTTGAGTTATCAGGATGCCACTTTCAAAGTCAACCTTCCTACAAAAAACATAGGAACATTTTCATTCTTCGGCCTGGGTGGACTTAGTGGCTTTAAGATTGAAGACTACCAGCCAGACGGACAAGCAGTACCAGACAATGGGATACTTAGAGAAAACATTCGTGAAGATTACAACAAAGCCAACTACCTCGTGAACCTTGGGATGAACCACACCCTGTCACTGGACAAAAAGAGCTTTCTTAATACTTCACTTTCCTATTCTAATACGAGTAACAGAGAAGATACCTATGACAATGCTACCATCAAAACATTTGATTCTACGGGGGCTTTCAAGGAAGACTCTGTTGTAAATAGAAATCTGAGCTACCGCAATAGACTTAGCGATGTGACCATAAGAGCCGCTATGACATACAATAGAAAAATCAATGCGCGCAACAAGTTTCAAGTCGGTACTAAATATGAATTGTTTAACTATGACTATGAGCAAAGCCAGTTTCAGAATGAGACCAATAGTACGTTTACACTCATCGATTTTGATGAAAGTGTAAGTGTCATTAGGAACTTTGTAAGTTGGAAACACCAATTCAATGACGACATCTCGCTCGTTACCGGATTGCACAATGTGAATGTACTACTCAACAACAAGCACACACTTGAGCCTCGAGCAGCGGTCAACTGGAAGATTACAAAGACAAGCTCCGTCCAATTTGGCTATGGCAATCATAGCAAAACAGAGAACATTCATAACTACTTTGCCAAAGTCGAGCAGGAAAACGGAGATATCACTGAGCCCAATAGGGATTTGGATTTACTTAAAGCCCATCACTACGTGCTAGGTCTCGAAAAGCAATTCAATGAAAACCTGAAAGGCAAAGTCGAACTTTACTATCAGGATTTGTATAACCTACCTGTAGCAAATGATGATACCAGCTACTATGCCACCGTCAATGAAGGAACCGATTTCAGATACGTAGACCTGGTCAACAAAGGCACAGGTAAGAATTATGGAGTAGAAGTTACCCTTGAGCGATTCTTTAGCAATAGCTACTACTACCTGATTAACGGCTCACTTTACGAATCAAAATATAAGTCGCTTGAAAATGTGGAGAGAAACACCCAGTACAACGGACGGTTTTTGCTGAATGCACTTGCAGGCAAGGAGCTCACTAATCTGGGTCGGAAAGACAACCAGTCTCTGGCGTTGAACGGTAAGTTGTTTTTAGGAGGAGGCAGAAGGATCATTCCTTTGCTGAGAGATGAACAAGGCAATCTGAACGTAGATCCTGAAAACAACAGATTTTGGGACTATGAAAAAGCATATGACAACAAGCTTGACGATATTTTCCAGCTTAATGTTTCCATGAGCTATAAGTGGAACAAACCAAAAGCCACCCATGAGCTTTTCATCGACTTGGTCAACATTACAAACAATTCAGGAAGAGTCTTCGAATATTATGATGAGTCAGAACCCGGCGATGTTGGGTATGTTCGTCAATTCAGCTTTTTCCCTAATCTGATGTATAGGGCGTATTTTTGAGTGTCATTAACTAAGGTGTCATTCCGAAATTTGTTGACCGAAGGAAGACAAATATCTGGAATCCCACTTAGCTTACGAAACGAAAACCTACGATAAACCCTATCTTCTATATGGCAAAGACTCCTACGGAGTGACTGCTGGGCGGGCTTGTATAGATGATGATATTCCTGATTTATTCAGGAATATCATCTCAATTTTCTACCTGTAGAATGGAGTGGGATTTGCTTTTAAGCTTTAGGTGTTAAATTAGAAGCTTGAGTTAATGATGTTTCCTTGTTATGCCTTATCAAATGAATACACCATCATTCTTAGACTTGAATCTGAAAAAACTGTAGTTCCGAGGAGTCATCTTGAACTTGTCTTTCAATGCCACCCTGAGCTGCCGTTGTTGTAATTCTGGGTCTGTTTTCAATATCACTCTGAGCTTATCTTTCAGCTTCATCTTGAACCTGCCTTTCAATGTCACCCTGAGTCAGTCGAAGGGAGGGCATTGATGGAATCTTTGAGATCATTGGACTATCAAATCTTTTGCTTTTAAAAGCGTTTTCCGACTATTTTTGATTGCAGCGAAAAACCATGTTACGATCCCGCTGAAAGCATCTGCATACATGCTTTTTACGTAAAGAGGAGTTGCCCCTTTGAAAATGGATTAAGGATTTAATCTTTTTAGAGCTCGGAATAAACCATATAGGATTACGTGCATGACAAACTTGAACAATAAGAAATTTCAGCTGCTTGAAAATGCAAAATCAGGAGAAGTATCCGGAGATACTACATTTCTCTTTTCGCAGGAAGGAAACATAATAGAAGCCAAATACCATGGAGGCTCTATCACAAAAGGTCAGATTTTAGGCTTATTGGATAATTCCAACCACACCATCGCAATGTCATATCACTGTGTCACAGATCAAAATGAAATAAAAGTGGGGAAAGCTCTTGCCAATATTTCTTATGATACGAGCAAACGGATACACCTTAAGTTGGACTGGGAGTGGGTTTCCGGAGCAGAAGGCAAGGGCTCCTCTCACTATGTTGAAAGTGACCAATAGATTTGGGGCTGATTTTGATTAACTCATTCAGAAGACCGCAAAAAAGCATTAGCTATTTTTGCGAAAAACCCCTCTCGCATGAATCCCTTACCAGTTACCAATTCCACCATTTCGGGGCAGTGCTTGTCTACCCTTTTGCAAAAGGAATATGGGTTAAGTTCTAATGTTACATGTAAGATATTTCGTACCGGAATCAATGATTCTTACATGGTCGCTGATGAAGATAAAAAGTACGTTTTCAGAGTCTATAGCTTTCAGTGGAGGACAGAAGGAGAGATTTCAGAAGAAATTCGATTATTGAATTATTTAAGGGATCACGGCATAAGTGTTTCATATCCCATCGTGACACTTGATCAGAAATACATTCAGGAACTTGAAGCTCCAGAGGGGTTGAGATACGGTGTACTTTTCTCTTATGCAGAAGGGAAAAAGATACGAGGATTTTCCATTGATACAGCTCGAAACATTGGGAAACTTATGGGAAAGCTACATAAGGTAACACAAGGTTTTAGTGTTGACAGAATCAATTACAATTCAGATTCGATGGTTGTATCTGCTTATGAATCTGCCAGAGAGTTCTTTGATGAGAGCAATGAAGAAATGCAATTTATTATACAGTCCAGAGGGGTAATTGCAGAGAAATTTTCTGAAGCCAATGATACTGAGTTAAGAAAAGGAGTTGTTCATCTTGATATCTGGCATGACAATATGCATATCAAAAACGAGTCAGAGATGACCATATTTGATTTTGACTTTTGTGGAAACGGGTGGCTGCTGCACGATATAGCTTATTTTATCATGCAGATGTATCATCACGAACCTGATAAAGACTTGTATCAGACTAAATATGAAGCATTCTTTTCTGGATATGAATCTGTCTCAAAAATATCCGAAGAAGAAAAGATGTTACTTCCATATTCTGGACTTAGTATCTGGATTTTCTACTTAGGCGTGCAATCACAAAGGTTTGACAATTGGTCAAATATATTTTTAAGTGAGAATTATTTAAAAATGTTCATGGGGATGGCAAAAGGTTGGTTGAAGTACAATGGGATTGAAATTCCTAAGAAATAGAAGTCCAAAAAGAAACCCTATGCTACAACGAGCGTAAAGCACCATGCCTACAAACTTTCAGTATGATACTCGTTGAATTTTTTATTACACTAATAGTGGAGACTGTTTTCTTTCTTCTGTTTCGTGGGATCAGAGGGGGGTTCAAGCAAGTAGATCAATTTTTCAGCAGAAAAGCACCTGTGAAAGCTTAGCCACTCGTTTGCTAAAAATACCTCTCCATCTTATTTCCATTTACACCAAAATCGATCGAGACGCTGATCTCATGGGTACCATAGCTGCCACGGATCAGAGAGTTGGCAGGAAGCTCAAACGAGTAGCCAAGGCGTAGGCGTTTGGCAACAAGCATATTCGCAAAGAGTCCAAACTCTTGAAAATCGCGAATGGAAACACCAGTCCGGAAGATTTCGTCCAAATTGGCACTGACCAAAAGATCAAATGAAATCGTTTGTCCCGCTATTGATCGGATCATTGAGACCGTTTTCAACTTGATTAGTTCATTTGCAGAAAATACAAAACCCCCGGTGAAGTAATAGAGCTTTCTGTATCTCTCGCTTTTAATCAAGCCATCGGATTCATTTACATTCAATATCCTTGGAACAGAAGCTCCTATGAAGAACTTTTCTCGAAGGTGCATGACCCCAATTCCGAAGTTTGGTTTTTGGAAGCTTTGAGGGACATTGAGTACTTCCGGGTCGTCCAGAAAGTCCAACTCAAGATTGTTAAGATTAAACCCATGTCTGATGAGCTCTCCTTGTAGACCGAAGGCAAGCTTGGCATCTTGCATCAGTACATTGTATGATCCTGAGATCTGGAGTTCGTAGTTGTCGCTGATACCGAATCGGTCGTTTAGCAAAACCCCTCCAATACCTATTTTTCCATATTTGAGAGCGGATTGAACCGTAAGCGTATTCGTGACGGGAGCACCCTCTATGCCAGCCCACTGATATCGACTTATCAATCCTGCTGAAAACCGATCATAGATTCCTGCATAAGCAGGATTTATCATAAGTTGGTTAAACTGATATTGACTGTAGAGTGGGTCTTGTTGTGCATGAGTGAATCCACAAACCAGAATTAGTGTGGAAAAAACGAATCCCTTCATTGTACTTGTACTTAACATAAATGAATCCTTTTTCTACTTTTTTGCGCCCAAACCTGATGATGTAGAAGTAGTTGCCGGGAGTCAGTAGACTATTTCCATTCACGTTGTTTTCACCCTTAAATACCCTGTCTTCATTATCATATCCAGTCATCCTATGTTTGAAAAGATCATTTAAGGATGGTCAAATAAATTAGCAGAAGAGGGGAAAGGAAAAAGATTAAGTTCCGTCATTGGTCCATTGAGACTGATCGCAACTGAGAAGGGATTCCGGATATTTGTCTTCCTCCGGTCAACAAAGGAATGACTTTTGTAGCGTAACTCATTCTAAGGAAACCTGAATTCTATTCCCATCAGTGGGTTTTGATACTCGGGTGCTCGCATCGTCATAAAAATGTTTTGCCTTAGCGGTCCTAGTCCTCTGCAAGAATGTCGGCGAAGAGGAGAATCTTGTCAGAATCGAAACAATCTAAGTTCTTATACAGACAGACTTTAAATGTTCGAACCTTCAACTCTTGGCAGATGCCTGCGCCCGAGATCGAAGTGGCATCCTTTTACTACTGTCCCGTAGGGCTGTCGTAAAAGATATAACGGAGAGCTCGTGATGGCGCCCGAATTATCGATATTAAACCAGCTTGTAATTTGATATCGAAATGGAGGCTTTCGCACCATGACCTGATTGAAAATCAAAGTCTGCTTCTAGTTTTCTTGAGAGGGATTGAATCATGCGCATGCCAAATGAATGGGATGTTTTTATATCTTTTGAGACGCCAATACCATTGTCATTTACTTTGAGCTTGAGCTTGCTGTTTTCTTCTTTGAGGCAAATGGAAAGTTTACCTTCATGACCTGTGGGAAAAGCATGTTTGAGGGAGTTGCTGATTAGTTCGTTTAGGATTAGCCCTATGGGGATAAAATGGTGTCTATATCGATGGTTATTTCTCCACATCGTAATCGAGGTTACTTCATCTGCTGCTACTTTATAGTTTGATTTTACCGTTTCTGCTAAGCTTTGGATATAGTACAGGGTCTCAACTCCTACCAGATTGCTGTCCTGATATAGCTTTTGATGAATGAGTGCCATGAATGTAGTTGATTCGCGTCCACTCGTTGCTATCTGAGGAGGTTGCTATTCCAAGTAATTGATTAGCATATTCCTCTGCTTTTTCCGGATTTCTTTGAACAAGATATTCGCCGAGAAGAAATAGGATTTCTTTTTTAACAGATTCATCTTCTGTACGACTCAGAGCGAACCCCTTACTGTCCTCATAGCTTTGGGCATGTAACAGAAAGGCAGGAATTCCGCAGAATAAAAAGAGAAGAGCTGTTCGAATCACGATTAAATATAATTGTTTTTGATTCGAATGGATTTGGCGGAAATATTTACTCCTGAAACTAAACTATGAACGGATAGGCTCATTCTTTTTGCGAGTCCTCTCTAATTTGGCATAAAACGCCTAAGAATAATGATGAAAAAAATTTTAGTGAATGCGCTACAGGTTGTCGTCTTGATGAGCTTGTTTATGTGTAATTCTTCTGACCCTGATGAAGACATTGTGCCTGAGAAAGAAGAAGTGAACCTTGAGCCACTCATAAAGGAGGTAAACTGGACCAGCCAAACTTCAAGACGCATTGGAGGAGAAGAAGTAGATACCACTTTGCATTACAGAAATGTTTATGATTATAAAGACTCTGTTTTAGTGTCTGAGGCCTTTTACTTTAATAATTTGGCTGATACCATACTTATGACCTTTGAGTATGATGAACAAGGTCGAGTTACTGCGCGAAATTATGGGAGTTCTAATCTCAAGCGAACATTTGAGTACGATTCTATTGGGAGACTAATTAATTCAAAATTTTATATTCCAGTGGGTGATAAGATAGTTGTGGACTCTGAGACAGAAGTCATCTATACCGACAATAAGTTTGCTACCCTGAATTTTTACAGATTATCCGAAACCTCAAAGCAACACGTTTCAAAGCAGGAGCTGCATTTTAATAAATTTGGGGATCTGGAGCAAGTAGATTTCTTCAGCGGACCAACAGGAAGTAAAAGAGGAGATGCTCGATTTCTTTATGACCAAGAGAAGACGAATTCTCTTTCTCAACTAAAAGGTTCTATACTCTTTTCACCGAGCTCTTATAGATATTTTTTATTTACAAGCCCTCATGTGCCGAGTTTTGGAACTTCTGGTGGTTTAAAATCAGCTACGGTGAGGAAGTATGATAAGGAGGGAGAGCTTAGTTCTTTAAAATTTAACTGGACAAATCAGTACTTTGATCGATACCAAATAGAGTATTGATTTTAGTACTATGAGAATTAAGTATTTGAATGAAGTTACATGTCGTGAGCTTAAGATTTCACTCTAATACTTAATTCTTTCTTTAAAACCCCAAACTCAAAAGGAGGATTCCCGAAATACTCACCATCGATATGTGCATGCAGATGTGCATGTCCTTCTATATTGATTTTCTCAGCCACATGGATACCAACTTCTTTCAAACCGATGTGAGTTCCATTTCCTAAGCGAGAGATATTGAGAAATCGTTTGATTGGTTTCAAGTCTCCGATTTCGCATATATGTAGTTTTCCATCGTCAAGCTTTGCATCGGGTACTAGCTTGAATGCTCCTCCAAAAGTGGTTCCCTTGGCTATGCAAAGAAGAATAAGCGATTTTTTGTTTTCTACTGCGTCTGAGTGAAAATGGAAGGGTTGAGCTTTGTAGGAAGATAAAATTTTGAGTACATGGTAGTAGTATTTTGCTGCTCCTTGGATCCACGTTTTTTGAGTAACCAGATCGGCGACTATCTGACCGTCAAAGCCAATTCCTACTCCGTTTAAGAACTTACGGTCGTTGCAAATGCCCAAGTCCACCTTTTTGATCGAACCGTAGATGGATGTTTTGACCTGGTCTTTTAGCGTCTTTCCAAGATCGAGACATTTGACATAATCATTGCCAGAACCGCAAGGTATGATCCCAACCGGGATATCGTATTTAAGTCCGTTGATGGCTTCATTGAGCGTGCCGTCTCCACCGAGAATGATGAGGTCTGTGAAACTTTCTTTGAGTTCTTGCTCGACTGTTTGCCAGCCGTTTCTTTCTTTTTGTGTGAAAAAGACTTCATAATTAAGACCTTCATCTTCCAATGATTCCTTTAGCAGCTTCAGCGCTTTTGGAGCCTTTTTCTTTCCTGAAACCAGGTTGACTAAAACGAAGATGTTTTTCGGAATCAAAACGGCAGATTATTCACATCCACATTTCCTCCCGTTAAAATAATCCCGATCTGTTTGCCCTGAAATTTCTCAGGATTCTTTAGGACTGCTGCAAAAGGCACTGCACAAGAGGGCTCGATGATGATTTTCATTCGTTCCCAGATGATTCTCATCGCGTTGATAATCTCTTTTTCTTCTACTGTAATGACCTCTTTGACAAGCTTTTTGATAACATCAAAATTTCTGTCCCCTACAGATACTCTTAGTCCGTCGGCGATTGTGACGGGGTTTTCTACTTTTTGCAAATTCCCTGATTGAAACGACCGAAAAGTATCATCGGCATTTACTGGTTCAGCCAGGATTACTTTGATCTTCGGATCCAGACAGTCAGCACTTAGTGCTGTACCGGCGGCTAGCCCGCCACCTCCCACGGGAGCAAGTATGTAATCGAGCTTATCTATCTCGTCGATCAGTTCTTGTGCGGCTGTTGCTTGTCCGGCAATGATCCGATAATCATTGAAAGGAGGGACGAAAATGGCCTTTGTTTTCGCAACGATTTTATCACATTCCTCTTGTCTTGCTGTTTCGTTTGGTTCGCAAAAAGTAATAATCCCACCGTACTCTTTTACAGCCTCGATTTTTACCTTGGAGGAATTGCTTGGCATGACAATATATGCTTTCGTGCCCGTGAGCTTAGCAGCTAGTGCTACAGCCTGAGCATGATTGCCAGACGAGTGCGTAGCAAAGCCATTGGCTCGTTCTTCTGGAGCAAAACCCATGATCATATTCGTGGCGCCACGCATTTTGAAAGAACCACCCTTTTGGAAATTTTCGCACTTGAAAAAAACCGAGGCATTCACCATTTCATTGATCATGCTAGACGACATCACTGGCGTGACTTTCACAAATTTTCGAATGCGAGTATGGGCTCTTTTGATTTCCGATAAGCCGGGGGTTTTTTCCATTTTTCTAAAATCAATGCGCTTGCAGCCA
Source organism: Cyclobacteriaceae bacterium (assembly GCA_049115715.1). Classification (GTDB taxonomy): domain Bacteria; phylum Bacteroidota; class Bacteroidia; order Cytophagales; family Cyclobacteriaceae; genus JAMZMI01. The sequence continues at coordinate 17,370 of JAGDZQ010000021.1, forward strand.
GTTATCGCCTTGTCCGATACCAATTTCGATTGGTACATCTAGCGGCATTGCTGTCTTCATAAACTGATCCACGTTTTCCTTGAGGTGTTCTACTTCATCTTTGTGTGCATCAAAAACCAATTCATCATGTACCTGCATGATCATTTTGGACTTCAATTTTTCCTTTTTCATCCAATTGTGAATGTTGATCATTGCGATTTTGATCATGTCAGCGGCACTTCCCTGAATGGGCGCGTTGATGGCATTTCGTTCTGCAAAACCTCGCTGAGTAAAATTCTTTGTGTTGATGGTTCTTAGGTATCTTCTTCTCCCAAGTAGCGTTTCCACGTATTCTTGTTCATGCGCTTTAGCAATAGTATTATCCATGTACTCCTTCACCTTGGGGAACTGCTCAAAATAAGATTCAATTATTTCCGCTGCTTCTCCTCTCGGAATATTGAGGTTTTGGCTTAAACCGAAAGCCGATATCCCGTAGATAATTCCAAAGTTGACTTCTTTGGCCTTACGTCTCATTCCTGATTCTACTTCATCCAGAGGAACTTTGAAAACCTTGCTGGCCGTGTTGGTATGAATGTCCACTCCATTGCGGAATGCTTCAACCATGCTCTCATCCCCGGAGAAAGAAGCCATGATACGAAGCTCAATCTGAGAGTAATCTGCAGACAATACCGTGTAATCCGCTCCACTGGGAACAAACGCTTTTCTGATTTCTCTACCCTTTGCTGTACGGATCGGAATGTTTTGAAGATTTGGATTATTAGAACTCAATCGACCTGTTGCAGCTATCGTTTGTCTATAGTCCGTATGGATCTTTCCGTCTATTGTACTGACCAGTTTTGGCAAAGCATCTACATAGGTAGATTTTAGTTTTTGATACTCTCTGAACTCTAAAATTTTGGAAGCTATTTCATGTTCATTGGCCAGTTTGGAGAGAATTTCCTCACCCGTTGCATATTGACCAGTTTTTGTCTTTTTTGGGTTTTCGATGATTTTGAGCTTATCAAATAGAATCTCACCTAGTTGCTTAGGCGAAGCAATGTTGAACGGCTGACCGGAGATTTCGAAGATTTCGTCTTGAGCAATTCGGCTGGCTTCTTCCAGCTCTTTTGACATCACAGCCAGAGCAGGTTCATCGATTTTCACACCTTCATACTCCATATCTGCAAGGACAAAAGAGAGAGGCTCTTCTATCTCATGGAGCATTTTTTCAAGTTTGAGTTCCTTGATTTCTGGTTCAAGTTTCTCCTTTAACTGAAGAGTGATATCTGCATCTTCGCAAGCATAATTTTTGACGTCTTCTTCGTCCACCTCACGAATGCTTTTTTGTGCTTTGCCTTTGCCAACCAGCTCTTCGTATTTGATTGGTTTATAGTTGAGATAATTTTCGGCCAAAATATCCATGCCGTGCTGAGTCTCCGGATCAATGAGATAATGTGCGAGCATGGTGTCGAAGATTTTCCCTTTTACATGGATGTCATAGTTTCGGAGAACCTGAATGTCATATTTTAGATTTTGGCCAATCTTAAGGATGGTCTCATTTTCGAGTACGTCTTTGAATTCATTGGCGATGTTTTGCGCTTCTGTTTCATCTTCAGGGATGACAACATAGAAGGCTTCTCCCTTTTTCAGACTAAAGGCAATACCTGCAAGTTTGGCTTCTCTGGTATCTAAACTATTCGTTTCGGTATCAAAGCAAAACTCTTTTGATCCGGCTAGTTTTTTGATCAAATCAGCTCTTTCGGATTCCGTCTTTACCAGATGATACTTTGAATTCTCGGTGCTGAACTGCTCTTTTGAAGTGCCTAGGTCAAGCGCCTCGCCATCTCCTCCAAACAACCCCAATTGAGAAGAATCCTTTGCTGGTGTAGCAGCCACTTCTTCCACAAAGATTCTTTTCATGATAGTTCGAAGCTCGAGTTCTTCGAAAATCGGCAGTAACTTATCCTTATCCGGATCTTTCTTCGAGAGCTGATCTTCATCGAAATCGACAGGAGAATCTATTTTGATCGTAGCTAGTTTTTTAGAGAAAATACCCTGTTCACCAAATTCGACAACCTTTTTTTGAAGGGCCCCTTTTAGCTTATCAGCGTTCGCAACGATGTTTTCTACCGTGCTAAACTCCTTAAGCAGTTTGACGGCTGTTTTATCGCCTACTCCAGGGATTCCGGGAATATTATCCACGGCATCTCCTTTCAAACCGAGAAAATCAATGACTTGATCTACTCTTTCAATGTCAAACTTGGCAAGGACTTCAGGAATCCCCAAAGTATCTACAGCATTGCCCATGTAGGCTGGTTTGTATAGGAAAATATGATCATCTACAAGCTGCGCGTAATCTTTGTCTGGAGTCATCATGTATACATCAAACTCCTCTTTTGGTGCTTTTTTGGCCAAAGTTCCTATCAGATCATCTGCTTCATATCCATCCAGCTCTATGATAGGAATATTCATTCCATCCAGAATCTTTTTGCAGTAGGGAATTGCTACAGCTATTTCCTCAGGCTGTGCATCGCGATTGGCCTTATATTCTTTGTATTCGATGTGTCGAAAAGTTGGAGCATGCGTATCAAACGCTACACCAAGGTGTGTTGGTTTTTGCTTGGTAATAATTTCAAGAACGGTATTGGTGAAGCCCATAATGGCCCCAGTATCTACTCCTTTGGATGTAATTCTTGGGTTTTTGCTTAATGCAAAATGCGAACGATAGATCAGAGCCAGTGCATCCAGCAGAAACAGTTTCTTTTTTTCACTCATGTGAGTAAAGGTAAATGAAGGGATGGGGAAATGAAATTCATTTTTATTGGTCTCTGAAGCTTTTGAATTATTATGATATATGTCTAATTCACGCTTGTCTCAATGGGAGCAAAATATTTTACTAATTTCGAAAGTCAAATATTTTACTTTATGAAAAAAACGATTGTATTGTTCATTGCAGTTTTATCCGTTCAAGTTTTATGCGGTCAAAACAAATTGGAAGTAGGTCTGAAGTCAAAAAAAGTATATTTCCCTCAGAGTATTAAAAAAAAGAACCCAGTATTTAAGCCAAATCACCTCTTGTTAGATGATTCTCTTAAGATAGAATTAAAACTTATAGATTATTATCAGACATCAGCTGAATACTATGTTTTTCGTGATCTCAAAAGAATATCGAATATCGAGATGCGAAGAATTGAATATGGTAAAATCAATGTCTATACTTTTAGCAAGATGGTTTATTCAGGAGGTTATGGACCTCAACCAGGGTTTGGGAATACTTATATGGCGGGAGGTAGCTGGAGACAGAAAAATTATTACTACTACGAAAAAGATGACCAATCGACTACTTTGTTGAAACCCAAAAACTTAAAAAATGATTTGGATGGTTATCAACCAGCACTTGCACAACTTACCAAGCATAAAACAAAGGTAATATTATCCTATGGAGGACTCATTTTAGGAGGAGCAATGACTTTAGGAGGGCTTGTTAAAATGATAGATGATAGTGTTGGTCAAGATGTTGATCCAGATAAAAAGCCTAAGATTAATGGGCTGATAATTGCCGGAGTAGTTACGATGACAATCCCAATGATTTTACTTCATAAAAGAGAAAAATCCTTGATTAAGGCAGTTAAAATATATAATCGACAGTACTAACGCCTAACCTGAATAAAAGCCATTACTTTTTTATAAGCATCATCAGTAGCTTCCTTATCAAACCGTGGATTGCTTGGGTTGGCAAACCCATGTTCTGCCTGATAGGATTTGATGGAGAATTCAATTTTGGCGGTGAAAAGATCTTTTTCGAATTGCGCGACTACTTCAGGGGCGATCCACTTTTCTTTAGCAGCAAATAAGCCTAATAGATCGCACTTGAGCATTTTTAGTCGATCAACGTCTTTTTCTGGCATTCCATAAAACATGATCGTTCCGGCTGCTCGCTTTCCCAATTCAATGCCCGTTTGCAAGGACCAGCCACCGCCAAAGCACCAACCTATTGTGAATATTCTGGACTTTCCGTTGGTTAGTTTTTTCGCACCTGCAATAATCAATTTGGCTCTTTTGTCGGTTACAGCATTCATGTATTTTGCAGCATTTTCCCTTGTGGTGGCTACTTTGCCGTCATAGAGATCCAAAGCAATTACATTGATGTTTCCCAACTCTGAGTAAAGTCTGTCAGATTCTTTTTTGATATGATCATTTAATCCCCACCACTCATGAATCACAAAGAGATAATCGTTTGACTCTGTGGCTGACTTTATGAAATATGCGTTTGCCTGTTTTCCATCTAGAACGTTGTATTTGATCATCTTCCCTTTGTATTCATAGTCTTGTAGGGCTTCTGGGGTTTGATGAATGTTTACAAACGATGCATCGGATGTAAAGCCAGCAAACTGTTGGGGTGCGGAGGAGCAAACTGTGATATAGTTAGTTGGCAAATCTTGCTCACGCTGTGTTAGTAAAACATAAATCAGAATGGCGAGGATGGGGGTCGATAGAAGGATTAATCTGAGTTTCATGATGAATGTAGGGTGTGATACTATCAAGTTAAAGATTTTTAGGAAAATTCCCATTGAGGTTATCAAGACAATGGAGGAAAAGATTTTCTAATCTAATTTCTCAATGGAAACGGAGGTTTTGAAAATATTGAATCCAAAGGAAGATAGCCGTATTGATGTTTCCCAACTGCCCTCAGGACTTTACCTTATTGAGGTCAAAACCCTTTTTAGAAAACTAGTTGTCAAATAGACATGCGGAATCGACAACAAACAAAAAACCCGGAGCGATTAAACTCCGGGTTTGATAAATCATAATGTTTTACTTTTCTCAGCCTCCTACCATTACAAAAGCTCCCCAGTAGTAAGGAGATTTCCACTTGGCTTTTAATCTTTTTTGTGCTGTGTTGAAGGCTTCTTGTTTGTTTTTGCCTGCTAGCCATTCTTCATAGAAAATGGTCATCAACTCTTGAGTGGCATCATCATCTACAGTCCACATCGACATAATCATGGTCTCTGCCCCAGCAACGTTGAATGCACGCTGAAGGCCATATACCCCTTCTCCGTTTTTGATTTCACCCAAGCCGGTCTCACAGGCGGATAGCACGACAAGTTCGGTATTGTCCAAATTCAGATTCATTGCTTCATAAGCAGTCAATATTCCGTCCTCTGAAAAAGACTGGGTATCTGATATAGCTCCATTTGCAATAAAGCTGTTAGCTCCAGCTAGAATCAGCCCAGATCTCAATAGAGGATTTTCCACGTAAGCGTCGGCACTTTCATCCTCCTCGTCACTTTCAAGGAAGAATCCGTGAGTGGCAATGTGGAGTACTTTCGGGTTATTAACCTTTTTGATGCTGTCCTCCAATGCGTTGTTACTCAAAAGTGTAGTTACTTCGGCATTTTTAAACTTATAAAGGCTATCGATTAACGCAACTTCTTTCTTGGTTCCTGGTAGTAGTGCCAGTAACTGGTTGGAGCGCATGTATCGTAGCATGTTTCCTCTCAGTCCTCTCGGAATAGACCCTCCCCTTGCAAGTTCTGCTCCATCATCTTTTCCTCTCGCTCCTCTTTCGCCTCCGCGACTGACTCCACGTCCGCGATTTTCAGTAGCAGCTTTTGCCGCAGATTCTGCTGAACTTTCTGAGGATTTTTCCTCAGCTTCTGCATCAATGATTCCCATATTATAATTAGGATATCCAAACAAATAAGATTCTCCAGAGGAATTGTCTGGTGTATTGATCGCGACAAGGTCTTTGGTATTAGTCACTACCTGAATATCAAGCTCATCGAGTGTAAAGTTTCCAGTTGCTGGATTTCTAAGGGTATAGATACTTAGCTGATTGAAGACTCCATCAGGAGAAAAGTATACTTTTTTGATCCCTTTAAGTTTATTGGCAATGGGTCTCCAAAATAATCGATAGCTATAGTCTTCGTCTATCTTATACTTGATGGCATTGCGATAGTTGGAGAGGTATCTCGATTCCATAAGTTTCCCATTTCTCATCACGACAAGATCAGGTGCTTCTTTTGTTTCAGATGTGACTATGAGTGCTGCGTAATAGACCTCATCTGTGAAGATCCCCGCAGAATCCGTAGAGAAGTCTCTGAATCGTATGATTTCAACTGCCGCTTCTTCGGGTTTCATCAGCTTTTGAATGTCCTGCCATTTGAGATCTTTCTTCTCTAGTGTTGCCGCGAAAGCAGAGCTGGACTGACTAAGGGACTTTTCGAGATTATTGGATCGTTCTGTAAGCGAATCAATACGCCTGTTTCTAACATCGACAGGCAGGTCTCCAGCACTGAATAGTTTGGCCAATGATTCTTTCTGCTCAATCCATGTTTCGTATTTTTCTATAAGTGTCGAATCTCCACTGTTCAAAATTGAAGCTCTTACTTTTCCAGAAGCATATAAAATCAGTCCTTTTGTAGATAATTGGTTGTTGTACATTTCACCAATCAAGGACTTATCCTCAGAACTGGTTTCTATGATGAAGGAGTTGTATTGCTCGAAGGCCGGTTTCAGCTTGTTGTAATAAAACTTAGTTTTTTCTTCCTCACTTAGAATTGGGAAGATGACATTGATTTGGTTGAAGTAGTTATCAAAAGTTTCTTTGTAGAACTTAAGCGCTGTTTTATGATCTTCCTTTTTCCAATTGAGTATGGCCATCTTGGTACTACTGACGGCATAGTCTGGATGGTTTTTTCCAAGCGCCTTTTCTCGTAAATCAAGCGCCTTTTGATGATACTTTTCTGCTCCATCCAGCTCATCATTGGCAAAATATGCTTCACCTAGATAATAATTTGCAAATGCTTGCTGTCTGCTATTCGCTTCTGCTTTTTCGAAAATATCTACAGCTTGCTTACCGAGCATCTTAGCATCTTCAAGCTCGCCTTTTTTGGTATTTACGAAAGCAAGGTTTTGGAGGATTCTTCCATAGGCAACACTTTCTTCTCCAGAGACTTCCTTATAAATCTCCCCCGCTATTAAATAATACTCTTCGGCTTTAGCCAGTCGACCGGCGTGTTTATAATTATCTGCAAGATTACCCGCATCAATAGCTACAGGATAAGAATTATCCCCATAGAATTCTTTGTCCAACTCTATGTTTTGAAGAAAAAGCTTCTCCGCCTTTTCGTAGTTGCCAAGCGAGGTGTAGTTCTGTGCAAGATTACCATCTAGAATAAGGTGATACTCAGACATGTCACCTTGCAGTCTGTCCAAAATCGATTTTGCTTCCAGATAGACTTCTTCAGCAAGCGGAATCTTTCCTACTCGGTTGTATTGTCCAGCTAAGCTGACAAGCGTGCTTACATATTCTTCAGAGGCATAAAGTCCCTCGTCATTGAGGATTTTGAGAGCACTATTAAGCAAGCGCTCGGATTTGCTGTAGTTACCAGCAATGCCATATAAATCACCAGAGGTTTTGGTGACCATGGCATCTTCAAAAGAGTTTTTCTTTACGCTTTGTCTTCCTAGTTTTTTACAAAGTTCCAACCCCTTATCTACCTCTTCTGTGAACATATAATGCTCTGCCAGTGTGAAGGCAGCAGTATAATAATCCTCGCTTTTAAGTCCGTTTTTCTTTTCCTCGATATCCAAAACTTCGAGATAAAGCTCTTCTGTCTCGTTGTACCGGCCAAGCTCATCTTTGATATATCCCATATTGAAGGCAACAGAGCTCAAATCTTTGTTTCCAAGAGATTTCCTGAGATCGTACTCCTTCTCATAGAAACTAAGAGCCGTTTGCATATCATTGCTCCAATAGAGATACGATTCACCTAGGAAATTGTACATCAGCGCGGTGAGTGTATCACCCTTATCAAAGTAGAATTCTTCGATATCTGACTCGCTTTTCAGAATTTTATCGTATTCATAATTAGCATAATATCCTTCTAGTTTGTTGTAGAGCTTTTCAGCTTTTTTGCTCTCAAACTGGTATTGTGAAAACCCTGGAATACTTATTGCTAAAAGTGTCGTCAGGCAAATAAAAGACAATAAACGTGTCATGGCGGTTTGGTTAAAATTCACAATTATTTAAAATAACGAATAATTATTTTGATGTCAAAATGATTCATATTTGATAAGCAGGTGCAATACTGATTAGAAGTCATTGATTTGAACATAACGTTACCTAGGGGTTCAAAATTTAATCGTCTATTTTGACTTGTTCATCGAAATATTAATATTCCAAAAATTAATTGCACTTTAAAGCAGTAAATTAAACAACTTTTTTTTAAATCTGGAATGTTCTATTTATTCCGATGCTATGAATTTTGTAATTTCGCTCTGCTAATTTGAAACCGCTGATGAGACAACCAACCGCCATTTTCCGACTTGGAATTCTTCTATTCTTTTTCTTCGCCTCATTTAATAATCTCCTGGCTCAAGACAACACACTCAATTTTGATGGAACGGAAGATTACGTTACCGTAACGAATGATGCCGCCTTCAACGATCTGAATGCGGGTACCATTGAAGCTTGGATCAAAACAAGTGATGCTGCCATAGATGGAGTATTTAATAGTATTTTGTCTTGCAATCCACTCTTTGGAATGTGGGTACTTGATGGGAATCTGGTTACATGGGATGGATCGATCAAATCTTCAGGGACTTTTGTGGCAGATGGTAACTGGCATCATGTCGCAATGACTTTTCAGCATGCTGTTGCCAATGGTTCTCAGTTTTATGTAGACGGTGTAGCTGCGGGATCAGCATTTACATACACTGATTATCCCGCATCTGCTCAACCGCTGATGATTGGCGAAAATGCTCCTGCTATTGCTCAATTTTTCGATGGCGAAATTGACGAAGTGCGTGTCTGGAGTACGCTACGTACTGCCACGGAAATCCAACAAAACATGGACAATAGCCTCACTTCTGGCACAGGACTGATTATGTCGTTTGATTTCAACTCAGGTATTGCTGGAGGAAACAACTCAGCGGTGACGACATTGTCTGATATATCTGGAAATGGCCATGATGGAACATTGAATACAGGTACAGGAGGCTTTGCACTTTCAGGGAATACGTCAAATTGGATTTCTGTTCTTAGTGCCTCTCCTGGAGGCGTTTCCGCAAATCTCGCTTTTTGGCTAAAAGCGGATGATGGGGTGACGACTTCTCCCAACGTGTCTCAATGGGACGATCAATCTCGAGGTTCCCTAAATGCAACTCAAGGAACGGCACTAAGGCAACCAGCCTTAGGTAACAATGCTATCAACTTTAACCCCTCAATAGTTTTTGATGGAAATACCTCTCCTGGTCTTGAGGACCATATGAATGTTCCGTTTGATATCAATCCGTTAGTTACGCCGAACCTGACCACCATTATTGTCTTTAAAAGTAATCAAGACACAGACTCACCTTACAGAAAGTTGTTTGGTCATGACAATGGAAGCTTTCATAGAACCATCGGTTTAGATGATCGTGGAGATGTACCTAATACCAATTTTGTCTTCTTTGAGGGAACAACAAACGAGGTAGGGAATTATTTTGACATAGTCGCGAACCAGAGTTACATCTCGTTTTCTGAATACACCACCTCAGACTTTAGGGGCTGGATAGATGGGAATTCTGAAGTAGGTCCGGTTACAGTAGACAATGGTTCTGATGGACGTACGGGGCTGACCATTGGGGCAATCAATAACCTTGGGTCTGAACCGTGGAGCGGGCAAATTGCAGAGTTCATTGTTTACAATGAGCTGATCCCCACTACGGATAAGGAAAAAGTAGAATCTTATTTGGCTATCAAATACGGGATCACGCTCAGTCAAACATCAGCCACTAACTACGTAGCATCTGATGGCACAGTCATTTGGGATGCCTCCGTAAATGCGAGTTACAATAACGATATCATGGCTATAGGTCGAGATGATGGCTCAGCACTTGATCAAAGACAGTCCAAAAGCCAAAATACCAGTGCTGTTTTGGCCATTGGTAAGGGAGGTATAGCGGCAGATAATGCTGCGAATACGAATGCTTTTTCTACGGACAATTTATTCTTTGTAGCAGGTAACGATGGAGGAGATGCAGCATATGCGGCGAGGAATATTGCCAATATCCCTTCCGGTGTGGTGGACGGACGTATGTCCAGGGTATGGCGTGCGGAAGAAAGCAATGGAGATGTGGGCAACCTTACGCTTGAGTTTGATCTGGCGGGCGAAGGGTATCCTGCCTTGCTTGATGCATCTAATTTTAGATTACTAGTAGATGGAGATGGGGACTTCAGTGCTGCCTCCTCAGATTTTGCTGCGGCAAGCTTTACTGGTGATGTGGTTCAGTTCAACAGTATCAACATTACCGATGGAGAGTATTTTACTTTAGGGGTTATTGAGCCAAACACTGCCATTGATTTCAATGGCACCACTCAATATGCAGAGGTTGCAGATCCTATGTTTGTTGATGGAAATAATGATCATACCTTCGAGACATGGATTAAAATTGATGCTGCGCAAACAGGACATAGATGGTTTGCCTGGTGGGGAAGTAGTGCTCTGAATATTAACGAACTGGTTGTAATAGGCTATGATGCTGATAATAGCAATCAAATTAGATTGCATCATATTGGTGGAGGTGACGATATGCTCACAAGCACTGTTTTACCTATCAATGTATGGACTCATGTAGCGGTTACGTATACAGGTTCATCAAGAACTTCCCGCATTTTCCTAGATGGCGTATTTCAGGAAGAAATAACATTTAACAACGACCTTAACTTACCGGCTCCTTTCACCGATTTCGTTTTTCAACTAGGTACGTACAATTCAACCACGGGAGGTAGTTCATTCATCATTGACGGCAAGATGGATGAAACCCGATTTTGGAGCGAGTCTCGATCAGATGCTGAGATTGCAGCATTATACGATCAGGAATTAACAGGCTCAGAAACGAATCTGCATGGATATTACAACTTTCAGGATATCATAGGAGATGTGTTAAATGACTTGTCCAGTCATGGAAATTCAGGAACATTGACAGGCTCGCCAACTCTCACAAGTGCAGATGTTCCAACAGTCGCTACTTCCATTGTCAATCAGGAAATCGAAGTAGTTGGAAATGGGGTCATTATCTCCTCAGGAGATGCTACGCCAGATATCTCCGATGATACTGATTTTGGGGATGTCCCTGTAGGCGGAACAGCTATTAAAACCTTTACAATTGTCAATACTGGATCTCTTGACCTGAATGTGAGCGATGTTCAAATTTCAGGAGCAGACTACTCCATTTCTAATGCTCCTGGTTCACCCACACCTTACGATTTTACGGTCTTAGCAGGTTCTTCAGAGACATTTGATATCACTGTTTCACCGAGTTCTTTCGGGACTAAGTTGGCTACTGTTACTGTTTTAAGTAATGATGGCGATGAAGGAACGTACACATTTGATTTGAGCGCTTTAGCTCCTAATTACTCGCTTTCTTTTGATGGTTCAGATGATTTTGTATTAGTTCCCAATAGCCAGTTTTATGAAGGGGACTTTACTATTGAGGGATGGTTTCAACTCAACAGTTTTGGCAGACACCATTCTTTCGTCAATATAGCAGGTTCCAACACAGGCATATTTGCGGGTGTGGGAGCTGATGATCAGTTTAGGTTTATTTTTCGTAACCCACCTATGAACGGAGGAGGCCAAGAATTAAATGCTCCTATCTCCGATGGTAACTGGCATCACTTTGCTGGTGTGAAGTCGTCAGATAATCGTACCAGATTGTATATTGATGGAGCTTTAGTAGCTACGTCAACTGGAACAGTGACTGACTTTTCGGGCACAGCCTCTTACACGATTGAACTTGGCAGAAATATTAGCTCTGGTGATCGAATTTTGGATGGCTCTTTGGATGAGATTAGGATGTGGAGTACCCCTAGAACCGCTGAGCAAATTCTTGCTTTCAAAGATGAAGAATTGAATGGAACCGAGCCAGACTTGGTGGCTTACTACCCTATGAATCTTGAGGGAGGTCTATTAGATGATTTGGTTGGCGAAAATGCTGGGTCGCCTTACGACACCAATGATGGAACTATTACAGGCGCTGCACAGAATACCAATTCTCCCACGATCACAGTAGCTTCAACCCTTGATGCTACTGCACCAACTCCACTGATTTCCAGCTCAAGTACTGCGTTTGACTCCCCTATCCAATTAAGCATCGATTTTGGAGAGGATGTGTTTGGCTTTGACTTGGGAGATTTGACAATAACTAATGCAGTTCCTACAAACTTCATTGCAGTGGATGCACAGAACTACACAGTTGACTTGTATCCAAATGCAGATGGCAATGTGACTGCCGATATTTTCGCCAGTGTTGCTACTGATCTGACAGGCAATCTGAATAATGCTGCTTCACAGTTTAGTACCACTGCTACGCTTCAGAGCAATGCGCTTGATTTTGACGGTACCGATGATTTTGTAGAAATACCAAATTCTACAGACTTTGATTTGGGTTCGGTGCTGACCATTGAGGCGTGGATCAATACGACTAAGGGGCTAGGTGAAATCATCAACAACTTTGAAGAGCTCTCGCCATTTGAAGGCTTTTCTTTTTTAGTTGGAGATCTATCAGGTAATACACCGGATGGTCTGTTGAGATTTTACATTCATGACGGAACCACCTTTGAAACAGAGGAAAGTGGCCTTGGTGCTGTAAACGATGGTCAATGGCATCATGTGGCCGTGACTTACAATGGCTCTGATGTCATATTCTACCTTGATGGCATAGCCAGTACGACTCATCCAACATCTATGACTTCCATTGCTTCTTCGACCAATGTCGTTCGTATAGGTCGTGACAACAACCCATCTCCTGGACGTTTTTTCGAGGGCCAGATGGATGAGATTAGAGTTTGGAATTCCGTTCGGAGTGCAGCAGATATTCAGTCAAATATGTTTGCTCCAATTACAATAAGCGAATCAAGTTTGGTAGCGTACTACAGGTTCGATGAGACTTCCGGAACAAACCTTTCTGACTTAGCCAGAAATAACAACGGAACTTGGAATGGTGCAGCTGGTGGTTCTAATACATCTCCAAACTGGACTGCTTCTGGAGCCCAGTCTCCGACCCTTTATCAAGCGACTAATGTTACCACATCAGGCTTCACAGCTAATTGGGAAGCGATCCCATTTGCTGATCAAATCAATATCGAATGGTCAAACGACGGCTTTGCTACTACGCCACTAGGAAGTCAAACATTAACAGCTGGTGATGCTCAAGGCTCAAGTTTTCCTATTTCGGAGACACTTACAGTAGGAACAAATTACCAATACCGAATAACTGTAACTGAAGGTAGCAATACTAGCCCCTACTCCGAGGTTAGAGAATTTATGGTTGCGCCTGGTAATGCTTTGGATTTTGATGGGACAAATGATGAGGTAGTGGTGACTTCTCCAACCTTTGCCTTGGATGAAACATTCACGATCGAGTGTTGGATAAAAACAGCAGATGATGATTTTAGAGTTCTTTCAATAACAGACGATGTTTTATCCGAACTATATTTTGGATATGATCAGGCAGCTGGAGCACTGTTTTATTATGCTACAGATGACGGAGCTTCGACGGTAGACAATGTTGAAGTTGTTACCACATCGATCCTGGATGATCAATGGCATCATTTGGCCTTGGTAAAAGACCAATCGACTGTCAACATCTACATTGATGGGATGGCTCAAACGCTTACAACCAATAGCGTTGCACTCGCTACAGCCTCTTTTTCAGGAGATATGTACGTGGGCAGTGAGAATGGTGCTTTCTTTTTAGACGGTCAAATGGATGAGGTCAGGGTTTGGAATACTGCTAGAGACCTTAACACTGAGATTATTCCAAATATTTATGGTGTGCTTACAGGAGCTGAGTCCGGCTTGGAGGCTTATTACACCTTTGATCAGGGAAGCCCTGGAAATCCAAACCCTACAATTACTATGCTTTTTGACAACAGTGGAAATGGAAATGATGGATTACTTAACGGACCTTTCGGCTTGTCAGGGGCAATCTCCAATTGGGTGACTTCTGGGGCTTTTGCAGATACAAGTGCTCCGATTTTTCTAAATTCAACACCGAACATAAGTAACATCAATTCAGACAATGTAGACCTTAATGTTCAACTTAATGAGCTTGGCCATACTTACTACGTAGTTGTCCTCGACGATGGAGGAATTACTGAGCCATCTACCACAGAAGTGCTTGCAGGTACCGGACAGGGAGGTACTGGTCAGGTTGTATCCGGAAACTTCCCGATTGCTGCTCTGGGTTCTGATGTGATTTCGACTATTTCCGGACTGAGTTCTTTGACCAGCTACCATGTGTACGTGGTTGCTCAGGACGATGAAGGGACTCCAAATGTACAATCTTCAGTAAACAGAGTAGACTTTTCAACTGTTGCTCCACCAAACTATGCCCTTGATTTTAATGGAACTACAGACTATGTCAACGTTCCCGATGATCCAGCCTTTGATTTTACTGATCAATTCACAGTGTCAGCATGGGTCAATAAGGATACGGATGCGATAAGTCAGGTTATTGCTGCTCGTCATGACTCGGGAGCGGGAGATTTAGAATGGCAAATCAACTCCCACACTCCAGCAGGAGGTAACTGGTCGCTTGTGTGCTATGTAGGTTCAGCATCTATTTTGGCTCAGGGAGCAGCAAACTTACTTCCTGGCACATGGTATCATATTTCCTTGGTTTATGATGGTACGGGAGCGACCAATGCTGATAGGTTGAAATATTACCTCGATGGGGTAGAGCAATCCTTGACTTTTACAGGGACTATTCCTGCGACCTTACCGAACTTTGCTATCCCTACGACAATAGGTTCTGCTGCTTCTGGAGTAGCTCCGTGGGATGGACAAATCGATGAACTTCGGGTTTGGAATACAGCCAGGACGGCTGCTCAGGTCGATGCTTTCCGAAACGTAGAATTGAACGGGGATGAATCTCCGAATCTAGTAGCTTATTACAATTTCTCAGAAGGTCCGGGATCAGGCACGTTGGGAGATTTGGCGGGAACACCCAATCCAGGAACATTAACAGGGTTTGCTGATTTGAATGCCGCCTGGGTAACTTCAAATCCATCTATTGGTGATGCTTTGCCTACAGATAATACAGACCCAAGCCTATCCAGTGTAACCATTGGACTAGACGATTCAGGAAATAATTTCTTCGCAACAGACACAGACAGAATATTACTCTCATTTACTTCAAGTGAAGAGATCACCAATATCAATCCAGTGTTCAACCTCGGAGGCATGTTAATGGAGGGCACACCTTCAGTAACTGGAGGGCCACTAGCTTGGGTTGTGGAGTACAATATCTCACCTTCAGATACAGAAGGAGCGGTCACGTTCTCCATTGACTTTGAAGACTTGACTGGCAATGCGGGAACTACCGTGACGGCTGTAGATGATGCGTCATCCGTAACTACAGACTTTACACCGCCTACTATTACCGGAGTGTCACTTTCCGCTGATAACGCAACTCTTACAGTTAATTTCAGCGAAAATGTCTTCAGCGATGAAGATGGATTGACTGACATAGTACTTGCCAACATGAGTGTGACTGTAGAAGGCGGGGTTGCGAGCGTGACTGAAACTGGGCTTACGGTTATTTCCGGAACTCAAGTGGAAATTGATTTGAGCATTGGTGGAACGCCTGATGGAAACGAAGAAGTGAAAGTGGAGCCGGGGGCTTTCACATATGATGCGGCTGGAAACCAGATGATCACTCCACAAAGTAATAACACGATTAATCTAATCGCACCATACGTGGTGACGAATACGGCTGTTTCTGGGCCAGGATCACTTCGACAAGCAATCGAAAATGCCAATGCCAGTGCATCCAAAGAGACGATCACATTCAACATCTCCGGGGCAGGTCCTTGGATCATTAGCCCAACAAGTGTTTTGCCTACTGTTGACAATACCAGTAACGCAGGTATGATCATTGATGCATCTACACAACCAACCTGGGATATGGATGCAGGTTTGATGGTTACGATTGATGGCAGCTCCGCAGGGGCTGGGATAGATGGCTTGATTATCGATGAACCCGGAGTAGAGCTCTATGGTTTGCATATTACCAACTTCAATGCAGACGGGCTTCAGGTCAACTTCAATTCAGATGGGATTGTGATTGGTTCGCCAGGAAAGGGAAATGTTTTCTCCGGTAATAACCAGATGGGGATCAATATCTCGGGAATAACAGGGGGTATCATTCAGTCAAATAGAATAGGAACTACGGCTGACGGATTATCTCCGGATGGAAATAATAGTCATGGAATCAACTTGAGCAGTACCCAAGCGGTTACCATAGGAGGAGAAATGGGAGCTGGTGAAGGAAACCTGATTTCAGCAAATGGCAATGGCAATGATATTGGAGTTCGAATCGTAGCAGGAAATGATAATATCCATGTATATGGAAACCTGATCGGAACGGATAGAAATGGAAACAATGACTTTGGTAACGATTATTCAATTGCCATAACCAGTGCGACTAATGTAGATATTGGTAGTGCGAATACGGCACATGGGAATGTCATTGCAGGGTCGGCGTTCAACAGTGAAATTCATATTCAGGGAAGTCCAAGTAACCTGCTTATTCAGAATAATATTATTGGATTAAATAGTACTGGAGATACTGCTATCGAATCTGCAGCCAGTAGTGTGAACGGTATTGGCATTTCAGTAAATACAACAGGCGTTCAAATTTTAAATAATACCATCTCAGGGATACGAGGTTCTGCAATTAGTATCAACGGTGGCGGAATTACATCAGATGCCAAAATCAGGGACAACTTTATCGGCACAAATAGTTCCGGAACGGCCATTGGTACAGCACTTGCGAATTTGAATTCGGCTATTTATATCAATGCCAATGGAATAGACAATATCACCAACAGAATAGAGATCACCGGAAATGTGATTTCAGGAAATGGTGATAGCGGATCCACTGACCGAGGAATTGACGTGCAGAGCAGTTCGAACATTCTCATTCAAAACAACAAGATAGGGGTAGAAACCAATGGAACTACAGGATATGGAAACATAGGGCCAGGTATCTACATGTTGTCAGCTACGAATATCGAAATCGACGCAAATACCATTGCCCATAATGGCACGGACGGCATACTGTTTTTTGGTAGGGCAGATTTAAACACAGGCGTTAGCGTGAGTAACAGCAACTCATTCTTCTGTAATTCTGGATTGGGAATCAATTTTGGTACCGACCCGGCGACCGTGGATGCTCCGGTCATTTCTTCTGTCAGTGCGGCGGAGATTGCAGGAACATCCACAGCAGCGAATGGTACGATTGTGGATATCTATACCATAGATGCTACTTGTGCGGACGATCAGGGAGCTGTTTTTATAGAGTCTACATCTGTAAGTACAAACGCATGGTCAATCACCTCTGGAGGTTATTCTACTACTGATAGTTATGTAGCCATAGTAAATGATGCCACAGTTGGACTGTCTGAGTTTTCTGCTTCGGCCACAGTTTCACCATACATAGTTACCAATACCAACGATTCTGGAGCTGGTTCACTTAGAAATGCCATTGAGACGGCCAATGCGAGCAGCGGTGAAACCATCACATTCAACATCTCCGGAGCAGGGCCACATGTAATTAGTCTTCAATCAGCACTTCCATTTATTACAGCAGCAGGAACTATCATCGATGGAACTACACAGCCGAGTTGGGCTTTTGGTAGCGAAAGTACCATGGTGACCATAGATGCAACGGCCGTTCCATCCAACAATACGGGCTTTCGAATTGATGCTGATAATGTTCAGATATACGGGTTGATTATAACTGGAACTACAGGATCAATTGTGAGTAACCCACAGAATGCAGCAATCACTGTAAATGGTGGAGCCAATGCGGTCATAGGTGCTGCAGGGTCAGGGAATATCATTCACGGAAATAGCAACACAGGTATCTACATAGTCGGAGCGGATAATGCTACCATACAAGGCAACTGGATCGGCTTGGATGCAAACGGACTTCTTTCTTCCAATACACAATATGGAATTGCAACAATTGGTACGGTCAATGTCCTTACGATTGGTGGAGATTCAGGCTTAGGTGAAGGAAACGTGATCTCAGGTGCAGGATCGAGTCGATACGGAATAAACACTGCAGGAAACTTGACCGGGTTGGTGGTGCAAGGAAACTATATCGGTACTGATGCATCCGGTAATGCAGCGATGGGTAATGACCTTGGAGGTATTAATATCGCTGGGACAACCACTTTCACCATAGGAGGTGTTGGGTCTGGTGAAGGAAATGTTATTTCTGGTAATGACTCTGGTACGAACGCTGATGGTATTATTGTGAATAGTGTGTCAACAGGAAGCATACTTAACAATTACATCGGACTAAATGCAGCTGGTACTTCCGCACTAGGAAATGGTGGAAATGGTATTGAATTAGTTGCAAGTTCTCACGACGTGTTGGTTGATGGAAATGTGGTTTCTGCCAATGGAGGAACGGCTGGGATCGTCATGGGAGGAGGAACGGTTACTAACCATACTATCAATAATAACATCATTGGCTTAACTAGCGATGGACTTTCTCCATTGGGAAATCAAGGAGAAGGAATTAGACTAATAGGGACAGGGGCTTCCGATATCACCATTACCAACAACACAATAGGTGCTAACCTAGATGATGGTATTAGTGTTCAGGGAGATCAAACGAACCTTAATATTAGTTCCAACTTTATCGGAGTTGACATTAATGGAGAAGGAAACATCACGTTAGATGGAGACGGTGTAACCGTATTGGTAGATAACACTTTTGGAAATAAAGCGAGTGGAATTAGTCTCAATGCACTAGATGCTGCTAGCAGTAATAACTTCATTACCGATAATGTCATATCAGGAAATGGCCAGGTTGCTTCTAGTAACTCTACTGCTACAGGAAATGGAATTACAGTTGTTATTCAAGTTAGAAACGTGACGGTTCGGAATAACAAAATCGGTGTAGAAGCCGATGGCGTGACTCCTCTGAAAAACATCAACTCCAATATCCATTTTGGAGGTCCAACGGGGAATATTGGAGTGGAGATTGGAGGGACAGGATTAAATGAAGCAAATACACTCGGATATAGCGGAGATTACGGAATTGAAGTGATAGGCTCAGAATTAGCAGGAAACTTGATCCATGCAAACAATTTCCTATGCAATGAGAAAGGTGGAATAAGCTTCAATACCCCACTCATTGACGCACCGGTCATTGCATCAGTTACAAGTGGCACCATTTCAGGAACTTCAACGGCTGAAGAAAACTCTGACATTGTCATTTACGAGGCGGAAGATGGTTGCAACCTTGACCAAGGATCGTTGCTTATCGGTCAATTTACAAACGTCGTTCTTGGAGACGGAAGCTGGAGCGTGACGGGATCGTTCGATACAGGAAAGACCTATGTGGCAGTCGTGGTAGATGATGAATCTGCAGCAAACGCTACACTTAGTTCTTCTGAGTTTTCGGCTTCAGCCGCTTCAAATCCATACTTAGTTACGAACACCGCCACTACAGGAGACGGCTCACTACGACAAGCCATTATCAATGCTAATGCAAGTGCCTCCAAAGAGACCATCACATTTTCTATCGCAGCAGGCTCAGTCATTACTTTAGATGATACAGATGGAGTTTTGCCGACCATTACCAATAGCAACGGAATGGTGATAGACGCAACCACTGCTACAGGGTGGAATCTGTCTACTGATATGTTGATGGTTATTGATGGAGCGGCTGTTTCTTCTACACTAAATGGAGCAGGCTTCCGAATTGATGCGACAGCTTCAAATGTTGAAATCTATGGCTTCAAAATTCAAGGGTTTACTCAAGGACTAAATAACGGTATCCAGATAGACGGAGATAACAACACAATTGGAAAAGTAGGAGGCGAAAATGTCATCGTTCAGAACAACGATGGGGTTGTGCTCATTGGAGATCAGAATACCATTCAGTCCAACTTCATCGGTACTGATTTCGCTGGAACAGACCTTGGAAACATTGATAATGGAATTTTGATAGGTGCAGTTGGAGTCAGCTCGTCTGATAATATCATTGGTGGAGTCAGTGCCGGAGAAGGAAACACAATTCATTTTAATGGTGATGCCGCTTCTGATTACGGTGTTCGTATTGCTGGGGATGGTACTTTGAGAAACCAGATACTGGCTAACTCTATGACCTGTAACGAGGGTGGTGGAATTTCTATCAACTCACTTTCTACGGATGCTCACAACGACATAGTTGAGCCACAGATTACAGACATCACCTTATCTGAAATTTCGGGAACGGTGGAATCTGTAGTGCCTGCTGGTTCTGAGATTCATGTATACAGTTCTTCAGACGCTTGCGACTATGCTCAGGGTCTTACTTATCTTGGACAAACTACCACAGGGGCAGGTGGTACGTGGAGCTATTCTACGGGGACAACTGCTGACGGTTCATACTCAGCTACACTAACGACCACTGTTGATGGAACATCTCAGATGGGTACTGCCGCATACTATCAAGTAACGCTAGCAGATGATGCAGGAGCAGGATCACTCAGAAGCGCCTTGGAGCTTTCAAATAATGTGGATCAGCAAGGAACTTACATTGACTTTAGCTTGAGTGGTGGTGGTCCTTGGCAAATTGATCTTGCCTCTGAGCTTCCATTGATGCACTCTTCTTTTGTTCTGGAAGGTAATACACAAGAAAGCTTCAACTTTTCTACTGGAAATGTTATTACGATAAATGGAGGAAATAGTGTCAATCGCATCCTTCCGATCCAGTCTAATACAGGGACTGATAACATCTCGATCAACAACCTACGGTTTATCGGGGCACTCAATAGTGCAATCTCGACTGCAAATACAGGCACTGGTCAGACAGATAAACTGTCAATAGGTGACAACATCTTTGGTGCAAATGGAGATGGTTCCATTGATGCTGTACTAGATATTGTAGACGGTTTAGACGTCAAGATAGAGGCCAACCTCTTTGGTTTTGACCATACGGGGACTGGTACATCAGAGCAAATCACCGGTTCAGCTATTGAAATTGGAAATTTTGTTGATTCGGTATCAATTGGTGGCAATACCATTGGTAATTACTCCGCTACAGCGATAGGGCTTAGCGGGGTGGATGAGTTTGCCAAGGTAGAGTTCAATGGTATTGGTTTGGATATGGCTGGAAGCCTTGCGGCACCAGCCACTGCTGTCACTAGTGATGGTATTGTGATTAATAGTAATAATGTATTGATAACAGGCAACTTTCTTGCTAATATTCAAGACAATGCAATTGAGATTTTAAATTTTGGTACAAGCGATGTAGCTATTAAAGGAAACACGATTGGAACAGATATTGAAAATGACCCTCATCCGGTGGGAACAGGTATTTATCTGGATGACCGTCCTGGCTATTCCAACTTTGAGATAGGTGGATTACCAGCCAGCGGCAATACCATTACCAATGCAACAGATGCCATTTTCTTTGAAAATGATGGGTCTCAGGATACAGATGGTGTTCGGATTACGGCAAATTCTATTTTTGGGAATACAAACGGCATCACTCTAAATGGAGCCAATGCCTCTGTAAGTGCTCCTGTGATCACCGCGCTCACTACATCCGACGTTTCAGGTACTGGTAATAGTGGGGAAATCATTCATATTTATAAAGGAGATATTAACAGTCAACCAGAAACTTTCCTTGATTCGGTGACTGTTCAAGGAGACAACAGCTGGAGCTACAATGCTCTTTCTCTGGTTTCGGGTGAGAACGTAGTGGTTTCTGCTTCCAGCACCACGACTACTTCTGAGTTTGTGTCTAGTGGCCTACTTCCTGAGATCAATGTCAAATACTTTGGTACTCAAGTAGCAAGCGGAGAAGTTATTGATTTAGGTTGGGAGTTTGTTGGAGGCACAGCAAGTGCTGAGCAGATTATTATTGAAAATACAGGAAATGCCGTTTTGAATATAGCCGGTATAGACGATGGTGCTACCACACACTTCAATGTATCCCAAGCCACCTCAGCGACAGTTGCTGGATCGAGCCAGACGGATTTCACCATAGCACTATCACCAGATGTGCCAGGAGTTGTATCTCAAAACGTGACGATCAATAGTGACGATGCAGATGAATCTGCATACGTTGTTCAAGCGGTTGGTTTTGGGTATCCAAATGAATCAGGGCCCGGAAGTACGCTTAGTTTCAATGGAACAGATAACTATATCAATGCGGGGACAGGTGCTAAGCTTGACATTACAGGTAGTATTACCATGGAAGCATGGATCTATCCTGAGGCGGGTTCTGGGATTGATGCCATTATTGAAAAACACCACACAGTAGGAGATCGACAGTTTGGTTTAAGGTTAAATGCAGATAATACCATTACATTCTTACTCTATGACGTAGGAGACACTCAACACTCGCTCACCTCTAATGCTAGCGTACCTGATGATGAGTGGCTACATATAGCTGCATCCTACGATCAAAGTTCAGGAGAACAGACTATTTATATCAATGGCGAAATTGACAACACTACCAATATTGGTACGATAAGTCTTGCCAGTAAGCCAAGTCTGCCTTTGACCATAGGTGCCTACTGGAATGATGGATCGTATACTTTGGCAAGGGATCACTTCTCAGGCCGAATAGATGAAGTAAGAATATGGGATGCAGCCGTTGCGCAGGCTGATCTCCAAACCTATATGTTGACCAATGATCTTGGAACGCCACTCCATCCACAGGCTGCTAGTGATAACCTTCCTGCCTATTACCGGTTTGATGAAGGAGTCGGGAATACACTTTATGATTTTTCATTCGGCAATCATGGAACCATAGAAGGAACAGCAAACTGGGTTTCTTCAGAAGCGCTTAGCCTTGCACCGAAAATTGTGGGTCAAACTCCTATACCTGGAGCTACCGAAATCATACCCAATACCACAATTACGGTAGTTTTCGACCAAACAGTCCAACCACTCGCTGGAAATATTGCAATAAAAAACCAAAATGATGATATTGTCGAGCAATTTGATGTTAATACCGCCGCTGTAAACTTTGCAGGAAATACGGTCACGTTTACACCATCTTTACTTGATTTTAATACAACTTATTCGGTAATCATACCCGCCAATACGATTATGAACTTATCAGGAAAAACGCTTGCTGCTATTACTTTGTTGACCGCTTGGTCTTTTACTACGGAGGCGCAAACGATCACAGTCACACAACCAACAGGAGGAACTTTTGAAGTCGGAGAGTCTATAAGTATTGAATGGACAATTTCAGGCGTAACTCCTTCTAATACTGCATTTATAGAGCTGGTAGCGGATGGAGGAAGTGGAGCAGTTACCGTGATTGATGATGGCAATTCGTTCACCTTTCATGGAGATCCAAATGGTACTCTGAACTGGACAATAGATCAGTTAGTTAATAGTCCGGTAATTCGTGTACGAGATGCGGTTTCTGGGGCTGTAGGAGTTAGTGGTGGTTTCACTATCAATGCCCCTAACCCAGTCTTCTCTGCTCTTATCAATCCAACCTGCAGTCTGTCAACTTCGGGAAGTATCACATTAAATGGGTTGCTTCCAAATACAAATTATGACGTAAGATACGTTCTGGACGCTTCTACTCCTTTTGGACCAATAAACTTACTAACCAATGGTTCTGGCGAAATCTTAATTGATGGGCTTAGCCAAGGCAGCTATGACGATATTTTTGTTGAAATTTTAGGAGTACAATCGGCTTTTGTGACGGGTGGGCCTTATGTACTATCCGAACCTGATTTGCCTTCGTTCGGATCTACAATCACGAACAATACAAGCTGTTCTACACCAAATGGTGCTATTGACATAACACTTACAACGACACCTGCACCTTCTGTCTACTCTCTTGATTTTTACTCAGGCGTAGATACGGGAGGATCACTTATATCTAATACTTCACCAGGAGACGGAGTTACTTCTACTTTTACAGACTTAGCTCCTGGGTTTTACACGTTTGAAGCACTAAATGACGATACAGGGTGTAGCGATATTCTCACGGTAGAGGTTACAGACGATACGACACCTCCATCAATCGCAGGTGGTAATGTAAACCTTATAAACCCAAGTATAGCTGCAGCAGCTGATGGAGGTATCGACATAAGCAATGCAGTACCTGGAGGTTCTGGTAATGTAGCAAACTATAGCTATCAGTACTACTTTGGATTAGACACATCAAATCCAATATTCGAGGCAGTAGACCCGGGTAATGGATCTAATCCAACTAACGTTGGCACTGCTATTATCACAGGATTAGCATCAGGAGATTACACAGTGACAATCACAGAGAATGCTACGGGTTGTGTTTCTAATCCAGAGACCTTCACGCTTACGGATCCAAGTACATTAGTGGAAGACTTTGAAACCTTTAGCGCGGCTGGAAGTATTGCATCACTGGCCACTGGCGAGTACCACACAGCAGGCCCGTTTGTAGAAAATACCATCGTCAATTCAGGGTCGACGGCTATGCGTTTAGGTTTTGCTGGTGGAGATGCGGTAGTCACACCTCAAATAGATGGAGACAATGATGCAACCATTTTTTATGCCGCTTCAGGTACAGGAGAGGCTCATTTTGAAGTGGCTGTCTCCATAGATGGAGGGGCTTATGTTGTTACTTTGCCAACTCAGACAGCTACGAGTAGCACATTTAATCAATTGACCATTCCGCTGGCAAACGGAGCAAATACTTCTGCCAGGATCAGAATTAAGGTCTTTTCGGGCATTTCTGATCAAGATCTGATTATCGATGATTTTGAATTTACCCCTTACAGTGCAGGTGTGACCTACCCTCCAGTTATCGAAAATTTATTTGCCAATAACCCTACGCCAACCACGGTAGGAGTAGATGTGACTGTAGATCTGCAATCTGATTTGTTTTATGTAATCACGACGGATGCAACGCCACCAACAGACTTACAAGTAGAAGCTGGTCAGGATCATAATGGTGATCCAGCACCTAACTTTGGATCAAACTCAGGGATTACCGGAACATGGAATGCTCAAATGGGAATGAACAATTATGGGCCTAATGATGTGCCTCTAAGTCCGGGAGTGACCTATTACGTTCATTTTATAGCAAAGGAAACGAACAATCTGGCAAATGTCTCTGGGACATTTAGCTCCGCTTCGTTTATGACGCCTGTTCCCTCAGATATTACTTTAACTACTATTGATGTACCTGCGAATAATTTCACGATTGGCTCGACTGGGAATTTGATCTATCAGTTTTCTATGGATGTGCAAACAGTAAGTACGGATCTTGAAGGGTTTTACTTACAAGTTCTGCCGGGTGCAGTATCAGATCATGATCAGTTTACTTTCTTGGAAGGCCCTAACCCGAATGATATAGGCAGTGCATCTCCCATTGCAACAACGAGTCTTGCGCTGAGCGGCAATGCGGAGCAGGTTCCTGAGAATAGTATTCTTTACCTTCCGGCTTCACCGGTAAATTATGCTGCTGGGACTATAACCTACTTTTATGTAACAGCAGATATTGCATCTGGAGCGACTGATCAAAATATCTTCTCTATAGATGATCCAAAGACAACAGGTCTTTTTGCATTCCAAGGAGAGACCAACATTAACGATGCAGGTCTAAATCTGTCTAATACGTTTACGGTTGAGCTTGCAGCTCCTGAGACTATCACCATAGCAGATGTTTCCGTTGCGGAAGCGACAGGAACAGCCACACTTACGGCGGTTTTAAGTAGTCCTCTGTCTTCAAATGTTAGCTTCGACTATGCCACTTTAGATGGTTCTGCTTCCACTGATGGGGGAGACTATGTTGTGGGCAATAGTTCTGTAACTATACCTATGGGAAGTACGTCTACCAACTTTACCGTTACAATAAACAATGATAACGTAGTAGAATTAGATGAAACGATAAATATCAACTACTCCAATTTTAATCCGAACGGAGAAAATGTAGTACTATCCAATAGCGCATCAGTTGTTACTATAACAAATGATGATGCCTCTTCCATTTCTTTTGCAGATGTTACTATAAATGAGGGAGCTGGCACAGCTGCTGTTACCATTTTAGCTTCAAACCCACTTGATCGAGATATTACCGTTGATTATGCAACTTCAGATGGCTCTGCGGTTTCCGGAGGAGACTATACAGCGATTTCGGGCACTTTTACACTTACAGAGGGGGCTACTTCTGCAAATATCAATATCACTATTATTGATGATGCCGATGTTGAACCTGATCAAACTTTTGACCTGAATTTTACAAACCCAATGTTTGGCGGGTTGGGCGATGTTACACTCTTTAATGCCTTAGCACAAGTAACCATTCAGGATAATGAATCCTCATCCCCAAGCTTAAGCGTTAGTGTTCCTACAGTTGCTCAGGTTCATTTTGATTTGGACGTGACTGTTGGAGAGTTAGTAGACGTTTATTATGTAGTGACACAATCAGAGGTCGTGCCGACTGCTGCACAAGTAGTTGCTGGTACTGATGAACTTGATGCTGCAGCGGATAATTTTGGAACTCTTGGCTCACTTAGCACTTTTGGAACTTTCACGATTGGGCTTGGTACACATACTGGAAATGACGTCAACCTTGTGTCGGATAATACCTATAACATACATGTGGTAGCTGATGCAGGCGGCCCGAATTACTCGCTTGTAGAATCCTCCACATTTACAACAGGGGTTTTATCTACCGGAAACACTCTTGTTTTTGAAGATTTTAATACTACCACAGCTAGTTTAAATGCTACTTTATTTGGTGAAACTCATGATTTTACGAACGAGACACTCACCCTAAATGGTGTTGCAGTTACTGACGCTGTAGGAGAAGTTTTCGGTGGTGCTGGTAACGCACTGAGAATTGTTGACGGAGGAGATCATTTCCAAACGCAAGAGTTGACGGATGTTCAAAGAGTTGGATTTAAGTTCAGAACGCAAATGGGAAACGATCAAATCCGTGTTAGAGTAAGTACATCAATAAATGGAGGAACAACATTTGATCAGGTCATCCTTGAAAGTAGTACCAGTGGAACCACTTATTTGCCTAAGGCATTTGACTTTGCGTCTTCTTTCAACGGGATTATTAGAGTCGAGACACTTGGGGGAAGTGACCAGCTTCTGGTGGACGATTTTTATTATGAAACGGCCGCTTCTGGTGGTTCTATTGCGTCTATTGCAAGCGGAAACTGGAGCGAGCCAGCCACTTGGAACGGAGCTATCGTTCCGTCATCTGGTGATGATGTAGTTATTGCACATGCAGTGACACTAGATGTTGCGGATGTTACGGTTTCTGGTTTCGCAATATCAGGAGGGAGCTTTAATCTCAATGGGAACACACTCAATGCAGCGGGTGATGTAGATATTGATAATGGAGCTAACTGGACTTCAGGTGGAGGTACGCTTTCGCTCAATGGAGCAGATCAGACCTACAATCACTTTGGGGATATCACATACGACAACATAAGTTTCGAGGGTTCTGGTACCACCACTATCCAGTACCCGTCTAACAGTATTATGTACGTTAATAGTAGTATTGATATTGGTAATGGGCTCATACTCACATTTACCGATACTCCGGAGCTCGTTCTTAATGGCACTTCTGATTTTATTAATGAAGCAACGATCTCCGGCTCAAACAAATGGAGTCTATTAGTGGATGGTACAAGCCATACGGTTTTTAATGGAGACTTTCATTCCGTTAGTTTTCAGACGAGCGCAACGTTAAATATCAATACCTCCTTGTCCTTTGACAACTCATTTAGTACACCCGGAACTGGAGCTACGGTTAATATGCTGTCACCATCTTTCATTGAGCTTGGCCTGAACTGGACTTTTGATTCTAATGATTTCCTAACGTACAGCACTGGGACTGTTCTACAAGCTTCAAGAGCCTCCATTTTTAGTGGGACTGATGGCAACTTTACTTCCGGAGGGATAACATACCCAACGATGAATATCGACATAGGTGGTGGCAACAATTTCCTATTTAATGATGCGATCACTTTTGACGTAGACGCTCAGCTTGCCATTACGACAGGAAATGCAATTATCAACGAGGCTACTTTCTCTGGCGTATCTGGAGGAATTACATTGACTGATGTAGATGGTCAACTAAGTGTAGATAAAGGCACGCTTACACTTAACAATGATGCAACCATAACCAATGGAGGAGGGGTTGTTGACATCATTGGAGATGCTGATCCGGAGACGGGTCAGGCTGCAACCATCCATGCGACCTCTGGTGGTTTCAGGATTATCCAATCAGCAGGTACACTAAATCTTAATCATGTTGATTTGAGTGGTTTGGACGGAGGTATTACACTTGTTGATGGCTCTGTTTCCATGACCAATCTTAGCTTTATTAATGGAACTGGCAGTACTTATCTGAATTTCATTAACAACAACTTTGATAGCGAGATATATACTGGTTTACATTTCGAGTCAGGGCCAACGAATAATGTTACCATCTTAGACACCTTTACTCCTACCATCACTTTTGATCAATACTCTGGAGATTTTGGAGGCTCAAGCTTCCATAACCCTGGAACAACGGGAACAATCAACTGGACGAATGAAGTGGTGACCGGAATTGCAATACCTGTAATTTCCATGGTCAACCCTGCAACAGGCAACTCTGGCGTCACTATTACCATTGATGGTAGCGATTTTGGAAGTGACATGGCCAACAATAGAGTTTTTGTGGGGAATATTGAGGCATCAGTATCGACTGCCAGCAGCACGCAAATAACTGCAGACTTACCACAGGGCATGAAGTCTTATGGAGATGTAGTAGTTGTTAATTTGGAGACTGGTCTCCAAGGAGTTTCTTTAGTACCCTTCCATGTTACATTTAGTGGAGGAGATATTGTGAACAGTACTTATACGGTGACCAACTACGATTTGGGAGAAAGAGCAGGACAAGATGCAGTAGTTGGTGACTTTAACAATGACGGCAACCTCGACTTTTTAGCCATACAGGATATAAATGGAGTCAATCAAAATGTGCAACTCATGTCTGGCGATGGCATGGGCGGCCTTTCACAAACTGCAGTAACAGTCAGTAGTATTTTCACCAAGCACGCCGAAGCAGCAGATTTCAACAACGATGGCAATCTGGATTTTATTGCAGGAGATAGAGATGCTTCATTTGATATCGCATTGGGAGATGGCTTAGGAGCATTCACAGCTACAAACTATTCTGGCTATGCAGGTCATAACGACGTAAGCACGGGAGATTTCAATGGCGATGGGTTCATAGATGTAGCCCTATCCAGATCGACAGGAGTAATCACTGTATTACTCAATGATGGAAGCGGCGGTATGAATACAGGAATTGACTACAACGCTGGAGGAAGTGCAGGTCAGCAACTGGCAGTAGGTGACTTCAATGCAGATGGGTTCTTAGATATTGGAGTTAGTTATAGCACCAACTTCGGCTATATACCGGGTGTAGGTGATGGCACGTTTGGAGCCGTTGTAGCTGCGTCTTCCACTGGAAGCAAAAAAGGATTAGTAACTGGTGATTTTAATGAAGATGGATTTCTTGACGTAATTACCGTGAATAATGCATCGCCTGCGGACATCACTGTTTATTTGAACAATGGTTCTGGAGACTTTACATTAAGCCCGACTCCATATGCAACTGGGATTAACTTTCCTGGGTTTGCTGTCACAGGTGATTTCAACGGTGATTCAAACTTGGATATAGCAGTAAGTTCCAATACTACTGATTTAGTGATCATGCTTGGAGACGGTACAGGAGCTTTTACAGCTTCACCTGTATTTACAACCAGTGCTGGACAAGGCATGAGCCTTGATGAAGGAGACTTCAATAATGATGGAAAAACAGATATCGTAGTGGCTAACTATAGCAATACTGGTAACCCTGCTTTTGATGTATTTATTTACAATGATCCTCCACCAGCTCCATTCATCACCACATGGCAAACGACTGCCGCAAATGAAACCATCACCATTCCAACGACAGGTACTGGATATAACTACGCCGTGGATTGGGGTGATGGAAACTCTGATGTTGATCTTAACGGAGACGCAACGCATACCTACCTAACAGCAGGGACGTATACGGTTGAAATAAGCGGAGACTTCCCAAGAATTTATTTCAACAATGCAGGAGATAAAGACAAAATCCTTTCTATTGAGCAATGGGGAAGTATCGCATGGACATCTATGCAAAATGCGTTCTTTGGTTGTATTAACCTTGACATGAAGGCAGTTGATAGCCCTGATCTTTCCGGAGTTACCAATATGAATTCCATGTTCAGGAATCTCGTTTCACCTGCTTTTGTGGGAGATTTCAGTGGAGATGTTAGTGGGTGGAATACTGCCACAATTACAGATATGGGCTTCTTGTTTTCCAATACCAATTTTAATGGTGACGTGAGCGGATGGAGTGTAAATCTGGTGACCAGTATGCATGGCATTTTCCAGGGAGCTGCCAATTTCAATTCAGATATCAGCGGCTGGCAAACAGGAAATGTCACAAATATGATCAGGATGTTCAACGATGCATCAGCCTTTAATCAAAATATTAGTGGATGGGATGTGTCTAAGGTTACAACGACAAGCAACATGTTCAATGCCGCAACATCTTTTAACCAAGACCTGAGTCTGTGGAATGTTTCGAGTGTTACCATTATGGAGCAAATGTTTAGAAATGCTTCATCTTTCAATTCAAATATAGACGGGTGGACGCTTAACGCAAGTCTTTCCGGTTTATCGCGAATGTTCCAAGACGCTACATCTTTCAATCAGAATCTGAGTAGTTGGAGTATGACGAATATTTCGGATGTATCTCATATGTTCTCTGGAGCAACAGCCTTCGATCAAAGTCTAGGTGATTGGGATATTAGTTCTGTTACTAACATGACAAGTATGTTGGATAATAGTGGACTTTCTGAAACCAACTATGACAATACGTTAATAGGCTGGGCTGATGACAATGGTGGATCTGAAACCATTCCTACCTCAATAACGCTTGGTGCTACAGGATTGCAATATACTAGTGCGGCAATCTCAGCCAGAGATTTCTTGACTATGCCACCAAGCGACTGGGTAATTAGCGGAGATTCAGAATTTGTAAGCGAGCCGGAAATCGCTGTTTTTGGAAACGGGGTTGAAATCGTAAGTGGAGATACAACTCCTAATGTATCCGATGATACAGACTTTGGGGACATGGAAGTGGGGACAACACCGCGAATTATCTCATTCTTTATTGACAACACGGGAACGGCAGATTTGAGCTTAGGGCCCGATGCTGTTTCTCTTTCGGATGAGAGTGCCTTTTCTGTTCAGGTGCAACCGGATCCAACAGTGACTGCTGCCGGATCTACCCAATTTGATATTCGGTTCGATGCACCAGCTTCAGGTACTTTCACTGCGACAGTAACTATTGCAAACGATGATTCTGATGAGAGTCCATATACATTTAGTATCCAAGGTTTGGGAACTGCTGCAGCGGCTCCTGAGATAGAAGTTACGGGTGCTGGAGTTGAGATAGTGTCTGGAGACAACACTCCAGATGTAGCGGATGAGACAGATTTTGGTGTAATGAATGTAGGAAACGCGCCGATTGTCAAAGTTTATACGATAAATAATATTGGGACTACTGATTTAAATCTTGGAACTGATGCTGTAAGTGCTTCGGGCGATACTGCTTTTGAGGTTTTGAGTCAACCAGATGCAGTTGTTAGCCCTGCCGGTTCTACTACTTTCCAGATTCAGTTTGACGCTCCTGCTGATGGAACTTACAATACTCAGATACAAATCAATAGTGATGATTCAGACGAAAGCTTTTATACATTCAATGTAACTGGACTAGGAGTTTTAGGCACACCAAACAACGCACTCGACTTTGATGGGTCTGGTGATTTTGTTTCTTTTAATAGGACACAGTTCTCTGATGGACTTACTTATGAAGCTTGGGTCAATACCGTTTCTTCAGCCAACACGAGCTTGTATGCTGGCAATCCGGCATTGTCTATCGTTGGAGATCATGATAATACCATTCGAGGAGCATTTGGAATTAATGATGGAAAAGTTAGCTATACACACTGGACAGGGACAGACACTAACTTTGATTTTGTAAACAGTTCGATTAATGTGAATGATGGTCAATGGCATCATGTTGCTGTGACGCATAGCAGTAGCAATAGAGTAGAAATTTATGTTGATGGAGTACTCGATGTGGTGGCTAACACCACAACGTATCATACTTCAGTTGCAGCCGACCGTATTGGTGCCAGCTACTTAGATGGTTCTGGGAGCGGAGACTTTTTCTCAGGAAGTCTAGATCAAGTAAGAATCTGGAATACAATTGTTGATGGAGCTGACCTTAGAGACCATTTATATACCAGTGATCTTTCGTCCCATTCAAATATTGGAAATTTGGTAGCATCTTTTGACTTTAACGAAGGCACTTCTGAAGCAGATAATACAACGATTTCTCAAGTATCAGGTGAGGTTTTAACGGGTACGCTTAATGGATTTAGCTTAACGGGAACGACATCCAATTTTATAATATCGGGATCAGACAATCATGTGGTAACAGCCCCATCTATTCAGGCTTCTTCTATTAACACTGCTGGTGTTGGAGAAACATCGGTTGACATCTCTTGGATGAATGGCGGTGGCTCAAGGAGAGCAGTATTCATGGCAGAAGGTAATTCAGGAACTCCCAACGTCATGTCAGGAGAGTTTTATGTAGACAATACAGATTATAGCTTTGGCTCTTCTACTGACAATGGCTTTTTCTCCGTTTACAATGGGTATAGCAATGCAGTATCGGTCACGAATCTCAGCCCTTCCACAGAGTATATCATTGTTGTTTTTGAAGTAAATGGGCCAGTAGGTTTTGATGTCTATAACATAAGCACCGCTACTGCCAATCCACAAACTGTAACGACAAATGCTGCAGTTCCTCCGGCAGCCCCTACAGATTTCTTTGCCTTTGAAAATGTAGACAACACCGTTACCCTGACATGGACTGACAATGCTACAGATGAAATAGCTTACCAGGTTCAGGAAAGTGCAGATGCTTCCAATTGGAACGACTATTTTGATCCGCTGGCAGCCGATCAAGAAACCTTTACTACTGATGATCTGGGTGAAAATTTCTCGACCTTCTGGAGAGTACAAGCCGTCAAAAACGGAGCAACATCAGAGTCGGACTTTAAATGGGCTGGTACTTTAGAGAAGCCGGGAAATGCTATAGAGTTAGATGGGACGGATGACCATATCTCATTCGGGAATGCCTCAGACCTTCAGCTTACTGGGGCACTGACTTATGAATTTTGGATGAAGACTTCAGCTTCGGCGGGTTACATTTTGGGTAGAACTGGAGGAAATACCGATGCAGAAAGGGCTTCCGGTGTTCGAGTGGCATTTAATAACATCCGGTTTGAATTGACAGATGGTACAACTCAGATTAGCGTTGCGGCAACCACAGCAGGAGCAATAAATGATGATGTTTGGCATCATGTTGCTGTAACTTATGAGCCAGGTGATCAAATGAGGATTTATGTAGATGGTACTTTCTCAGATTCCAATGGAGCTGCTACTCTTACAAGCTTAAATGCTGCTTCTCTCCCGTTCTATATAGGTTTCGATGGGAATGTGGGTAATCCACTTTATTTTGATGGTCAAATCGATGAAGTTAGGATTTGGGACAAAGCACTTACAGAAACTGAAATCAATACGAATCTCTATAATACGATAGTTGGAAATGAGGCCAATCTTGTTGCTTATTATCGTATGGATCAATTTGGAACAATAGAAATAGCTGCAGATCACAGCACCAACAGCAATCATGGGACGTGGATGGGCGCATCTGCGGGTACAACATTTGCCAACTGGCCGGCATCAGGAGCAGTTCAAAATCAGGGTATTATTGTTACCAATACCAACGACTCAGGTACAGGCTCACTAAGAGAAGCAGTTGCCAATGCAGTTGCTGGTGAGACAGTTACTTTTGACCCATCGGTGACGAATGTCGATTTGCTTAGCGAAATAACCATAGATAAATCAATTGATATTTCGGGACAAGGACAGTTGATTCAAATCAATCAACAAATGGCAGGAGCAAGGATTTTCTACCTCACGGAAACAGCGGATATTGCATTTGAAAATTTACAATTAACCGGAGGCGGTAATAACGGAGGAGCGATTTATCTGGAAGATAATGCAACCGCATATGTGTTGAATTGTGAAGTGACAGGTAATGATGCTGGAGATACAGGCCAAGGAGGAGCCATTTATGTTAGTGGTGATGGGGCGGATGGTGATGCATTAGCACTTGCTCAGATTTTTATATTCAACAGTACCATTCACTCCAACAATGCACAAACAGGTGGAGGTATTGCCAACTTTGGAAATGTCATTCTACACAATGTCACAATATCAGGGAACACAACTGCTATGACAGGCTCTTTGGATGAAGGGGGAGCTATTTACCATGCAGGGAATTTCCTTGAAATTGTTAATGGTTCAATCATTGGGAATGTAGCGGATGATAATTATGGAGGTGTATATGCAATAGGGGGAGTAGTTAACATTGCCAATACCTTGATCCTGAATAACCAAACTACCAATGGATCGGGTAATAACGACATCTTCTCCGATGTGGCCAGTTTGAATTTACCTAAATCAGGATATAACCTAATTGGAGAAACATCTTTATTAGCAAGTGATCTTGGATCAAATACCACGATAGGGATTACCGCGATAGGAGACATTTCTGCGATTATTGATCCTGTATTAAATGATGGATCTTCCAATATCAATAACCTGCCAGCGCACGAATTGGTTGATGGAGGGGCAGCTATTGACGCAGGAAGTAATGACCTATTACCGAATGATACGTATGATTTGGATGATGATGGAGATACCGCTGAGTTGACTCCAATTTCTTCGGAATTGGATGGAGCAGGAAACTCAAGAGTGCAAAGCAATGGAATTGATATTGGGGCAATTGAAAGTGGATTTTCTGGCCCACTGGACGTAATAGTCGGGACACATGGCCTAGCACTTACGGATGCCGATCTAGCTTCAGGGGATACTGATGAGCGAGTTTTTGCACTGGCTATTGATCATGAATCGGACATTCAACTAACTGAAGTTATTTTCGATTTTACTTTCTCTGCGAATGCCGAAGCAAATATCTTAAATGGTGATGCAGGATTGATCGTAAGTACGGAAAGCTCATTCCCACATGGTCAGTCTCCTGATTTTCTGTCAACAATTGATTTCGTAAACGAAGAAGTAATTTTTAATAGCTCGACGATTGAGTTAGATGGCGATCAGGTTCATTACTTGTGGTTGGTTGTTTCAGTTGTTGATCCGATTATCAATTTGGGAGAAACGCTTACGGTCAGTTCCGTTCAGACTCTTAACATTCAACCATTTAATGGGACGATCAACTTGACTGATAATATAGTTGCGGGTTCTGAGTTCACTTTCCAGAACCCACCAGGGTATCCATATTGTGATCCTACTCCATCTTTTACAGCCACAGTCGGCCCTATAATAGAAGAGGTGCTTTTTGAAGATCTGGGTAACAATACATCAGGAAATACGAGCAATTATTACAACGACTTTAGCGCAGATGTGGCAACACTTCAAGAAGGAGTGGCTTCTTCACTTTCAATCACGCTTAATGCTGCGGGGAGTGGATTCGTCAAAGCATGGATTGATTGGAACGAAGATCAGATTTTTGAGGAATCAGAAGTTGTAGCACCTTCTACCACATATTCCTCAACTAACACTTTGAATTTTGATGTCACCCCTCCTAACCCAACAAGCGCAAACACTCGATTGAGGATAATCACCGTGTCATCTACAGATGCAGTTACTGATCCGCAAGACGGGGCTTGTAGTTTATCGATAGTCAATGGAGAGATAGAGGATTACTCCGTATTTGTATCTTCTGATGTTACCCCTCCTTTGCTAGCTATAGATATTATCAGTGGAGATGATGTGATCAATAGTACAGAAGACGATTCGGATGTAACAATAAGTGGAACAAGTGATGCAGAAGATGGGCAAACAGTTACCCTAACATTGAATGCTCTCACTTATACAGGAGCTGTAGGTGGCGGCACATGGAGTATTACAGTTCCTTCAGGAGATATTCAGGCATTAAGTTCTTCTGAGACCGTATTGGCAGATGTCAGCGATCTGGCTGGCAATGATGCTATTCAAGCCAGTCGCCCGATCACCTATGATGCTACTTTGCCGGGGGTGGCAGTTAATCTTTTGACTACCAATGATGCAACACCGGAGCTGACGGGAACTGTTGATGATGCAGGAGCTACGATTTCTGTAACAGTAGATGGCCAAACGCTCTCGGCAGTTAATAATGGAACAACCTGGACATTAGCGGACAATACTTTGACTGCACTTGCCGATGGTACCTATGATGTTCAAGTGGTAGCAACGGATGCCGCTGGTAATGTTGGCAATGATGCTACAACAGATGAGTTGACTATTGATACCATAGTACCGGTAATTGAAGTTGATATTTTGACGATCAATGATGCTACTCCAGAGTTGACTGGAACTGTTGATGATCCGGGAGCTACGATTTCTGTAACAGTAGATGGCCAGACACTATCAGCGGTCAATAATGGAACCACTTGGACATTAGCTGACAATACTTTGACGGTTCTTGCCGATGGTACCTATGATGTTCAAGTGGTAGCAACGGATGCCGCTGGTAATGTTGGTAATGATGCTACAACAGATGAGTTGACTATTGATACCATAGTACCGGTAATTGAAGTTGATATTTTGACGATCAATGATGCTACTCCAGAATTGACTGGAACTGTTGATGATCCGGGAGCTACGATTTCTGTAACAGTAGATGGCCAGACACTATCAGCGGTCAATAATGGAACCACTTGGACTCTAGCCGACAATACATTGACTGCTCTAGCTGATGGCACATACGATGTTCAAGTGATGGCAACAGACGTAGCAGGCAATGTTGGCAATGATGTTACAGTTGACGAGTTGACAATAGATGCTTCACTACCACTCATATCAGGACCTACTGGCGCACCTGGAGATGCATCTTCAATCGTTACCATAGATGAAAATATCAGCGCTGTGCATACTTTCACTGCAAATGAGACTGTTACTTGGACACTAAATGGAGGAGACGATATTGCACTATTCTCAATTGGGTCAGCTGACGGTCAGCTTACATTTAATAATGCTCCAGATTTTGAGGTACCTACTGATGCTAATTTGGACAATGATATCATTGTTACGATCAGTGCTACAGATGCTGTTGGGAATGCTTCCAATCAAACCCTTACGGTTACGATTTCAGATGTCAATGACAATACTCCGACTATAACAGATCCGGGGATTCTGAACATAGATGAAAACGCAGCTATTGGAACACCAGTAACTTCTTTGACTGTAAACGATATCGATACTGGAAACACGTTTACATGGAGTCTTGGTACTGGCAATGATGATATAGATTTGGATACTACACCAGCTTTCTCTATCAACACTACCAACGGGGATGTGACTGTTGCTGATGCCGATGATCTCGATTTTGAAAACACCTCAGCATTTACACTTCAAGTTTTGGTCTCCGATGGAGCGAATACTGGAAGTATTACTTTGTCTATTCAACTAAATGACCTAGATGAAGTTGCTCCAAACGTAACAGTAAATCCACTTACTACCAATGATCCAACTCCTGAACTAACTGGAACGGTTGACGATGCAAACGCATCAATCTCTGTAGCTGTTGGCGGACAAACCCACTTGGCAGTAAATAATGGAACGACTTGGACACTAGCGGACAATACTTTGACAGTTCTTGCAGATGGTACCTATGATGTTCAGGTGGAAGCGACAGACTTGGCAGGCAATGTTGGTAATGATGCGACAACAGACGAATTGATTCTTGATGCTACTGCTCCTGCTATCGCTGTAAATTCTTTAACAACTAACGATGCAACGCCAGAGTTGACCGGAACGATTGATGATCCGTCTGCTACCATTTCCATAACAGTCAATGGTCAAACACTAACGGCAGTAAATAACGGTGCAACATGGACTTTACCTGACAATTCGCTTACCTCCCTTGCGGATGGGACTTACGAAATACAAGCCGAAGCGACGGATACATTTGGCAATATTGGTAATGATGCAACGACCAACGAATTGACAATAGATGGTGCACCTCCTATTGTTGCTGTTGATCCTCTGACAACCAATGATGCTACACCGGAAATTACTGGAACAATTGATGATGTTGGAGCTACCATTTCAGTCACAATTGACGGGCAAACAAATCCTGCGACAAACAATGGAGATGGTACTTGGACGCTTGCTGACAACACATTGACAGCACTAGCGGATGGCACCTATGATGTGATGGTAACGGGTACAGATTCAGAGTCAAATGAGGGTGTAGATATAACAACAGATGAGTTGACTGTGGATATAACAGCTCCTTCGGTTACCGTGGATGTACTATTCACTATGGATCAAACACCAGCTCTGAGCGGGACTGTAGACGATGCAGATGCAACTATTACAGTTACAGTTGATGCGCAAGTACTTGCGACGGTTAACAATGGAGACGGCACGTGGATTTTAGCAGATAATACTTTGACGACACTAGCGGAAGGCACATATAATGTTATAGCCGCTGCAGCGGATGTACTTGGAAATAATGGCAATGATGTAGGAACTGATGAGTTAACTATTGATTTGACAAGTCCAGTTGTAGTTGTTAATGGCCCGCTATCTACGGATGATGACACACCACCTCTATCTGGTTCAGTAAATGAAGATGTGCTCTCAGTTCTAGTCACAATCGACGGTAATCAATATACAGCAACACTTGGAGACAGAACATGGGCACTTGAGGATAATACCGTAATGTCTTTGGCAGTTGGAACCTATGATGTAATGGTTGAGGCAACAGACTTGGCAGGCAATGTAGGCAATGATGCATCTACTGGGGAGCTGACCATCAATCCTGGCTCACCTACAGCTATTGAAGCGACGAACGTCAGCAACTTTGAATTTACAGCGAGATGGAATCCAAGACAGGGAGTAGACTCTTATCTACTGAATGTGGCCACAGACGAGCAGTTTGACAATCTGGTATTTGCAGAGGTTACAGTTGCCTCTGGAGAAGAGTTTATTGTAGAGAATGTAGATTATGGAACATATTATTATTACAGAGTTAAGGCGGTATATCCTCCTAATCCAGATGTAATAACTTCCGATGCTTCGAATACAATAACTGTGAAGACACCTACCGCACCGGAAACTGTAGCGGATTCTACAGCTTTGATTTCAATCTTTGACAACAATGGAGGAGACGATTGGAGCACAGATGTTAATTGGCAAACGGACTTCTTGAGAGATTGGCCTCAGGTCACAATGACTGGCACAAGGGTGACAAGCTTAGACCTTAACGGGCTAGGATTGACTGGTGATTTTCCTGCACTTCCAATCACAGACGGAAATGGAATAGATGGATTAAGTGCGCTTGAAACGTTTGATTTGAGTGATAATGAATTGAAGACTGTTGAGAATCTGTCTAATCTTTCTTTGAACAGCTTAGCTCTGGCTCAAAATAGGCTGGAGTATGCATCTCTTGAGCATTATATTGAGAATGGTCAGATTATTTCAGGAGTTACATTCAACCCACAAAAAGCTGTAGGGAAAGAAGAATCAACCCTATTCGAAATACAAACAGATCCATATGCGATTGATCGTGAAATATCAGGAAGCTCCAATAGCTATTCTTGGTTTAAACGAAACAAGGGAGAGACAGATGGGACTTTGCTAGAAGGACAATCTGGATCGAGTATCGAAGTGGTCGTTAGTAGTTTTGAAGATGAAGGATTTTACTATGCTGAAGTAGCAACTGGTATTTCCGGCTTCCCTGCTTCATTCAAACTTACTACCAAGGAGTTCTTTG
Source organism: Cyclobacteriaceae bacterium (assembly GCA_049115715.1). Lineage (GTDB taxonomy): Bacteria > Bacteroidota > Bacteroidia > Cytophagales > Cyclobacteriaceae > JAMZMI01. The sequence goes on from JAGDZQ010000021.1 coordinate 57,324, forward strand.
TTAAAGTTTCCTCTTTAGAAAGAGACAGTACTGCTCTTCATGAATTGTATTTAGCTACAGGAGGTGAAGACTGGATTACTGGAGCAGATACCTGGACTACTGGAAATTTGAGGACCTGGGAAGGTGTTGGATTCAGCGGAGGCGATCGTGTTTCGTCTGTTACACTGTCTGGCAACAATATGGATGGAAAGGTTCCATCATCCTTTGCGGATATAGCTGGATTGGTTTCAGTTGACCTTTCTGGAAATGATTTGAGATCTTTCCCTGATATGAGTGGCATTTCTGGCTTAACCTCTTTAGATATCTCTGAGAATAGATTGGTATTTAAAGACATAGTGCCTAACCTGACTATAGCCACTTTTAATTATGCTGATCAGAAACGATTTGGAATTACCAAATTTGATACTTTGGATGCAGGGTCAGATGTGATAATTGCAGACTTTGCAGATGTTGATTTTGGTGATGATAATGTTCAATTCCAGTGGAAATTTGGACCATTAATTCCTGGAGAACCTTTTAATAATGATGTATCAGATATTGAAGGCATAGAAGCTGAGTCTCAGACTTACAATATTCAGGATATTGATATCAATAGTCAGGGAACCTATCGGTTAGTTGTAACATATGATGAAAGTGTGTTGCCTGAGTTAGATGGTTTTGAAATTGAAAGTAGAAATCAAAACGTGATGGCCAGTACTGATTTCTTCGGAAAGGTGACAATAGACGAGACCACCCCGGTGGATGACGCTGAAGTTACGGTTTGGAGACAGACGATAAGCGGTCCGTTCCAGGAAGAAAATACAACTACTGTAGATGCAAATGGTGATTATATTTTGGAAGACGTTGTATTAGGAAACTTCGTAGTTCAAGTGAAGCAAAATCTTGAAAAGTACGAACAAACAATTCAGACATATTACATTCAAGAAGATACATATGTTGATGCTGATACACTCTTTTTAACTGGCACAACCGATGGGATTAACATTGATATTATAAGAATTCCGCCACCAGTTGTTGATCCGAATGGAGCAACACTTGGAGGATCTATTGAGTCAGATTTTGAGGATCCTGTTGATGAAGAGGGCAATAGAATCACTTCTCGTCGTAAAGTCAGAAAAGCCGGTTGTTCGATGCGTAGGTTCAAGTCTCAGGGAAGATTGGGAGAAACACTACAGGATGATGTAGAAGATGAAGTAGCCTACTATGTAGAGACAGACGATGAGGGCTTCTTTAACTTCTCCGATGTTGCAGATGGTAAGTATCTCCTCAATATTGAATTCCCTGGAGTGCCAGTTTCGGAAAACGCTGAAGTAGTCTTTGAGATTGGTGGTGATCGTGAGAATCAGGTATTTGATGTCAATGTATTGATTACGGAAGAAGGTATTGATGTCACTCAGGAGGAGGTGCTCTATAACATCAAGCCATTCTTGAAAGATGTGGTTTTATATCCGAACCCTACCGAAGGCGTAATCGCAATGGATTACACGGTCTACCGCAAGATCGAGGATTTGAAACTTCAGCTTGTCACAACAAGAGGAGTGATTCTGGAAGAACAAATCATAGATCACTGGTTAGGATTCAGACATACGGAGATAGACTTAACAGATTACGCTGTTGGGGTATATTATCTGGTATTTACAGATGAGGCCGGTACATTTAGTAAGAGTGTAAAAATTGGAAGAAAATAATATAGTTAGTTACTGGTAAATAAGTTAGGCCACTCTCGATCGCATC
>JAGDZQ010000022.1:0-186653 GCA_049115715.1 Cyclobacteriaceae bacterium
TTTTAAAATCGGGTTCAGGTTACAAGGAAGAAATTGAGAAAATTCTATCTACCCAATAGAAATGTCACATGCTCACAGAACCATTTGAATCAACCAAAAAAAATACATAGGTGCAAGAAAATACAGAGATAGATAGAAGGCTCAGAATCCTGAAAGAGTCGATTTATACGCCCCTTGGATTTCAATTGACGAATCTATTACATGAGCCAGAAAGCAAGGAATATGAAGCATGTCGTTTTCAGATAGGTGAATCGAGGATCATTTGTAGAACTGCCAAAACCACCCCTAAGAAAGAGGGACAATTCGTGACATTCTGGAAGAGAGAGAAATCTGGCCCAATACAACCATTTAGCGAAAAGGATCATTTTGATCTATTCGTGATCAATACTTTGGCAGAACGTCATTGCGGACAATTCATATTTCCGAAATCTGAATTAATCAAAAGAGGAATGATCTCCAGTGAATCGAAAGATGGAAAGCGTGGATTCCGCATATACCCACCTTGGAGTAAACCTGCCAATCTTCAAGCTATAAAAAGTCAGCGGTGGCAATTGAATTGGTTCTTATCCCTTGATCATGCAATTGATTTCAAAAAAGCGATAGCACTGTACGCTGAAGCTAGTTAGCAAATAGATTTAAAACCAACTTTAGCACTAAGTCAGCTTATATTCGAAGCATCCAGCTTGTACCCTACCCCGTGAACCACCACTATTTTCACGGCAGCATCCTCCTCAAGTCGTTTTCTAAGTTTTGAAATAAATACATCAAGGCTTCTTCCTACAAAAACTCCCTTGTCTTCCCATACCTCCTTCATCAACCTTTCCCTCTCAACCACCTGATTTTTCGAATTGGCCAGTATCTCCAGCAAATCCGATTCTTTGTCAGTTAGCTTTTGCTCAAAAGTTCCTTTTTTCAAAATATTCTGCCCTGGGATAAACCTATACTCGCCCAAGGTTATATGATTCCTATCTGTTTTAAAAATTGGCTTTTTCCTTTGCTTGAAAAATATAACTGATGAAGTCATCCCCAGTAAAGCAACCAAAAACCAAATCCCGTACCTGGAACCCAACGCTAAAAGGGACTCTCTATCAATAAAAGAAACAACGATCGTATAGCAGCGCTTCGGCAGGTTTCTCCCTTCGCATGAAATAAGGCTGTTCTCGATATTTTCTATAAACTTATAGCTATAGGCCGTCTCATGAGTATCACAATCAATCACTTCGACAACATACATTGAGGGTAATTTTGCTTTAGCTATTGATGACTGAATATCATTGACCAACACCTCAGGGTAGATTGATAAATCATTTTGGAAGGCGATTTCAAACCTATTATCACCCAAGTTTTTTATGGGAAGTACAAGTGACACAGAATCCCCGTCTCGTAGTAAAACTTTATGTCCAGCATTCCTAAGGGCTACTTTTATCGTTTCGAGATCACCTCCGTTTTCGCCTTTCGCAACAAATCCAACAATAAAAATCGCCAAACCGAGCAGTCCGGGTAGCACACCCCACCATTTCTCTTTTACCATGATTTGAATCTAAATCTAATATTCAACTTGAACGCAAAATTTACATTCTGTTTACACTTTTTTACAACCCGTTTACAGAGCTCAGCATCGCATCAGCGTAGACTTGGGGAAACAAAACATCTTATGAAAAAAGAAAAAACCTTATTCACGATTCTGTTCAGCATTATTGTTTTCAGCTTGATAGCTCAGCAAGCACCACCGCCAAATGAAGTATTTAACGACATCAATATTGAAAACAGTTTTATCAAGTGGAAAGGCTCCAACCTTTTCAAAATAAATGAGCACTACGGGACGGTGAAGTTCCAAAGCGGTCTGGTGCATTTTAAGGGAGACTCTGAAGTCTCAGGAGGCGAATTCCTCATCGATATGAAATCAATTGTTAATACCGATGGCAAGTACAACGAAATGCTTGTTTGGCATCTTAAAAACGAAGACTTCTTTGAAGTGGAAACTTTCCCCACTGCTTCACTGAAAATAATCGCCATCGAATACTCAGATCGGAACAACATGACCGTAAATGCCGAATTGACAATTAAAGGCAAAACTCAACCGATCGAATTTAAGTCAGTAGTGGAGCAAGTAAAAGACCAATTCACGATTCGATCCCGCTTCATCATCGACCGATCTAAATGGGGCATTACGTTTGGATCAAAAGACTTTATACAAGACCTCAGCGATGACATCATTTCCGATGCTATAGAGTTTGAGGTTGAAATAGCTGTGAAACATGATGGGTGTTGACAACAGGAGCTCTAAAATAGCTCCTTCGTTCAGGAGGAGCTTATAAACACCAATGCCTCTGTTTTATCAATTAGTTCGATGGGATTATATTGTAGGTTTTTATTAACCTCCTTATAAATATGGATGTAAAGCTATCCGCTGAATTCAAAGCACAAACAACTAAAGCTATATCCTCAATCGTTGTTTTCTCATTAGTCTACTTATTGATTTTCGTTTTTGCGGTAGCCCTCACAGCATTGTGTGTCTATGCCGGTATTTTATTGATCATCACATACACAACCTTCATCACCATTGCCCTTGGTATAGGACTAGCAAGTTTGGGATTCTTGGTGTTGTTCTTTTTACTGAAGTTCATATTCAAAACAAACAAAACGGATTACTCTCATCTCACTGAAATAAGTAGGAAAGACGAGCCTAAGCTCTTTCAACTCATAGACGAAATAGTAAAAGAAGTAGAGACAAGCTTTCCTAAAAAAGTCTATCTATCCTCAGACGTAAACGCCGCAGTGTTTTACAACTCCAACTTCTGGAGTATGTTTCTCCCGATTAGAAAAAACCTGCAAATCGGCTTGGGTCTGGTAAACTCTGTCAATGAAGAAGAATTTAAAGCTATTCTTTCTCACGAGTTTGGGCACTTCAGCCAGAGGACTATGAAAGTCGGCAGCTATGTATACAATGTGAATCAAGTGATATTTAACATGCTGTATGACAATCAGTCTTATGACAACATGATCCAAAGTTGGGCCAATGCAAGTGGTTACTTCGCCATTTTTGTTGTTGTGGCTGTGAAAATAATTGAAGGCATTCAGTTCATTTTGAAATTCATGTATGAGTTTGTCAATAAAAGCTATTTAGGCCTGTCCAGAGAAATGGAATTTCATGCAGATGAAATTGCAGCGAACGTCACCGGCTATGAACCGTTGAAAAATGCGTTACTCAGATTGGACCTAGCCGATTACGCTTTCAATGCTGTTCTCTCCCATTACGAAAGTAAAATTTCCGAAAACTTAAAAAGCGAAAATGTATTTGCGGAACATTCTCACCTTCTTGAATTCTTAGCGCAAGATGATGACATTCCCATGATCAACGGCATTCCCCAGGTGACAATTGACGACCTAAACAAATTCAATAAATCCAAACTTATCATTAAGGATCAATGGGCTTCACATCCAAGCACCGAAGAACGAATCACTTTCCTTGAGAAAACCAATATTCAAAGCAAAAAGGCAGAAAGCAGCTCTGCCAACTTGTTGTTTCAACAAATTGAAACGACTCAAAAAGCACTCACTTCTAAGATATTTAGTGAAGTCAAATATTCTGAAACTCCAACGACCAATTCATTGGAGAATTTTAAGGTTGAGTTTAAAACTGAATTTGAGAAAAACTCTTTCTCGAAATTGTATAACGGGTACTACAACGACAAGAACCCTATCTCATTCGACATTGAAGCAAGTAGCTACAAAAATGGCACTTCGACACTAGAGGATTGGTTTTCAGATCAAAATGTCAACTTGAACTACACGGCACTATCACTTCAAAATGATATCGAAACAATCAAGAGCATCGCTTACAAAACACTTAAAATCAAAACATTCGATTATGATGGAAAGAAATACAAGCAAAAGGAAAGCAATGATTTGATCATTGAGCTCAACAAAGAGCTGGAATCATTAAATGAATCCATTAAAGAAAATGACATTGGAATCTTTCATTTTTTCAGATCGCTGGAAAAACCGCAAGGTGAAACCCTAAAGCTGGACAAGCTTTACAAAAGCTTCTTTGAATACAATGAAGAATATGATATTAAAATAAAGGTATACACCGATCTTTTAGAAAAACTGGATTTCATCAACTTCACTACTCCATTTGAACAAATAGAAGGCAATCTTAGAGATGCCAAAATCAACGAAATCCAGCTAAAGAAAAACATAAGTGAGTTGGTGAATGATCAAGGAAACGCGGAAGAAATAACAACTGAAATGAGGGAAAACTTCGAAAAGTACCTTTCTAAAGAATGGCAATATTTTGGAGGTGAAACCTACTACGAACAAAGTTTAGAAATGCTTTTCACTGCACTGCACAACTATGCGTATCTGCTCTCAAGAGGTTACTTCATTCGCAAGAAACAGGTATTGGATTATCAGGAGTCACTTATCAAACAGTAGTATTGGTTCATTTGATTCCATAAGGCAATTAATTTCCTCAAAAAACTGAGTTTTGCTATAATAAGCGAAAAAAAGTAGCCCTAGGGAAAACAACATATATTTAGATCCAATCGAACGCGCTTTGATTGCTGAATATTAGGTAAAACTGATTCGAATTATTCTTGTTCTTGAAGAGGCAGTTGTTGGAAATTACGCGCTAAATTTAAACTATGTCAGCCCCAAAACACATAGCCCTATCTTTCCTTATATTGGTATGGAATACCTCAATTGCCCAAAATCTCCTACCAAATGATTCTATCCGGAATTGGGTTTTAGAAATCAAACAGATTGCCGAAAACTACCCAGACTCAGCTAAAGGTTTAATAAAGACGCTTCGTTCAGAAAATCCAGAATTACCATTGGAAATTGAAGCCGATTTACTGAAAGTGGAGGGTGCAATCGCTGTATATACTAGAATGCTTGACACTGCAATGGTCAAATTCGAAAAGTCTGGAGACGTCTATCAACAAATCATTGAAAATAGAGAGGAAATTGGAGATACTCTGGACGATTACTATTTCGATTTTATTAAAAGCCGTTCTAACATCATCAATAATATAGGAGGGGTAGCATACTACAAAGGAGACCATGAACAGTCAGTCCTCAAATTCATTGAGGCTTCAGAAATACAAAAAAGTTTATTGAATTGCCCTACTGAAGCCGTGCGAGAGAGTGCTTTCAGAGATTACACCTCTTCCATTGACAATATATCTTCTATCTACCGCTCGATGGAGCAGTATGACAAAGCTTTGGAATATAGCATGAAGGCTCATGCAATGTTAGGTGACCGCAGAGACCGCTTATCTATGCGCTTTAAACTTAGCATTGCGCAATCTTACTATAAGACTAACAAAAATGACTCGGTCAAGAAGTACATCAGTCAGATACTCTTGTACGCCGATACTGTGTCCATGGCCAATGAATATTACACGGCCTCATCCATGATGGGCAGTTATTATTTGGCTAAAGATCAGCTCGATTCAGCATTCTTTTATTTGAATAGAGCAACAAAAGAGATTGACGAGATGAATATAAGTGTAACCACCGAGCTCCATCATCAAAGGCTGGGAGAATACTATTTAAAAATAATGGATTACGAAAATGCTCTTGGTGAATTAAAAAAATCATTGGGCATTGTGAAGGCCACACAAACAAAAGGTAGTCTAACCAAAACTTATAAGCTTCTTCATGAAACCTATCTCGAAATTGCACGCACCAATAAAAGCATCTATGATTACGAATTAGCAGTGGGATACCTACAAAAAAATATTCAACTTAATGATAGTCTGACCGAAGCTCAGCGGTTTAAAGAGTTTAACGAGTTGCAATCCAAATATGAAGCTGAAAAGAAAGAAGCTGAAAACAACTTTCTGAGAAGTGAAACTGCAAACAAAGAGCAAACAATAAGTAATCAACAAAAATGGATTTTAGCTTTTGCGGTACTTTTTTCAATCGCCATTATACTTTTGATTTTCCAAATTAGGTCAAGACTATTGTTATCAAAGCAAAAGGTTCTAATTCAGGATCAAAAGAACAAATTGGCCGAACTTGACGCGACAAAATCTCGATTCTTTGCTAACCTCTCTCATGATTTAAGAACTCCAATCACACTGATTATGGGCAATCTAAAAATCGTGAATTCCGATGAAGGAGGATACCTATCTGTTCAAGGTGAGCGATCCTGCCAAAAAGCATACGAGAACGCAAACAAACTACTTTCACTTTCAGATGAGATCAGGGATCTCACCTCACTGGAAGATGGTCAACTTAGCCTGATATTTAAAAAAGTTTCGATCCAAGAATATTTGAACCTTCTGGTCTCTATGTTCAAGTCAGCTGCAGATGTTAAAGGAATTGAGCTGATATTCGAAGCAGGTTCCAAAACAGACTTTAACGTTCACTTGGATCCTAAGCAATTCGAAAAAGTTATTTACAATTTGCTATCCAATGCCTTAAAATTTACTTCAAAAGGTGAGCAAATTTCATTGAAAGTATCAGAAGTAGATAGTCGCAACTATTATATTTCCATTACTGATACAGGAAAGGGAATCAAGGAAGAGCAACTGCCATATATTTTTGATCGATATTATCAATCTCCCGAAAACGATTACTATATGGTAGAAGGGCTCGGTATCGGTTTGTCTTTGGCTAAAGAATTAGTAGCACTCCATGGAGGAGATATTTCTGTGGAAAGTCAACTCGGAGAAGGAACTACTTTTAATCTTACCATACCAAAGAATCTACATCAAGAGGCTGACAATCATGTGATCAGTGTATCGGATTATATGAAAGCAAAAAGTTCGGATTTCAAGAATAACCTCACTGGCTCCAAAAAAAGAGTTGAAGTCGACAACTCTTACATTAAAGAAAGCACCGTTCTGATAGTAGATGATCATATTGAGATTAGAGAGTACATATCCACTTTTATACTGGATAAGTATAACGTCTTTTATGCCGGAAATGGGGTCGAGGCTCTGGAGTTACTAGAAAAAACAAAAATAGACCTAATCATTACCGATCTCATGATGCCAGTCATGGATGGTCTTGAATTACTTGATCTAATAAAAGAAAAAAAGATTAGAGTACCGGTGATGGTTGTTTCAGCAAGGACACTCTCTAATGATAAACAAAAAATACTCTCCAAGGGAGTGAATGAGTTCATCTCTAAACCATTCGACGAAAACGAATTCATAAATAGAGTAAACAATATTATCTCCAACAAAGAATATCAAGAATCCGCTATCGTAACTAATAAAGAGTTCAAAAAAGAAATTCAAAATGACATTATAGCCAAGATTAATGATCTTCTCCATGAGCGACTTCAAGAACCCAAAATTTCAGTTCAAGATATAGCCTCGACCATTTTTGCAAGCGAGCGAAAAACCTTTCGATTGATCAAAGAACTCACAGGTTTCACTCCTCAGGAATACATTACTGACTTCAGGCTTAGTGTAGCAAAAAACCTTTTAAACCAGAATGAATTCACTTCACTGGCTGAGATATCCAATGCAGTGGGAATAGGAAATAGCACACGATTTGCAAAAGTCTACGAAGAAAAATTTGGATATCATCCAAGCACCTTACTTATCAAATGAGAATTCAATCTAATCCTCTTTTCCTTGATTCAAATCTTCCGAAAAAAGAACATTGAATGTTTCGAAAAGAATCTTTTCTGAACATTCATAAAAAGACAGATTAATCACCAAGTAAAGCTGTCAAAAACCTCTTTTTAAACAAAATAAGTCCGACTTTTGAGCAACAATTCGCCTGAACAATCCATTAGATCTCTCGTATGGAAGACATGATATTTTACGATAGGCTGCAATTTGCATTTACTATCACGTTCCACTACCTATTTCCACAACTGACGATGGGTTTATCGCTCATAATCGTCTACTTCAAATGGCAGTTTTTGAAGACCGAAAATGAAAAGTTCAACGATGCTGCGAAGTTCTTCATGAAAATCTTCGCCATCAATTTCACCATGGGGGTCGTAACGGGAATTCCCCTTGAATTCCAATTTGGCACCAACTGGGCCAAGTTCTCAGAACTAACCGGAGGAGTGATTGGACAAACACTGGCTATGGAAGGCATGTTCTCCTTTTTTCTAGAATCCTCTTTTCTAGCGCTCTTCATTTTTGGGGAGAAACTTATGGGACAAAAACTTCATCTTTTGACTGGTTTTCTCGTCTTTTTAGGTTCCTGGGCCAGCGGCTATTTCATACTCGCCACCAATGCGTGGATGCAGCATCCGGTAGGGTATGAGATTTTAGAGAATGGCAAGTTTGTCCTGACAAACTTCTCGGCACTCTTTAGTAATCCATGGCTTATCCCCGCCTTTCTACACAATCAAATGGCCTCTGTGGTCACCTCCTCATTTGTGGTAGCAAGCATTGGGGCATTTTATATTCTTGGGAAGAAAAATGAAGAATATGGCAGGCTCTTCCTAAAAACAGGAATCAGCTTTGGTCTTGTGTCCAGCCTCTTGGTTGCCTTCCCCACCGGAGACTTAAACGCTAAAAATGTTGCCAAATATCAACCTGCGGCTTTTGCTGCAATGGAAGGCATGTTCGTAACGGAAGAGGCCGGCTCTGAAATCGTACTGATCGGACAGCCTAATATGGTTGAGAAAAAATTGGATAATAAAATCGCCGTACCCAACATTCTTAGTTTTCTGACCTATCAGGACTGGGATACTCAAATAAAGGGCATGGACCAATTTGATAAAGATGAACTTCCCGATAACATACCAGCACTGTATTATTCGTATCACATTATGGTCGGGCTTGGCACCATCTTCATTGGGATCATGCTTCTTGCGGCTTTTCTGCTTTGGCGTAAGAAACTAGTGGAAACCAAACCGGTGCTTTGGGCACTGATGTTTCTATTCCCTTTTCCGTACATAGCCAATATCACAGGGTGGTACGTAGCAGAGCTTGGCCGACAGCCCTATTTGGTTCATGGACTTTTGAGAACAAGTGAAGGTATCTCACCAACGGTCTCTTCAGGAAATACACTTTTTACTTTATTGGGATTTGCAGGGCTCTATTTGTTGATCGGACTGCTCTTTTTGCTATTGGTTGGCAAAGCCATTTACAATGGACCTAAACCTGTAAAACATTAAATATGGAAGTCTTTTGGTTCATAATCATCGCAATCGTTTTATGTGTCTTTTTCGTGCTCGACGGTTACGATTTCGGAGTAGGCATCATTCATTTGTTTTTTGCCAAGTCCGAATCTGATAGGGAAGTCGTAGCTAAGTCAGCGGGTCTGTTCTGGGACTCCAACGAAGTATGGTTGGTGGCTGCTGGTGGTTTGCTTTTTATGGCATTCCCCACATTTTATGCTTCTGTTTTCAGTGGCTTTTATCTCCCTTTAATCATTGTACTCTGGTTGATTATTTTCAGAGCAATTGGGCTCGAGTTAAGAAGCCAATTTAATTATCAAATGTGGAAAGATATTTGGGATAAGTCGTTTGGACTTTCCAGCCTGCTATTAGCTCTTTTCTTCGGGATGGCATTGGGGAATGTGGTAAGAGGAGTCAATCTGGGCGGGGTTGAAAACGGAGTTTCGGTTTATGAAGCCAAGTATTTTTTCTTACCACTCTGGGACAGTAGCTTCAGCCCATTAGGGACACATCCTGGTGTAATAGATTGGTTTACTTTGATCATTGGGATAATCGCCGTGATTGTCCTTTCCATTCATGGAGCTAATTGGATCATCCTAAAAACAAACGCTTCAATCAATGTAAAACTCAAAACCGTAATTTTAAGACTCAATATTGTATTGTTGGCGATGACCATACTTTCTCTCGTAGTTTGGCATTTAATCAGTCCTAAGCCTTTCAGCAATTTTGGAGAGCATCCTTTGTTACTTATTTTCCCGGCGTTTTATTTAACTGGATTAGGAGGTTTGTTTTTTGTAAAAAAACAAAAGCGGGACATTCTCAATCTCGTATTCTCAACCTTGGTAATTGTTGGTGGCATCACTTCAACACTTGCCTCGATGTTTCCTACTGTATTACCTTCAACCAATTCCATTAATAAATCACTTACTATTTACAATACATCATCAAGTGAATATGGATTATCAGTCGCGCTGAGTTGGGGGATTATCGGCTTCATCCTGCTCTTTGTCTATATGATTGTTCAAAAAAGACTAATGTCAGGTAAGATCGACAACATGGACTATGGCCATTAAATCCATGATCTAAATGACCGAAACCTCCTTATCGCTAATCAATATACTTGCAGGAATCGCGGGTGCGAATATAGCTGGATGGGTTTTCAGGAAATATTCATTAGGAATAACAGGAAATACCATCTCAGGAGTTTTTGGTAGCATACTGCTTTCCAAATCCATCGGAAGACTGGGAGTAGACCCTGTCTCAATTATGGCAAATGGCACTATGAACGTCACCCTATTCTCCCTAAGCGTACTGCTATCGGCATTAGGAGGGTTGTTATCCGTCCTGATCTTAGGCAAATTGAGAAAGTCGCTAGAGTGAGTAAATTTGATCTAAAGAGAAACTCATGAGGATAGGTCGACTCTCCAAAAGTTCAATTTTCTTTACTTTAAAATACAACTATCTTAAGCCCAGATGAATCTTAAGAATGTTGTCCCAAAAAATCATACAATGAACAAATTCAGGATTCTTCCTTTTGCTCTCATATTGGCGGTGTTTTCTTGTGAAGAAAGTGAAGCCGAAAAAAACGAATCTAAACTTGAAAACCTGACGGGTGAAAGTGGCATCAGCTACAATGAAAGCTTAAGTAAATGGAATGATTTAAAGAGAGAAAACGGAAACTCGTATATCTATCAAACTTCTTTCAATTCCTGGACTGGATTCGGAAGTATAACGAATATAAAAATAGAAGATGGGATCGTCACTTCAAGATCTTATACTGAATTTGGACTCGATGAATTGGACAATAAAGTAATTACCGATTCATATGAGGAAACCATTGACAACCTTGGTTCCCACCAAAAAGGAGCAAGTGCCGTAACCATTGATATGCTATATGAAACATGTGCTTCCCAGTATATAGTCGTAGATGAAAAGGATAATTCGATTCATTTCGAAACGGAAGAGAGCGGTCTAATGAATACTTGCGGCTTTGTTCCCAATGGTTGTATTGATGACTGCTTTACCGGCATCCAAATAAGTGCTTTTGATTGGATTAAGTAAATCAGGCTGCTATTTCAGAACACTCTCTTTTTTCTTCTTCCAGTTCTCTCTCAAGCTTAAGGCTTTCCAGAACTTTATTAGCGATTCTAAAGTCGCTTTTCTCAAACTCAAACAGAAACTCTGCATCTCCGAGGACTGGGGATTCTGGCGAGGACTGAATAAGCTTGTATTGGTTTTCTATGTAGGAAAAAATTAATAAGTACTTCATAGCTATTATGGTTTCGAACAATACGGACGGACTTTAAAATTAGTTGCCTCGTAAATTTTTCTTTTCTTGATATTAATACCGGATTAGGAAGAAAAACCCTACCATGCATAAAAGGAAAAATACTATACAGTTAATTGAAAATTAACCGATACGCTAGTCTGAAACGCCATAAAAATAGGGTGCCTTAGAGACACCCTATCAAATATATTCTGAGGGATTTGAGTTCTTCTTGTTAAGAACTATAAGATTTCTACAAACAGACCTTCGTCGGTCTTTTGCACCTTAGCATATCCTCCTTTAGTTAGGCCTTTGATTGCTTTATCCCACTTTTTGTTTGACAAAGCGGCTTGTTCTCTAAGTACATTAAGATCCATTTTGCTCTCTTTTTGTAAAAGGTCAAACACAAGCTTCTCATCACCTTCGAGAGACACAGCTACCGTCTTCTTCTCAGGTCTCATTTGAGGGAAAAACAAAACATCCTGAATGGAATTGGAGTTTGTCATAATCATCGAAAGTCGATCTATCCCCAAGCCTACTCCTGCCGTTGGTGGCATGCCGTATTCTAGTGCTCTCAAGAAATCATCATCCATCATCATTGCTTCTTCATCTCCACGCTTAGCAAGCTCAAGTTGCTCTTCAAATCTCGCTCTTTGATCAACTGGGTCGTTTAACTCAGAGTATGCATTCATAATTTCCTTGCCATTACAAATCGCCTCGAACCGCTCCACCAAACCTGTTTTAGATCTGTGCTTTTTCGTAAGCGGAGACATTTCTTCTGGGTAATCCGTGATGAATGTAGGCTGAATGAGCTGTCCCTCACATTTTTCCCCGAAGATTTCATCTATCAGCTTGGCCTTACCCATGGTTTCATCTGTGGGAACGTTAAGTTTCTTACATGTTTCAAGAAGCTCATTTTCCTCCATCTCAGAGATATCGATTCCAGTAAAATGCTCAATAGCTTCAAACATTGTATATCGCTTCCAAGGTCTTTGAAAATCAATAGTATTTTCTCCTACCAGCACTTTGGTATCTCCGTGAAGATTCATGGCGATCTTCTCTACCATCTCTTCCATGAAATCCATCATCCAGAAATAATCCTTATACGCCACGTATAATTCCACCTGAGTAAACTCAGGATTGTGGAAACGAGACATTCCTTCGTTTCTAAAATCTTTGGCGAATTCATAAACGCCATCAAAACCACCAACTATGAGTCTCTTTAAATAGAGTTCGTTGGCTATCCGCAGATACAATGGCATATCCAATGTATTGTGATGCGTCTTAAACGGGCGAGCTGCAGCTCCGCCATGGATAGGCTGCAGAATCGGTGTTTCTACTTCCAGATATCCATGATCGTTCATGAAAGTTCTGATCGTATTGACTAATTGGGTTCTTTTCACGAAAGTTTCCTTAACGTGCGGATTTACGATCAAATCCAGATAGCGCTGACGGTAACGCTGCTCAGGGTCAGTAAAAGCATCCCAAGTTTTTTTATTCCCTTCAGCATCCTCTCCCTCTTTTACTATCGGAAGAGGTCTTAGAGATTTGGTCAGCATTTTAAACTCAGTTACATGTATGGAGATCTCTCCTACCTGAGTTGTAAACACATATCCTCTTATCCCGATGATATCACCAATATCCAGTTTCTTTTTAAAAACTTCATTGTAGAGTGACTTATCATCGTCGGGGCAAATATCATCTCGACGAATGTAGATTTGGATTCGTCCTGTACTATCCTGAATCTCGGCAAAAGAGGCAGATCCCATAATTCTTCTGCTCATTAAGCGACCTGCGATTTGGATATCCTGATAGTCATTATTCCTCCTCTCAAAGTTTTCCTTAATATCCGAAGCTGTGGCATTGACTTGAAACATGGCTGCTGGATAGGGATCTACACCCATCTCCATCAATTCTTCACGTACTTTTCTTCGAAGTAATTCTTGTTCGCTTAATTGCATTCTACTCTTTGTTTATAATCAGTCAGAACTTTCAATTTTCTAACCCTGTTTTCTTCTTTTCAATTCTTTTTTTACCAATAAAAACTCCCGGCTACTTTGTCCTGCTATCGAGGTATTTTCCGCAGCTCGTCTGAACAGATACGGAAGCACTTTTTCGACCGGACCGTATGGAACGTATTTGCCAACATTGTATCCCATGTCTGCTAACTTGAAACTAATGTTATCACTCATTCCTAAAAGTTGCGCAAAGTAAACTCTTTCATCGCTTTTAGCAATGCCATGAGCGTCCATAAGATTAACTAAAAACTGACAAGACTCCTCATTGTGTGTGCCAGCACATATTGAAAATCGACTAATGTTCTCAATGGCAAACTGCAAAGCCAAGTTGTAATCTCGATCTGTTGATTTTTTATCTGGCTGAATGGGGCTTTCGTACCCAAGCTCCTCAGCTCTATCTCGCTCCTTTTCCATATAGGCGCCTCGCACCAACTTTGCTGCGAAAAATACGCCCGCTTTAGTGACCTCCTCAAATCCTCTTTTCATATTCTCGAGCGTATCGTGCCTATAGAGCTGGTAGGTGTTGTAGACTACAGCTTTTTCCTTGTTGAATTTCTTCATTAGGGAATAGCTAATGTTGTCAACTTCGTCTTGAATCCAACTCTCCTCCGCATCGATCATAAACTTCATCCCACGCTTGGATGCCTGTTCAACTATTTTTTCAATCCGATATAAGATTTTCTCGTAGGTAACTTCTTCAATCAAAGTGAGTTTCTCTCCTGATTGCTTCTTAGCAAGGATATCAAAAGAACCTACTCCGGTCATTTTAATTACACAAAAAGGTATACTTACATGCTGCTCAGCATATTTGGAAACGCTCAGTGCTTCTTCCATAGCCTGGTCAAAGCTCTCTTCCGACTTCTCTCCTTCCACTGAGTAATCCAAAATGGTTTTTACTCTTGCTTCCGCTAGCTTTATCATACGTGGCTCGCTTCCTTCTATTGATTCTCCTCCGCAAAACTGATCGAACAGTGTTTTCTTGATCAGCTTTTTTACTGGGATTTTAGCTTTTAAAGCAAATGTTGTTGCAAGTGTGCCTGCCTTCACTATCAATGGATAGTTCATGGTAGAATAAACAAAATGAGACTTCTTCAGCTCCTTGTTAGTCTTGTGGGCAAAGGCAGTTGCCGTGTCTTCAAAATTGATTTTTGAATTTTCTGTCATAGCTTTGAAAACCGAAGCGCAAAGATAGTAAGCCAGTTGCCATTATCTTCCTCATTTTATTTTAGATCGTAAGAACCAAATCTTAAGTGAATTTACCTGAATCAATTTCATTTATTTCTAACCCGAAAGAGGGGTTAAAACAAGTCCTTCAAGAGCTCAATCCTGACAAAGTTGCTTTCTTAGTTGATGAAAATACCAAGGCACATTGCCTACCTCTTTTCGGTATTGATGACTCTTCTAATGTGATAGAAATCAAAAGTGGTGAAATCAATAAAACACTTGCTACCTGCACAGAAATATGGGAGGCCTTGACTAATTGGGGTTTTAGCAGAAAATCGCTTCTGGTCAATGTCGGAGGCGGTGTGATTGGCGATATGGGAGGGTTTTGCGCGAGCACCTATAAGAGGGGCATCCGATTTGTCAATTTCCCAACTACGCTTCTGGCTATGGTCGACGCTAATATTGGCGGAAAACTGGGTATCGACTTTCAGGGATTCAAAAACCATATCGGTATTTTTCAAGATCCGGAAAGGGTATTGATTCATGATGGGTTTCTTAAAACGCTTGCTCCGCGAGAATTGAAATCTGGCTTTGCTGAAGTAATCAAACATGGTTTGATTTATGACAAAGGATACTGGGAAGATGTGAGAGATGGAGAATTTCCAAACCTCAACTGGAAGGAAATTGTAGAGGTTTCCGCTAAGATTAAATATAAAGTTGTAACTGAGGATCCAAAGGAATCTGGATTAAGAAAGATTCTCAACTTTGGACATACTTTGGGGCATGCAATTGAAACATGGTACCTGACCAACGGATTAAGCTTACTTCATGGTGAAGCTATTGCTGTGGGGATGATTTTGGAAGGGCATCTTGCGCTCCAACTGGGAATCTTAAGTGAATTGGAACTTAAGGAGTTGAGCGATTACATTCTAAAAAACTATGATTCTATCGAGTTGCCAAAACTTGAAGAACTGGCTCCTCTGATGCTACAAGACAAAAAGAATATTGGCAATGAGCTTAGCTTTTCGCTACTCAATGGAATAGGAAACTGTCTCTATGATCAAAAAGTGAGTGAAGAGATGATTCATGAATGCATGAATTACTATTCAAATCTTAAATAAAAAGATCATCACTTTCTTCAATAGATTGATCCACACTAGCTTTGGAGGATTTTGTTTTAATCTTGCCAATCATCTTTGGCGTAGCAAGAAAAAAAGTCAACGCTCCTACTAGTATCGTTGCGATCAATGAGCCGATGGTTTTTGTACGGGGCATGTAATTTATTTGAGTTCTTTTATAATAGACACAATCAAAACGTAAACAGTTCAACTTCTGTTTAACATTATTTAAAAATATTTTTTCGTGAAAATTCAGTTAAAAAAATTCGAAAAGTCTCTTTCTGGAAAAGTCCAGCTTACGTCTTCAAAAAGTGAAAGTAACCGCTCGCTTCTGATCAACGCATTGAGTGGAAACAAATTGGAGCTTAGCAACTTATCTGCTGCCAGGGATACACAAACCATGATGCGTCTCTTGGGTAATCAAGAGAATGAAATATGGGATGTGTTGGACGCTGGTACTACCATGCGGTTTTGCACGGCTTATCTGGGTGTGATTGGAAGCGGACAAACCATTACTGGTACGGAAAGAATGAAACAACGTCCTATCGGATTGTTGGTAGATGCGCTTCGAGATTTGGGGGCTGAAATTGAATACATGGAGGAAGAGGGTTACCCACCCTTGAAAATCAACAAAATAACGCATCAAAGAGCAGAACAGCTTGACATCCCCGGAAATATCAGCAGTCAGTTTATCAGCGCGCTGCTAATGATAGGACCATCGCTACCGAAAGGAATAAAAATCAATCTCACCACTGAAGTATTTAGTCGTCCGTACATCGAAATGACACTCGGACTAATGAAAAAATTTGGGGTGGAGTCGTCTTGGGTCAAAAACATGATTACTATTTCTCCTCAGACATATAGCGGTGGTGCTTATACGATCGAAAGCGACTGGTCTGGTGCTAGCTACTGGTACTCGATGGCAGCATTAAATGCGGATTCAAGGATCGTGCTGGGTGGATTGAGACAGGAAAGTTTTCAGGGTGATCAGGAGATTGCAGTGATCATGGAAAAGCTTGGTGTAAGTACTCTTTATACGGATAGTGGAGCTCATCTGGCATCTAGCGAAAGACTGGAAAAAGTGGTAGAAATCAATTTCAAAACTTGTCCGGATCTGGCTCAGACCGTAATGGTGACTGCTGCTGCAAAAGGGGTTACTTTAAAAATGACCGGCTTGGAGAGCTTGAGAATCAAAGAGACGGATAGAATTGCTGCAATGGCCGCTGAACTTAAAAAGATAGGTGGAGAATTGACGGAACCTGAAACGGGGCTTTGGGTGATGACTCCTGGAGAAATACCTGAAAGTATTGAAGAAATAGAAACGTACGATGATCACCGTATGGCGATGGCTTTTGCTCCTCTTTCTCAACTTACTGATTTGACAATATTGGATCCTGATGTGGTCAACAAATCGTATCCTGATTTTTGGAAGGATATGCAGTCGGTGGGTATGGAAATGGAATGATGTGTCTCTCGATTGACCCTGCGTGACAAACTTTATTGAGCTGAATTCGCTTTCTTTATCGTATGCTTTGAGAGGGTTATTATTGAATGGATAAAAGGCGTTTGTGTTTTATTGAAATAAGTCTTTTATAAGCAGCCAAAATCGGCTCCCGGGCATGCGTCCTGGATCGCAGTGGCATCCTCCCAAGCTGCAAGCGCGGGAGATATAACGGAGAGCCAGTTAAGACGCCCTCATTGTGATTTTCGATATTAGGAAATATAATGTTTTAGCTTCGTTGACTCAACAAAACAAAACTTAATGGAACAGTCATACTACAATCGCGACGACCTTAAAAAATTTGGAGACATTACTGAGTGGCAAAAGGAACTCGGAGACAAGTTTTTTGATTACTACGGAAGTGTTTTCAAAGAAGGGGCTCTGACAGCCAGAGAAAAGTCGCTTATCGCGCTGGCGGTATCTCATGCGATTCAGTGTCCTTATTGTATAGATGCTTATACTTCTACCAACTTGAAAAAGGGCGTAGAGGAAGAGGAAATGATGGAGGCGATTCATGTGGCGGCTGCAATCAAAAGTGGTGCTGCTCTTGTGCATGGTGTACAAATGATGAATCAAGTCAAAGAAAAAACGATGTAATATGGCAATTGGTCAATCTCTCAAGAGACAAAATCATAAGCTTTCTGCTACGGAAGCTCAACTGGAAGTGCTGGATGACAATCTGGCAATAGGTATTCCTTCTTTTGAGGATAAACTTAGTCCGATTGGCTTGTTTCCATTGATGGCGACTAATCTTGACATTTTTCAAGTGAATCTTGGGAAAATGTGCAATCAGGTTTGCAAGCATTGTCATGTAGATGCTGGGCCGGATCGCAAAGAGATCATGACGAGAGAAACGATGCAGCAATGTCTGGATGCGTTGGAGGGAACAGGCATTCGGACTGTAGACATGACGGGTGGAGCGCCAGAGATGAACCCTGATTTTAGATGGTTCGTGGAGCAGGTATCAGCTATGGGAAAAGAGATCATTGTGAGATGTAATCTTACGATTATAGTGGCTAATCCGAAATACAATGACTTACCGGAGTTTTATAAGAAACACAATGTAAATGTGGTATCGTCTCTGCCTTACTTCTCTGCCAAGAGAACGGATTCTCAAAGGGGGGATGGTGTGTTTGAACAGTCTATCAAAGCATTGAAAATGCTGAATGCTGTTGGGTATGGAATGCCTGACTCTGAATTGAAACTGGACTTGGTTTACAATCCTTCGGGGGCTTTTCTGCCTGATGACCAAATGGGGCTTGAACTTCAGTTCAAACAGAAACTGAAGGATGGTTATGACATCCGTTTCAATAATCTTTTTGCAATCACGAATCTTCCTGTGAGTCGTTTTCTTGATTACCTGATCAACTCAGGGAACTACGAGGAGTATATGAATGAGCTGGCGAACGCATTCAATCCTACGGCTGCTGCTGGCGTAATGTGCCGCAACACACTGAGTATCGGATGGGACGGCTACTTATATGATTGTGATTTTAATCAAATGCTGGAACTAAAAGTTGATACGAAGGGGCAACACATCTCTGAATTCAACAAGTCTGCTCTGGAGGATCGCCAGATCAAAATCAGTCAGCATTGCTTCGGGTGTACAGCTGGGGCTGGATCGAGCTGTGGTGGGGTGACTGCACAATAGATCAAAAAACTTCTCAATTTGGCATAATCCGTTTTCCATATTAAAACGGATGAAAGTCTTTCATTGGATCGGAGAATAAATTGCTTTAATCTTCTCACTCTTATTTAATTCTTGTTGCGACATTTGGATGCTAAACTTCAATAGACATGGATTCAAGCGAACAACTAATCTCAATACTTGAGAAAATAAGACCTCAACTGGAGGCTATCTCCGAATCAGAGGCCAAAGCAACTCCTGCTCCTGGCAAATGGTCTAAGGCTCAAATCCTAGGTCATCTGGTAGATTCTGCTATCAACAACATCGGAAGGTTCATCCGATCACAAAAAACTCAGGACATGTTATTTGATGGTTATGATCAGGAGTTTTGGGTAGATGCGCAGAATTATCAGGATGAAGATTGGAAAGATGTAATTAACCTTTTCGTTTCTATCAATATGCGAATTGCTAAGGTGACCGCAAAGATTCCATCTGATATTATGACTATGCCTAGAGAAAACCACAGTATCTCCTGGCATCTCTATGCTGATAAGAAAAACGAGGATCCTTTTACACTGGAATTTTTGGTCTGGGATTATATCGCACATGTAGAAAATCACTTGAAACAAATAATAACCGATTATCAACCAATCGTGCTTAAGGTTTGATTCCTGTTTTTATATTGCGGGCAAACATATCAATCTATGCGTCATCTACTACTTGCGATTCTTTTTATCCCGCTTATTGCCTTTTCACAATCTCATGAAGATTTCATCAAAAGGGTCTACGACGAGCAACTTACGAATAGTCCTGTTCACGAGAACTTAAGATACTTATGTAAGGAAATTGGCAACCGTCTTTCAGGGTCGCCTCAGGCCGCAGCAGCCGTAGAATACACACGTCAACTGATGGAATCGTATGGATTTGACACGGTTTATCTGCAACCGGTGATGGTTCCTCACTGGGTACGTGGTAAGAAGGAAATCACAAGGGTGATCAACTCGGATAAGATGGGAACATTCGATTTGAAATGCACGTCTCTGGGTAATGCAGTAGGCACAGGGCCAGAGGGCGTAGCTGCGGAAGTCATAGAGGTCAAAAGCATAGAAGAAGTCAACGAGCTTGGAAAAAAGGTAAAGGGCAAAATCGTGTTTTTCAACGGCGAGATGGATCCGACTAAAATGCTGACTTTCGAAGCATATGGCGATGCTGTAGTGCAGCGGGCTTATGGTGCGTCGGAGGCGGGTAAGTTTGGTGCCAAAGCTGTAGTCGTAAGATCGATGACAAACCGGAGGGATGATATTCCGCATACGGGATCATTGGTGTACAAACCTCTTATGCCTAGAATACCTGCTGTAGCGATAAGCACGAATGATGCGGATAAGCTGAGCCAGCTATTGAAAAAGCAGGAAGGCTTAAAAATGTATGTGGAATCGCATGGGGTAATGAAAGAGGATGTACTTTCTTATAATGTAATTGGGGAAATAAAGGGCTCGGAATCTCCTGATGAAATCATCGTAGTGGGTGGTCATCTTGACTCATGGGATGTAGGCGAAGGTGCCCATGATGATGGCGGTGGCTGCATGCAGTCTATTGAGGTAGGCAGAACGTTCATTTCCTTGGGATACAAGCCTAAGCATACGATAAGGGTGGTAATGTTTATGAATGAGGAAAACGGTCTCAACGGTGGTAAGAAATATGCATCGGAAGCAAAAGAAAAGGGTGAAAAACACATCGCAGGGTTAGAGTCTGATTCTGGCTCATTTGACCCTGAGGGCTTTTCCATGATTACAAGTGATCCAATCAGAAATAAAATAAAGGGATGGAGTCCGCTGTTCACTCCTTACAGCGTGTTTAGTTTTGACCTAGTCGGTAGCGGTGCGGATATAAGCCCACTGGAGGATCAGTGTCCACTATTGATGGAACTGCTCCCTGATAGTCAGAAGTACTTCAACTATCACCACACAGACGCTGATGTATTTGAGGCTGTTGATAAAAGAGAACTTGAAAGAGGTGCTGCAACAATGACCAGCATGATTTATTTGATTGATCAGGAGGGAATTTGATCAACCATTCAACTGCTTTACGTCTAAAACAAAAACTCCATCCAGCTTCGGCATTTAGTGCATAAAACAAGGGGCAAATAATGAATGCCCATATTGGATTGGTAGAATTTGTTAAATTAAATTTTCTAAATTCTCAATACCATCATGCCTTGGATAACTAATCGTTCCGTAATCTCATATAAGGTCATTTTATCTCTCCTTATCATTTCCGTATTTATTTCTTGTCAACCGAAGGAAACTCCAGAGGAAAAAGAGACTGCTGCAGTAGATCAAGATGTTTTTTACCACTATTCGATTTGGTATGCTTTCGTGAATCGAATATTTGAAGGTAAGCTTACGGCTAAGGAGTTAAAAACTAAAGGAGATATAGGACTGGGATCATGGAGCATGCTAGATGGGGAACTCATTATGTTAGATGGAGTGCCCTACCGCGCAACAGAAGATGGCAAGGTCACTGTGGGGGATGATGACTCAAAAATCATCTACGCCAATGCTACTTTTTTTGATAGTGAAAAGTCTTTTGAAATTGACCATGCGCCTAACTATGATAGCTTAAGAAAAATTATTAATACGCAATTACCTTCAAAAAACATCTTCTATGCCTTCAAGATAAAAGGTGATTTCAAATTCATGAGATGTGGAGGTTTGCACAAGCAAGAAAAACCCTTCAATACGGGGCTTGACGTATTGATACCAACAAGACCTGTATTCGAGCGTGAAGACTTTAGCGGAACGATGGTCGGTTTTTGGTGCCCTGAGTTTATCGGGCAAATCAATGTTGCCGCCTACCACCTTCACTTTGTATCTGACGATAAGACTTTTGCCGGTCATGTGATGGATTTCGAGGCGGAAAACTTAACTGTAGAAATCGACTATATGTACAAGTATGATTTCGTGCTTCCGGAGACGGATGACTATCTCAATGGTAGCTTTGATAAGGAGTTTCAATACAAGAAAAAGTAGCAGAAATATAGAAGCTATCATTTCGAAAATCCTTCCTTGACAGCATGCCTAAAAACGGGCACACCAAGCAATTATGTTGAAATTGCCAGAAAGGCTGAGGTTTAATAGTTCTAAATAATTCGCATCCTGATCATAACCTTCAGTAAAAACCTGATCTATCAATCTTCAGGCATTTTTTGATCATTAGAATTTCCCCTTTCTTAAAAGGGGGTAAGGGGGATTTACTTTAGATTTATTGCTTATGTATTTTCTCCCATATAACAGAAACCTAAAGGAGTTCTCCAGACAGCTTAGAAATAACAGTACACTCTCAGAAGTCTTGCTTTGGCAAGAATTAAGAGCCGGACAGATAGAAGGATTTAAGTTCAATAGGCAAAAACCTCTCAACCAGTATATTGTGGACTTCTATTGCAAAAATTAAATCTGGTCATAGAAGTAGATGGGGATAGTCACCATCATGATGATGCTCCAATCAGAGATGATCAGAGACAAAAAGTGCTGGAAGAAATGGGATTGTCCTTTTTAAGGTTTGACGATTTGGGTATCAAAAGGAACAAAGCTTTTGTGCTTTCTGAAATTTATCATTTCATTGAAAAATGGATATCGAATCCCCCTAGCCCCCTTTTGCAAAGGGGGAATTCAAAATTCGACATGTGAATCAATAATTCGCATCCTGATCGTAACCGTCGGTAAAAACCTGATCGATAGGTTCCCATAGCTCAATCTTATTACCTTCTGGGTCTAGAATGTGGATAAACTTGCCATAGTCATACACTTCGAGCTTGTCACAAATAGTCACGCCGGCTTCCTTCAGCTTTTCGACTAGTGCTTCGATGTTCTGCACCCGATAATTGACCATGTATTCTTTTTCCATATAATCGGAATTCTTGGAAAAAGCACTCCACTGCAGGTACTGCTTTTCGTTCGGCTCCTCCACGGCTCGTGTTTGAAACATGATCCCATAGTCATTGGTCTTGAGACCGAAAGTATTTCCATACCATTCTCTTAAAGATTTCGGGTCTTCACATTTAAAGAAGATACCTCCTACTCCTGTGATCTTTGGTTCTTTGTCATTCATCGTTTCTAGCTTTGATAGAGACCAAAGTAGAAGCAATCTCAAACGAATTGCAAACTGTGTGAGCCAGAAAAAGCAAAATCATGCTTTCGGGTGATCGTATAAATGGATAACAATTGAGTGCTGAAATTTTAAACTGCTTCAGTTAACTTCAAGGCTTGAAAATTTAAATCGCTTAATAATGAAAAAATTAATTCTCGTCGCGTCTATAGTAATTGTATTCATAAATGGAGCATTTGCTCAGAACATTTTCCAAGTAAATGGAAATGTTGGAATTGGAACCATTAACCCGAGCTATAAGCTTGAGGTTACTTCTTCTAATTTTGTAATCTCAAAATTTCGTCGAGAGGCATCTGGGGGAGGTGCCGCTATACAAATTGATAATGCCTCTGGTTCAGGATCTTGGCGCATGGGTGTTGGGTCAAATAATCATTTCGGAATCTACAAGAGTAGCGAGTCTAACTTCGGTAAGCAGTTTATAGTTCTAGGTAACGGAAATATTGGAATTGGAACGACAAATCCACTTTCAAAATTAAATATCAATGGAGGAACTGGCTCATTATCCACGGGTTTGACTTTTGGAGATGGAAATACTGGATTCTACGAAAGTGCCGATAACACGCTAATAACTACAATTGGTGGGGTAAATACTTTCTACTGGACGGGCAATCTATTTAGAGGAACAACAACATCTTCTCCAGCATTGATGCATGAAGTAGCGTCATCTACTAACCCAACATTAGTACCAAGCAATAATAATCAAAACACAGGAATAGGTTGGGCTGGAGCAAACGAATTATCATTGATTACTGGAGGAACGGAAGCATTGAGAATAAACTCAAGTGGGAACATTGGAATTGGAACTTCTAGTCCTAAAAATCAACTGCATGTTTTCAAAAGAAGTTTAGCAAATGGACAAGTTCATGATATCCTACGAATACAAGCAAACACCGATGATCAGAGGCAAACTGGATTTGGCGCAAGAATTAACTTTTCTCTTAATAAATATGGAAATGTTGCAGATGGGACTTCATCAACTCTTGGAGCTATTAGCGTTTATGACGCAAATAACGAAAGTAGTTATGGAACAATGGCTTTTGCCACTAAGGAAAGGTACGATAAGAATTTAGAAAACAAGATGTGGCTAGATAGGTTTGGGAATCTGGGCATTGGCACTTCAGAAACCTTTGGCTATAAACTAGCTGTAAACGGTAATATTGGAGCAAAAGAAATCAAGGTTGAAAATACATCCACCTGGCCTGATTATGTATTCGAAAATGATTACAACCTAAAGCCACTCGATGAAGTAGAAAGCTTTATCTCCGAAAACAAACACCTACCGGAAGTACCAAGTGAAGCTGAAGTAAGCGAAAGCGGAATCAACCTTGGTGAAATGGACGCCAAGCTACTTCAGAAGATCGAAGAGCTCACGCTTTACATGATTGACCTCAATAAACAAGTAAAGTCTCAAAATCAGCGAATAGAATCGTTAGAATCAGAAAATAAAGAGCTGAAAAAACAGATCAAGAACTAAATAAGATCAAGAACCCAAACAGGGGTTTAAACCCCTGTTTGGGTTAAAGTATTGAGACTCTAATCAAGCCTACTCCGAACTAATTCACCTTAAAAAGCTTGATCATACCTCCCTCATGCTCTCCTTCACAGTCGCTTCCAGTAAACACAATCTCTATACTCCCTGCAGGAGTGACCACACCCTCACCCTGAAAACTACCATTGCAATTCGGTACAGTTCCCGAATATCTAAAAGAAGTAATCACTGAGTCTACCAGATTAAAACTAATCGTCCCATCATTAGTACTATTGCCACAGCACGACCTGTAGTTTCGAGTATAAAAAAACTCACCGGTCCATCTTGCGCCAGTGCCCACATCAATGATGGCGGATGCCCCAATATTCTCATACACACTCCCGTTTGCAGCATTGGACCACCACCCACCTGAGTACTTCCCATAAAAAGGTTCAATCACAGGTTCGGTATCTTTCTCATCTTCTGAGCAGGAAATTGCTGATAAAACCAATGTAGCAGTAGACACACAAATCAGCCATTTCTTCAAATTCAAAAATCTTGTTTTTTTCATCCTTTCGTATTTTTACTTATTTCAAATTGTACACTTCGAAACTAGGTAGTACAATCACATAAGTCGACCGAATGGGTACAGGTGCACCTATTTATGCCGCGTGAGAGCGGATTTTTAAGTTTTTGATGTAATCACTCGGGGTGCTGTTCACATACAGCTTGAACGCCTTATTGAAAGTGGATTTGGAGTTGAAGCCAACCTCCATTGCAATGGATAAAATCGTTTGCCTCAAATGATCTCCCGCCTCAACCCTCGCTATGAAAGCCATGATGCGATATTGATTTATGAAATCGTAAAAAGTGCTCTTGAACTCATTGTTGAGCAGCCAGGAAACATCATTGGAAGAAGCATCAAGTTTATCCGAAAGCTCACTTAGCGTCAGGTCATTTTTAAAATGAATCTGATCTTTGTTCAGCAAAGATTCCAAGTTTAGTTTTAGTCGATCTACCTCATCGGCACTGAGCCTTTTAGTTATACTTTTACTTCGCTCGACAAGTGGCATCCTGAAAATTTCCGGTTGCTTCAGACTGTAAAAACCGATGAGATAAATAAAAACGGGAAGCGTTATCCAAACCGTATGATAGCTCACAATAGCGAAATAATTTCCCAGATAATAAGCATTCACATAACTAAAGAACCAAGCAATCAAACAGACCAAAACCCCAGACATGAAAACCAAAAGAAAGCCATGAAACTGTTGATGATAAGACAGATTGAATTTCTCACTCGCCCGATAGTGTCGAATAAGTCTAAAACTTTTGATCAGATAGAAAAAGCCAGACACCAACCCAAGTAATTCAACAGCATTGAAAACATAATTCATCGCTGGACTCTGTAGCGTTTCTATGTAAACCGACTTCTCTAACAATGCTAGGTAGGAAAACAAAAGAATATGTATCAGAGCCGGTATGTAATGAACATAAGACAGACGGAATGGCTCCTCCGACTTTACTATCAGCCTTCTTATATACATGTAAGTCAGCGGTCCAAAAAGAAAAACAATATTGTCCGTAAGAGAAAGCAACTTGAAAATAACATAAGACAAGAAATGCGCATAAACCATCTTGCCAACCAAGACCAGTGCACACAGCGTCAAGACCAGTGCCAAAACCTTATTGGCACTGCTGTTTTTCTGAGTAATCAGGCTGATAGCTGCAGCTAAGAAAAAACCCTGAACGATCCCGATGGAGAGAATAATGTCAATAAAATCGAATTGCATATTTCCCTAACAACCATCCCTCCGAATGACCGTATCGGTCATTATATTAATTTTAAACCCTTTTCAATTCTGCAATTTCAAAACCACGAATTGGAAGGATCGGGATAGCTTAAATCAGGGTTACCCTTACCTTTTTCTTTTTCAATCTGGAGTTATCTACCAAAGGAATTAGCCCCTTTGTTTTTGAGGAATGTACGCCCACAAACGCACAATCTTGTTTGATTTCAATCACCCCCAGCTCGTCTTGATTAAGCTTCCCCTGTTTGAGAAATAATCCGGCGACATCCCCCTTAGAGATTTTATCCTTTCTCCCTCCAGAAATAAACAACGTCTGCCAGGCAGTTCGCTTAAGAGCAGTGCCATTGTCAGCCTGCTGAGTTTTTAAGTTCTCAGACTTGATGTACTCCGGCATTCGCTCCTCTTTCCATCTAAGAACATAAGCAGTACCATCACTTTTCATTCTTGCCGTCCGGCCGTTTCGATGCGTAAACTCCTCAATTCTTGGCGGCATCTGATAGTGGATGATAAATTTGATATCTGGAATATCAATACCCCTCGCCGCAAGATCAGTTGCCACTATCAGTTGATGCGTTCCATTTCTAAATTTAATAAGAGCACGCTCACGATCCTTTTGCTCCATTCCCCCATAAAAGCACCCATGACTAATCCCGTTTTTTTCCAGCGCATTGCTGACCTGCTGGATCGTATCCTTGAAATTGCAAAAAACAATTCCCTGCCCCGGTTTCAACCCATTGATATGACCCAAAGCCTGAATCAAAGCCTCCGGCTTATTTTTACCCGAAGCACCCAGTATCTTAATCTCAAGCTGAGACAGTTTTTCATCCAGATAATTCACATATATAGGATTCAACAACCGGACAAATTTTGGAATGTCCGCTTCCTGAGTTGCCGACGTTAGCACCCTCTTTTTCACCTTAGGAAGCGCACCTAAGATCTCCGTCATTTCCTCCTCAAACCCAACCTCCAGCGACTTATCAAACTCATCCAGTACAAGAGTTTCTATCCTATCGACAGCAAAAGTCTCCCTCCTAAGATGATCCGCCACCCTACCCGGCGTACCTATCAAAATCGCAGGCCTGTGCTTAAGCTCCATCTTATCCTTAGAACCCGCTCTGCCTCCATATACTGCATTGGTTTTGAACCCCGACCCCATTTCTCTTATTACCTGCTCTATTTGTATCGCCAGTTCCCTCGAGGGCACCACGATCAACGCCTGAACCTCCGCCAGACTCACATCCAACCTTTTGATAATCGGTAAGAGAAAAGCCAGCGTTTTCCCAGTTCCAGTTGGCGAAAGCAGCACCACATCGGAGGCCGATTCAATTGCCAAATGAGTTTCCTCTTGCATCGGATTAAGCGATTTTATCTTTAACTTATCCAGAATCCTTTGTTGATTTTTGATTGACTCAGCCATGGCGCAAAGGTATGCTGGTTTTGAGCCCAAAGCCTAACTAAACCTACATTTGAAATATTTGGGCGTTTTAACCAGCTATCCGCTTCAATCTTTTCGTTCGTACCTCACGCAAAGGATTTCCCGCTACTATCTGGAACGCATCGTACCCAGTCGCCCATACCGAACAACCACCTCAAGACCACTTCATTCTTTCTTTGATCATACTTAGCCAGTAGGCTTTAAAAAAACCTGCAGACTCTGTAATTTGCTAAGATGAAAAAAGGCAATCCCCCTCTATCAATCGTCATGCTCGGAGCAACCGGAGCTGTAGGTAAACAAGTAGTAAGGACACTTGTGAAAGCCGACAACATTAAGCAACTCACTTTATTAGGGCGCAGAGAAGTTGAAGATATTTCGAGTGACACTATAACTATACATCAGCACAAGGTCGATGTTCATACACCTGATTCTTATGATGAATTTCTAAGCGCTCACGATGTAGCCATCTGCACACTTGGAGTAGGTCAACCTTCCAAAATAAGCAAAGAAGATTTTATCAAAATAGACAAAACAGCCGTGCTTGATTTTGCCAAAGGATGCAAAAGGGCGGGCGTCAAACACTTCGAACTCCTCGCTTCCGTAGGAATCGATGCAAAGTCTAATTCCTTTTACCTGAGAATCAAAGGTGAACTCGTAGAAGCACTTAAGGATCTTGGTTTTGACAGATTTAGCATCTTTCAACCATCCATGATCCTCACGCCCACAAACCGATATGGGTTCTCTCAAGGCGTGCTACTGAAAGTTTGGCCGCTCTTAACACCGCTTCTGATCGGAGGCCTAAAAAAATATCGCGGGATTAAGATAGAAACACTCGGAAAATCGATTGCACTCAATGTATTCACTAAAGGATCAGGCACTCAAGAATTAACCTGGAATGATTTTCACATAATCTGCGATTCCCTGTCCTAATTTCTAACTGTCGTTTGTCATAAAAGAAAACACATGCAAGAATTCTTACTCATACTCAAAGGTGACGGGATGAATCACCTCTCTCCCGACGAACTTCAAGGCATCCTTCAGGAATATAAAATCTGGGCAGAAAAAGTAGGAGAGAACTATATAGGAGGACAAAGACTAGAAGAAAATGGAGCGCTACTCACTTCTAAGAATGCACCGATCTCAACTGACGGCCCATTTTTAGAATCCAAAGAGATCATTGCAGGATTCTTCATCATCCAAGCCGAAAACCAGAAAGCAGCCAATGAGATTGCCAGATCATCTCCCCATCTTGGACTTTACACAATCGAAGTACGTCCAATCGCTTTTCCAAAAATGAAATAAATCTTGGAGAGGAAAAACAATCAGCTTGTAGAACACCTCTTCCGATCAGAATACGGAAAGATTCTGGCTATCCTTACACGATTTTTCGGCCCTACACATATAGAGTTAGCTGAAGATGTGATGCAAGAAACACTCATCTCCGCCCTAAACAATTGGGGTAGCGAAGGGGTTCCTACCAACCCTACCGGATGGCTTGTTCAGGTGGCAAAGCGCAAAGCACTAAATGAGTTGAAGCGGAATGAGATGATTCATAAACACCATTCCAATTTTCCTCAGCATACCGAGGAAGAGATTGGTTCTATTTTTCTAGAAAATGAGATCGAGGACAATCAGCTCAGAATGATCTTCACTTGCTGTCACTCATCTTTAGACATTAAATCCCAAATCGCGCTGACGCTAAAAACACTATGCGGGTTTGGTGTCTCAGAAGTTTCGAAAGCACTTCTAACAACCGAATCCACCATCAACAAACGTTTATTCCGTGCCAAAGAAAAAATCAGAAACTCCCAAACTCCTTTCGATATTCCGCAGGGCTCAGATCTGGAAAAAAAATTAGAGGCCGTAAGCCTTACGCTATACCTACTTTTCAATGAAGGATATAACGCCTCCTCTGGAGAAACAGTCATTCAAAAAGAGCTTTGTCTGGAAGCTGTACGCCTCACTAAATTGTTAGCAGAGCATTTTAAAAGCAATCACAAACTATCCGCCCTGCTGGCTCTGATGTGCTTTCATACTGCCAGATTTGATGCCCGGATCGACCATTATGGTGCTATCATCTTATTTGAAGATCAAGACCGGACGTTATGGAACAAAGATCTGATCAACATAGGAATGACCTATTTGAAAGCATCGATCAACGACAGCATCATTTCCTCCTATCACATTGAATCTCGAATTGCTGCAGAACACTGCCTATCTCCCAGTTTTCAAGAGACAAACTGGTCAGTTATTCATAAGCAATACATACTTTTACATCGCTTAAAACCTAACCCCATCATAAGATTCAATCTTGCTATCATTGAGAGTAAATTTAGAGGAATAGAAGCTTCGCTAAAGCTTTTGAAAGAACTCGAGACCAACCAGCAACTTGCCTCCTATCACCTGCTCCCTGCGACTCAAGGCATGTTTCATTTGGAGTTAAAAAATTTTGAGGTTGCCCTTAACTACTTGCAAAAATCACTAGAATTAAACCCTTCGAGAAAAGAAGCTGCCGTTATTGAAAGTAAGATATTGGAGTGTCAAAATCGCTCCCAATAAACAGAATCATCGGGAGCAAATTCAAAGCGATGCAAGCGCATCAAAACTCATTGGTGAGTGATTTCACCAGGGTTGACCCTCACCCTTTTCGCAATACGAAACCAGACTCGCAACGAAGTGTTCCCAGCCCCCTTTTGTCATTTCGAAAGGATCCTGTCCTTCCCATTTTTCATCAAAATCTGCGTGAGAAAATACTACTTCCGATCCGTCTTTTGTTTCCACAATCTCAGCGATAATCTTAGTGCCAATCCAGGCAGGATTTGCATTTTCCGTGCATTCCCATACGACTTTCTTATTTGGAGAAAGTGTTAGGGTTTTGAACCCCATTTCGACCAAAGTCCCTTGCTTATCAAATTTCAACAACGAATTTTGTCCTTCAGACTCTCCCACAGTGCAGTCCTTCGACCACCAGCCATTAATTCCTTTCTCTGTCGAAACAGCACTATAAACAACATTTACAGATGCTTTGATTTGTAGATTGTGTGTAATATCCATTTCTTTTCTTTTTTGATTTTATATCCAGGTGACAATCATCAAAAAAGAAATAGGACAAGAATTCAGAGAAAATTATTTTGGTGGATACCAAATATCAAATTTGACATTCAATAAGAACTAGATCACTTTGATTCAAAGTATGCTTCAAAAGGCTTCCAATAGTATTCATCCCAACCATCAGCAATAGACTCTGCTGCTCCGATCGGAACATCCTCGTGAATGAACATCAGTTTTGTCTTTCCCGAATCACCACTGAGCTTCAGCATAATTTTGGAAAAATGACCTTCAACCCACTTATCATCATACGCACACCATGTTTGCACAATTCTTTTTCCGGGTATGAGTTCAACACTCTCGCCAAAGCAATATCCTTCGTATGCCTGAAAAGCTCCGCCCACTTTATTCTCAATTTTAGCATCGGAACCAGTGATCCGACTATGAATTTCCGAACTCATAAAAGCGCCGTAGAATTCTTCAGGAACAGTTGAGAAAATGCGCTCCTGTTTGATCGTAGTTGTTTCCATTTTTTAATTGTTTTCTTTTATGACGAACAAATATTGTGTTTTTGGACTACATCCATCTTTTTTAAAAAGCCAAGGTCGCCTGACCATTTGATCCCGATACCGGAACTTTCAGACCAGTTCCAAATTCACTATTGAAGTTTTTGATAAAATGCGCTGAAAGTAGCGGCGAAGCTTTTTCCAGATTTTGATGAATGAAAAAATAGAGTTTTTCAAGCCCCTGCTCCTTCCATACTTTAATTCGCTTTACCCAATCATCCAGTCTCGTATAGTCACTTTCGTGATTCGCCCCAACATATCGAACAAATGCCACCGGACTAGTCAGCCTCATATGCAGCAAGTCCCTTCTCCCGGCGGTATCGGTTACAATATTAGCCACATTGTGGCTCTCCAAAGTGTGATAAACCCACTCCGCCTCTCTGGTATCATTGAACCAATCTGTATGCCTAAGCTCTACGGCTAGAGGTAAATCAGCAGGCCACTTCTGCAGAAAGTCCTCTACCCTTTCCCTATTCTTGGGAGCAAAATTATTGTGCATTTGCAAAAAGATCATGCCCAATTGATCTCCAAAACTCCTCGTATTAGAACAGTATTCTTCTAGAGAATCTTCAATATCATTGAGACGTTTGAAGTGGCTTATCGTCTGATTAATCTTAGGGAAAAACTTAAAATCTGAGCCAACTTTCTCCTTCCATTTCACTATTTGATCAGGCCCATAGTTATTATAAAAAGTAGCATTCAGCTCAATAGAGTTAAACTGCGAAGCATAGTACCCCAGCTCGTCCTTTGTGCCACGAGGGTAAAATCCTTTCAGATCTGCTCGATTCCATTTAGCACATCCAATATAAATATCTGTAAGTCCGTTTCCTCCCCTTTGATCTAACACAACCTGCGTGTCAGGGTGATCTTGTGGCAAGGTAAAATCTATTATGGACGGATCAGTTACACTACCAAATTTCATAACTTACAATTTATGTCAAAGAATTGAGTGATCAATATTGTCAACCATGAATCTCAAAAAAATGCTCCCAAAACACCCAACAGCCTTTTTACTTTCAAATCCAAAAAATCCACAAGTCTGCTTATACCTGGTGATCGTCCTATTATTTGGTTGTCAATCCTCAAAAAATCCCAGCTCTACCAATCCAAATAATGCCACAACAGCAGAGGAAAAAGTACTCATAAAAATTGATAGCACGATGAACTCCTATATCGAAAGTAATCAACTGGCAGGTATTGCTACCATGACAATGAAGGAGGGAAAAGTCATTCAGGAAAAAGCCTACGGATATGCAGATATAGAAAGCAAGAAAGAGTTGAAAAAAACGGACATCTTCAGAATTTACTCAATGACAAAGCCAATAGTGAGTTTGGCCATTTTGAAATTATTAGAAGAAGGAAAATTCAAACTCGACGACCCTATATCACAATACGCCCCAGAATTCAAAGACCTAATGGTTTATGAAAACGGGCAAACCGTAGAACCAGAACGTGCACTTACATTCCGTCATCTATTCACTCATACATCAGGGTTTAGCTATGGATGGGGGTCGTCTTATGTTGATTCGCTTTACAGGACAAGCGAGCTTTTAATGCCAAACGGAAATTTGAAAGAGAAAGTAGCCAAGCTTGTCACTATACCTCTAAAATCTCATCCAGGCACAAAATGGGAATACAGTATTTCCATAGACGTTCTTGGCTATATGATCGAAGTGCTATCAGGACAGGAGTTGGATCAATATTTAAAAGAAAACATCTTCAATCCACTCGAAATGGTGGACACTGATTTTTATACCCCAAAAGAAAAAATCAACAGATTAACCACAGTATATGGAAAGCCAAACGGTGAGTTGTCACCAATAGAGCATCCATCTTCAAGCCGCTTTACACAAAAACCAATATTGCTATCCGGTGGAGGTGGACTTGTGTCCACGATGCAGGACTATGCTAATTTTTGCCAAATGGTATTAAACAAAGGTGAATTCAATGGGAAGCAAATCCTTGCCCCCTCTACGATAGAGATGGCTAGCCAAAATCAGATGCCAAATAATATGGAGGCATGGGAAGGAGTAGGATACGCGTTGGGTTTTGCTGTAGCATTGAACGATTCTCCAAACCAGCCAAAAGGCTTGATCTGGTGGGGAGGAGCTGCCGACACTCATTTTTGGATTGATCCTGTAAATGATCTATTCATGCTTGCATTTGCACAGCACCAACCTCAAAATCAAATTCCTTTCTTCACCGACTATAAAAAGTTGATTTACGAATATGAATCACTTTAAGCAAACGCGCTTTGCTCAATCGCTTGGGTTATTACTTGTAGTTTTTATTGGGATTGGTTGCAATGAGAAAGAACAAAAAAACACCTTTGAATACGACCTCAATTTTATCAAAGCTTATACTGAACCAATCATATTAGAAGAAAATGAAGGTCAGTCTTTGCTGATGTTGGCTCCCGCATATCAAGGGAGAATACTTACTAGCTCCGCCAGTGGGATGAATGGACGAAGCTTTGGGTGGATCAATTACGATTACCTCTCCCAGAACACCCTCAAGTCAGGAGGAAACCCGATCGGGGGTGAGGACAGATTTTGGTTAAACCCACTTTCTACAAAGTATTCTTTGTTTTATAAGAAGGAAAAAGAGATTGCTCCAGAAAACTGGTTCATCCCCGAACCTATTGATCTACTTCCTTTCGAGGTAGCTGAGCACAGCAAAAACAGTGCAACGTTCGTTAGCAATTTTAATATTGAGAATCATATTGGGACAGTTTTCAATGTCCATGTCAAAAGAAAAATCGAGCTTTTCCCTTTTCAGAAAATAGAGAAGTTCCTTGGCATCAAAATCCCAGATCAAGTAGATGCAGTTGGATTTCAATCTGTGAATACGCTGAAGAATCAAGGAGAAAATTGGTCCCTCGAAAATGGAGTGATAACTCCATGGATACTAGGAAACTTTCATGGAACACCCGAGTGTATAAGTATCATTCCATTTGATCAAAGAGAAGCATCCGAACCTATTGCAAATCATTACCTGAATCCCTTAGATAGCTCCAGAGTCAAGGTGGTAGATTCAAATATTTATTTCAAAACGGATGGATCATATAGAAGCAAAGTAGGACTGGATTCGCGGCATGCAAAGAATGTTTTTGGAAGTTACGACCCAGGTTCTAGCACCCTCACAATCATACAATATTCTCTTACTTCGGACAGCACCTACTTCAATAGCTATGAGGGAGTGCCAATTACTCAGCCTTATGTAGGTGATGCGATAGACATTTATAACAATGGTGGTTCGTCCCAGGGGAGTCACTTTTATGAGTTAGAAAGCACCGCTCCTGCAAGAGCTTTGAAATCCGGAGATAGTATTCAACACCATCATCGCACATACCACTTTCGTGGAAATGAAGTTAGTCTTAGCCTCATTAGTCAGCCATTACTCGGATGTCATATTTCGAGCGTTGTTTATGTCTTAAAAAAAACTGAAGTCAATTGATGGCACGTCAGTTTTGTAATTAATTTTATTTCAAATATTACTTTATCCCGAATTTTTTATAAAAAAATTAACAATTACTCAAATGGAGGCTTGTTTTTAATGGTTTATTTATGATATTGTAAACGGTATTTTGTATTCAAAATACGAAATACCCAATTAATCAAAATCTGCAAAGGCTTGAAAACTGCTCCAAAAACAGAAACTATAGTTCGGAATTTCGCCCTCTACGACGATGAAGATTCCTTCAGGCTGTTCTTCAATATCTACTACCCGAAACTTGTAAAATTTGCCTATTACATACTAGAGTCTCATGCAAATGCCGAAGATGTAGTTTCTAGTGCTTTTGTAAAATTATGGAATCAAAGAAAAAAACTACTGGAGGTCAGAAAGATTGACAGCTATTTGTTCATGTCTATCAAAAATCAATGCTACAACTATTTAAGAGACAACAAGCAGCACTTTCTGAAAAACATAGATGACCTTGATTACAATTTCATAGTAGACTTACAAAACCCAGAACAGGTCTACTTAAATCAAGAAATAAAGGACAAGGTGATTTTTGCAATCAATGATCTGCCTCCTCGTTGTAAACTTGTATTCAATCTGATCAGAGAGGAAGGGATGAAATACAAGGAAGTAGCCGAACTGCTTGAGATTTCTAATAAAACCGTAGAAGCTCAAATGACCAGAGCAATTTCTAAAATCAAGGAAACATTAGCTCCCTACCTTAACGATCAGGGTCTCGGAGCGGATGATATAAGAATTGCCAAATCTTAAAAAAATCCCTATTTAATTCATTATTTCATTTTTTTTCACATTCAAATTAGGGGTGAAATGAGAAAATTGTGTCCTAACAGTATTAAAAATACTCTGTTACAATTTCAAATTGGATGCAAGAATCACAACTCAACAAACTCATTAGTAAAATTTTATCTGGTGAAGCTTCCAGCGTAGAGATCAGAGAATTTCAGAACTGGAAAAATTTGCATCCAGAAAGACAAGATGAGATCAAACTCATAGGGGCCGCTTGGGAAGAGACTAAAACTAAAACCTCAGTTACAAATCTCGATTTCAAATTTGATCAGATAAGGGCAAGAATCGCGACTTCATCTTCAGAAGGATCGCTTTCCAAATCAAGAAGGTCTCTCAGCTATTTCGAAAATTTCAATTTAAAACCAATCGGAATTGCAGCATCGATTGTCTTCCTAATCGGAACCCTATTGGCCATTACCAATTTGGACATACTCGATAATTCCACCCCTCTCCCAGCAGAAGAGATCGTCCAGATTATAGAGAAATCAAATCCAAAGGGTCAAAAACTCAGAATCCACTTATCTGATGGCTCTACTGTAATTCTCAATTCTGAAAGCACATTGAGGTATCCTTCTAAATTCAGCGAAACTGAAAGGAAAGTTGAACTCATTGGTGAAGCGTATTTCGACATAGCAGAAAATCCAGATAAGCCCTTTACTGTGAAATCTTCAAATATCAACACAACAGCTCTTGGGACATCATTCAATATCCATGCTTTTCCAGAGGAAAACGACATTGAGGTAGATCTGGCATCAGGGAAGGTGCTCGTAGACCAGGTTGATTCTCCTGAAAACAAGAAATTTATCCTTACTCCAGGCCAGGGAGTGATCTACAACAAAACCAGCAAACAGTCTAAGAAAATCATTTTTGATCCGAAGGAAAAGCTCTCTTGGAAAGATGGCATCATTGATTTCAGAAAAGCAGGGAAAAATGAAGTCTTCCATATGCTTTCACGGTGGTACGGAAAAGAATTTCAATTCACCAATGCAAGTAGCAATTGGAAGTATACTGGTTCATTCGATAATGAAAACCTGGTTAACATACTCAATAGCATTGGGTTTACTAAAAATTTCACTCATCAAATAAAAGGAGATATTGTGATCATAACTTTTAAAAAAAGTAGCCAATGATAAAGTGATAAGCTAAAAAAAACGATCGCCCTTTAGAAGGGCGATCGGATGAGATTTCACATTTCATAACAATCGATAAACGTTCCGCAAAAAACAATTCTATCGATAAATGAAATGAGATCGAAACTGATTCTAAAACCTATAACCAATTTCAAATATGAAAGATAAACTATTACGACTAATTTTTATGACTTCTAAGTTCGTTCTGTACGGATTTGTGCTCCAGACTTTCCTCACGGGCATGTTGCTTGCATCAACTGGCAATGCTCAGAATGTGGAAAGCGTTAAGGACGTCAAAATTCAAATTGAAGTTTCGGATCAAAGCATTCTTCAAGTTTTCGAAACGATTCAATCAAAAACTGACTTTGTATTCGCCTATGATGAAAATGACCTTAACCTTCAAAAAAAGGTCAATCTTGGTAATCATAAGAACTCTCTGGGTGAGCTGCTATTAAAACTCTCCAAGAAAGCCGGCCTTAAGTTCAAGCAGGTAAACAATCAAATCAACGTAAGCAAGAAGACTGAGAAAGTAAGCGAGCCACTTGAAATTATCATAAGTGGACTCAAAATTTCAGGAAAGGTTATTTCATCGGAAGACGGTCAAGGTCTACCTGGAGTAAACGTTATTCTTAAAGGAACTTCCACGGGAACTATCACTGATTTTGATGGAAACTATAGCATAGAAGTTCCAAATGAGGAATCTATACTAGTGTTTAGTTTCGTTGGTTTTACTGCTCAAGAGGTTGTGGTTGGAAACACCACAGCTATAGATATTGAACTAATCGCCGACCTCACTGCTCTTCAGGAGATCGTGGTAATTGGATACGGTAAGCAAAAGAAAAGTGACTTAACAGGTGCTGTAGGAACTGTAAAAGGTGATGAAATTTCGAGGTTCAGCACGGCTAACGCCACACAAGCTATCCAAGGTAGAGTAGCAGGTGTACGTGTAGAGAATAATGGAGGGGCTCCCGGAGCTCAAGCACTTGTCACGATAAGAGGGGCAGGAACGCTTTCTGAAAACCAGCCTCTTTATGTAATTGACGGTATGCTTACTGGCAATATGAATGCACTGAATCCGCAAGATATCGAATCGATTACCGTGCTTAAGGATGCTTCCGCAAGTGCGATATACGGATCACGAGCTGCAAATGGAGTAATAATAGTTACAACCAAAAAAGGGAAAGCAGGCGAGATTGGGATAGATGTAGATGTAAGCTATGGGTCTCAAAAAGTGGTAAACACTATTGACTGGGCCAATGCTCGTCAGTATTCTGATGTTGTCAATCAGGCTATTGATAACGACAATGCAAGAATACTTGCCAATGACCCAAACGCTGAGGTCAAAGCAAAACCAGAAGCTACTTCTACGATGTTTGATCCAAATATCAATAGTGATATCCAAAAAGCGAGCTTAAGATCCGCACCAATGTCAAACATGAATATCCGGATTCATGGAGGAAGCGAAAACGCCACCTACAGTGTATCCGCCAATAGAATGCAGCAAGATGGAATATTAAGAAACTCCTCTTTCGAACGAATCGGGATTAGAACAAACTCTACTTTTACTAAAAACAGATTCAAATTGGAAGAAACCATTGGGCTGACTCGAACGATCAATCACCCAACGGATATGTTCAATCGCGAAAGAGACCTTGTTCCAATCGTACCAATCAGAGATGCAAATGGAAATTTCACTGCACAAAGAGCAGATGGAGCTACCGTTGGAGCAAACAATATGGCAAACTCACTTGGTCAGTCTACATTGGAAGAACGCACGGTAACTAGAAACACTTTGTTGGGAAACATTGCAGGTTCGTTTGAAATCCTTCAGGGTTTGACATATAAGCTTAACCTTGGACTAGAAGCCTATAATGACTACAACTATCGATTCACTCCAACTTATGAGTTCAATCTAAGCCAGCCCGGCTTCAACGAGCTTGCGGATCTAAAAGAGCGTAATACGAATTATATCTCTACTTTGGTAGAAAACACCTTAGCGTATCAAAAGACACTAGGGCAGCACAATTTGACATTGCTAGCTGGGTACAGTTTCCAAAAAACCAACAGTAGAAGGTTGGGTACGGATGCAGAGGGATTTCCTGAAAACTCAATAAGGGTAGCCGATCAAGCCGCTACTATTTCTGCTCCAGGAAATGAGAACTTTGACAATACATCTGTGATTCTATCTTATTTCGGAAGAGTTAATTACACATTTGATAGCAGGTATCTTTTTACTGCCACTCTTAGAAGAGATGGTTCTTCTCTCTTCAACAAAGACCTCAGATGGGGAGTATATCCTTCTATCGCTGTGGGATGGAATATCATAAATGAATCTTTTATGAATAATGCATCTTTCTTGTCAGATCTTAAGCTTCGTGCTAGCTATGGCAAAATAGGATCGAACAACACTCAGCCATATGTCCGTGATGCAGAGTTAAATGTAAATAGTAGCTATCCATTGGGAAACAACCGTATTCAGGGTGTTTCTATTACTAAGTCAGTTAACGAACTATTACAATGGGAAACTACGATTACTACCGACATTGGGTTAGAGTTTGGATTGCTTGAAAACAAGCTACAGTTCACTATTGATTATTTCAAGAAAGAGTCTGAAGACGTAATTGCCCCTTTCACACCTTCGTTTTTCTTAGGCAGAAGCGGCACTGTGAACAAAAACACTGCAAGCCTTAAAAATGAAGGTCTTGAGTTTGCAGTTAATTACTTCGAGACTTTTGGAGATGTTAAGCTAAGTGTTGGCGCTAATTTCACGACTTTAAATAACGAAATAACAGAGATTGGCGCAGGTGGGCCAATTGAAGGTGGTGGATATACTTCTAATGGAGGAGCTGCCAGTCTCAGCGATATTGGTCAGCCAATTGGAGCATTTTACGGATTCAAAGTTATTGGGATATACCAGACCGATGAGCAGGCAATCAATGATGGCAGAACAGATGGTGCCGGTGCTGGAGACTTCATTTTTCAGGATACCGACGGAATACCTGGCATTACCGATGATGACAGACAATATCTGGGAAGCCCGGTACCAGACTTTGAATATGCGTTCAATATCACGGCAGAATACAAGTCATTTGATCTTAATCTTTTCTTCAATGGAGTCACCGGAAATAAGATTCTGGACGGCACAAGATATAGAGGCTTCTTCGATACAGAAGGAAACTATCTGGCTGAGGCAGCCAACGGATGGAGAACGGATAATACAGACACCAACATTCCTAGAAACTCTCAGACTGATGCTGGTGGAAATAGAAGAATGTCAGATTTCTTGCTTAGCAATGGAGCATACTTTCGATTGCGAAACATTCAGATTGGTTACACATTTCCAAAAATCGTAACTGAAAAATTGAAAGTAAGCAGAATACGAGCATATGGTTCCGCTCAGAACCTATTTACGATCACAGACTATAGCGGATACTATCCTGAAGTTGGTTGGAACAGCAGAGACAGAGGAGCTTCTGCTAATATTTTCAACTTAGGTGTTGATGAAAATGCGTATCCAACTGCCCGAAGCTTCATGCTGGGTCTACAGGTATCTTTCTAATTATTTAAATCAGAAAAAGATGAAAAATATATTATTCAAACAATCAATTTTTATGCTGCTATTTGTGTTCATCGCAATATCAGCATGCGACGAAAGCATTTTGGAGCAAACCAATCCAAACGGCCAATCTCCTGGTAATTTCTGGAGAGATGAAGCAGATGCAACCAAAGGTATAATTGGAGCCTATTCACCATTTACAGATATCTGGTACTATACTCGATTCGAGATCTTCCTATCGGACTACAGGGATGATGTTGTGAATGCTTTTGGTACTTCTGATAGAAGTAACCCTGGAAGATTTGAAGGAGTTGCTGAAGGAAATGGATCAAGGTGGGTATGGTCTGCCATGTTCAAGGGAGTTTCTAGGGCAAATGAAGTTTTATTCAACGTTCCAAATATTGAAATGGACGAGGCTGTTAAAAACAACATTTTAGGAGAAGCCTACTTTATCCGTGCATTCAATTATTTCAATCTGATTAATAACTGGCTGAATGTTCCTTTGGTTACGATCCCGAGCGGTCAAATTGCTAACCCTGAGGATATCACTCAAGCAGACCCAGAGGCAGTTTGGATGCAGATAGTAGAGGACTTACAAGAAGCTCAAACACTCTTACCTAAATCGTGGAGCGGGGATAATATTGGAAGAGTCACGCAAGGTTCTGCCAATGCCATGCTTGGAAAAGTACACCTATACAGAGGAGAATGGAGTTTGGCAAAAACTGAATTCGCGAAAGTTTTGGATCCTGGTTCAGGTTTTGATCTAGTAGATGAC
Organism: Cyclobacteriaceae bacterium; assembly: GCA_049115715.1. GTDB lineage: Bacteria > Bacteroidota > Bacteroidia > Cytophagales > Cyclobacteriaceae > JAMZMI01. The sequence goes on from JAGDZQ010000022.1 coordinate 41,017, forward strand.
TACAGAGACAATTTCAGAGAAGCTACCGAAAACAATAAGGAGTCACTTTTTGAGATTCAGCTTCTTGCTGATGGACAAGCAGGATGGTGCGCGGATTGCTCAAACCACGGAAGTGGTGCTGGTTTTCACCAAGATTTAGCGCCTGAAGGATACACCGGACAAGATGGCATGAGAATCAACCAGTGGGCGCTTGACCTCTTCTTAGATGAAAGAACGGTCAACAATGAGATTGACCCGAGAGCCTTTACTACATTGTTTTGGAATACCACAGAAACTACTACCTATGAAGGTGATGTGCTTGCTTCTGTAACTTATGAAGGCACAACCTACGAGGATGCTTTTTCTGCGACTGACACAAGAGTTTGGGCCAGTAAGCATTTGGACTTTGAACAAGGATATACGGCAGCATCTATTGGATGGCACTTCTCAGGAAACAACCTGAGACTCATTCGCTATGCTGATGTTTTACTGATGTTCGCTGAGGCTGAATTTATGATCAATGGCTCCTCTACCGATGCAGTGAATGCTATCAACAGGGTGAGAAGCAGAGTTGACATGCCAGCTCATACCACGATAACACTACAGGATATCAAAGATGAAAGGGTGAAGGAATTGACTCTGGAAAGATCAAGATATTTTGATTTGTTAAGATGGGGAGAAGTGAAAACCACCATCGCTGATAATACCAGCCTCAAAAATGAAAGCGGTGGAACAGGTGCATATCGAGCAGGAAGGGAATATATGGCTATCCCTCAACTAGAGCTTGACAATGCCGATGGAAAATGGGATCAAAACACTGGTTATTAAATTAATCTCTTTTTAAAAAACTTAAGGGAGCCATTACTACATTAGTATGGCTCCTTTTCTATTTCACACGATATGACTCGTTTGCTTTTCCTCTTCACTTACCTAATATTTCTAATTGCTTGCAATCCAAGTATTGAGACAGGCACCAATCCAAAATTTGAGAGTCTTACAAGTAATGCGACAGGAGTCGATTTTCAAAACAAAATAATTGAGAACGACACGCTCAACTACTACACATTTCCATACCTCTACATGGGAGGTGGTGTTTCTATAGGAGATATAAACAACGACGGACTCTCTGACATCTATTTTACAGGGAATCTCACTTCCAACAAATTATATCTCAACGAAGGCAACATGCAGTTTGAGGATATTACGGCCTCAGCATCCATAGGAGGTGATCATAGATGGTATACCGGCACTACCATGGTGGACATCAATAATGACGGATATCTTGATATTTATCTATGCGTTGCTGGAAAATTTGCCATTACAAAAAATCAGCTTTTCATCAATAACAAAGACAATACTTTTTCAGAAAGAGCTGAAGAATACGGCTTGGATGACTCCTCCGCCTCTATTCAATCTACATTCTTCGATTATGACAATGACGGTGATCTGGACGTCTATGTGGCAAATTACCCAATTGTTCCTGTGAGTATGGGCAATGCTTTTTATCACTTAAAGATGAAAGAAAATGACTTCATCGAATCTGCCCATCTCTTCAAAAACAATGGAAATCATTCATTTACAGATGTGACTACTGAAGCCGGGGTTCAAAATTTCGGACTCTCGCTTGGAATTGTTGCATCTGATTTCAATAATGATGGCTGGAAGGATTTGTATGTGTCCAACGATTTCAATGTTCCAGATTACTTCTACATCAACAATCAAGATGGGACTTTTAGAGAAACCATCCAAGAGGCTACTAACCATACAGCCATGTTCGGCATGGGTATTGACGCAAGTGATTTCAACAATGATGGATTGACTGATTTCATTCAAGTAGACATGACACCCAATGATCATAAAAAATCCAAAACCAATATGGCAAGTATGCGGCCAAAGAGCTTCTGGGAAGCAATAGACATGGGTTTTCACTATCAATACATGCAAAATACGCTTCAGGTCAACAATGGTTCTTTCGACGGCAAAAACCCTTCTTTCAGCGACATATCCAGACTTGCAGGAGTTGCAACTACAGATTGGAGCTGGGGAGCAATGTTTGCCGATCTTGACAATGACGGCTGGAAGGACATTTTCATCACAAATGGCATGAAAAGAGATGTAAATAACAATGATGTAAATAATCAAATGAAGTCTCAGTCCTTCTTTGGTGGAGAGAAGGACTACACATTGTTGCCTAGCCAACCAGTTGAAAATTTCGCATTCAAAAACAACAAAGATTTCACCTTCATTTCCTCGGCTGATCAGTGGGGGCTTAAATTCAAAGGGTTCTCCAATGGCGCTGCTTACAGTGATCTTGATAACGATGGTGATCTCGATCTTGTGGTTAATAATCTGGATAGCCCAGCTTCTATTTATAAAAATCAAATTGACCAGCAAGATCACGGCTATCTCAAAGTAAAACTGAACGGGCCTGAGCAAAATCCTAATGGCTTGGGGGCAAAAGTGAAAATAACCGCTCCTGACAACTCCATTCAAATACAAGAACTCACACTTACCAGAGGGTTTCAATCCAGTGTAGATCCGATCATCCATTTTGGGTTGGGCAAAAAGGAAAGCAAGATTGTGCTAGAAATTATCTGGCCCGATGGCAAGACTCAAATCCTAAAAGAAGTAGACTCAAATCAACTGCTAGCTCTTAATCATCAAGATGCAAAAACGACAGAAGTATTATCCACACCAATTGCCCAGCATTTCGAGAATATCACCAAAGACAGTGAGATTGATTTTCTGCATATGGAAGATGATTACGATGACTTTTCCATTGAACCTCTGCTTCCTCACAAAAACTCTCAATATGGACCAGCATTGGCTTCTGGAGATATCAATGGAGACGGTTTAGAAGACTTTTTTATTGGAAATGCGCACGGAAGTGCAGCTCAAATGTACGTTCAAAACATGGATGAAACCTTCAAAGTAATAAATGGCCCCTGGGAAGAAAATAGCGATTATGAAGATACGGGAGCAACTCTTTTCGATGCTGATAATGACGGAGATTTGGATTTGTATGTCGTACACGGAGGTAATGAGCCAAGCAAATCACTTGAGCTTTATCAAGATCACTTATATATAAATACTTCAAATGGTTTTCAGCATGCAACAGAAGCCTTGCCCATCATTACAAATAGTGGACTAAAAGTGGCTCCAGCGGATTTTGACAATGATGGAGACATGGATCTATTTGTAGGGGGACGCATCGTTCCCGGTCAATATCCATCTCCTGCTGCTAGTTATCTTCTTCGAAATATGGGTGGGGTTGATCAAAACATAAAATTCGAAAACGCAACTAAGGAAATGGCCCCCGAACTTGAAAATGCTGGATTGGTTACAGATGCTCTTTGGTCTGACTTCAGCGGCGATGGACTCCAGGATCTAATCATCTCTGGCGAATGGATGCCAATCAAATTTTTTATTAATACCAAGAACGCATTCGAAGAAGTCACAAATCAAACAGGACTTGCTGATAAAATAGGCTGGTGGTACAGCTTAAATGCTACTGATATAGACTTGGATGGTGATATGGATTACGTAGCAGGAAATCTGGGTCTCAATTACAAATACAGAGCAAGTCCCTCCTCTCCTTTTGAGATATACTCAAATGATTTTGACGAAAACCGAAAGCTTGACATAGTCCTTAGCTTCGAAAAGGACGGAACCAGATACCCCGTCAGAGGTCGAGAATGCTCATCGGAGCAAGTTCCCGCAATTAAGCAACGATTTGAGACTTACAATGAATTTGCGAATGCAACCTTAGATGATATTTATGGAGAACATATCCTCGATCAATCTCTTAAGTACAGCGCCACCACTTTTGCACACAAATGGATAGAGAATAAGTCTGATGGAACTTTCGTAATGCATGATCTTCCCAATAGATCACAGTTTTCTTCCATCAATAAAATACTGACCTTCGATTACAATGGAGATGTATACCCTGACCTTTTACTCGCCGGAAACTTGTTTACATCTGAGGTAGAAACCCCAAGAAACGATGGAAGCGTTGGGTTAATTTTAACGGGCTCATCCACTGGAGATTTTGAAGTCATTCCTCCTCACATAAGTGGACTCTACCTGCAAGGAGACATTAGAGGATTGTCTTTTATCAAAATCGGAAAAACCAAAAAAGGACTTTTGGTTGCGGCCAATGATGATAAGCTCCGACTCCTTTCTGTCAAACCAGACGTTACCAAAAGCTCAACAGAGAACACTGCCTTCTTAAAGACAAACTAGCGAATTAAATTTCTCTCAAAATAAAATAGCTTGCTTAACCAAGTAGTTTTAAACCAAAAGACTCAATTGACAGTCTAATAGATATGAGTTATTTAAAACCGCTTACTGAAAGCCTAACCCGTCAACTTCGAAAAGTTACCACTTTGAATCTCTCGGTCGCACTCATGGCGGTTACGAGTTTGGTGTGCCAATCCTGCGGAACCACTGAAGAAGAAGTGGTGTGTACGGATATTTTCAATCAAATAACGATAGAAGTAGAAGACGGGAGCTCAGGAGAGTTCGTAGTTCTGGACAGCACCGCAGTTATAACTTCTGTTTCACTGGTCGTCAGGGAAGCTGAGTTGGTATACAATCCCACTATTCAGGTCGGAGGGGGAAACTTAAATTTTTATATTTTGGCCAGCGATGCTCACATTTCCGAATTCTCAGAAGACGGATCCAAACTTCTCTTTCTTGGTTGGATAGAAAATTCTTTGGTTGTCAAAGAGGAGTTTTTGATCGCAAGAGACGACTGTCACATTCGAAAAGTAACAGGCTCGAACAAAATAATACTGTTTTAATCACCCAGCCACTTTCTAAAATCACTTGCTTTCTCCGCGCTCACGATTACACCTTCTCCAGGAGCTGGATTTAGCTCCAATAGCAACTTCCCTTTGTGATATTTATTCACACTCGCTATTGACTTGAACTGTACTATAAATTGCCGATTGGCTCTATAGAATTTTTGCGGATCTACCTGTTGCATCAGCTCGTCCAAAGTTTGATCCATCAGATAATTGCGACCCTGAGTCGTAATCATATGCACCACTCCATTTTTTGTCTGAAAATAGGCAATATCATCTACTTCGATTGAGATCAATTTATCTCCCAATCGGCTCAAGAACCTTGACTTGTAATCTTTCGCTCCCAGATCAATATTCTTAAGAAGTGCTGCCATATCAATACCTGACCCGAAAGTTGACTGTATACGAGCGAACTTTTGGAGACTCTTTTCCAAATCTTCTTTCTTGATAGGTTTGAGAAGGTAATCTATACTGTTGACCCGAAAAGCCTTAAGCATATACTCGTCGAATGCCGTGGTAAAAACCACAGGTTTATCTATCTGGGTTTGTTCAAAAATTTCAAAAGAAATACCATCACTCAATTGAATATCACTGAAAATTAAATCCGGACTGTTGTGATTTTTTAGCCACTTCACACTATCCTCTACACTATCCAGCACATCTATGATTTCAATGTCAGGGTCGATTTCCTCCAATAGTTTTTGTAAGCGTCTAAAAGCAGGTGCCTCGTCCTCTATAATCAAAACTTTCATGCAATTGCCGGTTTTAGATTTCGCTCCTCTATTAAGTCAATGAGTGGAATAGCTACCATATAATTATGAGCTGTTGTTATAACCTCAATCTGTCTTTGTCCTAGAAGCTCATAGCGCTTCTTTATATTAGCCAGCCCTGTTTTTGTAGACTTTTCGATCACCTTTTTTACCTGTAGGTTGTTTTTCACTACAATAGATTTCCCATTTTCCACATAGACATCAATACGCAGCGGGTGAGCCTTTGAAACTACATTGTGCTTAATCGCATTTTCAACAAGCATTTGAATCGTTAGCGGTGCTATACTCATCGATCTATATTGCTTATCAACACTGAAATTTGCACTCAGATTATCTGGATAACGCATTTTTAATAGAAACATATATGACTCAGCAAATGCCAACTCCTCCTCCAGAGACACCAGCTCTCGATCCTTATTTTGTAAGATGTACCGATACACCTCAGATAGTTTTTCAGTAAAACCAATTGCTATTTCTTGATTCTCAGCAATTAAAGTGGTCAGTGTATTTAGACTATTAAAAAGGAAATGTGGACTCATTTGATTTTGAAGCACCTCAAACTGAATTCGAACCTGTTGATTCTTAAGTTCCTCGTTTTGACGAATTGTATCTTTCCACTTTTCAAAGAAAAACACAGTCTCGTATATTGTCCCAATAACAATGGCTAGAATCAAATTCATTAATAAATGACTTGAGCATGCCACAAAAACCCCTTCCCAGGTATACTCAACCAATCTCAAAAGCATTTTAAACGGTAGTCCGCCAATACTCATCCAAAAAAACAATACTGTATATGTAATAACCAGTCTCTTGAATGTCTGATCGATCTCTGGAAATAGCCTTCTAAACATCATGAAGATAAGAAAGGCACCATTCCAATAAATCATGGTAAAACCCAGCGACACCAGATACTCCTGCCAAAAGGTCATCCCTCGTGCATGTTCATCCTCTTGAAGGCCCATCACAACAAAGGCCAAAAGGAAAATGCCTACCCATCGTACGTAAACCTCTTTTAGAAATATTCTTTTCATTTCAACTCAGGTTATGCCAAACCTCACTCATCTAAAAATTTAAATCTAACGAGTTTCCGTTTCATCAACCATCAGGATCACACTAAAACCGGAAGAGAGCATACCGAAACCAGTCAATTAGTACCTAAAGCATAAATCGCTCTTATGCTAAATGTATACCCCGATTGGCACTGACTATTTCCTGATTCAGAGCAATCATTTCACGACTCAGTCAGGTTTAAGTTCCACTCCATAGGAATGACACGTACTTTCGAACAAATCATTTGATAATCTGATTATGAAATTACTTCACACAAAAAATCACCTAATGAAAGTTTTGATTGGTATAGGGCTTGCCCTCTTTCTTGTTTTAGACAGTTTTTCTCAAACTCAAGTAGTAAAGGGAAAAGTAATCGATGCACAGGCAGAATATGAGCTAATTGGCGCTACGGTAATGTTGCTAGACTCTGAGCCTATGATAGGTTCCGTTACCGGAGTTGATGGGTCTTTCAGATTAGAAAACGTTCCTGTTGGGAGACAAACACTCGCTGTACAATATATCGGATATAAAAACTTAACAGTACCCAATGTTCTTGTAACTGCCGGCAAGGAGGTAGTCCTTCAAATCAAACTAGAAGAATCCGTGGAAAGCCTTGAGGCGGTGGTAGTAACTGCCAATGCCAACAAAGATCTACCAATCAATGATATGGCGAAAGTAAGCGCACGTACCTTCAGCATTGAAGAAACAACCAGATTCTCAGGCGGAAGAAATGATGTCGCCCGACTCGCCACCTCGTTTGCAGGTGTCAGTGCTCCCAATGACTCCAGAAATGACATTGTCGTCCGTGGAAACTCTCCTACAGGCTTGCAATGGAGGATAGAAGGCATACCTGTTCCTACTACCAATCATTTCGCAACGCTTGGTGTAACGGGAGGGCCTGTAAACGCGCTTAATACTAATATTCTGAGAACTTCGGATTTTCTAACCGGAGCATTTCCCGCTGAGTATGGCAATGCCACTGCTGCAGTATTTGATGTGAATTTCCGAAACGGAAACGCTGATAAATTTGAGTTTACTGGCCAAATGAGTGCCTATTCGGGGATGGAGTTTATGGCGGAGGGGCCTATTAAAAAAGAAAACAATTCCTCTTTCGTAGCAACTTATAGATACGGTATCGCAAGCTTAGCTGCAACTGGCACAAGTGCCATTCCCTTTTATCAGGATTTTTCGTTCAAAGTCAATCTTGGAGACAGCAAAATAGGAAAGCTTGAACTATTCGGGATGGGAGGTCTTAGCAGCATAGATTTCAAAGGAGATGAAACAGAAGAAGATGACTTGTTCGCTGATCCTGCCGTAGATGCTTATGTCGACAATGCCATTGGCATGATCGGACTATCTCACCTATATAGACCTAACAAAACCACCTATATCAAATCTGCGATTGGTGTCTCAACGGCTCAAAACGAATACAGCGAAGACTTTTTAATGAAAAACGCTGAAGGAATTACTCAAAGTAAATACAGATCGGTCAACGTAAACAATGTTGATAACAGATACACTTTCACCTCTGTTTTAAACAAAAAATTCAATGCCAAGTGGAATTTAAGAGCCGGCTATACCGGAGAGCTGTTCAGCTCAGACTTCTTTACATCCGATAGAAACAACAGGGTCAATATCCCAGACGAAAACAATGATGGAATTCCTGATTATTTTATTACATCAGTGAAGGTGAATGAATCTTATCTCCTCTCCCATGTATTTGGACTGGCTGAATACAAAATCTCCGATGAACTCAGCACCACATTTGGAATACACTCTCAATACTTGGGCCTATCCGATAAACTCTCTATTGAGCCGAGGGCAGCAATCAGCTATCAATTCACACCTGTTCAAAGAGTAAGTGTAGCCTATGGTTTGCATTCACAAATGATTCCAGCTCCTATACTCTTTTTAGAAGAAGAAACGAGTGCTGGTGTTTTTGAGCGAACCAACGAAAATCTGGATTTCATCAAAAGTCACCATTTCGTTCTTGGATATGATAGAAATATTGGAGTCGATTGGAGATTAAAAACTGAATTGTATTACCAATCGCTGTATGACATCCCCGTGGAACGAACATCGAGTAGTTATGCCATTATCAACGAAGGAGCAGACTTTGTCTTTGATGAAAGAAACTCGCTGGTAAACGAGGGAACTGGAACTAACTATGGCTTGGAGCTAACCCTTGAGAAATTTTTCTCCAACAATTACTACATGCTCATGACGACTTCCCTATACGATTCAAAATATAAGGGAAGTGATGGTATAGAAAGAAGCACATCATTTAACAACAGATACGTCTACAATGTGCTTTTTGGAAAAGAGTGGAAGTTTGGCCCCTCCCAGAAAAATGCTTGGACCTTTGACACCAAATTCACAACTTCCGGAGGAAAGCCCTACACTCCTGTAGACTTAGCTGCTACAAGAGCAAATGCAGGAAGGGAAGTAAGAATGGAAGAAATCGCCTTTAGTGAAAGATATGAGGACTATTTCCGATGGGACGTTAAGTTTGGAGTTAGACTCAATAGCACAAAGCGAAACATCTCACATCAGTTCTTTGTCGACTTGCAAAATGTCACGAATCGTAAAAATGAATTTGTAAGAAGATATAATGAAGTAACGGATGAAGTAAACTCAATCGAGCAAATAGGCTTTTTCCCTGATGTTATGTATAGAATTCAATTCTAATATACTTTTTTCGTATCCAGAAAATTGGTAAATTCCTACATACAGGTTCTTGCCAGCTTGGAAAGTAGATGGGGCTGTCTCAAAATAGGGACATCCTCATTTCATTTCCCTCGAAAATTTATTGACTCTTTGAGTTCAGCGTTGAGATTTTTCAGCTTACGCCTTTTGCTCCACTACAGAATACGACAGAGAGGATTTCCTGCTAAGTGAGATTGTTTCTACCAAATAATAAGTCCCAAACAAAACACCACTAAATAAGATGTCACCTAAAATAGTCGCTCTAAAGAATGGTACGGCCATCACGTAGCATTCAATCAGACCTGAAAGAGAGAGGCTATACATTCCCGAAAACAACCATACTCCCAAGTTAGAAACTACATAAAATGAAAGTGAGGCCAATACTGCCTTTGCTCCAATTACGAGAAAAGAAGAAATGTACTTGTTTAAAGCCGGCATAGAAAGCTTCCACTTACCAATCAAAACAGGCAACATCCATGCAGCATATACAAACGCCATACTGCCCAGATCATAAAAACCTATAAAAAAATCGGAAATCAAAACCGCCAATAAAGGAATCACATAAGCCATTTGGCTCCTGAAGTAAAATCCCGAAAAAAGGCCAACTCCCGCAAGTGCTGCAAAATTTGGCACGTGGAAAATGGTTCTTGAACAGACCGCAACAGCGATAAGCAAAGTACCTACTAAGATTTGAACGTAGTTTCTCATAATTCTAAATCGTTTTGCTCACATGGTGTAGACGAAGTACCATTTACATAGTACCAATCTACTATATCTCCACTTTTTAAATCCACTTGATCCACACCCCTATTAGACTTTTTCCCGTTGAGGCAAAAAACCCAATTTTCCTTTCCATTGTTTTTTATGCCATTGAATCCAAGAATCAAATGACCAAGGTCGCCATAAAGGGTATCCTGTACCTCAAAGGTAATCTCATCCGCTTCTTGTTGCATCAGAATGTCATACAAATTTAGCCCACTCCGCCATGGCACTCGCTCGAAAGCTATTGTTTCATCCCCAAAGTTGAAATTCAAGGCAACATCACCCCTTTCCTTCTTAAACTGCTTCTTAGAACCTGATGTTGACTCTTCTTTTTTAGTAGGAGAACTGCATGAGAAAGTTATTAAAAAAAGAAAAAAGAAAATATTTCTATTCATGTCTGACGTATTTAATCATTCAATTCACTAGGCACAATCATTATAAAACGCTTTTCAATACTAAGTGAGCAAAAAGCTGGAGCCATTCAAGAACATAAACCAAAATGAATACGCCTCTGAACATGCTCTAAAGTTGAGTCAAACTAAAAAATAAAATCCATCAAGAGAAACACTCCTGATGGATTTTATCAATACCATTTTATTATCTATTACCAGAATAGGCCATACAGTACTGCCAATAGAATCATTACTGCAAATGATCCAATGTTAAAGGCTGGTGAAGTACTAAAGAAGGCTTTAGAAATAGGGATGCCATTTTTGTCATCCGCACCTTTATTTTCCAAATAGCTAACAATAATGACTACCAACATTGATAACAAAGTGGTTAGTCCCATTTGATTCATGAAAGGCATCTCAGGGAATAGCTTAAATCCAAGAGCGATTGGCACGGAAAGAATTGCACCCCAGATTGCTCCTTTGTTCGTAGCTTTTTTCCAGAACAACCCTAGCATAAATACCGCTAAAATACCTGGTGATACGATTCCAGTATATTCCTGTATGAACTGAAAAGCCTGATCCAAACCTCCCAGCAAAGGAGCCATGATACATGCAATCAATAGTGCTACTCCAGCAGAGATACGCCCCATGTTAACAGTTGCCTTGTCTGAAGCATCTTTGTTTATATACTGCTTGTAAATATCCATGGTGAATATCGTAGAAGTTGAGTTAAGCATTGATGCTAAAGAGGATACAATAGCAGCTGCTAAGGCAGCAAATGCAACTCCTTTTAGACCGCTTGGTAACAACTGAAGTAACCATGGGTAAGCTTTATCAGACGCACCATCACCAGGCAGGTTGTTTAGCGCATCTGCTCCCAGACGTGCCATGATCTCAGGATCATTCACCATCACGTAAGCTGCGATACCTGGAATAACCACGATAAAAGGAATAATCAATTTCAAAAATGCTGCAAGGAGAATACCTTTTTGCGCCTCTTTTAGCGATTTAGCAGCCAGAGTTCTTTGGATAATATATTGGTTGAATCCCCAGTAGTAAAGGTTCGCAACCCAAAGTCCGCCTATTAGCACCCAGATTCCAGGAAGGTTCGTATACTCGGGATTTGATTCATCCAAAATCATATGAAATCTTTCTGGAACTGCATCCATGATTTGGCCAAATCCCGCAAGCACACCCTCACCTTCCGAAAGCACATTTAATGCTAGATAGGTGGTAAAAAGTCCTCCAAGAATAAGGAAAACTACTTGTACTACATCTGTCCATGCTACGGCAGAAAGACCTCCATAAAGTGAATATGCTGCTGCAAATAGTGCCAGACCGATCACTCCGTAAATCATAGGAACGCCCATAATGGTTTCTAATGCCAAGGCTCCCAGATATAAAACAGAACTGAGGTTCACAAAGACATAAAGAGCTATCCAAAATACAGCTAAGATTGTTTTTAACTGTGTACTGAATCTTTTCTCAACGAATTCAGGAATTGTATAAAGGCCTTTTTCAATGAAAATTGGAAGGAAGTATTTTCCGACAATAATAAGTGTCAAGGCTGCCATCCATTCGTAGGAAGCGATTGCCAAACCGCTCGCAAATCCAGACCCAGACATTCCTATGAACTGCTCAGCAGAAATATTGGCTGCAATTAAAGACGCCCCTATGGCCCACCATGGTAAGGATTTACTTGCCAGGAAATAATCCTCGGCGTTTTTTTCGTGCCCTTTTTTATCTCTGGAAACCCACAGCCCTAGAAATAAGATGATCGCACAATATGCTACAAAAACAAGAATATCAATGGTTGTCATTTGAATTAGGTTAAGATTGTCTAACGTTTCTATAAAAGCTGAAAAAGACAGGATTGATCCTTTAAATCTTATAGAATAACCGCTAAAATAATCATTTATCCAGCAATCACAACTCAGAAATCACAATCGAAACCTATAAGCCCAAAACACCCCTACAGAACACATGGAAAAAGTAAAGCCCCTCGAGAAATCGAGAGGCTTCTTTGATGAGTTATCATTCACCTAACCTAATCTATCTGAAAAAAATATCAGTAACCCATCATAGCTACAACCAACAACTACTATGATTGGTTCCAAACTAATAGAAGATCAGTTACTCATTTAGCGACCAGTCATATTCGTAGAAACCTATTCTTTGTTTCCCACCAGACGCATCTCCTCTGTATTTATTCAAATAATCAGCAACCGAGCCAGATGCTTGTACAAAATCATTCTTATACCAACTGAAAATTTGAGAAACATCGAATCCCTTCTTCGTTGGCTGAATGAACCAATCGAGATTCAAAACCTCTTTGGTTCTTTCTTCAAGCGCACTGTCCAGATTTTCTGGTTTAAATGCATAACTGGCCAGCGGAGGACAACCTTTCGCTCCACACACCAACACAAAGTGAAGTCTAGCATCTGGATACTGCTTAAACAAAGTGCCTTTCTCAAGTTCATTGAGTGACAGGTTTTCGCCCATGATATTGTTTTTTATGTCATCAAAAAAGCCTTTCACTTTAAGAGGACCAAATACCGGATATCTATCCACCACTTGCTTTATCACCAAAATATTATAAGCATTGATATAAAAAGCCTTCATGTAATCTGCAGTAACTTTTTTATTAGAAAGGTTATGATTGGCTATTTCGTCTACCAGTTGCTCCAGCGCCTCTGGATTCTCTTTAATCTGGCTATACTTTACGCTCCCCCCCTCAACATATTTCGAGAAAAATTCATCAGATGCTTCAAAAAAGCTTTGGCTTTTTGCTACAACGGCAGCCAATAGAAATGATATTATTAGTAAATTCTTCATTCTTGATTTTTTTAGGCCTAAAATAAACAAATGTCAACTCGTCGAGCTAAACAACATTTGCTAGATTGTCAAATCTTAGACATTGACAATTGAGAACTGGTTTCATTCAATAATCAGACCAAAAGTTGTCTTTACTTTGGACAAGTACATTTAAAGTTATGGAACATATAGTCATTATCGGAAATGGAATCTCTGGAATCACCACCGCCAGACACGTGAGAAAGCGAAGTGATTCAAGGATTACTGTAATATCAAGCGAGACAGACCATTTCTACTCGAGGACAGCTCTTATGTATATATACATGGGACATATGACATATGAGAACACAAAGCCTTATGAAAATTGGTTTTGGGAAAAGAATAGAATAGAACTAAAAAGAGGATATGTATCAAAGATTGATACAGAAAAGAAAGCGCTGGAGTTTAAAGATGGAGGCAATCTAAAATACGATAAGCTGGTCTTAGCAACAGGGTCTAAATCAAACAAATTTGGATGGCCAGGTCAAGATTTGGAAGCGGTACAGGGCTTATATAACTATCAGGATCTGGAGCAGATGGAAAAGAACACCAAAGACATTGGCAGAGCTGTCATCGTTGGAGGTGGACTTATAGGAATAGAAATGGCAGAAATGTTACTTTCGAGAAACATCCCAGTAACATTTCTAGTAAGAGAAGCCAGCTTTTGGGACAATGTATTACCCGCAGGAGAATCTGATATGATTAACCGACATATTCGCGAACATCATGTTGATTTAAGACTCTCTACTGAGCTTAAAGAGATTTTATCAGATGAAAACGGAAGGGCGAGAGCAGTTGTAACCGGAGACGGTGAAGAAATCAAATGTGAATTTGTTGGCTTGACAGCCGGTGTTTCACCCAATATAGGTTTTCTTGAAGGGTCAGGAATTGAAACTAAAAGAGGTATTTTGGTTGATCAATATCTCAAAACGAACATATCTGACGTATACGCGCTTGGAGACTGTGCGGAGTTTCGAGAAGCTCTTCCTGATAGGCGTCCGATCGAGCAAGTATGGTACACAGGTCGCATGATGGGAGAAGCACTGGCTCAAACTTTATGTAGCAAAGACACAGCATATAAACCGGGAAGATGGTTCAACTCAGCAAAATTCTTTGATATAGAATATCAAACCTATGGCTGGGTATGGGCACAGCCAAAGGAGGGGGAAAGCTCCTTCTATTGGGAACACGAAAGCGGAAAAATTTGTCTTACGCTTCGATGGGATACCAAATCAAGAAAATTTATTGGGTTAAATACATTTGGTTTCAGACTCAGACATCATGCATTCAACAAGTGGCTTGACAATGAAAGAACAGTTGATTTTGTCCTTGAACATCTAGCAGACGCCAACTTTGACCCTGAGTTTTACAAAAAGCATGAAAATGCCATCGTATCTCAATTCAATAGCGAACAATCTACCAATATCACAGTGAAAAAGAAAAGCTGGAAGCGGATCTTGGAACTGATATCATAGTCATTACATAAAAATACAATAATCAGACATGTCAACTTCAGAGCCAAGTCTATCACTAGCAAACCCACACCCTAAAAACACGGATATCATTCAAAAAGCAGGGTTAATTGTAGCCTGTCTTGGTGTACTGGTTCTATTCGTAGCGTGGGGTGGCGCATCACTGAATGCCTCAATATTCCTACCGATCTCTCTTATTTCGATTGTGGGAGGCACAATTATCTATAGTTGGCGTACTTATATGAATCGCCCCGAGGGAATTCAAAATAATGGTGTATGGCTTAAGTCCTTAACCAATCGTGGTGCATTGGCTTGGGTTGGTGGGATAATCCTTACAGGATTTTATGTGTTGCTTTATTGGTTTCCTGAATATGTGGGATTTAAAAGCACAGGAAATGAGGGTTTGGTTGCACTCTTTGACCCGTTAAGCCAATTTTTTAAAGGCAAACCTGCAAGTCAATGGTTTCTCTACGGCACATTGTACACCGTTTCTATTTTTTCTCTTGGCATCAAGTTTTTACTTAAGTACAGACATAACAGGTATCAGTTTATCCGAACAATAGTGGTTATCGTTTCTCAACTTTTCCTGGCTTATTTGATCCCGGAAATACTTGCTGGAATGAACTACAATGATGCTACAGCTGCTGATGGCACTTATATAGGATATTATGACACTGACATCAAGAACACATGGCCTCTCGATTATGACTTTTTCAATGACTGGCATTTAGATGCTATGCAGCAAGAAGCCTATAGACCTGTTGGCATTCTTTACTTGATAATAGGTATAGCAATGTTTCTTCTGGTGACTCCTATTGTAACCTATTACGCTGGAAAGAGGTGGTATTGCTCTTGGATCTGTGGATGTGGGGGTTTGGCCGAAACTGCCGGAGATCCATTTCGACACCTGTCTTCTAAGCGATTAAGCGCTTGGAAACTGGAGCGATGGCTCATCCATGGAGTTATGGTTTTTGTTTTCGTCATGACTGCTGCCACACTTTATGGTTATTTCTGGAATACCGGAGAAATCCTTGGATTGAATATCTACAGCAATTTTCAAAAACCTTATGGATTTTTTATTGGTGCCATATTTTCAGGAATCATAGGTGTTGGGTTTTACCCATTGCTTGGCAATAGGGTCTGGTGTCGTTTCGGATGCCCTATGGCAGGATACATGGGAATTATCCAAAGGTTCAAATCTCGATTCAGAATAACAACCAATGGTGGTCAATGTATTTCTTGCGGAAACTGCTCCACGTACTGCGAACAAGGTATCGATGTAAGAGCCTATGCGCAAAAGGGACAGAATATCGTAAGAGCTTCTTGTGTAGGCTGTGGAGTCTGCTCTGCTGTTTGTCCAAGAGGGGTTCTAAAACTCGAAAATGGCCCGGAAGAAGGCCGTACAGATTTGCCTCCAATCATTATTGGAAATGACAGTTTAAAAGTTAATTAAATACAACGCTTTTTATCGAATTAGCTAGGGTTTTCTCTGCTTCCTTCACCCCCATTTTAGCTTAAGAAGAAATATCGCTTTCTTGAAAAAGTGCATATTTATCCTTGTTTTCATTTTTTAGATGAAAATATTTCATGATTTTTCCAAAATCTGTAAAACATCTAAAGCCAAGATTTTATTTTGACTTTCCGAAAGACTCGAAATTTTTTATTGCTTTATAAAAATACTCCTAATTTCATTTTTTCTCCGGTTCATCAAAACAAGCCATAAGAGCAAAAAAATAGCCGATGCTGAGAGCATCGGCCTGAAATAAGTACAATATGAAGAGGATGCATGCTACTACCCATACATTCTTCTAACACAAAAGTAAGGGTAAACACTTTCCAAACAATTGTAAAAAAGAAAGGCATTGTTGTAAAAAAGCCTGAACCGAGAACTTGCGGTATTCGTAAGTCCCAATAACCTTTGCGAATTGAATGAACTGGAGCCTGAACTTAATTTCTATTGGAGTTTTTAATGGACTGATGCTTTCGGTTCTGTTCCTGAGGAAGAAAGATCACAATTTCTACTTTGGCTTCTTCCTTCTTGCCCATAGCATCATACTCATTAAATACGTCGGAAATATTGTAGAACTCTACAACAGTTTTCACTTCTTAGTTGCCTTCGCGGAAATTCTGGAGTGGACGGTTGGCCCCTTTCTCTACTTCTATGTGCTTAAGTTTAATGGTGAGCGAATCAAGTATAAGCTCCTCCACTTCACCCCAATACTGATATATATATTTATTCTGATCCCGATTCATATCTATATGATAAAGAATCCGGACTCAACACTTTTTAAACTCGAAATCCAACGATCTGATTTTAATTTTCTAGTCATACCCAAAATCTTTCTCGGACTGATGTATATCGGTTTATCATTCAAACGCACGACAGGAAAACCATGGCTTGGACTTATTTTAGGCGTTTACTTAGCAGAGATTCTCGCCCTTTCCTTTTACTATTTCCAATTTCTCTTTTTTGAGCATGATGTTATTACAGACTTATTGGTATCAAGTGCTATGACGATTTCTGTAAATATCATTGCGATCTCAGGAATGATGAAGTCGTCCATCTTTGCTCAGGAAGCCTCCGCTATAGAAGCTCCTGCAAAACCCCAGGCTCCTCCCCCTGACCTGGAAGCGTTGGAGAGGGTATTCCAAAAAGTAAAAGCATATTTTGAGGAAGAAAAAGTCTATAAGAACCCCAGTTTAAGACTCTCCGAGCTGTCCAAAAACTTGTCCCTTACGGAAAAGCAAATTTCTCAAGCAGTAAACGAATGCGCGAAAGAGAACATTAATGCTTTCATTAACACCTACAGGATTAAGATGGCTGAAAAGCTACTGATGGATCAATATTTTAGTAATTATACTATCGATGCTATAGCTGAAGAGTGCGGCTTCTCCAACAAAGTCTCATTCTATAAGGCTTTCAAAAAGATCCATGGGATGTCTCCCAAAGAATACAAGAGTAGTATAACAGTCGAACACTGATTACCCTTATTATTTATTTTCAATATTTTGTAAACTATTCAAATAGTTAACATAAACATTCATGATCGTTTACATAATCAACTGCATTTCAATAAGTTAAAGCATAGGGGAAGGCGTTTCAGGAGTACAAAGCTCAGAAGCAAACGCCATGAAAATCGAACAATTAAATCTCTCAAACCCTAGCGAAATCATTCACAGTGCCTGGAACATAAAACTGGAAAAGGAAAAAGCGAAGGAAGGATACTATTTCTTCCCCGACAATCATGCAGAAATCATCGTTGCGTTAAAAGGGGATTTCAGTCGCAGGATCGTTGGCAGTAGGAAGAAATATAATTTACTTCAGGGAGAGAGCATTCTTGCCAAGACCAGAAGTAGGGGCATGGTTATAGAAGCAGATAGCGATATTGCGCTCCTCATTGTGAAGCTACATCCTCAATTTCTGAACATCTTCATGCAAAACCCTTACTACAAATTCCGCGATGAGATACAGCGATTCAATGTGCCTCCTCGGTTTAATCAGGAATGGAAAAACGGACTTTTCTATAAGGACAAAAAACAACTTGTAGGGATCATTGAGCAATATGTGGAAGAATTGAAGGAGGGCAAATCCAATTTGTCAGATAAATTGATCAGGGAAACTATAGAACTGATCAGAGCTCAAAAAGGTGAGATTAAAATCAAAGAGCTCAACGATATATTGGGAATCTGCAAATCAACATTAGAGCAAAAATTTAACCGTGAAATAGGCATTAGCCCTAAAGAATTTTGCAAAATCGAAAAGCTCAGTAACTTCTTGAAAAACTATAGTGAGTTTAGGGAAGAAATGACCCTTACACAACTTACATTTAAATCCGGTTACTATGATCAAAGTCACCTGATCAAAGACTTTAAATACTATGTAGAGGACAGCCCAAAAAGGTTCTTAAATCATGCGAATAAGGTGATGTTGTATGCATAGCAGGAAATTAAGCTATAGATTTCTATTCATTTGAAGTGTTAAATCAGGAACCTCGGAGCAAACTTACGCGTGCACGAGATACGATAGACACTTTCTTATCAATGCTCGCATTCTCGTATCAAACCCAATTGAAGAAATCAATGTTTTCGAAAACAACTATCCTCTAATGAGAAACTGACATTAACTTATAGTTTCTTTTCACTTAAAACTTAAGCAATTGAAAATAGGAGTTGCTCAAAATCGTCCAGTAAAGGGAAACATTTCAGAAAACATTGAAGGCCATAAAAAGCTAATCCAATTGGCTGTAGCATTTGAAGCTGAAGCACTCTTTTTCCCTGAACTATCATTAACCGGTTACGAGCCTACTTTAGCAAGCCAGTTGGTGCTGAACTTAGAAAATCAAATATTCACAGAGTTGCAGAATATTTCGGACACACACAAGATTCGTCTCGGGGTAGGTATACCCACGCGAAATAGCTCTGGCATATGCATAAGTATGGCAATGATTCAACCAAAAGCTAATCGATATATCCACTCCAAAAAATATCTTCATGTAGATGAGGAGCCCTATTTTGTAAGTGGTGAAACTGCCACTCCCATGAACGTTGGAGACTTAAATATAGGTCTTGCCATATGCTACGAAATCTTGGTGCAGCAACACACTGATGCTGTTTTTAAAAATGGAGCAAATATCTATGTCGCTAGCGTAGCTAAGACTGAAGCAGGAGCAATTACTGCTCACGAAAGACTTTCTCAGATAGCTAAAACACAATCTGTTTACACTTTAATGGCCAACTGTGTTGGTCCTTCAGATGATTTCGTATCAGTAGGAAGATCTGGAATCTGGAGTGAGTCAGGGGATCTTCTTGTTGAACTAAATGATATCGATGAGGGTGTCTTAGTTTTAGACACGGTGACAGGCGAGGTTTTCAAGAAAACCCTGTAATTTTCGATTTAGTAAACCCATCACCCCCCATCATGAATAAACTATTTGCAGTCCCTTTCTTAATTTTCCTTTCGTGTCAACCTAATAAGGAAACGTTTGGAGATGATCTGGAATTTCTAGAAAAGTACACTTCCATAATAACATTGAGTAAAGAAAACTCACATGTAATCCTGTCTCCGCTGCTTCAAGGAAGGGTGCTCACAAGCTCATCGCAAGGATTGCAAGGAAGGAGTTATGGATGGTTCAACAAAAAACTTATCAAAGAAGGCTTTAAAGAAAAAAACAATGCGCTGGGAGGAGAAGACCGCATTTGGTTTGGTCCGGAGTTTGGCCCCTATTCTATTTTCTTCAAGGCAGGGGATGAGATGACAGGAGCAAACATAAGAGTACCTGCACCTATAGATTCCGAGCCATTCGAGTTAGTATCACAGACAAAGTCATCTGTGAAGATGAAGAAAGAAATGGTACTCACAAATTATCAAAATTATGATTTCGAAATAGAGTTGAAGCGAAAAGTCAGCCTTTTGGACAAATCCTCTATTCTCAGCGTTTTAGACATAGAAGGAGATGAAAGCTTTTCATCTGTAGGTTTTGTCTCTGAAAACATTCTCATCAATAGAGGGGATTCTGCATGGTCCAAACAAACAGGCCTTCTCTCCATTTGGACATTGGGCGGCTTCCCTCCTAGTAAAAAACTAACCGTGGTTATGCCGCTGCGCCAGTCCACCGATAGCATAGTAAACTACTGGTCAGAAGTGGATGAAAGTCGCTTAAAGATCGAAGGAAAAATTGCCTACTACAAAGGAGATGCAGAGCACCTGCATAAGATTGGAATACCCTCACCCCTAGCCGTGCCAATATTGGGAAGCTATGACCCGGAACGAGGAGTTCTCACAATTGTGAAATACACGTTTCGTGGGGATTCTACTTATGTAAATTCTCTCTGGGATCATCATGCTAAACCATACGAAGGGGATGTAATCAATGTATTCAATGACGGGCCAACGGATGATGGAGCGGGCCCCTTTGGTCCATTCTATGAGCTAGAAACATCCTCCAGCACCAGAGAACTATCTCCAGGAGATAGCATTGTTCATGAGCATTTTACTTTTCACTTTGAAGGAGACGGAAAGACGCTCAGTAAAATCAGTGATAGTCTACTCGGTGTTTCGATAGAAGAAATAGAGCAAATATTCAAGTGAGTTCGTGTTTGCTCAAACTCAAAAATTGGATCTCAGATAATAGAAATCACTTTAAGCATAAGTAAAGCATGGCAGGACAGACCTATAAAAGCACAAAGGAAATCGCAGCTGCAGAGCAAGATCTTTTGAATGCTATGAAAAACTGTGACATTCAAAAGCTGGATGAACTATTGCACGATGACTTGCTCTTCAACATCCCTACTGGACACACCATAACTAAGACGATGGATTTGGAAACCTACAGCTCGGGAAATATGAAAATCCAAGAAATTTCGCCTAGCAATCAACAGATAAATCTAATCGGAGATAATGCCATCGTTTCGATTTCTGTTGAAATGAAAGGTGTTTATATGAATAAAAGTCTGGACGGAAAATATCGTTTGATTCGAGTTTGGAAATTATTGCATAACAAATGGAAGGTTATAGCTGGCAGCAGTATTAAAGTCTAGAAATCGTTACTGTAAAGTATCCAAACCAACACTGAATCTCTAGTTTCATCAAGCACATTACACAAACAGCTCTCAATTCGGTTATGAGCTGTTTTTTGTTCAAAAAATCAATTACTCACTAAATTGTAGAACATATTATAATTCCATTCGTATATTTGTTCTACAATCTAGTAAGTTATGAAAGAAACACGTTTAGGAGAATTCGAAGAAGTGATCCTTCTTCTGGTAGGAATACTTGGAGAAACTGCATATGCTTTTCGCCTTGCGGAAGAGTTTGAGTCACAAACTTCTCGCAATGTTTCCATAGGAGCAGTTCATTCCACGCTGAGCCGACTGGAAGAAAAAGGGTTTCTGGAATCAGAAATGGGACAGGCAACAGCCGAACGAGGAGGTCGCAGAAAGCGTATTTATTCGATTACGGCTTTAGGTGAACGTACCCTCAAAGACTCCAGAGATTTTAAGGTCTCACTATGGAATCAGTATCCTGCATTCGCCAAATTTTCAATCTCGCTCACTTAGCCAAATCACCAATTATGAAAGTAAAAAACTTATTGTTTTCAGGACTAGTCTTTTCAATTACAATCCAAATATCTCTTGCACAAGAATCTAGGAAATTAGATGCCAATGACGAACATTGGAGTGCTTATAACAGAGAAGTTACCTATGAAAAAGGGGTAATATATCTAGATGCAAAGTCGAACGACGGCTTGTTGTGGTTAAATAATACCGATTTCACCAACGGGGCTATCGAACTTGACATAAAAGGTAAAAATGAAAGAGGACGAAGTTTTGTTGGAATTGCCTTTCATGGCCAAGACAATCAAACTTTCGATGGGGTGTACTTCAGACCATTCAACTTCAGCAGCTCGGAAAGGAAGAACTACTCAGTCCAATACATCTATATGCCTGAATACGACAGGAAAAAATTGCGTCATCAATTTCCTGGAAAATATGAAAGCTCAATCGCATCCCCTCCTGCGGCTGATGAATGGTTTCGTGCCAAAATTGTGGTGAAGGACTCATCGATCAAAGTATATGTCAATAACTCCACTAGTCCTTCTCTTGAAGTGAATAAAATAAGTGAATTACAATCTGGGAAAATCGGACTTTGGGTGGGCAATGGCTCAGACGGTTGGTTTAAAAACGTTAAGGTAAACCCGAATAGGTTTGAATAGAAGAAAAACTACACCTCCACATCTAGCCCAAAAGCTCCTCTGCGACCTCCTCCGAGAGGATTTAGTAGAAGAAGTGCTGGGCGATCTAGAAGAGAAATTTTACGCTACTACAAAAGATAGATCCTTGTTCAAAGCGAAGCTTAATTACTGGTATCAAGTAACCCATTATTTAAGGCCATTTGCAATCAGAAAATCAAGTCATCATATTAATCTAATCACAATGTATAAGCACTATTCACTTGCTACAATAAGAAACATATCCAGAAATAAACTTACAGCTCTAATTAACATTCTAGGGCTTGCTCTTGGCATGAGCGCATGCCTCCTTATCTATCAATACGTAAGATTCGAAACCAGTTTTGATACGTTTCACAAAGAAGCCCGTAGTATCACACGTGTAGTCACTACTAGCTTGACGGATGGCGAAGATAATGGCACACATGTTTACACCAATTATACGCTTGGGCCTTTACTAAAAGAGAATAGCCCTGACGTTCAAGAGTTTGTAAGGATTCACCCTCCATACAACTCAGTAATTGTAAGAGAAGCTACCTCTACTAATGCTATTCAAGAAGACGAAATGTTTTTTGTCGACCCTAGTTTTCTAAGTGTTTTCGACTTCCCTTTTGTATTGGGAAATAGAGCAACTGCACTACAGGATAAAAATAATATAGTAATATCTGAAGAGATGGCTCTCAGACATTTCCGAGATGAAAACCCTCTTGGGAAGATTTTGACTGTAAACACAAACTACACCAACGGAAACTACACCGTATCTGGTGTCTTAAAATCCATTCCGACTAATACGCACCTGCAATTTGATTTCTTGCTCCCAATAGTTGGATTACTTGAAACGGGTCAATATACAGATGGGTGGTATTGGGAAAACTTTTTTACTTATTTCAAGCTAAAACCTGATGCAGATATTAACTATCAAAGCGAACTGTTGTTGGAACTTATTGCCAAGCAATATGATGAAGATATAAAAGAGGTAAAGACCGGTATGCGTATCGACCTTCAGGCTATTGATAAAACACATCTATATTCAGAGCATATTCAGGAAGATTATATTGCCACCAACAATGGACAAATCCTTACAGTCCGTGTTTTCTCGATTATAGCAATATTCATTTTAGTCATCGCCTGGGTTAATTATATCAATCTGAGTGCTGCACACGCAATCAATCGTTCAAAGGAAGTCGGCATACGCAAATCCATAGGTGCCCATAGAAAGCAAATCCTTAGTCAGTTCATCGTAGAAGCACTGATCATCAATACCTGCGCAGCAATTTTGGCCGCCTGCATAGCCTATGCTATGCTTCCCCAGCTCAATCACCTATTGGGAACAAGCCTCACTTTCGAGCTATTTGAAAAGCCCACATTTTGGCTATCATTTGTATCATTCATTTTGTTTGGGAGTTTACTAACAGGGTTTTACCCTGCTTTGATCTTGTCAAAATTCAAACCATCAAGTGTATTTAAACTCAATGCAGGAACCACCATCGGTGGAGTCAACTTAAGAAGGGGAATGATTACGGTTCAGTTTTTTGTCGCCATTGTTTTGATTGCCGGTACCTATCTGGTCTATCAGCAGGTAAGTTTTTTACAAAACCAATCCGACGGAATCGATAAAGAACAACTACTCATTATTCAAGGACCAAAGGCTGGAATTGATAAAAACTTGAATGAGCAGATAAAAACATTGAAAAACGGTATATCAAATCATCACTCAGTGGGGAATGTGACCGCATCTGGGGCAATCCCAGGCTCTGGATACAACTGGCAAACAACTACAGATATTATTGGTGATTCGACTGAAAAGTCCATCAGTAGTAGAATTATCCTTGTGGACGAAGACTTTGCTTCCACTATGGGAATGGAAATATTGGCAGGTAACAATTTCACAAATGAATCTCGTTGGTTTCAATCTGTGCTCATAAACGAGGAAGCTTCAAAAGCCTACGGGTTTGCGAACCCAATGGATGCTGTAGGAAAACAAATAAGACTTGCTGAAGCAAAAGTGAATATTCTGGGTGTAGTCAAGAACTTCCACTGGCATTCTCTCCATGACCCATTTTCTCCCTACATTCTTCGCTTAACTGGCAGTCAGGCGGACTACTTCACTATTAAAATAAATCTCAGCAACCCAAGAGAAACCATCACTCATGTTGAAGAAGCCTTTCATATTACATTTCCCAATAATCCATTTAGCTATTTTTTCTTAGATGAACAATTCAACAGGCAATTTCAAACCGAAAAGCAGTTTTTGAATTTATTCACCGTTTTGTCTCTACTCGCCATTTTTATAGCGAGCATGGGGCTCTTTGCTATAGTAGTGTTTTCTACCAACCAACGAAAAAAAGAAGTAAGTGTAAGAAAAGTATTAGGCGCAAGTATGAATGGCCTCATGTGGCTGCTATCCAGCGAGTATCTGATTCTTTTGCTAATTGCTAACCTCCTAGCAGCTCCACTCATTTGGGTTTTTGGTGAAAAGTGGCTAGAGGCATTTGCGTTCAGAATAGATCTACAACTAATTCACATCTTTCTCCCTGGAGTTCTACTGTTACTGATCGCAGCACTAACAGTAAGTTACAGAACTTACAAAACAGCCATCTCTAACCCTTCAGATTCACTAAGAACAGAGTTGTGATTCTTTACGAAGGAGTGTGTCCAATCTCGATCGTCTAAATGTTCGTATTTGTACACCCAGACAAGCAAAAAAGCCTTTTCTAAAGCGGAAGGAGCATTTGTCCTTTTGGCAGACTATTTGTTCTACAGAAGTTGAATAAATAGTTTTCAATGAGAAAAACGTACATCGGAGAGCTGGAAGAGGTCGTACTCCTCACAGTAGCCATATTGCAAGAAGAAGCATATGGAGTAGCCATCACACAATATATCGACAACCATCTGGAACGTAAATTAAGCATCAGTGCCATACACGCTACGCTACATCGCCTTTCTGAGAAAGGTTATGTCGATTCAGACATGGGTGGAGCCACGACTGAACGAGGCGGAAGAAGAAAGCGCTACTTCAAAGTAACCACAGCGGGGAGTCGAGTATTGAATGATATTCAAGACGCAAGAAATCTGCTATGGGGTCAGATACCGCCAAATGCACTGTCAATATGAAAGAGCCGGCTCTACCTCCAAGATGGGTGAATTCCATTCTCTCCAAAGTGTGCAAACCCGAATTACTTGAAGAGATAGAAGGCGACCTATTGGAATACTACCAGTACTGGGTAGAGAAGTATGGTGTAAAGAAAGCCAATCGACTCTATGCATTTCATGCCATTAAATTTCTCAGACCTTTTGCCATTAAAAAGACTAAAACAAAATTAAACAAGATAGATATGTTCAGTAGCTATGTGAAAGTTGCAAGAAGAAGCTTATGGAAACACAAGATGTTTTCTTTCATCAATATTTCGGGATTAACAGTTGGTCTCACCTGCTGTATACTCATAAGCTTATACATCCGTGACGAGCTCAGTTACGATAGGTTCCACGAAAAATCAGATAAGATTTATCGATTGACTAGGGAGTTCAAAAGCCCGGACGGATCCACCGCGCTACACTTAGCTCACCTCGCTCCTCCTTTCGTGCCCTTGCTAGAGGTAGATTTTCCTGAGATGGAAACAATGACTCGGTTCGTAATACTTGGAGAAACCATTAGGCACAAAGACAAAATCTACAATGAACCTGATGTAGGTTTTGCGGACAACAACATTTTTAAAGTATTCAGTTTTGATTTTGTGAAAGGAAACCCCAACAACGCACTTTCACTACCAGGATCAATGGTTATAACCGAAGAAGCGGCACTGAAGTACTTCGACACAACCGACGTGTTGGGCGAAACGCTTGAATTTATTGGCATGCCTCCTTTTAAAATCACTGGAGTAATTAAGAAAATGCCAGAAAACTCACACTTCAACCTTGAAATCATTATCGACTTCTCGCCTGTAGTCCAGTTCTATGGAGGCAGAGAATCAATGATGAGTGCCTGGGGCAGTAATAACTTTTCCACCTATTTCGTACTTGCAGAGGGAGCAAACATTGCTCAAATAGAAAATCAGCTTCCTGAGTTCCTGAAAAAAAATCTGGGAGAAAATGCCCTGGATTGGAATGAGTTGCACATTCAAAAAATGACTGATATTCACCTTCATTCTCATCTTGATGATGAACTCGGAAGCAATAGTGATATCAAGTATATCTACCTTTTTTCCTCCATTGGAATATTGATCTTGTTAATCGCACTTATCAACTACATGAATCTCGCCACTGCAAAATCCAGTAATCGTGCAAAAGAGGTAGGCGTTCGCAAAGTGCTAGGTGCCTCCAAGCCCAGTCTGATCAATCAATTTATGACGGAATCAGTGTTACTTGCCTCACTATCCAGTGCACTGGCACTTTGCATTGTACCTCTAGCATTGCCGTATCTGAGGCGTTTTACACAGCGAGCTATTCTGTATGAAACCAATGAAATGATGCTCGCCATAGGAATAATTATTGGCTTAGGTACTTTAGTTGGCTTGCTGGCCGGCTCTTATCCCGCACTGTATCTATCAGCATTCAAACCTCTTGAAGTTTTGAGAGGTAAATTGGCCGCAGGAGTTCGACGATCTCTTCTGCGCCAAGTTTTGGTAGTCGTGCAATTTTCCATTTCTGCCTTACTGATCGTAAGTACGGCTGTTGTCTTTCAGCAGCTCAACTTCATCCAATCAAAGAACTTGGGATACGACAAAGATCATGTCCTGACTCTACGACTCAACGATGATATTTGGGAGCATTTTGATACATTCAAACACAGTCTGAAGCAAAACGCGTCGGTAATAAATGTTTGTGCTTCAAGTCGTGTGCCCACAAATCAATTGCTGGATAGCCAAGTCGCCATGGCGCAGGTAGATGACGATATGCTTGCGCCATCTGTCACTATCAAGGATATCTCGGTAGATGAGGAATTCTTAAACACCTATGATATCAAGCTTGTAGCTGGGAGAAATTTTGATCGTACCATTGCTTCAGACATGCAAGGATTCATATTGAATGAGTCTGCCGTACGAATGATCGGATGGAAATCTCCCCAGGAGGCTATCGATAAGAGATTCCGATACGGCAATATTGAAGGCAGAATAATCGGTATCATTCAAGACTTTCATTTTGAGACTTTACAAAATGAAATCAGTCCTATAGTACTGCACGGAGAGAGGTATAAACTGGGGCGAAATCTATCTATCAAGTTATCTGGGAATAACATCGCTGAGTCTCTAACTCTCATTGAAAAGGAATGGGCAAGGTTTTCTCCAAATGTCCCTATCAATTATACTTTTTTAGACACTCGCTTCAATTTACTCTATAGGTCAGAAAAACAACGAGCAAAGCTGTTCACATTTTTTTCCACGTTAGCCATCTTTTTGGCATGTCTTGGACTATTTGGATTAGCATCGTTCATGGTCACTCAGCGAGCCAAGGAAGTCAGCATAAGAAAGGTTTTAGGAGCGTCTATTGCTCAAATTATGACCGCACTTTCCAAAGAGTTTGTCATTCTGGTGCTCATAAGTGTTGCAGTGGGGTTTCCTGTCGCATATCTCCTAATGGAGGATTGGCTTCAAAACTATGCGTATCGCATTGATTTAGGGTTTTTACCCTTTTTATTAGCTGCAGGCATTTCGATAACAATCGCTTTACTGACAATCAGTTTGCAGACTTTCAAATCAGCAACCAGCAATCCCGTGGATATGTTGAAGGACGAATAACTCCCCTATACACCTATTTTTGACAAGAGTTCGAGCAATGCGATACATGCAATTTGCTCGAACTCTTATTATTTGTTTTCGATATCGAAAGCTCCTCAAACAAGCCTTTTCTATAAAAACTGCAATTACGAATAAAATAATGTAACTATATTTACTGCAATTACGAATAATATAGTCATGAGGAAAACTAAGCTTGGCGAATTTGAAGAGCTGGTACTATTGACAGTTATTGTACTACGCAGAGATGCCTGTGGAGTTGAAATCAAGAGGAAACTGGAAGAGAGACTCAACGAAGCACTTAGCGTTGGGTTCATACAATCAGCGCTTAAGCGAATGGAAGAAAAAGAATTCCTCACTTCTGAGTTTGGAGAGGCTACTCAAAAAAGAGGAGGTAAACGCAGAAAAATCTACTCGACCACCGCATATGGCCATAAAGCCTTAAGTGAAATGAAGAGCGTGAGTACAAGGCTTTGGGAGTCCATTCCTGAACTGACAAATGAACTAAAGTAACATGAATGACACATCACATATTGCCCCACCTCGATGGCCTTTACGCATACTCAGGTTTTTCCTAAAAAAGGAATATCTGGAGGAGATCGAGGGGGATATGGAAGAAGTATTTCAAGAGAGCTTAGAAATATATTCAATTGGCAAAGCAAAGAGGCGCTATGCATGGGAAGTACTTAAACTCATTCGCGGTAGTCTGATCAAAAAATCGGTAGCCATCACACATTCAAACACACTTATCATGTTTAAAAACAACTTTAAAATTGCCTACAGATCCTTGATTAAGAGTCGTGGATACACAGCCATTAACGTATTGGGGTTGGCGATCGGAATTGCATTCAGTTGCTTACTTTATTCATATGTATCGCATGAGCTTTCATATGACAGTTTTCATACCAAGGCAGAAAGAATTTTTAGAGTTGTTACGGTCGACTTGAGAAATCCGACCAGTCCAAAAAACTATGGAGAAACCATGCCACCTATGGCTCCAGCTTTTGTAAATGAATACCCAGAAGCTCAAGAATTTACAAGATTATTTAAACCATTTGGTCAAATCATTCTTGATTCGGATGGTGAGAACTTCATGGAACGCGATTGGTTCATTGCCGACTCTTCTTTTTTTTCGGTCTTTAGCTACACGCTTCTTCATGGAAATTCACTTACTGCTCTAGCAGAGCCCAATTCCATTGTGCTTTCTAAAAATGCGGCGATAAAATATTTTGGATCGGCACACAATGCTATGGGAAAGACGCTCAAGTATGGAGAAACTTCTATCGCTGTAACCGGTGTATTGGCTCCCATCCCTTCCAACTCGCACTTACAATGCGATGTATTGGTCTCCATGTTTAAAGATGAGAATTTTGACGAGTATTTGAATAAGTGGGACAGCTTTGGAGCTTTCACTTATATCGTTACCTCAGCGGAAAGTGATTTGGCAATACTTAATGATAGAATGCCCGAATTTGAAAAGAAATATACTGATCCAGGTACCGATTTCTTTGACCTAAAGCTCCAACCTCTTAAAGACATATACATGAACTCATATGAGGTAGAATATGGGGCGGAAACTAGCCATGGCAACATATCCTATGTATATATTTTCAGTACGATTGGAATATTTATTCTAATCCTGGCTTGTGTCAACTATATCAATTTGGTGACTGCAAGAGCCATGAACAGAGCAAAGGAAGTTGGTGTGCGCAAAAGCCTCGGTGCTCATAAATTACAATTGATCGCTCAGTTCCTCACTGAGTCTTTTCTGGTGACATTTTTCGCAATGATTTTGGCTATTGTGGTCTTGCACATGGTCGCTCCTTACTTCAATCAAATTGCAGGATCAAATCTTGATTTGTCGCTATACAACATGGTTGATTATCTGCCTTCCATGGTAGCTCTTTCTGCATCAATAGCCATTCTTTCTGGAATTTACCCCGCCTTTCATCTTTCCTTATTGAAACCTCTTATGGCATTTAGAAGCGCAAGTAACAGAACAGGAAAGTCCAGCATGATGAGAAAGTCATTGGTAGTATTTCAATTTGCTATAACCGCAATTATGATCATCTCTACCATTGTAATCAGCAGACAACTAAACTACATTCAATCAAAAGACATGGGATTTGATCAGCATCAATTACTTGTGATCGACATCAATAGTCGAAATGTGAGAGCCAAATTCCAATCAATGAAGAATGAGTTAGAAATGATTCCTGGAGTGGAGCATGTAGGAGTCTCGTCGAGGGTTCCTGGTGAGTGGAAGAATATTACCAGAACTTCACTTAGAGCAAGTTCTAACAACAGATTAGATTCCATTGAATCGTTTTTTATGGGATTTGATGAAGGCATGCAAGAAGCTTATGGATTTGAATTGACTCAGGGAAACTATTTTGAGGCCAACTCCAACAATAATGCAGAGAAGATTCTACTGAACGAATCCGCCGTGCGTTCGCTTGGACTTGATAATCCAGTAGGTCAGACCTTAGAAGTAGCAGTTGCTAACAAAGAAACCAGATACAAAGCCAAAGTAATTGGTGTATTCAAGGATTTTCATTTTCAATCGCTGCACAAGGACATAGCTCCATTGACCATAGGTGCATGGAACAATCCTGTTAGAGTCATCGATTACTTCACATTGAAGGTCTCGGGGAACGTAAGAAATGTAATCGAACGTGCAGAGCTCGTCCATGGAAAATTTGACATGAACTCTCCTATGGAATACAACCTCCTCGATGAAAGACTGCAAGATTTTTATGACCAAGAAAAGCGAGCCTCTCTCCTATTCAAAATGGGCGTGATATTAAGCATCATCGTAGCAGCTCTTGGACTTCTAGGCCTCTCAGCATTTATGGCTGAGCAAAGAAGAAAGGAAATAGGAATCCGAAAAGTTTTAGGTGCCTCACTTAAAATGTTAATTCGTTTGCTTACCATCGATTTTTTAAAACCAGTCATCATCGCACTCGTAGTGGCTACTCCTGTTGCCTGGTTCCTAATGAGTGGTTGGCTCGATGGTTTTGCCTATCGAATTAGAATAGATTGGTGGGTCTTTGCTGGTTCGGGCGCAGTACTTTTAGTCATTGCAATCCTTGCGGTAAGTTGGCAAACAATCAGGGCTGCTATTCAGAATCCAGTTGATAGTCTTAGGAGCTAATAGGATCAGGTAAACTTTTTTATAAACGTACTTGTGAAAAACAAAAACACTCTGGCGAGACCAGAGTGTTTCATTTTCATTAGTCTATGTGTGCCTGAACATTTCCACCTATATCATTTTCTGTATAGCCTTCGAGAATGATTTTGTAGGCGTGCGCATAATCTGATGGCAATTCATCAGGGGTAGTAATAACCAGCCCTTCTTCGTTTCTCTCCCATTTGATTACTTCTTTACTACCTAGCAGCTCCACCTGTTCGATTTTGGAATTTAGTACGCCAAGCTGTGTACTTAGTGATTTGATCACCAAGTCCCCTTGAGGTTTGTCCATCACAATAGCATATATCTCCTTATCGGATTTCTTGGTAAATCTGATATCCGCACTGGTATATTCGATTTTTATTTTTTCTATTTTATGCCCTCCTTCAGCTAAACGTGTAGGGCCTTCACCAAACACCGTCCAGGGCCGGGTACCATAAATAGCATCTCCATTTACTTCAAGCCATTTACCCATTTCCGTTAATAGGTTCACCATCTCTGGTGGAATCGTTCCATCTGGGTCTGGAGGGACATTCAAAAGCATTAGTCCGTTTTTAGATACTATATCTACCAAAATATCCACCAATTCATTCGGAGTTTTGAACTTAGCTCCTGGTCTATAAAACCAAGCTCCCGGCGATGTATCGGTTAACCAAACATCCTCCTTTGGTTGATTAGGTCTTCCTCTTTCGTAATCCTTGATAGCCGTATTAGATGGGAAGGTGGATTCCTTATAGCATACCGCCACCTCTTTATTCCACTCCTTCGCCTTGTTGTAATAGTAAGCTAGAAACTCCTGACGGCACTCCTCTGTCATGTTTTCCAGCCACCAGTCAAACCAAATTAAGTCAGGCTGATATACATCAATGTACTCTTTAAGCTTGGCCCACCACTCTTTATAAAACCTGTCTGTAGGTATGTCCGAATCCAGTCCATGTGGGTCGGTATACAAATCATAATCCTCTGGATCTACACCACCATAGACATGTGCTGGAGCAAAAAACTTCCAGGTAAAAGCATGGTGAAAGCTTGCCATAAATCGCAAACCTTGAGCTTCAATCTCTCTTTTCAATTCTGCTGAAGGGTCGATCTCTCCATATTCCATAGAATTCCATCTAGTAGCCTTACTGTCCCACATTGCAAAATTATCGTGATGCATCGCTATTGGGCCTGCAAATTTGGCTCCCGAAAGCGCAAAGAGTCGTGCCCACTCTTTAGCATCAAAACCAGATGGGTCAAATTGTTCGATAATGTGTTTATATCCAAACTCTGCTGGGTCTCCGTACTTTTCCTTGTGGTGCAAATAATTATTAGAGGGCTTAGTAGAATCTCCCTCCACAAGTTTCCCATTGTCATACATCTTCATACCATGCCAGCCAGCATAGTACTTCTTAGGATCCGATCCTTCAAAAGCTGATGAGACAGGACCCCAGTGAGCATAAATCCCAAATTTTGCATCCTGAAACCAATCCGGAGCTTCATTGATTTTTTCTAATGACTCCCACGTAGGCTTAAATTTTTCCTTCTTTTGAGCATTTGCATGAAGGATCACAGCCATCATTACAAATACTATTATCATTTTAGATACTCTTTTCATAAAATTTCACTCTTCATTGTAGCCACTGCCCTGATTCAAATCTCAGGTTTATACTCACATGGAGTATGCGATATTTCTTATAAAACTGGTCAATACTGGCAAGCAATTTACAGTGTGATCATAATCTGAAGACGCAAAAATTCTGGCAGAATTAGGGGGTGTTTTTTTCAACGGTACCTATTTGACGCTTTTTAGCAGTGTGATACTGAATACGTCCTTTAGAGTTAGTTAAACAAGGAATTAATGCGCTTCAACCATTGAAACGATCTGATGCTTCTCTTATTTCATCTACTTTATAGAACTAATTACTATCTCACCCGTATATTTGTTCTATTAAATAGATAATATCCAAGATGGGGAAAGAAAGCATAGGTGAGTTTGAAGAGTTGGTCTTGCTAATGATCACTCTCCTGAAAGAAGAAGCGTATGGTTTGAGTATTTGCGACGAGCTCAAAAATCAGACAGGTCGATCGGCGACCATCGGCGCAGTTCATGCTACGCTGAACAGGTTAGAAAATAAGGGGCTCATCGAGTCGTACATGGGTGATCCTACCAAAGAAAGGGGCGGTAGGCGAAAAAGACTTTTTACTTTAACAGCTCATGGAAAAAAGACACTTGTTCAAACCCGCGATCTCAAAGTAAATATTTGGTCCCAAATACCTGAACTCTCTATCAAAACCACCTAATGAAGAGAAGAAAGCCGCCAAGTTCAGCCGACAGATTTTTAGCCTGGTTTTGCGAGGAAGAGTATCTGGAAGAAATTCTCGGTGATCTACACGAGTACCACGAGCGAATGGAATCTCAGAATAAATGGAAGACCTATTTCCGCTATTGGTTTCACGTTCTTAATTTTTTAAGAGTATACAATATTAAAATTCCCGGAACCACAAATTCAAACATTATGATAAGAAGCCACCTCAAAACATCCTTCCGTACTCTTAAAAGAGAGAAGAATCACACATTTATCAATATTTTCGGCTTAGCAGTAGGTCTTTGTGCTTTCTGGATTATTTCACATTATGTGACTTATGAGAAGAGTTACGAGAGCTTTGTTGAACACAAAGAAGACATCTACAGAGTGCAGCTTGATGTGCATAGAAACGGAGAGTTGGTTTACCAAAGTTCAGAGAACTATGCAGGAGCTGGCGCTGCTATGAAAGAAGAATTTCCTGAAGTGATGGAGTACGGTCGGTTCTACAATATGGGATCAAAAAACAACGTAATCATCTCCAGAGAATTTGAAGCAGAAGAACCTATTACCATAAAGCAAAAGCGATTTTTGTATGCTGACGCCTCTGTATTATCACTGTTTTCCTATGAAATGGTTAGAGGAGAAAGAGATGGTGCACTCAAGGAGCCTTTCACAATAGTGATATCGGAGAAGATGGCCAGGCGCTATTTTGAAGATGAAAATCCCATAGGAAAAACCTTGAGACTTAAGGATGATGACTTCAACGATGAACTGTGCAAAGTAACAGGTGTATTTAAAGACTCACCCAAGAACACTCACCTGAAATTCGATGTACTTATTTCCTTTCCTACTATTTACAATAGAGGCAAACGATCCATAGAACGCTATAAAACGGGCTGGGGTCGAAAAGACTACTATACCTACGTCCAACTAAGACCTGGGACAGACCCAAAATCTCTTGAAGCGAAACTTCCAGAACTGATAAACAAGTTTAAACCAGACCTACAGGAAATGGGTGGCAGAGATATCTTAAGACTACAGCCGCTTACAAGCATACATTTGAATTCTCGACTGACTGACGAGGCTGAGGTGAACGGCTCTCAGGATGTAGTCACCTACCTTTCTATCATTGCCTGGTTTATTCTGGTTATCGCCTGGATCAACTATATCAATCTTAGTACTGCAAAAGCGGTTAACCGAGCTAAGGAAGTTGGCTTGAGAAAAGTCCTTGGCTCGCCAAAAGATCAGCTGGTCTGGCAGTTTCTTGTGGAGTCTTTTCTGGTGAAAGGTTTGGCAATTGTACTTGGTCTATTGCTTTTGATTCTGGTGAAGCCATTACTAGGAGACATGCTTGGTGTATCCGGATCAATCAGCATCTGGACACAGCAATGGTTCTGGATTTCGATAGTGGCTTTGCTGATTGCAGGCACAATCATATCGGGTATTTATCCAGCGTTTGTGCTTTCGAGCTATAAACCTCTCGTTACGATTAAAGGAAAATTCAAAAGCTCGAGTGAAGGATTGGCATTGAGGAAAAGTCTTGTCGTTCTTCAATTTGCTGCGTCTGTCGCATTGATTATCGGAACTGGCGTGATTTACCAGCAGATGAATCATATGCAGAACAAAAACCTT
Source organism: Cyclobacteriaceae bacterium (assembly GCA_049115715.1). GTDB lineage: Bacteria > Bacteroidota > Bacteroidia > Cytophagales > Cyclobacteriaceae > JAMZMI01. The sequence goes on from JAGDZQ010000022.1 coordinate 76,378, forward strand.
GGTTTTAACGCCGATCAGGTTTTGGTCATACAGCGACCAGCGGTTCAGGACACCTCATGGCAAAAAGCCAAAAGCAACTATGATGCCTTTAGAAATGGCCTAAAAAACGAAAGCGCTATTAAAGGAGTTTCTTCCACCATAACCAACCCGGGAACCAAAATAAGATATAAGACGGGAATCAGGAAAGTCGAGGAGCTCTCCTCAAGCGACAAACCTTTTGCTTTTAATCTGTTCGATTATGATTTTATCGACTTAATGGAATTGGAAATTGTAGCAGGGCGAAACTTCTCCAGAGATTTTGTTACGGATTTAGATACAGCCATCATGATAAATGAATCAGGTGCTATTGCTCTTGGGTTTGATAGTCCTGAAGACGCAATAGGAAAAAGAGTGGCAATTGATGCATGGAGATGGAAACCATTGATTGTCGGTGTGATCAAGGATTATCATCAAGAGGCTTTAAAAGAGAAAATAGAACCAATAGGATATGCGCTTCGCGATTATGGCAATGAGCACTACATAGCCAAACTTGCCACAAATGACATCTCCAAAACGCTTACAAAAATTGAAGAAATCTGGAAAGCTAGTTTTGGTCCCTATCCCATGGGCTACTTCTTTCTTGACGAACATTTCAACAGCTATTATCAAGCCGAAAGACAGTTTAGTCAACTCTTTTTATTCTTTTCTCTTATGGCTATTTTGGTAAGTGTCCTTGGACTTTTCGGGTTATCACTTTTCAATACAGTACAAAGATCAAAAGAGATCGGAATACGGAAGGTACTCGGCGCAAGCGTTACTCAGATCATGGGGATTTTTGTTTCTGATGTGATGAAAATGATCCTAATCGCCAATGTTATCGCCTGGCCATTGACTTACTTGGTTATGAATAAGTGGCTTGAAAGTTATCCCTATCGCGTAGAACTCGGTTTCACACTGTTTGTTGGTGCTGGTGTATTAATACTCATAGTCAGTGGCCTTACTGTAGGCATGCAAACGCTGAAATCCGCACGAACTAACCCTGTGAATGTATTGAAAGATGAGTAAGGTTTAATCCGATAAAAGTCATATAAATCGAAATGATAGAAGAGCTAAGCTTTGGTTTTTGGCACCTATCATTTCGATTTTTAGACAGATGTTCCCCGTATTCTTCGATAACAAACTTCTTTAATCATCCTTACACCAATAACATCAATCTGACTTTTTTCAAATACTACAATTAGGAAATTACCTATTTTGTTTTTACTATTACATATCAATACTGCAAATAGGAAAAAACATGGGTAAATATCAACTTGGAGAATTCGAAGAAGTGGTGATGCTAACGGTAGGTGTACTTTATGGCAATGCATATGGAGTCTCTATTAAAAAAGAGATCGAAACCAGCCTAAAGAGAAAGGTGAGCGTAGGTGCGTTACAATCTGCTCTTAAAAGATTGGAAGATAAAGGATACCTCAAATCATCAGAAGGAGAATCCACAAGCGAGCGCGGTGGACGCCCTAAGCGGTTCCTCACCATAACTGCGGCGGGTAAGAGTGCACTTGATGATTCGAAGGAAATCCGCAATCAGCTTTACAATGCAATCCCCTCTATGGCTTGGGATGTTAAGTTGATATAGGATGAATCAACCACCCAAACTCCCTCTCCGATTTCTTCGATGGTTTTGCCATCCGGATTTATTGCCTTCTATAGAAGGGGATCTGATAGAGCTCTATGAAGAAAATATCAAAGAAAAGGGTACAACAAAGTCTAAACTCCTATTCACTTACGAGATACTACGACTTGTGAGAAAAGAACTTATACAACCGCTGGACGGATATAGAAAAATCAATCATTATGGTATGCTGAAAAATTATTTTAAAACAACAATAAGAAATGCCAGACGCGAAAAAGCATTCACTGCGCTGAATGTATTTTGTTTGGCTGTAGGGTTTGCTGTTTGCCTTTACGTGAGTCTATTCTCAATTGAGGAAATGAGTTTTGACAAATTCCATCACAAAGCAGAGCGTATTTATCGAATCAATCAGACTTTCATTTGGGGAGAACGTGACGAACTGTTCGGATCAACAGGACCTGCTGTGATGGAGGCTATACAAAGCGAGGTGCCTGAGTTTGAGACCATGTGTAGGATACATCCTCTTGAAAACGCCCCTTTGGTGAATGCCGTAATTGACGGCAATATCTCGAAATTTGAGGAAGATGGCATTCGAGCTGTGGACTCAACATTTTTTAAGGTTTTCACTTTTCCACTCGTAAAAGGAAACCCAGAAACAGCTCTTAATTACCCGATGAGCGTGGTACTTACAGAGGAGACGGCTCTCAAGTACTTTGGAACAACAGATGTCCTGGGGAAACAGCTGATAATAGATGACAGTGAGGTGAAAGGCACTTTTCAGGTAACCGGTATCGCTGCAGAGATACCACGCAACTCCCACGTTGATTTTGACATGTTGATTTCTCTCAACTCAATCCCAAGACTGAAAAGAGCCTCTGACTCTTGGTGGTGGACAACCTTTGTGACTTTTGGTGTACTCAGACCAGACGCAAACCCAGACTTTGTAGCTCAAAAAGTAGCACAGGTTCCAGGTAAATACCTAGAGCCATTTTTAGTCAAGTATAAAGGGATCACCTACAAGGAATTTATTGAAAACGGAGAGACCTGGGAGTTGTACATACAGCCTTTGCTGGACATCCATTTGCATTCTCAACATGTATTTTCTCGTCTAAACGAAATCGGCGATATCACAAACATCTATATCATGGCGACCATAGCCTCATTGATTTTGCTTCTTTCGGTGATCAACTTTGTGAACTTAACCACTGCTAGATCGGCAAGACGTAGCAAGGAGGTTGGCGTTAGAAAAGTTCTAGGATCTAATCGTCAAAATCTTATCTGGCAATTCATGTTCGAATCCTTGATGTTTTGCTTTGTCGCACTACTGCTCAGCTGTGGTTTATTGCTACTATTCATAGATCAATTCAACGCCATTTCAGGACGAGAAATCCATTTTTCGTCAATCGGAAACCCGATTCTTTATCTATCCGCAATAAGCTTTGCTATTGTCATAGGACTTTTGGCTGGCATATATCCTGCGTTTTACCTATCTGCATTTCGTCCAGTAAAAGTTCTCAAAAGCCATGTGATGCAAGGAGCAAAAGGAAGCTTGGTACGAAATGCATTGGTAACTGCGCAATTCACAGTTTCCATCGCCCTAATCGCCTGCGCACTTATCGTGCAGAACCAGGTTCAGTTTTGGTTGAAAATGGACTTGGGATATAACCGGGACAAAATTATCATTGTTAAAAATGCAGAACGACTCGGTCAGTCAATGGAAACGTTCAAAACCGACTTGCTCAGTCTTCCTTCCATTGAATATGTAAGTTTAGGCTCGGATACTCCTCCTTACATCTGGGATGGTGACGATAACTTTAAAATTGCCGGTGCGGATGTTGAAAAACACATTGCAAGTTTTTGGGTTTCGGACGAGGATTTTGCTGATATTTTCAATCTTCAATTTATTGCTGGAAGGGACTTTGACAAAGGAAAAGATCGTACTCCTGCCGTTATCGTAACCCGCTCTCTGATCGAGAAGAATGGCATTTTTGACCCAAAAGAAGTAATTGGAAAAACGCTTGAGCACTCTGGGAGTGAAGCGCGAATAGTAGGTGTTATTGAAAATTTTAATGCGGAATTTGGGTGGAAACAATCTCCGATGGCCTATTTCAACGACAATGTCACATTTTATCATAGAAAGAATCGTGAAGTAGCGATTCGCTATCGAGGAGACCTATCTAATGAGGCTCTGGCTCAGCTTCTGATCGAAATAGACGAAAAATGGCAAAATATTAATCCGGGAATGCCAATGGTCGCAGATTTCTTGGATGAAACATTCCGTCAGGAGTTTCAGCCCACGATTGACTTTGGCAGAATGATCCAGTTTTACTCAGTACTGGCGATTATCATCGCAGGCTTAGGATTAACCGGTTTAGTGTCCTACGTTATCGATAGAAGAACCAAGGAAATAGGCATAAGAAAAGTACTAGGCGCATCGATATCATCAATACTAGTTTTGCTCTCTAGCGAATTTGGAAAACTGTTGCTCATTGGCTTTGTCATTGCCTCTGCGCTCTCTTGGGTTCTGATGTCTCGTTGGATTCAGGACTTTGACTATCAAGCTCCCATTCAATGGTATGTTTTTGGGGTCGCGGGTCTGGTAATGCTTTCAATCTCTGTTCTCACAATTGGTTATCAAACATTCAAATCTGCAAAAGCAAACCCTGTAAATGCTTTAAAGGACGAGTAAGATTTCACTAGACTCTTATTGTGCTTTCATAAAAATTGTCTCCGTTGCATATATGAGAGTTATTCGGACAACAGAAACAATATCTATTTTAGGTAAAGTAAAAAAGTCTCAAAGTTGAGCACATAATGATCTTGAAATGTGGAACATTTATTGAAATTAAAAATCAAAACCCTTAATAATCCCTGTTTGAATTCCAAAGCGGATCACCCCTGCGGAGTTCTTCACATTAAGCTTGCTTAAAATATTCTTCCTGTGAGTATTGACAGTATGACCACTCAAAAATAGTCTCTCTGCGATTTGAGATGTATTCAACCCTTCGGAGATTAAGCGTATGATTTCTTTTTCTCGCTCCGTAATATCTATTTCCAAAGGACTATCGAACACTTTGTTTTTTTGATAGCTTTTGATGATCGTCCGCGTAATATCTTTTCCATAATAGGGTTCCCCCTTAGCAAGGCTTTCAATAGCTGCAATCAATTCTGCTTTGCCCGAATTCTTTAGTACATACCCGTCTACTCCCGCTTCCATCAAGTTTTTGATAAACTCCTTTCGGTTATACATGGTGACCACAAGAATTTTAATTTCGGGATAGGTGGTTTTAAGTTCTTTTGTGACTTCTATGCCGTCTTTTTTAGGCACATTGATATCGAGAATAACAATATCAAGTTCCTCCGCTTTTTTGACTTTTTCGATGACCTCTTCACCATCCAGCGCCTCTCCTACTATTTCTATAAATTCTTGTTGCGAAAGCAATAGTTTAAAGCCATCAAGAACGATTTGATGGTCATCCGAGATTAAAACCTTGATTTTTTCCATTATACTGCTGTTGAGATCGAAAAAACATTTTTGGTGCCTTCAGAATCCGATGAAGCGACACTCCATCTTCCACGTATTTTATGCACTCTGGTTTCAATATTTCTCAAACCTATTCCGCGTCTATCCAAAGTAGTATCAAAACCTTTCCCATTATCAGAAACGTAAAGTTCAATCGTCTCCTCCTTTTTCTCAATTTTAATCCATACCTGATCGGCTTCTGCGTGTCTCAGGGTATTGCTTAAAAGCTCTTGCACAATCCGATAAAGATTGATCTCCTTTTCTAAGTCAATACGCTCATCAAACTGAATCGTCTCAAATTTTATTCTTAGCTCATTGGCAGATTCAATGGTTTCTTTTAAATCTGTGATTGCGGCTACCAATCCAAACTTGGTCAGTACTCCTGATAGCATATCATGAGAAATCTGACGTGTTTCCTCTACAGCTCTATCTAATAGTCTACTAATCGTCCGTGTATGTATTTGCTCAAATTCTTCGCTTCGCAGAGCCTCAACATGCAGTTTAGTAGCTGAGAGCGTACTTCCTAAGCGATCATGAAGTTCCTCCGCAAATCTGGCACGTTCCTTTTCCTGCCCCTCAATCATTGCATCCAGAGCTTTTGTTTCCTGCTCTTCCATCATCTCGTCGACTTGCTTCTCGAAATTTCTCTCGCTCACGATTCGAGTCATTTTTGCCCTTTGACGGTAAAAGACAATGGCCAAAACAGCTAAAATAAGCGTCGCAGCTAAAGTAAGAATGAGATTCTCGCGCTCTAATGAAGCTTGTTGAATTTGTACTTTCTGCTCAGATATCTCTTTTTCCTTTTTTTCTGTCTCGTATTTAGTTTCAAGTTCTGCTATCTGTTGAGATTTGGTTTCATTGAAGACAATACTTTCGAGGCTATCATACTTTTTGTAATCCACCAGAGACTTTTTATGCAAGCCTTTTCTTTCCAGAATACTGGAGCGAATGAAGTAAGCAATACTTAAATTATCCTTGCTGTCTATTCTTTTCAAAGTTGACTTGGCAAGGTTGACTAACTCTAGAGCTGTATCAAGTCTATTTTTAATGAAATATGCTTTAGATAGCTTCAGGTTAGAGTCTGCTATACTTGCCTGATTATCTATTTCGTTACTTAGGTTTAAAGATTTTAAATAGAAGGAGATGGCTTTTTCAGTATTACCAAGCTCCATTTCTATATCACCAAGGTTATTATAAGTCTTAGCTGTTCCTCTTTTGTTTCCTGTTTTTTCTTTTAGTTTTAGACTTAGCTCAAATTCCTTAATGGCTTTTTTATATTTTTTTCTTTTCTTTTCTTGAATTCCCAAATGGCTGTGTATTCTGGACTTTCCTTCAGTATTACCAAGTACGTTGTAGATATCCATACTCTCCATATAGCGATTATGGGCTGCTTCCATTTGCCCTTGTTTATCAAGTACAACAGCCATGTTTTCAAGGCACTTCGCTGTATTTACATGATCATTAGATTTTTTTAGAATAATTAGTGCCGAGTCATAGTAGTATGATGCTTCTTCATAGTCTCCTTTTTGATTGGCTACTTGCCCCAGATTCATGTATACTGTTGCCTGATCTTCGGTTCTCCCCAACTTCACCCTAATACTCAGACTCTTTTTATAATATGATGATGCCGAATCATACTCTCCAGCATTTTTAAAAAGAATGCCAATTACATTGCAAGCAAGTGAGTTTTCGTAAAGAAGGTTTTTTTTCCTTGCAATATGCAATGCCTTGTTCGCCAGAAGGAAGGCAGAATCTGGATCAATATTTCTTACTTTGAAAGCCCTAAAACATAAGTTCTCAATTGTTAAAGAATCATTATTCTTATTACTTAATGTTATCAGACTGAAAAAAATTACGAATATAAAAAAGAAAGCACGCGCAAGCATGCTTTCAATTTAACATAAATAACGGAGTTAAATAGGATAGCCATCCGCATCATCATAATCCGGATTAGTTTGTGGAGTATTTGAAGCCAATAGATTAAAAGACCCCCTAAATTCTTCTGGAACATAAACTTTTACTAAAAACTTTTTCTCAGTCACAGTGCCACTACCATTTCTTCTGCGATCCTTATCGAATATTCCTTGATAGAAATAAGTTGGCTCCTTATAGGTCATCAAAGGGTCTTGCTCTACATCGAAAAAAATCTCTGTTGTTCCATTGATACCTGCTTCTACATCCCTGGGCACCAACTTGAACCCATCAGGAATATTAATTAGAGTGTGAATGTGATACTTGTATTTTTTTCCTCCGGAATCCTTTTCCAGCTGGAAATAAACGAACGGTTTAAAAGGTAATAGATTCATATAATTAATTGGTTTAGTTGATTTTTACTTTTACTTTTTTCCAGGCTTCTTCTAAAGCCTGCTGGGCATCTGAAAAAGGCTCACCCATTTCTTTGGCAACTGATAGGGTAGCTTTTGCTACCTCTTCAAAACTTGAGCACTCACTTATATGCTTTGATTTTAGCGCTTCATACCAGATTTTCCCGATTATTTCCCAACTTGGCCTCCCTACTTCACAAGTGGCTAAATAAAAAGCGTGATTGGGAATACTCGCGTTAAAGTGGTACCCTTTTTCTGGCCTAAAATCATCGATATTTACCGGATGAAGACCACTTCCAAAATCGTCGATAAAAGCAGTATTACCCATGGATCTCAAAGGGTTACCAGATTGAAACATATTTGACCCTATTTCCCAATTCGCCAGCTTAGGGTCTATTTGTTCGTAAAACCAATGTTTCACCATAATGCCAAAGACATCAGCATAATGCTCGTGTAAAGCCCCACTTTCTGATAGTTTGACATTACGATCTTCTGATTCGTAGCACAATTTTCCTTCATAAATAATCATTGGATGTGCAAGCTCATGTCCGAACACCTCAATGTCCGAGGTAAACGAATTAAAAATTGACATATCATTAGGTATGCCAAAATACATTCTGTTGTCATCCCATTGTACCTCAGGCCTTTTGCCAAAGTTCAAATCAGCATTTATTACAACTCTTACTGTATGCCCCCTTCCATCATAAGAATCCCTCCCCAATTCTTCTTCCAAAAATCGTAAAACGACAAGAACCTGTTCATACACTTGATTGGCTATCTTATTTTCACTTGGGTGTATTGTATCACTGTTGAGCAACGAGATGTCATCTCGATCGTAAACTTCAATTCTGTTTTTACTAGCTACCGAATCGAACAATTTGTCTTTTAGGCTCTTAGGTAACTTTAAAATTTGGTTCCGAGTCGATCGTGCCTTTATTGAGCCTATTTTTGCTGAAACTGAAGGAAGATGATTTTTACCCATTTTGTCAGACAAATGATCCCACACATAGTTTGGAATAATTGAGTATTTCATTGTAATTGGTGTTTGATTATTTATTGTTTCACTATTTAAATCTTGGATTCGCCTTAAGCTTGATTACAGGTATGACTAAATCATTGTTGTTAGTAACTCTTCTAACTTCTTTGCTTTGGACAACAAACCCAATGTCTAGAAAAATATCAGATTCATCCTTTCCGCCTAGTGCTACCTCAAACCCTAGATCTAGGTAGTTATTCAGAACATTTTTATTAATTCCATAATACTCCTTATATGACTTCACATTGTCAAAACCAATCTGGTTATTGAAATTTGCATATACCGATGAAAACACGTTCCCTTCCTTATTCCAAAATATGTACCTAGCATTAAATTGAAACAAGGCTAGCCCAACTGTTTTGACTTCATCAAAAACAGTGGAGGTCGACGATTTCCCAGGGATTTGCTTATTCAAATAATAGAATGTTAGGCCAACCGCGATCCCATTTCTATTTAAAGATTTAGGCCGTCTCAGATACGATATAGAGTAGTCAAAGAAAAAGGAACTCGCTTCTGGAATCCACAAATCTCTGGACAAGTCTTCGCCCGTCTTGGTGAAAGATCCAGACTCTAAAGATAAGGAAGGCTCTTTGGCGATGTATACTCCTAAATTGTGAGCCCACCCGGAGAACAATGAGTCTTGCCGGTTTATAGTAGATTGTGCAACACTAAGTTTGAGGGATGGAACAATACGCGCTGATGTTATGGGTGTAAGCATAGCGGGTAGGGTGTGAAGAGAAAACTCTGATTCGCTTTCGTCTTCCCTCCTCTTCCCGATTATTTCCTCTTCTTCTATTGAGTTTTTAAAAAAACGTTCAGTTTCTTGTGCTCCGGAAGTATATCCTAGTAATAGTATTATGATTATTGTAAAGTTGTTTTTCATGATCCATTAGATTTAGTTCAATTACTATTTAAAAATCCCAGCTACTTTGTTGACTGTGTAGGGAACTACTCCAATTCCTAAAGCAAGCACTGCGTTTACAAGGACTTCAAAGTCAGGAATTAGCCCACTGTTTAGATATATATAAACAGTCGTGACAATGAGAATAAAAGCAAGTATCAAAGCAATGGCAGCAGAGACAAAGGCAATTAGCCTACTACTACTTGCGATCTCTTCTTTCACTTCAGTACCATTTACCATTATAACCCTGGTTTCTGTTAAGGCCTCCTTTAATTCAAATTTGGAAAGCCAAACCCATGAAATGATGATTACTAAGAATATCACAGCGAAGCACGGAATAAGTAGACTCACGGGTGAGAATTTCGTTATACTGCCCTGATTATAGAAATAATGATATGCTAAAGTTTCAGGTAAAGAATCTTCCTTACCTGTGATCAGTCTGAGGGTATATGTCAGAGACTCAATTTGATTTTGCAATGAATCTACTCTGAATTGACTGACCTCTTTTGTTGAGGTTTTAGGTTCTGCACTAGCTGCATAAGAAGCTAGGGCAAAGAATAAGAGAAAAAGAAAAAAAATGTTTTTTAACATGATCTATTTGTTTATTCAAAATTCAGTTGGATCATGCAGCTATGTGTCACTACTTTTTATTGAATTGACTCACCATTTTTAGGTATTTGTCAAATAAAAATTCTCAAACCAATTATCACGAACAGGCATAGAGATATCTCGCTGGTTTTATTTTGATCTAAGGATCAAAAACCGAAGTTTTATGTTTGGATTACATCGGCTGACATACTGCTTTCAAGAGGGTAACAGTTTATAGAACCCTCATAACAGGCAACTAAAATTCCATGAATTGGGTTAATGGATGCGGAAGACTTTAAGCAAAACCCAATTGGTAGATGACAGATATCAAAAACACTCGGGAACAAAACGAATACTGGTCTCAGCGATACCAGGATCAAAGAACAGGCTGGGACATAGGACACTCCTCCACTCCTCTCAATGACTATATAGATCAATTAGAAAATAAGGACTTGAAAATATTGATTCCCGGTGCAGGTAATGCCTATGAAGCAGAATACCTCTTCAAGAATGGCTTCAGCAATGTCATAGTTCTAGACATTGCAGCAGAACCTCTGGAGGCCTTTCAAAAAAGGAACCCGGACTTCCCACCCAATCAATTGATCCACGGGAATTTTTTCGAGCATACTGGAAGCTATGATATTATTTTTGAGCAAACATTCTTTTGCTCCTTCTCTCCCACATCATCGAATAGATCTATGTATGCAAAGCATATGCACAAGCTACTTGCTGAAAGAGGAAAACTGGTAGGACTTTGGTTTGATATTCCTTTAGATTCAGAAATGGGAAACCGACCTTTCGGTGGAAGCAAAGATGAGTATCTCCAATACCTTTCTCCTTACTTTGAGACCAAGACTTTCGAAAAGGCTTATAACTCTATAGCAGACAGAGCAGGTAGTGAACTATTTGGGATTTTTCAAAAAAAGATGATTTCTTAATTCAAAATAAATCCATATTTGGATATGAATACAGAAGTTGCAAAATTGTCCAACAAGGATCTCAGCAAGTTTCAGGACTTGATCCTGATCTTTGAGGATGTTTTTGAATTGGAAGACTTCAAGCTTCCACCTGAAAGTCATTTACAAAGTCTCCTCGATAGGGAAAATTTCCTAGTTTTTGTCGCCATGAATCTAGGAAAAGTAATCGGAGGAATAACCCTTCATGTCCTTCCTCAATACTATTCAGAATCACCTGAAGCTTATCTATATGATCTTGCTGTAAAAACGGAGTTCCAGCGCAAAGGAATAGGTAAGGAATTAATGAACGAAGTTAAAAACTACTGTAAGCAGGTAGGGATTGAAACTGCGTATGTACAGGCCGATGTAGAAGACGATCATGCTGTGGCATTCTACAATGCTACGGGCGGGTCACCTCAGAAGGTTATTCATTTCAACTATCCTACGAGCGAATGATTTCTTAGCCAATGACCTTGCACCATTACCTCATTGACAAAAGTCTTATATCCAATTTTAAAAAAATGAAGAGCCTTTCATTCTTATTGATCTTTGCCTCCCTCACACTAGCCTTTTCTCCCTCTCTTACTCTCGCTCAGACTGTAAATCAAGACTCCATTTTCAGCACGTTTCAAATTGAGGAATTCGACTTTCTAGGACGAAGGGCAAAAGTCGTATTTCCCGAAAAAGCCAACAAAGATAGACTTTGGGTATGGAGAGCAAGATTTTGGGGAGCAGAGCCGCAGACTGATTTGATCTTACTTAAGAAAGGCTTCCATCTCGTATATGTAGATGTTGCTGGTCTATATGGAAACTCTGAAGCTGTTGGCATCTGGAATCGCTTTTATGATTATGTAACCGATACGTATCAACTGAATCCCAAAACTGTGCTTGAAGGATTTAGCAGAGGTGGATTGATTGTGTACAATTGGGCTTCACCCAATACCGACAAGGTATTTTGCATATATGCCGACGCGCCAGTTTGCGATTTCAAAAGTTGGCCTAGAGGTCTCTACGAAGGAATTGGAAGCGAATACAACTGGAAAGAATGCTTAAATGCATATAGTCTTGATGAAACTTCCGTGCTTAGTTACAAGGGAATCCCTGTCGACAATTGCATAAGCATCGCAAAAGCTAAAATCCCTGTTCTTCACGTTTGCGGAGATGCTGATAAAGTTGTTCCATTTGAAGAAAACACCGGGCAGCTGGCAGAAAAATTCAGAGCTGCAGGTGGAGACATTAAACTTATAATGAAGAAGGGAATAGGGCACCACCCTCATAGCTTAGAAGATCCCACACCTATAGTCGATTTCGTATTGAAAAGCGTTTTATAAAAATGGAACTAAGAATTGAAACCATTTCTGAGAAAAAATTTGCAGGGATATCCGCTCGAATGTCGCTTGCAGAAGATAAAACCTACATGCTTTGGAGTAAGCTCATGCCTCAAAAGAAAAACATCCAAAACGCTGTTGATGACAACCTGTATTCACTTCAGGTTTATGATCAGACAATGGCACCTGAAGATTTCAGCCCAAATACGAGCTTTGTAAAATGGGCTCTTGTGGAAACTTCCGGCGAAGGTGATTTACCAGATGGGTTAGAAAAATTCACGCTAAAAGGTGGCTTATATGCTGTATTTATTCACAAAGGGTTGCCAAGCGACTTTCCGAAAACGATGCAATTTATTTTCGGAGAGTGGATGCCTCAATCAGAATATCAGCCTGATCATAGACCTCACTTCGAAGTGCTGGGAAGTAAGTATAAAAACAACCATCCCGATTCTGAAGAAGAAGTATGGATTCCGATCAAACCCAAATAAAAGCCCAATAAAAAACCTGCGAAACGAATTCCGCAGGTTTATATTCAAAAAAGTTACTGAGTAAGCCTACTCAAATCCTGTGTACAGGTTTCCTGCAATGCCATACGTCTCGGTAGGGCTTCCATCTCCATACACTATGGATATTGTGAAGTTGATACTATCTCCATCAATAATTTTCCCATCAAGAATGGAAATCATGTCAGGGTTGTCTGGATCTGCAGCTAGTGCATCAGCTGCCCCATCTACAGAAAAGTCCGTTCCTGAAGTATTGACCTTAACCTTGAACCCACTAATTAGGTGATCATGTTCATCAACCCAAGCAGTACCATCATCGGCCGCAGTATTGTAGATATCTATTCTCGCATGAGAAGCAACAACAGCGCCTCCAGCAGAGTAGTCAACAATCCACTGACCAGAAACAGCACGCGCAGAGGTCACTTCCGGTTCAAAATCGTCGTAGCTATCTCCACATGACCAAGTAGTCAGTGCAAGTGCTACAAGCATTACTAATATATTTTTAGTCTTCATAATCTTCCTTTTTTAAAGTTCAACTTGAGTCATCGTGATATCCCACATTCCTCCAAAATCGGCCAGCGTACTATAGCTAATCGTTTTTGTGGCTGGATCAACTGTCATAGAGGTTATGTCTACAACGTTTCCCCAAATTGGAAACTGAGCTTGCCCAAAAGTGAAATCATTCGTGGCAATGTCATTGACAGTTATGGTTCCTCCTCGAGCAAGGTAGCCATCACCAAATCCTGACCCCTCACCATAGTAGCCTCCTATGTAACTTGATATTTCATATACATTGGGAGCAGTTTCCCAGACTAGTACCAGAATATCAGAATAGGTAACTCCAGTAGATCTAACCACAGTTGAAGAATAAAGTCCAGCAATACTGGAAACAAAATCTCCATTATCGATTTTGAAAACCGTTCTGGAAGCGCTTCCTGCAAAGCCATCTACATTCAAAGCTGAATAATTGACTGTATACTGATCTGCTGTATTAGGAATCTCAGTTCCTGAAAACCCAGTGAATCTTCCCGTGTACGAAACACTTACATCTATTTGTGCTCCCTGCTCGGTAGCTAAGATCCCAGGTTCAACATAATCATCATTTATCCCTATTTGCAAACTTGATGCTCCGGTTACCTCAAACTCCGGGTAAAAAGTAATGGAAGAGGTATTGGCTGTCTCATCATCTTCACATGCCATGAAAAGAACGGAGAACAGCATCAGCCCTCCGAATCGTTTATATATTGAGTTCATAATTTTGTTATTTAAAGATTATTTGTGCCACCATACTTTGGTGAATACATTCACCTGCTCAGGAACATTGTCTTTATTTGAGCTGATCTCTGTGTCAGGGTAAAGCAACCTTCGTGGGAAATTCCCTGAGGTTACGTTGTTAACAGCTAGAGAGTAGAAGTCAGGATATCCAGTACGGTTTTGCTCCAGAAAGGACTCCAAGCCCTGAGTGTTTACCATAGAAATCCACTTCTGTACGATGATAGCCTCGATTTGCTCCTCGTTAGCATTCGTAGCAGGAAACTCATATGCTCCTCCTGCTCCATAAAGTGTAGCATCTGTTGCCATTCCTAATCTTGCAAACGCTGCATCAATACCAGCCTCATACATTGCTTTGGCATCCCCAGTTGCGTACCCTCTCGCGATAGCTTCTGCCTGCAAGAAATAGCTTTCTGCGGTAGACATAAAATACACAGCATCGGTTGCCGTAAGTGCTGGCTGAGACAGTCCATCTTTATTTACTGGAGTTGGTGCTCTGAAATCTCCCTGCGCCATGCCAACATGCGGACCGTCTGTATCATCATTCGGAAAGTTGAACAATGCATCGAGTCTTCCATCTACACTGTTGTCAAGATAGTTTAGCAATGTGTTGCTCAAAACAAGGTTCGGGAAACCGCTAAAATCTACCTCAGTTTCGTAGACTGGATTTCTTCTGTTTAGACTAGCTACAAATTGAGTCATTGCCGCATCTGAAGTAAGGAAATTAGCTTCTGTAAAAAGTGCCTGAATTCCAGCACTTGCGACTGCCTCTCTTGCATTTGTCTGACGCATATAGATTTTCAACTTCAGTGTGTTCGCAAATTGAACCCACCTATCCATATCACCTGCGAAAATGATATCATCCGCTCCCGGAGGGATCGAACTTGGAAGTGTCAAATCTCTGGACAAAGCATCATCCAACATTGTAATCAAGCCATCGTAAACTACATCGCCATCATCAAATGTTGGCTGAACAAGACCGTCAAGACCTTTCAATGCATCGGTAAAAGGTATTTTGTCATAAAGATCGGTAAGCACCTGATAAGTATATGCCGTAATGACTGTACTCATAAGATAATAGTTCCAATTTTCAGAAGCCAGTGATTGATCTCTGACGTACTTCAAATCATTGAGAGCTCCATTGTAAAATTCACCATAACCTCTTGCATCCAAAGTTGTAGACTGAATGTCATAGCTATCGTAATTTGCATACTGAGAAGCCCCAACAGATTGCGCCCAATGTTGAGACCAAATACCTCCAAGTATCTGATACTGTCCCCCTATTAGGAATCCTGTGATCGCTGTTCCAGCTGGGAAAACAAGCTGCACACTTGCCTCTCCCGGTAAATTTGGGTCGGTATTGATGTCAAAGAAATCATCGCCACATGAAGTGGAAAAGAGAACCATGACAATCCCGATCAAACTATATTTCTTTATATTTTTCATAATAATTCTATTAAATATTTAGACTTATAGTGTTATGTCGATATTGAATCCGTAGTTACGTGTAGATGGTGTAGCACCATACTCTCCAAAGCTTCCAGATAGTCCTTGTCCATCGTTGAAAGTAGTACTTTCCGGATCTGCGTATCTGTTTGAACTTGGAGTCCACAAGAATAAATTACGACCAATAACCGCGATGCGTACTTGTTTAAATGGCGTCTTACCGACGATATTGGAAGGTAGATCGTAGCTCAGGCTAAGTTCTCTTAGCTTAGTGAAAGATCGGGTCAACACGTGAGACTCATCTTTCTTGTCAGCTCCATCACTCCAGTAGGAATAAAGTATGTCCTGTGTAATAGGAGTATTGTTTTCCACGTAGGTGGTGTTATCACCATCAACTACTTCCTGTACCGAATTTGGCACTACGAATGGTCTTCTATCATTGAACGTAGTAGCAACGCTGGTTCCAGCAAACTGTGTTAAGCTAGCAGAGCGAGAATAGAACAAACCGCCTTTCCTCACATCAAGAGTACCGCTCAAAGTAAATCCTTTGAAAGATAGGCTTGTGCTTGCGCCTCCAGTCCAATCATGAGCTGCAGCTCCCATTACTTCTCTTTCTCCGTAAACTGGCTTACCATCTGATCCTACAATGATTCTTCCATCATCTGTGGTTTTTGCACCACGAGCATTCAATAAACCTACCGGTTCTCCCGGTCTGGCAATTAGATTCACTCCGTTACCACCAAGACCACCAAGGGTAATCTCGTCTAATCCATCTGTCAGGCTAACAAGTTTGTTATTATTCTTAGTATAGTTAACAGATACATCCCATCTGAAATTTCCAACCTGAACAGGAGTTGCTGTTATTAATAATTCAACCCCTCTGTTGGTAATCTCACCAAGATTAACCGTCTGCGCCGTATATCCTGTACTTCTAGGTAGTGTCGCATTCCAAATCAAATCTTTGATCGTCTTATCATAAAAGGATACATCAAAGTTCAACCTTCGATCAAGTAGCCCCAGCTCAAATCCTACCTCTATTTCTGTAGTGATTTCTGGTTGCAAATCCGGGCTACCAATGATGTTTGACACCTCAAATCCATTTACCTGAGTAGATCCTGGCAAAGGGAATGTCAAAGACCTAAATCCATCGCTCACTCCTCCTGGTACAAATACCGGAAGAATCGAATATGGCTTAGCATCATTACCTGCCTGCGCCCATCCTGCCCTTACTTTACCGTAAGAAAGGATATTGTTACTGATGCCTAGAGCCTCAGTGAAAACAAAGCTGGTATTGATACTTGGGTAGAAAAATGATCTGTTGTCTTTAGGAAGTGTAGAAGACCAGTCGTTTCTAGCTCCCAAAGTCAAAAACACATAATCTCTGAAATCAAAATCAACCTGAGCATAAAGCCCCGCAATGTTTCTTTCAACAGTACTCTGAGTGACACTTGGCTGAGCTGAACTATTGGATATTTGGTAAAAACCAGGGATATCTAAACCTGCAACAGACGCATAGTTGGCATCTGACCGCTGCATGTTCACATTGAACCCAACCAATGCTCCGAAATCGAAATCACCGTTGATTGGAGTAGCAAAATTTGCCATCAAATCAGAATTCACTTCAAAATTGTGAAATGCGCTCTCACTAACTGCTCCTGGATCGGAACTTGAGATACCATCATTTGGAGATCCTGGAGTCGGCTGAAGAATCGCTCTCCATGAAGACAATTGACTGTTGGATGCATCTCCTCCCACTCTCCAGGAGAAGCCTAGCTTATCTGATAGCTGGTAGTCGATATTGATATTTCCATAGACTCTATCTTCGTTAAATTCATTTCCATTATTCTTCAAAACGAAATATGGATTCACAGAATAGAAGGAGTAATAGTTGTCAAGGTTAAAGAATGGATCGTTAAAGTCTTTCGCTTCTACTACAGGAATATCTCTTGGCGTCTGAAGTAACTCATCGTATGTCGCAGAGTTTTGACCCGTAGAAACATATGAGCTTTCTTTCTTCACATAGTTCACAGAAAAACCACTCGTCAACTTATCAGTCAACTTACTACTCGCTCGAAACGAAAGTGTATTTCTATTGTAGCGATCTGCATCTGTAGGAATAATGCCGTTGGCATTCGTATTAGAAAGTGACATATAGAAAGTAGAGTTTTCAGTTCCACCAGAAAGAGCCACATTGTTTGTAAATGTCTTTCCAATGGTGAAAAAGTCTTCCACGTTATCCGGCAGGGCAGAATAAGGTTTGATCAACTGACTGTTATTAATAGTCTGCCCCCAAGGTCTTACAACTCCATCAAACTTAGGCCCCCAACTAGTCTGCTCTATCGGATCAGTAGTTCCGAAAAAGCCCTGCCCGTATTCATTTTGAAAATGAGGAAGTCTCAATACAGATTGGAACACCGTTGATGATGAAATATCAACTTGAAATCTCTTCCCATCGATCGTTCTTTTACCTTTCTTGGTTGTAATGATAATCGCGCCATTGGCTGCACGAGAACCATACAGAGCTGTTGCCGAGGCACTTTTCAAAATCGTAACTGAGGCGATATCATTGGGATTGATGTCATTTGCTCTGTTACCAAAATCGGATCCACCATTCAGGCTCTGACTTCCTATTCCTCCTACAAAGTCTCCGTTGGAGAAAACTGTATTCGTAGTTAATTGGGTATTATTAACAGGAACTCCATCTACTACATAAAGAGGCTGATTGTTACTTCCAAGAGAAGACATACCTCTTAGTATAACATTGGTCGATGAACCAGGCTGCCCCGATCCTTGTGTTATGTTAACACCTGCCACCTTACCTTGTAGTGCATTTAATGGACTAATAGATCTGGTCTTTGTTAACTCATCACTCTTAAGTGTAGTCGTGGCATAACCTAATCGTTTAGAATCTCGCTCAATACCCAGAGCAGTCACCACCACTTCAGCAAGTTGCTGAACATCGGCAGTCATAGCCAGATCAATAATAGCTCTTGATCCTATGCTCACTTCTTTGGTACTCATTCCAATGAATGAAAACACAAGTGTCTCAGCTTCATCTGGAACACTCAATCTGTAATTACCATCAAGATCAGAAGTAGTACCTACTGTGGTCCCCTTCAAAATTACATTCGCACCAGGAACAGGCTCACCTTTGTCATCGGTCACCCTCCCTGTAATTTGTCTCTCTTGAGCAAACGCCCCGAGCATGATGCTCGTAAGAAACATGGTTAGTAAAACTTTCTTCATACGCTTATTTTTTAGCATTAAGAATTAATTGAATAAGTAATGTTAGAAAGCGGTACACCCGGAAAATTGTAAAAAAGAATTGTGCAAATGCGTAAGGGTATTATAAGCGTACAGTATAGAAAACAGGGATTCCGAATATTATTTGGTCAAATATTGTTCGACCTCACACATGTTTCTTTAATGTTAAATTTTCTTGTTTTTTCGAAAGAAATAATTCGCGTTGAATAGCGGCTTCTTATGTAGTTTCGATCGAAAATTTCACCGATATTTCCGCTTTTTATTAAAAAATCATGAATAAAATCTTGTTTTCATTCGTATTCATCCTAATTCAGTTACCAAACTTCGCACAAGACAATGGCGACAAACTGATTGATATTGGATATGAGAAATACCTTGATGAAGACTATAAAAATGCAATCGTATATTTCGATTCTGCCCTGATTCTCAACACCTCTAATGCCGAGATATATTTCCTCAGAGGAATCTGTTATTCCTCTTTAAGTGAAAAGAAAAAAGCGATTCACGATTTGAAAAAAGCAGTAGAACTAAGGAGTGATTACTATGAAGCTCACTATGAAATGGGATACATTTTCCTTATCGATCAGAACCCTCCCATGGCTATAGAGCAATTCGATAAGGCCATAGAGTTAAACGCTGATTATGCGGAAGCGTACGTAAGCAGAGGCACTGCCAAATGTATGATGGATGATGTAACCGGCGCAAATCAGGATTGGGACAAAGCCAAAAAATTAGGCGTTGGTTACATTGAATATATGATTTGTGAGTGAAGGTGATACTCCTCTATCTAAAAGTTTTGTGAATCGACGACAAAGAAAAACCACTTGCGTATAAGCAAGTGGTTGAAAACAAAAAAACCATAGAAGTCTAGATGACTTCCAGGAACACAATTGATTTTAGATTAAAATCAGAAATACTTGGACACTGAGAGTCTAAAAAAATCGTCAGAACGAAAAACAGACACAAATTCTTTGTCACTAACGGAAGTAAAAAACCTTCCCTCTGCCTCTATATCCCATGTTTCTCCAAATCTCCGATTTGCTTCTACGGAAAATAACTTAGTACTGTGCTCCAAATCGAATATCCCTCCAACCAAAATCTCAGTATCCTGCACGTCATTAAAGGCAATACGGGAGCCGATGAATAAATCATTTTGCAAACTATTGAGAGCCAGCTCATCTCTATCATCATACAAATACTCTCCTATAATACCGATATCGAGTCCACGATTAGCAATATTGCCAAAGGTGTACTCCAATCCACCGACAAAGGCTCGCATATCCTGTACATCATTTCTTCTATCGATAGCTTCAACTTTCCAAAGTAAAGGGCCAGTGGTAGCCTGAACATCAATTCCTACCTGACTAATCACTCCATATATAGCCTGAAAGGTTTCTAAATCCGCAACTATAGGGTCTCTTCCGGTTCCATTGAAATAGGACACCCCGACATCAAAAACTCCAAAATAATGTGAATACCGAGCGGCTACATCTGGTCTGTATTCCTCGGCACTGCTTTCAAATTCGAAAAAAGAATCATTGAGCACAAATGGAGTCCTCAATCTCCCCTTTGTTCCTGGAAAAACTTGCTTCCTGAAATATGGAAGTACAAATAAGTCAAACGTCCCAATCCTGGTAAGCCTTGAGTAGTGGACCATTGGTTGTCCCAGTTTTTCCTCTCCATCAAAACTCTCAACCACGTCTGCCTGATTAATGATGTCCACCAGATGAGCGGACTCAGTCACTCCCCAAAACACCTTCTTCAAACCCACTGAAAGCTCCCAGTCTCCCTGAGCAGTCTGCCAGTACAGCTCCCTAATGTCAAAATGAGTACGTCTGGAATCGTGCTGATCCAGTCGACCAAACAACACAGTCTTGAATATATGTTTTCCATCTTTCCACTCATGCACAAACTCAGGTTTCACCGCTAGTGAAAGATAACTTTGCTTCTGACCGGAGTAAAGGCCTTCATTGAAGAAGCCTCTATAGTCTGCATTTACCTCAGCACTGAAATCCGTATAAGTTTCATCCTGAGCCTTTAAGTTGTAAATCAAAGCCAACATTGCAACCAGAACTCCTGTTGCTATCTTCAAATTTTTCATTGGATGGGTTAGAAACGAATAGAGGCTGACACAAATAATTTTGTGTCAGCCTCTATAGATTTTATAATTAACGACCTGCTCTTACGAGACTATTTTGGGAGAAATCATTTTCCTCTAAACCTGTTTTGAATTTATAATCTTCAAAAACAAGAAGTGTAGACTTCCCCGTAATGTGATTGACCATCTTCATTTCGTCAGGCCTCCAGTGCTTATCCTCATACAGGTTATAACCACTGTAAGTAAGTGTCTTTAAGAACCCTCCTCTTCTATCGTAGAAATCAACTTTCTCTATTCTGTAATTGTCTTTGTTATAAGCAACTACATGTTTTGTATAACCAGACTTCACATCCAATGGATATCGCTCTACAATCAGATTACCTTCTTTTTCCTCGATAAATTTATAAGTGTACTTTTCCACCTCTTGAGATGATAAATCCTCATAAGCAAATTCGCTTCCTACAAATGGCCCTGACTTGTTGGAGGAAGATATACGCTTCACCCTTTTCAGAGCTGGCAAATACAACCATTGATCGTCTGGACCCTCTTTGTGCGTAAAAGTAAGTGTCGCCGTTCCTTCGACATCCTTTGGGCTATTGAAAACGATCATGGATTTATCTCCATCTTCTGTAAGCTCAAGAGTCTTATTCTCCAGAAATCTTTTCGTTTCCTGACCTTGTTTGTTCTTTAAGATCATCGTTAGGTTAGAGCTAGAGCTCTCAAAACCTTGATCAACTAAATCTGCTTTTTTTGCTATATCAAGACCTTTTTGTTCTGGACTTTGTGCAAATAAGAAGCTAACCGAAAGGAGTGAAATCAATGCTAAAGCTTTGGTTTTCACTGCGAAATACTGCGAATGTGATCGTGACATAAAAATTTTGATAAATAGTTTTAGATAAATTCTTCTTAAGTTTTTCATTCTAGTAATAGTTAGGCGGACAAAGCGGTTTCTTCAACCTTAGATCCTTCAAGTGGTTTTTCGTCCTGAGGTCGCTTGGAACGAAATGACAGCAGCAAAGCCGGAAGCAATAGAAAGTCAAGTACAAGTGCCAGACTTATTATCATGACCGTGATCTTAGACATGTCAGAGTTCAAGCCAAAATCTGATTGCGCTAACACGAGAAATCCTGCAACCAAAATAAAGGTCGTGACCAGTAGCGCTTGCCCTACAGTTGAAAAGGCATACCGAACAGAATCTTCTGCCGAATAGCCATGCTCTCTTCTGGCTCTTAAGTACTTAGAGAGGAAGTGTACGGTATCATCCACGATGATCCCCAGAGTCATCCCGAATACAATCGAAATTCCCGAGTTTATATATCCATAGAAAAGCCCCCAGAATCCTAGCCCAACTACTACGGGAACTACATTAGGAATCAAGCTCAGAAGTCCAAACTTGCCACTTCTGATCGCAAACCCTAGTACAATAGAAATCAAAATCAGCGCCATTCCAGTTCCGGAAATCATGCTTAAGATTTGTCTCTTAGACAGATGAGCAAACATCATGGTACTACTCACTCCCTCAGTGTGCATATAGGCTGGAGTGTTTGCTTTTAGCCAGGCAGATGCATCTTCGCCAAGCTCCAACATTCTTTTGGTTGATATATTCTCGAGTGTGACAATCACTCTCGATTCAGATTTATCAACATTTACCTGATTGTTGAGATCTAATCCCAGAGGAAGTGATAATTCATATAGAAGCAAATACTGAGCTGCCTCCTCGCGATTTTCGGGAATCTTGAAATAACTCAGATCATCCCCATGCATTGATTTATTTACATGCTTCATCACATCCGTGAAAGCATTCACATGAATCACCTCGTCATAGTCGTAGAGAAATTCTTCAAAATCTTTGAGAATAGAGAGGTATTTCGGATTATTGATTCCACCTGGCTCACCAGCATTGAGAGAAAACTCGATGGTATAAATTCCGGTAAGGTTATCACTGATATAGTCTGTATCCTGCCGAAATGGAACATCGGTGCTGAAGTACTTGATAAACTCATCGTTCAGTTCATTTTTCAGAACAAAAGCCGAAAAGACCAAAACAAAAACCGTCGTACCGATCAAAACCAGCTTCCTCCTATAGATCACCAAATCAGCCAATTTATCAAGGAAAACCAGACTCCTAGTTTGCTTTTCTCTCACCTTCACTCTTAGTGGAAGTATAGACATCAGTGCTGGGAGGGTCAATACGGAAAATATAAAGGCAGCCACCATCCCGATTGAAGTAAGATTCCCCAAATCATGGAATGGAGGAGAATCAGATGTATTCATAGAAAGAAATCCTATGACGGTGGTCAAACTGGTAATGAAGACAGGCATAAAATTAACCCTCAATGACTCTATGATTGCTTCCTGCTTGGATGACCCCTTTCTCATTGACTGGATCATCGTGATCAGTACATGAATACTGTCTGCGACTGCCAGCGTCATCACAATGTTCATAAAAGCAGCAGAAGGAGGAGTTAACCCAACTCCCATCCATCCTCCAATTCCCATCGCCGTAACAATCGAAAATATGATAACAATTAGTGAAGCAAAAGTGGCACTAAAAGACCTTGTCGTTAAGAGAATTGTGATGATTATAATCAAAAACATCAAAGGTGTAAGTGTTGCTGCATCGCCTGATGCTGCTTCGAAAAAAGCCGAATTAAGCATCACAAACCCAGAAAGATGAGTTTTCAGGTTGGGGTTTTCCTTTTCAAACTCACTAACCATGTTTCTCACGTATGCGGTAATTTCAGCCCCCTCGCCTTGATCTTGATCCGGAAGTCTAACTGTGACATTTACAGCTGTTACGCTCCCATCTTCATTGATCAGTCTGTTCTTAATTCTGGAGTCATTTAAGGCGATCTCCTTGAGCTCATTTAGTTCTTCTTTGCTTTTGTAAAGTGCTCCCGAAATCAAATCATCCACATACAAATCATCGCCATCTGCAGTGGTGTATTGAAAATTGGTAACAGCGTCTACTCTGCTCGAATACGGAACTTGCCATGAATCAGCAGTTAACTTTTCAATCGCGCTAATATTTTCGGGAGTGAATAATTCTCCCTCTAATGACTCGATGACAATAAAAACATTGTCGTCCTTGGTGTACTTGTTTTGGAGGCCATCGTAGGCCAGCAGCTGCGGATTATCATCGCTGAAGAAAACGTGATAATCACTATCAAACTTCACAAACTGAGCACCAAACCCAGAGGCTAGTGCGAGCGCTGTGGTGAAAAGCAGCACAAGCCAGCGGTACTTAATTACATTTTTGCCCCAGGTAGTACCGAATTGACCGGAGCTCTTTCTAAACATGTCGATGAGTTTTTTCATAAGATTGATTGTTGGTTTTTATTAATCCATGTGCATAATTCACCTTAGTGACGAACGCCGCTGAATTAAATGGACAGTTTCAAATAATTTTATTTTCGAATACTTCGAAAATCGAAATAATTGAGAATAAGTCTCCCAACGCACTGAAATTATTTTGGTTTCAAAATAATTCAGAAATCGAAATATAATTTTTCAGAATATTTCGAAAAGAAGAATAATATGATGTTCTAGCTGAGAAACTGAGGATCAAGCAGAATATCTGTAGAGGGACATAAATAATTCAATTACAAGGTTTTATTGAAGGGTTGAGTTCTTGATATTGAGCTCATTTATCTGGCTCGCTTAAGTATTTTACCCCTCGATCTACACTCTGAAGGTCATTCACTGGCCGTGCGCCCCTATGGAATCTATCTTCTCACAGACGCCATACTGGTGTGACTAGGATAATGAAAACAAAGCTGATTAATTATTCTGCTTCTTAAAACCTATGCATAGTACAATCACTCCACAACAATATTGCTTGATCCCAAACTGAAGCTTAAACTAGTGGTGTCTCCATCTTGGAGGTAGCATCAAAAGCACGTTCCATGTACTCCACGAACTGATTTTTTTCTTCAGTTGCAAAAGTTTCGAGAAGTGCTTTCCCGTATACATAGAGTTTTTCGTTGAGCATTTCATAGATACAGCGCCCCTCTTTGCTCAATTGGATAATGACTATTCTTCGGTCTTCTGGAGAATAGCTTCTTTCAACAAACTTTTTTTCAATCAACTTATCGACAATTCCTGTAGAAGTACTCATGGGAATTTGAAGAAAGTCAGATACTTCGCGCATGATCATATGTTCACTTTGACCCAATTTGATCAATAGGCCAAACTCTCTTTTGGCAATGTCGCCAAAGGCTTCCATGCAAGAATTATCCACTTGCTGCATACCCAACATCATGTTTTGGATTCCATCTATAAAGCGGCAAACAAGATCTTTTTTTTCCCCTGACATAAATTGAAATATACTTACAAAAGTACTTTGATTGTGGAAATATTCAAGAATAGAACCTCACCTCTCTGCTAAATGTTCGCTTCAACGACACAAACTTAGAATCTTCTTTGCCGCCCCCAATAAATCTGGCTCTACAAAATCGGCCATTTTATCATCATGACCATCAACCTGAATAGTCTTTAATTTCATTTTGATCGCTGGTATCAAATCCCGCTCCTTATCCCCTATCATCCATGATTTGGATACATCGATATCAAATTTTGCAATCGCCTTTTCAAACATAAGCGTACCTGGTTTTCGAGCCAATGACTCAGAATGTGTTTGATGCCATGGGCTGTAGTAGATTTTATCAATCTGGTTATTGAGCTCTTTTTGCATATATGCGTGGCACTCGTGCATTTGCTCACGTGTGTAAACTCCTTTGACAATTCCCGACTGATTCGTGACAATGACAAGTAAATATCCTGCCTCCTTTAGCATTGTAACAGCCTCTCTAACTCCATCCAGAATAATGAATCGATCCAGCGTATATGCATAATCCACAAAGTCCTTATTTAAGACACCATCTCTATCCAAGAAGACACATTTATTCATTTCGTACCTTTAATATTATGTTCAAAAGTGATTTTTTCGTAAACTAGACATATGTTGGATTATCAGAAAAAGAAACAGCTAGGGATTTTGATAAAAATCGCTACAGTGGATGAAGAATTTGCTGATTCTGAAAAGAATGTGATCGAAAAAATTGCGAAGAGGTATGGTGCTTCTGCCGATGAGATAGATCAGCTTTTCGAATCTTACGATTTCAGCGAAAGTTTAGCTCCCATGCTGGTGGTCGATAAAATGGACTTCATGATGGATTGTATGCTCGTGATTTTAGCAGACAATGTGGTAACTATCTCAGAAGAGTCATTCGCGTTAACTATGGCAACCAAACTGGGTTTCAAACATGAGGTTATCCCTTTTTTAATCAAAAATAAAGATACATCCAGAGAAGAAATGAAAGACCTCCTCATCTCTTACTTCACCCATTAAAAAATCATAAAATACAGAAAGACTAAGATTAGAATAACTGCAACTGCTTGAAGAACAAAACTTTGCTTCGGAAACTCATATCCACACACAGGGCATTCCTTGCTTGATGAGTCTATTTGCATAGCGCAGGAGGGACATTCTTTATCTTTCATATTTCAATAATCATCGAGCCTTAAAGTGTGTTCATCGAGTATGCAAATACTCATATTATCATCTTCGTAAATTTATCTAAATTAGTTTTCATTAATCATCCAAACAGAAGATGAGCAGTAAATCCAAAAGATTTGTAAGAAACATTGTGATCATTATGAGTGCTGTCCTAATCACAGCGATAATGATAGAGACTCCAGACATAATCACTCAATACTTCAACTGATAACTACATCTACCAGTACGTTATTAAAAAGGTTGGAGTTCAATCACAGGCATGTGAGTTTAGGTATGGTTTTTGGAGATAGGGCTTCAAACTAATAGAAGCCGATCAGTGTCCTTGCCTAATGTGTATAGAGTCTTATTAAAATTTCTCCCCTTTTTGCTATTTTCTTTCGCCCCAGAAATCTCTGAGGCGCAGATTGACTTTCTTAAAAGTATAAGAGCTCGATCTATTTCAATAGAATTTGCTTCCCTTAATGGATCCTTTCGTGATGAAGGGTTCCAGCAACTTCAAAAAGATGCTCGCTTCGGATACTTATTTGACGATCCGGGCAGCTACGTATGGAATGGGGGTATTTCTGAAAACTCGTTCAATCTGATCATGAATTTCAAGATGAAAGATCCTGAGAAGTTCAGGCACGAGTTACTCTTGGGAATAAAAAGGATCAATCGAAAAGTGGATTGGCTAACCAGTACTGCAACACCTCCCTCTCAGTTTAAGGGACGCGCAGAACTGACTAAGGCTGTGATAGGCTACCGCTATTACCTCATTAAAAGCAACTTCTTTAAACTTAGCGCGGGAGCGCAGATGGACGCTGGATTCACAATTTCTTCATTCACCAAGGAAAAATCCAATCTGGATATCAACGAATATTTCGGACACAAGAGTTCTCAATTTGGTTTAGAACTCCCAGTCCTGATAGAAATTCAACCGTTCAAAGGAATGATTATTTATATAGGTCCAGGTTTTGGAGTTGGGTTCTATGGCCATGATGGTTTCACGCAAGGTGTGTTCACACAGAGTCTAATCACGGGCCTCCGGTTTAACATATGACCAAGTTCTCATTTTATCTGGCATTCATAATCCTATCAGCAAGAGCCATTGCGCAAAACACTGTTAGTGGATATATAAGAGACGGTGAGACTGGCGAGGATTTAATTGGTGTCACTATATATGATCAGAAAACGAAAAAAGGAACCATTACCAATGTGTATGGATTCTATTCTATGACAATAGATTCTGACACTCTAGACTTAAGGGTTACTTCTGTAGGGTATAAGACAACATATAAAAGAGTTATCCTGCCGAATGAAAATGAGCTTGATTTTAAATTGGAAGCGGACATTTCCACACTTGAAGATGTAGTAATCAGTGCCGAACGCTTTCTCATAGAGGAGGAAGTGAAATCAACAGAAATGGGGGTCTTTTCACTTAGACCAAAAGAAGCTCTGGTAATACCTACTATAGCTGGAGAATCAGACATTCTCAAAATTGCTCAGCTAATGCCTGGAGTATCAAAAGGCGGTGAGGGCACCACTGGGATATATGTCAGAGGAGGGACGGATGATCAAAACTTAGTCTTACTCGATGAAGCGACTGTATATAATGTGGGGCATCTACTCGGTTTCTTATCTGTTTTCAATAGTGATGCAATCAAAAACGTGAAAGTGGTCAAAGGCGGGTTTCAGGCTGATTACGGAGGTCGCTTATCTTCAGTGATCGACACCAGAATGGACGATGGAAGCACCGAAAAATTTAATGCCAAAGGTGGAATAGGGCTCCTCTCGTCAAGGCTAAGAATAGACGCACCCATAATCAAAGACAAAGCCTCATTTATGATTGCAGGAAGACGGGCATACATTGATAAGTTGTTTGCTTTAACCCCAACCTCTTTTCCTTACTATTTCTACGACCTCAATGCCAAAGTCAACTACAAGATCAATAAGCGAAATCGTATCTATATCAGCTCATACTTTGGTAGTGATGTATTTAGAGCACCGAAAGAAGTCGAGGATGAGTTTGAAGGAGGATTTGATTTGGGGAATTTCACAACCACTCTAAGGTGGAACCATATATCTAAAAGCCAGAAGCTTTTCGCAAACTTCACTGCAATACAGACCCGGTTTGAATACGATATTGAGTCCTCGTTTGAGGAAACTTCTCTATTGATAAAATCCCACATTCAGGATTGGGGATTGAAAGCGGATTGGGAGTACTATCACTCGCCCGACAAGCGCATAGAGTTTGGTGTTCATGGTACAACCCATCTCTTCAGACCCAATGTAGTAAATACGACAGGGGAAATCTCAGATTTCTTAAAATCTCAAAAGGGTGAGCGTCTGTATACCGTCGAAACAGCTGCTTATGCGGGATTAGAAAAATCATTCGCCCCCAAACTAAAGGGCTACCTAGGTTTAAGAGCCTCAACAGTAGCTTTGGAAAAAGGGTTCTACTATGGAATAGAGCCAAGAGCAAATGTAAATTATGCACTTCGTGATCTTACTTCAATAAAGGCTAGCTATAGTCTGATGCGCCAATACATGCATCGTGTAAGCTCCTCTAGTTTAGTACTTCCTACAGACTTGTGGTATCCGGTAACTAATTCCGTCAAGCCTCTAACGTCACATCAATGGTCTTTGGGTGTTTTCCAGGGTATACCGAGTTGGAATGTGAATTTATCCATTGAGGGATATTATAAAACGATGAGCAACCTCATAGAATACCGAGAGGGAGCCAGCTTAATTCTCAACGACAACTTTGAAAGAGAATTGGTAAATGGAAGCGGACAAGCTTATGGTTTAGAGTTTTTGATTAGAAAAAAGAGTGGCCCAGTCTCTGGGTGGATTGGATACACGCTCAGCAAAAACACCCGATTATTTGGTGAGCTCAATCAAGGAAAAAGATTCCCGGCAAAATACGACCGAACACATGATATCTCAATCGTGAATATTATTAAAATCACCAAAAGGGTTGATTTCTCGTGGGTTTGGACATTCACTACAGGTGCTTCCTTCACTCCTCAAACAGGTCAATACATAGTACCCAATGCTACGCTCACGGAAGTGGAGCTCGTTCCAATCTACTCCGAAAGAAATGCGGTCAAGCTTTCTCCTAGCCACAGGTTGGATATTAATTTCATTGTAAAACCTAAAAAGGAAAAACGAATCAAAGGGGAGTGGCAGTTTGGTATTTATAATTTCTATAACCAGACTACTCCAAACCAGATTAGCATTAATTCCAATGGCAAGTCATTGCAATATGTACAGTCTGGCATTTTCGGTTTTTTACCATCAATAGCTTATAATTTCAGTTTTTAACCAAATGAGACACTTACTATATATCGTCGTTTTTTCATCTCTTATACTTGCCTCTTCGTGTGTGGAAGACGTATTGATAGAGGTAGAACCAGCTGAATCAAAAATAGTGGTTAGTTCTCTTTTTATTCCTGATAGCATCATCATAGTGACAGCCACAAGAAGTTTCTCTGCATTATCCGGAAAAAGCATCGAAGCGTTCGAAGAGGATTTAATTAATTCGCTGCTAGTTGATAAAGCATTGGTAACTGTTAGTTCGAATTCTGCCACTGATACACTTCAAAAGCTATCTCCAGGGGTATTCATAGGCTCACTTCATAACCCTGAGCCTCTGGAAATATTTGAACTAAACATCTACGATTCCCTCACTCAAAGATCCGTAAGATCCGTGACTCAGCTGGAGGAGCAGGTCAAATTTGATTCGATAAGCGTAAGCTTGAATATCGAAGAGGTAGATACAACCTCTACACTTTATTATCAATTCCGAGATCCCGCTGATCAGGAAAATTGGTATTTGGTTCAAGGATTCGAATTCCCGACCCTTCCAAACTTTGATAATGTTACGTTTGATCTAGAAAACGGTGATGTCGTATTAGAACCCGATACCTCCAATCAGATTTTTTTTAGCAATGAGATCAATAGTCTTTTCATTGACCTTATTTCCGATATCACATTGAAAAATGACACTATTAAGGGAAGCAAGGAGTTTTTCTCCCAAACCAGAGATACGGTGATTTTTGTCGCTATTAATATTGATGAAGGTTACCATGATTTTTTAAGAGCAAGAAAACGATCAGGAAACATCATCTCCTCGCTCTTTCGCGAACCAGTCAATCACCCCACGAACGTTGAAAATGGGTATGGCTACTTCACCATGCATCTACCCCATTTCAAAGCATTTATTCGAGATGAGGATTAGAAATACATTGAAGTTTAATCATTAAGAAAGTCCAAGTCAAAATAATAATTCTTGGCATCTTCACCATCTACATATATGTATGTTGTCTTTTTCACTTCGACCAACATTCTCAGCGTGAACTCATCTCTACCTGTAAGAGGATGACTCACGAATTTGCACTTCTTTCCTTTAAATTCAGACCTATAAACAATACGGCAAACATGGTGTTCTTTAGAAACCACGTTCAAATCAGAATCACCACTGATTGTATTAAGAAACTCAATATCAGTTTGATCAGATGATCCTTCATACCTAGACTCTTCGGTAGTCCAGCTAGACGCTATAACTTGACATTTCGAAAAATCCACCAATACTTTAGCTCCTTCATCTTTAATTCGATTTATTGATTCTCTTACTTGAGACCGACTTTCAGAGACCTCAGAACTAGTTTTCATTAAAAGAAAAATACCAGGAACGACAATAAAAATTGCACCTATACAAAAAATTACGACATTAAAAGTTGAGGATCCTAATGCGCCTATAATAATCAATAAACCAAAAAAACAACACCTATTAAAACAAGGTAAAAAGCTTCTTTAAAACGATTTTTCATGTAAAAATATATCTACCTATTATCTTCTAAGTAAGAGATATTAATCTTGTTACTTTATATATCTAAAGTCATGACCATCTTCCAACTGTACTACTGTCTCGTAGATTAGGTCTATGGTTTTTTCTAAATCTTCGTAACTACACATCTCTACGGTAGTATGCATGTATTTCAATGGTATTGAAATCAGCGCTGAGGCTACCCCTTCATTAGAATAGGCGAAAGCGTCCGTATCTGTCCCTGTTGATCTTGCAGAAGCCCTTCTTTGAAAATCGATCTCATTCTTCTCCGCTACATCAATGATCATATTGAGCAAATTGTTTTGGACAGCTGGACCGTAGCAAACCGTAGGACCTTTTCCACAACTGATATCCCCGCTGGCTATTTTATCATACATTGGAGAGTTCGTGTCGTGAGTTACATCTGTAACAATTGCCACATCCGGTTTAATTTTATGGGCAATCATCTCAGCACCACGCAGGCCTATTTCCTCCTGCACGGCGTTTACCACATAGAGGCCAAACGGTAAGTCAATGTTATTTTCCTTAATTCTTCGAGCAACTTCAGCAATCATAAATCCGCCGATTCTATTGTCAAGCGCTCTCCCAACAAGATATTTCTCATTCAACTCCATCAGCTCATCGTCGAAGGTAATGACTGTCCCAGGGTGAATACCCATAGCCTCTACCTCAGCTTTGTTGGATGCCCCTACATCAATAAATATATTTTTCATTGAGGGGTGATCCTCTTTCTCTTTCCTCACGTGAATCGCTGGCCAGCCGAAAACTCCCTTTACGATTCCATTTTTAGTATGAATGTTTACTTTTTTTGATGGCGCTATTTGATGATCCGATCCTCCATTTCTAATCACGTAGATATATCCTTTATCGGTGATATAGTTGACAAACCAGCTAATCTCATCCGCATGTGCTTCGATCACTACTTTGTACTTTGCTTCCGGGTTGATCACTCCAACTACACTTCCATACGTATCAGAAATATACTCATCCATGTATGGCTTCATATACTCTAACCATATTTTCTGCCCCTCTGCTTCAAATCCTGTAGGTGATGGGTTATTCAAATATTTAAATAAAAAGTCTCTGCTGTCTTTGTTCATATGTAGTGTATGTATTAGTGCTTTTTTTCAATTTTTAGATAAAATCGAATGTGCCATTTAGCTTATTCGTGTATTCAGTTAAAAGTTAAATTTTCTATTCACGAAATTAACCTCCTCAGCTTTATATCAAATTTTATTGGATTGAATTTCAAATTTCACAAACCGAATATCAAGAATACTTCCTTTTAAAAACTGTTTTTCAAACGATACTACAACGGAATGTTTCCATGCTTTTTTCTTGGGAGATTATCCACTTTATTTTCAAGCATCTGATAGGTGTGGATCAGCTTCGCCCGGGTATTATGTGGTAAAATCACCTCATCCACAAAACCCCTCTCTGCGGCTTTATATGGATTAGCAAACTTGTCCGTGTATTCGTCAATCTTTTGCTGTAGCATCTCATCAGGATCTTCTGCATCCGCAATTTCCTTTCTGAAAATAATCTCTGATGCACCCTGTGCACCCATCACAGCAATCTCCGCGGTAGGCCATGCAAAATTCATATCAGCTCCTATGTGCTTGGAGTTCATTACATCATAGGCTCCACCGTAGGCCTTTCTTGTAATTACCGTCACCTTTGGCACAGTCGCCTCACAAAGTGCGTAGAGAAGCTTGGCTCCATGTGTAATGATGCCATTCCATTCCTGATCCGTTCCAGGCAGAAAGCCCGGCACATCTACTAAAACCAAAAGAGGAACATTGAAGCTATCACAGAACCTCACAAACCTTGCTGCCTTTCGGCTAGAGCGAATTCCTAAAACACCTGCAAAATTCCCTGGTTGATTTGCTACGATCCCAATACTTCTTCCGGCAATTCTGGCAAAGCCAACTACAATGCTTTCAGCATAGTCTTTGTGTGCCTCAAAAAAAGAATCTTTATCAACCACACCTTCGATGACTTCTCTCATATCATAGGGCTGATTAGGGTTGTCGGGAAGTATCGAATCCAGAACCTCACGTACCTCGTCTCCTTCGATCTCATATTCCAATTGGGGAGGCAGGTCTTCACAGTTTGATGGGATGTAGCTAAGCAGGCGTTTCATGTCTCGTATGCAAATAGCCTCATTTGCGGCAGTAAAATGGGTAACCCCACTTTTCGAAGCATGCGCTCTTGCACCTCCTAATTCCTCCGCACTTACCTCCTCTTGCGTCACGGTCTTCACCACGTTAGGACCAGTTACGAACATGTAGCTCGTTTTCTCCACCATGAATATAAAATCAGTCAAAGCAGGAGAATAAACCGCGCCTCCAGCACAGGGTCCCATAATTGCCGATAGCTGAGGCACAACCCCTGATGCTCTCGTATTGCGGTAAAATATATCCGCATATCCTCCAAGCGACACTACTCCCTCTTGTATTCGAGCACCACCTGAATCGTTTAAACCTAAAATGGGTGCACCGTTTTTCATGGCCATATCCATGATTTTGACAATTTTTTCTGCGTGAGTTTCAGAAAGTGACCCTCCAAAAACAGTAAAATCCTGACTGTACACGTAAACCAATCTGCCGTCGACCATCCCATAGCCCGTGACAACTCCATCACCAAGAAACTTTTGCTTGTCTAAACCAAAATCAGAGGAGCGATGCTTCACAAATTTCCCAATCTCTTGAAAAGACCCGGGATCAAGTAACAAATCGATTCTTTCTCTTGCAGTCAGCTTTCCTTTCTTATGCTGGCTTTCTATTCTCGATTCACCTCCTCCTAGCAGAGCTTCTTCATTTAGCTTTTCTAGCTCCTTTATTTTGTCGGAAGTTGACTTAAAATGGCTGGGGGTGCTGGGCTTTTTCTTACTCATTGTGTTTTGTCTATTTGAATAATAAGGTTGTTTGTAAGTTACGAAATGGATTCATTTTGCAATAAAAATGATCTCAGTAGTTGACCAATTCCTAAACTGAATTTCATCAATCTATCTCAGCTCCTTTTTTCCAAAAAGTTAATTTATCTTGCGCCCTAATTTTACCACAATGAGGATCGCTGTGATTGACATGGGTACCAATACATTTCATCTGCTTATAGTAGATGTATTGAACTCCGATTGGAAAATCGTATACAGAGAAAAAGCGGCTGTTAGAATTGGAAAAGGTGGAATTAACAAAGGAGAAATCACTTCTGAGGCTGAGCAACGAGCGCTTGACACTTTGAGCAGATTCAATCAGATCATTCAAGATGAAGGTGTTGAAAAAACTTTTGCGACCGCAACAAGCGCCATCCGAAACGCTAAAAATGGAAAGGAAATAGTTAGCCGGATTTTGAAAGAAACCCAAATCTCTGTCAATGTTATTTCTGGGCTTCAAGAAGCCGAGCACATTTACGCCGGTGTGAAAAAGGCTGTAAACATTGGTTCCGATGTATCCTTAATCATGGACATTGGTGGGGGAAGCATTGAATTCATCATTGGGACAGAAAAAGAAATCCTCTGGAAACAAAGCTTTGAAGTCGGAGGGCAAAGACTTGTTGAAAAATTTCATAAGCACGATCCCATACTCGGTTCAGAGATTGAAGATTTGAATGCATATCTGGAAACTGAACTTAGTGAGCTATTTACTGCGGCTGATAAATTCGCCCCTGAAACACTCATCGGAAGCTCAGGCACCTTCGATACTCTTAGTGATATCTATTTGCTCTCTAAGGATAAATCTCGCGAAGAAGAAGCAACCGAATATCCTCTATCGATTCAGGCTTTTTATGAAATTCTTGATCAGTTAAAGGCAAAAAATAAAGCCGAGCGATTAGAAATACCAGGAATGATTGCCTTGCGAGTAGATATGATTGTGGTGGCTTGCGTTTTGATTGAATTTATTCTTAAAAAATTAAAGATTAAAGATATTAGGGTGTCGGCCTATGCTTTGAAAGAGGGGGTACTACTGAATACAATTCAAGGTTTAGAAAATCAAAAAGTAAACTAAGTCACAATCCTTTATTTTTAGAACACTAAAATTAATTTAATGATCGTACCTCACGATGAACTATTTCAGTTCACAAAAGCAATTTTGCAAGCGACAGGGAGTTCCGAAAAAGAAGCAAGAAAAGGAGCAGAGGTTTTGCTTAGCGCCGATTTAAGAGGAGTGGACTCTCATGGTGTTGCAAGACTATCCGGGTATGTGAGACTTATTGATAAGGATCGTGTCAACACATCTCCAAATGTAAAAATCGTTCACGAGTCTCCAAGTACCGGAGTGATCGATGGTGATGCAGGACTAGGTTTGGTTGTGGGGCCACAAGCGATGAAACTTGCGATTGAAAAAGCACAAACTGCGGGTACAGGCTGGGTTTCTGTCAGAAATTCAAACCACTATGGTATAGCTGGCTATTACGCAATGATGGCACTTGAGCATGATTGTATTGGTATAGCAATGACGAATGCAAGCCCACTGGTTGCGCCTACTTTTTCAAAAGAAAGACTCTTAGGTACAAACCCAATAGCAGTAGCAATTCCAGCTGACAAGGAACCTCCTTTCATACTGGACATGGCAACCACTACGGCGGCAAATGGAAAACTTGAAATTCTGCAAAGGAAAGAAGCGCAAACTCCAAACGGGTGGGTTCAAGATATAGAAGGTAATAGCACCACAGATCCTCATGGTGTAAAAAATGGAGGCGCTTTGCTTCCACTAGGCGGTGACAGAGAACATGGCTCTCATAAGGGATACGGTCTTTCTTCTGTAGTAGATATTTTTTCAGCAGTACTTTCCGGTGCAAATTATGGACCTTGGGCACCTCCATTCGTGGCGTTTCTAGACCCTCCAAGTGATCCGGTAGGAAAAGGTTTGGGACATTTCTTCGGAGCTATGAGAATTGATGCTTTTCGGCCTGCTGGAGAGTTCAAGTCACATATGGATAACTGGATCACGAGGTTTAGAGAAGCAACCCCGATTAGTGGCGAAAATCAGGTGTTGATTCCGGGTGATCCTGAAAGAAAAATGGAAAGTGAACGCAAAGCGAATGGAATTCCATTGCTTGATAAAGTAGTCGCCGATTTAAAAGAACTGGCCAATCGTTTTGATGTGAAGTTTCCAGAATAAATAACATGGATCAAAGTACAGCCCTTTCCATACTCAAATCAGGACAGAATGTGTATCTCACAGGGTCTGCCGGAACGGGTAAGACGTATCTAATCAATCAATATGTAGAATACCTTCGACTTAGAGAGGTTCCGTTGGCAATCACTGCATCAACAGGAATCGCGGCAACCCACATTGGAGGTCAAACCATACACTCCTGGTCGGGTATAGGCATAAAGGATAAAATCACTCCTTTTGATCTTGAGAAAATCGGAAGAACCAAGCCGACTAAAGACAGACTTGAAAACACCAAAGTACTGATCATCGACGAAATATCGATGCTTGCCGGCAAGCTCCTAACAGGAGTCAGTGACATTCTCAAACACTTCAAAAAAAACGACCTTGCTTTTGGTGGAGTGCAAGTCATCCTTTCTGGCGACTTTTTTCAGCTTCCTCCGGTCTCCAGAGAAGGATTGTCTAACAGAGAAAAATTTGCATTCATGGCACCAGTATGGGTAGAAGCTGGATTCAAAGTGTGTTATCTCACTCAACAGTTTCGGCAAGGGGAAGATTTACTCACCAACCTACTCACTGAGATAAGAAATCAGGATATCTCAGAAGACTCATCAAACCTGATTCAGGATAAGCTCAGAGAGGAAATGCCCAACGCTGAAATATTGAAACTCTACACTCACAATGCCGATGTAGATGAAATGAATCAGAAACGCCTATTGGAAAACCCAAATCCGGCCAAAACATTTATTGCTTCAACAAGTGGAAAATCTAATATAGTAGAATCGCTCAGGCAGACTGTATTGGCAGCACCACAGATTCAGTTGAAGCTTGGAGCCAAAGTCATGTTTGTGAGAAACAATCCAGACAAGGGCTACTACAATGGAAGCATGGGGACAATTGAAGATTTCGATGGAGAGGAAGGTTGGCCCAAAGTAAAGCTAAATACAGGAAGGCACATCGTCTGCACTCCTGAGGAGTGGACTGTAGTAGACGAAAAAGAAACCATCCTGGCTTCATACAAACAAATTCCGCTAAGACTAGCTTGGGCTATTACAGTGCATAAAAGTCAGGGTATGACGCTGGATGCCGCCGAAATGGACTTATCCAAAACCTTTGAAACAGGTCAGGGTTACGTAGCTCTCTCCAGACTCAAGGACTGGAAAGGGCTTTACCTGAGAGGCATGAATAACCGAGCGCTTGCAGTGGATGACTTGGCTTTCAAAGCTGATGTAAGATTCAAGGAATTGTCAAGCGATTGTGAAAATGAAATTAGAAATACGGAGAACGAGGATCTTAAGCTAAGGCACGAAAACTTCATATCCAGATGTGGAGGCACAAATGATCCCGAAATCATCCAAAACAACCTAAAGAGAGAAAAACAATATTTCAAAAAAGAGAAGAAAGAGAGCACACATTCTAAAACCAAAAAACTGGTATTGAAAGGAATGTCGCTCGAGCTCATCGCGTTCGAAAGAGAATTATCACTTGGAACTGTTGTGAGTCATCTTGAGAGGATCAAAGCTGAGGACGAAAAAATTGACCTAAGTAAATATACTCCCGACCCGAAAGTTATGGAAAAGGTCGAAAAGGCAATAGAAAAAGTAAAAGCCCAGCACAATGATGAATTTTTCGATAAGGATGGAAACATTCGTTTGGGTTACTTGCATGGAGCTCTCAATAAAAAAATAGATTACGAGACAATTAGACTAGCCAGATTGTTTTTGTAGGTCTGATTTATTGATGTCCACTGTTAAATTTTGTCATAGCCCGTACACACGGACATTTGTTTGCTGATCCAAGCATCATTCTTTGACGTTTTTCGGTTTATGAAAGAAAGAAAACATCATGATTTTAGTTCTAATCCTTCTTTCCCTCTTAGCGACTCCTGAATCCGAGGAACAAAAACCATTTATCGTTGTGGAACTATTCACTTCTGAGGGGTGCTCCAGTTGTCCTTCGGCAGATCGTCTTCTTTCTAAAATAGTCGATCATGACTATGAAAATGTTGAGGTTATTGGATTGTCATTTCATGTGGATTACTGGGACTATATAGGATGGAAAGACCCGTACGCTCATAAAAAATTCACCCAAAGGCAAAGAGTCTATGCCCAGAAATTAAAGTCTCATCAAGTTTACACTCCTCAGATGGTTGTTAATGGGAAATATGAATTTGTAGGATCTGATAAAGGAAAATGGAATCAGCTTTCTGAAAAACTCAGTAAGGAGAATCCTAAGTATGACTTGAAAATAGATAATATCAGCTTAAATAATAATCAGATCAAATTTGAAGCCTCAGCAAATGACACAAGAGAGCTTATCCTAAATGTGGCTATAGTTGAAAGAGGCCTTTCTCAAAATGTGAAAACAGAGGTCGACTACTTAGTCATGACAATGTAGTTCGAGTTTTCAAAACATATTCGTTTAACGGATCTGTATCGCAAATCAATATTGAATTACCTAGCGAAATCAATGAGTAAATCCAGCTTGGTTGCTTACCTACAAGATCAGGAAACATTCGGAATCTCAAGTGCAACTCAAGTTCCTCTTTCTCACTTAAAATAAACTCAAAAAACCCTCCTCTTCTTATCCATTTTTCTGGTTCACTGATATAGGTCATTTTCTATTTGGACGGAACAAGGTACCTTCTTTATCAAATAAACAATGGTAATAAAGAGCCGTGCTCACCCCAAGATGAAATCCCTATGCTATATCCTTTTCATATTAATTATCCTAAATAATTGCACACTTATCGCGCAACCTCAAATCCAAAAAGACTCAATAGATCAAGAGGAAATAGTATCTAAGGCGTTGACAAAAGCACTTCTAAACAGTTGCTACGTTTGTCATAATCCGAGTGTCAAATCACACGACGACATTATATCTCCCCCTTTAGTATCTATCAAATATATCTACAAGTTAAAATATCCGGAAAAGGAGATTTTTGTTAAGAAAATGACTGATTTCGTTCTTGAACCTAGCAACAGATCTGCTATTATGCAAGGGCCTGTGATGCGTTTTGGAGTCATGCCTGACCTACCCTTGAAAGCTGATGAAGTCAGACGGATTGCAACCTACATTTACGAAAACGAGATAGAAGAGCCTTCATGGTTTCCTGAACATTTTGAGGAGCGCCACCACATAAAATGGGAGGGACAATGACCTATCTTAAAGTACTCTTTTTTAAATAATGATTATGGATATTCACAAAAGCATCCTCTCCGGGAATTCCATTTTAGCTCACAATCGCTATTCAAAGGATGAATATTTGATAGATCAAAAAACCTACAATTATATTCAACAATATATCACCTGCCTTCATTATGATTTGCACATGATACCTGATGGAGAGACTATAAATTGTGAATTACTAATCGACATGCATAATACACGTCATTGCTCGGTGAAAATAAATGAGATTGTATTCGAAAATGCAAATCAAATTTCTAGAATAAACTACCAGTCTTAGGCAAACTCAGTCGCTTCAAATGCTTTAGGTAAAGCATCGCGCAAGCGTTTGCATCGCTCAATGCATCATGATGCTGCAGTGGTATCTTGTACTTCTTACTTAAATACGCCAACCCTCTCCGATAAACTTTGAGAGTACACCGTTCTTCAAATTCAGGCTGGATATCATCGTAGTAGGCAAGAGAGTGCCTCAAGCAGTTAAAATCAAAATTGGAATTGTGTGCCACCACCACCTGATCTTCAATCCAATGTCTAAACTCCTGCCATACTCTGTCAAACGTAGGAGCCTCTTCCGTATCTTCGGGCCTGATTCCATGTACCTCTATATTTTTGTAAAAATAGTAGTTGTTAGGAGGGCGCACCAGCTGATTGTAAGTCTCAACCACTTCTCCTCCCTCTACTCTCACTAGTCCAACCTGACAAATACTGGCTGGATCGCGCTGGGCAGTTTCGAAATCGATGGCTGTAAAGTCTTCTAACTTCATGTTCTTCTAAAATACCCAATTCCACCAAATCTTAGTAGAAATTGTTCATTATGAAACTTAGAATTGTACGGTTTTGCAAAATGAAACAACTAGAATTTTTATTAAAAAGCTGATTACAAGGCTATTAGGAATTGGGTTTGATTTTTGATAGGTGTATCAAAAAATTACCCTATGAAGACACTCATTACACTCATACTTTGGTTTATCCTTTTTAGTCTCTCATGGCCTTTGGCTCTGGGCCTTCTTCTAGTACTCCCAATTATTTGGTTGGTATTACTTCCCTTTAGAATTTTAGGATTCACCCTGGAGATAGTTTTCTCAATAGTAAAAGATGTTATTCTCTTTCCATTCAGAGTACTGAGAAGGGCTTAATCAATCATGTAATATCCGTCCTGTAAGTTCTTCTGACTCTCTCGTTAAATTCGATAACAGATGCATAGAGGAAGGCCATAAACTGATCCACCGATTTCTTGTCTGGCTTTTCTGATCTAATTATAATTTCTCCAGAGTTGGCCGTGGGAAGTACTATTTCTTTTCTGCTACTTGATTTTAATACTCTAAAGCCCACAAGTATGATGAGGCTTACCCCGCAGAGAACAACGAAAAGATCCTCATTGCTAAATATCTTAAACTGAGTAAACAGCAGAATCATTGCAAATAGGCCCACTGCAAAAGTAAGGGTAAAGACCCATGCGTCGATGTGATCCCGCTTGTAGACGCTGGAAAAATCAATTTCATCAAAAGAGACATCAGCCTTAGATTTACTAAACCTGCTCTTTTTCCAGCACACCAATGAACTTTCTGTTATTTCGAAATTGGTAGTAGAAAAGACCGTGCCTTGAGTGAGTTTCACAGGTTCAATTTAATTTATTAACCCGAATGTTTCCGAGTGATAGAACCAATTGTCAACGACATTAGGTTAATAATCTACTTCGCGATAAAAGTCAATTTGAATCTTGGATTTACGGTATGATGTCTCAAAAATCATTGATTGACCAGCTAAAGGAAAAAGTGATTTAGGTCAACCCAATTACTCTAAGGATTTCACCTCATCAATCAACTCCTGAATTGATTTTTTAGCATCGCCAAATAGCATTCTTGTTTTTTCATGAAAAAACAATGGATTCTCTATTCCCGAGTAACCGGCACTCATGCCTCTTTTCAAGACGATTACATTTTTTCCCTTTAGGATTTCAAGAATGGGCATTCCATAAATAGGAGATGAGGAATCATCCAAGGCCGCCGGATTTACAACGTCATTTGCACCAATCACCAAAGTGATATCTGTTTCGGACATTGCATTGTTGGCATCATCTAGATCGAGCAGTTTGGGATAAGGCACATCCGCTTCCGCCAGTAGCACATTCATGTGTCCGGGCATCCGTCCTGCGACCGGGTGGATGGCATATCGAACATTGACTCCATGTTCCGAAAGTAGATTATCAAGTTCTTTAATAGTTTTTTGTGCCTGAGCAACCGCCATTCCATAACCAGGTACAACCATCACATTCGTGGAATATCTCAGCATTACACCAACGTCGTTAGCTGTTGCTTCCTTGACTACCTGATCTCTGCTATCATTGCCAACAGTGCTAGAAGCACCAAACCCGCCAACGAGCACATTGAGCAACGATCGATTCATCGCTTTACACATTACTACCGTTAGGATTGTTCCAGATGAGCCGACCAGAATTCCACCTATAAGCATCATCTGGTTACCATATACGATACCGGCTAAGGCAGCAGCTACTCCAGTTAGTGCATTGAGCAATGAAATCACAACTGGCATGTCCGCTCCACCAATCGGCTGAACAAAAGTAACACCGTATATCAATGAAATTCCGAGAATAATCAGTGGAATAACGAATGAAGCATCGGGAACCACCACCCTGAATATGATCAGGGTCAGAATCACAAGTAGCAATAGGATATTCAATATTCCAGAGGCTGGAATATTCCAATCTCTAATTTTACCTGCAAGCTTGCCATATGCAATCACACTGCCAGTAAACGCAACTGAACCAATAAACATAGCCAACTGGGTAGTGAAATGTTTTGCAGGAGCTACATCTAAATTAGAAGTCTCACTGTTAAATATCGTCTGGTACTGCAACAGCTCAACAACAGAAATAGCTACTGCGCAAGCACCGCCCAGTCCATTAAAAAGAGAAACGAGCTCTGGCATAGCTGTCATAGCTACTTTTTTAGACATGATTAGGCCTATAACTGCACCAATGAACAAAGCCAAAATGATGATGAAATAGTTGTTTGCTCCACCTGTGATCGGTGTGATCATAGAGGCAACTATAGCAATCCCCATACCTACAGCCGCGATAATATTGCCATTCCTAGCTGTGGCCGGATGACTGAGCCGTCTTAGCCCAGCGATTAGCAGAATAACAGAAATTAAATATGATAGATTAACAAGTGCTTGCATGATTATTCTATAAATCGACCTTCAACTACTTTTTTCTAAACATTTCCAACATACGGTTAGTCACCGCATGACCTCCAACCACATTGATCATTCCAAGAATAATTCCTACAAATCCTAGCGCAAGTGACAAGTAATCATCGGAAGCAGATTGTCTAACAAGGAGAATAGCGCCGATGATTACCACTCCGCTAATCGCATTAGCACCAGACATCAATGGTGTGTGCAACACAGTCGGCACTTTTGAAATGAGTTCGAACCCAAGATAAATAGCCATCACCAACATATACAGGATCATAGGATTCTGCTCCAAAAACTGAATGATTTCTCTCATAGTATTAAATGGTCAAATGGTTGATTCTTTCTGAAACCAGCGTTTTTTGCACAATTTCATGGTCATATGGCACATTGTCCATCCCGTCTTTGATAACAAACTTGATGAAATTGTAAATATTGGTACTATAAAGCCTACTCGCTTCGCTAGGAAGGGAATGAAATAATTTTGAGTCTCCAAGGATCTTCACTCCTCCTACTGTGATCTCTTTATCATTTTCAGACAATTCGCAATTCCCCCCTGACGCACTCGCCAAATCAATGATTACACTACCAGCCTTCATTTGCTCAACGGTCCCTTTTTCTATCAAAAGAGGCGCTTTTCTTCCAGGTATATTTGCAGTTGTAATCACTACATCAGATTTACTTGCTCGGTCATTAATCAATTCCCTTTGTTTTTGCACATACTCTTCCGACTGTGTTATCGCATACCCACCAGCCTGCGCATCTTCCTTGCTACCAGCTACCTCTATAAATTTGGCACCAAGGCTCTCCACCTCCTCTTTCACCGCACTTCTCACGTCAAACGCTTCTACCGAAGCACCCAATCTTTTTGCTGTGGCAATAGCTTGCAATCCAGCTACTCCTGCTCCCAGTACTAAAACTTTGGCAGGTGGCACAGTGCCTGCTGCGGTTGTCATCATTGGGAAGTATCCTGGGAATAGATTTGCGGCTACTACCACTGCCTTGTAGCCAGCCAAAGAAGCAAGGGATGACAGCACATCCATCGATTGTGCTATTGACGAACGTGGAACCAAATCAAGGCTGAAAATCTGTGCTTTTTTACCCTTAAGCTCTTTTGCAAAACCTGGATTGGAGAGTGTATTAAATTTCCCAATAACCAAAGCATGATGTTGCACCTTGTTAATCTCCTCATCAGAAATATCAGAGTCGACCAGGATAGCATCGCAATTCGAAAGTATTTCTTTCCTTGACAGTATTTGGGCACCAGCATCCAAATATGCCTTATCGTCAAAATATGAGGCTGAACCTGAACCAGCTTCTATAAAGACTTCAAATCCTTCTTTCTGATATTTAGAAATTAACGAAGGGACAAGAGCGGTAAGCGGAGTGCTATTGGATTTTAATACGCCTAATTGCATTGGCTAATATTTTTTCTGCAAAAATAAATAATCCATCTACAACAGCACCATTTTAGCAGCATCTTGTAGACTATTATTTTACACTTCCGTCTTATTGCGCTATTTTATTTGGTTTAATTAATTAAAACAGACTTCATTGAGAAGATAATTTTAGATCCCATCAAATGATAATTTCAGTAGATTTTCAGTTGGTACGGAGACTAAGATCAAGAGGTGTAGCACACAAAAAAACCTAATCAACTGATGTGGCTCCTAGAAATGCCTGAGAGGCTGACTAAACAGAATGAACCTAAGCACCCTGACAAAAGTCGATCATAATGACCTGCTCCACGATGAAGTCTACCTAGGTATCTAAGCGCCTAGTCACACAGACAATATGCTAAAAAGCTCGTCCATAAACTCTACTCTTATAAGAGGACAAGCATATTCAAATTGACCATGTAAGACAGCTTCATTACCCCCAAAGCCCCCAACTTACATATGGATAATCATGGATCAAGCAGAATATGTGGATGGACTTAAAATAATTCAATTACAAGGTTCTATTGAAGGGTTGAGTTCTTGATATTGGGTCTATTTATCTGGTTGCACTTAAGTATTTTACCCCTCAATTTACACTCTGAAGGTCATTCACTAGCCGTGCGCCCAGATGGAATCTCTCTTCCCATAGACGCCATACTGGCGTGACCAGAATAATGAAAACAAAGCTGATTAATTATTCTGCTTCTTAAAATCTATGCATAGTACAATTGCTCCTCAGATTTTACGCTTGATCCATAATCATTAATGGCCACAGCTAATGAAAGGAAGTCTTGTCAAAACGTCTACCACGGCAGAATAGAGAGCTCCATCA
This sequence comes from Cyclobacteriaceae bacterium, assembly GCA_049115715.1. Taxonomy (GTDB): domain Bacteria; phylum Bacteroidota; class Bacteroidia; order Cytophagales; family Cyclobacteriaceae; genus JAMZMI01. Next base: position 121,365 of record JAGDZQ010000022.1, read on the forward strand.
TCAAAGCTTTGGCAATAATCATTAAGCCACGGTCTCTTCATGGCCAAAGAATAATTCAGGATAAATAGACTAAGTAAGAAAAAGTAACTGGAAGCAGAAATACATCCAGTCTGGAAGGTCTAAATATAATTAAGTAGCTTGTTTAATGAGTCTATAGTCCTCCAACTATCCCCACTCTAAACAACAAGGGGCTTTGATACGGACTATCTGTCCCATCTGCATAGAGAACGTTATACAGTGCAGTAATATTAAAGGCGAATTTATCACTGATTGGCTCAGTATATCCAATCCCAACAAACCAACTATTAAAAGTTTCTCTTAATTTCTCTCCCCTTGGACCTATAAAACCAAAGTTGAGATACTCATACTGGGTATAACCAAAAAACTTTTCTGTGACATTATAACGGAGAAATGGGCCTCCCCCATAATTACTTATTTTGAAATCGCCGCTTTTAACGTACTGATACGTTATTTGAATTCCGCCTGAAAACGCCTGTGTAATCTTATAACCTATGAGCGGTGAAACACTAAGATTCACATAATCTGTGCCTCCACTAAAACCACCACCTCCACCAAAGTAGAATCTATCAAGAGGATTTCCTCCCTTAAGGGATTTGGAAGCAGGCTTGCGAGAACCAGGAGGCTTATACTGTGAATAGCCTAATGTGCTAACAAATGTGAATAGAATTAAGAAAAGTAAAGTGTGTAATCTCATTCTTCAACAACAATAAAAACATCTTCTCCGTCTTTCTTCATAAGATATTTCTCTCTGGCAATTTTCTCCAGCAATTCCTTATCGTGAGTCAAAGCTTCTTTATCATTCTTTACCTCTATGATTTTTTCTTCATAAAAGGCTTTACTGCTTTCAAGTTCAGACTGCTGGCTATTTAATTTGACCTGAGTGATGATATCATTAGAATCAAAAAAAAGCATCCAAAGGACAAAAAGAACCCCTACTACAAAGTAGAAGTTTCTAAATATCGGAGGAATTTTTTTTAAGAAAGATTTCATACCGTCGTTAAAGGTAAAAAAAAGAGCCGAATTAACGGCTCTTTAATATTTTACTTAGATGACGGATAAAAAGCCGCATCGTCTAACTCCTCTTCAATTCGAAGAAGTTGATTGTATTTAGCCATCCTATCAGAACGTGATAAAGACCCTGTTTTTATCTGACCTGTATTTAAAGCTACAGAGATATCAGCGATGGTTGAATCCTCAGTCTCTCCAGACCTATGAGATACAACTGCAGTCCAGCCAGCCTTATGAGCCATTTCAATTGCAGCGAATGTCTCAGACAAAGTTCCTATTTGATTGACTTTGATTAGGATTGAATTACCACATTTCTCTTTAATCGCACGAGACAAGTATTCAGTATTCGTAACTAAAAGGTCATCCCCTACAAGTTGACATTTATCTCCAATTTTTTCAGTTAGCACTTTCCAACCTTCCCAATCGTTCTCATCCATTCCATCTTCAATACTATCAATTGGGTATTTTGAGGCTAGTTCAGCTAGGTAAGATGCCTGCTCATCGCTCGTTCTTATTTTACCTCCATCACCTTCAAATTTCGCATAGTTGTACTTGCCATCTACATAAAATTCTGAAGAAGCACAGTCCATGGCAATTGTAATATCATCGCCAGCTTTATAACCTGCAGCATCAATTGCTTGAAGTACGCTATCCAACGCTTCTTCTGTACCACCAGAAAAATTAGGAGCAAACCCTCCTTCATCTCCTACCGCAGTACTTAACCCTTTAGCCTTAATGATACTTTTAAGATTGTGAAAAACCTCAGCACCCATTCTTAGTGCTTCGCTAAAAGTAGGTGCACCTACAGGACGAATCATGAATTCTTGAAATGCGATAGGTGCATCAGAATGAGAGCCTCCGTTAATGATATTCATCATTGGAACAGGAAGCACATGTGCATTTACTCCTCCAAGGTATCTGTATAACGACTGAGAAGACTCTTGAGCTGCAGCTTTTGCTACTGCAAGAGAAACGCCAAGAATTGCATTTGCTCCCAGTTTAGATTTATTTTTCGTTCCGTCTAGTTCGATCATGATATCATCAACCAATTTCTGATCAAATACATCGTGACCTACTATTTCTGGAGCAATTGACTCATTTACATTATCAACAGCTTTCAAAACTCCTTTTCCAAGATATTTTGATTTATCACCATCTCTTAGCTCTACTGCCTCGTGCTCTCCTGTTGACGCTCCAGAAGGAACAGCAGCTCTTCCTAAAAATCCATTTTCAGTAACTACATCAACCTCTACGGTTGGGTTGCCACGTGAATCCAGAATTTGTCTCGCGTGAACGCTTTCGATAATACTCATGATTTTTGTTCTTTTATTAATTGTATGAAATCGTCAAATAAATATGTTGAATCGTGTGGGCCAGGAGAAGATTCAGGGTGATATTGCACTGAAAAAGCCGGTTTACCTATTAGTTTAAGGCCTTCCACCGTATTGTCATTCAAATCCAGATGTGTAAGCTCTGCCACCTCCGACTTCTCTAAAGAATCCATTTTGACAGCAAATCCGTGATTTTGAGAAGTTATTTCACTTTTGCCTGTTTTAAGATTTTTAACAGGATGATTTAACCCTCTATGTCCATGGTGCATTTTGAAAGTCTCAATTCCTACAGCTCTTGCTAGAATCTGATTACCCAGACAAATACCAAAAACAGGAGCACCTTCATTGAGAATTTCCTTTACTGTATCAACAGCATAATCCATCACAGCAGGATCACCTGGACCATTTGAAATAAAGTAGCCATCAGGAGCCCAAGCTTTTAATTCCGAAAAAGAAGTTTTTGCTGGAAAGACTTTACAGTGGCAGTTCCTTTTCTCAAAATTTTTCAAGATCGAAGTTTTAATACCTAGATCCAGAACTGCAACTTTGAAACCTGTGTTTTCTGAACCCATCTCATATGCCTCACCTGTGGTAACCTTGCTAGAGAGCTCCAAAGCTTTCATGGAAGGAACTTTGTCTAATTCCAACTTCAATGCATCAATATCAAAAATCTCAGAAGAGATAATCGCATTCATTGCTCCCGATTTTCTGATATGACGAACAAGCTTACGTGTGTCTAATCCAGAGATTCCAACTGTTTCATTTGAAACAAGGTATTCATCAAGTCCCTCTGAAGCGGTATGTCTACTGTGTTGGTAAGTAAAATCGTTTACCACCAATCCCTTAATTTTTGGCTTATCGGATTCGTCTTCCTCCGCATGAACACCGTAATTACCGATATGCGACGTTGTATTGACTATTATTTGTCCAAAGTACGAAGGATCAGTATAAATCTCCTGATAACCTGTCATACCTGTATTAAAACAAATTTCGCCCCCTGAGGTTCCTGTTTTTCCTATCGACAATCCTTCGTATACGGATCCATCTTCTAGAAGTAAAATTGCTTTTGTTCTGGTAGGTTGTTTCATCGGCTGCAAAAATAGTTCTCAGTCTTAGAAAAAAGAAGCAATTTCTAATTGATGTAAAAATTGCTTCATGGTAAATACAATTTCTATGTCAAACACATAAAAAAAGGGATAAAAACTAATGTTTTCATCCCTTTCAATATTGTTATAATAACATTCTAATCTTTCTTCACTTCATCTTCAGAAGAATCAGAAGTTGGTTCTTCTTTTTTCTCCTCTTTTTCTTCTACCTCAGTCACAGTCTCAACTTCCGCGTTTGTCTCTGAAGCTTCTGTTACAACTTCTTCCTCAACTACAGCTTCCGCTACGTCTGTTGAAGCTTCAACAACCTCAGCCTCCTGAACTTGATCATTCGAATCGGCCTTTTTCGCTCCTCCACCTCTACGAGATCTTCTTGTTTTAGCCTTAGCTGTATCAGAAGTAGTAAGTAAAAGTTCATTAAAATCAACAAGCTCCATCATGCACATCTCTGCATTATCACCTTGTCTTATTCCCGTCTTGATGATTCTAGTGTATCCTCCAGGTCTAGCATTTACCTTCTCAGCAACAGTACTGAAAAGCTCAGTTACAGATTCCTTATTTTGAAGATACGAAAACACAACTCTTCTAGAATGAGTAGTATCATCCTTAGACCTTGTGATGATAGGCTCAACATATTTTCTCAATGCTTTAGCCTTAGCTACTGTTGTATTAATTCTCTTATGTAAAATCAAAGAAGTAGCCATGTTGGACAGCATTGCACCTCTATGCGAAGCTGTTCTACCTAAATGATTAAATTTCTTACCGTGTCTCATTAGTCCTCGTCCAATTTATATTTTGAAAGATCCATACCAAAAGTAAGGTTCTTATCTGCAACCAACTGCTCCAATTCAGCAAGTGACTTCTTACCGAAATTTCTAAATTTCATCATATCAGAAATTTCTAAAGTAACCAAGTCTCCCAAAGTTCTCACATCAGCAGCTTTAAGACAGTTATAAGCCCTTACAGAAAGATCAAGATCATTTAGAGATGTCTTAAGAAGCTTCCTCATATGAAGAAGTTCTTCATCTACTTGCTCAGGTTCTCCTTGCTCTTGAGATTCTAAGATCATATTCTGATCTGAGAATAACATGAAATGTTGAATCAATATGTTTGCTGCACCTTTTAGCGCATTCTCAGGATGAATTGATCCATCTGTTTCTATATCTATGATCAACTGCTCATAATCCGTTTTCTGCTCTACCCTAGTGTTTTCAACACTATACTTTACATTCTTGATAGGAGTAAAGATAGAATCGATAGATATATAAGCAAATCCAGCATCTGCAGGCTTATTTTCTTCAGCCATTACATAACCTCTTCCTTTTTCTACGTTCAATTCAATTTCGAATTGAGCACTTTTATCCAAGTTACAGATTACCAAATCTGGATTCAGTATTTCAAAAGAATTAGTACCACCAGCAATATCACCGGCGGTCAATACCGTTTTATTAGAAACAGATACTGTGATTATGTTTTCAACGCTATCAGCAATCTTCTTAAATCTTACCATTTTAAGATTTAAAATGATCTCACTTACGTCTTCAACAACACCTTCTATTGTAGAGAATTCATGCAAAACTCCAGGGATCTTAATTCCGGTAATTGCATACCCTTCAAGGGAAGAAAGCAAGATTCTTCTTAGCGCATTACCTACTGTAACACCGTAACCCTTCTCAAGTGGTTTGAAAGTGAATAGACCGTGAAAGTCATCAGCTTTCTCCATTACCACTTTTTCAGGCATTTGAAATGCAAGAATTGACATATTCCTATTGTTAAAAAGTTCTGAGAATTACCCTTATTTAGAGTATAGTTCTACAATTAATTGTTCTTTAATGTTTTCCGGAATTTCTTCCCTCTCTGGAGCGTTTAGAAATTTCCCAGAGTAAGCTGAAGAGTCCCACTCTAACCATGAAAAGTTCCTAGAATTTGATCCCAAGCTAGAACTAATAGCTTCAAGTGATTTAGACTTTTCTCTCACACCAATCACATCATTACTTTTCAAGCTATATGAAGGTATATTTACAACATCTCCATTTACTGTAATATGCTTGTGTGAAACCAACTGTCTAGCAGCTCTTCTGGTAGGCGCTATGCCTAATCTGAAAACTGTATTATCCAATCTAGCTTCCAAGAGCTGCAAGAGAACTTCACCAGTGATACCACTTCTTCTTGAGGCCTTTTCAAACAAGTTTGAAAATTGCTTCTCTAAGACACCATAAGTATACTTAGCTTTCTGCTTCTCTGCTAACTGAACAGCATATTCAGATTGCTTTCTTCTTCTACCACGACCATGCTGTCCTGGAGGATAATTTTTCTTTTGTAAAGCCTTGCTTGTTCCGAAGATTGGCTCTCCGAACTTTCTTGAAATTTTAGTCTTAGGCCCTGTATATCTTGCCATCTTATCTGCAGTATTTAGCTATTAAACTCTTCTTCTTTTCGGTGGTCGACATCCATTATGCGGCATAGGAGTAACATCCTTAATAACCGTAACTTCAATCCCTACATTTTGAATCGTTCTGATAGCCGATTCTCTACCCGCACCAGGACCTTTCACAAAAACCTCTACTTTTCTAAGCCCTAAATCATAAGCGGCTTGTCCACAGTTTTGTGCAGCAACTTGAGCAGCATAAGGAGTATTCTTCTTAGAACCCTTAAAGCCCATTTTTCCAGCTGAAGCCCATGATATAACCTGACCTTGATTGTTGGTCAGTGATATAATGATATTATTGAAAGTTGCCTGAATGTGAGCCTGACCTAAAGCGTCGACTGCAACAACTCTCTTTTTAGCTTTATCTTTTCTTTTCTGCGCCATCTTCTGTATTACTTAGTCGCTTTCTTCTTGTTAGCAATTGTCTTACGCTTACCTTTTCTAGTTCTTGCGTTATTCTTCGTTCTCTGGCCTCTCAAAGGAAGACCTTTTCTATGTCTAAGTCCTCTATAGCAACCAATGTCCATCAGACGTTTTATGTTCAACTGAACTTCTGACTTAAGAACACCTTCTACCTTAAAATTCTCACTAATGATCGTACGAATGGCTCCTGCTTCATCATCATTCCAATCAGATACTTTCTTATCGAAATCAATGCCTGCATCAGTTAAAATTTTTCGTGCTGTATTTCTACCAATTCCGAAAATATAGGTAAGCCCTACTTCTCCTCTTTTATGATCTGGTACGTCAACTCCTGCAATTCTAGCCATTTCTTATCCTTGTCTTTGTTTAAACTTAGGGTTCTTCTTGTTAATCACATAAAGCTTCCCCTTTCGTCTGATAATCTTACAATCAGCGCTTCGCTTTTTTATGGATGCTCTTACTTTCATTTCGATGCTTATTTATATCGATAAACGATTCTTCCTTTTGTTAAATCATACGGAGACATTTCTAATTTCACTTTGTCTCCTGGCAATATTTTTATGTAGTTCATTCTCATCTTTCCTGAGATATGAGCAATGACTACATGACCATTCTCTAACTCGACTTTGAACATTGCGTTAGACAATGCTTCGATGATAGTACCATCTTGTTCTATAGAAGCTTGTTTTGCCATTACGCTACAGCCGTATTAGTTCTACCTTTTATTTTTCCAGACTTCATCATACCTTCATAATGTCTCATTAGAAGATAGCTTTCTATCTGTTGTAGTGTATCCAAAATCACCCCTACCATAATAAGAAGGGAAGTACCTCCATAAAATTGAGCAAACGAGCTTTGAACACCTGCCATCATAGCGAACGCAGGTAGTATCGCAATCACAGCCAGGAAGAATGATCCCGGAAGTGTAATTCTTGATAACACATTGTCAATAAACTCCGCCGTTTGCTTACCCGGCTTAATACCAGGAACAAACCCTCCATTTCTCTTCATATCATCAGCAATCTGATTAGGATTAATCGTGATTGCTGTATAGAAAAAAGTAAAGAGTATGATTAATGTAGCGAACAACAGGTTGTACTGCCAAGATTGAATATTAGAAAATGTAGTTCCAATGTATTGAGCAACATCGCTTTCATCAGACCAGATGCCTGCCAACAATGCAGGTAAAAACATTAAGGACTGAGCAAATATGATAGGCATAACACCGGATGCATTAACCTTAAGAGGTATGTATTGTCTTTGACCACCGTAAACCTTGTTCCCAACAACCTGCTTAGCATACTGGACTGGAATTCTTCGTACAGCTTGCACAAGTGCTACAGTTGCCATTACAACAACAAACAACGCAACCAACTCGAAGATAAACAGTAACGCTTTATCCAAACCTCTAGCAGATGCCTCTCCCAAGATACTAGCGGGAAAACGTGAGATGATGCCAATCATAATCAGCATAGAAATACCGTTTCCTATCCCTTTGTCAGTAATCTTCTCTCCAATCCACATGCAAAATATAGTTCCTGCGGTAAGAATTACCATACAAGAAAGATTGAAAATAAATGGATTGATTACCGGACTAATGGCCTCAGCTGGAATAGTTGCATTAACATATCCGATAGACTGAGCTAAACAGATACCAATCGTTAATACTCTTGTTATCTGACTGATCTTTTTCCTTCCCGAGTCACCTTCCTTCTGTAGCTTCTGGAAATAAGGAACCGCAACCGTCATCAGCTGAAGGACAATAGATGCCGATATATATGGCATAATCCCTAAACCAAACACCGATGCTCTACTAAAGGCTCCTCCTAAGAAGGTATTTAACAGACCAAAAATACCACTTGAATCCGTCGTTAACATATCAGGATCAACTCCCGGTAAAACAACAAATGATCCCAGTCTGAAAATAATCAGAAATCCTATTGTATTAAGGATTCTTACTCTCAGTTCCTCAATGGAAAATATATTTACTATAGTCTGTATAAACTTTTTCATCAATTACGCTTCAATAGCTACAGATCCACCAGCTTTTTCAATTGCTTCCTGAGCTGATTTAGAAAATTTATGTGCAGTAACACTCAATTTGGCAGCAAGTTCTCCGCCTCCTAAAATCTTTACAACATCATTTTTACCTACCAACCCATTAGTTCTTAAAACCTCTGGAGTTATTTCCTTCAATTTTTTATCGTCGCTCAACTGCTGAAGCGTATCCAGATTAATTGGCTTCATAACAATTTTGTTATTGTTCTTGAATCCAAACTTTGGAACTCTTCTTTGAAGAGGCATTTGCCCTCCTTCAAATCCTACTTTACGAGAATAACCTGATCTAGACTGAGCACCTTTATGTCCTCTTGTCGCAGTGCCCCCTTTACCTGAACCCTGCCCTCTGGCAATCTTCTTTCTATTTTTTGTAGCCCCTTTCGCTGGCTTTATTGAATCTAACTGCATCTTAAAGTTCTTTAACTTCAATTAAATGTTGAACCTTACTAATCATTCCAGAAATCTGAGGAGTCAGCTCTTTCTCTACACTTCTGTTGATCTTACCAAGACCTAAAGCCTGAATAGTCAACTTTTGTCTTCCTGGCCTACGAATGATACTCTTCTTTTGAGTTATTAAAACCTTTGCCATCGTGATTATCCGTTAAAAACTTTATCTAAAGTAACTCCTCTTTGTTTTGCCACAGCAAATGGATCTCTCATCTTACTTAAAGCATCGAATGTTGCCTTCACAACATTGTGTGGGTTAGAAGAACCTTTTGATTTTGCCAATACATCATGAATACCAGCACTCTCTAAAACAGCTCTCATCGCTCCACCAGCTATAACACCAGTACCTTGGGAAGCTGGTTTTAACAAAACGAAACCACCACCAAACTTACCTATAGCATCATGAGGTACAGTCGATTTAAAAAGAGGAACTCTTACAAGATTCTTTTTAGCATCATCCACGCCTTTAGTAATAGCATCTGTTACTTCATTTGCTTTACCGAGACCGTATCCAACAACGCCATTTCCATCCCCAACAACTACTATCGCTGAAAAACTAAATCTACGTCCACCCTTTACAACTTTTGCAACACGCTTAATTGCTACAACCTTTTCTTTAAGGTCTATATCGCTGGCTTTGACTGCTTTAATATTGATCTGTGACATAATTTCTTAAAATTTTAAACCTCCCTCACGAGCACCTTCAGCGAAAGCCTTTACTCTTCCGTGGTACGGATAACCGTTTCTATCAAAAACAACGGAATCAATTCCTGCAGCTTTAGCCTTTTCAGCAAGTTTCTTTCCTACTTCCTTAGAACTTTCAATAGTAAGTGACTTCTGACTTAACTCAGTCGATGAAGCTGCAGCTAGCGTAATACCCTTCAAATCATCTATGATTTGTCCATAAATCGCCTTGTTGCTTCTAAAAACAGACACGCGAGGTATTTCGCCAGTACCACTGACCTTATTTCTAATACCCTTCTTAATTCTTGCTCTTCTTTTTAATTTAGATACAGCCATCTCATCTATTATTTAGCAGCCGTTTTACCAGCTTTTCTTCTTATCTGCTCACCTATAAATCGAATACCTTTTCCTTTGTAAGGCTCAACCGATCTAAGTGACTTTATTTTTGCAGCAATCTGCCCTACCAATTGTTTGTCTATTCCTTCAATTGAAACCTTAGGGTTTTGCCCCTTTGCATTTTCAGCTTGAACTTTAATTTCCTGAGGAACAGACAAAAATATATTATGAGAATATCCCAAATTAAGCTCAAGTACGTTTCCTTGAACAGCTGCTTTATAACCAACACCTACAAGCTCAAGGTCTTTCTTGAAACCATTACTTACTCCCTCAACCATATTATTGATTAAAGATCTGTAAAGTCCATGAAGAGCCTTATGACGCTTCTGCTCTGTAGCTCTATCAACAGTTAAAACTCCATCATCTATCTTAACCGATATATCAGGATCTATCTCTTGAAAAAGCTCTCCTTTAGGGCCTTTGACAGTTACCTTAGTTTTATCTAAGCTAATTGTAACGCCCGCAGGGATATTTATAGGTGCTTTGCCTACTCTTGACATCTCTTAATTCCTTTTAATAAACGTAACAAAGTACTTCTCCTCCGATATGCTCTCTTCTAGCTTCTTTATCAGAAACTACACCTCTAGAGGTAGATAAAATAGCAATCCCTAAACCATTCAATACTCTTGGAAGATTTTCAGCTCCAGCGTATTTTCTTAAACCAGGAGTACTAATTCTTTCAAGCTTAGTAATCGCTGACTGTTTAGTTTGCGGGTTGTATTTCAAAGCAATTTTTATGACTCCTTGCTTGTCATCATCAACAAACTTGTAGTTTTGAATGAATCCTTTGTTGTGCAATACCTTCGTCATTTCTTTTTTAAGATTTGAAGCGGGTATCTCAACAATGCGATGATTTGCGCTCACTGCATTTCTGATCCTTGTCAAAAAATCTCCTATCGGATCTGTTACCATTTTCTTTTACAATTATCTACCCCTAAAAAGGGGTGCAAAATTAAGTAATATTTTAAAATATTATTGAAAGATCTTAACAAAAGATTTACCAACTCGCTTTTGTTACTCCAGGTATTTTACCTGCAGACGCCATCTCTCTAAAAGTAACCCTTGAGATACCGAACTTTCTCATGTATCCTTTCGGCCTACCAGTAAGCTTACATCTATTGTGCAATCTTACCCTAGAAGAGTTTCTAGGTAGTTTATCAAGAGCATCATAATCACCTTCTGCTTTTAGAGCCGCTCTTTTGTCAGCGTATCTTGCAACAAGTTTTTCTCTCTTTCTTTCTCTAGCTTTTACCGCTTCTCTAGCCATAATATTATTTTTTACCTGCCATAAACGGCATGCCAAATGCTTTTAATAACGCCAATCCTTCTTCATCTGTCTTAGCAGAAGTAACAAAAGTGATATCCATACCAGTGATACGATTCACCTTATCAATACTTATTTCAGGGAAAATAATTTGCTCCTGAACACCCAAGGTATAGTTACCTCTTCCGTCAAATCCTTTTGTCTTTATCCCTTTGAAATCTCGTACACGAGGTAGTGCTACGGTCATAAGACGATCTAAAAATTCGTACATTCTGTCTCCTCTTAAAGTAACTCTAGCTCCAATCGGCATTCCTTCTCTCAATTTGAAATTGGAAATAGAGTTCTTTGCTACAGTAGGCACAGCCTTCTGACCAGTGATTGTAGAAAGTTCTTCAACTCCTACATCAACCAATTTCTTGTCTGACACTGCTGCTCCAATTCCCTTATTAACAGAGATTTTAAGCAACTTAGGAACTTCCATCACTGACTTATACTCAAATTTCTCTTTGAGCTCAGTCACGATATCGTTAATGTATTTGTCTTTTAATCTAGGTCTAGCCATTAGTGATAAATTCTCCAGTTTTTTTAGAATATCGCTGCAACTTACCGTCGCTGTTAAGTTTTCTTCCTGTTCTAGTAGTCTCGCCCTTAGCTGGATCAATCAATTTAAGATTACTTAAATGAATTGCAGCTTCAGTTTCTTCTCTTCCTCCTTCAGGTTTTGTAGCAGATGGCTTTACATGCTTGGTTACCATATTGGCTCCTTCAACAATAGCTCTGTACTTTTCAGTTATGACTTCAAGCACTTTACCAGTCTTACCCTTATCATTACCAGCAATTACCTCTACAGTATCGCCTTTTCTTACGTGAAATTTTGTTGCTTTCTGTGACATAATTAAAGTACTTCAGGTGCCAAAGACACGATTTTCATAAATTGACGTTCCCTAAGCTCTCTTGCTACAGGACCAAAAATCCTCGTTCCTCTAGGTTCATCGTTTGGGTTAAGGAGAACTGCTGCATTATCCTCAAAACGGATATATGAACCATCTTTTCTTCTAACTTCTTTCTTAGTCCTTACTATAACAGCTTTTGAAACAGTACCTTTCTTTAAGCTACTAGAAGAAATAGCCGACTTAACTGTGACAACAATGGTATCTCCTACTGAAGCGTAACGCTTCTTTGTTCCTCCAAGAACTCGGATACAAAGAACTTCTTTAGCTCCACTGTTATCCGCAACATTTAATCTCGATTCCTGCTGTATCATCTTTACTTAGCTCTTTCTAATACTTCAACTAATCTCCACCTTTTATTCTTACTCAAAGGACGAGTTTCCATTATGCGCACAGTATCACCTATGTTGCAATCATTGGTCTCGTCATGAGCCGTGAATTTAGTTGTCTTTCTGATGAACTTACCGTACATAGGGTGCTTCTCTTTTCGATTCACAGCCACGGTAATAGTCTTTTGCATCTTATTGCTGACTACTTGTCCAACACGCTCTTTTCGTAAATTTCTTTCCATCGATGCGCTTATTTACTTAGTTCTTTAGCTCTAATTTCAGTCTCAATTCTAGCAATCAACTTCCTTGCCTCCTTAATTTTCATAGGATTCTCAATAGGCGTAATGCTATGAGCAAACTTAAGCTTGCCGTAATTTTCTTTTTCAGCTGCTAACTTATTGATTAGCTCTTCTAGGCTTAGACCTACTATTTCTGAATTTTTCATGCTCCTGTATAGTCTCTACGTACTACAAATTTTGTTTTTATCGGAAGCTTTTGAGCTGCTAGTCTTAAAGCTTCTGTCGCAGCAGCCTTGTCAACACCTGTAGCTTCGAAAAGGATGGTTCCTGGTTTTATAACAGCTACCCAATATTCTGGTGCTCCCTTACCCTTACCCATACGTACTTCAGCAGGCTTCTTTGTGACTGGCTTGTCTGGAAAAATCCTAATCCAAACCTGACCTTCTCTTTTCATTGCTCTAGTAACAGCAATACGTGCTGCTTCTATTTGTCGACTAGTAATCCAACCCGGCTCAAGGGATTTGATACCAAAGTTTCCAAAAGCCAATCTATGACCTCTTTGAGCGAGTCCTTTGACTCTTCCTTTCTGACGTTTTCTAAATTTCGTTCTTTTCGGCTGTAACATTGCTTAGCTTTTAAAAAGGATTACTTACGTTCTCTTCTTCTTTTCGGTCCATCACCTGGAGCTCCTCCTGGTCTTCTTCTCTTAGGCCCACCAGCTCCTCCACCGGCGTTACCTCCACCTGAAGTCATCCCAACATTTGGAGATAAATCTCTCTTACCGAAAACCTCACCTTTAAATATCCAAACTTTGATTCCGATTTTTCCATAAACAGTATTTGCTTCAGAAAGATCATAATCTATGTCGGCTCTTAATGTGTGAAGTGGAATTCTACCTTCTTTGTATTGTTCACTTCGTGCCATCTCAGCTCCTCCAAGACGACCACTTACTTTTATCTTAATTCCTTGAGCTCCTACTCTCATAGATGAAGCAATTGATTGCTTCATTGCTCTCCTAAATGAAATTCTTGCCTGTAACTGCTGAGCGATTGACTCACCAACAAGCTTGGCATCAAGCTCAGGTCTTTTTATTTCAAAAATGTTAATCTGGATATCCTTCCCCGTGAGCTTTTTAAGCTCCTCTTTGATCTTATCTACCTCAGATCCGCCTTTTCCAATCACAACTCCTGGACGCGCAGTATGAATGGTTAAGGTTATTCTTTTAAGCGTTCTTTCTATAACTACTTTCGATACTCCCCCTTTTGGAATACGAGCTGCTATATACTTTCTAATCTTATGATCCTCTACGATTTTGTCTGAGAAATTTTTTCCTCCAAACCATGCAGAGTCCCAACCCTTTACGATTCCTAACCTAAAACCTACTGGATTTACCTTTTGTCCCATCAGTAATTAATTTTCTTTTGTATCAGATTGAACTCCATTTTCGCTAGCATCACTAACTGAAATAGTGATATGATTCGAACGTTTTCTTATTCTATGTGCTCTTCCTTGTGGAGCAGGTCTCAGCCTTTTAAGCATCTTACCTCCATCTACATATATCTCACTTACAACTAAGTCAGCATCCTCAATCTTCACTTCTTCATTCATTGCTTGCCAATCTGCTATAGCAGTAAGTAACAATTTCTCGATGGCTCCTGAAGAATGCTTATTGTCAAATCTTAATAAGTTCAAAGCGACATTCACTCTCTCTCCTCGAATCATATCAGCAACAATTCTCATCTTGCGAGGAGATGTCGGCACATTTCTAAGAGAAGCTTTCACAGCACCCAATCGTCCCTTGTTCTCTTCCTTATGCTTTTTAATTGCCTCTTTCTGAAGTCGAATCTTTACCGACTTTTTCAGTTTTTTTTCTGCAGCTTCCATCTAATTATCTTTTGCCTTTGTCCTTCTTAGCAATATGACCTCTAAAGTTTCTAGTAGGAGCAAACTCCCCTAGTTTATGACCTACCATGTTCTCTGTCACAAATACTGGAATAAATTTATTCCCATTGTGAACCGCGAAAGTATGTCCTACGAAATCTGGTGAAATCATAGATCTTCTTGACCAAGTTTTGATGACTGATTTCTTACCAGAATCATTCATGGCATCAACTTTCTTCTCAAGCCTGAAATCTATATAAGGTCCTTTTTTGAGTGATCTTGACATTATTTTCTCTTAGTTACAATCAGCTTATCTGAATATTTATTCGGCTTTCTGGTTTTGCCTCCCTTAGCATAAACTCCGTTTCTCGATCTTGGATGACCTCCTGAAGATCTTCCTTCTCCTCCACCCATTGGGTGATCAACCGGGTTCATTGCAACACCTCTTACTCTAGGTCTTCTACCCTTCCATCTGTTTCTTCCAGCCTTACCTAGTCTCACATTCATGTGATCGCTATTTGAAACAGTTCCTATGGTTGCATAACACGTATTCAAAACCATTCTAATCTCTCCAGAAGGAAGTTTCAATGTCGAATACTTACCTTCTCTAGCAACTAGCTGAGCATAAGCTCCAGCGCTTCTTGCCAAAGAAGCTCCTTTTCCTGGCTTCAACTCGATACAATGTACAATTGTACCAAGAGGAATCTCAGAAAGTAAAAGTCTGTTACCCAACTCAGGTGCTATACCCGGGCCAGAAAATATCTTATCATCAACCTTTAAACCTGCCGGAGCTACGATATACGTTTTCTCTCCATCTGCATAATAAAGTAAAGCTATCCTTGCTGTTCTAGAAGGATCATACTCTATTGCCTTTACAGTCGCAGGAATACCATGTTTCTCTCTTTTGAAATCAATATCACGGATCTTCCTTTTATGACCACCACCTACATTTCGGATAGTCATTCTTCCGCTATTGTTTCTACCCCCACCTCTTTTCTTAGCGGTAAGCAAAGATTTCTCAGGGGTGCTCTTCGTGATATCGTCAAATACCGGAGCAACTCTGAATCTCTGTCCAGGTGTAATCGGTCTAAGTTTCTTAACAGCCATCTATCTGTCTAATTTATATTCCGCTATAAAAATCAATAATATCACCTTCAGCAATCTTTACAATCGCTTTTTTGTAAGTTGGTTTCTTACCTTCTATCACACCAGATTTTGTATGCCTGGATTTAGCTTTACCAGCCTGCACCATAGTATTAACACTCTCTACCGTAACTCCGTAAGTCTTTTCAACTTCCTTTCTTATCTGAACTTTATTAGCATCTCTGCTAACAATAAATCCATATTTACCTTGCTCGCTAAGAGCAGATACTTTTTCAGTAACTAAAGGCTTTATTAATACTCCCATCTTAGTTTAATGTATTTTGGATTACCTCAACTGAGCTTTCCATCAAAATCAATTGCTGAGCATTTACAAGATCATAAGTGCTAATACCATCCATCGGAGATACTTTTACATTCTTAATGTTTCTTGAAGACAAGAAAACATTTTGATTTGTAGAGCCCAATACTATTAAAGACTTAGTTGATTCTGATTCCAAATTTTTAAGAATCGAAATAAACTCTTTCGTTTTTGGTGAATCCAAATTAAAATCCTCCAAAACTTTAATCTTCTTATCTTTCGCTTTAGCAGAAAGAGCAGACCTTTTGGCTAACTGCTTTAGTTTTCTATTCAGCTTGAAACTGTAATCTCTAGGCTCAGGACCAAACATAGTTCCTCCACCCCTGAAGATAGGTGACTTAATACTACCCGCTCTGGCTGTACCCGTTCCCTTTTGCTTCTTAATTTTTCTTGTAGAACCAGAAACTTCATTTCTAGTCTTAACCTTATGCGTTCCTTGTCTTTGGTTAGCTAAGTATTGCTTAACCTCTAAGTAAACTGCATGCTCATTGGGCTCGATTCCAAAAACCTTCTTATCAAGGCTTATTTCTCTACCCGTATCTTCTCCTTTAATATTGACTACAGAAACCTTCATCTTATTTTTCAAGGATTACGTAAGAGTTCTTCGCTCCAGGTATAGAGCCACTTACTAGTACCAAATTCTTTTCTGAGTAAATCTTAACCACCTTAAGATTAAGTACTTTCACTCTATCTCCACCAGTTCTACCAGCCATTTTCATTCCCTTAAAGACTCTTGAAGGAAACGAACAAGCACCAATTGAACCAGGAGCTCTTAGTCTATTATGCTGACCGTGCGTTGCTTGTCCAACACCACCAAACCCGTGTCTCTTCACAACACCTTGAAAGCCTTTACCTTTTGAAGTACCGATCGCATCTAAGAAATCACCCTCAACAAAAACATCCTCTGTTGAAATAGTATTTCCTAATTGAACCTTATCTTCAAATTCAGCACGAAAATCTCTAAACTCTACTAGTTTACTTTTTGGTGAAGTCTTAGCTTTAGAGAAATGCCCCTTAAGAGCCTTAGGAGTATTCTTCTCCTTTCTCTCGCCATAAGCCAACTGAACAGCTTTATAACCATCAGTCTCTTCGTTCTTCACTTGCGTTACAACGCAGGGACCAGCTTGAACAAGCGTACAAGCTACGTTTTTACCGTTCTCGTCGAACGTACTTGTCATCCCTAATTTTCTACCAATTATACCCGGCATCTTGCTTAATAATTATGATTTCTCCGTTTCCGAAAAATATTTTCGTGAAAAGGACTGCAAAGATAGCAATTCCCTTCTCTGATCAAAAGATTATTATGTCTTATTTTGACATAAAAAAAGAACCAACACCACAAGGCTGTTGGTTCTTTGTGAAAAGCCTATTTTAATTAAACCTTGATCTCTACGTCTACACCGCTTGGGAGCTCTAGCTTCATAAGAGCATCCACCGTTTTTGCGCTGTTCGAATAAATATCAACTAGTCTTTTGTAAGTGCATAGCTGAAATTGCTCACGCGCCTTTTTATTGACATGTGGTGATTTCAAAACCGTAAACTTCTCCTTAACTGTTGGAAGAGGTATTGGACCACTCACAACAGCTCCTGTAGTTTTCACAGCTCTAACGATCTTCTCAGAAGATTTATCAACCAAATTGTGATCGTAAGATTTTAGTTTAATTCTAATTTTTTGATTCATCTCAATATCTATTTAGCGTCAGCTCCTTTGACCTCAGCAATTACTTTATCAGCTATATTTTGTGGTACTTGATCATAGTGAGAGAAGGTAAGGTTAGCCGTAGCTCTACCTGAACTTATCGTTCTTAAATCAGTAACATATCCAAAAAGCTCAGACAATGGAACGTCAGCTTTGATTACGCTTGAAGTTCCTCTAGTATCCATACCCTTCATCAAACCTCTTCTCTTGTTCAAGTCACCAGTAATAGATCCTGTGTATTCATCAGGAGTCACTGCTTCTACAGACATAATAGGTTCTAAAAGAACTGGCCTTGCCTTCTTTGAAGCTTCTTTGAAGCCAATTCTAGCAGCTAGCTCAAATGAAAGCGCATCAGAATCCACATCATGGAAAGAACCATGGAAAACTCTCACTTTCATGCTATCTAACGGATAACCTGCAAGTGAACCATTTTTCATTGCTTCTTTGAAGCCTTTTTCAATTGAAGGAATAAATTCTTTCGGAATAACTCCTCCAACAATATTATTCACAAACTGAAGGCCTTCTTTTTGCTCTATATCTTCATCAATTGGTCCTAGCTCAAATACAATATCTGCAAATTTACCTCTACCTCCTGATTGCTTCTTATATACTTCCTTATGCTCGACGGTCTCTCTAATTGCCTCTTTGTATGCAACTTGAGGAGCTCCCTGATTAATCTCAACTTTGAACTCTCTTTTCAACCTGTCAATGATGATATCAAGGTGTAGCTCTCCCATCCCTTTAAGAATAGTCTGACCAGTATCGTGATTCGTTTCAACCTGAAGAGTAGGATCTTCTTCAATTAGTTTACCGATTCCTATACCTAACTTATCAACATCAGCCTGAGTCTTAGGCTCAATAGCATATCCAATAACTGGATCAGGAAAATCCATTGACTCTAAAACAATTCTATGCTTTTCGTCACAAAGGGTATCCCCTGTTTTAATATCCTTGAAACCAACAACAGCAGCAATATCTCCAGCATGAAACTGATCGATTTGATTTTGCTTGTTGGCATGCATTTGGAAAATCCTAGAAATTCTTTCTTTCTTTCCGGTTCGTGTATTGTACACATATGAACCTGATCCAAGTATTCCAGAATAAGATCTCGCAAAACAAAGTCTTCCAACAAATGGATCAGTTGCGATCTTAAATGCAAGAGCTGCAAACGGTTCGTCTGGGCTTGGATTCCTTGTAACCTGCTCCTCTGTATCAGGGTTAGTCCCTGTAATATTATCTCTATCTAAAGGTGAAGGAAGCAATTCCATAACGTAATCAAGCATGGCCTGAACACCTTTATTCTTAAAAGCTGATCCACATGTCATTGGAACAAATGCCAAATCAATTGTAGCTGATCTTAAAGCTGCAACGATCTCATCTCTTGTAATAGACTCTGGATCTTCGAAATACTTCTCTAGCAAAGTTTCATCATAGTCAGCAACAGACTCCAAAAGATTTTCTCTGTAGTGAGCTACATCTTCAACCATATCCTCAGGAATCTCAATCTCCTCGAAAGTCATGCCCATGTCATCCTCATTCCAGACAATAGCTTTATTTTCTACAAGATCAACAACACCTTTGAACGTTTCTTCTGCTCCAATTGGTAATTGCAAAGGGACAGCTTTAGTACCCAACATTTCTTTAACCTGCTTACACACGTTAAGGAAGTCAGCACCTGCTCTATCCATTTTATTAACAAAACCGATTCTAGCAACTTTATAGTTATCAGCTAGTCTCCAGTTAGTCTCTGATTGAGGTTCTACTCCATCAACAGCACTAAACAAGAAAACCAACCCATCAAGTACTCTTAGTGATCTATTTACTTCTACAGTGAAATCAACGTGACCTGGAGTATCGATGATGTTTATGTGATATTCATCATTTTTATACTTCCAAAAAACTGTCGTCGCAGCAGAAGTAATCGTAATACCTCTTTCTTGCTCCTGCTCCATCCAGTCCATAGTGGCAGCCCCATCGTGAACCTCACCAATTTTGTGACTAACACCAGTATAGTAAAGAACTCTCTCTGTGGTAGTTGTCTTTCCAGCATCGATATGCGCAGCAATACCAATATTTCTAGTGAACTTTAAATCTCTAGCCATTTTAATTTTCGATATTAGAATCTGAAGTGAGAAAAAGCTTTGTTGGCTTCAGCCATTCGGTGAGTATCATCCTTCTTTTTCACAGAAGCTCCTTCACCTTTCGATGCAGCAATGATTTCAGCAGCTAACCTTTCTTTCATGGTTTTCTCTCCTCTCATTCTTGCATACTTGATCATCCACTTAAGACCTAAAGAAATCTTTCGCTCTGGACGAACCTCTATCGGCACTTGGAAAGTAGCTCCGCCAACTCTTCTACTCTTGACTTCAACTCCAGGACTAATATTGCTTAGCGCACTTTTCCAGGTTTCAATACCATTTTCACCTGTCTTCTCTTCAACCAATTTAATTGCATCATAGAAAATGCTGTAAGAAATACTTTTCTTACCTCTCAACATAAGATTGTTAACAAACTTGGTTACAAGCGTGTCTTTGTAAATCGGATCAGGTAGAATGTACCTCTTCTTAGGTTTTGACTTTCTCATTACTTAGAAATTACTTTTTGTCTTTTGGTCTTTTTGCACCGTATTTAGATCTTCTCTGAAGTCTTCCACTAACACCAGCGGTATCGAGAGCTCCTCTAATGATGTGATATCTTACTCCTGGTAAATCCTTAACTCTTCCGCCACGAATTAACACTATTGAGTGCTCTTGTAAGTTGTGCCCTTCTCCCGGTATGTAAGCATTTACTTCCTTACCGTTTGTAAGTCTTACTCTAGCAACTTTTCTCATTGCAGAGTTCGGCTTCTTTGGTGTGGTAGTATAAACCCTTGTACAAACTCCTCTTCTTTGAGGACAAGAGTCCAAAGCAGGGGATTTAGACTTAGAAGTTAACTTCGTTCTGCCCTTTCTTACTAATTGTTGAATAGTTGGCATTCTATGATTGTTTCGTATTTAGCAATTTTCGTCCTGACGAATTCAGGGACGCAAAGATAGATATATTGATTTTTAAATCACAATTGAAAAATGAAATATCCTTGAAGAATTTCATGCTTCTCCCATTGTTCCTCCAAAATTCATTGGAAACTTAGGAGCTTCATCCACCGATTTGATATCTCCAAAAGAACTTTCAAACTTGTCAATATTGTCCTGAAGAGCATTAAGAAGCCTTTTTGCATGTTCAGGTGTGATTACAATTCTTGATTTGACTTTGGCCTTAGGTACCCCTGGCATCAATCTGATAAAATCTATTACAAACTCACTACTTGAGTGTGCGATCATTGCCAAGTTGGCATATACGCCTTCAGCGGTCTCCTCAGATAACTCAATGTTTATCTGATTCGACCCTTTAGCGTTCTTTTCGTCCTTATCCATGATTAAGATTCATACTCTTTGGACTTCTCGAATTCTTCCTTAGAAGCAATAAGGTTTTCGTAATCCTCATTAGAAGTCACGATCTTATTCTGAAATCCTCTGCTACCAGTTCCTGCAGGGATCAAGTGTCCAACGATAACGTTTTCTTTCAATCCAGCCAAGTAATCAGCCTTACCTCTTATCGAAGCTTCACTCAATACTTTGGTTGTTTCTTGGAACGATGCTGCTGAAATAAAGCTCTCAGTACCTAAAGAGGCTTGAGTGATTCCTTGAAGAATTGGTTGCGAAACCGCTGGTTCTGCACTTCTTACTTCAACAATCTTTAAATCTCTTCTCTTAAGGTTAGAATTCTCATCTCTTAGCTTTCTGCTAGTGATAATCATTCCTGGCTTCAATGTCTCAGAATCTCCAGCTTCCATGACTACTTTCTTGTCAAGGATGTTATCATTCTCTTCCATGAAAGCAAACCTATCAACCGTCTGATTAGTTAGGAAATTAGTATCACCAGCATCGATGATAATCACCTTTTGCATCATCTGACGAACGATAACTTCAATATGCTTATCATTGATTTTTACACCTTGTAGTCGATATACTTCCTGTATTTCATTTACAAGATATTCTTGGACCGCTGTTGGACCCTGAATTTTAAGGATATCAGCTGGTGTTGTAGCGCCATCTGACAGTGATTCACCTGCTTTGATGAAATCATTATCCTGTACTAGAATATGTTTCGATAAAGGAACTAGATATCTTTTCTTAACTCCATCTTTCGACTCGATGAAAATTTCTCTATTACCTCTCTTGATTCCTCCGTAGGTAACCACTCCATCTATTTCAGTAACAACTGCTGGATTTGAAGGGTTTCTTGCCTCAAATAGCTCCGTTACTCTAGGTAAACCTCCAGTGATATCTCTAGACTTTCCTGTTCTTCTTGGAATTTTAGCCAAAACCTGTCCAGCCTTAATATCCTCTCCTTCAGCCACTGAAAGGTGAGCTCCTACTGGAATGTTATATCCTTTAGAATCATCCTTCCCAGCAACAACCACTGCAGGGTTTTTCGTTTTATCCTTTGTTTCGATGATCACCTTTTCTCTGTGACCAGTCTGCTCATCAGATTCTTCCTTGTATGTGATTCCTTCGATGATGGCATCAAATTCAGCTTTACCGTTGAATTCGGCCAAAATAACAGCATTGTAAGGATCCCAGAAACAAAGTTCATCTCCAGTTTTAACCTTATCACCATCTTTCACCTTAAGTATTGATCCGTAAGGAACATGGTTACTTATAAGTACTTTCTCCTTTTTGGGGTCTAGTACTCTAAGCTCTCCAGATCTACCCATTACAACTTTTACTTTGTTGCCTTCTTCATCTGTAGAATCTACTGTTCTCAACTCATCATACTCAATGACTCCATCGAACTTAGATTTAATATTTGCATCAACTGCAATGTTGGATGCCGTACCCCCAACGTGGAATGTTCTTAGTGTAAGTTGCGTTCCTGGCTCACCAATAGACTGAGCCGCAATAACTCCCACTGACTCCCCAATATTGGACATGCGTCCCGTAGAAAGATTTCTACCGTAGCATTTTGCACAGATTCCTCGCTTGGATTCACATGTCAATACAGATCGTATCTCAACTTCATCTATCGCTGTAGTATCAATGAAATCAGCAATTTCTTCCGTAATCTCGCCTCCTGATTCAATGATGAGTTTTTCACTAATAGGATCATAAACATCATGAACAGAAACTCTCCCTAAAATTCTCTCAGAAAGTGGCTCGACTATATCCTCGTTATCTTTTAACGCTTGTACTGAAAGACCTCTTAGCGTTCCACAATCGTCCTCATTGACAACCATGTCTTGCGCAACATCCACCAAACGTCGAGTTAGATATCCTGCATCAGCTGTTTTCAATGCTGTATCTGCAAGACCTTTTCTAGCTCCGTGTGTTGATATAAAGTACTCAATTACATCTAGTCCTTCTTTGAAATTAGAAAGAATAGGGTTTTCAATAATTTCACCAACAGACCCTTGAAGATTCTTTTGAGGTTTGGCCATCAAGCCTCTCATTCCTCCAAGCTGACGAATTTGCTCTCTTGAGCCTCTAGCTCCAGAGTGCATCATCATGTAGATAGAATTGAATCCTTGATCATCTTCTTCTAACTGCTGCATCAGTGTGTTGGTCAACAACGTATTCGTTCTTGTCCAAATATCAATAACTTGATTGTATCGCTCATTATCTGTAATAAGCCCCATCAAATAGTTATTCCACACTGCATCTACTTCCTCTTTGGCTTGAGCTACAAGTCCATCTTTTTCTGCTGGAATCTGGATGTTATCCAATCCCATAGAAAGACCGCCTTTGTAAGCCATTTGGAATCCAAGTTCTTTGATATCATCTAAGAAATGAGCTGTTTTAGCCATTCCAGATATCTTGAAGACATGAGAAATGATTTTCTGTAGTTTCTTCTTAGTCAAAAGCTCATCAACATATCCAACTTCCTCCGGCACATGCTGATTGAATAAAACCCTACCAGCTACAGTTTCGATTACTTTTGTCTCAAGTTCCCCATCTTCATTACGAACATTCGTTCGCACTTTTATGTGAGCATGCTGAGAAAGCTTCTCTTCATTCAAAGCAATAACAACTTCTTCTGCATTATAGAAGCTTCTTCCCTCTCCAATTACTGGTTTTTCCTTAGTGCTTTTTCTTCCTTTGGTAATATAGTACAGTCCCAATACCATATCCTGAGATGGAACCGCAATTGGTGCTCCATTTGCAGGATTCAAAATATTGTGCGTAGAAAGCATCAATAGGGATGCTTCTAATATAGCTTCATGTCCAAGAGGAACGTGAACAGCCATTTGGTCACCATCAAAATCGGCGTTGAATGCTGTACAAACTAACGGATGAAGTTGAATCGCTTTTCCTTCAATCAGTTTTGGCTGGAAAGCTTGAATACCTAACCTGTGCAACGTAGGAGCACGGTTAAGCATAACAGGGTGTCCTTTCAATACGTTCTCCAAGATATCCCAAACTACAGGATCTTTCCTGTCAACTATTTTCTTCGCAGACTTTACAGTCTTAACAATACCTCTTTCAATCAGTTTTCTGATTACGAATGGTTTGAAAAGCTCAGCAGCCATATCCTTTGGAAGACCACATTCATGCATTTTCAATTCTGGTCCAACCACAATAACTGATCTACCAGAATAATCAACACGCTTACCAAGTAAGTTTTGACGGAACCTACCTTGCTTTCCTTTAAGCATGTCACTTAAAGATTTCAAAGCTCTATTTCCATCAGATCTAACGGCGTTCACCTTTCTTGAGTTATCAAAAAGCGAATCAACAGCTTCCTGAAGCATCCTTTTCTCATTTCTAAGAATTACTTCTGGAGCCTTAATATCAATTAATCTTTTCAGACGATTGTTTCTGATAATTACTCTTCTGTATAGATCATTTAAGTCAGAAGTTGCAAATCGACCTCCATCTAGTGGAACCAATGGACGAAGTTCTGGTGGAATGACAGGCACCATTTTGATGATCATCCACTCTGGCTTATTCTCAATTCTTGTTCTAGCATCTCTAAATGCCTCAACAACTCTTAAGCGTTTTAATGCTTCAGCTTTTCTCTGCTGTGAAGTATCAGTCGCCGCTTGATGACGCAATTGATATGACAAATCATCAAGTTCTGTTCTTGCTAATAGCATCTCAAGAGCTTCAGCTCCCATCTTAGCGATAAATTTTTGTGGATCTTCATCGTCAAGCATCTGATTTTCTCTTGGAAGCTTATCAAGAATATCAAGGTATTCCTCTTCGGTCAAGAAATCCAATCTATTGATGCCGTCTTCTTCCTTGGTTCCTGCTTGGATTACTACGTAACGTTCGTAATAAATAATCTGATCCAATTTTTTAGTCGGAAGTCCCAAAAGATATCCGATTTTATTGGGGAGAGATCTGAAATACCAAATGTGAGCAACAGGAACTACTAGTTCTATGTGCCCCATTCTTTCACGTCTTACTTTCTTCTCAGTAACCTCAACACCACATCTATCACAGATAATGCCTTTATATCTGATTCTCTTATATTTCCCACAATGACACTCCCAATCTTTGACAGGACCAAATATTCGCTCACAAAAAAGCCCTCCCATTTCAGGCTTGTAAGTACGATAGTTGATCGTCTCCGGCTGAGTAACTTCTCCATGCGAACTTTCAAGAATTGACTCTGGTGAAGCCAAGCTGATCGTTACTTTAGAGAAGTCGTTATTGAGTTTTTTATTTTTTCTGAATGCCATAATTAATATGATCTATATAGTTGCCCCCATGAAAGGGGGCTATTGTTCAAAAAATTAGTCTAAAGTGATTTCTAGTGCCAGCCCTCTCAATTCATGAACCAGTACATTGAATGATTCAGGAATGTTAGGCTTTTGCATGTTTTCACCTTTTACGATTGCTTCGTATGCTTTGGCTCTGCCAATTACATCATCGGATTTGATTGTTAGAATCTCTTGGAGAACATTGGCCGCACCAAATGCCTCAAGAGCCCAAACTTCCATCTCACCAAATCTCTGACCTCCAAATTGTGCTTTACCACCTAGAGGTTGCTGAGTGATGAGTGAGTAAGGTCCGATACTTCTTGCGTGCATCTTATCGTCAACTAAGTGACCAAGTTTCAGCATGTAGGCTATTCCAACAGTTACAGGCTGATCAAATTTCTTACCTGTAAGTCCATCGTATAGATATGTTCTACCGAAAGATGGAAGACCAGCTTCAGCAAGCTCAGCTTGAACTTCTTCTTCTGTAGCTCCATCAAATATAGGAGTGGCATATTTTTTACCCAGCTTCAATCCTGCCCAAGCAAGTACAGTCTCATAAATCTGACCGATGTTCATCCTAGAAGGTACACCAAGAGGATTGAGAACAATATCCATTGGAGTTCCATCCTCCATGAAAGGCATATCTTCTTCTCTTACGATCCTAGCAACAACGCCTTTATTACCATGACGACCTGCCATCTTATCTCCAACCTTAAGCTTACGTTTTTTAGCAACATAAACTTTAGCAAGCTGAACGATTCCTGCAGGCAATTCATCACCTACTTCTAAAGTGAATCTTTCGCGCTTGAATATTCCAGAGATTTCATTTCTAGTATTGATGTAATTCTTAATCATCTTAAAAATAAGATCATTAGTCTTTTCATCTTTAGTCCAATCTTCAATGATTAGATCCGCAATTAGGTTTGCTTCCTCAGGAACATTATAGTTACTTTCATCTCTATATATATTCTTAGCAGGGAAAAAGCTAGCTTCAATGTTCTTTCTTGAAAATTTAGAGCCTTTAGATAGCACCTCGTCACCAAATTTGTGCTTGATCCCCATACTTGACATACCTTCTAACAGGTCAACAAGTTTGGTTATCATTTGATCTCTAACCTCAGTAAGTTCTCTGCTGTATCTACTTTTCAGAAGTTCAACTTCCTTCTTAGTTCTAGCTCTAAGGTCTTTATCCTTTTTAGGTCTTGAGAACAATTTGGTATCAATAACCACTCCTCTTAGAGAAGGTGATGCTTTAAGTGAAGCATCCTTGACATCTCCTGCTTTGTCTCCAAAGATTGCTCTTAGAAGTTTTTCTTCTGGTGTTGGATCAGTTTCGCCTTTAGGAGTGATTTTTCCAATCAGTATATCTCCTTCTTTAATCTCGGCTCCAATTCTGATAATACCATTCTCATCGAGGTTTCTTACCGCCTCTTCGCTTACGTTTGGTATTTCAGAAGTTAATTCTTCCTCACCTCTTTTTGTATCTCGAACCTCTAACTCATATTCATCAATATGAATAGATGTAAAGATATCCTCTCTTACAACTTTTTCAGAGATTACGATTGCATCCTCAAAGTTGTAACCTTGCCACGGCATGTATGCAACTTGCAAGTTTCTACCGAGAGCCAATTCACCTTTTTCAGTCGCGAAACCATCGCACAATGGTTGACCTTTAGCAACTTTGTCGCCTTTACCAACAATTGGTTTAAGGTTAATACAAGTATCCTGATTCGTTCTTCTGAACTTAATCAAATCGTATGTAACACTCGGACTCGAGAAAGACACAATTTCGTCTTCTTCAGAACGCTCGTATCTTACTACGATTTTTTTCGAGTCAACGTATTCAATAACGCCTGCTCCTTCTGCAACAACCAATGATCTTGAGTCTGTTGCAACTCTTCCTTCCAAACCAGTTCCAACAATTGGAGCTTGAGGGCGAAGTAGTGGAACTGCTTGACGTTGCATGTTTGATCCCATCAAAGCCCTGTTCGCATCATCGTGCTCAAGGAATGGAATCATAGATGCAGCAACCGATACAATTTGGTTCGGCGCAACGTCCATATATTTTAATTCAGTGGGCTCAACAACAGGAAAATCTCCTTCAAATCTTGCCTTAACTTTATCATTTAAGAAAACACCATTATCTTTTAGTGGAGCGTTAGCTTGGGCAATGTTGTGTGTATCCTCTTCCTCGGCAGTAAGGAAAAGAACATTTCCAGACATATCTACCTTACCTTCTTCTACTACTCTATATGGAGTCTCAATGAATCCCATTTGATTCACTTTCGCGTGAACGCAAAGTGATGATATCAAACCGATATTCGGACCTTCTGGTGTTTCAATCGTACACAATCTTCCGTAATGCGTATAATGAACATCACGAACCTCAAAACCAGCTCGTTCTCTTGAAAGACCTCCTGGTCCAAGAGCAGACATTCTCCTTTTGTGAGTAACCTCAGCTAAAGGATTTGTTTGATCCATGAACTGAGAGAGTTGATTAGTTCCAAAGAAGGAATTAATAACTGAAGAAAGGGTTCTAGCGTTGATCAAATCAACTGGCTTGAAATCTTCGTTATCTCTTACGTTCATTCTCTCACGAATTGTTCTAGCCATTCTAGCTAAACCAACTCCGAATTGAGAATAAAGCTGCTCTCCAACTGTTCTAACTCTTCTATTGCTTAAGTGATCAATATCATCAACTACTGCTCGACTGTTGATCAAGCCAATCAGATATTTCACAATTAAAATAATGTCTTCTGTAGTTAGGGTTCTTTTTTCATAACCCAACTCAAGACCTAATTTCTTATTTATTCTATATCTACCAACTTCACCTAAATCGTACCTTTTATCACTAAAGAAAAGGTTCTGAATGATATCCCGTGCAGTCTGCTCATCAGGAGCATCAGTATTTCTAAGCTGACGATAAATTTGCTCAACAGCTTCCTTTTCCGAGTTAGAGTTATCTTTTTGTAGTGTGTTATAGACGATGCTGTAATCCGCAACATTCACATCCTTTCTATGAAGAATAATTGATTTTGTTCCAGACTCAGTTATAATCTCTAAATCATCTTCTGAAATAATACTATCTCTTTCAAGAATTACTTCATTTCTATCAATTGATACAACTTCTCCAGTATCCTCATCAACAAAATCTTCCGTCCAGGTTCTAAGAACTCTCGCTGCAAGTCTTCTGCCTACAACCTTCTTTAACTCTTTCGTTGTAGCCTCAATTTCTTCAGACAGACCAAATAAATCTAAGATTTCTTTATCAGAACCATACCCAATAGATCTCAAAAGAGTTGTAATAGGGAATTTCTTTTTCCTGTCAATATAGGCATACATGACGTTGTTAACGTCAGTAGCAAATTCGATCCAAGAACCTTTGAAAGGAATAATTCTAGCACTATAAAGTAAAGTCCCGTTGGTATGCTTGCTCTGAGCAAAGAAAACACCTGGGGACCTATGCAACTGTGATACAATTACTCTCTCAGCTCCATTGATAACAAAAGACCCCTTGGCTGTCATGTAAGGAATGTTTCCTAAGAAAACCTCCTGTTCCATGGTCTCGAAATCTTCATTCTCCTCGTCATTACAAAGCAATCTAAGCTTAGCTTTTAGAGGAACTGAGTATGTCAACCCACGTTCTACACTCTCATCTACAGAGTATTTTGGAGGATCAACTGTGTAATCAACAAATTCTAGAACGAAATTGTCTCTGGAATCGGAGATTGGAAAGTTCTCCATGAAAACCTTATATAGTCCTTCATCTCTTCTTTTATCAGAAGGAGTATCCAGCTGAAAGAAGTCTTGAAAAGACTTTAGTTGAAGATCCAGAAAATCGGGATAGTCAATTACTGATTTTATTGACGAGAAATTAATTCTCTCAGATTTAGTTATAGCCAAAGCTTTATCTGTTTTAGTTCAAAAATGATCAAGAAAGCTGTGAAGTGTACAAACAGGAAAAGACCTGATCCCTTTTCCGAAAATTTCGGAAGGGAGCCAGGCCTACCTTTGTTGATTTAAAATAAATTATTTCAACTCAACTTCGGCACCTGCTTCTTCAAGCTGCTTTTTAAGCGCCTCTGCTTCGTCTTTTGCTACTCCTTCTTTCACTGTACTAGGTGCTCCGTCTACCATTTCTTTAGCTTCTTTCAAGCCAAGACCTGTTAGTTCTTTCACTAGTTTTACGACAGCTAATTTAGCTCCACCTGGTGCTTTCAAAACAACATCAAATGCTGATTTTTCTTCAGCAGCGTCTCCACCACCTTCAGCACCGCCACCACCAGCTACCATTACAGCTCCAGCTGCAGCAGGTTCGATACCATACTCGTCTTTTAAAATAGTAGCTAATTCATTAACCTCTTTAACTGAAAGGTTTACTAGCTGCTCTGCGAAATCTTTTAAATCTGCCATTTTTAATTAAGTAATTAATTCTGTTAATAATCTTATTCTCTTTCTGAAAGTGTTTTCACAATTCCTGCCAACTTATGCTCTCCACTTTGAAGAGCCGCGATAACATTCTTAGCAGGTGATTGCAATAAGTTGATAATCTCACCAACAAGTTCTTGTTTAGACTTAAGCTTACTAAGCATGTCTAAATGTTCCTCGCCGATGAATATATCTGATTCTATGGAAGCCGCTTTAAAAGCAGGTCGGTCTTGAGGATCTTGTTTTTTGTAACCCTTAATAACCTCTGCCGGCACTTTGGCGTTCTCGTTTACGAACATCACGCCAGAAAAACCTTTCAAGATTTCATCCATTGATGAATAATCTGATTCTAAGTTTTCCAATGCCTTTTTAATCAAGGTGTTTTTAACCACCTTATATTCTACACCTTCTTTAAAACAAGCTTCTCTGAAGCTGTTAATCTCAGCTACTGTAAGCCCTGAAGTATCTGTAATGTAGAAATGATCTGTTTGCTGAAATTTTTCAGTCAAATCAGCTATGAGTTGTGCTTTATCTTCTCTAGTCATGATTTATAATCCTGCTATTGTACTCTGATCTAATGCAATACCCTTGCTCATTGTACTTGACAGGGTAATAGACTTAAAGTAAGTTCCCTTTGCTGATGATGGCTTTAATTTTGAAACTGTCAAAATCATCTCAGCAACATTATCTTTTATTTTGTCAGCATCAAAAGACACTTTTCCTACGCTGGTGTGAATGATTCCTGTCTTGTCAACTTTAAAATCAATTTTACCAGCCTTGACCTCAGTTACCGCCTTGGCAATATCCATTGTTACAGTACCTGATTTAGGATTAGGCATCAGTCCTCTTGGTCCCAAAACTCTTCCCAATCGACCAACTTTAGCCATTACAGTAGGCATGGTAATGATTACATCTATATCAGTCCAACCTCCCTCAATCTTTGTGATGTATTCATCCAATCCAACGTGATCAGCTCCTGCCGCTTTCGCTTCCTCTTCTTTATCTGGAGTACATAGCACTAGCACTGTCACTTCTTTGCCAATTCCATGTGGTAATGCAACCACACCTCTAACCATTTGATCCGCTTTTCTAGGATCTACACCTAAGCGTATATCTACATCAATAGATGAATCAAATTTGGCAAATGTAATTTCCTTTACAAGCTTAGATGCTTCTTCAAGAGAGTACTGTTTCTCTGAATCAACTAACTCGTTTACTTTCTTTTGGTTTTTAGTCAACTTTCCCATTTGTAATGATTTTAAGCCCAAGGAGCGTTACCCGAAATTTTCACACCCATGCTTCTTGCAGTACCAGCAACCTGTTTCATTGCAGATTCTACTTTAAAAGCATTTAAATCTGGCATTTTTGTCTCCGCTATTTCCTTGACCTGATCCCAAGAAATTGATCCTACCTTAATTCTATTCGATTCGGCTGATCCTTTTTTCAACTTCGCTGCTTGCATGATCATTACCGCAGCTGGAGGAGTCTTAATTACAAAATCAAAAGACTTGTCTGCATATATCGTTATCAATACCGGCAACACTTGTCCTTGCTTATCTTGAGTTCTTGCATTGAACTGCTTGCAAAACTCCATAATGTTCAATCCCTTGGAACCTAATGCGGGTCCTACGGGAGGAGATGGGTTTGC
Source organism: Cyclobacteriaceae bacterium (assembly GCA_049115715.1). Lineage (GTDB taxonomy): Bacteria > Bacteroidota > Bacteroidia > Cytophagales > Cyclobacteriaceae > JAMZMI01. The sequence goes on from JAGDZQ010000022.1 coordinate 152,908, forward strand.
TTGCCCACCTTTCACCTGAAGTTTCAAATAACCTGAAATCTCTTTTGCCATTTGATTAGTCTTGTTTTTCCACCTGCATGTAGTTAAGTTCTACAGGGGTATTTCTTCCAAATATTTTTACTGTAACATTTAACTTTTTACGATCCTCGAAAACCTCCTCGACAGTACCGGTAAACCCGCTGAATGGACCATCCATTACTTTCACAGATTCGCCTATAATAAACGGTGTATCAAGTTTCTCTTCATACTCCTCAACTTCGTCGACTCGACCTAGAATCCTGTTGACCTCACTTTGTCTTAATGGAACTGGGTCTTTGGAAGCACTTGTAGACCCTTCACCAAGAAAGCCAATTACGTTAGGTATCAACTCCTTATTCGTAATCATATGCTGAATCTCTCCATTTGAGAAATCAGCTTGGATTAATATATATCCAGGAAAGAAATTACGTTCTCTAACGCGCTTCTTCCCATTACGCATTTCATAAACTTTTTCAGATGGAATAAGTACTTGTGGAACTATTGATTCAAGCTCTTGACGAGTAATTTCCGAATCTAGAGCCTCCTTCACTTTGCGTTCTTTCCCACTAACGGCTCTCACCACATACCACTTCAATTCACCCATCTCAAAATTCTTTATAGAACCACTTCATAGCATTTTCGAAACCCAGATCAAAAACACCAATCATAAGCGCGAAAATTAAAGAAGCAACTAAAACCAAAATACTGCTATTCTGAAGCTCTGATACTTTAGGCCAAGTTACTTTATGCAACAGCTCATCGTATGCTTCTTTAAAAAATGTAATAACCTTGTTCATAGTTACTTAAGTTGCACGGGAGGAGGGACTCGAACCCCCAACCAATGGTTTTGGAGACCACTACTCTACCAATTGAGCCACACCCGTAAAAAGCTTGCAGCCCGAAAAGGACTGCAAAACTAGATGAATTAGTATTTATAAACAAATGCGGTCAAAATTTTATTTCGACCGCATCGCTTACTTTAATTAGTATTAGTCAAGAATTTCTGTAACCTGACCAGATCCAACAGTTCTTCCGCCTTCTCTAATCGCGAAACGCAATCCTTTTTCTAGTGCAATTTTATTGTGAAGTGTAACTTCAATAGTTACGTTATCTCCTGGCATTACCATTTCAATAGTCTCTGGAAGTTTGATCTCTCCAGTAACATCTGTAGTTCTAACATAGAACTGAGGACGATACTTGTTAAAGAAAGGAGTGTGACGTCCACCTTCTTCTTTTGAAAGAACGTATACTTCAGCTTTGAAATGTGCGTGAGGATTAACTGATCCTGGCTTACAAATAATCATTCCTCTTTTAATATCGGTTTTCTCGATACCTCTAAGAAGAAGACCTACATTGTCTCCAGCTTCACCTCTATCCAATATTTTTCTGAACATCTCAACCCCTGTTACAGTAGATTTAAGATCTTCAGCTCCCATTCCAATGATATCAACAGCATCACCAGTGTTAGTAACTCCTCTTTCGATTCGACCAGTAGCAACTGTTCCACGCCCAGTGATAGAGAAAACATCCTCTACTGGCATTAAGAAATCTTTATCAATTGCTCTTTCTGGAAGCGGAATATGCTCATCAACAGCAGTCATCAGTTCTTCAACTTTAGCTACCCATGAAGCTTCACCATTCAATGCACCAAGAGCAGACCCTTGAATAACAGGGATATCATCACCTGGGAAATCATAATCAGAAAGTAATTCTCTGATTTCCATTTCAACTAGCTCTAAAAGCTCAGGATCATCAACCAAATCTACTTTGTTCATAAAAACGACCAAAGCTGGAACACCTACTTGACGAGAAAGAAGAATGTGCTCTCTTGTTTGTGGCATAGGACCATCTGTTGCTGCTACGACTATAATAGCTCCATCCATCTGAGCTGCTCCAGTAACCATATTCTTTACGTAATCCGCGTGACCAGGACAGTCAACGTGTGCGTAATGACGATTATCAGTCTGATACTCAATGTGAGATGTATTAATTGTAATACCTCTTTCTTTTTCTTCAGGTGCATTATCAATTGAAGAAAAGTCTTTTTGTTCTGCCAATCCTTTTCCTGCAAGTACAGATGAAATAGCAGCAGTCAATGTCGTTTTACCATGATCAACGTGACCAATGGTACCGATATTAACGTGTGGTTTTGAACGATCAAAGGTTTCTTTAGCCATGTTTGAAAATCCTCGGTTTAAATCTTAAAAATTATAAATCAGTTTAAAATAAATACTCTTCTTTAAGCGGACACTTACAACTTTATGAGCCAATGAGGGGATTTGAACCCCTGACCTCTTCCTTACCAAGGAAACGCTCTACCCCTGAGCTACATCGGCTGCTGGGTAGGATAACTTAGTGGATCAAATTCCATTAGATACTGCTAATGAAACTAGTGCAAATTAAAAAGAGCGGGTGACCAGGTTCGAACCGGCGACCTACAGCTTGGAAGGCTGTCGCTCTACCAACTGAGCTACACCCGCTTATTTCCGCTTTGCAGATAATCAAATATGACTCTACCAAATAAGTCACATCCACATAAAACGTGGGGGAAGAAGGATTCGAACCTTCGAAGACATAAGTCAACGGATTTACAGTCCGTCCCAGTTGGCCGCTTTGGTATTCCCCCAAATAATTATCCTAAAAAAGTATCAATGTACGTCCCTTTTTTCGAGCTCTCTCAGAAAAAGGGATTGCAAAATTATACCGTTTTTTATTTTAATCAAATTTTTACTCACAATTATCTAAGAGATATTTCAAGTTGAGTAATTATTCTTTTTAGAGCATAACGTTATTAACAAAAGACATTCTTACTTTTTTTCGCTAAAATAGTGTTCAGAAACACCCCAAAGCACATATGAAAACTAAAATCATTGTCAATTCTAATCATGAACTAAGCCTGGAAGAAAAACAGGGTAAAATCATTCTTAATGACAAAAATCAGGATTTCGACTTAAAACAGCTCGACTCCAATCGATTTTCTCTTAAAAAAACCAACAAAACTTATGATATAGATTTTATTAAAGATCAAAATGGCATTCTAGAATTTAGAATTGATGGAGTAGATGTAAAGGCTGAAGTTCTCGATCACCAAAAACAAATTCTTCAGCAACTAGGAATAGCTAACCTAGCTGATGAATCGATTTCCGAAATCAAATCCCCTATGCCTGGCACCATACTAGAGATATTATGCAAATCTGGGGATCAGGTGGATAAAGGAGAACCCCTTATAATACTTGAGGCAATGAAAATGGAAAACGTCATCAAGTCTCCTTCCTCAGGAACCATCTCCAAAATATGTGTTGATTTGGGAGAGAATGTAGAAAAAAACCAATCTCTAATAGTATTTTAAATAAGATCGTGTTGTAATGCTCAAACTTTATATTTTTGGGGAATTTTTAAACACCTCAGAATAGCATTTAATGAAATACAAAAGGATTCTTCTTAAACTCAGTGGGGAAGCACTTATGGGAGATAGGCAACATGGAATCGATCCTGATCGATTAGCTCAATATGCCGAAGAGATTAAAAAAGTAAAGGATAAGGGTCTTGAACTTGCTATCGTCATTGGTGGTGGCAATATTTTCAGAGGTGTAGATGGTGAAAAATCTGGTATTGATCGTGTACAAGGAGATTATATGGGCATGCTTGCTACTGTAATAAATGCAATGGCTCTCCAAAGTTCACTTGAGAAGCATGGAATGTATACTCGACTAATGGCTGGATTGAAGATGGAGCAAGTCTGTGAACCTTTCATCAGAAGACGTGCCATACGACATCTTGAAAAAGGGCGTATTGTGATTTTTGGTGCTGGAATTGGGAACCCGTATTTCACAACAGACTCAACTGCAAGCCTTAGGGCTATTGAGGTGGAGGCAGATGTAGTATTGAAGGGGACTCGGGTAGATGGAGTATATACAGCAGATCCTGAAAAAGACCCTGACGCTACTAAGTACTCTAATGTGTCTTTTCAAGAAGTCTACGAGAAGGGTTTAAACGTTATGGACATGACTGCTTTCACATTGTGTCAGGAAAACAATTTACCAATCATTGTTTTTGACATGAATAAGCCTGGAAACTTAGAAAATATCATTGAAGGTCAGGAAATTGGAACTTTAATCAATTAAAAAGATGGAGGAAATAGATTTTTATTTAGATCACGCCAAGGAAATGATGATGAAAGCCTTGGATCACACCGTTGTTTCTCTAGCAAAAATTCGTGCTGGAAAAGCAATGCCCAATATGCTAGATGGTCTTGAAGTCGAATATTATGGAAGTATGACTCCTCTAAGTCAAGTAGCTTCTATAACTACACCTGATGCGAGAACTCTTGTCGTGAAGCCATGGGAAAAAGGAATGATCCAAGAAATAGAAAAGTCAATTACAAATAGTGATCTTGGATTAAATCCTCAAAATGATGGAGATATCGTTAGACTAAATATCCCTCCTCTTACGGAAGAAAGAAGAATCAATCTTGTTAAGCAATCTAAAACAGAGGTTGAAAATGGTAAAATAAGTGTCAGAAACGTAAGAAAGGAAGTAAACGACTCTTTGAGAAAACTCCTAAAAGATGGTGCTTCTGAAGATTTGGTAAAAGATGCTGAAGGGGAAGTTCAAAAAATAACAGATTCGCACACCGCAAAATTGGATGAGCTATTCCTAGCTAAGGAAAAAGATATTATGACCATTTAATAAATGGTCATTTTATCGAAAGAGTTTTTTTGCTTCTATTCGGATAATAGCCGAATCTGGAACCAAGTATCGAATTGATTTGCCGTCTTGAATCAGCTTACGAATCAGTGTTGCTGAGATTTCCATTTCTGGAGCTTCTATCAAAGTAACATTTGGATGATTTAACAGATCTGAGGGCTTGGCATGAGGTCTAGGGTAGACGATTAGGCGGAAGTGCTCAAGAATTTTTTCATGATTTTTCCATTTTGGTAGAATTCCCAAATTATCAGCTCCAATGATTAACGAAAACTCGTTTTGAGGATATTTATCAGCCAAAACAGTCAGCGTATCTATCGTATAACTTGGTTTAGGAAGGTTAAACTCCACATCTGAAACACGAAAATGGTAGTCTTCTGAAATGGCAGCTTGGACCAAATCATACCGGTCGAATTCATGAAGTAAGTTCTTGTTTTTTTTAAGTGGGTTTTGTGGGGATACAACAAACCAAACCTCGTCAATATCAGTGTTCTCGTATGCAATATTGGCAATGATCATATGCCCCATATGAATCGGGTTAAATGATCCGAAGAACAAACCTATCTTCATCCTTTCTCAATGAATTGACACACTACTTGTTTTGCTTCTTGTTTTGCGACTTCAAGATCGTGATTAAACAGTACATAATCAAAACATTCCGCTTTGGTCATTTCTTCATGCGCCTTACCAACCCTCATTTTTAAAGTCGCTTCTGTTTCCGTATTTCTTTTTCTGAGTCTAGATTCCAAAACAGCAACATCTTTCACGCTAACAAAAACAGCAAACGCTGATTCTCCCAGTGCTTTTTTTAAATTAATCCCTCCTATAACATCAACATCGAAAATAACGTGGTTCCCATTTTCCCAGATACGTTCCACCTCGGACTTCAATGTTCCATAAAAAGTGCCTTGATAAACTTCTTGCCACTCGTAAACATCACCTTGAGAAATTTTAGTCTTGAAATCATCTTCTGATAGAAAATGATAGTCTATCCCATCCGTCTCACCTTCTCTTTTCTCACGTGTGGTAGCTGAAATGGAAAACTTGATTTCAGGAATATCCTTTATTAGAGATTTGACGATTGTCGTTTTTCCAGCTCCGGAGGGGGCACAGAAAATGACAGCTTTACCTTGGTGATTCATTTATGCAGACTGAGAGATTTTACTCCTTATATTATCAGCCAAATCGGATGGAACTGGCATTTTCTCCAATCTGGTTCTTAAGAGTTCTCTTATTTGCTTCTCTACTTCATATTGTTCAAAGCAAAAGAGGCATTTGTCAATATGCCCCATTAGATACTCTTCTTCTTTTTTGGAAGCTTCATCATCCAACAATAGATGCAAGACTTTGAGGCATTTCTTAAATTCAGCACACGCTCCGTTTTTCTCCTTATCAGATGAACTCATCAATGAATTAAATTTTCTGCAAATTAAAAATTATTTAAACCCCATACTACTAGCGTAGCTATGCAGTTTTTCTTTCAACAGATTTCTAGCTCTGTGCAATCTGGATCTAACTGTACCTATTGGTATATCTAGAATCTTGGCCATTTCTTCATAAGTGAAACCTTCCAAATCACAAAGAATGATCACTGTTCGGAAATCAATAGCCAAAGAATTCAGGGCAATGCTAACCTCATCCCCTATCATATCCTTGATTGCTTCTAAGCGCAAATCAACTGTTATTGATTCATCAACATCATCTGAATTGTAGAAGTTCTCTACTTCCTGATAATCTACCTTAGCTGGTTGCTTACTCTTCTTCCTAAAGTCATTAATAAACGAATTTTTAAGAATACGGTAAAGCCATGCTTTTGCGTTAGTATCCTGCTGAAAAGAGTTAATAAATCTATAAGCCTTGAGATATGTATCTTGAACAAGGTCTTTAGAATCGTCCTCATCAAATGTAAGTCTGTAGGCAAAATTGTACATTGAATCAATATGAGGTAGGAATTCCTTATTAAAGATTCTGTTTTTCTCTACTTGAGAATATGTGAATTTTGCGGGCTTTTGCTCATCTATCTCCATAATTACCTCTTGCATGCATTTCTAAATTACCTAATGATATTAGATCAGAACCCCTCTCATGGTTCTCATAGGTTTAGATACGCTTAATTATCTAGAATGTTTCTAAATAAGCAGACAAAATGTAAACATTGCTATTTAGGCTCTTAAAAAGAAAAGCCACTTCATATGAAGTGGCTTTTTCAAGTATTATTCACTTAGTATCTATATGTATCGGGCTTGAATGGGCCTTCTACTGAAACACCAATATAATCAGCTTGCTCTTTACTAAGTGTTTCTAATTCAACACCAATCTTAGACAAATGCAAGGCAGCTACTTTTTCATCTAGGTGCTTTGGCAATGTGTAAACTTCATTTTTGTACTTCTCAACACTTGTCCAAAGCTCGATTTGAGCTAAAGTTTGATTTGTAAATGAATTTGACATTACAAACGAAGGGTGCCCAGTAGCACAACCTAAGTTCACAAGCCTTCCTTCTGCAAGGACAATGATTTCATTCCCCTCGACATTATATAAATCAACTTGAGGTTTGATCTCAACCTTCGTTGCTCCATACTTCCCATTTAGCCACGCCATATCAATTTCATTATCAAAATGGCCAATGTTGCAAACGATCGTTTTGTCACCCATTGCGGAGAAATGTTCTCCTCTAATGATATCTTTATTACCTGTTGCGGTGACTACTATGTCCGCTCTTTTTACTGCATCGGCCATTTTCTTAACCTCATACCCATCCATTGCAGCTTGTAAAGCGCAGATAGGATCAATCTCAGAAACGATCACTCTTACTCCTGCTCCTCTTAGAGAAGCTGCAGATCCTTTACCCACGTCTCCATAACCTGCCACTACAGCAACTTTTCCTGCCAGCATAACATCTGTAGCTCTTCTTATCGCATCTACAAGAGATTCCTGACAACCATATTTATTGTCAAATTTAGATTTGGTAACAGAGTCGTTTACATTGATTGCGGGAAGAGGTAAAGTACCGTTCTTCATTCTTTCGTAAAGTCGATGAACTCCAGTGGTGGTTTCCTCTGATAGTCCGTTGATACCCTTAACCAGTTCAGGGTATCTATCCAATACCATATTAGTTAGGTCACCCCCATCATCCAAAATCATATTTAAAGGTTTGTCTCCCTCAAATGCGAACAACGTCTGCTCTATGCACCAGTCAAACTCTTCATCATTCATTCCTTTCCATGCGAACACCGGAACTCCAGCGTTGGCAATCGCAGCAGCCGCGTGATCTTGTGTCGAGAAAATATTGCAAGAAGACCAACTAACTTCAGCCCCAAGCTCTTGGAGAGTTTCGATAAGAACCGCCGTTTGGATGGTCATATGAAGGCATCCAGCTATTCTTGCTCCCTTTAGAGGCTTAGAATCTCCATATTCCTTTCTTAATGACATTAATCCAGGCATTTCTGCTTCTGCCAAGCTTATTTCTTTTCTGCCCCAATCGGACAAGTTGATGTCTTTGACTTTATAGTCCAATTTTTCTTCGATCATTGGTTTTTAGATTTTAGAATCGCAAAAATAAATAAATTGATCTGCTTTCAATTCACAAATTCAATCTCTTTCACATCGTAACTGAATAATTGATCTTCTTGTTTCACAACCAACCTTCCTTTATCATCGATTCCAATGATTTCTCCTTCAAATGACTTTTCACCAGAAGAAAAGACATGAATTTCTCCTCTCCATCTCATGTTCTGGTGGTAATAGAAAAGGGTGCTTTTAAAATCATGTGCCTTTAATTTCAAATACTGAGATTCAATTTCAAGAAGGACGGATTCCAAAACCTGATCGAGATCAAACTTAGTCTTTGACTCATTAAATAACGATGTAGCAGTATTTAGTGAAAAGAATTCTTGGTTTACATTTAACCCAACTCCTACAATTACGTTTTCGATTTTATTCCCATTCAAAATGGTCTCAACCAAAACACCTCCAACTTTCAGGTCGTTGATATAAATATCATTTGGCCATTTGATTTCGATGTTGGAATTTTCAACTAATCCCTCAATTGCTTTGTGTATAGCAATTCCTGTTATGACGTTAATGAAAAATAGCTTATTAATACTTAAAAAAGTAGGGTTAAGATTTACAGAGAATAATAGGTTTTTACCAGGCTCGCTTATCCATGCATTTCCTCTTTGCCCCTTTCCTTTCGTTTGAAAACTGGATTGAACGATGTGCCCCTCAAATATGTGATTCCCAGTAAGCTTTATCTTCGCTATCATTTCATCATTGGTAGAATGACAATGTGTCAGGGAATCAACCTTTTTACCTAGAAATAGCGTTTTGGCAAAGTATTTATGCAACTTATATTCACTAATTTTGGTCACAAAAGTAATTTAAACCGGCAATGAATGCTTGAAATAAAAACTGAAGCTGTAGCGTCCGACGTATTAAGTCAATCTGTTATTGAAGGGATGCTTGAAAAGAAGGCTTCTGATATCGTGTTGATGGATCTAAGAGAGGTAAAAAACGCTATAGCAGATTTTTTCGTTATTTGCTCTGGAAATTCTGATACTCAAGTTGATTCAATAGCTGATTCAATAGAAGAGAAAGTATTTAAAAAGTCCGAACAAAACCCGTGGAAGAAAGAGGGCATAGAAAATAAAGAATGGGTACTTATCGATTATGTGGATGTCGTTGCTCATGTCTTCAGTAAAGAAAAAAGAACTTTTTACGCTCTAGAAGAACTTTGGGGTGACGCAAAGGTTACAGTAATCGAAGAATAGGCAATCCTGATCAATTCAAATAGAATTTAACTTTAGTAAGAAAAATAATGTCAGATAAACCAAGACAGAAAAAGAGTATCATTGGTGGTCAACCGAATAAACCGAACTATCAATTATTCCTTATAATTGGAGTAATAACAGTCGTTTTTGGATACGCTTTTCTTAGCAACAATAACTCTGCAGTAAAAACTACTGATAGGCGGTTTAAGCAGATGATGCTATCGAATGATGTTGAGCGTGTGGTTCTGGTGAAGAACGAGGAGATGGTAGAGGTCACTTTGAAGAAAGAAGCTCTCCAAAACGCCAAATATAAAATTGACCTTGAGGATAGGCCTTTCGGTGGAGATAATGGCCCTCATTACTTCTTCAAGGTTGGATCTACTGACAGTTTTATTAGGAAGTTTGAAGAAATCACTGATCAAATGCCCGAAAACCAAAGGTTTGGGTATGAAATTGAAGAGCGATCTGACATAACATCAATGTTATTTAACCTTGGATTCTTCGCTCTAATTATTTTTGGATTTTGGTTCATAATGCGAAGAATGACTGGAGGCGGAGGGCCCGGAGGTCAGATATTTAATATTGGAAAATCGAAAGCTGCACTATTCGATGCTGAGAATAAAGTTAAGATCACTTTCTCAGATGCTGCAGGTCTTCAAGAAGCTAAAGAGGAGATTAAAGAGATTGTTGATTTCTTACAGAGCCCAGAGAAATTCACGAAGCTTGGTGGGAAAATTCCAAAAGGCGCCCTACTTGTAGGCCCTCCAGGAACAGGTAAAACGCTTCTAGCGAAGGCAGTTGCAGGTGAAGCGGGAGTTCCATTCTTTACGTTATCAGGATCTGACTTTGTTGAAATGTTTGTGGGTGTAGGAGCTGCAAGAGTTAGGGATTTATTTAAGCAGGCGAAAGAAAAAGCTCCTTGTATCGTGTTCATAGATGAGATTGATGCAATAGGTCGTTCCAGAGGCAGAGGACAGATGCCTGGATCCAATGACGAAAGGGAAAATACCTTAAACTCTCTTTTAGTTGAGATGGATGGATTTTCCACGGATTCCGGAGTAATCATACTTGCTGCTACAAACAGACCAGATGTATTAGATTCTGCTCTAATGAGACCAGGAAGATTTGATAGACAAATAAGTATCGATAAACCTGATATCAGCGGACGTGAGGCAATATTTAAGGTTCACTTAAAGCCTATCAAAATGGGGAAAAGTGTGGACTCTAAAAAATTGGCTGCTCAGACCCCTGGATTTGCAGGTGCCGAAATTGCCAATGTCTGTAATGAGGCCGCTTTGATCGCTGCTAGAAAAGATAAAAAGCAAGTCGATATGGCTGACTTTCAAGATGCTATTGACAGAGTAATTGGAGGTCTAGAAAAGAAGAGTAAGATTATTTCTCCTGAAGAGAAGAAAATAGTTGCTTATCATGAAGCTGGTCATGCGGTAGCAGGATGGTTCTTGGAACATGCAGATCCGTTAGTTAAGGTGAGTATTGTTCCAAGAGGGGTTGCCGCTTTGGGTTATGCTCAGTATCTGCCAAAAGAACAATTCTTGTATCAAACCGAACAATTGATGGATGAGATGTGCATGGCACTTGGAGGAAGAGCTGCAGAAGAACTTATCTTCAATAAGATATCAACTGGAGCGCTTAGTGATCTTGAAAGAATCACCAAACTAGCTTACAGCATCGTTACTGTCTATGGAATGAACGAAAAGATTGGGAACCTTTCGTTTTATGACAGCAAACAATCAGAGTATAACTTCACAAAACCATATTCTGAGGCTACTGCTGAGATGATTGATCAAGAGGTGAAAGCTTTGATTGAAGAAGCCTATGATCGAACAAAAAAACTACTCCAGAAACGAAACGAAGAATTAGAAATAATAGCTCAGGAGTTGCTAGAAAAAGAAATCATCTTTCAGGGTGATTTAGAAAGACTCATAGGCAAAAGACCTTTCGACAATCAGACTACTTACGAGCGCTTTACAAATGGTGACGAAGAAGAGAATGAGGATGAAAAAGAAAACGATAATGAGATCGAAGAGATAAAGAAAACTGTAAAATCTGAGGTAGAGGAAGAGGAAACCGTAACTAAAGAAGGAACTGACGAAGAAGAATCTGTTGAAAAAGAAGCCAAAGATTGAAACAATCAATTAATTAGATAACATGATATAAATTAGGAGCTTAATAGCTCCTTTTTTGATGCAGAACTGTTTTTCACAAATCCCAAAAGGGAAAAAAATCTACATCGCCAGTGACTTTCATATTGGAGCTCCTAATAGGAAAGAAAGCTTATTAAGAGAAAAGAAAATTATCACATGGCTTTCGCAAATTGAGGACACTGCTCACGGAATTATATTGGCAGGAGATGTCTTTGATTTCTGGTTTGAATATAAGACAGTCGTACCTAAGGGGGCCATTCGTCTTTTGGGGAAACTAGCTGAGTTATCTGATTCCGGAATACCCATCGCATTCTTCGCAGGGAACCACGACTTGTGGCTAAAAGATTATCTTTCTAAAGAACTTGGTGCTATCATTTATCATAATCCCGTTTCTTTTCAGACGAGTAGCATGAAAGTAATGATTGGTCATGGGGATGGACTTGGGCCTGGGGATCGGAAATTCAAAATATTAAAAAGAATCTTCACCGCAGGTTTTAATAGGGCATTATTTCGATGGCTTCATCCAGATATTGGGGTTCGACTTGCAAATGCATGGTCCAGCCGAAGTAAAAAGAAAGCTATTAAAGATCCTGAGTCATTTCTTGATCAGAAAGAGATGCTTTTCCAATATTGTCAATCTATTGAAAAAGAAAGTCATCACGACTTCTACATTTTTGGTCACCGGCACATGCATTTGGAAATGCCTATAAACAAAAATGCTATATACATCAACATTGGAGATTGGGTAAATCTTTTCACATATGCTGAAATCGATGATAAAACTGTAAATGTTAAAAGGTTTGAAGACTAGTTTGTTAATTTTTTTCAGCCTCTGTTTTCAGATGCTATATGCTCAGGACTGGCAACTGGTTAAAAAAATTGACCCTAAAGAAGGGATTACGTCTATCTCTATCGATACCAAAAACTATTTCTACTTAGGAACTACAGAAGGAAACATCATCAGATACGATGACAATGGAGAGGAAGATGAATATTTCTCCAATCTCAACAGCTCGCACGTTACAAATATCCAAGCTTGGAACAGGTTGAAAGTTTTTGTTTTTTTTCGTGACCAACAAAGTATTTCTATTCTGGATAGGTTTACCACAACTCCGAAGAACATCGATCTTAAAGATATAGGTCTTCAATATGCCTGGCTTTTTTCTCCAGGAATAGACAATAGCTATTGGGCACTGAGTACAGAGCTTAAGGAGCTCATCAAATACGATGATCAAAATCTAAATATCCTTTTCCGAATTCCCTTAAAAAACGATATTAACCTTGAGGAAGCTAGCTTTATAAGAGCCTATAAGAACTTACTGATTTTGGTAGACTTAAAATCTGGGATATGGGTTTTTGACCAGTATGGGGATTTCAAAGGCAATATTGAGGAAACAAACATCCATCATATACAAATAGTGAATAATCTTATCCATGCTTCAAGTGAAAGTGAATATTTGGTGATCGATCCATTCGAATTGAAAGTATTGGAAAGAAAAAAAGCTCCGAAGGGAGCTTTCTGGTCGGTAGTGACTTCAGGCGATAGGTATATTTTCTTTTCTAAGAGCGAAGTTGCGATTTATAAGCTTGATTAGAGCCCTCTATAGAGGTCTAAAATCTTCTTTCTAAAAACGATGCTATATTTTGCATTCACTAATTCAATTTCAGTTCGATTCTTATTGTTGAGACTTTCTAAATACGTAAAGAAATCTGTATTGCCAGTCTCATATCTCTTTTTCATAAAATCAAAAGCCTGAGTTGAAGCTTCAAGATTCTCTTTAGTGGACACATAGGTATTTTGTGCCGTTACCAAATCAAGATATGCTGTTTGAACTAAGTTGGTAATATTATTATTGGCTGCAGCAACATCCAACTCTGCATTAGCCATTCCTACCTTAGCTATTTGGATTCTATTGCTGGTTTGGAAACGAGTGAAAATTGGAATGTTTAAAGAAAGATTCACGTATTTAAATTGGTTGTAATCGATCTGCTCAAAAAATGTAGCATCAGGCTCAAAGTTAAAGCCTTGTTCATCGGGGTTATCTGGGTTAATAAAAGGCTTTGAAGGATTTGTCGCTCCATTGGAAGAATAGTTTGATCCCAATCTTCCAAAAACACTTAGTGTTGGGGATCGCTGTGCGCGAGATGATTTGAGTTGATACTTAGAAGCTTTATAGGCTGATTCGGAAGCCTTGAGCGCCGGACTTTCATTTATGATTTGATTAAGAACTACGTCGAAAGGCTCCAGTTCTAAAAGGAGGTCGCTTTCTGGAATATCATAGGGTTGAACTTCAATTTCTCCTTCGCTAGGATCAAGCTGCATCGCCTGAAACAAGCTCAGAAGATCGCGCTGTAGCGTATTCTCAAGGTTATTCAAAATTAGCTTTTGGGTAGCCAGCTGACTTTGGAAGTTATAGACGGACTCCAAATTCCCTACACCTACTGACTCACGTTTTCTTTCTCGATTTAACTGTGCATCCAGGAGCTCTACACGCTCAGATGCTATTTTCACATTTTCCTTATCCAAAATCACATTCAGATATAGTGAAATGATGGTGGTCTCAACATTTTGCTTCGTATTCTCCATGGTTGCCAATGAAGCTACTTGCTCGTGTTTCCTTTGCTGAAGTTGAAAGTAATTTGAAAAACCATTGAATAAAATGAGGTTTGAGGAAACGTTGGGATTAGAGCTATTGCTAATTTCAGAAACCTGTCTAGCAGCATTGTTATCAAAAAAAGTACCACTGTAAAAGTCATAATTAATCCCAGCAGACAAGGTTGGAAAAAAATTCATGATCGCTTGAAAATGATTGGATTCAGCTATTATTTGATTGTTCCTTGCCTGTTTCAAAGAAATATTTCTATCTAAGGCAGTCTCAATACAATCATCCAAAGTCAGTTTTGTCGCTACAGACTCATTTTGAGCAAAAGTCAAATTGGCAATAATAAACAAAGAAGCGACAAGGAAAATTCTCATAAAACAAAGTTTAAAAAAGGCCATCCGCCTGATGACGGACAGCCAAGCATACAAGAGAGGATCTTAAACTAAGGCACTATCCTTAGAGTTAATATTTTCTGAAACGATCTGACCATCGAATAGGTGAATGACTCTGTGCGAGTATTCTGCATCTATTGGTGAGTGAGTCACCATTACAACGGTAGTTCCATTTTCATTCAATTCGGTAAGCAAATTCATCACTTCCTGACCGTTTGCAGAATCTAGGTTACCAGTAGGTTCATCAGCTAAGATCAATTTAGGCTTTGCAATTACCGCTCTGGAAATAGCCACACGTTGCTGCTGACCTCCAGATAGTTGCTGCGGAAAGTGATTGCGTCTGTGCATGATTTTCATTTGCTCCATCACTTCTTCTACCCTTTTCTTTCTCTCTGAAGAAGAATACTTCAGATATATAAGAGGTAGTTCGATGTTTTCATAGACGGTAAGTTCATCTATCAAATTAAAGCTCTGAAAGACGAACCCTATGTTCGCTTTTCTCAATTCAGCTCTTTTTCTTTCAGAATGACTAGAGATTTCCTGATCTGTAAACCAAAACTCCCCTTCAGAAGGATTATCAAGCAGCCCAACAATATTCAGCAATGTTGATTTCCCGCAACCTGAGGGCCCCATGATAGCGACAAACTCTCCCTCCTTCACTTCCAGATTAACACCGGCAAGTGCCGTTGTTTCGATCTCATCCGTGTAGTAGAATTTCTTTAATGAATTGGTTTTGATCAGTGCTTTTGCTTTTTCCATCTCTATTCTTTTTTTAAAAATTTATTTCAATATTAATCTGTCTTTATCCTCATATCCATCGTATGAAGAGACTATTACTTTTTCATTAGGTTGCAAACCTTCTAATACCTCGTAGAATCTTGTATTCATCCGCCCCAATCTTATCTCTCTTTTGACAGCTTGATCTTCCTGTTCATTGAGTACAAAAATATAGTTACCTCCAGTAACCTGATAGAACCCTCCTCTTGGAATCTGAACTGCAATGATGTTCTCACTCAACTGCAGTCGAATCTGTAGTGTCTGTCCTCTTCTTATGCCATTAGGAATCGATGATTTCCCATCAAATACCATATCCACAGAAAACAACCCTCCGTTCACTTCTGGATATACTTTTTTTATCTCCAGTTCATGGTCTTTACCGTCAAATGGAAACGAGCCTCTTAGACCTTCATAAATTCTTGCAATGTAATGTTCATCAATAGTAGCTCGTACCTTGAAACCATTCAAATCATCTATCTGGCCAATATTTTGTCCTGACCTGATAGACTCCCCTACTTCGACATTCACTGTACTTAGTCTTCCGGAAATAGGTGCCTTGATGTATAAGTTCTCTAGATTTTTCTCAATCATGGCAAGGTTTTCCTTTGTCCTCACGAGAGTAGCCTCAGCCTGTGCTATTTGAAGTCTTGCATTCAGTGAATCAAACTTTGCACTCTCGATTTGGATTACTCTGTTATCTACAAGTTGATTGTAGTTCCGCTTGAGCGTTAGGAATTCTTGCTCTGAAATTATTTTCTCATCGAAAAGCTGCACGCCTCTTTCGTAAGCGTCTTTTGCGGCATCTATTTGGTAGTCCAAATCAACCAATGTTCTCCGAAGATCAAATTGATTTCGCTTTAAGCTGAGCTTTGTATTCTCCAAATTGTTGACCAAAATGGAAGATTGAGTTTCTTCTCTTACAAAATTCTGAAGAAGTGCATTATTAGAAAGCTTTAAAATAGTATCTCCCTCCTCTACAAGGATTCCTCCATCATAGTACTTTCTTTCTACGACTCCACCTTCTATTGCATCCAGACGAATGGTCTTGATTGGTAGCACAGAGCCATCTACAGGAATGTATTCCCTAAACTCTCCTTTGATGACACTCGCAATATTGATTTTTTCCTTTTCGACATTGAGCTTCGAGCCACCCTCGGCAAAAACAAAGCTGTAGAGTATAAAGGCTCCAAAAAGTCCGATAGCTAACCACATCGAAACTTTCTTAATTGTAAACCTTTTCTTTTTAATCTTCCGATCCATAAATTTCTTAATCTATTCCCACTTTGCCAATTAAGGTGCCAATCGCACTAAAGCACTGTCTTACAACCAGTTAAAAAAAACACCCTTAATCAAAGTCTGGGCTTTTGTACAAAATAGAACATAAAAGTGTTCGCGATCGAACAAAAAAGGCCCACTTCTATGAAGCTGGGCCTAGGTCAAAAACTCAAAATAAAAGGACTAATAGAGTATCAAATATAATCTTTTTTGCGAGACAGAAAAGTTTATGAAACCTTTTGATGACTATCAGGTTTAATAGTAATACTATCAAAAAAGAATGTAAAACTATTTTAAATGGCAGTATTGCAAATACAACTTAGTGAGAAGCTTTTCTTAAAAGATCCTCAGTCAACTGACTTGGGTAAACGAATCATTAAGGCTAGTATTTCTCTGATTGATACAATAGGATTTGAAGCTTTTACGTTTAAAAAACTCTCCGTTGAAATTGATTCTACAGAAGCTTCTATTTACAGGTATTTTGAAAACAAGCATCGAATACTTCTTTATATGATTACTTGGTATTGGGCGTGGTTAGAGTATCGAATAGAGTTTGAGACCTACAATATCCAGGATGCAAAAGTTAAACTAGAGACTGCCCTGAGAATCGTTTGTTTGAAGAATGACCAGGATATCGCATTTCCAGATATAGATGAAGTTGCTCTCCAAAGGATTGTGATTGGGGAATCGGATAAAGTATACCTTACCAAGCAAGTTGATAGTGATAATAAGGTCGGACTTTTCAAAGGATATAAATCTCTATGTAGACAAATATCAGAGATTATCAAAACCATAAATCAATCATATCCCTATCCAAATGCATTGGCAAGTACTATCTTAGAAGCTGCAAATCAGCAAGTCTTCTTTGCCAGACATCTGCCATCACTTACAGAATCAAGCAAAGCAGAAGATCCTTTTAGTTACAATTTTAGTTTTCTGAAATCATTAGTTTTCAACGCTATTGAAGTAGAGTAAATGAATAATCAACAAATAATAAGAACATTACAGGAATCCGCCAATTTTATTGACGTTGATCTGGTAAGCGAAACTTTTGCTGAACTAGATAGATTTCACCGAGATTACTCAAACGAAGAGTTGATAGAATTCATTAGGGATCTCGTTGAGTCCGGTAATGACGCAAATCTGATTTTACTGGAAAAAAATTTAACTAGAGAAAACTTCTACTCATTTGCTGATAGTTTCCAGTCTACCCCAATCATTGTCTTTGCTAAAGACGATGATTTGGTACCAATAATTATCAGAAAGAAGAGGAGTAAAACAACTATTCTTCGGATTGGAGATGATGAGACTACTGATATATCAGATATAAAAATAGAAGATCTAAATCTAGCCTTTAATGAAAATTTAGAGGTGATATTTATTTCCGTATTTGATTATAAAAGTCTGGTAAGCGATGAAGAGGACAATCAAGGGAAAAAGACAAAACTGAGTCCAGTAAAGCGACTGCTTAAACTACTTGCCGCAGAGAAAAAAGATATTTTTTACGTATATGTATATGCGGCTCTAACAGGGCTTTTAGGGCTTAGTCTCCCATTAGGAATACAGGCAGCTATAGAGCTGATTTCAGGAGGAGTCGTATTTAGCTCTATCTATGTACTTATTGGGTTTGTCATTCTAGGAGTACTTGGGAGTGGTATATTACAAGTGCTTCAAATCACAATTGTGGAATACCTTCAAAGACGTGTGTTTACCAAAGCCGCATTTGAGTTTGCCTTTAGGATTCCTCGAATAAAAATGGAGTCTGTTTTGAACCTCCATATGCCTGAGCTAATGAACCGCTTTTTTGACGTACTCACTTTACAAAAGGGATTACCGAAATTACTTATTGACTTAAGTACTGGCGTGATACAAATTCTTTTTGGTCTTCTACTTTTGTCATTCTACCATCCGTTTTTCGTATTCTTCGGGTTGATGTTGATCTCGAGTCTGATAGGAATATTTCTTGCAACAGGCCCAAAAGGCCTCAGGTCATCGATAATAGAATCCAAATATAAATATAAAGTAGTTTACTGGCTTGAAGAGATGGCTCGTGCATTATACTCTTTTAAGTTATCTGGAAATACTTCCCTTCCTCTAAGGAAGACAGAGTACAATGTGAACAACTATTTAAAAAACAGGTCGACACATTTTAATGTCCTAATCAGTCAGTATGCCTACATGCTTGGGTTTAAAGCGATTGTCACAGGTGGGCTTTTGATCATAGGGATGATTCTTGTGGTAGACAGGGAAATAACTTTGGGACAATTTGTCGCTTCGGAAATCATCATTATTTTGATTCTTGCATCAGTGGAGAAAATTATCATGTACATGGACATTGTATACGACATGCTTACTGCGGTAGATAAAATCGCTCATGTTACTGATTTACCTCTAGAATCAACTGGAGGAATTGATATTCCAAAAGAGCAAATTTTAAAATTTGGAATTGATATCAATCTTAAAGAAGTAAATTATAAATATTCAGAAAGCAATAAGGTCGGAGTAAGGAATGTCAATATGAAAATCCATCAAGGAGAACATATCTGCATCAGCGGTCCCGGAGCTTCTGGAAAGCGAACGCTAACCAGCCTAATAGCTGGCATTCATGCAGATTATTCAGGAATTATAACATATAATAATTATTCGCTCAGAGATCTTGATCGTACTTACCTAAGGGATAAGATCGGAAAGAATGTATCACAGGAGGATATTTTTGAAGGAACCATTTTGGATAATATCTTACTGGGAAAACCGTTTGGAAAAATGGAGAATGCCATCTCAGCTATAGAAAAAGTCGGTATCTCTGACTTTATCCACCAACTTCCTAATGGACTTAGTACGGAAATACTTAGTGGAGGCAAAGGTTATCCATCTTCTTTTGTGAATAAATTGATCTTAGCCAGATGTCTTGCAAAGGAACCAAATATATTAATTCTCAATGATTTTTTTGATAAGTCTCAAAAGCACGAAAGGCTAAGACTCATTCAGCTTCTCACTGACCCTGAGAACAAATGGACATTGGTCATCATATCCAATGATCCGGTAATTATGAGTGCTTGCGATCGTGTCATTTATATGGATTCTGGCGAAATCCTGCATGACACGAGCTTTGAAAATCTCATCAAACATGAATCTGTAGCTAAAAATATCTATTAAAGAAATGCTCAATATCTCTCAAGACCGAGTAAGTGATGCTCTTAAAGAAGATCAGTTTTATTCTTTAAGAACACTGAAGACGCCTTCGCTTGGCAGGATCATGGCCAGAGTGCTTATAGTGACCACATTTATTAGCCTGGCATCTCTATTTCTTCCATGGCAGCAAAACATAAGAGGGACGGGACTGCTTACCGCTTTGAACCCTGAAAACAGACCACAAACGATTCAATCAGCAATCGCGGGAAGAATAATAGATTGGCATATTTCAGAAGGAGAGTATGTAACCAAGGGGGATACAATCCTTACACTCGCAGAAATTAAAGAAAAGTACTTTGATCCTGATCTTTTGCTCAGGCTTCAGCAGCGAATTGAAGCTAAGGAATCAAGCCTTGAGGCAAAAGAGCAGAAAAGAATAGCTTTGAAAAATCAAATCGGAGCTCTTAACGACGCTAGAAAAATCAAGCTCAGCCAAGCTCAAAATAAAATTGACCAAACTATTCTGAAACTTCAAAATGACAGCATTGCCTTCGAAGCGGAAAAAGTAAATTTTGAAAACAACAAGAACATTTTTGAGAGGAATAAGGCGAGATATGAAGCAGGTAATATTCCGCTCAACAAGTTCCGAGAATTGGAATCTAAATTTCAGGCAAGTCGCGCGAAGATCGTTTCTGCGAAGAATAAATGGCATCAAAGTCAGTCTGAAAAATTGATCGTTCAAGCAAACATAGCCGGGCTAGATGCTGAATATTTAGATAAGATCAGCAAATCTCAATCCGACCTTAGTGCTACCATCTCTGACCTTTACGACACTGAAGGATCGTTGGCTAAGCTTCGAAATGAATTTGCTAACATGAGAATCAGAAACGACCAATACCAAATAATTGCCCCTCAAAATGGCTATCTCGTAAAAGCACTTATATCAGGAATTGGAGAAACAATTAAGGAAGGTCAAGCGGTGGCCACTATAATGCCTGAAACCAACGACATGGCCTCAGAAATGTATATTAAAGCCATGGATCTTCCTTTCATTTCAAAGGGAAGAAAGGTACGTGTACAATTCGACGGATGGCCCGCCTTGCAGTTTAGTGGGTGGCCCAACGTTTCTGTGGGTACATTCGGAGGAATTGTTCAGATTATTGACCGAGTAGATAGCAAAGGCGGAAAGTTTAGAATACTTGTAAAGCCAGACCCAGACCAAGAACCATGGCCAGATCAATTAAGAATGGGATCCGGAATAAAAGGTTGGGTGATGCTCGACAATGTCCCTATTTGGTTTGAATTATGGCGACAGTTAAATGGTTTCCCTCCGAGCATCTACGAAGAGAAGGAAAGCATAAAAACTGGTGGCAAAAAGAAACTCAAAGTCAAGGTGAAATGAGCAAGTGGATAAAGCAACTTCGCACTTTGAAATTACCCTCTATACTCCTATTGCTAAATGGCTTCCAGCTTTTCGGGCAGTCAGACTCTGTAAATACCATTTCAACACTTGATATTTACGAGATACTGGAAATCGTTGAGCAATATCACCCCATTATGCAACAAGCGAAATTACAGACCGCCTTTGCTGATGCTGAAATTCGCACTGCAAAAGGGCTAATGGATCCGAAGTTGGGGGCAAGTTTCAACCAAAAGCGTCTGAATGATCAGCAGTACTATCAGAAATTCGGTACAGCACTAAAAATACCAGTATGGTTTCCCATAGACCCGAAAGTAGAAGTCTATAACAATAAAGGACAATACCTTAACGACGAAAATTTCGTATCGGATAAAACGGAAAACTGGCAAGTCACTACAGGAGTAAGCATACCGATTGGGAAAGGGCTTTTTATTGATGAACGACGATCTACTATAAGACAAGCCAATCTCTTCACAGACCTTGCAGAAGCAGAACAAATTAAGATTGCCAATAAAACATCTCTAACCGTAATCAAAGATTACTGGGAATGGTATTTTGCTTTTCGCAGATTCCTTTTAATGGAGCAAAGCATACAAATTGCAGATGAGCTTTTCAGAAGAACCAAGCAAGACTTTGATTTTGGAGAGGCTGCAGTAATTGACACCATTCAAGCCCAAATTACACTTCAAAGCCGGCAAGTTGATTATGAAAAAGCAAAACTGGAATTGAGACAGACCAAACTTCAATTATCAGTACACCTGTGGGGACCAAACAAAATTCCCGTGGAACTGTCGGAAGAAATCATACCTGAGTATTCTTCAGATTTCGGCTTAACGCCAGCAGATTCTTCGCTTCAAAAACTAACCGATTGGGCGATGATCAATCATCCGGAAATTCTAAAATTGCAAGCCAAGCAAAAGCAGCTTGAAATTGAACGCAAGTGGAATCGGGAAAGCCTCAAACCTGAAATCAATCTGAGCTACTCGCTAATAGATGCGCCATTTGATTATAGAGGTTCAAATGATATCGACTTTGACAATTACAAGTTGGGTGTAGATTTTTCTTTCCCCCTTTTTCTAAGAAAAGAAAGAGGAAAACTTCAGAAAACTGAATTGTATATTCAAAGTACAGAGTTCGGCATCTCTCAAACTGAGCAGGAAGTGAGTGCGCTTATCCAACAAACGTACGCTGAATTGCGAACCAGTAAAATACTAGCTGAGCAATATCAAAATATGGCAGTGAATTATGAGCGACTCCTAGAGGCTGAAATTTTCAACCTTGAAAGTGGGGAAAGTGACCTTTTCAAACTCAATATTCAGCAGGACAAATATCTGGAGGCTCAGCGAAAATATTTTGATGCTGACCTTAAATTTCAAAAGCTTAAGGCCACTCTTCCCTACGTAATTGGATTACCTGATTTAGACTATCGGTCGATGTACGAATAAGAACATAAATCCTTATTCACATGTTCAATATCGAACAATAAATATTTATATTACTACCAAAATTACCCTTTAAGGCTCAAACCAACAGATTTAACTCTATTGGCATTATTCTAGCCTTACGCTGTAATATTATTAAAATGCTGGCCTCTTGTTTCCAACTAAGAATGGTTACGCCGAGGATTTAAGAACGAGTCTAAAAAATAATTTGAACAGGCTCAATTTGAAAATGCAGAACCAATTAAAATAAATATTTGAATGGACAAAGAACTTGGTAAAATCCTGATCATCGATGATGACGAAGATGTATTGCTCGCAGCAAAGATGCTGCTTAAAAAACACGCCAAAGAGGTATTGATTGAGAAGAACCCTAAGAAGATTCCATTCTTACTCAATAACGACACCTATGATTTGATCTTGCTTGACATGAACTTCAGCAAGGACATTACCAGCGGGAAAGAAGGATTTTACTGGCTTGAGCAAATTTTGGATAAAGACCCTCAAGCTGTTGTGATTCTTATCACAGCCTTTGGAGATGTCGAAATGGCCGTAAAAGCACTCAAAGCCGGAGCTACTGATTTTGTATTGAAGCCATGGCAAAATGAAAAACTAATAGCCACTTTATCAAGTGCTGCGAGACTTAAAGAATCATACAAAGAGGTAACGCAGCTTAAGCAAACCAGGAAAGCCCTTCAGGAAGAAAGCAATCATGCTTTCAAAGACATAATCGGAGAAAGTCAGGAAATAAAGAACGTATTTAAAATCATTGACAAAGTAGCTGGCACGGATGCTAATGTCTTAATCCTTGGAGAAAATGGAACAGGAAAAGAACTTATTGCTAGAGCCATTCATCAGAAATCTCTAAGGAAGGACAATGTTTTCATCGGTGTGGATATGGGAGCTATCACAGAATCTTTGTTTGAAAGTGAGCTTTTCGGGCACAAAAAAGGTGCTTACACAGATGCAAAAGAAGATCGCGCGGGTAGATTTGAAATCGCCAACAAAGGATCCTTGTTCCTCGATGAAATAGGTAACCTGAGCATGCCACTTCAATCTAAGCTGCTGACTGTAATCCAAAACAGGCAGGTGACCAGAATCGGCTCCAATCAATCCATGAATATCGACATTCGACTCATTTGTGCTACCAATATGCCAATATATGACATGGTAGGTGAAAGTGATTTCAGACAAGATTTACTTTATAGAATCAATACTGTCGAGATACATCTGCCACCACTTAGAGATCGTGAAGAAGACATCCCGCTTCTAGCAGATCATTTTCTCAAAATGTATAACACCAAATACAGAAAGTCTATAAAGAAAATCGCTCCCAATACAGCCAAGAAGCTACAGAGGTACTCATGGCCAGGAAATATCCGTGAGTTACAGCATGCTATCGAGCGGGCAATTATTATGAGTGATACGGATGTACTTACTCCGGAGGATTTCTTTTTCCTTTCTCAAAAACCGGAATCTGGTGGAGGTGTAGAATCGGATACATTTAATCTAGATGAAGTAGAGAAAAGTGTGATTCAAAAAGCTGTCAATCAACATAATGGTAACATTTCCAAAGCTGCTAAAGACTTAGGACTGACTAGAGCATCTCTCTACCGAAGGCTAGAAAAGTATGGACTTTAAGAACGTCAAATATCAGCTTACTTGGCGAATAGTCCTATTAACAGCAACTCTATTCTACTTTACCAGCTTATTCTATTCCGATAGTTTTACGCTTAGCAAGTTGTTGATATTTGGGCTGGTAGTACTTCAGGTCTACCTACTTCATAATTATCTGGATAAATCCAATCGAGAGGTTACTGGTTTTTTGGAGAGTATCAAGTGGGATGATTTTTCTCACACCTACCCTGAAAAAAAAGACAACTCATCTCTGAGTAAGCTCTATATAGAGTTCAACAAAGTAATGCGGAAGTTTCGGGAAATCAGGGCAGAAAAAGAAGCTCACCATCAATACCTCAAGACAATTGTTCATCACGTAGGAATTGGGATCATCACGTTTGAGCCAAATGGCGAAGTACAAATAATCAACGCAGCTGCAAGAAAATTACTTGGTATCAAGCACCTTAAAAACATCAATCAGCTTACCTATGTAAACGATGCACTGGTAGAAAAGCTAAAAAGCTTAAGAACGGGAGGTCGTGACCTAATCAAAATAGGAAGTGATGAAAACGAGATACAGCTTGCTGTATACGCCATAGAGTTAGTCATGCAGGGTCAGGAGTTCAAACTGATTTCGCTTCAAAACATTCAGAGCGAACTGGAAGAGAAGGAAATGGAAGCATGGCAAAACCTGATACGTGTGCTTACTCATGAAATTATGAATTCGGTAACTCCAATCAGCTCACTTGCCGGCACCATGGAGACCGAAATGGAAGACTGGCTCGAAGACGAGAATGACATCAATACAATTACGAATGAGCAAATCGAGGATTTTCACCTAGCCCTTCATACTATCCACCGAAGGAGCGATAGTCTGATTAAGTTCGTAAGCGATTTCCGCAATATGACTCACATCACCCTACCAAACCTAGAGGATGTTTGTGTTCAAGACTTAGTGGATCATGTACTAGCTCTCCTCAAACCTGATATAAATTCATCAAACGTATCTCTTAAATGCTCGGTATCAAAAGACTTGAAGATTAACATCGACCCTCAACAAATAGAACAAGTTCTCATCAACTTGGTGAAAAATGCCATTCAAGCACTAGAGGAAAACGATGAGGATGGAAAATCAAAAGAACTGGAGGTAAAAGCGATCCCGCGACCAGAAGGTGGAGCCATCATTTCAATCATCGACAATGGCCCTGGAATTGAGGAAGAGGCCCTCAAAAAAATATTCATCCCTTTCTTTACCACCAAAAAGCAAGGCTCAGGAATCGGCCTCAGTCTTTCTAAGCAAATCATGCGAAACCATCAAGGTGCTATTGCTGTAAAATCCATAATCAATCAAGGCACAGAGTTCAGCCTAAGATTTACGCATTGATATCATTACTGATTGCTATAATCTCGTGACAAAACCGTATTAATCAACTCACATTGGATTTTGCCAAAAGGCAGGATATCTTCAGTAAACAATACTCAAGTAAAAATATCGGTTTTGGTTTTGGAATGGATTTTCAAAGAAAAATAAGTCTTGAATTTTTAAGACAAGCTAGTAGAAATCCAATGGGTAATTTCGGTTCATGGGATGTCAGTTACACAAGCACTTCATTCGTCTTAAATTTAGAGTAATCTAAGGAGAGGTTTTATCAGCAAGGTAAAATTCTTACTACGTTCAGATCCCGAGTCGCTAACTCAATACAAAGCTTATCAACCACTGTAATGCTGCATAGAAAAGTAAATCGATAGAGCGATTACATATACTGCGATAATGTATATCCAGTTTTTAGAAAACTTACGAATCTGGATAGAAGATAGGTTCAGTGTGGCTAAAAGCAGAAATAAAATATATAATCCAATGGAAAAGGTAGTCGAATTGAAAATGCCTTCGAACAAAAATGCAAAGGCCAAAATCAATCCATTATTGTCTACCGCTAATCCCGTGTAGGTTTTACCTCCTGTAAGGCCGTATATGTTGAAATAGCTTAAACGAACGGCACAACTAGCCACAATGATAAATGCGCCCGGAAAGAACCAAGGGTTGTAATCAGTATAGCTCAGTAATATAATAGCTGGCAAAACACCGAAACTGACAATATCAATCATCGAGTCCAGCTGAGCTCCAAAGGCTCGATGAGCGTCGGTTCTCCCACTCATGCTCCTCGCAATCATCCCGTCTAACCAATCGAATAAAACCGCCCATAGCATGCCTACGACTGCAAAGTATACATTGCCTAATAGTGCAGAATAAACACCAAGCAATGCACTTAATAGCCCCGTCAAAGAACAGATATTAGGTAAGTCTCCAATAAAACGAACCATGCTTAACTGCCTTGGCAATTGAGCATGGTTAGGAGTTTGCGAGTCGGTGTTGCTCGCATCTGATTCCTTGGCGCTATAATCTGAATTCTTACTGACTGACTTCATATGCCAGCTCTATATTTTTTGTTGTATTGGTGTATTTGGCTGGAAAAAGTTTTACCGCCTCTTCCAGATCCAAAATAGTATCTACTTCGTACCATGGTTGGCTATCAAAAGAGATCGCTTTTAAAGAGAGTGCTCCTTCCTTGACAAGTTCCGCGAAGACTGTCTCGTAATAGCCGTTTACTCTTCCTTCTGAAATATGTGTTTCCAGACGTCTTAAGATATTTTCCCATGAGTCAACAGAAAAACTGTAGATGTTAACTGTCTTGTACTTTGTCCTCTTGGCGGAGGGTTTTGTGGTGTTTTTAAATTTCTTCACCATCTGATTAGATTTTACGGTCACGGTGGTGCCATTCATCCAATCTGCTATTGAGGCTACAGCGATTCGATCTGGGTAGATCATCTCATCGAGAAGTGATACTTCAAACACCAAATCGCTTTCGAACATCACGAAGGGTTCGTTGATGAGTGCTCGCGCCATCCAAAGTGAATAAATGTTGTTTGTGGTTTTGTACTTAGGGCTATGTACATACTCGATCTCCATGTCACCGTACTTAGAGCCAAGGAATTCTTCAATTGCAATTTTCAGATGACCAGTCACTACGACAAGTCTTTTGAATCCTTGTTTTTTCAAACTTTCTACTAGTCGCTCTAGCATCGAGATCTCATTGATCATGGTTAAGCACTTAGGGGCTTCTTGCGTCAATGGCATGAGGCGACTGCCTGTTCCTGCAGCTAACAATAGGGCTGTGGTAATGCGGGTTTCTTTAGTATGATATTCTGATTTCATTCTAGTTTTTTAAGTACATGTATAAAATGAACAGAGCGTAAACTCCATTGCCATCGTGATCCCAACCTGATAGGTGAGTAATCTTAGGATGACTGGATCGGTAACTTTATCTCAATGAATAAAAATGACTCTGCTGATGTGGTGAGGGTGCCTTTGATAGGCTATCAACAAAAATGATCAGTTAGACTGAAATCAAAAAGGTATAAATCCTGCCGCAAAGGTAGTGATTTAAATACTGGCATGATTTGCACATGTTTCTATTGATGTTTTGACTTAGGAAAACTTCGCATACTTATCGTTTTCATTGGTGTTTTTAGGGGCAAGTGAATAAGGTCAAAAGGCTTGATAGTAGATACAATTGATTCAAACTTCCGGATGGGATTCCCGTATGCATGGGAATGACGTCTAAATAGTGTTTTCTCCTGCATATTATACCGTCCTACTTAAACTCGACTTATAAATTCTAAGGCTTAGAGATGGGTAATGGGAAGAAATGCGAAGGAATCTTTAGATTATGAGACTATCATGTCTTTTTGTCAAAATTTAAGGCTAAAAGACTCATAGTGACGGTTAAGGTTTTTTTAAGTGATATTTAAATCGAGTTCAGCTGCTTAATAAATCAAAGTTTGACTCCCAGTCTCACTATCAAGGATGGGTTTGCTGGTGAAAGCACTAACAATGAAGAAGTTTGATAGGATTAAAAGGACTATCAGTAGGTATGAACGGATCAGACTTATAGATGAGATTTCCATATACATAGGAATGACGCGTAAAAGGGCTTGCTCGTGTAGGGTATTAATTTGAGCACGGAAATGGGGTACGATAAAAATCGGCTCTGGCATGCGGCAGGGATAGTATCGGAAAGCCCAGAGTCCAACGAAGTGGGACGAGGACTTGGAGAGGATAGCCCGCAAGCCGCCCAAATCCTTAACTAAAGCAAAATAATGGGTATGGGGTCAAGCGGATTGGTTTTCTTAACTTTCCTTCTCTAAACTGAAGTATGAAATACCTTTTTATTGTACAGGGTGAAGGCAGGGGGCATATGACTCAGGCTTTGTCTCTGGCTCAAACGCTGAGGGCTCGCGATCATGATATATGTGGCGTAGTAGTGGGAAAAAGCAACCGTCGAAGTATTCCTCCTTTTTTTTCGGATCAGATAGGTGCTCCGATCGAGCATTTGGATAGTCCGAATTTTGTGACGGACAAAAATCAAAAGTCTGTGAAGCCATTTAGGAGTGTGGTTTACTCTCTTTTGAAAACGCCAAGGTATCGCAAATCAATCGAACGGATACATGAGATTGTATCGGTGGAAAAACCGGATGTGATTGTGAATTTCTATGATTTTATAGGTGGGTTGTACAACTTCTCGAAGCGTCCTAGATCGAGATTTGTTTGCATTGCGCACCAATTTTTGATTGCTCATCCTGAATTTGAGTTTCCTAAGGGGAGATTGTTGGACAGGGTATCGCTACGGGTTGGAAATAAGATTGCAAGTCTGGGGGCTGATATGATACTGGGGCTTTCGTTTCAGCAGTTTGAGGATATGCCTAAGAAAAAATTGTTTGTGGTTCCGCCACTACTGCGAAAGGAAATACAGACTCTGGTGATCACAAATGAGAATCATGTACTTGCTTACATGGTAAATCCTGGGTATGGTGAAGAAGTGGAGGCGTTTCATGAGCAATATCCCGAAGAGGTGTTACATTGTTTTTGGGATATGAAAGACCGGCCCGACGAGTACGTGGTGGATGGGACTTTGACTTTTCATCAACTGAATGACAAGAAGTTTTTGTCCAAAATGGCTGCTTCTAAGGGGTATGTCACGACTGCTGGGTTTGAGTCTGTTTGCGAGGCTATGTACATGGGAAAGCCGGTATTGATGATACCAGTGGCGGGGCATTACGAGCAGGCTTGCAATGCTATTGATGCTATGAAGGCGGGGGCGGGTATTTCGGCTGAAAAGTTTGAGATCAAAAGGCTTATTGAATATATTCCTGAATATAAGAATACGTCGGGGTGGTTTCGCTCATGGGCAGATGGTGCTCCCGAAGTATTCGTAAAGTATCTGGAAAATGGCGATCATTAGTAAAAAGAAGATTCCTTACTTGATAAGCGACCGCCTGCGGGGTTATCTTAAAAAGTATGACAGGCTTTCTGATCTTCCTCTGAAATATAGCGATCTGGTGAGGTATAATAATAGCATTCCTCTTTATGATCGACATGGGAATGATACATTTTGGGAGACGGTGTTTTATCCTCAGGATGAAATGGCAGAGATTCATTTTGGGCTAAAAAAAATCTACTCTATCATCAAAGCGGATGGTGATGTGGGTGTGATGGATCATCTTTTTGTGGATCGTGTGGATTTGTGTGTGTATGGAAATACTCAGCCTTTTCGGGTTAGAATTGTGAATAGAATCAATGATAATTTTGATTATTTCTACATAAAGCAGGCGGATGCTTCGCGTATATATGGGCTGGAGCTTGAGCATCTATTGTCTCCGAACTGGATTAGTTATGTAGTGCATAAGAGCACGCTGATAGAGGAGCATATAGTGGGGATTCCGGCGGATCAGTTTATAAAGAATCACTTGGAGGATCCACATTTGAATAGAATCAGGTTATCTAAGGAGTTCGTGAAGTTCAACGAGCGGTGTTTTGTAAGATTACTCGGGGATATGCATTCTAGCAATTTCGTGATTGACATTACTCCTGATTTTGAAGATGTTGATTACAGATTGAGGGCGATTGATTTTGACCAACAGTCTTATGAGGGCCGCAAGGCTGTTTACTTGCCTCAGTATTTTAAACAAAACAATCCTATCATCGCAATTGGACTCAAGCTGCTAACTCCTGAGTCTGTGCGTCAGTATCAAAGGGAGGAACGTGCCTTGATGGCAAATCGGCTCAAAATGGAAAAAAGCCGAATCGACGATTTGATGGAGGCTATGACAAGGGAGACATTGGCTTCTGAGACGAATATCAAAAAATTGGGGAGGGATCTATCTCGTCATTATGGTGAGACTGGTTTTTTGAAATGCTCGAATATGGGTGAACTGGTGAGGCAGAGCCTGGATATGCTGGTGAAAAACCCTGGGGTATTTAATGATCAATATTGGAATTAAATTGGGTAGTTAGTGGGTAGCGGTCCTGAGTTAGAGACTAAAATCAATAGAGGTAAACGCCAAAATCTTTGTCGAGTCGAACTTCTACATGTTCATCAATAGTGGTTGATAGTTCGTATCCTTTATGATTGGCATAAAGAGGGAACCTTTTGTGACTTCTATCTACAAGGACTACCGTTTCAACTTTTTTCAAATCCACTTTCATGAGCGCGGTTAGGCAATGAGCCATTGTTCGACCTGAGTTCAAGACGTCATCAACTAGTATTACTGATTTTTTTCTAAGTGTAGACAACTCTCTGTCCAACTTTACATCTGATGCTACAGGGTTGTTTTTGTCTACATCAAGGCGAACCAGAGAAATAGTTGTGGATTCCGAAATGGCCTCCATTTCCTTCTTTATGAGAGCGGCCATTTCATAGCCTTTATCGAAGACACCTACGAGAACTACTTCTTTTTCCTTGAAATTATTTTCGTAAACTTGATAGGCAAATCTTTTGATTATCTGACGTACTTTTCGTTCGTCTATGATAAGATTCTCACTACTTATCATGACTGAGGAATAGGCATTGTTTTACTGTTCTTGAACGTTGATAGAATCACCATGGATTGAAGGCTATCTACCACTTCGATTTCGCTTACTTTCTCCAACATCAGTCGCTGATAGGAGCTAATGTCCTTGGCGATTACCTTAAGAATAAAATCTCCCGATCCCGTAATGTGGTGACATTCTACTACTTCATCGATCATATTAATTTCACTCAAAAAGTGATCAATATTTTTCTTATTGTGCCCTTTTAGGGTAACCTGAACAAAGGTATGAACACCTAAGCCTATCTTGTCCGTATCAAGCATGGCATGATAGCTCTTGATGATACCTGAGTTTTCGAGTTTTTTTACCCGCTCTAAAGTTGGTGCCGGTGATAGACCAATATCCTTAGATAACTGGGCATTGGTGATCTTGGCATTGGACTGAAGTATATCCAGAATCCTTCTATCTATTTCGTCCAACTTGAGGTGTAGTGAATTTAGCTTCATCCAAATTTTATTTGCTGGTAAATTAATCCAATATATTATTATTTGGAAAAGTAAAGGAAAAACTTCTATTCATCAAAGTAAAAACCATATAGAGCAGAAAACGAAATAAGATCAACGTTTTATTACTCGATACTTATATTCTCCACCACTATATCGTATATGAACGAGATAAGTACCCATATCCAGCCCTTGCAGGTCTACATTGAATACATTTAGCCCTGAAGGTATTTCATTGAGGTATTTCTCAACAACGACCTGCCCTGACATATCCATTAGCGACACCCTTACCATTCCTGATTTCGGGATAACTCCTCTTATTACAAAATTGTTTTTTGCAGGGTTAGGAAAGGGTGGTTCAAACACTGCATCTTCTATTGCTATGTTGCGACAGCTTTCGTTGTTGATCGGTGTAAGGTCTTCTACTTGATAAGGAGAATTGACTGAAACACATAAATATCCTAAGTCATCGAGGGTTCCTGGGATTCCTGTGCTTAGTGTAATGACAGATTGCTGGTCAATATTGAGCCTGTTTATGACTTGTTCGCTTAGTTCAAATTTGTTTTCAAGACTGATATTGAAGTTTAAGATTTCGATTGGAATATTACTCTTATTGGTTATTTCTAATAGAATATTATTTGTGTTTCCGTTTTCAACAAGCTGCATCTGGTTAATCTCCAAGTCAACTTGTGGTAGGGCTGAGGTAATCAGTGTTTCTAAACTATCTACACAGCCTGAAATGCTTTTTGCAACGAGTTTAAGTTGTTTTTGACCTTCATCAAAAATGGCAATCGTGGGTTCTGATTGAGTGGAGACAAGGAGGTTATCCAGATACCAGGCATAGTCTGCTACATGATTGCTCTGATCTTCGACTTTGAGGTTGAATGGTGGAATACCATAATCGCTTGATGGGGTAAATCGAATTTCCGGTGAATCGGCTATTTCGATGGTTTCTTCCAATGTGAGTTCGCAACCTTGGGAAGTAGTGGATATCAATTTAAGTATATGTGATCCTCCTTCTACTTTTGGTAAAAGGGCTTCAATTCCGTTCCCGAACAAACCGTCATCCAACATCCACACTCTTGAGGTAATTTCATTTCCTGAAATATTTTGAGTGAGATCTGATACGATAACATCTTCATTTTCACAGAGGGTGTTGGTAGCAAAAGTGAGACTTGGGCTTTCCAGTATTTCTAAAAGAATGCTTGTAGACGAACTGCATCCTGTTGTTTGGTCTACAATCATTTGCACCTCATGAGTTCCGGATTCAACGAACTGATAATCAAAGGTTGCCTCTGTTTCTTCTATCAACAAACCATCCACAAACCATGATCGTACTTGAACGTTTTCTTGGTTTTCGCTCATGTCTTCAAAAGACACTGGTTCATTTAAGCAATTTCCTTGGGAACCAATAACCAGGTTAGGCGTGCCTAGTACATCAATATCTTCGCTGTAGGTCTCACTGCAGCCATTTGCCGCCAGAACAGTAAGACTGACGGTATGCAAACCACTTGTTTGAAAAGTAATGACTGGTTCTTGCTCTAAAGAAGTAGATTCTCCATCAATTTGCCAATCCCAAGCTATAATTTCTGACTGAGTGGCAAATGATAGGTCTTGAAAAGTAGAGGGGTCGTCTTTGCAAACAAGATCAAAAGAAAAATCTGCGACAGGCAGAGGAGAAACGGTTATCTGTTTCGACACAATATTTACACAACCTGTCTCATTGGTTGAACTGAGACTTACCGTGTAAGTGCCTGCATCCAAAAACAAATGGTCGGGATTGTTATCTGTACTCATAAACCCATCACCAAAGTCCCAAGAATACTGTGCTGTTTCACTTAAGTTAGTGAAGCATGTAAGGTCTCCAACACAGACTGAGGTTGCCGTAAAGTCCGTTTGTGGTGATGGAAATATTTCTATGGTCTGTTCGGTTACTGAAGATTCACATCCGGGAATAGAACTATAAACCGAGATCGTTTTTGCACCTGAGCTTGTGAAAGCAAACGATGGTTCTCTCTCACTGCTGGAACCCTCTCCATTAAAGTCCCATTCGTACTCAAGCGCAT
>JAGDZQ010000023.1:0-148322 GCA_049115715.1 Cyclobacteriaceae bacterium
ATGCATTTATCAGGAGTGGCCTCAAATACTTCCTGATAGTAGCATTATAAGTTTCAAACAAGCTCCTAGAAAGAATAAATCTTAAAACTGCTTCAAAAAGCGCACGTCGTTTTCTGAGAATAGTCGAATATCGTCTATTTGATATTTCAGCATGGCTATTCTCTCTATTCCCATTCCAAAGGCAAAACCGCTATACTCTTTTGGATCGATATTGCAACTCTCAAGGACGTTAGGATCCACCATTCCTGAGCCACCAATCTCAACCCAACCAGAATACTTACAAATTTTACACCCTTCACCTCCACAAATAAAACAGCTGATGTCTATCTCAGCCGAGGGCTCTGTAAATGGAAAATAAGAAGGTCTAAATCTAATTTTAGTTTGAGGACCAAAAAGCTCCTTAGCAAAATGATATAGAGTTTGTTTTAAATCCTTAAAGCTTACATCCTTATCAACATAAAGACCTTCGACTTGATTAAAGAAACAGTGAGCCCTTGCAGATATCGCTTCATTTCGATAAACTCTTCCCGGCATAATGGATCGAAAAGGTGGCGTTCCATTTTCCATTAAACGAGTCTGCACATTTGATGTGTGCGTTCTAAGAAGAATGTCAGGGTTCTTTTCAAGGAAATACGTATCCTGCATCTCTCTTGCTGGATGATTTTCCGGAAAATTCAATGCTGTGAAATTATGCCAATCATCCTCTATTTCAGGCCCTTCGGAAACACTAAACCCTTGTCTCTCAAAAATCTGAATGATTCGATTTTTTATTTGACTCAAAGGATGAATTGAACCTGACACATCCGCCGGAGGAAGCGTTAAATCAATTTGATTCGACTTTTCATCAGACGTGGTTGCATTAACTAAATCAATTAACTCTTCAAACTTCTTTTGAGCCTCCTGTTTAAAAACATTTAGCGTGGCACCTAGTTCTCTTTTCTGTTCATTAGGAACTGTTTTAAATGCTTCGAAGAGTTCTGAAACAACACCTTTTTTACTTATAAACTTAAGCCTGAAATTTTCCAATTCTTCCTTAGAAGAGGCTTTAATATTATTTAGTTCAGTCCTTAAATTTTCTATCCTTTCCTTCATGACTTTTCATCAAAGGACAAAAGTAATAAGATAAATGTTTAAGCTGATTTAGAAATGTAAAGGCTTTTTTCTGCGTGGACTTTTGAAGAGATAGAGAGGTGTTTTTTCCTTTTCCCCAGCAAATCAATCACAACCCCAAAGGAAGTAACAATCAAGACTTGCACAAGTATAAGTATTCCACCATCTAAAACATCATTAAGAAGCAGAGAGAATACTATTACTGATAAATTCAAAGCACTAAGTATTAAAGTTGCCTGAGCGTGACTCATTCCTATTTCCAGCAGTCCATGATGGATATGATTCCTATCGGGAACAAGAGGAGATTGACCTTTTGAAAATCTTATGATAAAAACTCTAAAAGTATCATAAATAGGAATGATTAAAGTTGCGACAGCAAGAGCAACGGGAGCTTCAATATTAATACCTCCTGACAAATTAGCTCCCTGAGTAGTGTTAATAATCAATATCGATAAAACGGATGATATGAACCCCAAAAGCATTGAGCCTGTATCTCCCATGAAAACTTTAGATGGATACCAATTAAAGAATAGAAATGCAATTAAAGAACCAGAAACTGAAAAACAAATTACAGCCAAAGTCATTTGACTTGACTCCAAAAATACCCAACCGAACAGGCTTAGCACAATGACTCCCAAAGAACCAGCAAGCCCGTCAATACCATCGATTAAGTTAAAAGAGTTAGTCAACGCAACTATCATAAAAACTGTAAGCGCTTCCGAAACCCCTAATGGTAAATTAGTGACTCCAAAAAGTCCGTATAAGCCCTCCAAGCTTATTCCTGAAAAATAAACAACCAAGAGTGCTGACAAAATCTGAATGGCAAGTTTATGTTTTGCTTGTAAACTGGAAACATCATCTCTAATACCA
The DNA here is from genome assembly GCA_049115715.1 of Cyclobacteriaceae bacterium. GTDB lineage: Bacteria > Bacteroidota > Bacteroidia > Cytophagales > Cyclobacteriaceae > JAMZMI01. Next base: position 1,981 of record JAGDZQ010000023.1, read on the forward strand.
AGAATGAAGATTAATATAATCCCTGCCAAAAAGAATTTTAGTTGGGCTAATTCTGCCAACGAAACGGAGATGCCCATTGCAAGCATGAATCCAATGAAAATAGCTATTCCTCCTAGTGAAGGAGTGCCAACGCTGTGAACTTTCCTCACGTCAGGAGTATCCAAAATATCAATAGATCGCGAAACCTTAATGATAAGAGGGAGTAATATGAACGTTATAAAGAAAGCTGTTGCCACAGCTAAAAACAAAAACATATGGTGAGGTTTTATGTTTTACTAAATTATAAATTTATTTAGATTAAATGTTATTATTTCGGTGAAAGGTGTGTTTTACCCCGATGAATTGTTGTTTCTAACATCCGAGTTGCGAAGTTATGGATTATGTCGGCTTATTTCACAATCTTCAATGGCAAGCCTAATTATGATTTTGTGAAGAAACATTACTTTTACCAGATGGATGTTGAACCTAAATATTCTGACCGCAAAAAGCCAGTAAGGTTTTGTAGTAATATTTGGGTACTGTATCAGTCATTTCACAATACCTACTTCGTACATCTCTTCTGAAAGACAGGAGTGTAAGTCCCCTCTATTCTAAATCAACATCCAAGATCAATAAGCATTCTCACTCCCTTTGAGTATTGAAATTACTGTTAAAACTATAATCTTAAAGTCCAAAATCAACGACCAGTTCTTAACATAGAACCGATCAAGTCTAACTCGTCCGCTCATATCACTAAATTCCGAGGTTTCTCCTCTAAATCCTTTCGCTTGTGCCAAGCCTGTTATTCCTGGTTTAACGGCATGCCTTTGCCAGAACTTTTCAATAGTTGGCTGAAATGTCTCATTTAATTTAATCGGATGAGGCCTAGGTCCAACAACAGACATATTCCCAAAAAAAACGTTAATGAACTGAGGAATTTCATCGATACTTGTTTTCCTGAGAATAGCTCCTACTTTAGTTATTCTCGAATCATTCCTTGAAGCTTGTTTTGTATCTGCCTCATTATTCACTCTCATGGTACGGAACTTCCAACATAAAAAAGGCTTGTTTCCTCTGCCATGTCTTAGTTGCTTAAAAAAAATAGGCCCTTTTGATTCAAATCTAATCATGATTCCAATAATTGGAACAAGCCAAGACAAAACACTTATAACAAACAATCCAGAAAAAAGTACATCAAATAGACGTTTGATTATTTGATTGATCCGATTATCTAATGGTATCGCATTGACATTTAAAACAGGTATTGGCCCATAATTTTGAATCGAAAGATTTTGACTTCCAAGTTTCGAAAATTGTGAGATAATTTTAACCTTAATTAAGTTACTTTCTGCGAAATTTATAAGTTCATTAACTCGTGACTCCTCCAATCTATTCAAGACACAAAACATAATATCAACCTGATTTTTCTTCAAGTAATTCTCCACCTGCTCTATACGCCCTAAGCCTTCTTCATATTCATCCTCAAAAACCCCCAAAAGTTTATATCCTAATCCTTTATTCTGCTCAATAAAATATATCATCTCGTCCGTCATATCTCCATTTCCAACAATAACAACATTTCTTATATTAAATCCTTTTGTCCGAGTATACCGAATTAGATAGTGCCAGATTGAACGCCAGCATACCAATGTTAGAGTAAAGGATAAATAGGTATAAAATAAATGTTGTCGAGAATAATCATATGGTTTGGTAGCAAACCAAAGAGCAAAAACTACAGCAAGATTTATCACTAATGCTGTTAGCAGCTTATTCAAATGGTCAAGTAATCTTTGCTCACGATGTATTTCATGTAAGCTAGCGGAAAAGAAAACCACAATCCAAAGACCATTTAGCAACACTTGAAGTGTAAAATATGCATCTGTTAAAACAAGAAAAGACCCAAATCTCAGATCATTAGCTAAGCCAATACCTAAATTCAAACAAAGTAGGTCAGCTAGAAGAAATACGATTGGGAAATATGTTGAGAATCTGCGCGAAACCACGTCCTGTTTTTTTTCAAAATTAGCTATTAATTCTGTAACCCTATACAAAGTATTTTTAACGTTTACCCCAACAAATGAAATGAGGATATAGTTAAATACCAGTTTTATTTATGTTATAGCCACACAAAAATCAAAATATTTAAAGTTGTCACGATATAAATCTTCTAGAGACACCCTATTTATGGGTGGCAACCATTTTATAGATCAAAATCTCTATCCGCTAATTCAAGAAACAGTATTTCCAGTGAGCTTCTTATATCCTAATCTGTGTTTCGCGAACTAAACTATTATAACGAAGTAAGATTGATGCAACATAGCAATTGATCATCTAATACAGCCAAGGTGATTTTTTAGAGTAAAGCCAAATGTACGTATACAGGTTGTGCTTGAAGTATCTATACTAATAATTTATTCCCTCTTAAATTATTTTCTTCTAATATCTTTGCTCTAAATACCTATTGGAAAAAACAAGCTAATTTTATATCTGTCGCATATCTCAAAAAATTCAAACTCTTATTATGGCAAATAAAATTAGTAGAGAGGGACGAAAAAAATTAGTCAAAATTTTTCTCATACGTAGCGGAATCACATACCTGATGTGGCAAATAACCTATTATGGGTTTATTCTGCCGCATGGAAAGGTTAATTTATTTCTGACAAATTTAGTAATTAAGGGAACCGTTTTTGGTCTCGACCTTCTTGGTTATGAGACAATTGGGGAAGGGAGAATAGTCACTATAGACTCTGAACCCGTAGTTCTCGTAGGAGATAGTTGTAACGGATTGGAGTTATTCGTTTTGTATTCTGGGTTTTTATTATGTTTCCCAGGAAAAATCAAGTACAAACTCTTCTTTATTCCAATTGGGATATCAATAATATTTATTCTAAATGTAATTCGTGAGATTACTTTATCATTGAACTATAAGTTCTTTAGGGAATCTTTCGAATTCAATCATAAATATACTTACGTCATGGTTGTCTATTTAACCGTTTTTGCCATTTGGAGATTTTGGTTAAAAAAATACTCCGCTATTAGCAGCAACTAAGATTATGACAAACAAAGTTCTTTCTTCTATTATTTTAGTTCTTATTCTAATTTACGGACTATTCAAAAATTATGCCCTGAGAATCTACTCAGAAATGTTGAATTTTCTATTCACCAATATCGGAATTGATGGGAATTCAATTACCGTTTGGATGAACAACATTTCGCGGAAGAAAGACAGACTTGATTATGTATTAGGTTGGGCTATATATTATCCTTCTTATTTTTTGCTTCATATCTTATTTGTGTTGATGCTTTTTAAGCATCAGAAAAAGGCTCGTAACTATCTAATTTTGGGACTGACATTCTTGATATTCTCTCTTGTTTTCATGAGTATTCTTGGCAAAGTATTTGACACTGAAATCTTGTACAAATTTGCTTACAATTCTTTTCAGAGACTTTTCGGACTCCCTTTCATCCTATTATTTATTGAGGGCGGTAGAATTTTATACAAAGATGTAATGAAGGTTGATTGATATTCCCTTAACGAACGATCAATTTCAATGTAGAGCTTCTTTTTTCATTAGAAACAACTACCAAATACATCCCAGGTTTCAAATTATGTTGAATTCCCAATTTTTCACAGTTCTCACTTATATGCACTTTTTTCTTATCCACTAAGTCACCAGAAAGAGAATAAAATTCTATCGAATACATGCCCTTTTTGTAAATTTCAATATTAAAATCCTGATTAATTCTTATCGGATTACCATTAACAACAGCAAGGGGTCTACCCCTATAAGTACAATTATCTTTCACCAAAAGACTTAGTTCAGAAAAAACTTCTTCTCTATTTAAAAGAGTAACCCTATAATTATAGAGACCTGGCTCCAAGTTTGCGTCCAAATATGACAATCCTCCTACATTCAACGTATCAACAACTAAATAATCAGATGTGTTATCCTTCCTATAAAGAACAACATCATGTACGAGCGTCGGTTCAATAACCCACTTTATTTTGGCTTTTTCACAATTGACCAATTCTACATCAAAAGAACTAAACTCAAAAGCAGATCCCTCTTTATCGAAATAACTAACCTTAGAATCTCTTGACTTTACAGAGGTCGGCTGCTTTTTATTCTGATACCCCAATCTAGCATTACTAGGAACAAATTCCTTTAATCTATTTTTAACTGCAGAATACTCTTGGTTTGTCGTGAGGTTATTCCACTCATTTGGATCTACTTTGTGATCATAAAGCTCTTCCGTTCCATTCTGATATAGAATATATCTCCATCTTTCATCTCTCACACTATGGTTTCCATCGAGGTAACTAGATATAACCGGGTCACGATCTTGGAAATGCCCAGAAACCATGCTAGCTAAACTTACTCCATCCAAGCCTTTCTGGGCTGGGAGGTTACACATTTCTAAAAGCGTTGGATAAACATCTACCAATGAAACAGGAGTATCATGCACCATAGACTTTGATCCATAACCTGAAAAAATCAGAGGTACGTGAGTTGTCTTCTCCCAAAGCCCAAACTTCTCCCAATGATTCTTCTCCCCAAGATGATAACCATGATCTGACATGAGAACAACAATGGTGTTATCAATAAGTGATTTATCAACTAAGGCATCCATTAGTCTTCCTACTTGATCATCGCATAGTGTTGCCGCTGCTTGATAGGCCTGTACAGCTTTTTTATGATACAGTTCATCTCTCTTTTTTTCATGAACTATTGTAGGCCAAAAGAGTTTCTTCCCTAATAGTTTTATCGCTCCACTGGGTAGATCGTCTACATCTCCCTCTTTAAAGACAGGCATCTGTAAATCCGCTAAAGGATATTTATCCATTTGCTGCTGAGTTACAAAGAACGGCATATGAGGTCTAAAAAGGCCTATTGCCAAGAAAAAAGGGTTCTGCAAATCCGACAAAGAATCCATTTTATCTATTGCCCAGCTTACAGTATTATAGTCTGGTAAATCATCTTCATTTTTTGCCTTTGCTCCCCAATCAAAATTTCCACTGATCTTATTTGCTTTCTCTCCTGATTTTTGATACCAATTTGTAGTTTTATTTAGATTAGATTTTGGCATGGGTCTATCAACTGGCCATGGTAAGTGATAAAATTCCTCAAAAGAAAAAGGGTCAAAAAAAGCATCGTCCCACGCATGATGGAAAATTTTTCCCGCTCCTACCACCGAGTACCCTTTTGACATAAAGTATTGAGGCAAAAGAACGGCGTTTGGTATCGCTTCCTGCCAATCTGTACTATTTCCATAAACTCCACTAGTGTGTGGGTGAAGGCCAGTTAAAAGTGAAACCCTAGATGGATTACAAGCCGGAGAATTGCAATAGGCTTTGTTAAAAAAAGCTCCTCGGGATGCCAGTTTTTCAATATTTGGAGTTCTAATTGCATTGGTTGAGTCAAAAAGAGTAGTAAAGTCATTGAGATCATCGATTAGAATGAAAAGCACATTAGGTCTTTCCTGTCCTGAAGTCTTAAGGGAGACAATTAACCAAATTAAAAGACTAAAACCAAACTTGGCAATTGACTTCATGTTAAAAATCACATTAAAAACTAGTTCTCCATAGGAAAACGCGCATTGACTTTTTCTAATCTATTAAGCAGCAAGTCTTTCATTTCCTGAGCAAGATCAGTCTCAACAGATGCCAGATTGTTAGCTTCGCTTAGATCAGTATCTATGTTATATAACTCAAAAGAATTATCTTCATAAAAGTATATAAGCTTATATCCATCTTTCAAAATGGATGAACATGGCTTGGTCCCCTCATAGCCTAACGGAGGATGGTAGAACGGGAAATGCCAATCGAGCGTTCTCCGTGAGAAATTCATTTGATCCTGCCCAAGAAAAAGCCCCAAAAGTGACTGACCATCCACTCCTTTCGGTATATCGACGTTCACTATCTCTGCTATTGTAGGCAATACATCCCAGCCAATTATTGGCACATTAGATTCAGAATCAGGCGTAACCTTATCTGGCCATCTAACAATGAAAGGTTCACGCACACCACCCTCATACAGATTCCACTTGTTACCCTTCAATGGAAAATTATCCGTGTATTTAGGGTGTCCCCCATTATCAGAAGTGAATAAAACTATTGTGTTATCTTCTATTCCATTGTTTTTAAGGGCCTGAAGAACCTGGCCAAAGTAATAATCCATTGTCTCCACGAAAACAGCATAATTAATCTCGTTATCGGAGTGGCCCATCATCTTTTTCTGATACTTCTCTATAAGCCATGTATTATTTGGACGAATTGGAGTATGCACATAATAACTTGAAAAAAACAAAAGAAATGGTTCTGTATCATTTGCCTCATTTATAAACTGAATTGCCTCCTTAACCGATCTATCCTCAGGGAAAACCCCTTCTTCTAAATTGACTTTTATTTGATTGTCCCCATCATAAGTATGCGAGCCGTAATGATCACTTCCCTCATCAAAACCCTGTTGAAATGGCCCAAATTTATTATGCCATTTTAAATAACCACCTCTCTCCTCAGCAATATGCCATTTTCCATACATTGCCGTTCTATACCCTCCTTTTTTAGCAATTTCGGCAAAAGTAGTTTCTTCCGCAGGAAGGTTCTGGGGCTTTAAAGGAGGAAGAAGTGGTCTATCCGTTACTCTTCCAGTTCCAATTGCAAATTCAAAATTTAATTTCGCCGGGCTTTTCCCTGTCAAAAAAGATGCTCTAGAAGCAGAACAAATGGGAGCAGGAGCATATGCCTGAGTAAATTTAAGTCCGTCTTTCGCCAAACTATCTAAATACGGAGTATCATGATATTGATTTCCATAACAACCTAGATCACTCCACCCTAGATCATCTACATAGAGTATCAATATATTAGGGTTATTAGGATCACTCATCTTCTCAAGATCAATCACCTCCTTTACAGAATCATTGCAGGAAGATGTCAGTATTAAAATAAATACTGTGAATAATTTATAGAATTTCTCTAAAGTACTCATTTATATTATGACTCTCTTCTTGCATCAATAGTTGTGAATATATACTCATAGTATACTATATTCTAAATCTTGTTTTTCCATCTCTTTCAAAGTTAAAGTTGATGGATTTACTAAAAACACCTTCTCTGCAATTTTAATCATGGGTAAATCCTCAATGTCATCGGTGTAAAATTCTTCAACGACATCTTTGCTATCTAATAAGGTTGCTAAGGATGCAAGCTTGTTCTTATCTGCATTCTCGAACCACTGTCCATCTTTATAAGATGAAGTCAGGATCTCATTGAATCCAATTTTTTTTCCCAGTTCAATTCCATATGGAAGAGCTGCTGTATTCAAAATCAAACGATACTCTGGCTTATCAAGATACCCTTCTATTATTCGCAATACCGTATTATTAGAAGTATTTAAACATCCTTCTATAAACTCGGTACGGTTGTAATAGTTAATAGAGATGGAATGTAATTTCATTTTAAATTCAGCCCGAGTAATTTTTTTAAAATATCGACGTAGGGTCCAAAAAAGTATTTTACTCAAGTCCAATACCTTTAATTCAAGTATTTTTCTTCTTATCAAGAAACGATAAAAAATGGGAAATGTGTTTTCAATAGTTATTGTTCCATCCAAGTCAAAAACAATAATCTTTGAACCTATCATTCTGCTGTACTTATTTCCATTGACCATGGGAAACGACAAATTACTCTATTATAAAGCGTATAATCAGGCACGACAATGGGGTTTGTATGTGTAATAGTTATTGTCGCCACTTGAACATCAATTATCTGGTCAAAATTCTTTAAATATTCTTGAAGACTTTTTATAGTTCCTCCAGTATCAATACAATCATCAATTATGAGTATTTTTTTTATTTCTGACTCTTTTATTTTCTCAATCAATACCTGCTTATGCGCTTCAGGGATAACTCTTGGGGTTAACCCTTTTTTACTCCGAGACTCCAAATATTTGACCTCTGCAATAATTAAAAACTCAGTCAAAAAGCGTGGTAACCTCCTAAGTAACTTACTTACATTGAATTTTTCTTTCTTCTTAGTTAGGTCTCTTTTTATTTCCATTTCAATGTAATCCGGCTTGTTTTCTGGCCATGATTTCAAAAATTCTCTTCCAACCACTCCGCCTCCGGTTAAAACACCTATAACCAAGTCTGGCTGATACGAAAGATGAGTCATCTTTGCCAAATTTTGGCATGCCTCATCAAACTTTGCTCCAATCAAATATATTACCCTCATATTTATTTAAACAAGTTTTATGATTTGGGGAAAAAATCCAAAAACCATGTTACGTTACTTTCTTTTTACAACAATTTTTTTCAAAATTGAGTCACTCTCTGTTGTAATCAATAACAGGTAAATCCCCTGTTTCAAGCTCTCAATATCCAACTTGATTATGTTTTTATCTAATATCTCTTCAGGAACATTTAGCACCTTCCCCTCAATATCCATTAACGTAAAAACAAAATGATCTGTATGGCTAATTACTATAGCTTCGTTAGCCGGATTGGGGAAAATATTTAGGTCAGAAAAAAGTGATTCAATATCATTGCTCAATATCGTTTGATAATTAATACTTTCCACATAATCAGAATATCCAGATCTGTTTACAAATCGCAATCGATAATACAAAACACTCTGGTTAGAAATATCCACATCTAAGTAATGATCTGAATCTGCTGCAATTGAGTCTAGCACTTCAAACTCTGAATCAATCAGCTTCTCTATTACAATACTTTCAGCACATTCATCCAACTCCCATGACAGCTGAAGACCTTCACCTTGCAAATCAGACCCCTTTATTATTGGCAATGATGGCACCTCAATACAACCGGCTTCAAAAGTCTTAACATTTAACACCTTACTCCTAATGGTATCTAGGCCATCTCCCACTGCCATCAAACGATAATAGTAATCGGTATTACCATCCAATTCAAGATCAACATAGGTCTTACTATCGGCTGCCAAATCAACTTGTATGTATTCTTCAAAGTCTGAACTAAACGATCTTTGAAGGTGGTAGGAATCTTCAAATAAATTGTGATCCTCCCAGTTTAAATCAATTCTGAAATGTGAAAATACCTGAGCCGAAAAATTTGACACTGGAAGTAATCGCCTTTTAATTGTCTCTGCATAATCAGAATATCCAGATCTGTTTACAAATCGCAATCGATAATACAAAACACTCTGGTTAGAAATATCCACATCTAAGTAATGGTCTGAATCTGCTGCAATTGAGTCTAGCACTTCAAACTCTGAATCAACCAGCTTCTCTATTACAATACTTTCAGCACATTCATCCAACTCCCATGACAACTGAAGACCTTCACCTTGCAAATCAGACTCCTTTATTATTGGCAATGATGGCACCTCAATGCAGCCTGCTTCAAGTGTTCTAACTTTAACTGTTTCACTAGTTTTGAATTCCAAGTCTTCCCCTTTTGATATTAAACGATAGTAATAGTCCGTATTCCCATTCAAATCAATATCAACATAAGTCTTACTATCGGCTGGTAAATCAACTTGTGTATATTCTTCAAAGTCTGAACTAACCGACCTTTGAAGTTCATAAGAATCCTCAAATTCATTGGTGTCTTCCCAGCTAAGGTTTACTCTGAAATACGAAAAAGCTGTAGCAGTAAGGGATGAAACAGGAAACAATGCTTTGTTAGTACTAGCATTAAAAATTTCACTATCCGTACTATCATATTGATTAATACTTTGCAGCTTGTAAAAATAACTCGTTCCTACCTGTAGGTTTGAGTCAATGTATGCCTGAGTATCTTTAGCTAAAACATCTACAATGTTAAAACTATCTCCATCAAACCTAAGGATCAAAATAGAGTCTTCGCAAAAAACCTTATCCCATTTAAAGCCAATAATGTTTGAGGAAACTGTATCAACCTCAATATTCTGAGGTTCGGTAGGAGGTTCTTTACAATTCTGAAAAACTGCACTATATGTAACATTGGATTCAGGAATTTGAATCACATGATTAGCTTCAGCTCCATGAGACCAGTTTACAAATTCGAAATTATTGGTGCTCATACTTTGCATACTGTCTATACTAACGCTTAGTTCAAGGCCTTGAACAAATTTTTCTGAATATGGAGATGTTTGAAGAGACCCATCAATTCTCAGGCTCAGGCCATCTGGCTCAGTTTCTAGCGTAATAGTGGACAGCACTGGATTAAAAATTCTGTTTGTTTCCGCCTGAAAGCCTTCATCATTCATCACACTAAATATCAAATTGAAATAAACATTATAATCAATCTCTCCAATGGTTGGTAACACATAAAAGCCTGAATCTTGGCCGACAAGAATTGGCAATTGATCATGTACATGCTCATCATGATGGAAGTCTAAAATCCATTTATATTTAGATTCATCAATTAACTCGTCTGATGAGTTGAATGCCTGACCAACAAACTTAATCGTATCGCCTGCTCTATATAAAGTATCTACACTAGGAGATAAAATATTTACCCTCGGTATTACTTCTTCTGCGAAGACATTTAACTGTACTGTATCGCTATAAACAGAACCTTGTCCGTTGCTAACTTTGACATGGTATTTTGCCTCATGGCTAAACTGAGTATTCCCGAACTTCAAGCGACTTAGCCCGCCTCCAATTTCTAAACCATCCTTATACCACTGATAGACTAGAGGGTTTTCTCCAGATGCGGAAACTTCAAATAAGGTGGCATTCCCAATGATTTTGTTTTGAGCAATAGGACTTTGAGTTATTACTGGAGCATTGGGTTCATAGTATTCGATTCTGAAAAGTTTATTCGCAACTCTGCTAAAAAAATATAAAAACCCATCTTGACCTACTTTGAGGTAGACATTGCCTCTTGGGAGATTACTTGCAAAAACCTCTCTTTCGCTCGGGTTGTCCGGATTAAGGTAATTAATCCATTTTGATTCGAAATCAGAAAAAAAATACATTCCTTCATATTCCGCAGGGTATACCCCTTTTGCATTATAAAAGCAGCCTCCGGTAAGGGCTGTGCCTGTAGTATCAGTTCTATTGAGGTTTCTTTCATATGAATAGAGAGGATCTGTGTAGTTTTCATCACCATTGTCAGCTCCCTCATAATAAGGCCACCCGAAATTTTCGCCCGGCAGAGATGCGTCATTTATTTCCTCAAACTTATCTAAGCCAACATCATTGATAAAAAATCGATCTCTTAAGGTATCATAAGCAGAAGTGTAGGGGTTTCTAAGGCCGAGAGCCCATACTTTATCCATTACATGTCCTTGACCATAAAAAGGATTATCCTGAGGTATTGCACCATCTTTAAAAAGTCTCAAGACTTTTCCATGGTAGGTATTTTCATCCTGTGAATTATCGGGATGAGAATTATCTCCAATCGTAACAAATAGGTGACCTTCCTTATCAAACTGAATTGCTCCACCAACATGCCAAGATCCTACTAAAGGGCTTAAATCTAAAAGAACCTCCTCATCTTCAGCATGGCCATGTCTAAATTCACCTCCATGCCCATCAGAATGATGGACTTCTGGAATTGGAAATCTAGATACTCTATTGTTAGAAAAGTCCTCAAGCGTATATGTTACGTACAGAAATGGTTCATTTTCAAAATTAGGATCAGGCTCTATTCCTATCAACCCCTTATCTTCTCCTGTAACTGATGGAATATCTAAAATCGGATTCTCGCTTAGTTCACCATCTTTATATTGGTAGACTTCACCATTTTGTTTGCCTAATATAATGCTCCCGTCAGGCAAAAAGCAATAGCATGAAACACCTTCAAGTTCACAAATGACTTTGTAACTAAAACCTTCTTTAAAGTTTGGTTGAGCCCAAGTATTCGAATTGCAAATACATATAAGAAAAAACCAGATAAAGATAAATTTGAGTAGTCGCATAACATTCAATTTATGGTTGAAAAGCAAAAATACCGCTTATTCTATAACGTTTGTAAGGCTTCTTGGAGTTTTAGGCTACACAAACGTATATCCTGACTTAGCATAAACCGAATATGCAGATTCAATTCTTTTTATTGAGTGCTTCTCCAGCAAATCAAGGTTTTCGACTTTCGCTATTAGTACCTGTAGGTCAGGCCTTATGAGGTTGAGGTTATCAAAAAATGAGGAGACTGTTCCCAAAAATAACTTAGGCTGAATTCTACCTGTCAATAATTCAATTTCAAGCGGAAAATCTTTCTTTTCGATCTTACAATTAAATTCTTTCTTTATTCTATCCAGCTTATCAATACTTTCGTATCTATGAGGTAAATAAACTGAATCAGGTTGATTAATAAATAATTTTCTCAATAGGCTCATATACTGATCATCATTCATTATTTCAACCTCTACAAGAGTTGTCCCCACGATATAGCTAGACTTTGGCTCTCTGGTTGCTTTAAACTTCAATCGAGCAAACGAATAATCATTTTTTATAATATTTATCTCTTCAAGAAGATCTCCATAAATTGTAAAGAACCACACCTTTTTGGTCCGCAAGAAAACTTTCCAGAATCTCTCGTTAATAAAATTATCTTTTTTAAACAGGTTAAGAGTCGCATTCCCATCATCCAGTGCTACTAACCTCTCAGGCTTAAAGATGAGATTGATTAATTGGAAATGTGATGATCTCATATCTCCTATTACAATTTCCTTAACCCTATAGAATTTCAGACACTTTAGAATAAAAAAAACAGTAATTACTAGCTTAGTGTAAAAATTAGCCCGGCTATTTATATTGACAACACTATAATTTTCAATCTGATAGAGATCAAGTAAAAACAGTATTTGTTGATAGTTACTTCCCTCCCTCCCTGAATCTTTCAAAAAAATAAAATGATATGATTCGCTTGGTTTTTTCTGATTTATATATTCTGCTGAATTAATCAGTTGAAGAGGCGATTCAAGAAATATTAAGATGTCTGTCTTCATAACTTGCTATAAAATAGAGAGACAAAAAATTCCAAAAGTGAATGTTTCTAATAGAATCAAATTGCAGAAAAATTAAAAACGAATAAAAAAACAAATTAAGAAGAAAAACATACTTATGTGAATCTTTATCTGTCGTTATTTTTCTATAAATCTTCAAGAAATGACGCCCAGCTAGCACAAAAAAAGCGAAAGAAATCACTAATCCGAATTCAGCTAACATACGAGTTACAAATGAATACGCAGGAGGCCAATTGGGTGCCGCATTATTAGAATACATTTTTATTGTATGAATTTCCCGTATATAAGAAGGGTAATAATCTTTAACTAGAAAGCCGTACTGCCCAAAACCTATACCAGTTAATGGATTATCAATAGCCATATTTAGAGCCGCCAATTGACTACCGAATCTAACAAAATTTGATGCTGCATGATATCCACTATACTCTGTCCAATTAATTACCGACTGAAGCTTTTCCCTTAGCGTTGTACTTGAAACAAATAAGACAATGATCAAACAAAATGAATAAATGATATATTTTTTGCTGACGATTTTTGCTTTCGTCAATGAAAACATATAAAAAAAACTTAACAGAAAACATATAATAATACCTGTCCTAGATCCTGATAAAATCGAAAGAAGAATAGCTATACCATAATAAATAAAAAAAATCTTTCTTTTTTCTAGTATCGCGTTATCCAAAAACACAATACACATTATTCCCAAATAAGCACCAAAAGCAGGAGATTCATATTGTAGCCCTCTAAGTCTTGTATTGTAATAGCTGAATGTAGGATCACGTATTATGTTATCTATTCCTACAATTATTTTATTAGCAGAAGCGCTAAAAATTGAAATAAATTCAACCGCCGAGTATAAAAAGACAATGTAAAACATATATACACTATACTTTTTAATTAAACCTATCAAATAAACTGAACGCCCTTTATAAGTATGAAAAAGGATCCCTGAATAAAAAAGAAAAATTACAACCAAAACGAATTGACCTACAAACTTCCCCACTCCACTTTTACCTTTAAAGCTATGCCCTGAAATGTGTCCAGCATTTAGAAGGAATGATATTATCAAAACACAAACTACCGTAAAAACAAAGACAGCTATTACATTCTTAACGTACCACTTGTTTATGGCTATTCCGAAAACAATAAATAGAAGTAAGGGCAATGTATAAGCCTCATAGCTTAACTCTCCTAGCGGTAAAACAGAATGAATACCACTAATTGCAGAGCAGGCTATCATAAAACCAAAAAGTGAATCTCTGGTAATCTTCATTTTTTAATGGGCAAGAAAATATACCTCAGGAAAAGGTTTAAGATAAAATAAAACATTGCCAAAGGGTTCTTAAGGTATAGCTGTAAATGCTTCTTTAGAATTAGCTTTCTACCAACAATTCCATTCATGTAATTTTTTGTAATACTGTCTCCATTTATATAAGCAATACTGCCAGGATTTTTTATAAAACGCCCTTCAAAAGACTGGAATAATCTTATAGCTAGCTCCCAATCCTGAAACCGTGGCATTTCCGTATCAAAAAGGCCAACACTTTTAAGAACTGATTTCTTTGCAAAAAGGGTTTGAGTTGAGACATAATTTTTTCGCAAAATTCTTGATTTAAAAAAATTGTCTTCCAATTTATCTGGATTTTTCTTAAACGGAAATAATCCAGCACTGTTAGAATCGAACTGTACCAAAGATGTAAATAAGAAATCCACCCCTTCAAACTTAGCACTAAAGAGTTCAAATTTTCCTGGCAACCAAACATCATCACTATCGTGAAAGGCGATCCACTCATTTTTTGCTCTCTCAACTCCGATGTTTCGCGCCCAATTTGCCCCCTGATTTTTATCCATCTGAACTATGACCACATCCATATCCTGAATCATAGAAACTGTCTTATCAGATGAACAATCATCTACGACAATTATCTCCCATTCTCCAAGTTCATTTATGTCATCAATTACAGACTTAATTGCTAATCTTATCGAAGACTCCCTGTTATAAGTTGGAATTATTACAGATAGACCTCCGGTAAAGGATTTAATGGCTTCTTTACGATTCATTCAAGTCTCAAAATACTATTTGCAAACTAACATTTTATAATACAATTGAATTCAAAGAGAATCAGATCTTTCACTAATATAGAAGTCAGCCAAAGAACCTTTAGGTTTCTCTAACTCAAATAAATCGGTGTTAGAATTACTATAAAAATCCAGTATTGATTTATTCTGCTCTACTGAGAAAAAAGGAACATCTACCCCCTTGGCAAGCGTGACTCCCTTTAGTAAATCAATTAGATTGTTGAAAATTTTCACTTTGCTAAGTAATTTATAGAATGCCGGTAAATGTCTGAGTCTTCCTTTCAGCCTAGCTATAACTTGTCCTAAACTTATATCTCTAGATTTATACCCGACTTCACTTTCTTCTCTTCGATTATAGCTCAAGCTAGATTTCAGTACAGTTTTAGTTACAGCGAAGTATCTACTTAAGATTTCCTCAATTGTTATTTCTCCTAATTTTAAATCTTCGTAATAAAATATTTTTAAGGAAGAGAATCTTCTACCATACTCATTTAGCAGCTCTTTCGCATTAAACAATTTAGAAAGCGAAGGTGATCCTAAAATCTTCTCAAGTATTGCTTCATTTGATTTCGTCGATTTGAACAAATTTTGGCTGTAAGCCTGTACAATAGTTGAATAAATCAATTCCTGTTGGTTTCGAACACCGATGACTATTGAGACATCAAAATCCGAAAAAAGATAATGTAACCTACTAACTATTCCTGTTATAGATGGTAATGAGTCATTATTTAAAGATTTTATTGTTGGTGTTAAAGACTCATAAGAAATGATATTTACTAAATCTTCTCTAATTCGACTCTTGAATTCGTGTAGATATAGTTCTTTGCTTTTATCAAATTCTATCTTGGAAAAGTGTGCCACGGCATACAGCTCTTTTATTAAAAATTCATTGAGATAATTTATCTCGGATCCATGTGCTAACTTAAGTGCCTCTTGAATAAGTGTAGTAGCAGTCTTTGGATAACCAACATGAATAATTAATGGTATTTTCAATTTATTTGCTTTAATAATCAATCTTTTGTCTTTAATAAAAAGTGAACCAAGGCATTTTGTAAACCCTTGATGCTATAAGCCAAACAAACAAGAATTGAAATAAATAAGAAATCGTAGTTGCTTGAGCTGCACCAATCGCTCCAAATTTTCCAATCAAAAAATAGTTCATGATCATATTGAGTACTGCGATAGACAATGTCAGTCTCGATAGTAAATATGTCTTTTCGACATACGTTACATAATTAAAAATCACATAATACATTGCTTTAAAAGAATAACCAGTAGCTACCCAGATAACAAAACTCATTGAACCTTGAAACTCGTCTCCAATCATAAAAGACATTAACCATGGCGCTAAAAATGAAACTGCCAATGCAACAAGAAAAATCAGGACACAATACACATAAGTGAACTTAACAATCTTATTTTTAACCTTCTCATTTTTGGAATTCAATTGCTTATACAACCATGGCACCCAAGCAGTCCGAAATGAAATACCTAAAACCTCTATAATTGCCCCTATTTGATACCCAACAGCATAGATTCCTGTCTCTGACAAGCCTATCATATTTGTGATGAAAAACCTGTCACTCATGGCTATGATTGTCCCGCTTAGTAAATGAGGTATGAGGGGCACACCGAAACTCAGCGAATGGTAAATATACTTCTTGACAATCTTAGGTTTTATAAAGCCTTCTCTGATAATTAGAAAAATTGCAAATACTGCAAAAGATGCTGAACTAATTAACAGTGCGCCAATACGGCCCTCCCAATTGTATCCATACCAAACAATAAGTGCAATGGATAATGCCATGTTTAAAGCTGAAAATGCTATTTTAAAACCACCATGCTTCAGAGGTTTTGACTCTGCCTGCCAAACAACCAAAAGTAAATTTATCGTAATTTGGCATAGGCTTACCAACACTATTATCGGAACCCAAAAAGGAGTCAAACCACTATTAGTTGCTATGAATTCTTTGAAACAAAAAAAAAGAAATAATAAAATGGAAGAACTAAATCCTATTAAATAAATCGAGTTAGTCAAATAAGAGGCCCTGTCAATCTCCTCCTTATAAAAACTTCTAAGAATAGCTCCTCTAACTCCTAAGCTGACCAAAGGGGTAACAACCCCTACCAGAACCAAAAACATAGACACTCGACCGTAATCCTCAGTACTGAGGAATCTTGTAAGGATTGGTAACAAAAAGAATGGTATCGACTTTTCAAATATACTTGTCAGGCCATACAAACTCGAATCCTTTAAAAGTCCACTTTTAAAGAATCTAACCTTCATTACCAAATTTCTTTTTTATTAAGCTTTTGACGTCTGCTACTATTCTAGGAATAGCACTTCTCATCCAAGAATGCCCACTATATCTGTATTTCTTTAATTCAACAACACCTTCCTTTGGTTCCAACCCAAAATAATCGGCGACTTTTTTAATACAACTATCAGCATCTTCTATCAGCTCTTCGTAAGTCAAAATCATCTTGTCAGACTGCTCACTTAACCATGTATTATGAAAATGTGTTAATTCATTCATCAAGCCAATCTTTTCAGCTCTAACTAGCCAATCTTGATCTGTATGGCAACCATCAAAGGCTTCTCTATTTTTATGTATGCCTCTCTCACTTCCTCTTTTATAAGCTAATACAATATCGATTGGTTTTCTAAGAAGAATTACTTTCTTTCTATTTCTTAAAAGGGATAGATTTACCTTCGTTGGAGGTATATGCTGTTTAAAAAAAACTCCTTCTTCACAAAAAGAAGATATTTCGTTCTCAAGGTAGTCTTTGACATCACTATGAAATTCTCCAAGAATTGAGTAATTCTCAGGTATTTTTTTTTCACTATGAAAGAATTTCTGTTCCCCACCTGAAGAATAAAACTCAGATAGAGTTTTAAGTAGTGAGGTACTTGCACTTTTTGGTATGGCAATAATAAGCATCTATCTTTTTATATTATTGCCAAAAATCAAGTCAAACCTAAGATATAATTATCTATAAAATGCCTTACAACACCACAACCACCATTAATTGGTAAGACATGCACATTACTCAAATCTCGTATTTCACTATCTGCGTCATTGGGACATGCTGATAAACCAACTCCTAGAAGAGCTTCTTTACAATTAATATCATCACCTATATAGGCTACTTCATTTAATTGAATCCCTTCTTTCTCGCATATTTTCTTTATTGCATCTAATTTACCGCTGTGCATTTTCCCCTGAAAAAGGTAATCAACTTTAAGTTTAGTTGCTCTATTGGAAACAATTCTTGTATCTTCTGAAGTAACTATTGCTGTTTTAATACCCTCTTTTCTTAGGAGTTCGAAACCCATTCCATCTCGGGTATTAAACTTTTTAAGTTCATCTCCATTCTCCGAATAGTACATTCCCGAATCCGTTAGTACTCCATCCACATCTGTAACAAAAAGCTTGATTCCTTGTTTCCTCGTAAATGTCGGCCTCAATTTGTGACGTATCATTAATTGCTCTGCTAAAAACCAATCCATTTCCTCATCAATTTCAAGAGACGTGTATTCTGGCATTTCATAAATTCCTATTGTCCCTGAAAGCCTATTTTTATTACTTATAATATTACTGCAAGAATTTATGTAAAACGCTCCATTCTCAATAAACATACCTTCAAAATCTTGTCGTCTAGGCCTACTTTTGAAGCTGTAATTAACTGGATCATTATTCAAATCCCAATAAAATCTTTTTGTTCGAGTAGCAGTGAGTAAGGAATCTACGTTCTTATCATCGAACATTCGCAATGCCTCTTCAAAATGATGAGATTCTGTAAACGGGGAAGTGGCTTGAACGAGTACCAGTATCTCATTGCTCAAACTCCGAGCTTCAATGAATTCTAGCATTGCATCCTCAGTAGATGCGGTATCTGATGAGAACTCTACCCCTCTATCAAAAATATGAACAGATGACAATCTTAAAAGATTCACAGAGTTTTTTATCTCATCAGAATCTGTAGACACCCAAACTTCATCAATACTTTCACATTGAATAAGGGATTGAATGACCCAATAAATCAAGGGTTGCCCATTCAAAATTTTTATATTCTTCCCAGGTATCGACTTGCTTCCTCCACGAGCCGGAATAAATGCTACAACTTTTCCCAAGACCTACTTGCGGTATTTGAGCTTATCTCTTTGAACCTTCTCGATATCGAGAATTTCTGTTTTTTTATAACTTAAAGCCTCATATGTCGCCTTTAAATCTCTTGTCAATTTAGCCATCCCAGCTGGCTCAAGTGATGCAGCATGGTCTGTCCCCTTCCAGGTTCTATCTTTTGTAAAATGCCTCTCCACCCAAGTAGCTCCTAAGGTGTAAGCAGCATTATCAATGGCTATTCCTAAATGATGGCCAGAGAAACCTATATCCTTCACTCTAGATTTGTATTTTTCAGTCAAGCTTATGATCTCCAATAGGCACACATCTTCGAAAGGTACAGGGTATCCAGATGTACAATTATATATAATTAGTCTATCCTTCGCCTGATTCTTTTCTTCAAAAAAAGAAATAACCTCTTCGACTTCATCTTTGGTCGTCATACCAGTAGAGATATGTACTTCACCTTTGTAAGTATCCCTTAACAATTCCAACATTTCGAAATTATTATTACACGCAGATGGCACCTTTATAAGAGTCGGATTTAATCCTATAATCTCTTTTGCTGACTCTTCCTCCCAAACGGAAGTAGAATAAACAATGCCTATTTTCTGGCAATGATTCATTAATTTTTTGTGATCCTCCACCGAAAACTCCAAAAACTCCCTATGTTCACCATAGGTATCACCGTATGAGTTAGCTGGATTTGGGTGTTTCGCATTATACTGCTCCTCAGTAAGAAGAGATTTGTTATTGCGTTTTTGAAATTTCGCCACATCCGCACCAGCGCTTTTGGCTAGATCAAGGAGTTCCATAGCAACTTGCATGTCTCCTAAATGGTTACATCCAATTTCTGCGATAACTTTTGGGCTCTTGTAGTTCATTGTACTAAATGATTTTTTTGAAGTCTTTAAGATAAATTAATGTCAAAGCAATTGTTAATCCTGCTACCAAAAAAAATAATAGCATGATTGCTCTTTTAGGCTCACTTTTTTCCGATGGTATCGATATTGGCTCTAAGATTGTAAAAACAGGTGTTTCTTCTTCTAATTTAAGCTTTACGGTCTCAAGTTGGGTTGCCAACTGGCTATAGACATTATAAGCTACATTATACTCAGATTGCAATCTCTCCTCCTCTGATTTTGCAAGAAAAGTCTTTATAAATGGATGCTGATCACGAAATTCCGCTAATCGATATTGCACACTCTCAAATTTCTTTTTTTTAATTTCAAATTGCTCAGAAACAAAATTTAAGTTATCAACGATCTTAGAGGTAGCATACTTCTGGACATATTCCTTGATGTAATTTTGAGTAAACAATGCAACTTCTGCTGCAACCTTGGGATCCTGCATACGAACCTGAATGGAAACAACTGACAATTCCCAATCCATTGTTACCGTAATTCTAGATTTTAAATGTTCAATTACTCTTTCTTGTTGTTTGTTTAAGGATATGATATTAGAGTCAGACTCCTTTTCTAAAGATTGAGAATCTTCTGAAGAAACCATCAACCCAATTATATAGTACGGAATAGAAATTATTCTCCATAGTAGTCCTGTTTTTTGATATTCACTCGTAAATTGATAGAGAGTCACCTCTTTATCAATGTTAGAAAAATAAAACTCTTCGTTCATAAGAGCCATTAGGAAAGGTGTACTCTGAGCAACACTTCGATACAGTCCAGGGTTAATGCTGGATGCTCCTCCCGCATCTCCAATATTTACTCCTGCTAGCGCAGCGAGTCCTCCTAGGGAACCCCCGATTCCAGCTCCAGAATCTGCAGCTTCAGGAATCAAAGTACAAGACGATTCAAACTCATCTGGAGCAACAATAGCAAAGACCAAGCCTATAACTGCAAAAATTCCAACAATTTTTATAATAAATAATCGCTTTGACCAAACAACCTTTACCAACTCCATCAAGTCAATTTCATCTTCACGGATAACCTTAGTCTGAATATTTTGATCTTGTTGAGTCATCTTAAAATTGTTCCTAATTTCGCAAGAATAACGTTTACTTTTTATTTCGTAGTATTAATAATCTGGTTTGTCAACAAACCTAAAGTAGCCAATCCAGTTGTTATCCCTATTATTTCCTGCGGACTCATTCTTCTTCTTGTTCTCTTCGCTGGTACAATGATTTCCGAACCAGGTTCTACATCAGGAAAATCTTTGAACCACAAAAATGATTTGGTCTTTTTAGCAGAACCATTTGGATATACAATGTAAGATTTCTTCATGTTTGCTTTCGTAGTTCCACCACCAGCACTCCCAATATAATCCTTAAAATGTGTTTGCCCATCATAAATCACATTGCTTGAAAAATAAACCTCCCCCCTTATTCTAACCGTTTGTAATTGCCTAGGGACGCTTATTAAATCACCTTCCTTTAAAATAAGATCCAAATCTGAGCCCGGGTTTTCTAATATCTTCTCTAACTCAATTGCGATGGATTCTGTTTTATTAATAGCGAAACTTCCAGCTGTAGTGGTAGTATCATTATTCCCAAGTGCCATAATTCTAAGCATTTTAACTTTTGCTGCTTCCGCGTCATCAAAATATTCCGTTTTTCTTATAAGCGTTCCTCCTTTTGGAAAAGCTTCGCTTGTAAACCCCCCAGCTCTATTTATAAGATCTGAAATTCTTTCATTTTTCTTCTCAATAGCATATTTCCCAGGATAAAGCAACTCACCTTCAACTTCAACCATAGACTGTGTTTTATAGAAAGGAGACTCTCGAATTACTACAAGATCAAACGGTTGAAGTTCAAAAGTAGAAGCCTCATCCGAGAGACCTAGGGATTCGTTGATTGGAAAATTGAATATCTCGGAGGAGAAAGTATCATCTTTTAAGCCATCTCCCTTAATCCTTCTAGCTACTTCTACAAATGATTTTGCGGCTGATTCTTTAAAACCACCTCCTAGAAAAATGAGATTCTCGACCGTCATTTTATCTACGTAGGGAAAAGTACCTGGTTCTTGCACTTCACCTTCAAGTGTTAAGGTCACAAATTCACTTAAATCAAAAATTGATTGTACTTTAATTAAATCTCCTCCTTTTATTTTAATATCAAAATCTCCTGATATTACCTCAGAGGGTTTAAAAGCTAAACTTGACAAACTTAAATCATCGTTTTCTCTAATGATAAGAGCTCTTTGCATAAAAGCATCATCTCTAAAACCATCCGATTGAGTAATAATTTCAGATAATTTAGTATCCTCCCTAACCTCATATTCTCCAGGGTGATTTACAGCTCCTTCAACTCTAACTCTATTCCTGAATTGAGTGGAAATAATTCCAACTTCTATCTTATCTCCATCAGCTAATTTAAAACTTTCGAATTCTTCAAAGCCTACTGTTTTAACTATTTTGAAATTGCGATCATTTCGTTGCAAAGAGGCACTTTTGGAATATGCTTTGCTTGTAAATCCTCCTGAAAACATCAATAATTTCTCCAAAGACTCATTTGGCAACACTTCATAATAGGCTGGTCTTTTAACTTCCCCTGACAAAGCAACTCTAGTACCGTAAGGTTGAACTAGAACAACATCTTGATCTTGGAGAGTAATATTCTGCCCCTCTCCTTCAATCAAAAGTTTATACGCATCTAATGCTCCAACTTTTTCACCATTCCTAAAGACTATTATTTTTCTTAAAGATCCAATTTTGGAAGGTCCACCAGCCTGATACAACACATTAAAAGCAGTCGCAAAAGAAGACATTTGATACGTTCCAGGTCTAACGACTTCTCCAACTACATTGACAGAAATTGTTTTGATTTGCCCAAGACTAATCTGTGCGAAAGTGTTCTCTCCAAGCGAACTATATATAGACTTAAGTTTATACTTTAACTTTGATTCAACCTTCTCAACATTCAATCCATTTAAATATATTGGACCCAAATTAGGTATTAAAACAGATCCTTCGGGAGATATTGTAAGCTGGTAGGTATTCTCTGATGCTCCCCAAATATCTATGATAATTTGGTCTCCCGGTCCAACCATATAATTTTCAGGAGTAGGTATTGAAAGACTCGGCTCAAAAGTTAGATTTGAATTTCGGAAAAAAGACAATCCAAAAATGGGCAAATTGTCTTTCACAAAAGATGAGTCTTCAGGATACATATCATCAAACGGGTCAAATGAAGTTCTTGACTCTTTTAAAAAATCAGGAGATTGTCTAAATCGGGAAATTGAATCCGCTAAATTACCTCCTCCAGAGAAGGACTTTAATTGACTGATTCTGTTCCGTAACTTAGATATCTCTGAAGAAGACATCCCTCTCGCTTTGGCTAAAAGTTCTAACTGTTGTTGTGAATAACCACTTCCTTCTGCTTTCTTGACAAAAGCTTGAATCTGCTCATCTGATAAATCATCCGCGTTGATGGTTCGCAAGTTTCCCAAGTTTGAGATATTCTGTGCAGATGCATTTTGAAATAATGCAACACAAACTATAAAAATAAGAATGAGGGTTTTTCTCATTAGATCATCAAATCAGCCGCAAATATATAAAGGTAATTACCATATTCCTTTCTAAAATCTCTTATTCTAAAATCTTACAAGAAACTAAAAAGTGAGGATTCAATAAATTCTCCTTATTATAGGCTAGAGGGCTTTCGAGCCCTTTTTGTAGAACAACGCCTCCTGCGGACTCTACTATAGCCTGTGCCGCAGCAGTGTCCCATTCCATGGTAGGAGCATATCTAGGGTATAGATCCGCAGTACCTTCTGCTACAGCTAGAAGTTTCAATGAACTACCCATACTCACAATTTCTGGTTTGTTCAACTTGTCCATAAACGCTTGAGTTTCATCTGAAAGATGAGACCTAGAAGCAACTACTTTTAGATTTTCCTGATTCAGTGAAATTTCGTTGACTTGAATCTTATTTATCTCACCATTTACTTCTGCAAAAGCCCCTTTTCCTGATATAGCAAAGTAAAGCTTACCCGTAACTGGGACTTGCACGACTCCTAAAACAGGTTTCCCAGAATTGATTAGAGCAATATTAACAGTAAATTCTCCATTGCGCTTAATGAATTCTTTGGTTCCGTCAAGAGGATCAATCATCCAAAACTGTTCCCAATCTTTTCTTTCTTCAAATGGAATAGTTTTTCCCTCCTCGCTTAAGATCGGAATATTCGTTTTTTCTAGTTCCGCTACTATTGCATAATGCGCTGCTTTATCCGCAAGCGTAAGAGGGGAATCGTCGGATTTAGATTCAATAGAAAAATCTCCAGATTCATAAATCTCAATAATCCCATCACTTGCCTTTAAGGCTGCTAGTTTAGCAATTTCGAGAAATTTAGAATAATCTATTTTCATGTATGTGTTGATGAATCTCTTCTGAGTGAGAATTTCATTCCTCCAATAGGAGAAAAATTAAATAATCATCCCTGCTGCAACAGTCTCATTTGTTCCTTCGTCAACTAAAATTAGACTACCAGTAATTCTGTTTTTAACATATGAATCAGCAAGAAGAGGCTTGGTCGTTCTTAACTGTATTTTACAGATGTCATTGGCCTTTACATCCTTGTCATCTTCATTTCTATGAAGTGTACTTATATCTAATTTGTAATTAATGTCTTTAATCATTGCTTTAGCCTCGGAAGTGGTATGTCTTATTAAATACTTCGCTCTTGGTTGTGGCCCTTTTGGGTTTAACCAACAAACCATGGCCTCAATGTCTTGAATAGCTTCAGGCTTATTGTTAGTTCTAACAATCATATCTCCTCGTCCTATATCAATCTCATCTTCAAGTTGAATCGAAACTGACATTGGGGCAAAAGCTTCTTCTATCTCCCCATCAAATGTGTCAATAGATTTAATTTTTGAACTAAACCCAGAAGGCATTACAGTTACCTCATCTCCTGCCTTGAAGACTCCACTTGCAATTCTACCTGCATATCCTCGATAATCGTGGTATTTATCGTTTTTCGGTCGAATAACTGTCTGAACAGGAAATCTGCAATCAATGTGATTATGATCGCTTCCTATATGAACATTTTCTAAAGTGTAAAGCAATGTAGATCCCTCATACCAAGACATATTATCGCTTCTGTTCACAACATTGTCACCATTCAATGCTGAAATGGGAATAAATCTTACGTCTTTTACTTCAAGCTTAGATGCGAAAGCCTCGTAATCTTCTTTGATTTTCTCAAAAACTTCCTGGCTGTGACCCACCAAATCCATTTTGTTTATGCAAACAACAACGTGAGGGATTTTAAGTAACGAAGCAATAATTGAATGTCTTCTAGTCTGTTCTATTACACCTTTTCTTGCGTCAACCAACAATAGTGCGCAATTGGCTGTTGATGCACCCGTAACCATGTTTCTTGTATACTGAATATGACCTGGTGTGTCTGCAATAATGAATTTCCTCCTTGGGGTCGCGAAATATCTATACGCTACATCAATTGTGATTCCTTGCTCCCTCTCGTCCTTTAGACCATCGGTTAAGAGTGCCAAATCTGTATGCTCTAGACCTTTTCTCTCGCTAGATCTAGCTACTTGCTCCATCTGATCCGCGAATATTGATTTAGAATCAAATAATAATCTGCCTATCAAGGTGCTTTTACCATCATCAACACTTCCTGCTGTTGTGAAGCGAAGAAGTTCCATGTTCAGGTACCCTTTGTTATCGTGATTCTCGATTTCTTTACTCATCTTATCTATTGTTCTTTATCAATAAATCTAAAAATACCCTTGTTTTTTCCTGTCTTCCATGGAAGTCTCAGATCGTTTGTCATCTTCTCGATTTCCACGTTCAGTTTGTCTAGCAGACGCAACTTCATCAACGATCTTCTCCAGCGTATCAGCATCTGATTCATCTCCGCCTGTGATCGTTATATCTCCCAAAGTTCTGAATCTGATTTTCTTAGTCACAACTTCTTCGTTATCTCCAATTTGAATAAACTCAGAAACCGGTAGCCAAGTGTTGTTCCTTCTTATTACTTCCCTTTCATGGGCAAAGTACAAAGAAGGAAGTGCTATGTTTTCTGACAAAATATATTGCCAGACATCCATCTCAGTCCAATTGCTCAAAGGAAACACTCTAAAGTTTTCTCCTTGATGGCACCTTCCGTTGAATATATTCCAGAGTTCTGGCCTCTGATTTTTTGGATCCCATTGCCCAAACTCATCTCTATGAGAGAAAAACCGTTCCTTAGCTCTGGCCTTTTCCTCGTCCCTCCTTGCTCCGCCAATACAAGCATCAAACTGATGTGCTTCGATTGTATCTAAAAGTGTAACAGTCTGAATTGCATTTCTGCTAGCATTTTTTCCCTTCTCTTCAGTAGCCACTCCTTCATCAATTGATTTTTGGACAGAACCTACAATCAATTTAACTCCAAGTTCTTCAACATATTGATTACGAAACTCCATAGTTTCAGGAAAATTGTGACCAGTATCAACATGAACAAAAGGAAATGGAATCTTGGCGGGAAAAAAAGCCTTTCTCGCCAAATGAGCTACACATATAGAATCCTTTCCTCCTGAGAATAGTATAGCAGGGTTTTCGAATTGGGCAAAAACCTCCCTCAATATATAAATGGCTTCTGCTTCAAGCTCTTTAATATGTGTAAGATTGTAATTACTCATTTATATTAATTTTTTCTTTTACAACTTTATAAATAGCCTCCGCACCTTCTTCTATAGAAACCTTATGTGATTCCACAATTATATCTGCGGCGGTGGGTTCTTCAAACGGAGAGTCTATACCAGTGAAATTTTTAATCTCACCTCTTCGAGCTTTTGCGTATAGCCCTTTTACATCACGCTTTTCACATTCTTCTAGAGGGCAATTGACGAATACCTCAATGAAATTACTTTCACCAATTAAGTTCTTGATCTTTTGACGTTCTTCAGCAAAAGGAGTTATGAAAGCAGTTAAAACAACAGTACCAGCATCTACGAACAACTTGGATACCTCAGCTATTCTACGTATATTTTCTTTTCGACTTTTATTAGAAAAGTCCAAATCCTGGTTCAAACCACCTCTAATATTATCACCGTCTAAGATGTATGTATTTTTTCCTTCATCAAACAATCTCTTTTCTAATGCACTGGCTAAAGTTGATTTACCTGATCCAGATAGCCCAACGAACCATATGAGGAATGGCTTGTAACCTAACTTTTGGATTCTATCAGCTTGAGTTATTAGGTGATTGTGTGGTATAATGTTTTCTTTGTGATCCACTCAATTACAATATTTATGAGAACTAAATTTGGTTTGTTTTCGAAACATTTAAAGCCGCGAATCTACTAAATCCTCATCTAATATCCCCTTAACATCAAAGATTACTGGAACTTGATTACGGATTTGACTCCAATTAAAGTTTTTAAACTCATTATGACCAACAGCTAGAATTATAGCTTGGTATCGCTCAAAATCTATACCAGTCTTCATTTGAATACCATACTCATCCATTACTTCGTCACTTTCCACATTCGGATCGTATACATCAACGCCCAAATCATAACTCTTTAGTTCTTCAAATATGTCAACCACTCTTGTGTTCCTTACGTCAGGACAATTCTCTTTAAACGTGATACCAAGTATTAAGATTCTAGTTTCAGAATTCAGATTTTTTTTCTGTGATAAAAGCTTAATTGTCCGTTGTGCGATATAGGCACCCATGCCATCATTAATCTTCCGGCCAGATAATATCACCTGAGGTTGATAACCTAGTTCCTCCGATTTATAGGTCAAGTAATATGGATCAACTCCAATACAATGCCCTCCTACAAGTCCGGGACTAAATTTCAAAAAATTCCATTTTGTACCAGCTGCTTCAAGAACTTCTTTTGTGTCAATACCCATTCTTTCAAAAATCAGAGAAAGTTCATTCACAAATGCAATGTTGATATCTCGTTGTGAGTTTTCTATCACCTTAGCTGCTTCCGCTACTTTTATGCTGGACGCTAAGTGAGTTCCGGCTTCAATAAATGATGAGTAGAATGAGTTAATAATATCGGCTGCATCAGGTGTACTTCCACTGGTAACTTTAAGGATATTGGTCAACCGATGCTCTTTATCCCCAGGGTTGATTCTTTCGGGAGAATATCCAACATAAAAATCTTTGTTAAACCTCAATCCACTGCCTTCTTCTAAGATTGGAACACAAAAATCTTCTGTGCATCCAGGAAAAACCGTTGATTCGTATACAACAATATCACCTTTAGATAGATAAGGAGCAATGGACTGAGAGGCAGATGCTATTGGTCTTAAGTCTGGTTTTTTGTTTTTATCAACAGGAGTTGGGACTGTAACTATGTAAAAGTTAGCACTTCTTAAATCTTCAGAATTGATTGAAAAAGATAGCTTGCTAGCTTGGCTTAGCTCCTCGATAGAAACTTCCTTTGTTCTATCAAGACCAGAATTTAATTCATCAATCCTCTTTTGATTGATATCAAACCCTATTGTGGGATAAATTTTACCGGATTCAATAGCCAACGGTAACCCCACATATCCTAATCCAATAACCGCAACTTTATATTCCATTAGAATCTAAGATAATTAAAACCTAAAGCGATCTATTGAGTATTAATTTAAGACCTTATTTTTAAAATAATCCAAAGTCGGTTTTAAACCCTCTGCGCGACTATACTTTGGTTCCCAGCCTAAGACCTTCTTTGCTAGGGTAATATCCGGCTTCCTCTGTTTGGGGTCATCTTTAGGGAGCTCTTGGTATGAAAACTTTGACTTACTTCCTGTCAATCTAAGAATTTCTTCTCCAAATTCATTTATTGTAATTTCCTCTGGATTTCCAATATTTACAGGGTGTGGGTAGTCCGACATTAATAATCTATAAATCCCTTCTACTAAATCGTCTACATAAGTAAAAGATCTTGTTTGAGTGCCATCTCCAAATGCTGTTAAGTCTTCGCCTCTTAGTGCTTGTGAGATAAATGCTGGCAAAACTCTACCATCATCAAGCCTCATACGGGGGCCAAACGTATTGAAAATTCTGACAATTCGTGTTTCTAATCCATGAAAAGTATGGTATGCCATTGTAATAGCTTCCTGAAATCGCTTAGCTTCGTCATAAACTCCTCTAGGGCCTACTGGATTCACATTTCCCCAATAATCTTCCGTCTGAGGATGTACAAGTGGATCGCCATAAACCTCTGAGGTGGACGCTATTAGCATCCTTGCTCCTTTCGCTTTTGCTAAACCGAGACAATTTAACGTTCCTAAAGAGCCCACTTTCATTGTTTGGATAGGCATCTTAAGATAGTCTATTGGGCTTGCTGGTGACGCAAAATGAAGGATGTAAGCTAAGTCCCCTGTTATATGAACAAACTTTGAAACATCATGATTATGAAATTCAAAGTCTTTTTCTTTGAATAGATGTTCTATGTTAGCCAGATCGCCAGTAATCAAGTTGTCCATTGCTACAACATGAAATCCTTCTGCTAAAAATCTATCACAAAGGTGAGATCCTAAAAAACCAGCTCCGCCAGTAATCAATACCTTTTTCTTCATTTTTTTATCGTCTTCCTTCCGATACTATAGTATTCGAAACCAAGTTCTTCCATTTGTCCAAGATCATATAAGTTCCTACCATCAAATATGACTTTATTTTTGAGAGATGATTGTACTTTATCAAACTCAGGTGTTCTGAATACTGGCCATTCAGTCATAATCATCAACGCATCAGCATCAGTTATTGCATCATATTCATCCTTCGCAAAGTAAATTTGATCTCCAAAAATTCCTCTCACATTTTCCATGGCCTCCGGATCATAAACTTTCACCATAGCTCCCATTGATAATAATTTTGTGATATTCTCTAATGCTGGAGCCTCACGAATATCATCGGTATATGGTTTGAAGGCAAGTCCCCAAACTGCTATTGTTTTTCCTGATAAATCGTTATTGAAATATGATTTTAATGGATCAATAAGTTTTTCTTTTTGGATGTCATTTACATCCATCACAGCATTCAATATTTTGAAATCATAATTCGTTTGAGATGCTGATTTGGCTAATGCTTGAACATCCTTTGGAAAGCAACTTCCTCCATAGCCAATCCCAGCAAATAAGAACCTTTTCCCAATTCTAGCATCTGTCCCAACTCCCTTTCTTACCATATCGACATCTGCGCCTAATAACTCACACATGTTGGCGATCTCATTCATGAAAGTGATTTTCGTAGCAAGGAATGAATTTGCAGCATACTTAGTCAACTCCGCTGACTTCACATCCATGAAAATAATAGGATTGCCCTGTCTTACAAATGGAGTATACAATTGCTCCATGACCTTCATGGCCTTTTCTGAAGCCGCGCCAATCACGACTCTATCTGGCTTCATGAAGTCATCTACCGCAACTCCCTCTCTTAAAAATTCTGGATTGGAAACCACATCAAACTCAACCTTAGCTCCTTTTGATATAGCATCCGTTACTTTATCAGCTGTACCGACTGGAACGGTACTTTTATCAACAACTACAGAATACTCTTTCAACAACGGGCCTAAATCATCCGCTACTTTCAATACATATTTGAGGTCTGCACTTCCATCCTCTCCTGGAGGAGTTGGTAAGGCAAGAAAAATAATCTTCGCTCCTTCAATTCCTTCTTGCAGGTTAGTTGTAAAATCTAACCTTCCTTGTCTAACGTTTCTTTCAAAAAGGACTTCAAGACCGGGCTCGTAAATAGTAATTTTTCCATTTTTAAGCTTGTTAACTTTGTTTTCGTCAATGTCAACACAGGTCACGTGATTACCCGTCTCAGCAAAGCATGTTCCTGTTACAAGGCCAACATACCCTGTTCCTACTACAGCAATTTTCATGAATCTAAATCTTTATTAATGGTTGTTTTAAATCTTTCTCTGAAACAATAGGTTCTTCTTTTAACCCCCAGTCTATATTTAGAACTGGATCATTGTATCTTAAGCCTCCTTCACTCTCTGCTGAATAAAAATTATCAACAGCGTAATGAAATATGGTATCATCTTCAAAAGTATAATAGCCATGTGCAAAACCACGCGGAATCAGTAGGTAATGATTAGGCTTATCAATTCTATATTTGAAATATTGAAGATAAGTTGGCGATTTTTCTCTAAAATCAACCACCACATCTAGTACAGATCCGTTTATCACTCCTACCAATTTAGATTGATCAAACGGCTCTTTTTGAAAATGTAAGCCCCTCAAAACATTTTTTGAAGACTTTGCAAAGTTGACCTGTTTAACTTCAAAATCAATTCCATGATCCAAAAATCTTTTCTTGTTGAAAGATTCCAAGAAAAACCCTCTATCATCCCCAAATTTATTGGATTCAATGATATAGCATTCCTTCAGAGGTGTTTCTATTAATTTCATTTTGTGAGGTTGATTAAGTACTCACCATAACCACTCTTCACTAAAGGTTGCGCCAACCTGAACAATTGCTCTTCGTTTATAAATTTCATTTTGAAAGCAATCTCTTCAATACAGCTTATTTTTAATCCTTGTCTTCCCTCAATTGCTCTAACAAATTCGCCAGCCTGCATTAGTGATTCTATAGTCCCGGTATCTAACCATGCCGTGCCTCGATCCAAAGCAACAACGTTTAGACTTCCCGTTTCAAGGTATTCATTGTTTACATCTGTAATTTCTAGTTCCCCTCTGTAGCTGGGCTTGATTTTTTTCGCTATTTCTACAACTTTATTGTCATAATAATATAAGCCTGGAATTGCATAGTTAGATTTAGGCTCCCTTGGTTTTTCCTCTATCGATATCGCCTTTCCTTCTTCATCAAACTCAACAACACCGTATCTTTCCGGATCATTAACTCTATAGGCAAATACAATCGCTCCCTCAGGGTCTACACAGGATTGTAGCTTTTTAGAAAGGCCTGATGCATAGAATATATTGTCTCCTAGAACTAAAGAAACACTGTCCCTCCCAATAAACTTTTCCCCAATGATAAATGCTTGGGCTAACCCCTCAGGTTTTTCTTGAACGGCATAATGAAATTCACATCCTAGACTCTTACCGTCTCCAAGAAGTGCTTCAAAAAATGGCAGATCCCTGGGTGTCGAAATAATTAGTATTTCACGAATCCCTGAAAGCATCAAAACGGACAGTGGATAATAGATCATTGGCTTATCGTAAACAGGTAGTAACTGCTTGCTAACTGCAAGCGTCAGAGGGTGAAGCCTCGTACCAGATCCTCCTGCTAGTATGATCCCTTTCATGATTGGTATTGATGTTTATAATACTTCTGATAATCCCCCGAAACTATATCATCGAGCCATTTTTCATTGGCAAGATACCAATCTATAGTTCTTTCGAGCCCTTCTTCGAACTGCAATGACGGCTCCCATCCCAATTCGTATTTCAGTTTATTCGCATCGATAGCATATCTTAAATCATGACCTGCTCTGTCTTTCACGTAGGTGATTAGTTTCTCCGAAGTGCCTTCTTCTCTATTCAACTTTCGATCCATCAACTTGCAAAGCAACTTTACTAGATCAATATTTTTCCATTCATTGAACCCTCCAATATTGTAGGTTTCGCCATTTTTTCCTTTATGAAAAATGATATCAATGGCCCTGGCATGATCTTCTACAAAAAGCCAATCACGAATATTCTCTCCTTTGCCATAAACGGGTAATGGCTTATTCTTTTTAATATTATTAATTATCAGCGGAATTAACTTTTCTGGAAAATGGTGTGAGCCATAGTTATTTGAGCAATTAGAAATCACTACTGGTAATTCATATGTGTTTTTATAGGCTCTCACAAAATGATCAGAAGCTGCCTTAGAGGCCGAATAGGGAGACTTTGGATCATAGGGAGTTGTTTCTAGGAAGAGGCTGTCATCGTGAAGAGACCCATAAACTTCGTCAGTTGACACATGGTAAAACCGCTTATTTTCTTTCCCTGCCCATGCTTTGTTTGCAGCGTTTAGTAATGTAACGGTTCCAATAACATTGGTTGTTACAAACTCCATCGGATTTGTAATTGAGCGATCAACATGAGATTCAGCCGCTAAATGAATCACTCCATCGAATTGGTATTCTTCAAACAGTTTTTCTAAAAGGGTTGAATCGCAAATATCCCCCTTGATGAATTCATAATTTGACGCTTGTTCAATATCACGAAGGTTTTCAAGATTCCCCGCATAGGTCAATTTATCCAAATTGACAATTCTACATTGTGGGTATTTATGCACAAAAAGCCTGATAACATGCGACCCTATAAAGCCTGCTCCTCCTGTTATCAAAATCGATTTTATCGTTAACTGATTCATTTACAACTTATAATATTCTCTAAACCAGCTCAAAAACTGTTTCATCCCCTCTGCGACCGTAGTTTGAGGTTTATACCCCACAGCCTCTTCAAGTTCACTGGCATCAGCAAAACTAGCAGGGACATCCCCCATTTGTAGTGGTAAATAGTTAATCTGTGCTTTTTTGTCGATTTCTTGTTCAATTGCCCGGATGAATTCCATTAATTCAACTGGTGAATTGTTTCCTATGTTAAAAATGCGATAGGGACCAAAACTAGAAGCAGGACTTGGTTTTTTTGCATCCCATTTCAAATCAGGGAGAGATGGGTTCGGGAGTAAGCGACAGATGCATTCCAAAATATCATCAACATAGGTAAAATCTCTTAGCATCTCACCATTATTGTAAACATCAATAGGCTCTCCTTTAAGCATCTTGGTTGCAAAAATAAAAAGTGCCATATCTGGTCTACCCCACGGGCCATAAGCTGAAAAAAACCTTAATCCTGTCGTTGGAATATTGTAGTTAACAGAATATGCATGAGCCATGAGCTCATTGGTTTTTTTGGAAACGGCATAAAGCGAAACTGGGTGGTCAATATTATCCTGAACTGAAAAAGGCAACTTTGTATTAGCTCCGTAAACGGAACTGGAGGATGCATAAATCAAATGCTCAATGCCATATTTCTTGCATGCTTCTAAAATATTGAGAAAGGCAGTGATGTTATAATCGACATAATCTTGAGGATGGGTAAGAGAATGCCTCACTCCTGCTTGCGCCGCTAAGTTGATTGCGTACTTGAATTTATATTCTTCGAAACACTCAAACAATCTCTCTTTCTCCATCAAGTTGAATCGATGAAATGTGAAGCCTTCGAACTGCTGAAGAACTTTTAGTCGGTCTTCTTTGAGGTTGACATCATAGTAGTCATTGACCATGTCAATGCCCACAACTTTATGACCTTCTCTCAATAGCCTCCAAGCAAGATGGAACCCAATAAATCCAGCTGTACCGGTTACAAGTATTGGTTCTTCAGAAATTTCTAATTTATTCATCAATCTTTTTAAGAAGTCGCAAAGTAAAAAAATAATGTCTTAGGTATTGGTTATAAATTTGCGAAACATGAAAAGTCAAGTAATTGCATTGATATCAAAGGACCTCAAAGTGGACTGGAGGAATAAGTATCCGGTAGCTGGATTGATCCTTTATATTATCGTATTGGTCATAATTGCGTATTTATCTTTCGCCAATTTCATTAAGCCGGAAGTGTGGAACGCGCTTTTTTGGATTATCCTGCTCTTTACTTCTGTAAATGCAATTGCTAAAAGTTTCATTCAGGAAGATGATAGGTCTATTTATTACTTTTTCACAGCCAAGCCTACTGCGATCATTTTAGCCAAAGTCATCTATCACTTTGTATATCAGCTAGCTCTCTTAATCGTGGCTTATCTGGCATTCTCTCTGTTCTTAGGTAGTGCTTCTGGTAATACTGGGTGGTTTATTGTAAATCTTCTTGTGGGGTCGCTTGGACTATCAAGTACATTTACACTTATATCAGCTTTAGCTTCAAAGACAAATAATCAATCAATCATGATGGCCATATTGGGATTTCCTGTCATCATACCTGTTCTTATTTTGGCCATTTCTAATTCGAAAATGATCATTCTTGGTGGTGGATGGCCTGATATTTCAACGAATTTCATTGCCCTTGTAAGCGTGAACGTGATTATCATTGCATTAACGTTTATACTGTTTCCGTTTACTTGGAAATCTTAGCTATGCAATATCTTTTAAAGACAGAGTGGTGGAAGTGGGCAAGTTTAGTCTTGATCACCTATGTTGTTATTGCTGGATTACTCTTACCAACACCGAGACTGCCAATTCTTAATGAAACCATAAGAGTTCTACACTTTCATGTGCCAATGTGGTTTGGAATGCTTTTTTTGTTTCTGGGATCTGTCATTCATGCAATTAGGTATTTGTCATCTGGGAAAGGGGAAAGTGACATAATCAGTCAGAGTCTTGCTACTATTGGTGTGTTCTTTGGGATTCTGGGAATGCTTAGCGGAATGTTTTGGGCCACATTTACATGGGGTGAGCCATGGAGTAGCGATCCTAAGCAAAATGCTTCAGCGATTGGACTATTGATCTATTTTGCTTATTTCATCCTGCGGGGCTCCATACAGGATGAACAGCAAAGGGCAAGGATTTCTGCCGTTTATAACATTTTTGCTTTTGCAGCAATTATTCCACTACTGTTTATTCTTCCACGATTAACTGACAGTTTACACCCTGGAAATGGAGGCAACCCTGGATTCAATTCTTACGATTTAGATAGTAGGTTAAGACTTGTTTTTTACCCTGCTGTAATTGGTTGGTCGCTACTTGGATTTTGGATTGCATCTATTAAAATAAAATTGAACAAAATCAACAATCAGCTTAATGATTAATCTAGTAAACATATTAGTCGCTTTTTTACTTCAAATCCCAATGGCCGATACTTTTCGCAGCGATGGGAAGATTTATGTGGTGATTGCTGTGATTTTAATCATCTTATTTGGAATGTTTTTTTACTTATTTCGATTAGATAATAAGATCAAGAAAGTAGAAGAGGAGTTAAAGTCAAAAGAGAAGTGAAGTGAAGAAAACGCATATAATTGGAATCGTTGTTGTTGCCATCGCTATTGTGGTAATTATGTCTACTGCAGGGGATGCAAGTGCGTATGTAGATTTTGCGGATGCAAAGGAAATGTATGAGTCAGGCAATAAGAATAAAATACATGTAGTGGGAACACTGAAGAAAGATGGTGCAGGGGAAGTGATCGGAATTGAGAAAAGTCAAGACATGCTTTCATTCAAATTTGTCATGATCGATCAAAACGAAAAAAACCCAAAAGAGGAAACTGTATATTATCCTAACCCTATGCCGACAGACTTTCTTCGTTCTGAACAAGTAGTCGTAGTTGGTTCTTATCATAACGACAAATTCATTGCTGATAAGATTCTCCTCAAATGCCCTTCCAAATATCAGGAAGAGGAACTGAATGTATAAATCATGATTCACCAACTCATTGGAAATGTAGGCCACCTTCTCGTTATTGTGGCCTTTGTTACATCAGGGCTTGCAACATACGCTTTTTGGAGGTCGTACCATACGCAGGAAAAGTCTTGGAACCTTATTTCCAAATACTCATTTTATTTCCATGCCGTTGCGATAATTGGAGTCTGTATTACGCTCTTCTTGATTATAAGCAATCATTACTTTGAATATCACTACGCATTTAACTACACATCCAAAGTTCTTCCTATCTATTACCAAATTTCTAGTTTTTGGAATGGACAAGAGGGTTCGTTTCTTCTTTGGATGTTTTGGAATGCGATACTTGGAATCATTTTAATTCAAACGAATAAAACCTGGAAAGCACCCATGATGATGGTGTTTTCATTTACCCAGCTATTTCTTGTTTCCATGATTCTGGGAGTAGTCGTTTTGGATATCAAAATAGGTAGTTCCCCTTTCTTGCTTCTAAGAGATGTGGTAAACGATCAAATATTTAATCTCAATCCTGATTTCATTCCTGAAGATGGAAGAGGCTTGAACCCTCTTCTACAGAACTATTGGATGGTAATCCATCCTCCTACGTTGTTCCTTGGTTTTGCAACAACTGTGATTCCATTTGCCTACTGTATGGCAGGGCTCTACACTGGAAGGTTTAAAGAATGGATCAGACCTGCACTTCCCTGGGCACAATTTTCAGCAGCTGTTTTAGGGGTGGGTATTCTAATGGGTGCTTATTGGGCATACGAGACGCTGAGCTTTGGCGGGTACTGGAGCTGGGACCCTGTAGAAAACGCAATCTATGTGCCCTGGCTAATTATGGTGGCAGGAATTCATACTATGATCGCTTTCAATAAAAACGAAACTGCCTTGAAGGTTTCAATAATTCTCATAGTTGCTTCGTATGTGCTGATTGTCTATTCTACTTTTCTAACAAGAAGTGGGATTTTAGGAAATGCTTCCGTTCACTCATTCACTGACTTGGGACTATCTGGTCAACTTTTGATTTACCTTTTTGTATTCCTGATTCTATCTATCATTTTAATCATAAAAGGATTTAGGAGGATTCCATCAAGTAAAGAAGAGGTATCAACGTACTCACGTGAGTTCTGGATATTCATGGGAGCTATTACGCTTTGTTTGATGGGGTTTCAGGTGATTATTCCTACCTCTATCCCTGTTTGGAATGCCATTGTGGAATTTTTTGGAGGCACATCGAATGTGGCTCCTCCTGCTGAGCCAATAGGCTTTTACACCAAATTTCAGCTTTACTTCGCGATTGCGATTGCTGTATTATCCGGAACTGGTCAGTTTTTTTGGTGGAAGAAAATGGATAAGACTGAATTAAAAAAACAGCTTTACGCTCCTTTCATCATCTCTCTCATTGCCTCAGCTTTGATTATTGTTGTATTCAAAGTTCATGACATCTGGTACATCTTACTGCTGACTGCTTCTCTTTATTCGATCAGTGCTAATGTCAAAATTTTCCTCTCCGTTGCTAAGTCCAACATCAAACTATCAGGTGGTGCTATCTCTCACATTGGTGTGGCCATGATGTTAATTGGGATCCTTTTTTCTTCTGGTTACTCGAAAATCATCTCCACGAATTATACTTCAAGAGTATGGAATTCTGATTTTCCTGACGAAATGAACCAGAAGAACCTGCTACTCTGGCTCAACCAGCCTCGTCAGATGGAAGACTATTCTCTATCCTATAAAGGGATAAGAAAACTGACGAAAAGCAATGGCTATATAGATCTAAATGATATTGCTGGAGCAATCAGCCCCTTGGAATTGATAATCCGTAAGAACACTGTAACAAGTGACGGCACAAAATTCGAAACTGGTGATACCATTAAAATCGTTAACATAGAGAACAGCTACTTCGAGGTTTTATATAAGAAAGAAAATGGTAGTGAGTTCACACTTTTTCCTCGTATTCAGATCAATGAACAAATGGGAATGCTTACTTCTCCGGACATTCATCATACACTCACGGCTGATTTGTATACTCACATTAGCAACCTCCCTGACCCTGATCAAGAGGTAGAATGGGGCGAGCTGCAGGAACTTAAGGTGGAGCCAGGAAAACCCTTCTTTATCAATGATTACGTTGCAAGGTTCATAAAAATGGAGCCCATTGCTGAATTGCCTGAAATCGATCTCGAGGAAGGAGATATGGCCATCAAAGCTATAATTGAGATCGAAGGTGAATCTGAAACTTATACTGCAGAACCTATTTATATAATCAAGGATAATCAGGCAGGACGAATTCCTTATATAGTCCATGATCTTGCGGCTAAGATTTCAATACAAAGTATTTTACCTGAGGAAAACAGTTTTGTTTTTGGATTAAATACAGCTCAAAAGGATTGGATTATAATTGAAGCAGCTGAGAAGCCAGGTATCAATATTCTCTGGATAGGCACTTTGGTGCTTGTCATCGGTTTCTCAGTAGCCATCAGTCGCAGATACACAGAATTTGTAAAGATGCGAGACAAAGGAATGGAATAGATTTATCCAACAAAAGAACCTAATCTAAAGTATGATCCGCTCCGAGAAGAAAATTGCACTTGTTGGAAATGGGAATTTAGCTTTTCATCTGGCTAAAAGACTCTGGGAAATCGGAGTTGGTATTTCCGGATTAATCGTGCGAAATTCATCTCGCGCAGAAGCTTTCAAACCTTTCCTTTCTGAAGGATGTGTAATCTCAGATAGCTCCAATTTTGCTGATCATGAGTGGGATATTATTCTCATTGCGGTATCAGAATCAGCCACTTCGCAAGTAATAGAATCGAATGAATTTCCTCCAGAGGCAACTATCGTTCATACTTCCGGGTCTCAAAGCATTGATATTTTTAAAAATACAGGGGTAAAAAATTTCGGGGTGCTATATCCGCTACAAACTTTTTCTAAGGAAAAAGAAATTGACTTTTCCGAAGTGCCCGTATTCATAGAAGCAAACTCTGAAGGTTCATTAAAAATGATTTCAGAATTGGCATTTCTGTTAAGTGAGAAAGTATCAGAGCTAAGCTCTGAGCAAAGACTTAAAGTGCATATGGCTGCTGTGATCGCTTGTAATTTTTCGAATGCTCTATATGCAATAGCAGAAAATCAACTGCATGGGGTCGGGCTTGACTTAGACACGATCGCTCCTCTGATACAAGAGACTACTCAAAAAGCGATAGCATTGAAGCCAGCAATTGCTCAAACAGGACCAGCATCGCGTGGGGATTTGGAGACAATGAACAAACATTTACAACTTCTTGATGGGTCTCCTGAAATAAAATCCATCTACGAACAGTTGAGTAAATTGATCTTGGATACTAAACTGTTATTTTGATAAGGTTGATTAAATATGATTTTGTTGGGTTTTTGATAGCCAGTAGAATTCCTAACTTACTCATAATTGGAAGTACTCAATACTTAACTGCAATTTTTCTTGTTTCCGATTTTCAAGGTAAAAGACAGATTCTCACATCATCTGACTTCTTATTTCTCGTTGCTAGCACATTGGCTATAGCAGCTGGAGGGTATATTATCAATGATTATTATGATCAGAAAGTCGATATGATCAATCGTCCCAACAAAGTGGTAGTTGGGACTCTCTTCAGAAGACGACTTGCCATGGCCGCTCATTTTTTCCTCACTTTTGCGGGAATTATGCTCGGCTTCATTGTAAAAATAGAAGTCGGTCTGGTTCATCTTTTTAGTTCCTTCTTTCTTTGGTACTACTCCAATTACCTACAAAGATTACCGGTTATCGGAAACTTGGTGGTCGCTTTTATGAGCGGTCTTGCTCTTCTTTTGGTTCCAATATTTTTGGGAAGAAATGAGCCTATTGTGTACATCTATGCCATATTCGCCATGTGCGTAATATTAGTGCGAGAGGTAATAAAGGATATAGAAGATGTAAAAGGAGATGCTACTTTTGGCTTTCATTCTGTACCGGTGGTATGGGGAGTGAGAGGAGCCAAATTTTTTATCTATCTCGTGATAATTGGTAGCGGATTCTTCTTGTTATCCTTTTTGGTAGTAATTGACAATTGGCTTGTTCGATATTATTTCATGGCGCTTCTGCCTCTATTCGTCTGGTTTATTTTCAGGCTTGCAAAGGCTGACAGAAAAAGCGAGTTCGAGAGATTGAGAAATTTTACTAATATTATCATATTCACGGGCTTGATAAGCATGTTAATTATATAATTCATGGGGAAAAACATTGCCATATTCGCTTCAGGAAGTGGTTCTAACGCTGAAAATATTATAAAGGCGTTCGAATCTTCGGATATTGAAGTTAAGGTTGTACTTACTAACAATCCATCCGCATTTGTAATCGAAAGGTGCGAAAGGCTCAATGTCCCTTGCTTGGTCTTCAACCGTGTGGACTTCAAAAGTGAAGATTTCTTGGACAAACTGGATCGTTATGAAATCGACTTTATTGTCTTAGCAGGCTTTTTGTGGAAAATACCTGAATATCTTATTCAAAGATATCCTAATGAAATTATCAATATCCATCCTGCTCTTTTGCCTAAATATGGTGGAAAGGGGATGTACGGGGCTCACGTTCATGAGGCTGTAGTCACTAATGGTGAATCAGAATCTGGTATTACCATTCATCTTGTCGATGAAAACTATGATGAGGGGAAAATCATCTTTCAGGCCAAATGTGTGGTTGCCCCAGAAGACAATGCGGATGCTGTAGCTTCAAAGGTTCATGAACTGGAATATGAGCACTTTCCATCTGTAATTGGAGAATATATTCGTAACTGGAACTTTTAATACTCCTGATGATTGTTGGAGGTACGTAAATTCTGCATGCGCTCTAGGTCGCAGCGTTCCATGCCGACGGCTTCCTTTTCTCATCCACACAATTATGAAAGCTCTTTTGGAATATCCAACAGGATTTAAACCCTGCTAGAACGATCATGATTTTAAGGAAAAGTTCTTGAAATAAACGAAGGTTTGAATATGCGGAGTGCCTGCATTAGGGATAGCAGCAAGTACCCCGCAGGCCGACCTTAGGGAGACCGAGGAGTACTGCGAATAGCCCGCTCGAATGCCCAAGTATTTAATGTCCTTTATGTAAGATATCCCTCACTAGTGCCCAGAATGAGAGTCTCTGCTATATGGGAAAACTACTTGAAAAACCATGGATTCCATTCTGGAATGACTTCTGGAAGTATGAGTTTCTTAAAAAAATGACATTGGAGCAGTATTTAAATGAGTGCTCTTCGATTAGATTGAAAAACAGGGTAATTAAAACGATATATTTTTACTTTTGCGCCTTAATTAGAAACCGAACAAGAGTTACTGACACAGCAGAGGCCTTTTTGGGTTTAAATCACACACTCTTTTATTGAAAAAACATGAGCGAAGTAAAAATCCAATCCGCACTCATATCTGTATTTTACAAAGATGGTCTTGACCCTATAGTCGAGAAGCTAAATGAGCTTGGCGTGAAAATCTATTCTACAGGTGGCACTCAAAAGTTCATTGAAGAAAAAGGAATAGAGGTTACGGCCGTTGAGGATGTGACCGACTATCCTTCTATTTTCGGAGGACGAGTGAAGACACTCCACCCTAAGGTGTTTGGAGGGATTCTTTACAGAAGGGGATTGGAAAGTGACGAGAAAGAAAAAGAGGAGTATGAAGTTCCTGCGATCGACTTGGTAATCGTGGATTTATATCCTTTTGAGGAGACGGTTGCAAGTGGCGCAAGCGAAGAGGACATTATTGAAAAGATAGATATCGGTGGGATTGCTTTAATAAGAGGTGCTGCTAAGAATTTCAAGGATGTGATCATCGTGAGTTCCAGGAATTATTATGCTGACTTGCTTGACTTGCTTAATTCCAAAAATGGTCTGAGCGATCTTTCTGATAGGAAATTATTTGCTACGAAAGCATTTGAGACTTCTTCTCACTACGACTCTGCTATTTTTAATTATCTAAATGTTGAGGAAAAGGTGCCTGCTTTCAAGCTGAGTGCTGGAAATGGCAAGGTTCTTAGATATGGAGAAAACCCTCATCAAAAGGGTGTTTTCTATCAGGAGACCGAGCCATATTTTGATCAGATTCATGGAAAGGAAATTTCATACAATAATCTTGTAGATATTGAGGCTGCTATCCAGCTGATTAGTGAGTTTGACAGTGAAACGGCTTTTGCGATCCTTAAGCATAACAACGCATGCGGAATAGCTACCGGTTCTACTGTAAAGGATGCTTATGACCGTGCTTTTGCAGCAGACACTACTTCTGCTTTTGGTGGCGTGCTGATTACGAATCAGGAAGTGGATAAGGCTGCTGCTGAAACGATACACAGTCTTTTCTTTGAAATCCTATTAGCCCCGTCGTTTACAGATGAGGCTTTGGAAATCTTGAAGGGAAAGAAAAACAGAATTTTGCTTCTTCAGAAAAAGTCATGGGATAGAAGCTTGGTTCATAAGAGTATGCTGAATGGTACTTTGGTTCAAGATTTTGACGCAGAGACGGACAGCAAAGAAGGTCTTAAAGTGGTTACAAAAACGACTCCTTCTGATTCAGAAATTGAGAACCTTTTGTTTGCTTCAAAAGTGTGTAAGCATTCTAAATCCAATACGATCGTTTTTGCTAAAGATGGGCAGCTACTCGCAAGTGGTGTAGGTCAGACATCAAGAGTAGACGCTCTTGAGCAGGCGATAGAGAAAGCGAAAAGATTCGGATTTGATCTGAAGGGAGCGTCTATGGCATCTGATGCTTTTTTCCCTTTCCCTGATTGTGTTGAGATCGCGGATAAAGCGGGAATAAGCTCTGTGATTCAGCCCGGAGGATCGGTAAAAGATCAGCTGTCAATCGACTATTGTGATGAACATGGAGTTTCTATGGTCTTTACAGGAATCCGCCATTTCAAACATTAGTAAAACTATCGATTAACGACTATATTCGTAACTTTCCCAATCTATAAACTAGCGCTTGCAAATGGGTTTTTTCGATTTCTTCAATAGCGACATTGCTATTGACCTTGGTACGGCCAACACCTTGATTATCAGCAAAGATAAAATTGTGGCCGATGAGCCATCAATTATTGCCATAGATAAGAACAACAACAAAGTTTTGGCAATAGGAACGGAGGCCATGCAGATGCATGAAAAAACGCATGAAAACATAAAAACTATCCGTCCTCTTAAGGATGGTGTGATTGCAGATTTCCATGCTGCTGAGCATATGATTCGTGGGATGATCAAAATGATCGAATCTGCCAACAATAAGTTTCTTCCTTCTTCTCATAGAATGGTTATTTGTATTCCTTCTGGTATTACAGAAGTGGAAAAACGTGCTGTCCGAGATAGTGCAGAGCATGCGGGAGCTAAGGAGGTGTACATGATTCACGAACCGATCGCAGCGGCTATCGGGATCGGAATAAAAATCGAACAGCCTATAGGGTCAATGATCGTAGATATAGGCGGAGGAACAACTGAAATTGCCGTAATTGCTCTGAGCGGAATTGTATGTGATCAGTCAATAAGAGTGGCAGGAGATTCTTTTAACAAGGATATTCTAGACTATATGAGACGTCAGCACAA
Source organism: Cyclobacteriaceae bacterium (assembly GCA_049115715.1). Lineage (GTDB taxonomy): Bacteria > Bacteroidota > Bacteroidia > Cytophagales > Cyclobacteriaceae > JAMZMI01. The sequence continues at coordinate 45,934 of JAGDZQ010000023.1, forward strand.
TCTGTTGATTGGTGAGCGTACTGCTGAGCGTGTTAAGATCGAGGTTGGTTCTGCTTTGACAGAACTAGATGATGGACCTGAAGATTATGAAATCAGAGGCCGTGATTTGATGACCGGTATTCCTAAAGTGATCAAGATCTCTTACTCCGAAATTGCATTTGCTATTGACAAGTCTGTATCGAAGATTGAAGAGGCGGTATTGAAGGCACTTGAGATTTCTCCTCCAGAGTTGTCTGCTGATATTTACGATAATGGTATATACCTAACAGGAGGCGGGGCACTATTAAGAGGTCTTGACAAGAGACTTGCCATGAAAACCAAGTTGCCGATTCATATCGCGGAAGATCCGTTAAGGGCAGTAGTAAGGGGAACGGGACTGGCTCTCAAAAACCTCAGCAGCTACAAGCCTGTGTTGATGACATAAATGATTCGCCTTGTTGCGAGTCATAGCTAGGCAAGTTTCGAATTCGCCGCTAATATTTAATATCATGAGGAGCTCTTAGTAGATATGAAGAATCCTCACTTTGAACAAGCATGTCTAAATGCAGAATTTATTAAACTTCCTCTATCGATTTAGAACCTTTGGGTTCTTTCTTGTATTGGAATTTTTTTGCATTTGGCTCATTGTCTCTTTCAATCAGAGACAAAATGCTTCTTTTCTAAACTCTTCGAACGCTGCAGTTGCTCGATTCACCAACTTCACAGATAACACAAAAAATTACCTCAATCTTATAGAGGTAAATCAGCAACTCCTTGCTGAAAATGAATTCCTAAGAACTCAGATCGCATTAAATAATGGCGATCATCCATTCACCAAGGACACCTTGAAAAGGTATGATTTCATCTCAGGAAACGTCATAAATAATACTTTTCAGCGGTCGTTGAATTTTTTCACAATGGATATTGGCGCTATAGATGGGGTTCAACCTGGCATGGGGGTAGTCTCTGATAAAGGAATCGTAGGACAAGTGAAATCTGTATCAGAGAATTTCTCTACGGTCACTTCTCTCCTGCATAGAAACCTCCTCGTTTCTAGTACTGTGAAGCCATCGAATACTTTATGTACGGTTCAGTGGAGCGGGAGCTCACCTTATCAAGCAGAGGCAAGGTATATTCCCAATAACCCGAAACACAACAAAGTATCCGTAGGGGATAGTGTAGTTACTTCTGGCTACAATTCTGTATTTCCCTCAGGAGTTTTAATCGGGATTGTTTCATCACTTGACTTAAACATAGAAGATCCTTTTTACAATGCGAAAATCGATCTGGCAATGGATTTCACTTCATTGAATTTCGCTTATGTCATAAAAAGTAATTTGAAGGAGGAAAAAGATAGTTTGGAATTTGAAATCGCCCGTGCCAAATGATAAGAATCAACTACTCCAGACAGATTACGTATTTGGTAGCATTCTTACTTGTACAGCTGCCTCTTCTCTACAAATTCATTGTTTTCGATGTTGCTTTCGGGTTTTTTTATGTGGGATTTGTTCTTTTTTTACCTCTTGGGGTAAATCGCAACATAACCATGATCATTGCTTTACTCAGCGGATTACTCATCGATGTTTTCTCTAGTACTCCGGGTATTCATGCTTCTGCATGCATATTTATAGCTTTGATAAAAGACTATTGGTATGTCGCAAGTATTGGGGAATACGAAGATGACATAAACCTTTCCTGGATTCAGCTTAAGATTTGGGGGAGCATCAAATTTTTACTCCCGTTAATTTTTGCGCACCATCTGATCATTTTTGTTGTTGAAAACGGAGGTTTTAGTGATTTCTTCACCCTTGTCAAAAAGATCATAATGAGTAGCTTATATACTTTCGTTACAATCTTAGGAATCAGTTTACTCACCTCGCCTAGACAAAGAAACTGATGAGTAGCAGAAGTCTCATCATACAAGCCGTGATTTTGCTAATAGCATTGATATTCTCTATCAGGTTATTTTCGATTCAGGTTTTAAATGATGATTATAAACTTGCTGCTCAAAACAACATTGTTCAAAAAATAATCGAGTATCCCTATAGAGGGCTTATTACGGATCGGAATGATCGATTAATGGTTTATAATACTCCGGTTTATGATCTAATGATCGTACCAAAGGAGGTGAACATTGAAGATTCAGTCGAAATCTGTCGGCTATTCGATATTGACCAGAAGACTTTTACCACCAAATACAAAAAAGCAAAGAGGTACTCAACCATTCTAGCTTCCAAGTTTATTGAGCAGATCCCCAATGAAAATTTTGCGGCCTTTCAAGACAAACTCATAAACTTCCCTGGGTTTTACGTGCTACCGAGAACAATAAGAGAATACCCTGATACCACCATGGCCAATGCTCTTGGATACCTCAGACAGGTTAGTAGGTCGCAGCTCATCAGAGACACCTCAAATTATTATCGTTCTGGGGATTACATCGGCTTAAATGGTATAGAAGAGCAATATGAAAATGTGCTAAGAGGAAAAAGGGGGATAAAATATCAATTGGTAAATGTACAGGGGATCGTAAAAGGGTCTTTCAATGATGGAGAATACGATACTGCAACCATTCCTGGACAAAGCATAAAGCTTACCATAGATGCAGAAATACAGCGATACGCCGAAAAACTAATGCAAGGAAAAGTCGGAAGCATAGTCGCAATCGAGCCTGCATCTGGTGAAATACTTTCCTACGTTTCTGCTCCATCATATGATCCCAACCTACTCAGCGGTAGAGACATTGGAAAGAACTTTCAGGTTCTGCTTACAGACAGCTTGAAGCCACTATTTAATCGACCCATTCAAGCCATGTATCCTCCTGGATCCATGTTTAAAACCATCCAAACACTCATTGCTATGCAGGAAGGTTTGCTGGGGCCAAAAGAAAAAATTCTTTGCGACTATAGCCCCATGGGAGATCATGCCCCTAAAGGAATTTATGACGTAAAAAAGGCAATTGCTCTTTCTTCCAATACATTCCTCTACAAAGTTTTCAGAAGGGTCATTCTGCAAAACCAAGATGCCAGCATGTTCATTGACTCGAGGTATGGTTTAGAAAAATGGAACAACTATGCTTACAATTTTGGAATGGGTAAAAAGTTGGGTGTTGATCTTCCGGGTGAAAAATCCGGAAATGTTCCGACCGTTCAATATTATGACAAAGTATATGGCAAAAATAGATGGAAGTTCTCCAACATTTATTCCTTAAGCATCGGTCAGGGAGAGCTGCTGGTAACTCCGTTGCAAATGGCGAATCTTGGGGCACTATTAGCGAATCAAGGGTATTACTACTCACCTCATATTGTGAAAAGTATCAATGATGAATCCGAAATAATTCCGGAAAGAAAAGAATCTGGGATCGAGTCAAAATATTTTGAGTCTATCATCGAAGGAATGGAAGCCACCGTAACAAGTGGTACGGGTTTTAGAGCTAGAGTTCAGGGTCTTGACATATGTGGAAAAACCAGTACGGTTGAAAACCCTCACGGTGAAGATCACTCTGGATTTGTAGCTTTTGCCCCAAAAGGTAACCCCACAATTGCCATTGCGGTATATGTCGAAAATGCAGGTCAGGGAGCCAGGGCTGCTGCGGCAATAGCAGGGCTTATTATTGAACAATATATAAAAGGAGAAATCACTCGCCCTTGGATGGAAAAATATGTTTTGAAGGGTGATTTTTCTGACCCTGTCAGAAAACCCAAAGTAGAATTGAATAATGCTGTTGCAGACACCACTAAAATAGATGAGGGAGAACCTACTCGTTTATAAAATCGACTGGCTTACGATCGGCCTGTATGCATCACTGATATTTGGTGGATGGCTCAATATCTATGCGGCTGATTTTGATCCAGATTCAATTCGTGGAATTTTTAGCTTGAGCATGAGCTCAGGGAGACAACTCATATGGATTGGAACCTCAGCAGTAATAATAGCACTAATTATGCTCCTGGATTACAAATTCTATCATACGCTCTCGTATGTTCTGTACGGAATTATGATCTTTTTCCTGCTCGCTGTTCTGATTTTTGGTGAGGAGGTTGCCGGATCTAAATCTTGGTTTGAGCTAGGGTCATTCAAGTTCCAACCATCTGAGTTCACAAAATTTGCGACTGGATTAGCTCTTGCAAGATATCTGAGCAAATCGAACCGCAAGACAGATGAGCTTATTCCTCAAATCATAGGAGTGGTAATCTTTCTTATACCTTTCGCTTTTGTAGTGCTACAGGGAGACCTCGGAACCGCAATGGTCTTTCTTAGTCTAATACTGGTCATGTTTCGAGAGGGCATGCACCCAGTGATTCTTATTGTGGGAATTGGAATAGTAATGCTTTTCTTGCTTACCATACTTGTCGATAATCAAATGATCCTCTTTGTAGGTATTGTAGTTGTCATGCTACTTCTTGTTGCTATTATGACCAAGGATATCAAAAGGATTGCTATTGTTATTGTCAGCTGTGTCATTGCAGCTGGTTTTATTAAAAGTGTAGATTTTATACTCTCCGATGTGTTGAAGCCTCACCAGCAAAAACGCGTGATGTCTTTAATCAATCCGAATGCCGACCCTCTGGGTATAGGCTGGAATGTAACGCAATCCAAGATCGCCATTGGTTCAGGAGGCTTCACAGGTAAGGGCTATCTTGAGGGCACTCAAACTAAGTTTGATTTTGTTCCTGCGCAAACGACTGATTTTATTTTTTGTACCATTGGTGAAGAGCATGGGTGGATTGGTAGCTTTTTGATGATTGCGGCCTTCTGTGGCCTCTTTCTAAGACTCGTCTTTTTGGCTGAAAGGCAAAAATCCGTTTTTGCAAGAGTCTATGGTTACAGCGTGATGTCTATCTTGTTTTTCCACTTTGCTCTCAATATTGCCATGACTATTGGGCTCTTCCCAGTAATTGGAATTCCACTTCCTTTTTTGAGCTATGGAGGTTCTTCTCTTTGGGGGTTTACAATCCTGCTGTTCATCTTTTTGAAATTAGATGCGCACAGGATGCAGGTACTTCAGAGATTACAATAAGAGTTATCTGAATTTTCTAAAAACCACCTTTAGCAACTCTTTAACCTCGTCGCTATTCATATCCCAATCCAGACTCTTAGCATAATCTTGGACTAGCACTTCGACAGCATCATCAAAAGAATCACAGGTTTCCAAGTTCTCTATCGCCAGATTAAAATGATCCTTGTCTCCATCAAAGAGCTCCTTGATAAACATGTATCTATTGTTGACGGAGATCGCTTCCATAATGGTTTTAATCTTGGTTTGCTGGAGTTTATCAGCAAGAGAAACTTGATCCTCTTGTTCGAAGTTTTCATTGACGCTCTTTGGCTGAGGTTCCGATAAACGATCATTGAGAGGTGTCAATTCGTCTTCAACTATTTCCTCTTCCCGACTTATCTCATCTTCCTTTTCGTCTTCAACTATCTCAGGTGGTTGTTCCTCCTCATATGAAGCTGAGTCGATTTCTTGCTCTTCCAGATGCTCAACTTCCGGCTCCTCAGTTTCATATTCATCAGAAACAGGCTCTTCTACTTCTTCCAAAGCCACCTCTTCTTCAGGTTCCTCCGGAATCAATTCTTCCACAACAGGTTCTTCTACTAGCTCCTCTTGTAGCTCTTCGGTATCAATAACTGTTTCAGCTTCAGTTATAGCATTTTCTTCTATTTCCTCATGTTTATCTTCGAGAATATCTTCTTCTATGCCAAAATCATCCTCATCCTCCTCTGCATATAAACTTTCCATCGAAATGCTCTCGATTTCAGTTAATACAGAGAGTTCAAACTCTGTGATTTGATCCAAATCAAGAGAGGAGAAAAAACCCTCAGCATCGTCAAGCATTTCTTCCACATCATCTCCTGTATGTGCCTCCAAAGCTTGTTCGAACTCTGATTTGTAGACTTTGATATATTTCAAAAAAGTTTTGACAGATTTTTCGGACACTATCTCAGACCCGAACTCTTCATAGGTTATTCGTAAGTAATCTGAAGGATTAGTCAACAATAGGATCGTATCGGCAACTGCATTTCTCACTAGCGGTGCAAAGTCATCTTTTTTTACTTCAATCTTTTGAGACAGCAAATTCATGAAAGACACCAATGCTTTTCTAACATCAGAGTCCTTAAAATTGAAATATGGGCTCTCAAGTCTCTTCATTTCTTCCTGCCATGAGGTGAAAAGTGACTTAAGAATAAAAAAATTGACCTGCTTTGACGGAGTAACGCTCAATATCTCCTTACCAGTAATGCTCGATTTCTTTTCGAAAAAGTCGGTTGCAACTATCTCTGAAAACTTATTACAATACTGATCAATAAAAGAATCGTTTAGTTTCCTTTGCATGTGTTGAAAAACTTAGAAATGCCAGAGATTATTATAGAGAATCTATCTAGTAAAACTATTCATTGCGGGCCTAAATCAGAAAGACTTCTTGATATTTTGGTAAATGAAACGGAGTGTATGCATGCATGCGGAGGTAATGGGCGTTGCACAACCTGTGCAGTAGTCGTTTTAGAAGGAATTGAAAACTTAAGCTCGCATTCTGAGGAAGAGGCTAGATTTATTAATTTGGGTAAGATATCAGCTGACGAGCGATTGGCCTGCCAATGTTTCGTGAAAGATAAATTGAGATTAAGGATTCCTGACAGAAACAAATTGCCTCACATAGAATACTCAGAATAGATGTTCGTCGAACCCAATGTTAGTAGTACAAGCTCCAAAAACGGATGGATAGAAGTTGTTTGTGGTTCTATGTTTTCTGGAAAAACGGAAGAGCTAATACGAAGGCTCAATCGTGCACTTATCGCGCAACAGCATGTAGAGATATTTAAGCCCACTGTAGATAAGCGTTATTCTAAAAAAAAGGTCGTCTCGCATAATGACAATTCAATCAACAGTATCCCGGTCAACTTTGCCACTGATATTTTGCTTCGCTCAACAAACTGCGATGTAATTGGAATAGACGAAGCGCAATTTTTTGATGCTGAGATCGTCAATGTAGTGAACAAGCTTGCAAATCAGGGCAAAAGAGTAATTATAGCCGGTTTGGATATGGATTTCATGGGACGTCCGTTTAAACCTATGGATGAACTCATGTCAATAGCAGAATACATCACCAAGGTGCACGCTATTTGTATGAATTGTGGGAAAATTGCTTCTTATTCTTATCGAAGAACAAAGTCTAACAAAACTGTCGTTCTTGGTGAAAAAGACGTTTACGAGGCACTATGTAGAAATTGCTTTTATGAAAAAATGGACGCTTAGCATTATTGTCTCTTTACTATTGGGAACACTTAGCTATTCTCAGAATATTCCCATTGGTACCTGGAGAACACATTACAGCTACACTCAAGCCAGAATACTATCCGCTTCAAAGGACAAAATCTTCTGCGCTGCTCAAAATGGACTTTTCTCCTATGATCTTAGCGACCAAAGCTTAAATGAAATCTCTAAAATAAACGGGCTCTCGGATGCAGGCATTTCATCCATGGCTTATAGTGAAGAGTCCGCAATTTTAGTTGTGGGCTATCAGTCAGGGCTTATCGATTTGATTTATGAAAGCGAAGTATTCAGTATCCGAGATATAAGAAACCTACGTGAAGATTTTGATAAAGAAATATTCGACATTGAAATCCATGATGGGTTCGCATATGCTGCAACCAATATCGGAATAATTGTCATTTCACTTAGAGAAAACACGATTGTTGATAATTTCAAATCTATTGGTGTGGATGCCGAGGAAGTATCCGTATTTAACCTAATGATCGCAGATGGAAATCTTTATGCGGTCACTTCTGCAGGCATTCAATTCGGAAGTTTATCTAAAAACCTACTTGACTTCAACAATTGGAGCAGGCTCAACACTGATCCCGTTCATACATTTGATAACCTCACCCAGAGCTCAGGAGAAGTCTTTATGATTCATAATGATTCGTTGTTATCCAGAATCACGTTAGATACTGTAGAGGTCGTGACCAATGTGAAGAGCGAGATTAAAAAAATACGATCCTTGGACAATGGGTTGGGAATTCTTACCGATAAAGACATTTTTAATTGGTCGAATAGCTCTTTAGATGTAGTTAAAACATTTTCAAATATTAATAAAGCAAATGACTTTATCGAAAATGGAGATATATGGATTGCCAGTGAAGCAAATGGCCTTTTGGACAATGATGAAACAACAATAGTTCCCAATGGACCCAAATCCGATAATATCACAAACATCAAGCTAATCAGTGATAAACTCTTTTCCTTTTACGGTTCTGCCCCGGAAGAATTTAATGGAACGTACGACTCCCTCGGCTATGACTCATTTGATGACGGATTGTGGAATAATGTCCCTCTTGAAGGATTTTACAACATTGTCGATGGAACTGACTTTAATGGAGAAATATACCTAGCCTCACTAGGAATGGGATTGTACAAACAAAGTGATGGTGTCATTTTAAATGAAACTAATTCTCCTCTTCAAAAAAATGCGTCAAATGCGATATTGATAAGTGCGATCAGCTCCGGAAGATCACTTTGGGTGACTTCCTATAATAGTAATTTGCCTCTTCACCAATTGTCCCAAGATGATCAATGGACTTCCTTTACTGCATCGGAAGTCTCCACGTCATCGCCGAAATCGATTGACATTTCTCAGGGAGAAACCCTTTGGATCACCAGAGGTGAGGGTAATTTGATTATGCTCAATTCTGAAAATGAACAAATTCGATTAATTACTACCTCATCAGGTATTCCTTCACCATTCATCAATGACATTGAGTTAGATGTGAATGATGAAGCTTGGATAGCAACCAATCAAGGAATTGTCAACTTTTTGGAAGCTACTTTTATCTCAGAAGAAATTGATGGATCAGAACTGGTTTTCGAGGATGAGACCGTTTATACCAGCCTGAATGTAAGTGCTGTCTCCTCGGACGGTGGTGGTAGGGTTTGGGTCGCAGGAAAAGATCATATTGCTGTTTACAACAATAATTTGACGAAGCGTTTTTTTCTATTTGATGAAGAAAATAGCCCTCTGCCTTCTTCTGAAATACTCAAGCTAGAATATAATCCGTCCAACGGTGAAATGTTCATCCTTACTACCAGAGGGTTAGTTTCTTACAGAAGTAACTCTTCAAGGGAGAATTCAAAGCATACTGGTGTGAGCATATTCCCCAACCCTGTACGCCCCAATTATACTGGTGAAGTGGGCATAAAAGGAGTCGTTTCTAATGCAGACATCAAGATTACCGATATAAATGGGAAGCTAATACAACAAGTAAACGCTTTTGGAGGAACAGCCTCATGGAACTTAAGAGACTACAACAATAGCAGAGTTCAGTCTGGTATTTATCTAATCTTCAGTGCTGATACAGAAGGAACCGAGACATTCGTAGGAAAAATAGCTGTGCTCTACTGATGATCGTCAAGACACGTGCAATTGTCATTAATTATATCAAATTTCAAGACACAAGCATAATAGTCAAAGCATTTACGGAAGACTTTGGTATTTCTTCTTACATCGTCAATGGTATCAGAAGCCAAAAGTCTAAAAGGAGTATTGGATTTTTTCAACCTTTTTCCTTACTCGAAATGGTGGCTTATGTGAAATCCAATCGAGATATCCAGCGCTTGTCGGAATGGAAATCATTTCATCCTACCTTTAATATTCAACAAAATATTTACAAAGGAACAATCGTCCTATTTCTATCTGAGATTCTGGGTAAAGTACTTCTCAACGAATCGGATGAACACAAGTCCCTCTTTGATTTCCTTACCCGATCAATCGTAACACTTGACCAAATGGAAAAAGAAGTCGAAAACTTCCATTTGCATTTCTTGCTAAAAGTAATGCCTTATCTAGGCTTTGGTATCAGTGATGGGGATGAGCTGCTGCACTCTATGGAGCTGGAAAATGTATACAATGATCCTGTAATTATAGATCTCATATCTCAAATACTAAAGAGTTCTGTGTTAGATAAAATCAATGCAAGTGGTGAAACCAGATTTAAGGCTCTAGAAACCATTTTATCTTACTACAATCACCACGATATTCATATCGGAGAGATAAAATCTCTAAAAGTGCTGCATCAGGTTTTCGAATAGTTAAAAAATGATCCTATTTTTGATCTGACCCTTCCTCAATCTAATTATGAGCCAAATCCTTTATAATGAAATTCCTTCTCTTGATCTGGCAGACTTTGTCTCCGGAAATTCTGAGAAAAAGAAAAAATTTGTAGCAGATCTAGGCAATGCTTATCAAAGCATAGGATTTGTAGCTATAAAAAACCATGGCCTCTCTGATGAGCTTACAACCAAATTGTATGAGTCAGTGAAATCTTTTTTCTCTCTCGAAGATGATGAAAAATTAAAATACGAGATTAAAGAGCTAGCAGGCCAAAGAGGATATATCAGCAAAGGTCGTGAAAAGGCGAAGGGAAGAAATACCGGAGATCTCAAAGAGTTTTATCATGTAGGCCAGCCGAACAGCAACAAATTGGCTGAGTATCCGGAAAACATTTGGCCCAGCCAAGTACCTGAATTCAAAAAATATACCTCTGAAGCTTTTGAAACACTCCAAAAAGCAGGAATACAGATGCTTCGTGCAATTGCGCTTCACTTGGAGTTAGATGAGTTTTACTTTGATGAAATGGTCGGAAAAGGCAATAGTATCCTGAGGCAGATTCATTACTTCCCGATTGAAAACCCAGATGAGATCCCTCCTGATGCTGTAAGAGCGGCAGAGCATGGCGACATCAATTTGATTACATTACTCATGGGTGCAAGCGCAGATGGACTCCAGGTATTGAGAAGAGATGGTGAGTGGATTCCTATTACTGCTTTGCCAAATCAAATAGTTGTGAACGTAGGAGATATGCTAGATAGACTCACAAACCACAAACTTAAGTCAACAATTCATAGGGTAGTTAATCCTCCAAAGGAAAAGATGGGTAGTTCACGATACAGTATTCCATTCTTTATGCATCCAATTTCAAATATGGATCTAACTTCTCTTGAAAGTTGTATCGATGGTGAAAACCCCAAAATGTATGAAGATATGACTGCAGGAGAATTTTTGGATGAAAGACTTAAAGAGATTGGCTTAAAATAGCAAAATGTCCATTACAAGAGTCAGGTATATTATTTTCCTAAGGGACGTTCTGGTTCTTTCCTTGACTGCTTTTGGTGGACCTACGGCTCATATGGCTATGTTTCTAGATATCCTTGTGAAAAAAAGGGGCTATCTCAATGAACAAGACTTAATAGAGCTGTACGCACTTTGTCAAATACTCCCTGGTCCCACATCTACTCAGACGATTACTTCTGTAGGATTCAAAATTGGCGGTCCAAATCTGGCTTATCTAACTCTCCTTGTATGGATGATTCCAGCTGTAAGTATCATGATTGCTCTTGGCGTGATGATGACTTTTCTTCAAGGAATGAATATTTCGTTGGACTTCCTTCGATTCATTCAACCGATTGCAGTAGGTATAGTGGCATATTCTGCCTATCGCATAGCTAGTAGCGTGGTTAGCTCTCGAACCGGCTTTTTCTTAATGATTATTGCAACGCTTTCAGCATTTGTTTTCAGAACACCATTCGCTTTCCCAATTATGATTCTTGTGGGTGGCTTGGTTACAGCGTTTAAGTTTAAGAAACATGAACCTGTTGATGAAAAAGGCAAAATCAAAATAAATTGGTCCAACTTTATTCTTTGGCTTTCGGTACTGATTTTTGCTGCTGTTCTGGGAAAGGTCTCTGATTTTCTTCCAGTAAAACTTTTTGAGAACTTTTATAGAAATGGAAGTCTCATTTTTGGAGGTGGCCAAGTGCTAGTCCCATTACTTTACACCGAGTTCGTTGAATTTAAACACTATTTGACTTCCGAAGAATTCCTATCTGGATATGGTTTTGTACAAGCTCTCCCTGGCCCTGTGTTTTCATTCAGCGCATATGTAGGCGTCATTGGAATGAAAGATAGCAGCATTATGATGCAGGTCTTTGGAGGATTTATGGCAGCAGCAGGTGTATTTCTTCCGGGCACATTTTTAATCTTTTTTGTAATCCGATTTTGGGAGGATTTGAAGAAGTATAGAATCGTAAGGGCATCCCTAGAGGGAATAAACGCCGTAAGCTCCGGAATGGTGATAGCAGCGACGTTCTTTCTCCTTGAATCAATAGAGTCGCCGGATACGATTAGCTACCTGCTCATGATAGGTACCTCGTTCCTTTTATTCTTTACCAAAATACCCACTCCTGTGGTTATTATAGTTGGATTGATAACAGGGATTATTTTACAATAAGCCCCATTCAGCTGCTAATCGAACGTTCGGATCAAGTTCTCCTCAGAGAAATAGGCATTAAAAAACCGCATCCAATTTCTTAAATGCGGCTCGTCTATGTTTATATTATTAATTCTTTTTTATTCAGTAATTGGAGGAGTTATTCCTAGTTTTTTCAAAACCAAATCAGAGACATTGTCCTGCTCTCTAGCATACAATAGGATATCCAGACCTGGACTACCTCCACTGAAAATGTGCGTGTATCCGTTTTCTTTCGCAACATCCTCAATTGCTTTACCTATTTTTTCAAATACAGGGCCGAGCAAAGTATTTCGCTTATTTCCGAGAGATACTTCAGCATCTTGACTGAATTTTTGGATTGACTGCTGAAGCGTTGCAATCTCCTGCTCCTTATCGGCTCTTATCAATTCATCGTAAGTGGCAGCATTGTCCTGATAATCCTTTACAAGTGCTTCGTAATTAGAGTACTTAGCTTGTAGCTGATTTTGTAATTGTTTTTCGTACGCTTTCAAGTCAGCTTCTATTTGTTTTGACTCGGGCATAAGACTTAGAATATACTCAGCTTGAGTCCATCCTATTTTAAGTGCTTCCTGAGCTGATACCTGCAAGGCCCCAACTAAAAGAGCAGCTATTATTATCGATTTCGCTTTCATATCTAAATTGTTTATTAATTATCCTTTTATTTAATTTTCTTCTCCAGATGTATTGTCACCAAAACCTAATTCCTCTAGCACAAAATCTGTATAATCATGATCAGTATCTGTATATATCATCACCAAGTCTCCTGACTTATCAAATACGATTTGAAGACGGTTATTCTTTGCTACACGCTCCACTGCATCAAAAACAAGATCCTGAACCGGCTTCATAAGTTCTATTTTCTTTAAAAAGTAAAGCCCTTCAAATCCAAATATCTGTTTCTGATAGTCCTTTACTTCTTTCCAGTTTCGTTCTATTTCAAGTCTTCTTTCCTTCTTCAACTCAAGTGTAAGAAGTACTTCTTCGGCCTGCAATATTGCTTCCTTTTCTTCTACCTCTTTATACAATTGTTGAATCTCTTCCTCCCAGCCTTTTGCCAAAAGTTGGATTTCAGCCTGAGCATCTTTATACTCTTGCATCTGGCCCAAAATATATTCTGTATCTACGTAACCAAATTTCTGGCCAAAAGTGAAATGACTCAAAAAAATGAGCATTAGACCGCTTAATAAAATGACTTTTTTCATACTTTAACGGATTTGCTGACCAATAGAAAAGTGGAATTGTGGCCCGCTCAAGGTGTTTGTTCCAAATGCAGGATCCAGACCATACGCCCAATCTAGTCCGAGTAAACCAAATGCTGGCATAAAAATCCTAACACCAACACCCACTGATCTCATCATTTCATATGGGTTAAACTGATTGTATTGATTCCAATTGTTTCCTCCTTCGAAGAAAGTCAACCCATAGATTGTTGCCGAAGGGTTCAATGAAACAGGATATCTTAGTTCCATTACAAACTTCGTAAAGAGTGTACCTCCAGTAACTCCCTCATCATCAACAGGCCTTATGCTATTGTCTTCATATCCGCGTAAGCCAATCACATCTGTACCTAATAAGAAGTTTTGCCCTGTAAGTCCACTTCCTCCAAGTGTGAATCGTTCGAATCTACCTACACCCACTTTGTCTGAGTATGAACCTAGCATTCCAAAGTGAAAGCGAGGAGCTAAGACAAGGTCACCGACTAAACTTAGATAGTAGCTCATATCAAAATTCCACTTATGGTATTCGAGGAACCTAAATAATTCGGCTTCATCCGCAGTTTCATAGTCTATATTATTAAACAGCGAATAAGGAGGTGTGAAAGACGCACTCAAAGCTAATGAGGAGCCTGACCTTGGATACATTGGATTATCGACACTGCTTCTAGATATAGTGTTGTTGAAGGTAATACTAATCGATTCACTATCTCCTGCTCCTGATACTGTTGCTCCGCTTCCAAACAAGCGACTATAGTTACCTGCAAGTGTGTATTTTAAGAAACCGATTGAATTACTAATCTGGAAATAATCATCTGGCCATTGTACTCTTCTCCCAAGTGATAAGGTGATTCCTGTGACTCCAAGCTTACCAATTTGTTTCCTATCAGGGAAATTTAGTTGTCTACTAATCGACTGGCTAAAGCTGATTCCGAAAGAGTTTGGTTTTTTCCCTCCCAACCAAGGCTCAGTAAAGTTCACAGAGTAGCTTTGGAATTGACGCCCATTGGCTTGTAACTGAACAGCGAACTTCTGCCCATCACCCATCGGAAGAGGTCTCCATTTTTCAAAGTTTGGAATATTCCTAACTGAGAAGTTATTAAAGCTAACACCTAAGGTTCCAACAAAACCAAAAGCTCCTCCCCATCCTCCGGAGAGCTGTACTTGATCATTTGCTCTTTCAACAAGCTGCCATTCGATATCTACTGTCTCATCCACAGGGTTCGGCTTAGGAACAGGGTTGACTTGTTCTGGGTCAAAGTACCCAAGTTGAGAAAGTTCTCTTTGTGTTCTAATCAAATCAGCGCGACTAAATTTCTCTCCCGGAAGTGTTCTTAACTCACGAAGTATTACATGATCGTTCGTTTTCTCGTTACCGCTGATGGTTATTTCGTTTATGGTTGCTTGAACCCCCTCATAAATCCTCATCTCCAGATCAATAGAATCTCCTTCAACTGCTACCTCTACTGGATCAACATTGAAAAATAGGTAGCCATCGTCCATGTATAGCGCGCTAATGTCAGCTCCATTGGGATTGAAATTCAACTTTTTCTGGATCAATTCTAAATCATATACATCTCCAGCTGAAACTCCCAAAACTCGACCAAGTTGCTCATCCGTATAGATGTAATTACCTGACCAAAGTATATTTCGGAAGTAGTATTTGTTCCCCGGATTTACAGTGATGTCGATGTTGAGATGTTTTTTGTTTATGGTATAAATACTATCCGTGACAATTTCTGCATCTCTATATCCTTTGGAATTGTAGAAAGCGATAAGTAAATCTTTGTCTTCTTTGTAGTCAGATTTAACGTATTTATTGCCCTTGAATACATTGAGATAAACGTGTTCTGATAAATATTCCCGAAATGATTTATTATCTACTTCCTTGCGTCTAACTGCAAAACTTCCAAAGTTTTTTGGGTTCAAAAGACTGATACTTTTTTCAACAAGGTCTTTTACTATCGTAAATCTTGGACCCTGTCCGGTTTTCTTGAGTTTACCCCTTAGTTTACCGGTGTGAAAGTGTTTTTCACCATAAAAATTTATATTCTTAATTTTTACTTTGTGTTGTTTATCAACATCAATTACAATGTTGACACTATTTGAAATCAGGGTATCTTTTACCCTTCTAGTTTTAACTTTTGCGTTGAGATAGCCCTTTCCTTCAAAATACTTGAATACTGCTAATTCCGTATTCTTAATAACAACATCAGTAAGAACCTTACCTCTTACAAGATCAATTTTGTCTTTAAGCTCACCCTCCTGACTTTTATTAACTCCGGTAAATTCATACTTGGTAAGTCTTGGTCGTTCCGTCAGCTCGATGGTCAACCATACTTTATTGTCTTCTACCTTATTTGCATAAATGGAAACATTGCCAATAATCCCTTGCTTCCATAGCTTTTTAATTGCTGATGAGATATTTTCTCCAGGAATCTTGATTTTATCTCCTACTCTTAATCCTGATAACGAAATCAGTGCATTGTTGTCTAAAAACTCAACTCCTTTGACTTCTATGTCAGCTATTTCGAATTCTTTTGGACTTGAATAGTTAATGCTTAAGCCTTGCTCTTGTTGAGCACCACCCAATCTTCTCCCAACTCCGATCTGAGCGTATGTATGGTACCCTATGAAAAGGATAAAAAACAAAACTTGTATTCTACTCCACATTTTATTCTACGTTCAACTGCTCACTAATCTTTCCAAACCTCCGCTCTCTTTTCTGATATGAAGCTATGGCTTCAATTAAGTGCTCTTTCCTAAAATCAGGCCAAAGCACCTCTGGAAAATATAGCTCTGAATATGCCAATTCCCACAATAGAAAATTGCTTATTCTCATCTCACCACTTGTTCTAATCAACAACTCGGGATCAGGTATACCGAAAGTTGATAGATGACTGGAGATGCATTCTTCATTTACAACCCCTTCACTCAATTCCCCACTAGCCACTTTTTTAGCTATGTTTTTCATAGCTTGAGTAAGATCCCATCTCCCACTGTAATTCAAAGCCAAGTTCAGTTTAAGTCCTGTATTCTTACTTGTCTTCTCCTTTGCCTCCTCTAATCTCCTGCGAGCCTTTTCTGGAAGTTTAGTTATATCTCCAATCGAATTCAAGGAAACATTATTGTCAATCAAAGTAGATATCTCATCATTGATTGTTGCCACCAATAAATTCATTAAGGCGTCAACCTCAATTTTAGGACGAGCCCAATTCTCAGTAGAAAATGCATACAGAGTCAAATATTGAATCCCTAATTCTGCACATCCTTCTGTCACATCTCTAACCGCCTTTATTGCATTCTTGTGACCAAAAATACGCGCTGCTCCTTTGCCTTTAGCCCACCTCCCATTTCCGTCCATGATAACGGCGATATGCTTCGGTAAATTGTCCTTGTTAATCTCTTGACTCACAGTAAAAAGGGCTGCTTTTTGGAAAAAGTGACAAAGTTGGTCTTTTTTTAGCTAACAGTGAATTTTTAAACACTTTTTAACGAATTACCTCGCACGAATTCTAGTAAGAATTGACTTATTGGGAATATATGGGAATGGGCATGGGATTTTGTACAAAACATAAGTCAAACTAAAACCCGTGAAAACGTACCAATCATTGTCATTGGGATTGCCAAATTGGTAGTCTTTGATATAGATATCTCCCTCGGAAACCCCATCTAGATAATCAAAAAAGGTCTTTCTAAAACTAATTTCTCCTGCCAGAGTAAATTGCTTACCAATCATATACTTGACACCAGCACCCATAGGAATCACAAATTGGACGCTACTAAAATTTTCAAGAGTCGGAGCAACATCGTTCACTTTCACGAAACCCAATCCCATGGAAGCATATGGAGACCATTTTCTGTTTACCTGACTTCCTCTATAATCAAGAAAGTGAAATTCAAATACAGTGTGATACTCAAATATTTGGTGTTCGAAACTGTATTGTCTCGAAGCTCCCAAGGCATCTATTGGATTATCGTCGTTCCCGGCAACCTTCCCATAATTCAAACCCATCTTTATACTCAATACGGGGGAAAAGTTCATCCGGTAGATTGCACCAAAACCAAGCTTTGAGTTTGAAACGCTCGGGTATCGATTTAAGTCTCCTGTATAATTATAGGACCCTATAGAGCCTCCAAATTCGAGAAACTGTGCTTGTGCCAAGTTGATCAGCACAATGGAAAAAACTATGGAAAAAAAATACTTCAAAAATTATCTGAATTTCGCACCTGCTTTTATTCTCGACCCAACTATATAGGTCAACTTCAAAGTAGTAACGATATAAAGGTCATTATCTTTTGGATTACCTCTAATAAGTCCCGTTTCACTTCCCCCCCCATGAGTGCTATCAACAAAATAGGATACCCCACTATCTGGAAAACTGATAGAAACCGGATTTAACCCTTCTCTTTGAGTACCGTCAGCCACATTTATTAACTCAGCACTTCTATCAGATAAAATTCGCGCAAGAGGATCATTAAATTCGCTCAACGCTACATACTCTCCACTTACATCATCAATGTAGTCAGTAAATAAATAGCGATAACCCACTTCCAGACCTACATCGAATGGCGTTCCTGGTATTCTAAGTCTTGCTCCAATGCCAATGGGTATTGAAACTTGAATGGGACTATATGGCTTCTTATTGAACCCTGGCAGGTTTTGACCTTCTGTTCCTAATTTCCGAAGACTTACCCAATCTCCTCCTTGTTTCAAAGGAGCAGAATTTTCGCTAGGCAGGCTTGAATCTGTTTGGTAATCAAATTTTGGTACCTGAGCTTTTGGGTTATGCCAGAAAAGTGCCCCGCCAAAGAAAATGTATGCATTAAATGGAAGTCTAACATTTGCCCCTCCAAAATTTGGAAGAAGGTATATTTCCATTCCTAGTTGCAACTCATAAATATCGTTTCGGAAACTTAAATTTCTTCTATATCTGTTTGCGCTCTCTTCATCATTTGGATCAGAAGAAAAGTCAGATGCCTGAAGCCTTCCCCAATTTAACCCACCACGTAAGGCCATTTGGGAATGGAACTTGTGCCCCATATTGAAACCAAACCCTGGTCTGG
Organism: Cyclobacteriaceae bacterium; assembly: GCA_049115715.1. Lineage (GTDB taxonomy): Bacteria > Bacteroidota > Bacteroidia > Cytophagales > Cyclobacteriaceae > JAMZMI01. Next base: position 64,497 of record JAGDZQ010000023.1, read on the forward strand.
TGAAGCTGACATCTGTGCTCCCCGCCTTACTAACCGGAGCTAAATCTCCATAATAGTTTAATGCATTGACATTGACCCCAACATAATCGTACGGTCTGAACCTACCTCCAACAGACCCACCGTGATATTTGGATATAGCTTTATTCTTGCCCTTTTTCTTTCCATACTTACTTCTCTTCTGAGCATCTGCATGAAAGCCAGCAATGAAAAAAGCACATAGGATTATTAAAATAAAAGAGTCTTTGAGCTTCATAACTTATCTATTACACTCAAAAATAGGTAAATAGTACAATTGTAAAGGGTAATCTTACTAATTTCTGCGATCTAGTCCCCAAGTAAGTTTGCTCCTGAGTGTATCTAAAAATGTGTTTCCTTTTACTTTTATAAGCTTTGCGGAAAAATCTGCCTTTCTAACAATCAATTCTTTAGGACTTTCGACTGCCACAGAGCGAGAATCCAACGAAACTAGAAATGACTTATTACCTGATTCGATGGAAAATCTCAACTCACTATTTTCAGAAACAATGAGCGGACGCACATTGAGGTTATGCGGGCTGACTGGAGTGATTATAAAATTCTTTGTTTGAGGCATAATAACAGGCCCCCCACAGCTCAAAGAGTAACCGGTAGAGCCAGTAGGAGTAGAGACCATCAAGCCATCGGCCCAATAGGTATTTAAATATTCTCCATTGAGATAGCTCTTGATCACAATCATGGAGGAGGAGTCTTTTCTAAGAATTGCGCACTCATTTAGCGCATAATTGGTACTTCCAAAAGCTTCAATATTAGAATCAAGGCTCAAAAGTGTACGGTTGTCATATTCAAAATCTCCTCTGAAGTAGGATTCAAGTGCTTCTTTAATTTGATCCTTAGATGTATTGGCAAGAAACCCAAGACGTCCAAGATTGATCCCCATGATTGGCACTTCACTACTACCCACATAGGTAAGTGTGTCTAATAGAGTTCCATCTCCCCCTAAACTTAAAATAGCCTCAAATCCGGTCATGTCTGTGGATTTACTAAAGGTCGGGAAATCTCTCAGCATATCGAACTTCTTATCAGCTAAACGATCTGAAATAAATATTTCACTCCCAGCTTCAATGAGTTGATCGAGCACACGCTGTATCAATGCAAGCATATCTGCTTGAATAGCGATACCATGAATAGCAATTTTGCGCATTGATTAAATCTTAAGGTATTTCATGAAGATATCCAATCGCTCCTTGTCAAAGCTGTCAGATTCTGTGGCACTGAAAGAGGATTCGATTTGAAAGCCATGATTGCCCAAGGAAGCAACGATTCTTGTAATTTCTTCCTTGTTTAACTTGATTGTTAAAAGCAGTTTCGATGGATCGTCTGGGTATTCAGATATGTACGAGGTTAGTATTTTCGCATCGTTAGATTCGACGAGTCTGCTAATCTCTGATAAAGAATAGTCTTGTGAACTGAGTTTGAGTGTAAGAATAGCACCAGGAATAGCGATGGAAGATGATCTAGCAAAGGCATCCACAACATCTTCTGAAGTAATCACTCCAAGGTATTCACTTAGATGATTTACTACAGCAACCAACTTGAGACCTTCTGATTCTGCTATTTTCAATACATCGTAATAGTGATTTGATGGATCAACAAAGCAGTCTCTTCCCAAAAGCGGGTACTCTCCAACGAGAGAAAAATCAAGCTCAGCATCAAAAAGCATTTCTTCTGAAATAACTCCTAAAAACTGGTTATTCTCAGATACTGGGAGTTGTGATAAACGAAACTCATCCATCCATAGCTTTGCCTTGCCGATATCATCTGAAGGCTTCAATGGTGGAATCATATAATTTATCAACTCTTTCGCTATCATGCTACTATTACATTGTCTTCATTAATTCTTTGAAGCTACTTCTTTCATGGGGTGCAGAAAATTGCGTTGCGCTTCAATTCTCACTATTCTACTTTATGAATCTATGCAAATTAATTGATTGAGGTTCGTTAAACGCATCATAATAGAGAATTTCGACGAACTCAATTTGATAACTTTCTACGTAAGCAAAAACTCTACAAAGAGAAGATTACCTAAATGTACAAAAACGAATAAACTGATTTTGACTTATCTCCTATATTTTCAAGTGAATCGATCATGTCCTTTACAAATGGCATTACTTTGGAAACCCAGTCGAATACTTTTGGCCCGATAACTTCTACAATTGGGTAAATGAAGGAACCGTTTTTCCATTCTTCACTTATGCGCATCCCAATCGAATCAAACACCCATATTATTACACTGAAGATAAATGCCCATTTCAATAAAGACGCCAAAGCACCCAGAACATTGTCGAAGAAACCCAAAAACGTAATGTCAATTGCTTTTTTAAGAATCTTTCCCAGTAGCCCAACCGCCAATACAACTAAAACGAAAAGTATGATAAAAACGCCAATGGTTAGAAACTGAAAATACTCAGTGCCTTCAAAAAAAGTGCCCGATACTGGGATAGTGAGTTTGATTGCGGCAAATAAGCCAATGAAAAAACCTACAAAAGAAAAGACTTCCATAACAAGTCCTTTCATATATCCTTTAATCATCCCAATGATGAAGACGACAATAAAAAAAATATCTAAATAGCTCAATGTTTTAACTCAATAGTTTCTTAGCCAATGTAGAGATTACTTTTCCATCAGCTTTACCTGCCAATTTTTTAGTAGCCATACCCATTACTTTTCCAAGATCCTGTGGTCCCGCGGCTCCAACTTGGGCAATTACTTCTTTCACTTCTGCTTCTACTTCAGCTTCGGTAAGTTGTTTTGGTAAAAATTCTTCTATTACGTCTAGTTCCCCCTTTTCTGTAGAAGCCAAATCTTCACGCCCTTGCTCTACATAAATATCATAGGAGTCTTTTCTCTGCTTGGCTGCCTTGGTAAGAATCTTCGTTTCAGCTTCTTCCGAAAGGCTATCTCCTCCTCCTTTTTCCGTTTCTGCAAGTAGGATTAAAGACTTGATTGAGCGCAATGCGGTCAGCCTGGTTTTATTTTTACTCAACATCGCACTCTTAATCTCCCCTTCAATTTTTGTTTTTAAACTCATATTCTATTTTTTCTAATCAAATTTGCTTCCGAAGAAGTGTTAAATCTATGACCAAACTTAGCGTAAACATCAACAAAATTGCAACTCTGAGAAATGCTCGTGGTGGGAACAATCCAAATGTGGTAAAGGTTGCACAGGATTGCGAGCGATTTGGGGCGGAGGGCATTACTGTGCATCCAAGGCCTGATGAAAGACATATTACCTATAGTGATGTCTTTGACATAAAGGAAATTGTTACTACCGAGTTCAACATTGAGGGGTTTCCTGATGAAAGGTTTATGGGAATCATTGAAAAATCCAGACCTATGCAAGCTACTCTGGTTCCGGACGGGCCGGATGTGTTGACTTCATGTGCTGGGTGGGATACTGTTAAAAATAAAGAGAGACTGAGCGGGATCATTTCGAGACTAAAATCATTTGGAACGAGGGTTTCTGTGTTTGTAGACCCAGATATGAAAATGGTAGAGGGAGCAAAAGAAGTGGGTGCTGATAGAATCGAACTGTATACGGAACCGTACGCCGCAAATTATCATGCTGACAAACAAGCAGCTGTAAAAGCCTATATAGATGCTGCAAATAGGGCTTCTGAAATTGGCCTTGGGATAAATGCTGGTCATGACCTTGATTTAGATAATCTAGCCTTTTTTAAGAACTCTATTCCTAATCTGGAAGAGGTGTCTATTGGGCACGCGTTGATTTGTGACTCGTTATATTATGGACTGGAAAATACAATACAGATGTATCTAAGAAAACTTCATTGAAATAATCAAGATAGCGAACAAAGCAGTAAGTTTTATTCACCATAAATATACAGGCATAGGCTAGTAACTCGTTTCATCCATTTAGAACATATGAAATTACATTTTAGAAAACTTGGGGAAGGAGATCCTCTGATTATCCTCCATGGCTTATTTGGATCTGGTGATAACTGGCAAACTCTTGGAAAAGGGTTTGCAGAAAATCATGGTGTCTATCTGATAGACCAAAGGAATCATGGCAATTCTCCTCATAGTGATGAATTTAATTATGACCTATTGTCTGAAGACTTGAAAGGGTTCTTGGATGATCAAGGGATTGATAAAGCGAGTATCATTGGACATTCTATGGGAGGGAAAGTGGCAATGACTTTTGCTGCTTCTTATCCTGACATGGTGGAGAAGTTAGTCGTTGTGGATATTGGGCCAAAGCAGTATCCTCCTCATCATGAAAATGTATTTAACGGTTTTAAAGCGGTTGACTTAAATACTATAGGTTCTAGAAAAGAAGCTGAAAACCAACTTGCAACTAGCATTACTGATTTTGGAGTAAGGCAGTTTATTTTAAAGAATCTTTCCAGAGATACTGAGAACAATTTTAGATGGAAGATAAATCTAGAGTCATTGGAGAGAAATGCTTTGGAGGTTGGCAGGGCTCTTGATCATTCTGATCAATTTGATGGGGAAACTTTGTTTATTGGTGGTGCAAAATCGGGTTATATTAAACCTGAGGATCATGACTTAATTTCTACTCACTTTTCAAAATCTAAAATAGAGATGATCGAGGGGGCAGGACACTGGGTTCATGCCGAAAAACCAAAAGAGCTTTTTGAATTGATTGTAGATTTTCTTTAATGTATAAACGTACTTGAATGACTCAGAAAAGTAAGCTTTTTATAATCCCATCTTATTTATCAGAACAACATGATGCTTCTTTTCTCGCTCCAATGGTCTTGGATGTGATCAAACATACGGAGGTCTACTTTGTGGAGAATGTGAGAACAACACGTCGGTTTATCAGCAGTCTCAAACTGGGAATTGACATCTCAGAATTGGAATTTGAGGTTTTGGATAAGAAGACTTCTTATCAAGCTATCTCCACTCTCTTTTCGAAATATGCTGGAAAAGATGTCGGGGTAGTTTCGGAGGCAGGTCTTCCAGGCTTAGCTGATCCTGGTGGGGTAGCTATTGGTTATGCCCAAAAAAACGGGATTAAGGTGATTCCGCTTCCAGGGGCGAGCTCAATACAGACTGCACTGATTGCTTCAGGACTTAATGGACAAAAGTTCTCTTTCAATGGCTACTTGCCTATCAATAAGACAGAGAGAATTAAATCTATCAAGCAATTGGAGCAAACGTTGAGTAAGTCTGGATTTACTCAAATATTTATGGAAACTCCTTTTCGAAATATGAGCTTGTTTACTGACTTGCTCGAAAATTTGAGCCCGAATACGTATCTACATTTATCGAGTGACTTATTTGGGGAAAGTGAAAAGGCTGAGACAAAAACTGTTGCTCAATGGAAAAAACAGAAGATTGATCTGCATAAAATTCCAACGGTGTTTTGTATCGGGAATATGTAAGTGTAAAGTTTGTTTGGGCTTCACACCATCTACGGAATCTTTGGTGTAGTTTTTTAGCTTTAGAATTTCTTTAAAAGTGTTAAAATGATAAACTCATTATCCCACTCAATTGCTAGTGAGGCGGATGCTTCGAATTGACTTTCAGGATGGGACGCCTATTTTCGTAGGCGTGACGTTTAATCGAAGCTTAGGTTACTGTACTACTGGGCTATTATTCTCAAAAAGTATTGAATCTAAATTCTTTTTGAGGAAAGATGTGATTTGCTCAGGGTACGAGCGTCCCGGATCGCAGCGGCATCCTCCGCAGGAGATACAGCGGAGAGCCGGTAAAGACGCCCAATTTTCCTTCTTGCTTTCTCAAATGGTTTTACGCAATCAAATGTTATAAAAAGTGCAGTCTAGTTTTCCGAATCTTATAAATTTGCAGCCTTAATAACAATCCGTATGTCTTACTTATTTACATCAGAGTCAGTCTCTGAAGGTCATCCTGACAAAATTTCAGATCAAATTTCAGATGCTTTAGTGGATCACTTTATTGCTTTTGATCCTGAATCGAAGGTGGCGTGTGAGACTTTGGTAACAACAGGGCAGGTTGTGCTGGCTGGGGAAGTGAAATCGAAGACTTATCTGGATGTGCAGCAAATCGCGAGAGATGTAATCAAGAAAATAGGATATACTAAGTCGGAATATATGTTTGAGGCGAATTCTTGTGGGATTTTGTCTTCAATTCATGAGCAATCTGCTGACATCAATCAGGGTGTGGATAGGCAGGATCCAAAACTACAGGGTGCCGGTGATCAGGGAATGATGTTTGGCTATGCGACGGATGAAACTGAGAATTTCATGCCTTTGGCTCTAGATCTTTCGCATAAAATATTGATCGAGCTTGCTGCGCTAAGGAGAGAGAATAAGGAAATTGGATATTTAAGGCCTGATGCAAAGTCTCAGGTAACTATTGAATACTCTGATGAGAATCAACCGATTCGTATCGATAGCATAGTGGTTTCTACTCAGCATGATGATTTTGATGAGGAGGCAACAATGCTTGCTAAAATCAAAAAAGACATTGTTGAAATTTTGATCCCGAGGGTAAAGTCTCAGCTTAAGCCTGAGCTTCAGGAGCTTTTTAATGATGATATCAAATATCATATTAATCCTACTGGGAAATTTGTGATTGGCGGTCCACATGGTGATGCGGGTCTTACGGGAAGAAAAATAATTGTCGACACTTACGGTGGCAAGGGTGCTCACGGAGGTGGTGCTTTCTCAGGAAAGGATCCTTCTAAGGTGGATAGGTCTGCTGCATATGCAACGAGACATATCGCAAAGAATCTTGTTGCGGCGGGGCTTTGCAAAGAGGTGTTGGTGCAGGTGTCTTATGCTATTGGGGTTGTAGAGCCGATGGGCTTATACGTTAATACTTACGGTACTGCGAATGTGGATCTGACGGATGGAGAGATTGCAAAGAAGGCTTTGGAGATTTTTGATATGACTCCTTATGGAATTGAAACTCGTCTGAAGTTAAGAAATCCAATGTATCAAGATGCTGCTGCTTATGGTCATATGGGTAGAACTCCAGAAATTAAAACCTTGACTTTCACTGATGGGTCGGGAGCAACGAAATCTTTTGAGGTAGAGACTTTTACCTGGGAGAAATTAGATTTTGTAGATCAGGTGAAAGAAGCATTTAGGTTGAATGGTTAGAACGACATCATTTAATCAAACAAAATGAAAGACACACCGAAGTACTTTATATTCTCTCTTGAGGTGTCTTTCTTTCTTGTGATTCCTGCTCTGGTTTCAATTCCTACAAATACTCCGAATCGCAAGTAATTAATTCCAGCTCTAGCGGAAGCCCCAAGCCTTACTACTCTAAACAAGTCTGGCTCTCCAAATCCTTTTCCTTTTGATATGGTAGACTGGCCTGTTGTATAGTCGGAGGTTAAATATGTAGGTTTTATTGTTGATCCAATCAAAGGGGGGGTCCAACCTGAAAGTACCCGTTAAGATCTCCTACAACTGGAATTGATCTTCTAATACTTGACTGAAAAGAAAATGAAGTTGCCTCTAGCTTAGTATTAAAAAAGCCCGTCTCAAGCGCAGCATCATCTTGTGTTGAAAATTTTGAAAGTAGAAATTGATTATTAATGCTCCACTTTTCACTTATGTGGGCATCAATAAAAAACCCATAGGAGAAGTCCTTTGAACTAGGAAAATTCATAAAGTCTAGATAAACGCTTTGAACAAGGTTGTAAACTTCAAACTTTGTTTCCGTGTGGGCAATTTGAATTCCAAAATTAAGAAAACCCTGTGTTCGCGGACTAATGAATTGATCATCCTCTCCAATGCAGTGATTGTAATCTATAACGATCTTTTTTAGCCCTTTCTCATTACCTTTCAATTCATCAATTCGATTATCAATTGATTCATCACATCCTGCCAAAAGAGTTTTTAAAATATGTTTATACCTTTTTGTACCCGAACCCGAACTACCAAGTTTTCGAACAGTTGAGAAATTTTCGAGATTATATTCTTTGTGGAAGTCTAATAGTCGGATTATAATTGAATCATTTTTAAGAAAAAACATCCTTGTTCTAGGAGTGATCATTTGAGAAAACAAGGAGACTTTCCCCTCAACAATAACCTGCATAAATGCATGTCTAGTTGGGTTTTCATCACTGATTGCTATATTATGAAGCTTGATTTGATCCAAATCAACACTTTGGAATCTAATGCCTTCTACTTCAAAGCTTTTCAACTTATCCAATCCAAGTTTAATAGGTTCTGAATCTTCTTTCTCCTTCCAGCGAACTTCTTTGGGGTTAATAGACTCTTTTTTATGATCTATTAGCCCAGACTTGACATCTCCATTCAGGAAAACAATTTTACCTTGCCTGTAATTTGATTGAGCCTGAGATTCTTGACAGAAAGCAACCAAGCAATACACTAAAATGAAAACAAGTGGTACTCCTTTCGTATTAATAGAAATCACTTCAATTATTCTTTAAGCTTTAAAGCCCAGTTAATGAGTTTCTCTGTTTCTTCTTCACTTAGACGTGCTTCTTCATGAGTGAAAGTGTAGATTTTCATTGGCATCTCTCCTTCTTCTACTTCTTCGGCTATTTCTTCTAGTTTATGGTTTTTTCTTTTGGCCGAAAATGTAGCCCACTCTGAAAAGTTAAGTTCTCCTCGGCCTTCTTCAACATCGTGAATTACAAGCCACGATACTGGAGCAACACTTGCGTACCATGGATACTTGGTTTCATTGGAGTGGCAATCGTAACAGGCTTTTTTGAGGATATCACTTACTAAAGGATCAATCAGTACTTCATTGTGAATATCACCTGGATTTTCTTGTGAAGTCTCCGGCTTTTCTCCAGGGAACAGCTGGATTAATATAAGGATTGCTACAAGAGCAATTATTGCGTATTTTACGATTTTCATCTGTCGTTAATTAATTTTCGAGAGGGCAATTTAGCTTAAAAAAGAAATCAAAACTCCTGCCGCCACGGCAGATCCAATAACTCCTGATATATTGCTTGCCATGGCGTATTGCAACAGGTGGTTACTCGGGTCGTGCTTGAGTGCTATCTCATTGGCTACTCGTGAAGCCATGGGAACGGCACTTAACCCTGTTGCCCCGATTAGTGGGTTGATTTTCTTTTTGGAAAAGAGGTTGTAGGCTTTTACAGCAAAGATTCCACCTGCTATGGATATTGCAAAGGCTATGAAGCCTCCCAAAATAATCAGCAGTGTATCTTGATTCAAAAATGCATAGGCTGTCATCGTACCGCCAACCGCCAATCCTAGAAATATGGTAGCGATGTTCAAAATAGTATCAGAAGCAGCGCTGTGAAGTCTGGCGGTACTGACGCCAATTTCTTTGACTAGGTTTCCGAACATTAGTAGTCCAATCAAAGGAACCGAGGAAGGCACCAAAAGTGCCACCAAAGAACCAACCGCGATGGGAAAGATTATTTTGAGTGTTTGCATGTTCTTGATTGGCACTTTGGAAGGATAGAGTTTATCCTGCTCTTTCATGTTGATCAAGAGTTCTTTTTTCGTAGTTGTAAATCGAACGACTAAGGGAATGATGACTGGTACCAAAGCCATATATGAATAGGCTGCTATGGCAATGGGGCCCAAAAGATGTGGTGCGAGTTTGATTGTAGTATAAATGGCTGTAGGGCCGTCTGCTCCTCCGATAATCCCAAGCGCAGCGGCTTCCTTCAGATCAAAGCCAATCAATACGGCAGAGATCATAACGGTGAAGATTCCAATCTGAGCGGCTGCTCCAAAGAAAGCCAATCTTAGGTTTCGAAGCATAGGACCAAAATCTGTCAAGGCTCCAACTCCCATAAAAATAATGGGAGGAAGAAATCCTGTTTTTATCAGGGAGTAATAGACAAAGTTCATGATGCCATGTTGCTTTGCGATCTGGTATAGGGTAAGGCTTTCGTCTATTTTTTCTACTCCCATAGCTCCTCCTGGAAAGTTGGCTATGAGCATGCCAAAGGCAATGGGAACCAATAGGAGGGGTTCGTATTGCTTTTTGATTCCTAGGTATAAAAGGAAAAAAGCAATGAAAATCATCAGCAGAATTTGAGGCTCATCCACAATATCCTGGATGGCTGTCATTTGGTAAAGCTTTTCAAGTAGTTCCACTATTATCCTAGCTTAATTAACACATCATCGTCATACACTTCTTCGCCTTCTTTCACCGTAATGTCAACGATGGTGCCGTCAAAATCTGATTTGATAGCATTGGAAACTTTCATAGCTTCAATGTAACAGACAATATCTCCTTTGGAGACTTGGTCTCCCACTTTAAGCGCTTTTTCTCCTGCTTCTTTTGTGAAATATACTTTGCCTTCAAGTGGAGCGGTGATTTCATTGACCGCTTCTCCTGAAGCCTGGCTTGCACTTGTAGCAGGGGCGTCTGAGTTGGAAGGAGATGTTTCTGAATTACTATATCCGATGGTGACTTTGAATTTCTCACCATTGACTTCTATATCAAGCTCTTTAGGTTGTGAGTTGGAAACAGCTCTTTCTGAAACCACAGGTCTTTTTCTTTCTGCTAAATCTGCTTCGAAATCTGCTTTGGCTTTACCTGACATGAATGCTTCATATTGCTGCGGGTGCATGGCGTACTCGAAGAGTTCTTCATCGTCCTCTCCTGTATCCCAACCCTTCTCTTGCATTTCTTTGCGCTTCTCCACCAAACAATCCTCATAAAGGTCTTGTGGATCGTCTGTAAAGAATTTTCGATTTTGCTCTGATGCTAACTTCTGCAGCTCGTCGGCAATTTCACCCGGAACGTTTCCTGACTTGCCCAAAAGCATATCCCAAGTATTGTCATCCAAAAGAGACCAGCGTTCCTTACCCTTTTCCATCTGCATGACATTGACCAAGGCAGCATTTTTCACATATTGGCTGTATGGAGTCACCAATGGAGGATATCCCATCATAGGCCAGACAGTCTCAACTTCCGCAAATAACTTGATAAGCAGTTGATCCTGAGAGATACCAGGTTTTCCATTCTTTTCTTTCCACTTATTGAGGCTTTTTAGGTTGTTTTCCAAATCAGCCATCAGGCTTCCCATCATTCCTCCTGGAAGTCCTGGCCCGATCAGTAATGAGTTCATAAGCCTGTTCTTGGGATTGATGTAGTATCCTAAAAAGTCATCTATAAACTCTTGAGTGAGCGAGCGCGCTTCCATGTAAGCGTTCATATTGATATCAGGAACTTGAAATCCTGCGTCCTTGAGCATGGCATGAACCGTCAATAGATCGGCATGCCCCGTTCCCCAGGAAAGCGGCTCCATCCCCACGTCAATGAAGTCAGCTCCTGCTCTGGCGGCTTCCAACGATGAGACAATCGAAAAACCCGGACCTGAGTGACCATGGTATTGAACTACAATGTCTTTCTTGATCCCTTTGATCCCTTCTACAATCTTACCGATGGAAACTGGTCTTCCTATCCCTGCCATGTCCTTTATGGCAATCTCCTCTGCTCCCATGTCAATGAGCTTGCCGGCCATGTTCACATAGTACTCTACCGTATGAAGCTCTGAGTGTGTGATGCAAAGACAGGTTTGAGAAATCATCCCCCCGGCTTTGGCATACTCGATGGACAGCTGGAGGTTTTGTATATCATTTAGTCCGTCAAATGATCTGGAAATATCTGTTCCCTGAACTTTTTTCAACCGAAACATCAGTTTCCTCAAATCTTTCGGGACTGGATACATTCTCAATCCATTGAGCCCTCGCTCTAGCATTTGGGTTTGAATACCTGCATCATTGAATGGCTGGGTCCAATCCCGAACTGATTTGTTGGGGTTCTCTCCGTACAAAAGGTTGATTTGCTCAAACCCTCCTCCATTCGTCTCCATTCTGCTGAAGCATCCCATCTCTACCAAAGGCTGGGCTACTTTGACAAGCTGATCTACACGGGGCATATACTTCCCAGAAGATTGCCACATATCCCTATAGACTAGGCAGAGTCCAATTTCTCTTGACATTATTTTACTTTTTCTACTTTGATAATTTTTCCTTTTCCCGCCGTTGCAATTTCAACTGCCGCTGCAATTGCAGCCATCTTATTTGGAGCTATTGATGACGACTTGGAGGGTTTGATTTCATCTATTGAAATAGAATTTACGATTCTTATAAGAACGTTTCCTGTAAAATATACAAGCGACAATACAGCAAAAACAGTGATCATTCCAATAGCTAATAGGGAGAGCGCTGAAGAGATACCGGGTTCCATATTGTGTTTTTCTAGTTCGTTTTTGGATGAAAATCCTCTTCAAGGTAGCGATTTATCAAAAAAGGAGTCTGAGAATTGAAATTAAATGAGAATCAAACTTCTCTCACATAAAAAAAGGAGCTAAAAAAGCCCCTTTCTCCAATGTGAAAATAATAAACAAACAAAAAAATGAAATAAAACTACTGAGCAATTATGCTTACGGCAGCTCCGCCGCTACTTCCTAACTCAAAATCAAGTGTGTCGGCACTCGAGATTTCTTTCTCTTCGATCACATAGTCTTCTGGATTGTCGATATAATGTGCGGATGGCCCATCTCGGTAAATCTTTGCTATGTAGGTTTTGTCAGCATCGAGAAAATCCAATTTGATTGCAACCTTTCTTGGATCCTCATTTGTAATTGCACCAACAAACCAGTTTCCAGTGCCTTTTTCTTTTCTAGCAATGGAAATGTGCTCTCCTATTTCTGCATCTAGCACCTTAGTCGTCTCCCAATCAACTCCTACTTCCTTGATAAACTCGAGAGCGTCAGGATATTTTTCATAGTTTTCTGGTAGGTCACACGCCATTTGCATAGGTGAATAAACAATCACGTAAAGTGCTAACTGTTTGGCCAAAGTGGTATTGATTTGATTGTTGGGCTGAGTTGGGATTTTGATATCAAACACCCCAGAAGTAAAGTCCATAGGTCCGCTCAACAATCTGGTAAATGGGATAATGGTAGTATGGCTTGGGGGATTTCCTCCATCACCAGACCATGCGTTATACTCCTGCCCTCTAGCTCCTTCTCTTGAAATAATGTTGGGATAGGTTCTACGCTCCCCAGTGTCTTTGATTGGCTCATGCGCAACAACGGCTGTTTTGTGTCTGGCAGCTGTCTCAATCACCCTTCTGAAATGCTCTACATAAAATTGCCCATGGTGGTATTTCCCATTGGAAAGGATGTCTCCGTTTTCAACATATCCGGTCTTAACTGCTTTCATACCATGGTCTTCCAAAAATTGAAAGGCTGGCTCAAGCTGCTTTTCGTAGTTTTCTATATTGGCAGCTGTTTCATGATGACCGATGACATAAACGCCTTTTTCTTTACCGTATTCACTCAACTCATCAATATCATAATCAGGATATGATTGAGTAAAGCTGAAAATCTCTCCATTCTTCATCCAGTCTCCATCCCAGCTCTCGTTCCAGCCTTCGACCAAAACTCCATCAAAGCCATGCTTTGCAGCAAAATCGATGTATCTCTTTGTATTTTCTGTTGTTGCAGAATGCCTGTCGCCAGAATACCAAGTCCCGGTATTGATGTGCATTTCCCACCAGATCCCAACATATCTTCCCGGCTTGAACCATGAAACATCACCTAATTTGTTAGGTTCATTCAAATTCAAAATCAGATATGATGTGATTAAATCTCCGGGCTTGTCTGCCATTTGGATGGTCCTCCATGGAGTATTAAATGGAGCGGTAACCATTGATTTGACATCTGATCCTTTTGTATCAGGAACAAGCTCACATTCCAGTCTCTTGTCTCCGCCGTTGATAACCATACTGGAATAGTTTTGAAGAGCGGCCTCATGTACACTTAAGTATACATTTTCTTTCGTCTGAAATGTGACGGGCGTATGCACTTTTGGCATTTTTGATAATGGGGTCTCTTCGTAGATGTACTCATAGCGATTACCTCCATATGCCGGAATCCACCATGCTTTGTGATCGTCAACCATGTTAAATTCTGTCAGCTCGTTTGTGATATTGAATCTGGTAAGATTGAGCTGCTCGGGGAATTCATATCTAAATCCAACTCCATCATCATAAACTCGAAATACGATATTTAGCTTTCTCTTGAGGTCTGATTTTTCTTCAAGCTGGATTTTTAGCTCGTTGTAATTATTTCTAATAAACTGCTCTTCTCCCCATGGTTGCTCCCAGGTTTCATCGAATGAGGAAATATCAGCCGAAATCATTGAGAAATTCTTATCCAAATCAGCTACTCCTTCTATTTGAAATCCCAAATATGAGGTATCAAGAACGGTACTGCTTTGAAACGAAGAAGTATAAAGTGGTCTTCCTAAATCGTCTAGGGAGAAACTGACTTTAACTATGTTGTTAGGAGAATCTACTTCGACTTGACTGATCTTACTGCCATTGCAAGAGATTAATCCTATGAGGATAAAAAGGAAGAATATGTTTCTAAAATTCATTTGATCAATGTTTAATTATTTATTTCTGATAGCTGAAGTATCAAACTGCTTTTCGGCTTTAGTAATAGCTCGTCGCTGAGCTCTAATCTTTCTTCGCTAAGTACATCGGTACCGATATTATAGCCGTTTAAAACCTCCTTGAACCTTGTCAACTCAAGGGTTGATTCGGTGGTTTTGTTATTCATTATGATCAATAGCTTTTGATCTTGTAAATCCCTGCAATAGACATACACATTGTCTTTGGGGGCAAAGTGCTTGAGATCTCCTTCTTGAACTACTTTATTTGACTTGCGAAAATTCATAAGTTTTTGAAGATGTTCGAAAGCTTTTCGCTCGTCTTCTGTCAAATTTTCAACCTCAAATGCGTCTCTTGTATCATCTGGCCAACCACCTGGAAAGTCCTGACGGATGTCTCCATGTTTATCGTTGCGATCTAGCAGAATCTCCGTGCCGTAGTATAATTGCGGTATACCTCTTGTTGTCATTAAAAAAGTCATGGCCATATTGAATCGATCCACATCTTTTCCAAGGGTATAATAGATGCGATCCATGTCGTGATTATCAGCGAAGGTTGTATTGGCAAAAGGCAAATCGTACAGAAAATCTTTGCTCAATGTTTCGTACAATTTTTTGATGTCTCCGTCTTCCTTAAAGGCATTATGTATGGCATAACACAACGGAAAATCTGTAACACTTGTAAGTCCTGTATTGAAGCCTGCAGTTCCAGCTTTCTTTGGTGCCCAATGAGCTTCAAGTGACTCATCTCCAACCCATGTTTCGCCTAGGAGAAAAAAGCCAGGATACTCAGCCAATACGGCTTTAGTCCAGTTTTGCATCACCTGAGGATCGTTGTATGGGTAGGTGTCCATCCTGATACCATCAAGCCCTGCAAATTCGATCCACCAGATGCTGTTTTGGATAAGATACTTCTCCATGAATGGGTTGCCATGGTTGAGGTCAGGCATAGAGGGAACAAACCAACCTCTTTCCATTTGAACCAAGTCCGATTTACTAGCATATGGATCAGAAAAAGCCGAAATCGCATGGTTCGTAACTTGATAGCTCTCCACATCGTGAACCCAATCACTAAAGGGTGCATCCTTCATCCACCAATGCTCCAACCCACAATGATTGAATACCATATCGATCACCAGTTTCATTCCTCTATCATGAAGCTTTTGTGAGAGGTCCTTGTAGATTTCATTAGACCCATACCTTGGATCAACCTTGTAGTAATCGGTAATGGCATAACCATGATAGGAATACTCCGGCATGTCATTCTCCAAAACCGGATTGAGCCAAAGAGAAGTGACACCTAAATCTTGCAAATAGTCAAGTTTTGAAATAATCCCTTCCAGATCTCCTCCGTGTCGTCCACCATGAAATTCTCTATTGTAAGACTCCATCATTTCTGTGGAAGAGTCATTGTTGGGATTTCCATTCACAAACCTGTCTGGCGTGATCAAATAGATAATATCTTCTTGCCCCACAGGTACAATAGATTCTGTGTCACGTTGTTTCAGCTCATAGTTGAGAACTACTTTTTTCGAATCTTTATTTTTGAAGCTAATCTTGAAATCTTGCGCTTTTGCATTTTTTCGGATTTTCAAATCCAAAAAAACATAGTTAGGATTTTCGGCCTGATTTGCTTTGATGAGCTCAACATCTCTGGAGGATATTTTCACATCCTCAACGGATAATTCCATTCCGCCTATCATAAGCTGAAGCTCCTGATTCTCCATACCTACCCACCAGTTTGGCGGCTCGACTCTAAGCTCATTTTGCGAGTTTGCCTGAAAGCATACTCCGAAAAATAAGAGCAAAGCAGTAGCTAGGAGTAATTTTTTCGAATTACCGAATGTCATAACTTTTTCTTTTAAATTATTGGGTTTGACAACTTGTCAAACCGTACGATTCTAGATATGCCTAGTAGCCGTCATTTTGATCAAGTTTTGGGTTAGCCGTTAAATCAGAGGCCGGAATGGGAAATATATTCCTATGAATGCCGGTGACTTTGCCTTCTGCAACGCCTCCTTTCCATGGCCAAATCCCTGCTGTCGTAAACGATTCAAATCTTACTAAATCCTGACGCCTGTGTCCTTCCCAGTATAGTTCTCTTGATCGTTCGTCAAGAATAAAATCTAATGTCAAATCCGAAGAAGTAATGTTACCCGTCATATCTCCATATGCTCGCTCTCTCAATTCGTTGACATACCCAAGAGCTGTCGTGGCATCTCCGCCTCCGTTTCGAAGAAAACACTCGGCATACATGAGATATACATCCGCCAATCTAAACACCGGATAATCTGTATCGACATGTGTGTTATTGGCTCCAGCCAAACCATTCGAATCCAAGTTTGTGAATTTGGGAACCGCATAACCTTCGGTAAATTCTGTTAGTTCTGCGATTTCAAGAGTCTGCCCATCTGTGTAGAAAATTGCCCTAGAATCTGTAGCTCCAGTGATATCATCAAATTTTGACACAAAGGTGCTTGTCGTTCGCATTCCTGCCCAGCCATTGACAACTCCATAATCCGTATCTGTCATAGAACCTCCAATAGAACCGTGAACTAAGAAAGAGGTAGTACCCCAGGATTGTGATTGTACACCGTCTGCGGGGAAAGTGAAAATGAGCTCTGGAGACAAATGATTATCTGCTCGGAAGTTTAAGCCATAATCAGTAGATAAGCCATAGCCGGCAGCAAGCACTTTTTCTACTTCAGTGAGACACTCTGCATACATACTTGATCCAATGTATACTTCAGAATTCAAATACAATTTTGCTCGAAGCATCCATACAGCCGCTTTATCAGCTCTTCCATAATCTCCGCTTCTAGGCTCAGGCAGAAATGATTCGATATCGTTTAGTTCACTTATTAAGAAATCGAACATCTGCTGAGATGTGGCTTGACGAGGCAATTCTGTACTTACAGCTGTGATCAGCGGGATGTTTCTATATAGATCGATAGCATGATAGTAGGCCAACGCTCTAAGAAACCTTGCTTCTGCCTGATAGCCTCTTATCGTAGGTTTGAAGTCCTCTGATATGCCATTTGTTTCTAAAGCATCATCTGATGATACTCTTAAGAAGTCATTTGCTAAAGCAACGGAGTACATGATTCTATAGTAAAGGACACGGATGAATTGATTCTCCGACGACCATACATGGTTATGCAAATCTTGAACTCCGGCATCCGCCCAAGCGATCACTGCCTCATCAGTTGTTAGCTCCTGAGCTTTCCAATAGGATCTGATGTAAGAGGTGAATCCTTCATCAGAAATTATATTCAAATCTGTATCCCCGGCAGGCCCCTGCTGACCTGTGAGTGAAAAACTTGCGTATATTTTGGCAAGGTACCCGGTGTAGTTTTCCTCGGAAGTGAATACCACTCCTTCAAGTAAACTATCCTTCGGAATAACCTCCAAATCGGTACATGAACCAACTAGAAAAATGCTTAAAATTAGAAGTAATTTTTTCATGATTTTTTATTTAAAAGTTGATTGATGCGCCAAATAATAGTGTTCTTGAAAATGGATATAGATTATTGTCTATACCGTTGGATCCTGCTTCTGGATCTTGACCTGTGTACCCTGTCAAAGTGAAAATATTTGATAGGGTAGAGTAAACTCTAATGTTCATTTTATCGGTCGGGTTTATTGTGTATCCAATAGAAATATTGTCAAGTTTTAGAAATGATGCGTTTTCTACATAGTAGTCTGAAAACAGCTGTCTCTGGACGAAATTGGTTTCTAGAACTGATTCATGAACATTGTTGGGGACTCTGTCCAAAAGCTGCTGAACATTGCCGTAATTAGATGCATTATTGTTATAAACGTAGTTTCCAATGTTAGACCTCAAAGTCATATTGACATCCAATCTCTTGTAGTTCAATGAAGTGGTCAATCCAAGAATCCAATCAGGAAATGGTGACTTATGTGCTCTTCTATCATTTTCATTTATCAGTCCATCACCATTTTGGTCTACATACATGTCCAGCAGGTTTGCTATTCCATCTCCATTGACATCAATCTGCTCATTTACAGGAACACCGTTTTGATAAATCTGCTCATAAACTTCAAAAGAGTTGATTTGCTCTCCTACTTTTAGGATTTGGATATTTTGTCCTACATCTCCAGATATCCCTCCCGTTTCGTATCCTCTGAAGTCTTCCGTATCACCATTGTTATCAAGCTTCGTGATTTCGTTGGAATTGTAAGCAGCATTGAATGAAACATTAAGCGTTAAGTCCTGCTTATCAATGGCTACAACATTGGCTACAACTTCTATTCCTCTGTTTTGAACTTCTCCAATATTGGTCAGTACCAAATCTCCCGGAACCGAGCCAGCCGGAAAAGCAATTTCATTCAGTAGATCGGTAGTTTTCTTCTGATACACATCAATTTTACCCGAAATACGATTGTCCCATAAGCCATAATCAATTGCAATATTAAGTGATGCTGTCTGCTCCCATTTCAAAGAGGGATCTACTGCTGATGGTCTCCATAGTGGAATATACTGGTCTCCAAACTGGTACTGTGCCCTAGCATCTGACCGAGAATAAGTTGGGAGATATCTGTAATCTCCAATTTCTTGGTTTCCGGTAACACCATATCCAACTCTGATCCCTAAGTCATCAAAAATGGACTGACCTTGAAAGAATGGCTCATCAATAATATGCCATTTGAATGCTGCAGATGGAAAAAGTCCCCATTTGTTCCCTTGTCCAAATCTTGTGGATCCATCTCTTCTCAGGTTAACTGTGATGAGATATCTATCCATAAGTGTGTAGCGAGCTCTTCCGAAAAAGGATATCAGGCGGTTTTCAACTGGATTCAATTCTGTGACTACAAATCCGTCTTCTACTGGATCCACCGGAATGTTTAGACCAAAATCATCCGTACTCAACCCTTGAATGGTGTATTTAGGAAATTCCGCTTGGAAAGATTGATATGAATAACCTCCCGTGATATCAAAGTAACTATTCAATCCTGGAAGATCTCTCTTGTAAGTACCGTATCCTTCAAAAAGAAAACTGTTTCTACTGAAGCGCTCCTGCTCGTAACTTCCAGGATTGGAAGCAAACCCTGTTGTCTGTGATCTTAGAAACGTAGGTCTGTAAACCTTCTTCTCTCCATTGTTTACATCATATCCGAAATTTGCCTTCACAGAAAGCCCTTCCAAAACAGGTATTCTGTACTCAACTTCAAGGTTGCCTAGTGTTCTGTATGATTTTCCAAAATCCTGAACAAGACCAAGCTCTCCTGCTGGGTTTTTGACCGCCAAAGGATCTTCCCACTCAAAGTAACCTCCGTATTGACTGTTTTCGTCAAATACCGGTTGTGTTGGGTCAAATGAAAATGCGTTTCCAATAACACCGGGTGAAAATCTATCCTTTGTAAATGCAAATTTGTTGTTGAACGAAACTGTTAAATCTTCATTAAGTGCATTTTGAACGAAATTGAATGATGTGGTCGCTCTTTCACTTGTAGTTTTTTGCAACACCCCCTCAAGTTTTTGATAGCCTACTGCCAACCTGTAGGTATTGGTCTTGGTTCCCCCTGATACAGAAAGGTTATGAACCTGTCCGGTTGCATCCTGCAAAACTTCTTCTGACCAATCAGTAGTTGCATCTCCAAGCATATCAAGACGAAGGCCTCCCTTCAATCTCATGTATGCACGAAAGTTTTGTGGACTCAAATTCCCTAGGTCTCCTACATTTTGAGAGATGGCGTAGCTCCCATCATAGCTAACAGAAGCTGACTGTCCGAGCTGTCCCTTTTTAGTTGTGATAATAATAACACCATGTGCACCTCTAGAGCCATAGATAGCAGTAGATGAGGCATCTTTTAGGACTGTAATATTCTCAATATCGTTAGGGTTAATGAAGTTCAGTGGGTTTCTTGAACCTGGGTTGGTGTTATTATCGATAGGTACTCCATCGACTACAAAAAGAGGATCATCTTTTGATCCATTGCCAATTGATGCTGCTCCTCTAATTCTTATCTTAACTGTACCTCCTGGTTCACCGCTGTTAGCAGTTATCTGAACTCCAGCCACCTTTCCGGATATAAGTCTATCTGGACTAGAAAGAACACCTTTGTTGAAGCTTTTGGCTGAAACTGGATCAACAGCACCCGTTAGATCATCTTTTTTGACAGAGCCATATCCTACAACTACAACCTCTCCTAATTCTTGTAAATCCACTTGCATGGTAATGTCTACTGTAGATTGATTTCCAACCGGGATATCACTCGCCATGTATCCAATGAATGAAAAGCTTAACACATCGCTATCAGACACAGAAATCCTATATTCTCCATTGAAGTCAGTGATGGTCCCTGTAGTGGTTCCTTTAATCAATACTGTAACTCCTGGAAGTCCTTCTCCTGTCTCCCCATCTATAACAGTACCTGAGATACTTCTCTCCTGAGCTGTGATATGATGACTTGAGAAAGCCATGAGTCCAAAAATGACAAGCACTCTACTTATGTCAAACAGACGGTTAAACACACTTAATTTCGATTTGTATAGTTTTTTCATATTCTTAAATTATCGTCCTCTGAACTAATTCTTAAAAAATTTTATCTCTTGAAAATCCCCCGAAACACTTTTTAGCTGAATAAAATATAATCCTGTCTTTAATCGAGAGACATCTATCGTGCGGATGTTTTTTCCTTCTTGTAAATCCAACAAGTCTCCTGATAGCGATCTGATCGAATACCCTGTGGTATTGGAATCGACAGATAGGTTAATTCTATCTGTAGCTGGATTAGGGTAGATCGAAATCTTATGATCGACTTTTTTGGAATCATTTGACAGAATGATTGCATCTCCGCTGATGTAGTTTTCAATTTTGACGGATGTCAAAATCTGGAAATCCCCTGATCCAAGCGTAATTGAATCGCTGGTACTGAGAACTTCAACAGGTTCTCCTGTCAAGTAATTGTACCACGTTCCGGTCCTTGGAATATTGGGCTTATTTGTGGATGTTTCTCTACCGAAGTTTCCCACAATCGAGATTTCAATCTCGGGGTGATCTATGTTGATCCACTTGAAAGAACCTCCTGTGTTCCATTCAAAATATTCAGGCTGAATATAATCTGTCTTGGTTCTTAGGTTGATAAGTGATTGATAGAGTCGGAATAATTTCAGTCTGTTCTCTTCTTCCAGATATTCCCATCTTGTGGGCTTAATTCCCACCCGATCATCGTTTAGTTCTAAATCGTATCCGAATTCCCCAAATTGCCAAATCATCTTGGGGCCTGGAACAGCTAGAAGAAAAACAGCAGATAGTTGCGCTCTCTTCAAGCGATACTCCTCGCTCCTATCATCCAGACCTTCATTTAATCCCCACATAAGTCTTTCTTCATCGTGGCTTTCAAAGTATCCTATCACGTGAGGATCTGACCAACCTCGGGTTTCATGGTACAACCAATCTAATGAAGTCGAACTTCCTTTGGCAGCATTACCAAACGTTCCGTGAAGGTTGCCCCAGAGCATCATTCCATAATCAGAAAGAATCTTCTCCTCGCTATTGTCTGCAAAATGTTCAAGAATCACATACGCATCCGAATCGGCCTCCCAAACACGATCTGCAATGTTCTTGAGTATTTCAACTCTGGAGTTATCCAATTGCCCCCAGAGACCGACATTGCCTAATGTGTTTTTTTGAGTAAGTCCTTTGGACAAGTCGAATCGAAATCCATCAATATGATACTTTTCTATCCAATAGGATACAATTCTTTCTGAGTAATATTTGGTGTATTCACTTTCGTGATTAAAATCATACCCCACGTTAAAATCATGCTTTGCTCTGGTGTTTAGCCATGGATTGGAAGCATTAGGTTGTCCATACAATCCCTCATTGTCAATTCGAACAAGGGAATTGCGACCGAAAGCATGATTGAGTACTATATCGAATATGATAGCCATGCCTCGAGCATGCGCCTCATCGATAAGTTGTTTTAAGTTGTCTTCTGTGCCATAAAATTTATCAACAGCAAACATGGAGGAGGGGTTATAGCCCCAGCTAATGTTTCCTTCAAATTCCATAACTGGCATCAATTCAATGGCATTGATACCTAAGGAGTCTAAATAATCCAGTTTATCTATTACTGCCTGATAAGATCTGTCCTCTGTGAAATCTCGAACCAAAAGCTCGTAAATAATTAAATCTTCTTTTGCTGGTTTCTGAAAGTCAGTGATTTTCCAATCGTAATCTTCCTGATCGGTTTGCAGATATGAGGCAGCTTCAGAAGTATACTGGCCAGGATAGGGTTTTAAGTCAGGATACTTACCAAGACTTATGATTTCGGGATCATCAAACTGTGAGCTAATCTTCTCTGCATATGGGTCTGCAATTCTGATTTGTCCATCAATCAGATATTGATATAAATATTCTTTTTTGGGCGTTAGCCCATCTATTGTCACCCAGAATTTATCTCCATCCACCTTCATTTGATGGGACTGGCTAAGTGACCAGTCGTTAAAATCTCCTATGACGAAAACATGACTTTTCCCAGGGGCTGAAAGTACCAGTGTGACTGAACTGTCATCCATGTAGTTGATTCCATCTTCCATTCCATCAGGAATCGGGGCGTTTTCACTAGCTGGATTTGTGGTATAAGTATGTTGATATGCAGCAGAATCTGAATCGGTTGTCGCGGTAATCAAAAGTTCATGCACCGCATTATCTTCAATAATGGTATGTGTGGTTTCTAGTGTGGTGCCTATCACTGAAGTCACCAGACTTCTATCAACATACAATGACAAAGTTGCTTCTAGAGAGGTTTTGGCCAAAACTTCTATTTCTGCCTGATTCGAGTAAAAACCGAAACCAAAATCTGGTTTTTCTACCTTCAGTGCAAAGCCAGAAGTGAGCTCTGTTACAAAATCTACAGTTTGGCCATCTGACCAATCATTTCCTTTCAGAAGCATCCCAATTTTTGATATTTCTTGAGATGTAGACAAGAACTCAGAGGGAGTTAAAGTAATAGTAAAATGGGTTCGACCATCTACATTGGCCTTGGTGAGCTTAGCAGGATCAGTTGCTGCTGTATTGCTATTGGCGGGGTTTACATTTGATGAAGCGTCCAAACTTAGATCAGGCACCCACATCCACAGATAAGCATCACTTAAGTTGGATAAAGCAGTTCCCGTGACATCATAGGTAATCACGATCTCATCATCCGCATCAAAAAACTCTGGTTCAAACGTAGGATTTACGTTTGTCTGAGACCAGGCTGACAGGCTGCCTATTAATAAAAAGAGACCAACTATTATGTACTTCATTTTGTGATTTGAAAAGAGAATTAAAATATGGCTGTCAGTGATCTGACAGCCATATAGTTATTTAGTTTTTAGCTGCAGAAGTAGTGTAAGTCACTCCAGAATCAGCTGTAGTTAATGTTACAGTGTAGTTTCCGTCTTCTCCAATAGATAGGTTATCTCCATTGTAAGTAAGGCCAGCGGCATCACCTCCAATGTTATAATCCCAAGCAGAATTCGCTCTGAACTTGTAAGAAGCTGCAGTCATATCTGCTGTGATTGTCCATGTGGAACCGTCTTCGCTTCTAGTCATTGCTGTACCTGAATCCCAACCTGTAGGAGTTGCATCGCCAATGATTTCCCATACCGCTTCGCTAATTTCAACTTTCCACTCAATTGGATCTTCAACTGTAGTAATTTGGAAATAGTAAGCTGTTGCCGTACCGTCAAAAACAAAGTTGTTGTCGCCACTGATGCTTCCTACTGCATCACCACTTAGAGTTGCATTTCCAACACCGATCTCATTAGTCCAAGAGTCATCGGATCTGAATTTGAATTCACCAGCAGCTAAGTGGAAAACACCGGTCCATTTGTGAACACCTGCATCATCTTTTCCATTATATACAAGCTCGGTATCAGCATCCCATCCTGTAGCAGTAGCAGCTCCGATTAATCCCCAAGTGTAATCATCTGCGTCAAAAGCTAATTCTGGAGCATCTCCAGTTCTGTTAGTCGTTACAGATGGAACAATCTGTCCATTAGAAAAAGTAATGCTTATTTCATAAGTACCTTCCTCAGGAGCAGCAAAATCTCCTCCTCCTTGTTCAAGGTTATCAATTGTTCCTCCGAAGTTAGTAAGAGCTACAAATCCATTGGCATCATCAAATCCAGCAGTTGGATCTGTTCTCATATCTATTTTCCATCCATCATTGTATCTGAATTTCATAGTACCATCTCTCAACACCAAATCATCTGAAGAATAAGTAAGTCCATCTGCTGAAATAGTTGCAATGTCAGTATCAGCACCCCAGCCTCCTGCAGTAGCTGGTCCAATTGCTCCCCAAGTATTAACAGGAATCACCAAAAATATCTTAGAAGATAAATCAACCACAACATGATGTAAACCACTTTGAGTTGGAGTAACCGCAGCACCATCTTCAGTAAGAGCCCCTTTTAGAAAGGCTCCCATTGGAGTATCGTTATTACTATCATCTCCATAATCAACTGTTTCGGTAGAACCACCATATACGGTAGCCTCATTATTGAGATAGCTGGCAAACTGTACTCCTCCACCATTGGCATCTAGATATAGATAAGTCTCATAATAGTTTGCTCGATTTTTAGTTGCAAAATTCTCGTCTTCCACAATTCCTAAACTAAGAATTCCAGAGGCAGCAGGAGTTTCTGAAGGGGCTGATCCTCCAATCACGTAAAAACCGTCAGAAACGATCACATCATCATCTCCGATATCAATGGTCGGCTCATCGTCCGAACACGAAGAGAAATACGCCAATGTCGTTATTGACATTAACAAGCCTAAGAGTTTAATTGTCTTTTTCATACTCATCATTTTATTTTTTACAAATTTTTAAATGCAATCGTTTCAAATGTGCTGCGTTTTACAACTATTAAAATTTAATGCATGTTCAAATATGAAATTGATAATTCAAGGAATCATTATAAAATCGGGTACAATTGGTTATCACTTTTAGGGAGCTATTAGCAAGAAAATTGGAGGTTGAAAAAACAAAATCATCGTTTAAACGATTTAAAAGATGATTAATAGCTGACAAAAGGTTAACAAAAGGTTATCAGCTCTTTTTTTACAAGTAAGAAATTTTGCGACTTTTTTTCCGATTTTTGATACTCCTACAGAGATTGTTAACTAACTGTTAACCCACATCTATATTAGTCAAAGAGACTATAAGGATAGAATAAACTCAGATAAACCCTTGCCTGCATCTGTCTGGATCTTTTTGCGAATCCGTGCACGAGAAACTTTTACACTATCCGGAGATATACCCATAATGGATGCACATTCTTGAATACTTAGGTTTAACCTTATAAGTGCGCAATGTCTAAGTTCGTGACCTGTTAACTCAGGACACTTGGCTTTCAACTTGGTATAAAAGCCAGTGTATATTTCTTCAAAATAGAGCTTGAAGTCCTCCCAATCTTTATCCTGCTTAAAGCTCTCCTCAATAAACTTGATCGTTTTCTTAACCTGAACATTAGAAGCCAGATCACTTTCCTTGACTATTTTCTCGAGCTTGTCTTTAAGTTGAAGGAGGGTTTCATTCTTCTGAATGATATTGAGTGTGTGAGTAGTAATTTGCTTGTTCTTATACTCAACTTGATCCTTGAGCTGCGTCTCTTTTAAATGCAGATATTTCAGGTCAGCATCCGTCAACGCTTCTTTTGCTTTAAATACAGTCTCGTTCTTTTCAATAAGTTGCTCCTTCTGCTGGATGATATGAGTTTGCTGCTCTATTATTTCATTTTTTTGCTTTTCGATCTCTGCGGTACCTTTCTCAACAAGTCTTTTCAGCTTCTTTTTTTGCTTGATAAGGTTATTATTATAGATTTTATTGGAAACAACCAGTATCACAATCGCTAGAACCAAAACGCAGATATATACCCACCAGCTCATGTACCATGGGTTTAAAACCCTGTACTCAATAGTTGTTGGCTCACTCCATAGGTGACCTATTGATTTTGCTCTTACTTCGATTTTGTACGTCCCCTGAGAAAGCCCAAGTAACGACACGATCCTGTTCTCTGATGGGTTATTCCACTGGTCATTTAGACCAATAACTCGTGTTTGGTATTGGATATCTTTATTGGGGTAAGTCAGACACTGGAAATCTACCTCGAGATTTGATCGATAGGGAATATTCAATAACTCTTCAGATGAGGAAGGCACATTATCATTAATTCGCAGTTTATCAATAACAGGAGAAGTCGTCTTTGATATAGATAACTTATCAGGATCTATTATAGACAATCCTTGAGCTGTTGCTACTGTCAATATTCCATCTCGGTAATCAAGCCCTCTCTGCTTAACTAGCCTCGAAGGCAGGCCATTTAAAGTATTAAATTGAACACTTCCATCCTCCGAATAGAGGAAAAGTCCTTCATTCGTTGCGATCCAGAGGCGACCTTCTACATATTCTATAGCCCTACAAGAGTAAACTGGCTGGTCTTCTGAGAAATTCAGCTTTTGCTTCGAAAAATATTTGTCTCCATTTTTCTCAACCATCAGTACTCCTTCACTTGAAGCAATATAGATAGCTCCATTCTGATCGAAAGCTATGTCCTCTACTCGGATATTGTCAGGTACTGTATAGGACAACTCCACTTTCAACGACTCAAATTCTTGTGCTTGCCTGTTTAGTTTAATCAGGAGATTTTCCGGGCCAGTTCCTCCTGAATAGATGTCTCCCGCAGGAGATTTTTTCACAACATTCATTTGCCTGGTGCCAAAATCAGCGAACTTAAGATTTTGGTCAATTCTTCGAACACCACTACCAGATGAGGCTATCCAAATATCCCCGTCAATATTATTAAGATGGTTGACTGGCTGCTTACCTGATTCGATTTCCTTAAACCTTATGAGTTCCTTTTGGTTCAGGTCATAATTAAAAACGCTTCCAAGATTATCACCTACCCAAAGTGTATCACCTGATAGGGTAACACTTGTGAAGAAAATATTCTCCGCCAAAACAAGTAATTCTTTATCGGGTGCTCCTTTCCTGTGGACAAATATTTCTTCACCCGTTGTAAAGTAAAGATCCTGATCTTGCGTGTAGTCGAATGACTCAATTCGGTACTTTTCTATTTCACCGATGTGAGAGAATTCTGGCCTTTTGAGCATCGCCATATCCTCACTTCCAGCAACCCATATTTCATCATGATCTTCATCATAAAACAGGTCTACCACATCGTTGAAACCCAGCTCATCGAATTTCTTAAAGACTGGATTTTTCTCCGTATAATCAAAATAAAAAAGACCACTATCCCAAGTTCCTATGATGACCAAGTTTCCAACAACTTCCAAGGTAGAAATATCTTCAACTTGAGAATAAACCGTTCCTCTCAAAATCTCTCTATCGCTATCAACTTTTAACATGATAAGTCCATAATCGCCTCCTCCTATTATAAAATCTCCCTTTACGGTTACGATTCCTGTGTAATTCTTAATAGGGCTCTCGAAATGGATTGAGTCAAATTGATTCAGTTCGGGATTGAATACGATGAGTTGACCATTATGCGAAACTGACCAAATATTGTTAAAGGCATCTTCAGTAAAAGAAAATGATCGATGATAGCTAAAATTGTTGCCGAAATTAAATGTAGAAATTGATTCTTCGGTAACTCGAGTAATTGCGTTTGATTCGCCAATCCAAAGAGTTTCTGAACGATCCTGAAAAATTGATTTTGGATATTGCAATCTGGAATCAAGGCTATGGCCAAAATACTCAAAAGGTTTAAACTTAACAGAATCGCTACTTTTCTCAACTAACTGAACACCTCCATCACTAATTACCAATAATCTGTTATCCTTCAATATTTCAAATTTTTTGGTATAAAGACTCCCCAACCCGCTGGAATAGGTAACTGTGCTGCTTCCATTGAATACTAAGACTCCCAAATCGGTGGCTAACCAAACATGTCCATCAGAGTCTTTTGTAATTCCTTTAATAACTTCATTGGCTCTCACATCTGGAAACGAGTAGCATGCGTATCCTGCTTGATCTTGAGCAAGACATGAAAGTGAAAGTAAGGAAACTATTAGCAGACAGGCCGAATGTCTTATCATGAAACGTGCATGAGTTGGAGGAAGAACAAGAAGCAATTTATTTCTTTTTCAAATAACAAAAAAAGCAGGCTTTGGGCCTGCTTTTAATTAAATATTATGATTATCTAAAAGACTGACTTAGAGTGTTCGCTTAACTTCTTTCTCAGTAAAGCCTTCTATAATATCTCCTTCTTTGATATCATGGAAGTTCTTGATTGATACTCCACACTCATAACCATTTTTCACCTCAGCGACATCTTCCTTGAATCGCTTAAGCTGATTGATCAAGCCTGTATGAACTACAATACCATCTCTTATCAACCTTACCTGATTCGATCTTTTTACCAAACCTTCCGTCACGTAGCAACCTGCAACAGTTCCTACTTTGGTGATTTTGTAAACTTCTCTCACTTCGATATTACCCGTAATAACCTCTTCAGAGGTAGGTTCAAGCATACCTTCCATGGCATCTTTCACATCGTTGATAGCATCGTAGATGATAGAGTAAAGTCTGATCTCTATTTCCTCGTTTTCGGCCACTCTTCTTGCCTGACCGGAAGGTCTAACCTGGAAACCGACAATTACTGCATCAGAAGCAGAAGCAAGTAGTACATCAGATTCAGATATCTGCCCAACTGCTTTGTGAATGATATTAACCTGCACTTCGTCAGTAGAAAGTTTCAATAGTGAATCAGAAAGTGCTTCAATTGAACCGTCCACATCTCCTTTTACAATTACGTTCAGTTCCTTGAAGCTTCCAATTGCAAGTCTTCTACCGATCTCATCAAGCGTAATGTGTTTCTTAGTTCTGATAGACTGCTCTCTAAGTATCTGCTCTCTCTTAACAGCAACTTCTCTAGCCTCACGCTCAGATCCCATTACGTTAAATCTGTCTCCAGCTTGTGGAGCCCCGCTAAGTCCAAGCATCAATACTGGTGTCGATGGGCCTACATTTGTCATCTTTTTACTTCGATGATCAAACATTGCCTTGACTCTACCAAAGTGAGAGCCTGCTAATACAACGTCACCAACTTTCATTGTTCCAGCCTGAACCATCATAGTGGTCACATATCCTCTACCTTTATCAAGAGTCGCTTCCACAACAGTTCCCACAGCAGGCTTATCCGGATTTGCTGTTAATTCTAATAGTTCGGCTTCAAGAAGTACTTTCTCTAAAAGCTCATCAATACCTTCACCCGTCTTGGCCGACACATGCTGACATTGATACTTTCCGCCCCAATCTTCTACCAGAATATTGATCCCAGAAAGCTCCTCCTTTATTTTATCAGGGTTTGCATTTTCTCTATCTACTTTGTTTATAGCAATGATAATAGGCACCCCTGCAACCTGAGCATGGTTTATCGCTTCTTTCGTTTGAGGCATGACTGCATCATCTGCAGCCACCACGATGATCGCTATATCCGTGATTTTTGCTCCACGAGCCCTCATCGCTGTAAACGCTTCGTGACCGGGAGTATCAAGGAAAGCGATTTTCTTACCTTCATCAGTGACTACATCGTAAGCACCAATGTGCTGTGTAATTCCTCCTGCTTCTCCTTCAGTTACCTTAGCATCTCGGATATAATCCAAAAGCGATGTTTTACCATGATCCACATGACCCATGATGGTAACAATAGGAGCTCTTTCCTGAAGTTCTGATTCTTCGTCTTCTTGCTCGACAACTTCTACCTCGTCATCAGAACTTGTGAAGTTGATGTCAAACCCAAATTCATCTGCTATTACAGTAATTGACTCTGCATCCAATCTTTGATTGATGGAAACAAACATACCCAGACCCATGCAGGTAGAAATAACATCATTAACAGACACATCCATCAATGAAGCTAAATCACTGGCAGAGATAAATTCTGTTACTTTAAGAATCTTTGATTCTTCGTGTTCTGCCTGTAGTCTTTCTTCTTCGGCCTCAGCCTTAGCAAAACGCTTATCTTTCTTGTATTTAGATCTATTTCCAGAAGTAGAAGGTTTTCCTCCACTTAATTTGGCTAGAGTTGCCTTGATCTTATCTTGAATCTCTTTATCTGTGAGTTCCTCCGTTTTACGTGTATCTCTACCTCTTCCTCCTGGTCCTCCCGGACGACCTCTATTGTCACCTGAACGGCCTCTATTTGGTCCTCCTCCTCCTTGTTGAGGTCTACCTTCTCCCGGACTACTGATTCTCTTTCTAGGTCGCTTCTTCTTCCTGTCTTTATCCTGATCAGAAGATGCAACTGGTTTTGGCTTGTCTTTCGGAAGCTCAATTTTTCCAAGGACAGTGAGTCCTTTTAGCGAATCTGCCTTGGCTTCAATTACTTTTCCTGATTGATCCTCAACAGCTTTTGGTTCCTCTGGTTCAACAGAAGGCTTTTCAGCTGCTGGTTCTGATACAACAGGAGCCTCAGGCTCAGCTGCTGGTTCTTCGGCTACCGGAGCAGCTTCCTCTTTAGACGGCTCAGGTGTACTTGCTGGAGCAGGTGGCTCCTCAACAACCTTTGGCTCTTCTTTAGTCTTAGGTTCTTCTTTGGCTGCTTCTACTTTTGGTTCTTCTTCAGCTACTGGAGTCGGCTCAGGCTTCTCTTCTGCAACTGGTTCTGGTATTGGCTCTGCTGCAGGCTCTTCCTTAGGTTTTTTACCCAGTTGATCCAAATCAATCTTGCCAACAACTTTTGGCCCTTCCAGCACAGTTTTTCCTGAAATCGTCTCTGTCTCTGTCTCGTCAGAAACAGGTGCAGAGCCTGCGCTATTATCTTTGATAAGAATCTCTTCCTCTTCTCCTTTGTCACGAGTGGATGTTCCTGCTTGATCAGATTTAATAACCTGATTATCGCTATGGTTGGATCCTATAGTGAGACTTGAAGCTTCCTCTTTGTCTAAAGCTGAAGATGCAAATTCTCTTGCCAGAAGCACAAATTGCTCTTGGGTGATTTTGGAATTGGGACTACTATCTACCTCAAATCCTTTTTCGGAAAGGAAGTCAAGTATGGTTCCACGCCCTACATTGAGCTTTCTTGCAACCTGGCTTAACCGTTGAGTTTTTTCTTCTGACATATAAAATGTTTGCGGTTATAAAATATAATCGCGGTTATTCAAATTCTTGTTTAAATACTTTAAGCACGTCATCAATTGTCTCCTCTTCAAGATCTGTCCTTCTTACCAACTCTTCTTTAGTAAGTGTCAACACACTTTTTGCTGTGTCAAGACCGATTCTTTTCAATTCGTCAATTACCCAATCTTCGATTTCATCCGCAAATTCGTTAATATCTACATCTTCATCTTCAAATTCTCCCAATTCTCTAAACACATCTATTTCTAGACCTACCAATCGAGATGCTAATTTAATGTTCTGTCCTCCTTTTCCAATAGCTAAAGACACTTGATCTGGTTTCAGATACACGGATACTCGCTCTTCTTCCTGATTAATCTTCATGCTTTGAATCTTAGCCGGACTCAGCGCTCTTGCGATGTAAAGTTCCATATTGTCTGTGAAATTTATCACATCAATATTCTCATTTTGCAATTCGCGAACAATAGAATGAATTCTAGAGCCTTTCATACCGACGCATGCTCCAACAGGATCAATTCTGTCATCATATGATTCAACAGCTACTTTTGCTCTTTCCCCAGGTTCGCGAACAACTTTTTTAATTGTGATGAGTCCATCATAGACTTCTGGAACTTCACTTTCAAAAAGTCTCTCTAAGAAAGTAGGTGACGTTCTCGAAAGTACAATTTTAGGATTTCCATTCACCATTTCCACTCTGTGGACAATAGCTCTTACAGAATCTCCTTTTCTATATCTATCCTTATGGATTTGCTCTTGCTTAGGCACACTAAGTTCATTGCCTTCGCCATCGATCAGCAATATCTCCCTACTTAGGGTCTGATATACTTCCCCTACTATAATCTCTCCTACTAACTCCTTGTATTTATCAAAAAGAAGATCTTTTTCAAGGTCTTTGATCTTTTGAATCAGTGTCTGTCGTGCTGTCATGACAGCTCTTCTTCCAAAATCAATCAATTTGATCTCCTCGGACACTTCTTCTCCAATCTCAAAATCTGGCTCTATTTTTCTAGCCTCAGTGAGGCTAATTTTATCATGATCCCAGATATCCTCAGAGTTATCATCAACGATCTCTCTAAATCTCCAGATCTCCAAATCACCATTATCGGTGTTTATAATAATATCAAAATTATCATCGACCTTGTATTTCTTACGAATCATAGTCCGAAATACATCCTCAAGAATTCTGATCATTGTAGGTCGATCGATATTCTTGTTTCTTGCAAAATCAGCAAACGAATCAATTAAAATCCCGCTATCCATATTATTTAAATGAGACTAAAACTTTTGAACTATCTATTTCCTCAAAATTGACTGTGATCAATTCCTCTTTTTTCTTTTCTTTAATCAACAAAGACACTCCAACTTCAGAGACTTCTTTTAATTCTCCTTCCATCCGCTCTCCATCATTGAACTTGACCGCCAATGATCTCCCAATGTTCTTCTGGTATTGCCTAAGTGACTTAAGCGGTTGATCTACTCCTGCAGAAGTGACTTCAAGGTTATATTTCCCTTCAATTAAATCCTTCTCCTCCAAATATGCAGACAACTGCCGGCTTACTGAGACGCAAGTCTCAATACTTACTCCTTCGTCTCCATCCAAAGCAATAACAAGCCTTTGGTTGCCAAAACTTCCCTTAAGTTCTATATCTACTATAAAAAGAGAAGTATCATCTGCAATCAGACTTTCTATATGGCTTTGAATCTCTTCTATTAAATTCTTTTGCTCGACCAAGGCTTAATAATAAAAAGAGGGGACTTGCGTCCCCTCGAACCTAAATTCTATATTTGTACCGCAAAGCTAACAGAAAAAAAATTCATTTCAAATTAGCTTAAAAACAAACTATTATAGCACTTACGAGTATAAAAGCAAGTAAAATAAAGGCTCATTAATTATGATTGGAAAACTTCGGGTTGTTAATTCTTTAACAAAAGAAAAAGAAGTCTTTGAACCTCTAAATCCCCCACATGTAGGCATGTACGTCTGCGGACCAACAGTTTATAGTGATGTCCATTTGGGCAATGTGCGAACTTTTCTATCTTTTGATGTCATATATAGGTACCTGAAATTTCTTGGGTATAAAGTGAGATACGTGAGAAATATCACGGATGTGGGCCACTTGCTTGATAACTCAAACGAGGACAAGATTTCCAAGAGGGCAAAGCTGGAAAATCTTGAACCTATGGAAATCGTGCAGAAATATACCAATGATTTTCGTCAGGTTATGTTGACATTCAATGCGCTGGAGCCAGATATTGAGCCTACTGCTACTGGTCATCTCATGGAGCAATTGCAAATGATTGATGACTTAACTGAACGCGGATACGCTTATGAAGCAAATGGATCTGTGTATTTTGATATTGAAAAGTACGACAAGGAATTCAACTATGGGAAACTGAGTGGAAGGAAAACGGAAGATTTATTGAACCAAACAAGAGAACTGGATGGTCAATCTGATAAAAAAAATCCGTTAGATTTTGCTCTTTGGAAAAAAGCCGCACCAGAACACATTATGAGATGGCCCACAAAATGGAGCGAGGGATTCCCTGGGTGGCATCTGGAGTGCTCAGTTATGAGTACTAAATATCTCGGTGAGACTTTCGATATTCATGGAGGAGGAATGGACTTAAAGTTTCCTCATCACGAATGCGAAATCGCTCAAAATGCAGGGACTCATGGAAAGGATGGGGCTAAATACTGGCTGCATACCAATATGCTTACGGTGAATGGCACCAAAATGAGTAAATCTCTAGATAATTCTTTTTTGCCAAGAGAATTAATGAGTGGAGATCACAAGCTTTTGGATAAAGGGTATAGCCCCATGACTATACGGTTTTTTATGCTTCAGTCCCACTATGCAAGCACTTTGGACTTTTCCAATGAGGCACTGACTGCTGCGCAAAAGGGGTACATGAAACTGGCTAATGGCCTCAAGTACATCAAGACTCTTGAATTTGGTGTAGAAACCTCAGATTTGGTTGACGAAAAACAGTGTGAGCAGATTAAGAAAATCTGTGAAAATTGCCATCATGCTATGAATGATGACTTTAACACCGCCTTGACCATCGGTCATCTTTTCAACTTATTGAAAAAAATAAACTCTATTCAAACAGGTCAATTACAGTTGAGTCAAATTGGGAAAGGAACTTTTGACTTAATGAAACAAACTTTTCTAAGCTTTACGGAGGATGTACTTGGACTGAAACTTGAATCAAATCTCAACAGTGATCAGCTTGTATCTATTATTCTGAAAGAATATAAAGAGGCTAAGGAAAAGAAGAATTATGAAAAGGTGGATGAGCTAAGAGGGGAGCTAAGAGAACTTGGGGTGATTGTGAAAGATATGAAATCTGGAATTGCCTGGGCTTTTGATGAATAAAAAAATGCTGTCACATTTCGCGTAGCTAGATGTGACAGCATTTCCCATTTAATGGGCCAACATTTTTTCCTTGTGTTTTTTCAACTGTCTTCTAAGTGCTTCTACCGCATCATCGGCTGCTGCTTCAAATGATTTGGCCTTTCCCTTTGCGAACAATTGATTGCCCGGTATGTTAAGCTTGATTTCTAAGTGCTTATTTTCTTTGAATTCATCTCCTTCTACTTTCATTATTACTTCACCATCTATTATACGGTCATAAAAGGTATCCAACTTGTTTGCTTTTTTCTGAATAAACTCGATCAATTTGTAATCAGCGTCGAAGTGGATAGAATGCATTTGTAATTTCATGACTTTTAAAATTTAAAGAGTAAAACATTTATGCCCTTGGGTGAGCTAAATCAAATGCTGATTTGAGCTTCTCCATGGAATTGTGAGTATAGACTTGTGTAGCTGCCAAGCTGGTGTGACCCAGTAGATCTTTTACCGCGTTGAGGTCTGCTCCTTTGTCTAATAAGTGCGTTGCAAAAGTGTGCCTAAGCACATGGGGACTTTTTTTCGAAAGCGTTGTTACCTTTTGTAAATATTCCTTCACCGTCCTGTATACCATCATCGGGTACATCTTTTCTCCTGTATTGGTAACCAATAAAAACTCTGATGAGCCACCGAATTCTGTATTTCTAACTTCGGTATACCCTTTAAGTTCTTTAACGAATGAGTCGCCAATTGGGATGACTCTTTCTTTATTTCTTTTTCCTAAAACTTTGATTGTCCCTTGAAAAAGACTGACATCTTTCTCTTTCAAGCCGATTAGCTCTGACAGACGAATACCTGTGGTGTAAAGAAGCTCAATTAGAAGCTTATCTCTTTTCCCCTTAAAGTCCTGACCAAAATCAACTTTAACTTCATCTAAGAGATTTATCATCTCTGATTCTCTAACGAAGGATGGTAGTTTTTTTTCGGCCTTAAGTGGCTTAAGTCTACCAGCGGGATTTTGATCTAAATATTCCCTTGCCAGTAAAAATTTGTAGAATGATTTGAGAGTAGCAATCTTGCGATTAACTGATGATGGAGATATACCAACGTCTATAAGGCTGACTACCCAACTTCTGAGTATAGCATGATTGACTTGAAGTAAATCTTCAAGCTCATAGGCTTCCGATAAATATGATTGGAGTTGATTTAAGTCCTTCTCGTAAGCTATCAGCGTGTGTTGGCTGAATCTCTTTTCGTATTGAAGGTACTTGAGGAAGGGTTCAATCATAAACTAGTATTCCTTAATGAAGGAATACTAACTTAATGATTTAATGTCAAAAATCCTTTAGCAGGAATTACTTATTTTCCTGATCTCTTAGGTATTGTTTGTAGCTTGCCTTAATCACTTCTTTTCTTCTTTTTATAGAAGGCTTAGTGAATGCAGTCCTTTCTCTTAATGCTCTTAGAACTCCCGTTTTTTCAAACTTCTTTTTAAATCTCTTTAGAGCCTTATCGATAGACTCATTTTCTTTTACGTTGATTATAAGCATTACTTACTTTTTCTATTTGAGCCTGCAAAATTAAGTGAAAAATAATACCCACCAAAGGTTTACGATAATACTTCTCTGGCAATCACAACTTTTTGAATCTCAGAAGTGCCTTCCCCGATGGTACATAGCTTCGAATCTCTGTAAAATTTCTCCGCTGGATAGTCTTTGGTATACCCGTATCCTCCGAATATCTGAACAGCCTCGTTCGCTAGTTCTACACAGATTTCTGATGAATAGAGCTTAGCCATTGCTGACTCCTTAGTGACAGATTTACCCTGATTTTTCAAATTAGCAGAATTGAAAGTAAGTAAGGTTGCTGCTTCAAGCTTTGTGGCCATTTCCGCTAATTTGAAGGAAATCCCCTGGAAAGATGAGATCGGCTTTCCAAACTGCTCTCTTTCTTGTGAATAACTCACTGCTGCACCTAGGGCTCCTTTGGCAATACCGCATGAAAGGGCAGCTATCGAAATTCTACCTCCGTCCAGTACTTTCAAGGATTGGACAAATCCTTCACCAACTTCTCCGATCAGGTTGTCGCTTGGTATTCTGCAATCCTCGAAGATCATTTCGGCTGTTTCTGAGCAGCGCATTCCAAGTTTATTTTCTTTCCTACCTCCTTTGAAACCTGAAGTGCCTCGCTCAACGATAAAGGCCGAAGCGTTGTGATGACTCCCAGGCTCACCTGTCCTTGCAATGACTACTGCCACATCAGCAGAGATTCCATGTGTAATGAAATTCTTCGCTCCATTGATTATCCAGTGGTCGCCATCTCTCACAGCGGTTGTTTTCATGTTGCCCGCATCTGATCCCGTATTGGGCTCAGTAAGGCCCCATGCTCCAAGAAACTCGCAGGTAGCTAGTTTGGGTAGATACTTTTGCTTTTGTGCCTCACTGGCATGTTGCAGGATGTGACCTGTACATAAGCTATTATGAGCGGCCATGGATAAGCCAATGGATCCGTCGATTGCTCCCAATTCAATAATGGCCGTTACATATTCTTCATAACCAAAACCTGATCCTCCATACTCCTGAGGTACGAGAACTCCCATAAGTCCCAAATCTCCCAAGTCTTTAAATACCTGTATCGGAAACTCCTGAGACTCATCCCATTCCATTTTGTGGGGTTCGATATTTTTAGCGGAATAATCACGGATCATTTCCGCAATCATTGACTGATTTTCCTCTGTGACTGAGGTCTCTGATTGTAAGATAGTATTCATATTAAGGGGTGTTTAATGAATGCTTACAATATAGCGATTCACTGGGTGATATCAATCTGAAATACGTGAGCGGTAGCTACTGCTTCGAATCATTGAGCGCCCATCTATAATCTTTGTAGTCGATTTCTGCATCTGAGGAAATCTGAATATTGGAGTATTGATTCAGAAATCCAATTAGGTCTGTTTTTTTCTTAAAGTCTCCAGAAAACCATTTGAAAATCTTTGATATCTCAACCTTTTCTTGGTTAATCTCATTCCTGAAATCGTCATTTATAAACGCTACTGCTTGTTCTGCCAGCTGAGTTTCTAATTTTTCTTCTGTGTATGCTTCTGCTCTAAGTTTAGGACAAGAAAGTGATGCACAATTAATTGCAAAATGGATTCTGGGTTCTTCCCATTTTTTTCTTAGAATGTTGTGTTCGATATTATTAAGATCGTATTCTTCGCCAGCAATCTTGAGAAACTTGATATCCCAAGGCGTATTGATAAATGGGACTTGGATGCTAGAGCCAATGTCTTTGATGCTCTCAAGGGGATAATGATCAAGAATAAGGGATATGGTGAAAGCATTGTATGCGTTGATCCAATATGCAAGTTGGGCTTCTTTGCTCCAGGTATCGTCATTGGGAGCATTTCCAGATATAAGGTTTAAGTACTTCCCCAGTTCTTCTTTTTCTAATAGAAGCCCCGAATAATCAACTAATCCTTTTTCGTCAACATATTTTTTTAACAACTGATCAAAAATTTCATGAGATATTGGAATCGATTTTTCGTCTGTTGGATTTAACTGCGCACATCCCAGAAACAAAATAAAAGCAGATATAAAAAGCATAAATCTCATAAAACCGACTAATTTTCTTTCTTTAAAGCGTGAATTCTAGTAAAAGTTCCCTTTGAATTAATATTAACGAATAAAACGATAATTGGAGGAATTTTTCAATACATACAAAGAGGTTCTAGTACTTATTCTTGGATTTCTGATTATTACTGTTGCTTCCAACCAGATAGCTAAGAATTTCCAAAAAGTTCGCTTACCTCTCATAACTGGTCTGATATTTACTGGGATCATCGCTGGGCCGTATATCATTGGTCTGGTTCCCATTTCTGCTAAAGAAAACCTACAGTTTATAAATGAAATTGCCTTGGCTTTCATCGCTTTTGCGGCTGGAGCCGAACTTTATTTGAGGGAACTGAGAAGTAGATTCAAAAGTATCAAGTGGAATACTTTTGGACAGTTGGTCATCACTTTCGTGGCGGGTTCGATACTTGTATTTCTTTTTGCTGATTATATTCCTTTTATGACTGGCGCAAGTACAAGTGCCAAAATATCCATCGCAACTATCACCGCGGCGATTTTCGTGGCAAGGTCTCCTGCTTCTGCCATTGCCGTAATTAATGAATTGAGAGCTAAGGGTCCGTTCGTCCAAACTGTGATGGGTGTAACTGTGGTGAAGGATTTTCTGGTAATCATCTTGTTTTCCATCTGCATGGCCTTGGGTGAATCGCTTATCTCAGGGAGGGAGTTCAGTTTTTATAGCATATTCTATATCCTGATTGAGTTGGGCTTGTCATTCGTGTTGGGGATGTATGGTTACGGGTTTTTGTTAAAAATCGCGCTTTCTCTAAAAA
The DNA here is from genome assembly GCA_049115715.1 of Cyclobacteriaceae bacterium. Lineage (GTDB taxonomy): Bacteria > Bacteroidota > Bacteroidia > Cytophagales > Cyclobacteriaceae > JAMZMI01. The sequence goes on from JAGDZQ010000023.1 coordinate 103,748, forward strand.
TCCGTAGATGGGGGAAAACGTTGTTCATTTTGGTAATTGGCTTTAGTAGTTATTTGCTTTCTCATGAATTGAGAGATGTGACGGAAGTATACTTTGGTCATGGAATTCACCTGGAGCCTCTACTGATGTGTATTCTCGCCAGTTTTTATGTTACTAATTACACAAGGTATCGCCCTGAGTTTTTAAATATTCTAGAAAAAGCGGGCACTCCAATTTATGTGGCTTTTTTCACCTTGACTGGAGCCACACTCGCTGTAAATGTAATTGGCTCTGTAATCGGAGTTGCACTGATCCTTTTTGGGATAAGGATTATCACCATGATAGCTGGCTCCTATGCGGGAGGCATGATGGCTGGTGACCCAATGAAACAGAATCACATTGGCTGGATGCCGTATGTGACTCAGGCTGGCGTTGGTCTTGGATTGGCAACTGTGGTTGCCAATGAGTTCCCTGGGTGGGGGGATCAATTCGCGACTGTAATTATTGCGGTTATTGTCATGAATCAGTTTATAGGACCTCCTCTTTTCAAATGGGCGATATACAGACTGGGAGAGGATAGAAGCAAGGGGCACGGTTATGAAAGTGACGGAATTAAAGATGCCATTATTTTTGGATTTGAAAGTCAATCAGTGGCTTTGGCTAAGCAATTGATCGACAATGGATGGGAAGTGCAACTAGCTACAAAGCTTGAAGAGGGGAGTATAGAAGAGCCTGAAGGGGTGACCATGTTTTATGGGGTTACGGAATTTAACAAGGTGGAATTTGATCAAATGAACGCGGATAGGACGGAAGCCATCATAACCATGCTATCTGATGAGGAAAACCTCAAAATCTGCGAAACGGCTTATCATCACTTTGGGACAAGGGACTTGATTGTAAGATTAAATCATCGATATAATTACAATAAATTTCTGGCTCTTGAGGCGAAGATTGTTGATCCTAGTACGGCTATCGTGAGTCTTTTGGATCATTTTGTAAGGTCTCCTCAAGCTACTTCACTACTTCTTGGAATGGAGAAGGGTCAGGATTCGAGGGATATCGAAATTCTCAATCCGGATATTCATGGACTGCACCTAAGAGACCTGAGATTGCCGGGGGATGTCATTATCCTTTCTATTATCCGAGGCGGACAAACAATCATTTCGCATGGTTATACGCGTCTGCGAATCAAAGATATTGTGACAGTGGTAGGCTCTATTAAAAGTCTTGATGCTGTTCAATTGAAGTTTGAGAAGTAGTTTCTGTACTACCATGATTAATCTACATCTGTGATTTATCAAGTTCTGATCATTGCTTTTATCGTGAGTTATCTTGGGTCTATTCCTCCTGGGACGATCAATGTAACTACAATGCAAATGACTGTTCTTGGTCATAGCAGAGGGGCATTCTTTTTTGCGCTGGGGGCGTCTTTGACTGAGTTTGTCTACGCTGGAGCTACAGTTAAATTGCAGGTTTTCTTAAGTGAGCGGCCATTCATCATTGAAAATTTTCAAATAATCACCGCCATTGTCATGCTGGTTCTGGGTGCGGCCAATTTGCTGGGAAGGGTCACTAAGCCGAAAGCATTATCGAGTAATCAACTCAAGGGTAGAAATGGATTCAAAAGGGGGTTTGTTCTTGGAATACTCAATCCGCTTACTGTTCCATTTTGGTTGGCTATTACGGCTTATCTTCAGAGTAATGAATGGATCATTTTGCCTGGTGTCTACTTCTGGGTTTATCTGACGGGGATCTCGACAGGCACTTTTGCGCTTTTGCTGACTGTACGGTTTATTGGAGCGAAATTCCAAAGGGTGGCTGACAATTCGTTTTTGGTTCAAAAGATTCCAGGGATCATTTTTATCGTTTTAGGTGCTTACAATCTGTACGATTGGTTGGTTGTGTGATTAGTTTAATAATCGTGGAAATACTCCTATTAAAGCACTGTTCAACGTGAGTTCGATTTTAAAACGGGACTAATCGCCTTTATGCAGTATTTTCTATTATGAAATCATGCAAATCCGAATCGGATCGTCGATGAGACAATCTCTGGTAAAAATGAGAGATTACTTCATGTTTTAGCTATTCCTTTCTTGGTAAAAAGGTTCGAAGGAATGCACTTGGCACTCTAGACTTGATAGAAGCGATACCCCGCAGTGAGGTAGGAGCGAGGAGTAAAGCTGATAGCAAGACGAAATGGGAGGCTGGTGATGCTATTTGTCTCCAAAAGTGAGTTATTACTTTGGCTTTTTGGGGATAGAATTGATGGTTTATTAAAACCGCACTCTTATGCCTGGACCTATTAGAGAAAAGAGTTTTTGTTCTTTCATTAAATACCCAAATCCTGCGTACAGCGGAAAGGTTAGTTTTCTATTGGCTGCTGCAGATGGGTATACTGAGCCAATCACTACCAGTCCAACGTCTCTGTTTGTGGCATTTTCTGAGAAGTTGAAGGCATTGATGGCAATGAAGCCGGCTCCTACTTTGTATGGTCTGTATTTTGCAATCTTCCCTTCTTGATAAAAACTAAATTGTCCGAGCATGGCAAAGCTTACTCCGGAGAAATTTTTGAACTCCTTGTTCTTACCCGATTCGAGAATAAGTAGCCCTCCTGGAAATGAAACATCAATATCGAAATTGTAATTCCTCTTTAAATAGACAAGAATCTTTTTGCGCTGCATAAGCTCCTTGTACTTCCCATTGGAATGGCTTATCTCCAATTCTATCTTGGACCACTCGTCAAGGTTGTAGGTTTTCTTGGAAATGTAATTATTCAAGTTGATCCCTCCAGAGTGACAAACGGAGTTGGGGTAGTGCGCAGAGCGAACAGAGGACTCGTCTGGACAGATGACCGTCTCGTTGAACTGATATAACTCAATCAAATGTCCATTTTTATCTGATATCTTGACCTTAATACTGAGGTATTGCTTGCCATAAAGGTCTTGATTTTGGTCTATCTTCTCCCTGTCGAAGACAATGACTAGATCTGGTAGATTATGTTCAAAATAAATGGGTTTGTCAATCTTATCGACTTGATGAACTTCATCGCCTAATTCCAAGCTCATAAAATCGAAATCTCTTGGACGCTGAAACTCATTGACTTTTAAAAATTTGCCAGTGTTTTCTCCATGGTTGAAAATCTCAACTTTGTTGACTCGTATGTCATAGGGGATTTTTACGCTGAAAAGCGAGTTTTTTTCGTTTCGAATCAAAGAGTCCAAATTGAGGTTCTCAATCCCTGCAAATCCAAACTGTGCCTTATGCAACGAGAGTCCTTCAATGCGTACGTTTAGATTTTCTCCCGGGTAAACATCATTCGTATTTTCCCACTCCTTGCCTTCTCTCTGGATATAAATGTCATTAATGGTGGTTTTTGGCGTGAGGTCTACATTGGTCACAAACCTTGCTTTATCTCCGTCCTTGATATATAAGTATCCGTCTGCCTTGCGGTGGAAAGCGTAGGGTCTGAATAGGCAAAGGACTTTATCGTTGTTCAGTAGGTTTTTCGTGAATATCTCGCCCACGAGTGCTCCTCCCGCTTCTTCTTGGTCTTCTATTCTGTAGGTTTTTCCTATTTTCAGAAATCTATGGTTTTCTATCTGGATTTCGATTGGCTGTTTTTTGTCGTCACTTGGGGTGATCTCTTGTACATCCATTTGCAAAAACGCCAATCGGCCCGACTTGATTGAAAAGGTGTATTTGATCGTATCTGCCTGATAGACGATCTCTCCTCCTCTATACATAGGTTTTTTGAGAGTGATTGGCACTGATATGGATTGACGACCTAGTTTGTTTGGTTCTAAATGAAGAAGAATTTGCTTGCCTTTTTTTGTGAGCTTATAGTTGATCGGCAAACCCTCGGTCCACCTACTGTCTATCACAATGTTGCTGGGACGATTGGTGGTGATCTCCGAAACTTTTTCCTCTCCAATGAAAAGCTGATCGTCTGACGGGTAATATTTCACATACGTATCTGTGTGCGGGAAAAGTGGAACATCAACCACACTTACACTCTCGTAATCTGTATGGACCTTGAAAGTAAACTTAAGGAAGTCGGTTTTTGTGAGTTCTTTGAATTTGACCTTGAATCTGGCATGGTCTTCTATCATAAAGATAGAATCCAATAGTTGAAAATCCGACGAGCCAATTAGTTCCAACTTTTTGATTCCTTTATCCAGGTCAAAATAAATATATATTTCCGCTACCTCAGATTCTTCCCGATAGATAAAGGGGAGGGTTTCTGCTCCTCGAAATAAGATCTTATCCTCTTCCCAACTATATGACAGGGTGTCGATGTATATCCTTAAATCAATGAGTCCTGACTCTGAGAAATTGCCCTGACTGAATGCCAATACAGAAAAGATTGAAAGAAGTGCTGCAAAAAAGTGTTTCAATGTTCTGGGTATTAAAAACGGAATGGCAAAGATGTAAACTTAATGCGAAAGTCGTCAATCAATCCTTTGCGTTAATATTTGAGGTTTTCCTTCGAGCGTTTTATGCACCGGGCATCTATCGGCTATTTCTACTAGCCTCACTCTTTGTTCTTCTGACAGGTCTCCGGTTAGCTTAATAATTCTTTTTATCTGATCTATTTTGCCTTTTGATGCCTCTATCTGATCTCCGTCTTGAATGTGCACTTTGTCATGGGTCAATTTCACTTCTACGCCTTGTAGGTCGATCTTTTTGAAATCTGCATACATACGAAGTGTCATAGCGGTGCAGGTGCCCAGCGCTGAAAGTAAATATCCATAAGGTGAAGGGCCAAAATCCGTTCCTCCGCTTCCCTCTGGTTCATCTGCAATTAGGTGATGTTTTCCTGCGGTGATTTCTGTTAAGAATCCTTTGTCAGAAATTCTGGTCCATACTTCTCCTTCTGGAGCCATTTCTTCTCCTGCATTTTCTTCTATATATCTGGAAGCCCATGGGCCGATCAGATTACCTACGTATCTGGAGTCTGCTGATTTTGACATTAAATGATCTGCTCCATCCAATGAAATAAAGCTGCGTGGGTGTTTTGCAGCAAGGAAGATTTCCGTGGCATTTTCAATTCCCACAATGGTGTCCTGAGGGGAATGAATAATCAAAAGGGCTTTACCCATTTTTGAAATCACCTCGGTGGTATCATTTTTCTCAAGGTCTTGAATGAGCTGATCTTTAATCGTGAAAGACCTCCCTCCAATGTTCACAAGGGCTGATCCTTTTTGTGATATTTCCTCCTGTCCAGAATCGAAAAGGTGCTTAACGTGAACAGGGTTGGAAGGTGCACCAATAGTAACTACCGATTTGACAGCTTCCAGATCTCCACTGGCATGCAAAACAGCCGCTCCTCCCAGTGAATGGCCAATCATAATCTGAGGAGCTTGATAGTTTTGCTCTAGAAAGTCATATGCGCTTTTGAGGTCTGTGATGTTGGATGAAAAATTAGAATCAGAAAAATCTCCCTTGCTCTGACCAAGCCCTGTAAAATCAAATCTCAACACTGCAATATCATGATCCGTAAGTCCCTGACTGATATTATCAACTGCTTTTAAATTTTTAGAACAGGTGAAGCAGTGGGCGAAAATGGCAAAGGCTTTGGGTCTGCCAACTAATGGAAAGTCAATGATACCTGACAGTCGATTTCCTTCAGCATTTTGAAAATATACTTTTTCTGATTTCATATAAAGAGGGTATTTTCGTTAATCTATCTTAACGCACGTGAAGCTATTGTGAAAGTTGTGTGTCTTATACGATACAAGATAAATAATCCTTGAAGAGAGTCATCATTATAATACCCCTTATAGCACTCCTATGGTCAGCCCAGGGACAGAACCTTCGCTACGAATATATTCGTAATGACAATAGAATTGGCTCTCTCGAAGTGTCTAACAGCGTAGTGGACAGTATTGAGACTTTCAGCATTGTGAATCTGGTCGAATTCAAGATCATATTTACCTTTAGTGTTGAGTACAAGATGAGCGAATCCTTCGAAAACGGCGTTTTAGTTTCAGGAGAGGGACTTAACACTTTGAATGGGGCTACTCAAAAGCATACCAAAATTAGGTTAAAAGAGGATGGCTATCATCTCAAGATTGATGGTGTGGAAGCTCGAAATGAAACTGAACCCATCGAAGAGTCTATGTCAAGAATCTATCATGAAGAGTTGTATGATGGGAAAAAAGTCTACTCTCAGTACTTCGGCAGATACCTGACAGCCGAGAAAATCGGGGAACATAAGTATTCCCTCAAATCGCCCGATGGAGAAAATATCTATAAATACGCTCATGGCTATTGTATGGAAGTAAAAGTGATACGAGACTTTGCTACGTTCTACATCAAAATGCTTCCTGAGAGCTTGGATATGGTAAGGTCTAAATGAGGTCTATAGTGGTTTGCTCCTATCAAGGAGTTTAAAAGTTTTATTATTTTTAATAAACCATAAAACCTAATCACCCTAACCTATACCTATTATGAAATCTAATTCTCTTTTAATTTCTCTTCTTTGCTTATTAATCTTCTCCTGCAGTACTTCTAAGATCGCCAAATGCCCAACCGGTGATTACAAGAAAGAAGAATTCAAAAAAATGGCTCTGACACTTAAGCAGAAGAAGATGCTTAATACTTATGTACCATCTAACAAAATAGTTTTTGAGGCTCTTGATGGTGAAAGTGATGTAAAAAATGAACCTATCCAATATGCTTCGCTAAAAGAAGCTCCGGCAGATAGTAAAACAGCAACGCTAAAAAATTACAAACCATTTGAAGCGAGTAATACTCCTCAAAATTCAATTATCTCATCAAATGAAACAAAGACATCTAATAAACTTGGGTTTGTCAAGAAGAGGCTATTAAATAAGGTAAAGTCAAAAAAATCAAACGAAAAAAAGGATGCTGCCGTAAAAAGCTCTAAGGCAAAAAAACAAGCAACTGCCTCGCTCGTATTGGGTCTGATAAGCCTATTCATTGCAGGAATACCCTTGGGAATACTCGCAGTGATCTTTGGCGGTATTTCAATGAACAAACTTGAAAAAGGAGAAGGAAGAGGAATGGCAGTAGCAGGTCTAGTACTTGGAATCGTTGGAATCGTCGGAGGCCTTATTTTTATTGCACTGACTGCATAAAGATCCAATGATTCAAAAAGTCTGTTACGCCTTCTTAAAAAAAGAGTCTACAAATTCTATTTTGTTGAAAACTTGAAGGTCTGTTACTTTCTCACCTACACCGATGTATTTGACAGGAATCTTAAATTGATCTGAGATTCCTATCACTACTCCCCCTTTTGCAGTACCGTCAAGCTTAGTGATTGCAAGAGAGGTGACTTCTGTTGCCTTAGTAAACTCTGTTGCTTGAATAAAGGCATTTTGCCCCGTGCTGCCATCCAAAACCAGCATCACTTCATGCGGAGCTTCAGGTATGAATTTCTGAATTACTTTTTTGATTTTGGAGAGCTCATTCATGAGGTTCACCTTGGTATGTAACCGGCCAGCTGTATCGATAATGACTACATCAGCATTATTCTCTACACCATACTTGGCTGCCTCAAATGCAACAGCTGCAGGGTCAGTATTCATCCCTTTGTTGATAACCGGAACCCCAACACGCTCTCCCCATGTGATAAGCTGATCTACTGCAGCTGCTCTAAAAGTATCGGCTGCTCCTAAAACCACATTTTTACCAAGTGACTTTAGCTGAGATGCGAGCTTCCCAATGGTAGTAGTTTTACCAACTCCATTCACTCCGACCACAAGCATAACGAATGGCCCGTCCACTTTAGGAAGATCAAAGTCAACCAAATCCTCAGTGTTATTTTCGGATAGTAGGCCTGCTATTTCATCTCTTAGAATCTGATTGAGCTCCGCTGCATTGAGGTACTTGTCCTTTGCAACTCGCTCTTCGATCCTATTGATTATCTTGATAGTTGTATCTACTCCAACATCTGAAGTAACCAACACTTCTTCCAATTCATCGAGGACTTCATCATCTACAGTAGATTTCCCTACTACAGCTTTCCCTAACTTATTGAAGAAGCTTTCTTTGGACTTCTCAAGACCTTTGTCTAGCGTTTCCTTTTTCTCTTTAGAGAAAAAACTTTTTAGACCCATGATCGTGTTTGTTGATGGTTAAATAAAAAAAGTCCCTACCAGAGGGACTTTCAAATTACTAAATATTTTTGTCGATTTTAGCTCTTAGCCAAAACCTCTTTTACCTGAGCTTCAGGAACCATCTCCTCTTTGAAGGTGTATGATCCTGTTTTAGATTTTACTGCTCTTATAACTTTGGCGAATTTTGCTCCACCAGGTTGTTTTAGGGTTGCAACTACCTTCTTAGCCATGTTTACTTAATTTCTTTGTGAACAGTATGTTTTCTTAAAATAGGGTTGTACTTCTTAAGCTCAATTCGCTCAGTCGTATTTTTTCTATTTTTTGTTGTGATATATCTTGACGTTCCAGGCTGCCCAGTTGCTTTGTGCTCTGTGCATTCTAATATAACCTGTACTCTATTGCCTTTCTTTGCCATTTTATTCCCCGTTTACTTAAAAGGAGTGCAAATGTAGAAAATAAATTATTCTTCACCCAAGCTTGGCAAACTAAAATTATCAAAAACACTCGACTCTTTCATCAAAGCTTCGATTTCAGCGCTTTTTCTTGGTGCCAAATCAGAAAGCAATTCGTATCCATCCTTCGTAATCAAGATGTCGTCTTCTATCCTAACGGCGATTCCCCACCATTTTTCATCACAATCAGCTCCATCTGGAATATAGATTCCCGGCTCGATCGTAATAACCATGTTCTCTTCCAGCTTATCATATTTCCCTTTGTCGTGAACGTCCAAACCTATATGGTGACCAAGTCCATGGGGGTAAAACAAGTGTCTTTGCGTTGCGCTATCGATAATGCCCAGTTCAGTAAGACCTTCATTGATAATCTTTCTGGCGATGTTTCTATCCAAGTCCTTCCTTATATTCATGCCAGGGGCGCATGCCTCTATCGCTGCTTGCTGTGCCTCGTAAACTAAATCATAGATTGCTTTTTCTTCTTCAGAGAATATCCCGTCGACAGGAATAGTGCGAGTTACATCCGCCGTGTAACCGTGATACTCAGCTCCGAGATCCATGAGGATCATTTCATCGCTCTCGATTTCTGGCTTGTAGTTTTCTATGTAGTGAAGGATGCAGCCATTGTGACCAGCTCCTACTATTGATGGATATCCTTCGTATTCGGACTGATACTTTTTGAATATAAACTCGTGTAAGCCCTGAACTTCCAACTCAGACATCCCTGGCTTCATTGCACGCATAACTTCTGCCTGTGCTATGCATGAGATATCAATCGCTTTTCTAAGTAAATCAAGCTCCTGCTTGGTTTTGATCCCTCGCATCTCGTCCATTATTCCGTCCAAAGTCTCCAGATCCAGATTCGAAACTTGTGGCTCCAGATCTAAAGAAGATTCACTCGGGTAACTTGCTTTTTCTTTAAACCAGGAAACGAGATCGTAGAGATCACCTTCCGTATCAGTATCTCTTACATCCCCGAAAAAGTCATAGAACAGCACTTTATCAAACTTGGAAAAATCAATGTTGTAATCCTTGAATTCAGTATTGTTAAATACTTGATTGAATGCCAACTTCTCCTCTACTCCTTCTACACCCATTCTTCTACCTGTCCACATCTCAGCCATGGCATCACGCGGTTGAATAAATATGATCTCATTGAACTTACCTCCTTCTGGTGCTGATTGCTTGTCTTTAAAGACAAGAAGCACGGCGTGCGGCTCTTTGTAACCAGATAGGTAATAAAAGTTCGGATCCTGATGGTACACGTAATCCACATCGTTGGCACGGTTTCTAACTGGATTTGCAAAAAAGACCGCAACGGAATTTTTAGGCATTTTCTTTCTTAAGACTTCTCTGCGATCCTTGTGGAACTTATTGGACAAAAAATCCTTCGGCAAGTCTTGTGCCGATAACATAAACGCGGAAAGTAAAACAACCACTGATAATCCAACAACCTTCTTCATATTCTTAAAATGGGTATAAATAGAGACTAAATTTAAACCAACCTAAGCTTCATTTGGAAATTAAATTATGGTTGTGGTGGATGACGATTACAAAGGGTATAATCATCGTACCAGTATTATAATAGAAAAAGCCTGACTCAATGACGAATCAGGCTCTTTTAAAGAAAAATCTTATTTATTTCTTAAACTAAAGAAGTTCCTTTAGCTCTTGCTTTTTTTAACACCGCTGTGATACCATTCTTGTTGATGGTTCTCAATGTAGATGCTGCCACCTTCAAAGTGATCCATTTTCCTTCCTCAGGAATAAAGAATTTTTTGGTTTGAAGATTCGGATTAAATCTTCTTTTAACCTTATTATTAGCATGAGAAACGTTGTTACCAACTCTTGGTCTTTTCCCTGAAATATCGCAAACTTTTGACATAATTATTCCGATTTTTGAAACGGACTGCAAATATCGTAATCTGAAGTTAATTAACAAATAGTCCCAGCAATCTTTTTAAATTCTCTGTACCAGGCTCCCAAAACTGGAAATTGAAACAATCTCTTTTCACGAGAGATTAATTAGCCTTTCCGCTCCTACTCAGATGCATTTCTGCCCGCTAGTGTAATTGACATCAGCGAACACAAAAGTTCTTTCTTTGTTTGAAGATTATTAGACAAAACCTCACACCATGAGCACAGCAACAAAAAGCAGCAGCGAATTAATCGATCTAGAGCAAAAACATGGTGCTCACAATTATCACCCCCTGCCTGTGGTACTAGCAAAAGGAGAGGGTGTTTTTGTCTGGGATGTCGATGGTAAAAGATACTTTGATTTTTTATCCGCCTATTCTGCACTCAATCAGGGCCACTGCCACCCAAAAATTGTAAGCGCACTAAAAGAACAAGCGGAAACACTCACTCTTACTTCAAGAGCATTCTACAATGATGTGTTGGGTGAATATGAAAAGTATATCTCGGAATATTTTGGGTTTGATAAAGTCCTTCCGATGAATACAGGCGCGGAGGCAGTTGAAACTGCGATCAAAATATGCAGACGATGGGGATATGAAAAGAAAGGCATCTCTCAAAACGAAGGACAGATTGTCGTTTTTGATCAAAACTTTCATGGGCGTACCACTACGATCATCTCTTTTTCTTCAGACCCTGATGCAAGAAAAAACTTCGGACCTTATACTCAAGGTTTTATCAAAGTTCCTTACAATGATTTAGCAGCCTTGGCTGATGCATTGAGTAAAAACCCAAGCATAATTGGAGTGCTTACTGAGCCCATTCAGGGAGAGGCTGGGGTATTTGTACCGGATGAAGGTTTTATAGAAGGAGTGTCAAAGCTTTGCAAAGAGCACAATGCTTTATTCATCGATGACGAGATTCAAACGGGAATAGGCAGAACTGGAGGATTGCTTGCTGCATGTGGCAATTGCTCTTGCGAGCAGAAATGCGAACGAGGTGATACCTATATCAAACCGGATGTTTTGATTCTTGGAAAGGCAATATCGGGTGGGCTTTATCCGGTTTCTGCGGTATTGGCTGATGATGCAATCATGGATGTAATTACTCCGGGTTCTCATGGATCAACTTTTGGAGGAAATCCACTTGGGGCAAAAGTGGCCATCGCTGCGCTAAAGGTTATCATAGATGAAAATCTCACTCAAAACGCCCGAGCCTTGGGGCAAGTTTTCAGATCAAGAATGCAAAATCTTGTGGAAAAATCTCCGCTAGTTAAACTAGTAAGAGGCAAGGGGTTATTAAATGCGGTTGTTATCAATGATGATGAAACCAGTAGCACGGCCTGGGATATCTGCATGAAACTCCGAGATAATGGACTACTTGCTAAACCGACTCACGGAAATATTATCCGCTTTGCTCCTCCCCTGGTAATGACAGAAGAACAGCTTCACGAATGCTGTGATATTATTGAAGAAACCATTCTAGCTTTTGAAAGAGACATCTGAACAAAGCTTACTAGCTCAAATCGATTTTCTTAAATCTCAACTCGCCGATCGCAATGAAGAGTTATTTATAAGTCAGCAGGATGAGGAAAGATGGAGAACGGAAAATATTGCATTAAAAAACTTCATTCAGACGCTCTATGAAAGTTGCGAGGGGTTAGAACAGACGGAGCTTAGCCTAGAAGAAGTACTTGAAAATCTCACAAAAAATATTCGGGTTTTCGCAAAAGCTCACAACATTAAACTTTAATGAAAAGCTAAACTTCACGCCATTTTCATGATTTAGGAAATCATCCTGTTTTAGGTATTTTTATCAAAACATCCGAAACCGCCATGATCTTTCTAATATTCAATCTGATCTTTAGCCCTCTAAATGAGCCAAAACCTGATTCCGTTTTGGTTTTAGAGTACTGCGACGTTTCATATAGCTACATTCTCAAAAATCAGGACTCAGCTATTTTTTATGGAGAAAAAGCGATCGCTTTGGCGAAGGCCATCGAATATCCAAAAGGACTGGCACAAGGATATAATGATCTAGGGTTTGTCTATTATTATCAAAGCAAATACGATGATGCCAAAGATTTGTGGCTTGCCGCGCTGGAGATCAGGAAAGGCCTAAATGACAACCTAGGCATAGCAGCTCTTTACAACAAGCTTGGCTCGCTTGAATTTCAAATAGGATGGCTCGACGAATCATTGAAGCACCAATTCCTCGCTCTGGAAGTCTATGAGAAAATAGATCATAAAGAAGGAATAGCCAAGGGTTATAATAACATCGCATCTGTCTACGAAAGCCAGGGTAATCTGGACTTGGCTCTGGAATATTACTTGAAGGCCATTGAGATAAAGGAAGAAATTGAAGATTACCTTGAAATAGGTGGGTCGATGTTAAATGTTGGCAATGTATATCTCCGCAAAAATGATCTGTTGCAGGCCAGGTACTTCTTGCTCGAAGCGATACATATCCTAGAAAGTAATGAATTTGAGTATTCGATATATAATGGTTCTGCATTAAATAACCTCAGCAGAGTGTATCACGACCTTGACAGCTTAGATGCAGCTGAAAAAGCCGTTGAAAAAAGTATCCTTATAAGAAACAAACTTGGGGATCAACAAGGAATAATTTCTTGCCAGTTAAAACAAGGCATGATTGCGATCAAAAAAGGGAACCTAGTTCAGGCAGAAAAAAGTCTTACAGAATCTGTAAACGCATCAAAAGAAAAAGGGCTTCTAAAAGAGCAAAGGGACGGCTATGAATTGTTATCTAATCTTCACAGGAAAAAAGGAAACTTCTCAAAAGCTCTTGATTATAGCGACCAATATCATCAGCTTAAAGACGCTATTTTGAATGAAAATAGTATTCAAAAAATCTCTCAACTTCAAACCAAATATGAAACAGAGAAAAAGGAGCAGCAAATAGCTTTACAAAAATTGGAGATAGCAGAACAGAAGGCTCAAAACCAAAAAAACGTGGTTGCAATAGTCGGATTGGGTATGGTCGTGATTTCTCTTGTTGTCATATCTCTCCTGATTCGTAGCAGATCGCGCAAAAAGCAATCGCTCATTTTGCAAGAAGCGGAAACCAAATTGAAGGAAACTCAAATAGAAGCTGCTCTTGACTCTCAGGAATCGGAGAGGAAAAGATTCGCAAGAGATCTGCATGATGGTTTTGGACAAATGATATCTGTACTAAACCTCAATTTGAAATCTCTTGAAAAAGGAACTTCTTCCAAAGAAGAGGTTTTCGAAAACTCCAGTAAAGTTTTGGACGAAATGTATAAGGAACTCAAGGGGATTTGCTTCAATCTCATGCCGGAAACACTCATTAAAAATGGTGTAGTTGATGCCGTAAAAGAGTTTGCAAATCGAGTAAATGATACGGGAAAAGTATCTATAGAGGTTGACACTTTTGGAATGAGTGAAAGGCTGCAGGATCTGCAAGAAATATCCATTTACAGGATATGTCAAGAGTGGGTAAACAATGTCTTAAAGTACTCAGATGCTGATAAAATAACCATTGGGTTAACTAAAGACGAAGATGAGTTGACGCTACTTATTGAGGATAATGGAACAGGGTTTGAAAAATCCGAATTGACCGACGGCTCTGGAAACGGCTGGAAAAACATGAACTCTCGCGCAAACCTGATTAAAGGTGATTTGGAACTTGACACGGTTCCAAATAGAAAAGGAAACGCGCTTATCGTCAATGCCCCAGTTTCTATTTTGAAAGAAACTCCGGGTGCAGAAATACCAGCTTGACGGTATAGATTTCCTAGTTTCAAATCGCTAATTTGACCAACTATGGTCAAATTATTTACATTCTCTCTACTACTGGGGCTCGTGTCCTTACAAGCCCAGGAATTACCGGAAATAGGCCTTAAGTATGGTTTAGACACCTTGAGTGAGGCTGAGCAAATTGACTTTGTTTCTGACAACTTCTACGAAATTTACAGCCAAAGCTTTGACAAGGCTATATCTCTAAGCGAGTATGCCATCATACTTTCTCAAAGAAATGGATGGAAAGACAAAGAGGGTTTTGCACGAATGTGCTTCGGAATGGCTCATTACTTACGGGGGAACTATGAGGAAGCCCTAAAATCTTATCTGCGCTCATCGGACTTATTTGATTCACTTCATCACCATCGGGGGATTGCTCGTCTAAACAACGAACTGGCAGTCTTTTACCGAAAGCAAAAAAATGAGGAAAAGGTATTTGCATGCTTGGACAAAAGCGAAAAATCCGCATTTCTAATAAATGATCTAGAGTCACTCGGAACTTCTTATCACCACAGAGGGGTATCTCTTTCACAAAGTGGAAACTCTGATGAGGCGTTTCCTTTCTTTGAAAAAGTATTGGAGATCAGGGTTCAACTTAATGACAGTGTTGGGCTTGGTTACATTTATCTAGACTTTGCAGAACACTATGCAAAAAAGGGACAAATAGAAAAGTCTCTAGGTTTCATTGATCAATCGACCAAGATAAGACAAGAACTTGGAGACCAACAAGGGTTAGCAGTAAACGAAGTGATCAAAGGCGAGACGCTTTTCTCAAACGAAAAGTATGAAGCCGCAATCATTCATTTTGAAAACACAATCGCACTGGCCAAACCCATTGGATATACTGATCTCACTCGATTTGCATATGATATGGCACAGCAAGCCTATATCAAGACAGATAATCCGCTTTTGGCTTACGAAAACTTGAAAACCAGCATCGTTTTCAATGACAGTCTCTTCAGTATTGAAAAAGAAAAGGCATTGTTAGACATTCAAACGAAATACGAGACTGAAAAAAAGGAGCAGCAACTGAAACTTCAAGCCGCGCAAATAAAAACGAATCAACTGATTACAAATGGACTCATCGGAATAGTCATTCTTCTCATTGTAATCGGGCTTCTACAGAGGAATAGATTGATATTGAAACAACAGAAGCAACTCGAAGAGGAACGCACCCGAACGAGGGAAACTCAAATCGAAGCAGCTCTAAACTCACAAGAACTAGAGAGAAGACGCTTTTCCAGAGACCTACATGATGGATTTGGTCAAATGATATCAGTCTTAAATCTCAACTTGAAATCTCTAGAAAAAGGAACTTCATCCAAAGAAGAAGTTTTCGAAAACTCATCTCAAGTATTGGACGAAATGTACAAAGAACTAAAAGGGATATGCTTCAACCTGATGCCTGAGACTTTGATCAAAAGTGGGATTATAGATGGCATTAAGGAATTCGCTTCACGAATAAATCATGCTGGAAAACTCTTCATAGAAGTAGACGCTTTCGGAATCACCAAACGCCTCGAAGACCTTCAAGAAATTTCAATTTATCGGATTACTCAAGAGTGGATCAACAACATACTGAAATATTCTGATGCTGATAAAGTCACCATCAGTTTAACTAAAGATGAAGAAGAAATCACACTCCTAATTGAAGACAATGGAGCTGGTTTTGATAAAAATGTCCTTATATATGGAAAAGGTAATGGTTGGAAAAATATGAACTCAAGAGCTAACCTTATCAAAGGAGAATTAGAATTAGATACAGTTCTCGGAATAAGGGGCAGCACCTTAATCGTTAATGCACAAGCCCATATCAGTACAGAAGTTGAAGAAATGGCTAAGGACTGACAAGCCCTACAACTGCAAAAACCAACAATACAAATCACACGAACATCACCGATTATGGCTACAAATATTCTTAATCTATTACTTATAAGTATCACTGTTTTTCAATCGCCATATGAAAATAAACGTTCTCAATTGGAAGAGGCCAATGATTCTCTAAGAGTTCATCTCTTGAGTGACCTTTGCTATGAGTATCGATTGATCTCTCAAGATTCTGCGATCAGCTTTGGAGAACAAGCTATAGAACTGGCCACAAACATCGGTTATCAAAAAGGTTTGGCACAAGCTTACAACGACTTGGGAATCATATATGCGGACCGCACCGATTTAAAAACTGCAAATAAACTCTATCGTGCTTCGCTTAAAATTCGAGAAAATGCCAACGATAGTATGGGTGTTGCCGCCATTCATAGCAAGCTGGGCATTCTGTATCAGAAAGTAGGTCTGCTGGACAGTGCGCTTACAAATCAATTCAAATGTCTACGTATCTATGAAAAAAAGAAATCCAACTTTGGGATTTCATATACCCTAAATAATATCGCCATTATTTTCTTCAATAAAGGAGACCATGAAAGTTCACTAAAATACCATAATAAGGCTCTTTCTATAAGAAAAACGATGGGTGACAAGAAAGGAATAGCAATCTCACTGGGAAACATTGCTAACATCCTATTTGAACAAAACAAATTCCGAGAAGCTATAGCATACAGCAATCGATCTCTCGTTTTGCTCGAAAAACTAGAGGCATGGGATCATATGGGTAGCATTTGCAACAACATCTCAAACGCTTATCTCAAATTAGATGTACTCGACAGTTCCAAACTATATATTGAAAAATCTATTTCGATAAGAAAAAGGATCAACGATGTGAAAGGGCTCATATCGAATTATCACAACCTCGGAAAAATAACATTTCAAGAGGGAAACCCTCCACAAGCACTTGATCATTTTCTAGATGCCTTCGCACTTGCAGAAGAACATCAGGTTGGGTCAAGTCTTCTCGAAATCAATAATTCTCTCATGGATGTATATCAAGCGCTTGGGAAAACCAGTGATGCGCTACACCATGCCCTTTCTTATATTGACCTCAAAGACTCAATCGATAATCAAAATGCTCAAAAAACGCTGTTGGAGTTACAAACCAAATACGAAACAGAAAAGAAAGAACAACAAATAGCCCTGCAACAATCAGAAATAGCAGAGCAAAAAGCTCAAAATCAAAGGAATTTAGCAATCATAGGAGGGCTTGGAATTGCCATTATTTTCCTAATCGCCATCTCACTGCTTATCAGGAGCCGAGCAAAGAAAAAACAAGAAGTCATTCTTAAGGAAGCGGAACTTAAGCTCAGGGAGACTCAAATAGAAGCGGCTTTAAACTCGCAAGAACTAGAGAGAAGACGTTTTTCCAGAGACCTACACGATGGATTTGGTCAAATGATATCGGTTCTAAATCTCAACTTGAAATCTCTCGAAAAAGGAACTTCATCCAAAGAAGAGGTTTTTGAAAACTCATCCAAAGTCTTGGACGAAATGTACAAAGAACTGAAAGGGATATGCTTCAACCTGATGCCTGAGACATTGATCAAAAGTGGGATTATAGACGCTATTAAGGAATTTGCTTCACGAATAAATCATGCCGGAAAACTTTTCATAGAAGTAGACACTTTCGGAATCACCAAGCGCCTCGAAGACCTTCAAGAAATTTCAATTTATCGGATTACACAAGAGTGGATCAACAACATCTTGAAATATTCTGATGCCAATAAAGTCACCATCAGCTTAACTAAAGATGAAGAAGAAATCACACTCCTAATTGAAGACAATGGATCTGGATTTGATAAAAATGACCTTATATATGGAAAAGGTAATGGTTGGAAAAATATGAACTCAAGAGCTAACCTTATAAAAGGAGAACTGGAACTGGACACCAATCTGGGAATAAAGGGTAGTACTTTAATAATTAATGCCCAAGCTACTTTGACAAGCACAAAACATTCTCAAGAATTCGCTGAAGTATAGCGCCTAAATATTAAATCATGATCAAAGAATATCTAACCATTGTCATATTACTGTTCAGCATCTTCTGTTTTGCTCAGAATTCCACAGATCAACTTGATAGCATCCGAGCTTTGTACGAAAAATCAGATACAAAACAACATGCTGAGATACTCATTAGTGCAGGAAAGATTCTCATTAAAACTAATCTGGACTCTTCTAAACTCGTTTTCGAAAGAGCATTTGAGGAATCTCTGAATAAAAAAGACAAAGTAGCATCTCTTGCACATCTCGGCAGGAATCATACGTATTTAGGGGGGTATCAATCAGCAGACTCCATTCTTAACAGAAGTCTTGACTTGCTTGATTTTGAGAATTACGATCTACAAACTACGCTTATAAATAACTTCGGAATCAATCATTTCTATCAGGGGAACTACGATGAGGCCGGAGAGAAATTTGAAGAGTATTATCAACTTGCTTTGGATGAAAAAAACAACGAAGATTTGTCCAAATCCCTCAATAATCTAGGTGTCATATATAAGTATGCCGGGAACTATGAAAAAGCACTCGTCTGGCTGCTAAAATCAGTTCAATTAGATGAAAGGCTTCAAGACGAAGCATCGCTGGCTCAAAGCCTCAACAATGTAGCAATGGTTCACTCTGACATGAAAAATTTCCCACTGGCCAAGTCATATTATAAAAAATCCTTACGGATCAAAGAGAAGGTGGGAGACCTGAGAGGTGCCTATTCTGCTTACAACAACCTTGGGGTATTATTTAAAAACACATCCATTTTTGATTCGGCATTGCTCTATTTAGAAAAGTCTCTTTTGATTGCGAAGGAAATAAACTACCACAAAGGAATGCAAGACAGCTATTCCTCGTTGACCGTCGTTAACAATACACTCGGTAGACATAAAGAAGCATTGAAAACTGGCAAACTGGCATTGGATATGGCCAAAGACGCTAATGATGAAGAAGGATTAGCCTCAGGACTTCTGAATTATGGAGACTCATATCGGCTGGATGGAAATGTGGTATTAGGAGAAAAATACATTAGCGAAGGCTTGGCTCAGTCTCTCAAGATCGCCAATAAAAACTTCGTGAAGGATGCCTACCTCATGATGAGCGAACTGAATGAGCAAAAGGGGAATTTCAAAAAGGCATATACATTTCACAGAAAACACAAAGCATTGAGTGACTCTCTTCTCAATCAAGGAAGTTCTGATAAAATCGCCGAACTCCAAACTCAATACGAAACTGAAAAAAAGGAACGTCAGATCGCTTTGCAACAAGTACAATTAGAACGTCAACAAGCCAAAATCGATAAAAACAAGATTCTGGTATCGAGCCTCGCTGCTATCCTTGTGTTCCTGATTCTTACTGGCGTACTCTGGAGAAATCGAATGATTCTTAAAAGGGAAAAGCTACTGGAGCAGGAGAAATTAAAAATTCGCGAGATGCAAATCGAAGCTGCTATAGCTTCTCAGGAATCAGAAAGAAAACGATTTGCCAGAGACCTACACGATGGATTCGGTCAGATGATTTCGGTCTTAAACCTGAACTTGAAATCTCTCGAAAAAGGAACTTCATCAAAAGAAGAGGTTTTTGAAAACTCCTCAAAAGTATTGGACGAAATGTACAAAGAACTAAAAGGCATTTGCTTTAACCTCATGCCTGAGACCTTGATCAAAAGTGGAGTTGTAGATGCCATTAAAGAGTTTGCCTCCAGAATAAACAATGCCGGAAGGATTTTTGTCGAAGTTGACACTTTTGGAATCACAGAGCGACTTCAGGATTTACAAGAAATCTCGATTTATAGAATTACACAAGAGTGGATCAACAATATTCTCAAATACTCTGACGCTGAAAAAGTAACGATCAGCCTCACCAAAGATTCCGAAGAGGTCACACTCCTGATTGAGGACAATGGAACTGGCTTTAGCAAAGAGGTTCTCACCCTGGGGAAAGGCAATGGATGGAAAAACATGAACTCTCGTGCTAATTTGATCAAAGGAGAATTGGAGCTAGATACAAGATCAGGTGTAAGAGGAAGTACCCTGATAGTGAATGTACCAGTTGCTGTAGAAAAACCTTCTGAATTAGCAGTTATAGAAGAATAAATGAAATAGGTGTATTTTTAACATAAATTTTGAGTAATTTTACACTATGAAAAAATACATAGATCCAGAAGATGAGTTATCTGTTTTGGAAGAGCCGATGGTACAATATGGGCAGGTCAATTATTTCTCGATGGCCAACATGGATATTTCAAAAAACTACATCAAACGCATATTGAGTATTTCAGGACTTACCCTGAATGAGCTTATGGCCATCATCCCCGTATCTATTGATACCTATAAGCGTAAAACAACCTTTCACCCTGCAGTTACTGAGAAGATTCTAGAGATTGAAGAGGTTTACCGTACAGGTCTGGAGGCGTTTGGAGAAGGCTTCCATCAATGGATGGATGCTGTCAACCCTGCCTTGGGAGACCTTAAGCCTAAGAGTCTTCTATCCAATAGCTTTGGAGTCAGACGACTTCTCGATCAGATAGGTAGGATGCAACATGGCATACTTGCCTGATGCTTGTATATCGCATTTGCAAATCGAAGTACGCAAGAGATCTAAGTGGCAAGGGAGCCGCTTTATATGGAGGCAGGTGGAACCCTCCAGGCACTCCTCTGCTATATACAGCCGGAAGCATCTCGCTTGCTTGCCTTGAATATCTGGCCAATAATTTTCACATCCTCTCTAGTCAGAATATTTGTTTGGTCAAAATCAAACTGCAAGACACATCAAGTGTGGAGGAATGTGAACTTCAAAGTCTGGATCAGAATTGGAATCAGAAAAACTACATCCCTCATTCGACTCAATCTATTGGTGAAAGATTCGTCCGAGAAGCTAATTCATATGTGCTCAAAGTCCCATCCGCAATCGTTCCTCAAGAATACAATTTTCTTCTTAACCCCATACATTTCCATCATCAGCACACTCAAGTTGAGGAGGTGATAGAACCATTTATATTAGATGAAAGGCTTTTTGGGAAGCATGATTGAGCAATCATAACTTTGATTCATTCCCCTGTGTAACAATACACAAAACTACCTGCCAAAGCACGCGCAAATACCCTCATGACGGTATGGAAAAAAGTTGCTCACCATTCTAATTTGCACAAATCGAATTAAGAGATATCCCACCAACTGAAAAGTAAAAGACAGTGTATTGTAAAAATGATTGGGGCAACACAAAGTACGGATAAGAATGGATTTACTATCTTTCGTTAGAAATACTGCCAAAAACCCGACCATGAAAATATTCCTGACTGACGATCACGCTGTTTTGATCGCAGGTCTGACCAAAATCATTGAAGCTGAATCTGAAATGGAGGTCGTAGGTACCGCTATGACCGTAAGTGACACACTCGATTCGCTAACTCACACGAAAGTAGATTTGCTTATCAGCGATTACAATCTTCCGGATGAGGACGGATTGTCATTAGTAAGAAAGGTCAAGCGAAAGTATCCCGACATGAAGATTTTGATTCTGAGCATGCATGACGAAGCTCACCTTGTCAAAGAAATCCTCAAAGAAGGAATCAACGGATACATTATGAAAAAAGACTCTCATAATGATCTAATTGATGCCATATACGCAGTAAGAAGTGGTAAGACTTATCTAAGCTCAGAAGTAAACACCATGCTGATCAAAGGGCTAAACGGAGAGTCTGATCAGCGACTTCTCACAGATAGAGAGCGCGAGATTCTTCAGCTGATCTCCAAAGAGTACACCAACAGGCAAATCGCAGAAGAACTCTTTATCTCGGAGCGAACAGTAGAAACACATCGGAAAAACATCTTTCGTAAGACAGGGACCAACAACCTCGTCGGATTGATCAAATTTGCCTACGCCAACAATCTCATATAAAGATTGGAGTTCTTATCGTTTGACTTTTCTGTTGCAGACCTCAGTCTGTTTTTTCTGGTTGCCACTTTCATTGGAATGGCAAAAATGGGAGTGCCCGGAATGGGGCTAGCCGCCGTACCTCTTCTTGCTCTTGTTTTCAGTGGAAAAGAATCAAGCGGCGTTTTGCTTATCATACTCTGCTTTGCGGACATCTTTGCTGTCATTTACTACCACCGTCATGCCAACTGGCGTCAGCTCATTAAGCTCTTCCCATGGGCAGCTCTGGGTATAATTCTGGGTGCTCTATTTGGTCAATGGATCGACGATCAGGTATTTCGAGTAACCATGGCCATCATCATTATAGCAAGCCTTATATTGATGGTATTCACTAACAAATCCATCAGCGCAAAACTTCCAGGAGTTTTTTGGTTTGCTATATTACTCGGCATTTTGGGAGGATTTACCTCTATGGTAGGTAATCTCGCCGGATCGGTCATGGCACTCTATTTCATTGCCATGAACTTCAACAAAAACGAATTCATCGGCACCACCGCCTGGTTCTTTATCATTGTCAATTGGTTCAAAATCCCTTTCCACATCTGGTCTTGGGGCACGATTAATCCTGATACCCTTTTGCTGGATCTCACAGCCATTCCCTTTATAGTCCTGGGTGCTTGGATTGGACTATCGATTGTCAAAAGAATCCCTGAAAAAACGTACAGGTGGTTCATCATTTTAGCAACATCGGCAGCCGCTCTGTTGATGATCTTATAGGACTCTCGGAAGTCCTCTCATCTACGGCTTTCTCTTAGAATATTACAGAATCTCCTCGATTTGATCCAAATATACCGTGAACTACGGATGTAAAATCGGACGCATGCGGTATTACAGAACTCTCCCATAGAAAGGAACTTTGGAGAAGTTTAATCAACAACAAATTTAATACCGTCAAATTATGAAAAAGATTTTAATGATTCTAACAATGGTAGCAATCTCAGGATTAGCAACCGCTCAGCACAGTGCTGGAGACATGAACCTCAACCTGGGAATCGGTTTAGGTAACAATTTGGTAGTAGGAGATCAAGCCCTACCTCCTATTGGAGTAAGCTTTGAATACGGAATCAAAGATGAGATCAGCGTTGGTGGATATCTCGGATATACCTCTTCCGACTTTGCATCAGGTTTTGGTGACTGGACCTATTCTTATACCATCATTGGAGCCAGAGGCTCGTATCATCACGATTTACTTGGCAATAAGAAAATAGACACCTATGGTGGGTTAATGCTTGGTTACTACATCGTCTCCGTAGATTTTGGTAATACAGGCATCACTACCGGTGGAGAGACCAACAGCTTCGCCTATGCCGCATATATAGGAGGCCGATACGCCTTTACCGATAATCTGGGCGCATTTGCTGAGCTCGGTTACGGAATCGCTCTTTTACAAATTGGAGCCAACCTTAAATTTTAAACAAACAATAATTTTTTAAATACATCTAAATACTATCGCCATGAAAATTAAAAATTTACTATTAGGACTAGCAGTATTATTCACACTTGGAGCCGTATCGTGCAGTGAAGACGATGATGACGGAGGAAGTACGGGTGGAGGAGCAGTCGCAATTGACTGTGCAACTTTCGCCACAACGGACTATTTACCTCTTCTGGAAGCTTTGACTGATGCTCAGGAAGCATACACAGAAGATCAGTCTAAAGAGAATTGTGAAGCATATCACGATGCTCTTAATACTTACATCGCTTCTTGGAAAGCGTACATAGACAAATGTGTGCCTCAAGCATCAGCGCAGTTCGAATCATTTTATGCTCAATTCGAAACAAGCTTGGCTCAATTGTCTTGCGACCAATAATTTTTGATTGAATAGGCCCGTAGGCACTTGCCTGCGGGTCTTTTTGAAACTCAATACACAAAAAAACGACCGTTATGAAAAATATATTAATAATCGCACTTGCACTTTCCCTTTGCATAGGAGAGTCAATCGCACAAAAAAAGAAAAAGGGTCCTACCAGCGTAGGTGAAAAACAAATCAATTTCAAAGGAGGCTATGGACAGAAAAAACTCAAGAAAGCCCCTAAGAAAATCTACATTTCCAAATTCAATGTATACTTCAACGTTATCGCCACTGCCACCGCAAAAACTACAGGAGGTAGAACCGTAGGAGGAGGATCTGTACGTGCCGGTACTTCAACAACCATGACAGTTGGTGTAGACGGAGTGGATGTGCCAGATTTTCAGGCAATCACAGACAATGCATACGCCAGATTCATCAAAGAATTCGAAAGTCGTGGGTATGAATTCTTAAGTACCGAAGAAGCCTCTAAAGCAAAATACTATGAAGGATGGGAAATGAAAGAAGGAGGCAATGTCAATTATGCCAATATCCCCGGCTATGTATCTGTCACACCGACAGGCACCAAATACATGATCAAAAAACAAAATCGAAAAGGTAAAGAAAAGACCACAGCACTGAACATGAATAACACCATGATTCTTTCTGGTCAGCTGGAAGATGTACTTGTCGCACAAGTCACGCTAGCCTTCCCATGTATAGATATGTCCGCCAAAGGAGGCGTTTATGCAACCACCTCCAAAGTAAGCGCCAATGTTAACTACAGAATGGGAACCGCCTTTGGGCAAGAAGGCATGCAAAGCAATTTCGCTCCAAGTCAGATGGTCATCTTATCTGGAAAAGGCCCGGGTTTGACCAGCGATGCATATTTCTATTCCAGCCTCAAGGAACCTATTTACAGCGGAGAATCGGTTTTTAAAAACACCGAGTTTAAGGAAAGAACCTACGGAGGAACTTCACCTGCCTACTACGGGATAGTCTTTCAAGATAACGAGAGCTCCAAAGTAACCCACTCAACCGAAGCAGATAAAGACGTATACATCAGCGAGTCCAACAGGCTCATTGACGAATTCATGGATATATCATTTGAGGAGTTTTGGTCATACCACTAAAGTCATCCTCACTTTTCATGGTCGATGAAAGGTGTATATGACGAGCCCCGGCAGTTTTACTGTCGGGGTATTTTTTTATCAAATCGGTTTTGGAGAGAACATTCACCATTACAACCTCGACTATTGCTCCTGCTCTCCGCGGTACAAGGTACCTTGCTGCGATCAGGTCTATATAGACATACCTATGCCTTGAGCAAATTCAGCTTTCATCTATCCTCCAAGGATTAGAAGTACCAGCCCAACTATAATTCCCAAAAGGTAAATGCCCTTTTTCAAGACGTTTTTCTCCTTATAGACAATTGCTCCAAAGAGAAACACCATGATCACATTCGAGCGTCTCACCAAACTGATCACAGAAATCAACGAATCTGGCAGAGAGATGCTATAGAAATACAAATAATCCCCGATCAATAGAAATATCCCTATAAATGGAATACTCCACCTCCAGTTAAACGAAGTGCTTTTAGCCCTATTAGGATACCACAAAAAAATCAGTACAGGCACCAACATGATCGTTTGGTAAAATGTGAAGTACGCCTGCACAACCATCACATTCATTTCCCTCAAAAGATATCGATCATAAAGTGCGCTACAGGAACCGAGCAAAGTTCCAGCAATCAGAAACCATACAAACTTGTTGCGAAACGTGATCCCCTCCAGCTTCCCGGCTGTAGAAAACAAATAGAAAAATGAGAAAATCACCATCACTCCGATAAACTGAAAAACATTGAGCCTTTCGGAAAACAGCAAGAATGCACCGATCAACGTCCATAGCGGACCTGTCGCTCTGATGGGAGCCAGAATCGTAAGCGGCAAGTTTTTCATAGCGAAATAGGTCAGTATCCAACTACTCAATACAATCGCCGTTTTCAATATCATCCTAAGATGACCCTCCAAGTTCAAGGGAGGAACATAAAAAAGATCATCAACTCCAATATAAGATCCCCAAGAAAGCAAAGTCACAATCAACATGACCACTGAGGCTACTACCGTAGAAAAAAATAAGGTTGGCAATACCGCATTTTCGTTCAGCGATATCTTTTTAAATATGTCATAAAAGCCAAGAAAAAAGGCTGACCCTATTGCCAGAATAAGCCACATATGGGACTATCGTTGTTGTCACCACAAAGCTATCAGTAGTAATACGGTTTATGCTTTAATGGAATATCTTTATTTTTAGTAAAAGAGAAGAGATGGCCGAACTAAAAACAGCACCCAACAACAAAAGTGTAGATGACTTTCTCAATCAAATCGAGAAGGAGAAAAAGAAGCAGGATTCAATTACACTCAATGCCTTATTTAAAAAAATTACTGATGAGAACCCTGTGATGTGGGGAGACAGCATAATCGGCTATGGACGCTATCATTATAAGTATAAAAGTGGGCGCGAAGGAGACTGGTTTCTTGGTGGGTTTTCTCCCAGAAAGCAAAGCCTTACGCTGTACATCATGTCAGGCTTCAGTAAGTATGACGAACTGCTTTCAAAACTGGGAAAATTCAAGACCAGCGTCGCTTGCCTTTATATAAAGAAATTGGAAGATGTTGATATGAAAATTCTCGAAGAACTGATTTCGACTTCTGTTGAATACCTAAGAAATAAGAAATGGTCTTGATTCGAAGCTCAGCAATTCTATCAATCTTTCTACTGCTTTCATGTGCAAGCAATCAACCGATAAAAGTTGAAACCTGGAAACAACATAGCAGCAACCAAAACCTGATGCAAGCCATATCTATTGTAGACGAAGAAACTATCTGGCTTAGCGGACATGGAGCTACGTTCTGCAAAACAGTTGATAGCGGCAAAACTTGGGAAGTTTTCAGCCATCCATCTGACACACTTCAGTTCCGAGACATTCACGCCTTTGATGAAAGCAATGCTGTGCTCATGAGCGCTGGGCCGGGCTCGTCCTCTCGCATTTATCTATTCGATGGTCAGACCATTGAATATAAGGAAGCTTATGTAATGCCACATCCAGAAGGTTTCTTGAATACGATAGAATTCTGGGATAACAAAAATGGGCTTGCCTTTGGCGACTCTTTCAATGGTCAATTATTCGTACTCAAAACCACGGATGGAGGACAAACCTGGAGCAGAATCAATCCCTCCAAGCTTCCTCCAGCAGGGAAAGGAGAAGGAGGCTTTGCCGCAAGCGGAACTTGTATTTCTTTACTTAAAGGAGGAAAAGCTTACATAGGAACCGGCGCAGGAGGAAACTCAAGAATCCTATCCTCTACGGATTACGGAGACACCTGGACTCACGCTGACAGTCCACTGGCTAGGGGAGAAGCCGCAGGCATCTTTTCCATTCGGATGAAAAAAGACTTAGGCTTGATTGCGGGTGGGGATTTAAACCAGTCCGATAGCAATACTTCCAATGTAGCACTATCAGAAGATGGCGGGAAATCATGGAAATTGACAAATGCCCCTTTGACCAAAGGTGCATTTTACGGTTCAGACTTAGAGCGAATAAAAGATCAAAATTTCATCTTTGTTTGTGGGCCAGGTGGAATAGACTACTCCTTCAACAAAGGAGAAACCTGGATCAATCAGGATACTACAAGTTACTGGGCCATGGATATTCATAAATCTGGTTTCGGCTATGCTGTCGGGACTGAAGGGAAAATTCTAAGAATCGAAATAAATTAGAAGTTCGAGTGCTGAAACCATTCGCTATGTTATTGCTTCATTAATTTTTCGCTTAAATTCGCTCAAATTTCACAAATCAAGAACATTATGATCACAGTTGGCAGCTACGATGAGTTTGAAAAATATGTTGGGGAAGAGATGGGAGTCTCGGAGTATCTGACGGTATCGCAAGAGCAAATCAACCAATTTGCTGGAGCCACGCTCGATCATCAGTGGATCCATACTGATACTGAAAAAGCAAAGGATGGTCCCTTTGGAACGACCATAGCTCACGGATATCTTACGCTTTCTTTAGTTCCTTACCTATGGGGACAAATTCTCGAAGCTAAGAATTTGAAAATGATGATCAACTACGGTGTAAATGATTTGAAATTTGGGGCGCCTGTTCCAGTTGGGAGTGAGCTAAGGCTGCACGCCAAGCTCGACAAGCTAACGAATCTAAGAGGGATAACTAAAGCGGAATTCGGAGCGAAAATGGAAATCAAAGACAGTAAAAAGCCTGCTTTCACAGCTACTTTGATATTGCTTTATCATTTCGAAGCTTAATTCTATTAAGATAACACTTAGCCTTTCAGGAGGATAGTTTTCTGGTATTAGAAAAGAAATACTTTGTTGCGATTGCAAGGATTGTATAGCTCGAAGAGACCGTCGATAGAAAGTACCTCAAGTGCATATAACTCTCCTCCGCTGAATATCTCATCCGTAAGTTGAAACAATGCATCACGCTGTTGCATGCTATCCAGCACATTGATGAAAGTGCCATCGGTCAATTCTAGATTGATGAAATTGCCCTTGCTGCCTCCGATATTCATCTCTCGCATGAACCACTCAAGCTGATTATTGTCATTGATACTGACAAAACCCAGTCCCGTGAAAGTCCCCTCTCTTGTGAAGCCATTAAACGAGTCGTTTATAACTAAGATAAAAGCCAGGATATCTTCCTCGAATACTTCATCTATCCTATCTACATATGAGCTATCATTTTCATCAAAAATAAATACCGGGTTAACCTGATAAAGCTCGCCCTCTTCATCGATAAAATCGGAGTGACTGCTTATCAATGAACTAAGCATAGAGAAGTCCCCAATTCCCGAGAGATTTCCATCAAAGCTTATGAAATCGTCCGTCTCACCGGCGCAATAACTAGTGGTCAAAGTCTGGAAATTATTCAACTCCATGTCGGAGATTGTGTACGATTGACCCGCCAAACTAAAAGAAACAGGCTCATCAAATACAATACTTCCACTTAATAGCGAAAAGGCAGTTTCGTGATTGATAGACACATTTTGAGTACTACTTATGATTTCATCCCTTGAGTTGCCCACGGTAGCTCCATGAACTTTCAATCTTCTCACATCCAGATCGACGGTAATAAACATAGATATATTTTGTGACTCCAGATAAACCTGATATTGCACCAAAATGCCTACTCCCGCCAAATTCTCGGACTGAAACGTTCCTTGGCTAAGCTCGGCAATCAAATCGCTGGAAAGCAAACTAAAATCCTGAGCTTGCGCAGGCTCAAAGACCACTTCCGTAGCATCACCTCCATCTGATTTACTTTCAAAAATCAGATCATCTCCATCTTTTTCTCTAAAGTAAAATTCAAATTCAGCACCGAAAGTGGATTGATTTTTTTCAAAGAGATAATGAAGCACTCCATAAGTATCAAAGACGAGTTCTGTCCCTAACCCATAACTAACCTGATATGTAGTATTTTGATCCAGATAGATTCCTCCTTCATCCCCTACATCAGACCTGATATTTACATTTCCCTCATCGTCAAAATTTAAAAAAAGCAAAAACACCCCAGAACTGTTCGTCGGCTGATAAGAGACCTTCCACCCATTTGACGGATCTGTCAACTCGTCAATTAGGTCTTCTGTTGCATCTTCCACCCTTTGATCAGCAGATTTCAAATCCTTCTTATCATCCTCATTACAAGAGGTAATCAAAAGACCAGCAATCAGCAATATTATGGGAAGTGTTTTTCTAATCATTCTGTGAGTTTCGATTGCACTGCTCCCCGCAGTTTATCCAAATTGATTCCTGTCACTTTTTCATAGTGCGAAGATATTGCTGCTAATTTTTGACGTAGCATCTCTCTCCCTTCATTTCTTCTCTCGCATTCTGCATCAGTGCAACCTGCTTCATCTGTAGTGAAGTTTTCATGGAATTCCGGATCGTAAAGGAAAAACGCCACCGTTTCTGCAAAATCTTCATTAGGCGAACTTGTGGCATATGGAGACACAAATCCACGTGCATTTGCTTCACCATCTGTGAGCGTAAACCAAGCCCCAGGGCTTGTATATCCTGTAGGTGAAATCGTTTCGAATGCCGTAGGTAGTTTAAATTTTTGATGGACAAAGTGGGCAAACTCATGGTATACCGTATTGAGTTGAAGCGACAACCAATCCTCATCTGCAGGATCTATAGAATTTACATTTGTAAACGTGATTTGTGCTCCAGCATCAGCCGTACCCAAAGTCACCGTACCATCCGAATTAAAAATAAACCCTCCTAGAAAGACAAGCTCCGCAGGAGCATTATTTCTGAAAAAATCTTCTCCGTTTTCAACTTCCAAATACGGGTCAATCCAAAATTTTTCAATGAAGTCAAGCATCGGTCTTACCACGTCAACTTTCGGAGGAGTAACACGCTCTCCAAAATCCACGAAGTTATCATCGAAACGATACCTTACTGCTATACCAAATTCGTCTATAAAGTTCCGTTGAATGTATGTGTCCAATTCGGTCAATTCCACATCTTCATCGCGCTCATCTACGTCAAGTTTTTCATCCGGATAGCATGAAACCAGCCATACAGTGAGCAACGCAAAGAGAATCGTAAATATGTAACTGTTCTTTCTCATGCTATCTTGGGTTTGGTTCTAAACCTCCTACATCTACTGCTGATTCAGGAATCTGAAGCACCCAGCGAGGATCTCCTACTTCCAATGTAATCGTACCTCCACCTGGAAAATCATGATCTATAGGTATCTCGTAGCGCTTCATATCAAACCATCTAAAACCCTGAATGATAAATTCCTTCCTCTTCTCCAACAATAAATAATTTAGCATGACTAAAAAATCAGTAAAATCTGGATCATTAGAAGGGTTCATCAACTGCCGGATATCATCCAGCGTGACAGGCTCAAGGTCGGCGTTTCCCAGAAGACTATATCTTCGTCGAAAAAGCACGTTGAGATCAGCAATGGCTGCATCAAAATCTCGAAAAATAATGTTGCACTCTATTCGATTAAAGAGAACCTCTTCTCCCCTAAACAAAATCGCAATGTGATACGGAGTTCCTACATTAGAATTGATACTGTTTCTCTGAAAAAGGCTCTGATATCGAACAGGAAGCAGGCCTTCCTCTCCTTTAACAAAGGCTGGATTTTCTCTTTCGTCTGTGGCATTCGGGTATAAGGACTGATTAAACAAGCCATTGTAAAAATCACTCGACGGAGCATGACCAAAGTCCGTACGTTGAATTAACGACACTTTTCTACCCAACATGATATTACTCGGTAAATCAGGAGAAGAATAAAGCTGAGGATATCCGGTAGTTGAAGACTTTGCATTTCTAAACTCATCAGAAGTCATATCCCTCACAAAGGCCTCTGGATTATTTCCCAAAAGCTCATTCGAGTATCTCAAACTGGTCTGAAAGTCCCACATATATAGGTAAAATCTAGAGGCAAACGCCAATGTCGCATTTCTTGTAAAGTGGTATTTCCCAGAGTTGGAATAAAAGTTGTCGCTAACAAGTTCAAGTCCATCTTCCAGGTCATCTTCTATTTCCTGATAGACCTTCCGAACCGATTCACGTTCGTATTGATCAATAAAGATCGTCTCTGGGGTTTTAATGTATGGTATCCCCAAATCATCCCTAGCCGTTTCTTGATCATAGTGCTTTGCAAACATATTGACCAGCATGAAATGTCCATAAGCTCTGATCAATTTTGCTTCTCCTTCTATTGCGTCTTTCCTAAGTTTATCTTCTTCGGAAATGACCGGGAGGTCATCTAAAACCGCCAAAACCTCGTTAGCATGCGCAATCGAATTATACGTTTCATACCAAAAGAAGTCCGGTGTATCCTGTTCATCTGGCCCAGTAGTTACATCTTCCCATCGATACATCTGTTCATGCGATTGTCTTATCGTCACACGTGTCGTAAACTGAACATCGTCCGATAGCCAATCTGTAAACGCCGGGCTCGCGATCGAATATCCATTCGTAAGTAGCTGTGCCGCTTTGTCAAGATTGTCCAGCTCTACTCTATTATCTGGAGTTTCATCCAAGAATGGGTCACAGGCTGTAATAGAAAACAGCAAAAATGCCACTCCTAAAGCATTTATCAATGTATGCTTATGGTTCAGTCTCCTTATCATAATCCTACATTTAATGAAAAAGTGATCATCCTAGGCTGTGGTAGCGATACTCCCCCAGAACTAAAGAACTCAGGATCTTGGCCATTCAGCTTATCATCCACAAATAACAACGCAAGGTTCTGCCCCTCGATTCCAACTGAAGTACTCGAAATTCCGAGCTTTGATATGAATGATGAGGGCAAGGCATAGCTGAGTCTCACCGATCTCAATCTGGCATAGCTGCCATCTGCAGCCCTTTCAGTGCTCTTATTATATAAGTTGTAGGCTTGAGCTATATCTCCACTTTGCTGTGCAAACCCTCTTTGGAGTATGACCGGAATGTTAGTTAGATTCTCGTCCCCTGGCACTGCCCATCGGTTTACCAGATCGCCAGGTAATGCATCAAAATCCGTGTAACTGGAAAAGTATGCATCGTTTAATCTGATCTTATAGTCAAACTTAAACGAGATCAAAGCACTCAATGTGAAATTCTTGTAGCTAATCGTATTGCTTATTCCTCCAGCACCTCGTGGCTCAGTAGGCCCTTCGTACTTCAAAATTGTAGTCAGGTTATCTCGATCCTGTAGGTCATACTGAAAGACTTCCTCATCGTTTTCATCAAAAAAGGTAGGAATTCCTGATACATTTAGCCCTGCGAATCGTGCAGAAAACAATCCACGTCTAGGGCCACCAAGTACAGCTGCTCCATTTTGACCTATCGCGTCCGTCAGCCTTGGACCAAAGTCCAACCTTGTGATCTTGTCAATGGAGTATCCCATGTTTATCCCAGTTGTCCACTTTACCGGACTGGAAGTAGGGAAATTTTCAGTGGTCAAAGTCACTTCCACCCCATCTATCTTCATATCGGCAAAGTTTCCAACCTTGAGACCCTGACCTCCAATGCCACTGGTCTGAACCACACCTATAAGGTCAAACGCCTTTCGTTGGTAATAATTAAGTGATCCTCCGATTCTCCCTTCAAACATCAAGAAATCCATTCCAATATTAAGCTCCTTCAGCTTTTCCCAGGTCAGCTCTGTATTGGTCAAGTCCTCTATAAAAAGATAAGGCTCTACGTCTGTAGGGCGAATACTTACATCCGATTGTAGGTTTAGCAGGGCACTTGCATTTGGCGGTAAGTTTCCAGAAATCCCATATGTAGCGCGAACTTTCACTTCATCCAGAAAACTAACATTGATGAATCGCTCATTGGTCAGGTTCCATGCTCCGCTCACATTCCACGTGGGAAGATATCTTGCCTGCTTACTCCTCCCAAGTTGGTTGGAACCATCGTACCGCACCGTGAAATTGGCAATGTACTTCTGTTTGTATGCGTATCCTCCATTTAAGAATGACCCTAGAAAACGATCACTTGTTTTCGACAAAGTGTAATAGTCGATGTTCTGAAGGTTAAAAAACTCAATGATATTTGGATCCGTGACCACAATACCCCCACTTCCATAAATCACGCCCAACCCCGTCGCGCTAGACGAGCTTCTATCTGTATATCGAACTTCCTGACCTACAAGCACATTGACCTCATGGACTCCTGATAATGTCTTTGACCAGTTGGCACTGACTCTGGCAAAAAAGTTAAGCAAATTGGTCTGATCCAGATAATTAAACCCTCCCTGAGGCAAAACCACTACAGGGTTAAGTCCCGGATTATCTGGATCTCTGAAAAGAAAGTTATTGGCATCCTGAATAAACTGTGTGCCATTGGCTCTATAAGCTTCAGCCTGATTGGAGTTTTCATGAACTGTATGATCCTGCCGTGTCGTTGCATATCTTGCTTGAAAAACCCCATTTACTGAGATATTATCACTTGGGGTTACATCAAAGTTTGTCTGGGCTGAGAAGTCAGAAACAGTGATATCGATAAAATTGAGATCAAGCTCTTCGATAATGTTGAAAGGAGCATAATTTCTTCTGAAGTATTCTAGGTTACCATTATCATCATATGGACGAATAGATCTTGCAGTGTTGAGGGAATAGCTATAGGGGTTGATATCAAAACCACGGCTAAAGCGTCCAGTAATCGGATCGAACTCTCTATTTCTAGTCCCCGGTACGTGTTGATCACGATAGCTGGCTGATAGTTTGAGTCCGAAAGAAAATTTATCAGAAATAAAGTATGTGTTTCGTGCCGTTCCAGTCACGCGTTGCACATTATCAGCGATGGTTTGACCTTCGTCGTTTAAGAAGCTGATTGAATAATAGCTGTTGGACTTTTCGCTTCCGGCAGTGAAGCTCAACGAGTGTTGCTGCTGAAGTGCAAAATCATTGAAAAGCACATCGAACCAATCTGTATTTGCATTTTCGTATATATTCAAAAACTCTTCGTTTAATCCACCTCCTCTGCCCCACTCCAGTTCGTGATTTGCAATCAGAGCATACATTTTGCCAAGTGCTCCGTAGTTCTGCGCTCTCACGGAACTTCCGATGTTGATGAGTCCTTTATCATTCAGCTCACGGTAAACTTCGATTTCCTCAGCTGAGTTCAAAATATCGAATTGATTGTAGGTCGGACGAAGCAGCACGGAATAGTTACCCGAGTAATTCACCCTCAATTTCCCGCTTTTTCCTTTTTTGGTAGTAATGACAAATACTCCGTTGGCAGCTCTAGCACCATATATAGCAGTGGCGGAAGCGTCTTTCAGTATCTCAGTGGACTCAATGTCGTTGGCGTTGAGCCCTGCGATAGAAGAACTTGTAAGTGTATTGGCATTACCAGAAATGAAGTCATCAATATTGACATTGCTCAGGTTCTCCAAAATCACTCCATCCACCACAATCAAGGGTTGATTGTCTCCGTTTATAGAAGCATTGCCTCGAATCCTGATTTTAGGCGCAGCACCGAAAGTTCCGGAAACATTATCCACCGTAACCCCTGCCGCTCTTCCTTCTAGCATTCGACTAACATCCGTAGCTCCTGCCAGACTAATCTCATCCATCTTCAGACTCTCAGATGCTCCTGTGAAAAGCTTACGATCCAACTCCTGAAAACCCGTAATAACTACCTCTGTAAGTTGAGTAGCAGATTCTTTTAATTTTATTGAGACGGGAGCGAAATTCTTGATGGAAATCACCTGAGTCTCCATTCCTACCATAGTAAAAGAGATTTTGTCTCCCTTACTTGCATTTAAGGTAAAATTCCCATCAAAATCTGTAATGGTTCCCTCTGTGGTATTTTGGATTTGAACCGTTACTCCCGGAAGAGACTCGTTGTTTTCATCTGTGACCTGACCGGAGAGCTTTTGTTTACTCTGGCCAAAAGCACTAATGGAAGTTAGTACAAATGAAAAAATTATTACTGATATCCACAACTGCGCCTTCACTCTCTCCTCTTGAAATTAGAAAACTATTGCTTGTCAAACTCTAGTGTATAAACAACATCAATGCTTTGAGAAAAATTGGTTGACAAGGAGTCAAATTGATCATCTGTCACTGTAAAACTTCCGTTGGAATCCAATGTTCCATCATTGAACCATTCCGTTACTTTGGTTTGAGGAAATGCTGTTCCATTCTCTTCGTATTCAAAAGTAAGTTTTGATCCTGTATTCTCGATGATCTTAAAGCTATACGGCAAACCAGAAAATTCATCATCATCTGCGTCTAAATCCAGATCATCCCCATCTATCTCCCATTCACCTTCCTCTTCTATATCGTCAGTTGTTCCGTTGGTAAAAGGCACATCTTCCAATATTCTCTCAAACTTTAAATCACTTGTAAACTCAATTGTATATTTAGACTCACCAACAATATCATTGTCCCCACTGAAGTTTAGGTACTCAAAATCTGATTGAGTAACCTCTCTGGAGGCATCATCCAGTTCCCAAAGCCCCACTATCGGGTCTACTTTAGGTTCATCATCGGAACATGAAATAGCAAGCGACAATATGGTTAATCCGGCAATAAGTTTTAATGTACCTTTCATTTTGTTAAAGTTTGAGTTTCATTTAGACCAACAGTTGAGAACATAGCTTTCACAACCATATTACCAAATTATCAACATAAATGTTTAATTCCCTTATGTTTCACCAAAAAATATATTGAGTAATGTCCCAACCAATACTCAAATTAATAACTACCGAAGACGGATCGCATAGTCTTTTCAGAGAAGATTTGGATGAAACGTATCACTCGTCTCATGGGGCTAAGGGGGAATCTGAGCATGTCTTTATAAAAATGGGTCTGGAATATCTATTGGAAACTTTCAGCAAAAAAAGCATTCAGATATTCGAAGTGGGACTAGGGACTGGACTTAACGCGCTACTGGCCGCTCTGTTTGGACTAAAACACAACATTAAAATCGACTTTCATAGTATCGAGCCGATTCCTATTCAGCACGATATCTATTCAAAATTGAATTTTGGAACTGATAAGGATTCAAAACATCTTCTTGATCAAATTCATGAATCAAGGTGGGAAACAACTGAGCAAATAAGCGAAGGCTTTTCACTCACCAAATACGAGTCAACGTTAGAAGCATTTTCAGTGAAAGAATCTCTCTCTGAAAAATTTGATGCTATATTCTTCGATGCTTTTGGACCATCCAAGCAACCAGAAGTCTGGCATCTCGAAAACATCCAAAAATGCTTCTCACTTCTTCAACCAAACGGTATTCTCACTTGCTACAGCGCTCAAGGCCAGTTCAAACGAAACCTGAAGGCCGCTTCTACATTGCTCGGGCAAATCTTTGTTGACGTCATTGATCTGAATGGCAATCTTAAAATCGGAGATAATGCCTACATCGACGATGATATCGAAACAGGAGACAATGGTGTGAATGGTGATGTTCCAGATGACTGGATGAAGTTTAGCAACCGAATCGAGTTCAACTCTTCGGCCGATAAATATGGGATTGTCCTTTTTGACAAACT
Source organism: Cyclobacteriaceae bacterium (assembly GCA_049115715.1). Lineage (GTDB taxonomy): Bacteria > Bacteroidota > Bacteroidia > Cytophagales > Cyclobacteriaceae > JAMZMI01. The sequence continues at coordinate 140,585 of JAGDZQ010000023.1, forward strand.
CGACCACCTCAATTTCCTCAACCTCTATCAGGAAGGCGAATCATCGTTTCTTTCCAATAGTGAAAACTCTAATAACTACTTTCTAAAAGCTACGGGTAGAGACGTCCGATTTGGAGGTACCGTAACAATACCTACGCTCTATACTACAAAGTACACCAGCAAATCCTCTCTTTACTTGTCTATAGACTCAGATAATAATTCTACGAACAAAGCATTCGTCATAGGTTCGAATGATGTAGGAGCAGGTGCCAATTTCGATGAGTTGCTGAAGTTGGAGGAAAATGGATCACTTTACTTAAATAGCCTGGATGAAAATACAGCAGAGGATTTGACCAAAGTTGTCGTCAGAAATACAACAACAGGCAAACTATTTTCAAGAAACGCATCCACTTTGGGGCCTTGGGCAATATCAGCTTTAAGCGATCTCAACTATACCAGCGGAAAAGTAGGAATAGGTCTTTCTGATGATCCTACTGAAGCTCTGGATGTAAACGGAAGCATCAGAGTAAGGAGTTTACCTACCTCCACTACCGAAGCGAATATTGTGGCTGTGGATGCAGAAGGCAACTTCTACAGCAGGACGCTAAGCAGTGTCAATTTAAGCCCCTGGAGTATTCAAAACGACTATCTGACTTACGGGAGTGGAATAACAGTAGGTGGACTGAGTGAACCTACTGCAACATTAGATGTCGTAGGAGATATCTCCGCCACCAATCTAAAACTGAGCAATCTGTCTGCAGGGACAAGTGCTAGTCTCCTTGTAAGTGATGAAGATGGCAACATCTTCACAAGAAATATCAATACTTTGGTAGGGACTGAGTCCAATAGTTTGGGAGACCTTGTGGTGAAAGGCGCTGATGGCAATCTCCATACAAGGAATGTGGCCTCACTGGTAGGTGATGAAGACCCAACGCTTGGACAATTGGTGGTGACAGATGAAAATGGAAATTTATTTAAAAGAAGTCTTACCTCAATCATAGGAACAGCAGATGACACTGCTGATGAGATCGTAGTGAAAGGAACAGATGGAGCACTTCATACCCGAGACATTGCTACCTTCGTTGGCGGACAAGATTTAGGAACTAATGATCTGGTTGTACATGGTGCTGATGGTGGGCTATATACCCGACCGATAAGTTCGCTCAACCTGAGTCCATGGACGATTAACGATGCGGATCTCTCCTACAATGGAGCCGTCGGACTTGGACTTGGAGGTGCTACCCCCACGGAGAATCTCGATGTACAGGGAACAGGACGTTTTAGAGGACTTATAGAAAACACTTCGCATAATGAAGTGCTCGTCAGTGATGCAACAGGTGTGCTTTACAAACGAGCAATCAGTTCATTTACCCCATGGGTGAATACGACAGATAATGACTACTACACCTTAGGAAAAATAGGGATAGGCGAGCCGAATAGCTCTGCGGATAACATGGCTTATATTTCTTCTGGACTCAAGATAGGACTTAGAGTAAAGTCTTCACACAATGTCGCTGAGGGGTACGCATTTAGAAGTGAAGTACTTCGCGATGATATGAAGGCCATTGCCGCATACAATTCCGTAACACAAGAGGACGTATTCCGAGTCTATGGAAACGGTGTGGTAGAAGCCAAAGAAGTCATTGTAGACGTAGAAGACTGGTATGATCGTGTATTCGAAAAAGAGTATGATTTACCATCACTTGAAGAGGTCAAGCAGTTTGTCGGAGAAAACCATCACCTACCAGATATTCCATCGGAGGAAGAAGTGCTCGAAAAAGGCCTCTCTCTCGGAGAAATGGACGCCTTGCTCCTGAAGAAGGTTGAAGAATTGACGCTGTATCTAATTGAGCAGAATGAGATGATCAAAGAACAATCGGAGCTGATACAGTTACAGTCCGAAAAGATTCAACTTCTGGAAGCAAGTAAATGATCACCGATCAAATTTTGATGAAGATGAACCATGTGTTTTCACCCGTTCAGCAGATCGTACAAAACCGATATGCTTGTAAAATGCCTTTAAGGATTCTTAGTTGCTTTTGGCTGCTCTTTTTCTCACTAGTGTCAACCGCTCAAAACGAGTACCAGTATCAGGCGGGTCGTTTGCTTGAAGATCCCAAAAATGGCAATAGAATCAATAGTGCATTTCTAAATCTTACTATTGATGGCACTCCCAAATGGATGATCTATGATGAACGAAACGACTCCAGTGTTTTTAAATCAGTAGTTGGATATGAGAAAGGAGCTTGGTTTTGTGGGGAAGTCAATGGATCTTTTTACTTTAAAGACCTTGTATTTGCATCAGCAGAAAGATCAAAAAGAGGGTTGATTGGGCATATTAGTGATGATGGACAAACTGATTGGATTAAGCCTCATCAAGCTGGAGCATCAGAAAATGGCTTTGAGCATGTCGCACTATATGGAGAAAGTACCGCGATCTTCAGTGGAAGTGGGGTACATAAGCTTGATTCAGCCAAAAAAAGCGTTGGCAAAGCCATTCTTGTAGCCTATAGTAAAAAAGGCAAAGCTTTGTGGGAACAGTCGATCGATCATGCCCAGAGTATCAAGCTAACCGGAAGAGACGAGCTTTTCCATTGGATGGTGATTTCCTCCAAGGATGGAAAGAGCATCACGCAACTATTCAAAGTAAATCCTAAGACTGGCTATTTAGAAAAATTTGTAGAAAATGTTAGTGAAGTCGAGACAGGACAAACCCATGGATGTTCATCCTTCGCGACATTAGCTAATGGGGATGTGGTTTCGGTACACAAAGAAAGATTTGGACTAAAGTTTAAGCGATTTGATTCCAAAGGGAAATTAAGGTCAAGTGAACAATGGTATGTCAATAGTCAGTATGACACTGCCTTGCAAATAAACGATGTTGTGGAGCACCCGAATGGGGACATTCTAGTTGCCGCACACATTACAGATGCAATCAAGCTTCAAAACCTCGCACTCCTTCCTCAAGGACGTAAAGATGCTCTGATATTGTCCTCGGATAGGGACGGTACGCTTCGCAGCTATGAACAGTTTGGAAGCAAGCTGACGATAACCAATCGCTTTATTCAAAAAGAAGGTAACATCGGCATAGTTGGATGCTACGAGGGAAAACTGAATTGGCAAGGCAATGAGCTTAGTTATGATCGTGAAGATCATCTGCCGCTAGGGTATGAAATCTGGTTTAACCATCAGATAAAGGATACGGCTTCTGTCGTTCTCTCAAGTATCTTTGAAGATCAACTAAAAGGGTTAAATATATACCCCAATCCTGTAGAATCGGGACGCGTTACCATCAATCTTGAGGACATCAACCTATCGGGTGATATACAAGTGAGTATTTATGATCTGGAAGGAAGGCAAAGGTATTCCAAGGCTCTCCTTGGCTCAACGACAGGACACCTGAATGAACAACTGGATGTAAGTCAATTCGCATCCGGCGTTTATTTTGTCCGCGTATCTGTAGATCAAAAACCGCTTGCTTTTGGTAAGTTCATCATTAACACGGTAGAGAAATGAAGCTAAGAATACTATCCCTTGTTGGCTTACTTCTCGTTTCGCTGTATGTCCATCCACAAATCGTTGGAGAAGTTCATGATGCAAGCATCATTTTAAAGACTGAGATCCCAACCATTTCTCTTTCATCCAATGATTGTGACATTAGTTGGTCTCAAGACTATTGCTCTGGTTATCTTCTTGGCATCCAGAAAGGTCAGCAATTTGGCCCTCTGGATGCGACCAATTGTTTACTAAATCAAACGGATGCCAACCTGCATGCTCCAAGACCAACAACACAAAACCCTGTAAGTGCAGAAGAATTAGCTGGGTTTTTTGCTGGCTGGGTTGAGGCATATACGGAGGCTTTCAGCTCTAAAATTGATGAATTGGAAGATGCCTGTTCTTCCGATGAATACTTTGATTTAAACTCCTGTTCATGCCTTTCCTTTCCAGACCCTATACTAGGCTGCACTGGAACCAATTTTTTATGGGATGGAGATGGAGATGGTTACTTTCATCCTGATAAGCAAGCCGGTGATTTCGATGTGCAAGATTCAAATGGAAACTGTGCACCCGGAACTAAATGGAAACGGATAGAAACGCTTAAGGGTGTTGATTGTAATGATAGTGATGCAAGTAAAAATATCCAGCTTGTTATTCGACGGGATGAAGACAGAGATGGATATACCACAGGAGATGCAGTAATACAGTGTCTGTCAGACCCCATTCAGCCTGGTTGGATTTTGGCGAAAGACTCCAAGGGCACTGACGACTGTGATGATGACCCTTCCGGATATAAAATTGATTGGTATTATGCTGATGGAGATGGAGATGACTATGGAGACGACACAAACGGAGACGGTGCACTTAATGATGCTGATCGTTTTCTCCTATGTGGTGGAGTTTCTCAACTCCTCAATGCCGTACTTGTCTCTGAAAATAAAGGACTGGACTTATGCCCCTATGATCCATATAGCAACGAACCAGTCCTCCAATACCCTGACGAAGATCGAGACGAATATCATCTGGCTGGCAGTACCACAACCCTGTCATGCAGTAAACCTGGAGACAGACGTGTAAGAGAAGATCGAACAAAAGGGGAAGATTGTGCTGATGATGATCGGGATATCAATGAGAAGTTGTGGCTTTTCCAGGATCTGGATGGAGATGGGTATACTGTAGGTACAGCAACTTTCAGATGTCCTGAAGAAGGATATATCCCCACAAGTGAGGGTGAAGACTGTAACGACGATCCTGCCAATGATGGAGCACTGGTACACTCACTCAATGATTGTCAGGAGTGTAAAGCTACTCCCAGCATTGTTACCTACTACTACGATGGAGATGGAGATGACTATCACAGTGCCGTTTTCGATCTTTGCCCTTCGGACTTTGAAGCGCTTACTGAAGCTGAAAAGGCAAAGCATAAAACCAGTACTCAGGGCGAAGACTGTGATGACTCTCACCGTTACCGTGCTGAAATTATCACCTGGTATCTTGATGTGGATGGAGATGGCTATTATGTAGACAAAAAGGATTCCTGTCATCCTCCCGGAGGTAACTGGAGCCCCTACAGCAATAGTGGCTTAGATCTGGACGATCATGATGTATGGGTAACGGGAGGCGCCTCCTGTAGCATTGATTTTATTATACCTTCATTGATCAAGGATATCATAGACTCAGAAACTGGAGAAGCGGGAAATTATGTAGAATATCTGGGACAAATCTACTCAAGAGATGAACTCCAAATAGCATATCGAGGCAGGAACTTCCTGCTTAGCGAGATAGATTTTGATAGATGGTCAGGAGACCTGACGTTTACCAAAAGACTACTGGTCAAGGATTTGAATGCGATCATAGGAGCACATCTGGAAGGAGTGCCTGTAGCATTGCCTTCTGTTCAGTCAGGTAGCAGTATAGTCAGTCAGTCCCTCACCGATCCGGACAAAAGCCAATGGATGATTGACAGAATCGCCGAATCAAGCATTGTCAATAGATCCGTCACACGATACTCACAACAGCTTGATGATCACAATAGGGCAAACTACCGACACTTCAATGATGACTTTGATGAGACAAAGGTTGATGCAGTATTGACTCGAGTACAAGGACAGCTAAATCGTGCCGGACTTACAGTTCAAGTCAAGGTCTATGAAGAAGTAGAAGTCCCTGAAACAGGCCTGAGAGTAGAATCCCTGAAAACGAATACCCTGGTTGGACCCGGATCAACTCCTGATGTTGACATAAATTTAAGAAAAACAGCGGACGGTGCATTGGAGTTTGTTGTGATTTTTGACAAAGACAAATTCACCCCTTCCCAGACGGCACTTCAGAATAAAGGGTGGGAAGACGGTCAGGCATTACAGGAGCAGATGGAAACCATACATGAGGTCTACATGCCTTCCAATTTTAATGCGCTGGCATTTAGAGAACCTGATTTTGATTTCGTGAACCCAACTGCACCGTCCAGTGAACCGGGTGGTTTTTCATTTCAACAAGAGGAGTATCCAGGAGACGAAGTAGCAGAGCTATCATGGATAGAGTCTGTCATCGAATACACGAGTTTTTCAGCAGAAATACTGACTAATTTGGAAACACCAGCGTCATCCTATGACTATGTAAATAGCGAAACGGAATACAACGACAGAAGTGTGCATAGCATAGGGTCACTGTCTGGTGTAATAGACGAAAGCATGGTGGAGATCAAAGATCTGGCCGAGCTTTTCAAGCTTTCCACATCTATGTTCCAAAAGAGCTTCTGGAATCAGATTTTGGAAAGTATCTCCAAGTTTAATCTCGCCGATTTTGCTCAGTCCCAAGTCAATCAAGCAGGGGAATTCTTCGATAAGCTCCAGGGAGATCATGGAAAACCGGTTCAATACCACACCTCGGCTTCTCTGGGAGTAAAAACCATCCGCACGATTTTGGCAGGTTGGAAAACACTCTTGAAAGTCCGAGAAATGTTTGGGAAATCCTGTGTGCCAGGATCGAAAATCAATCCTCTGGACCGGATGGACAACACCATGGCGGAAGCCCTGCCGGATAAGTTGCTAAAATCCGAATCGTTTTCAAGTCTTGACTTTGATACTCAACAAAAGTTACTAGATGATATTGCCAAGCATCAGGTCGATGGAGTTGCTTCTAATGATTTTGCCAAGTTTTTTGATGGGAAGCCTGAGTTGGTGGATGCGTGGAAAGTGCTAGATGATGCAGGTATAGATGATGCGATTAGGAAGAATCCTATCAGGCTTAGCGAGGTTGATAATTACCTGAAAAAGAACCCTGGAACGGAGGATGCTATCAAACAGGGAATTAGTGACGTAGGAGAGTATCAGGATGAGTTCATGAATGGTATCAAGAATGCCACTGAAGACCTTAGTCACCTTAATGGCCGAAGTGCTTTACCTGATGAAATAGCCGATGCAGTTACAAGAATTAAGCAGCATAGAATTGATGTAAACAAGCCTTCAAGTGGGAATCTTGGGCATTTAGATGGAAATATTAACGGTTCTGCAGTGGATAATAAGATGTGGAGTAGTGGCCCAGCTGATCCAAACATTGAGCCACAGATATTCGATGCGACAGAAGTTGGAGGCTGGGTACGGAACACAGATTCAGAGTTCAAGATGCTTAATAAACTTGCTGATGATTTAGGAGGTGTTAAAGGCCAAACCTATCCTCATGTAAATGGAACTTTGAAGATTGTCTCTGAAAGAGCATATTGTGCTTCTTGTCAAGGAGTGATTCAACAGTTTAATGAAATGTTCCCTAATATAGAATTGATCTTAGTAGATGGAGTTAGATAAAACGGAAAACATATTACATGTCGCTACTGGCGATTATGATATAGTTAAAGAGCTATTAGATAAGTTCAATAGCATCTATAAGACCAATATGAAATACCAAGACTCTGTGGATGTAGATGGGGTAATGTTTAGCTACATAGATATTAATGGAGCCACAATAGATAAGGTATTTTTATTTGGCTCTATGTTTGGTTCTAAAATAAGAGAATTAAGGGACAGTGAAGAAATAGACTGGTAGTCTTATAAGTACAAAAAGAATGGAAGCCTGATTGAGAGATCGGGCTTTTTTATGAACCATAGGCCCTGCACTCGCTCGGCTGTGCCGAGTGAGTTATATGCTTAAGGCTTGTAGCCTGTTCAAATAAAGTCTTTGTAGCCTACATTTAGGCCACTCTCGATCGCACCTAACATACTGATTTAGAGGATTTTGGTTTGCTAATAAAACCCCGAAATATGCT
>JAGDZQ010000024.1:0-28825 GCA_049115715.1 Cyclobacteriaceae bacterium
CCACAGATTTTCCGCTTGATCCTAGAAATCTCAAAGATGGAAAAGACTTAAAAATAGAGGTGAAGTTTAGATCAGATGGCTGCTTTTCAGTTAATGGACTTACAGGCAAAAAAGAGTTTCCTCATAGTGATGTTCTCTTGATCTTGGTTTCTCCTGAATCAATAAAATGTCTAACTGTTGAAGAGCTAAAGTCAGGGAAGAAAATATCAAAGGAAGGCAAGACGAATTACCTCTATCAAAAGAAAGAATTCCAAGTACATAAAGAAAGGATTTTGAAATACACTAACTATGTGAAAAAGTGTTTTGCCTTTGTAGAACAAAAAAAGCAGGATACAGTAGTTTAAGGACAGATTATGTAAGTATTGCCTTAACAGGTAAACCCTCAAATGTTGTACCTATGTTGTACCTTTTTAAATGAAAAAAGCAGTTACATTTCTGTAACTGCTTGATTTTCAGAGTAGCGAAGGGGGGAGTCGAACCCCCGACCTCCGGGTTATGAATCCGACGCTCTAACCATCTGAGCTACCTCGCCGTATTACTCATTAGCATCTGTTGCAAAGCAATGAAACAAATGCCGTCTAGATTTGATTTAAGAGTTAAAATAACCCTGCCAAATCCTAGCTTCCTGAAAAGGAACGCAAATGTAATTTTTTCTTTTTTATTATAGCACATTGCTGAATTGATTTTTTTTTTTACCTTATCAAAAATTTAAAGTACACATGGCGAAGGAATTATTTGTTGGAGAGTACCCAATCAATGCATCGAAAAAGATGCTCTATCCGTACATCAGTACTGCCTCAGGTTTGGCTCAATGGTTTGCAGATGATGTTAATATAAACGAAGACAGGGAATACACTTTTCTTTGGGATGGAGAGGAGAACAAAGCATCCTTGGCCAGTAGCCGAGTGAATTCGTTTGTTAAATTCGAATTTGTCGATAAAGATGATCCTGAGGATCAAGGATATATCGAGATCAAATTAGATATGAACGAACTTACCCAGGAAGTTTTCATAAGGATTACAGATTATTCTGATATTGACTCAGAAGAGTGTCAGGAACTGTACGAAAGTCTCATCCACGAACTCAAAGAAATAGTCGGCGGCTAAGCAGATACTTTTTCCATTTTACTGCGTTTACATTTCGACATTGCTCATCTTTGCGGTTAAATGAGGAAACTCGATAAATTCATAATAGGATCATTCATTGGCCCTTTCCTGTTGACAACAGGATTGGCCACATTTATATTACTGATCCAGTACATGCTTAAGTACTTTGATGATTTCGTGGGTAAAAACCTCGGGTTCGAAGTATTTGGAAAACTCCTCTTTTACTTTAGCTTGAATATGCTTCAGGTAGCATTGCCGCTTGGGGTGTTGGTTTCGTCGCTTATGACCTTTGGAAACCTTGGCGAAAAGTTCGAATTGACAGCTATTAAAAGTGCAGGCATATCGCTTATAAGAGCTTTGATGCCAATCTTCTTTTTCGTTGTGCTACTTGCTTATGCAGCATTCAACTTCAATAACTATGTAGTACCAGCAGCTAATCTCGAAGCTTATAGTCTGCTGTATGATATCAAACATAAGAAAGCTGCCTTGAATATTACCTCGGGAGTTTTCTATGATGAAATTCCGGACTACAGCATATATGTCAAAGAAAAGTATAGCGACAATAAGACGCTGAAAGACATCATCATTTATGACCACACCGAAGGCAATGGAAACAAGCGTGTGATCATTGCAGACTCAAGTCTCATGTACACCATCTTTGATGAGCAGTATCTTAAGCTAGAGTTGTTCAACGGTAACTACTATTCAGAGGAAGAAGAAAAGAAAAAACCTGTAGATCAGCTATTTAGATCCAAGTTCAAAAAGATGGACATGGTTTTCAGCCTCTCGTCATTTGATCTTCAAGAGACCAAAAAGGAGCTTTTTGAGAACAATAGGCAGATGAAAAACCTTGAAAGGCTTACTCGAGATATCGATTCACTTAAGATTGCCGCGCTCGCCGCACGAGGGTCGTTGATTTCTAACGTTTCACCATCTTTCAAGTTTTCTTTCTTTGACAGAGGTCAAAAACTACTCGAAAAGTATGCAAACCCAATTACTCCTGATTCTTCCAGCATAAAAAAACCTGATTCTACCTTGCTCAAGGCTTCTGTTTTTTCTTTTTTGGATGAACTCTCTCAAAAACCAGACAACCAAATAGATGATAAACCTGATGCAGAACTAAACCCTCAGGACAAGAGTATTCGGAAATTTGGGGCATTAAAATCTACTCCACCGAAATCTTCATTGAAAGTAAAGCAAACACCCAAGAAGGGAAAAGTGCAAGTAGATATAGATACGATTTCTTGGAAACACCTATACGCTGCTCTGAAACAAAAGAGAAATAGAGAAAGTGATTTACTACTTTTTGCGAAAAACAATGCACAAAATATAAAAGTAAACCTTGGGAGCACTCAGTCAAGATTATATAGCCTCAGACGCGATATAAGTAAATACATTATTGAGAAAAATAAGAAATACAGTCAGGCTGTGGCTTGTATTGTGATGTTTCTTATAGGAGCTCCTCTAGGAGCTATTATTAAAAAGGGAGGTTTGGGCGTTCCTGTCATCATCTCAATATTTTTCTTTCTCACATATTATGTGATTACGATCATGTGCGCTAAGTGGTCTAATCAAGGGTTGATGAATCCGGTAGTGGCAGCATGGCTAAGTATCTTTATCCTTTTACCATTTGGAGCGTTCTTCTTGAGGCAAGCTCGAATTGACGCCAGACTGTTTGAAATGGACGTCTATCATATATGGTTAGATAAAATGAAGAACAGATTTCTTAAAAGATAAAACCAAGCTATTGGTTTTGATAAACAATCATAGTAGATTTGCGCCTTGAATTACGCGGAATTATAATTTCAAATATAGGATGTATTTAACCACAGAAGTAAAGGAAGGATTCTTCGAAAAGCACGGGAAAGGAAAAACTGACACAGGATCTTCTGAAGGACAGATTGCTCTTTTCACCTTTAGAATCAATCATTTGACAGAGCATTTAAAGATTAACAAGAAAGACCATGCCTCTAGATTAGGTCTATTAAAGTTGGTAGGTAAAAGAAGAAGAATTCTTGATTACCTATACAAAAACGATATTGAGCGATACAGAAGTATTATCGCAGAACTAGGAATACGTAAGTAAATCAGTTTTTAAAGCAATACGGGAATCATCTATTGATTCCCTTTTTTATTATTAGGCGCCTGAGAAAAAAGAGGCTCCAAATTTTATTTAAATAAACAATTATGAAGCCTCAGGGAATAACTAAAGTAATCTCCTCATCTGACGGGAGAGAAATTTCGATTGAAACAGGCCGCCTGGCCAAACAAGCCGATGGATCAGTAATAGTAAGAATGGGTGATGCCATGATATTGGCCACTGTTGTATCTAAGAAAGAAGCAGGAGAAGGAGTTGACTTTCTTCCGCTTTCAGTAGACTATCAAGAAAAATTTGCAGGAGCAGGAAAAATCCCGGGAGGGTTTTTGAAAAGAGAAGGAAGACTATCTGACTATGAAATATTGATTTGTAGATTGGTGGATAGAGCACTTCGTCCATTGTTTCCGGAAGATTATCACGCTGACACTCAAGTGGCAATCTCACTTATATCATCAGATCCAAATGTAATGCCGGATGCGCTTGCCGCGCTTGCCGCATCATCTGCTTTGGCAGTATCAGACATACCATTCAATGGGCCTATATCTGAAGTTCGTGTGATTAAGACGGGAGATCAATTTAAAGTTAGTCCAACTCCCGCTGAATTGGCAGCTTCGGATTTGGATTTGATCGTTGCAGGTTCAGCTGAAAATATCATGATGGTAGAAGGCGAATCCAAAGAAGTGAGTGAAGCAGATATGCTTGAGGCTATCAAAATAGCACATGCGGAAATCAAGCTTCATTGCGCGATTCAAGAAGAACTTACGAAAGAATCAGACAAGACAGAAAAGCGTGAGTATAATCACGAGCCGAAAGACGAAGATCTTCAAGCAAAAATCAAAGAAAACTGCTATGATGCTTGCTATGCAATAGCAAAGGAAGGCTTAGCTGATAAGAAAGTAAGAGGAGAAAAATTTGCAGCAGTTCTTGCGGAGTTTCTTGAAGGATACAGCGATGAAGAGAAAGCTGAATTAAACAGCTTCTTAGTTAAAAAGTATTTCCACGACGTTGAAAAAGATGCGGTAAGAAACTGTGTTTTAGATACACGCACAAGATTAGATTCAAGAAAGCTCGATGAAGTTCGTCCAATATGGTCTGAGGTAGATTACCTTCCATCAGCACATGGGTCCGCGGTGTTTACAAGAGGAGAGACTCAATCTCTATCTACTGTGACACTAGGATCAAAAATGGATGAACAAATGATAGATGGGGCAATGTTCTCCGGCTACAACAAATTCATTCTTCATTATAATTTCCCAGCTTTCTCTACAGGAGAAGCAAGACCAAACAGAGGTCCAGGTAGAAGAGAAGTAGGTCATGGTAATCTGGCTATGAGAGCTCTAAAGCCTATGATCCCTACCGAAGACAATCCATATACTATCCGTATAGTTTCTGATATACTAGAATCAAATGGTTCTTCATCTATGGCTACCGTTTGTGCAGGAACACTCGCACTATTAGATGCAGGTGTTGAGATCAAAAATCCAGTTTCTGGAATTGCAATGGGGATGATCTCAGATAGTAAGACTGGTCGCTACGCTATTCTTTCTGATATCTTAGGAGATGAAGATCACCTTGGAGATATGGATTTTAAAGTAACTGGAACAAAGAATGGAGTTACTGCATGTCAGATGGACATCAAAGTAGATGGACTCTCTTACGAAGTTTTAGCAGAAGCACTTGAGCAAGCTAAGCAGGGCAGAATGCACATTCTTGGTGAAATGAATAAAACCATTTCTTCTCCAAGAGAAGAACTTAAGCCAAATGCTCCAAGACTAGTTCAGATCAGTATCGAAAGAGACATGATTGGAGCTGTGATCGGACCTGGAGGAAAAGTTGTTCAAGAAATCCAAAGAGAATCCGGAGCTACCGTAACCATAGAAGAAGTTGAAAAAGGAGGAGTCGTAACAGTATTTGCGGCCAATAAAGATGCTCTTGACGATGCTGTTGGTAGAATTAAAGCAATTGTACAGGTTCCGGAAGTAGGAGAAGTATATAATGGTAAGGTCAAGTCGATCATGCCGTTCGGAGCATTTATTGAAATTCTTCCGGGAAAAGACGGATTACTTCATATCTCTGAGATCAAGTGGGAGAGAGTTGAGAAAATGGACGGCATACTTGAGGTAGGAGAAGAAGTAAAAGTTAAGCTTGTTGAAATTGACAAAAAAACTGGTAAATACAGATTGTCAAGAAAAGTTTTACTTCCCAAGCCCGAAAAGGAAGTGAAAGCTGATTAAATTTAGTGGTGATAGGTGAATCCAAACCATGGTTTGGATCTAAAATCTAACCACCGCTAGATGAGACAACTTAAAATAAGTAAGCAAATTACGAATAGGGAAAATGCCTCCCTTGATAAGTATTTATTAGAAATAGGCAGAGTTGAGCTAATTACACCAGAAGAAGAGGTGGAATTAGCTCAACGTATTAAAGAGGGTGATCAACTTGCCCTTGATAGACTCACAAAAGCAAATCTGCGATTTGTAGTATCAGTCGCTAAGCAATATCAAAATCAAGGACTTACTCTTGGTGATTTAATCAACGAAGGCAATCTGGGATTAATAAAAGCAGCTCAACGCTTTGATGAAACGAGAGGATTCAAGTTTATATCCTATGCCGTGTGGTGGATCAGACAATCCATTCTTCAAGCATTAGCGGAGCAATCAAGGATCGTTCGTTTACCGTTAAACAGAGTGGGGTCTTTGAACAAAATTTCAAAAACTTTTTCTTTCCTCGAGCAAAAGTTCGAACGAGAACCTTCTCCTGCCGAAATGGCAGAAGCCTTGGACATGTCCATAGAGGAGGTTTTGGATACAATCAGAATATCTGGAAGACAAGTTTCGATTGATGCACCATTCGCTGGAAGCGAAGAAGGCAGCTTGCTCGACACGCTTGAGGATGAATCCGAAGGTACTCCTGATGATGGCTTGATCACCGATTCTTTGAAAAGAGAGGTTAAAAGAGCATTGGCTACCTTGACGCAGCGAGAAGCTGATGTCATTATTTTTTATTATGGCCTTGGAAGTATGGAAGCCATGACACTCGAAGAGATTGGCAATGAATTGAGTCTGACACGAGAAAGAGTAAGACAGATAAAAGAAAAGGCTATTCGTAGGCTTAGGCATAATACACGAAGTAAATCTCTAAAACCTTACCTTGGGTAGCCAATCTGACAGATTGGGACTTTTTGGATTTAATTTTGATATCCGAATTACAGATTTGCGTTACAGAAAATTAAAAGATTAAATATGGCAACCGAAAAAGTAAAAGTACTTATAATAGGATCTGGGCCTGCTGGGTACACGGCAGCAATTTACGCAGCTAGAGCAGGTCTGAAACCCGTTTTATACCAAGGTGGACAACCTGGAGGTCAATTGACGATTACAAATGATGTGGAAAATTATCCTGGCTATCCAGATGGAGTGATGGGGCCACAGATGATGGTGGATTTTCAGAAACAAGCAGAAAGGTTTGGAACTGATATCAGATATGGATTGGCAACATCAGTGGATTTTTCAGGATGGCCACATAAAGTGACTATTGATGAAAAAACTGAAGTAGAGGCAGAATCAGTAATTATTTCAACAGGAGCATCTGCAAAATGGTTGGGGCTCGAAAGTGAGCAGAGATTAAATGGTAAAGGAGTTTCTGCTTGTGCGGTTTGCGATGGCTTCTTTTTTAGAGGGCAGGATGTTGCAATCGTAGGAGCAGGAGATACTGCTGCAGAGGAAGCTACATATCTTTCTAAGCTTGTAAACAAAGTCTACATGCTTGTGAGACGTGATGAGATGCGTGCATCCAAAATCATGCAGCAAAGAGTGCTAAATACACCAAATATTGAAGTTCTTTGGAACAGTGAAACTGATGAGGTTTTGGGAGGAGAAGAAGTTGAAGGTCTGAGAGTGAAGGACACAAAGACAGGTGAAAAAAGAGAAATCCCAGTTCAAGGATTCTTTGTAGCGATAGGGCATAAGCCAAACACAGATATATTCAAAGATTATTTGGATTTGGATGAGAGTGGATACATCAATACAATCCCAGGATCTTCCAGGACAAATGTAGAAGGAGTATTTGCAACTGGTGACGCACAGGATAGAATTTACAGACAAGCTGTTACAGCAGCAGGCTCTGGATGTATGGGGGCATTGGATGCTGAACGTTTCCTTGCAGGAAAAGAGATGGAGCTAGCAGAAGAAGCAACAGCATAAATAATTGTCAATCAATTGGCCATTTGGGATTGAGTATTTACTTGATACCAAATGGCTTTTTTATATAATATTGAAAAATGAGTAATCAAAAGATACATGCAACGACGGTGCTTGCTGTTAAACATAATGGTCAAATAGCAATTGGTGCTGACGGCCAGGCAACCATGGGCAATACGGTAGCTAAAAGTCATGTAAAGAAAATACGGAAGCTTGCGGAAGGAAAAGTTGTTACTGGATTTGCGGGATCTACGGCTGATGCTTTCACATTACTTGATCGATTCGACGAAAAACTTAACGCGTACTCGGGAAACTTGAAAAGAGCAGCTGTTGAGCTTGCTAAAGATTGGAGAATGGATAAATACCTTCGCCAGCTTGAAGCTATGATGATCGTTGCTGATAAAGATGAAATGTTAGTGATATCTGGGACAGGAGATGTTTTGGAACCTGATGAAGATGTGGCTTCAATAGGTAGTGGAAGTATGTATGCTAAATCTGCAGCTTTGGCTTTAAAGAAACATGCAACACATATGAGTGCTGAGGAAATGGTGAAAGAAGGTTTGACTATAGCCGGCGATATCTGCATCTATACCAACCATAATCACGTCATTGAGACATTAAAATAAAAAAAAGTCCCCAAATGGGGACTTTTAAAATCTTATTTGCTGCAAATCTTATTTTGAAGCTACGATACTCACGGTAAGGTCGAAATTATCATATATCGTCTTATCTCCTAAGTTATCGAAGAAGCTTCCTGATCCATATTTTACATCGAACTTAGTTCTATCGATAGTGATCGTAGCAGAACCAGTCACTTTATTGCCGTCTTCTTTCAAGGTAGCAATAAACTGAATTTCTTCTGTTTTTCCTTTGATGGTGATATCTCCAACAACCTTATAAGTATCAGCACCTTGTGGTACTGCCTTCGTGATTACGAAAGAAGCTGTAGGGAACTTTTCAACACCGAAGAAATCATCAGACTTTAAATGACCTTCTAAGTCTCCTTTCGATTTTCCTTCTAAATCGAGGCATTCTATGGTTGTCATATCGATTGAGAATGATCCTTCAGTCAATTTACCTTTAGAAAAGCCAAAAGAACCTTCCTTGAGAGCAACCACACCATTGTGCTGACCTGTTACTTTTTTTGCTAGCCAAGCAACTTCACTTGCTTTCGTGTCTATTTTATACTGTGCTTGAGTACTTTCTCCTACCGAGAAAAACAAAGCAATTGAAAGGATAATGGATTGTAACATAGTTTCAGTTTTGTTTTAAATTAAATGTATGTACATATATATTGTTGCTAAAACGCTTGCTGTTGAATAAGGTTCGGAAAAAGAACATTTTTTTTAAGAAATGAATGCCCGCACTCAGGTAAATTTGCATCACACTATTTACTAGATATGATCCAGATTGGAAAAACGCTTATTTCAGATGATGTAAAGGAACAATTTTTTGTTTGTGACCTTGACAAATGTAAAGGGGCGTGTTGTGTAGAGGGAGATTTGGGTGCCCCACTCAAACAAGAAGAACTAGCAGACCTTGAAGATGTTGTAGAGGCAGTAAAGCCTTATTTATCTACTGAAGCGGTTGAAGCACTTGAAAAAAACGGCTCTTACTTACTTGATGAGGAAGGTGATTTTAGTACAACTACGATTGACAACAAGGAATGTGCTTTTGCTTATTATGATGAAAAGAAAATCTTAAAGTGTGGAATAGAGCAAGCCAATATGGATGGTAAGACCTCAGTTCAAAAGCCAATATCATGTCATCTATACCCAATCAGAGAAGTCAAATTGCATGATAATCATTTGGCTTTGAATTATGATCGTTGGGATATATGCTCAGCAGCCTGTGACTTTGGAGCGAAATTAGGAGTTCCAGTTTATAAGTTCTTGAAAAATGCTCTAATAAGAAGATTTGGAGAGAACTGGTATGAACAGTTGGTGGCTAAGATTGAGAAACCTTAATATTGTTTCTAACTGCATTCATAATATTGCTGTGGAATTGATTAATCGCTCTAGTATGAAAATAAGGGTATAAGTACTTATCTCGGATTTTAGAATCTCCCTTGTAGAGGGTTTCATGGCTTGCGAGAGTTTTATTTTCACCAATTGGAGTCAATCTAATCCATTGAGATCCTTCAGATTTACCTCCTTTTAAGTAGCAAGATTGAATGATTTTTTCTGAGTGATCAACGACGTTCATTTCATGCATGACTGGAATCTGCAGTATGCTTCCTATGATTTTGAGATTGATAAAATAGATTTGACCTTCTTCTAGTTTTTGATATTCGCTATCTCGATAAAGAATAGAATCATCTTTTCGAGAATACATCATACCAAAAGAGATCATGTTGCTTTGCCATAGCTTGGAAGGATGAAGATGAACATAAGTATCCCAGGTTTCATCGATTCCGGCATTTATCACATATTCTTTGAAATGTCTTAAATACGGCTCTTTACTTTTAATGTAGCATTGAGAAACCAAACTTTCCATATTCGGAAGGTTCGCAGACATTAAAAAATTTTCAATTGATTTTTGAGGAACCTTTGAAAAGTCTATCTCAGAAACTAACAAAATCTTTATCCTTTTAAGTCACTAAAATCAAAACTCTCTAAAAACTTGGTTGTGAAATTTCCGGATTTGAAAGCTTCATCATCCATTAATTTTAAATGAAATGGAATTGTTGTCTTTACACCTTCAATCACCATTTCTGAGAGTGCTCTTTTCATTCTTACAAGTGCCTCTTCTCGAGATTGCCCTGTAACGATAAGTTTTGCAATCATCGAGTCGTAAAACGGAGGTATGACATAGCCAGCGTACACATGACTATCTACTCTTACACCATGTCCTCCTGGTAAGTGAAGATTGGTAATCTTACCTGGACTTGGTCTGAAATCATTGCCTGGATCTTCTGCATTAATTCTGCATTCGATTGAGTGCAATTGAGGGTAATAATTTCTTCCGGAAATTGGAATCCCAGCTGCGACCTTTATTTGTTCTTTAATGAGATCAAAATCAGTTACCTCTTCAGTGATGGGATGTTCCACCTGAATACGGGTGTTCATTTCCATAAAGAAGAAGTCGCCATGCTTATCTACTAAGAACTCAACTGTGCCAGCTCCTTCGTATTTAATAGCCTCAGCTCCTTTTATGGCAGCTTGACCCATTTTCTCTCTTAGTTCCTGTGTTACAATAGGAGAGGGGGTTTCTTCTGTGAGCTTTTGATGTCTTCTTTGAATAGAACAATCTCTTTCGGAGAGATGACATGCTTTCCCATTGCTATCACCTATGATTTGAATTTCTATATGACGAGGCTCTTCTACGAATTTCTCAAGATACATTCCGTCATTCCCAAAAGCAGCAGCTGATTCTTGTCTAGCATCATCCCATCCTTTTTTGAAACCCTTTTCGTCTTGGATCAGGCGCATGCCTTTTCCACCTCCACCAGCAGTTGCCTTGAGCATCACAGGGTATTTAACCTCCTTGGCTAGCTTCATGCCTTCTTCCATGCTTCCCAGTAGGCCTTCAGACCCGGGAATCGTAGGAACGCCTGCCTTTTTCATGGTTTCTTTGGCTGTAGCCTTATCTCCCATGGAATTAATCATCGCTGCAGATGCACCAATGAACTTGATTCCGTATTCTTCACAGACCCTTGAGAATTCAGCGTTCTCAGCTAAGAAGCCATAGCCTGGATGAATAGCATCAGAATTTGTGATTTCAGCTGCAGAAATTATCTGAGGAATTTTTAGATAGGAATCTTTACTTGCTGGCGGGCCGATACATACTGCCTCATCCGCAAATCTCACATGAAGACTATCTCTATCCGCTGTGGAGTATACAGCAACTGTTTTGATGCCCATTTCCTTACAAGTACGGATAACACGCAGGGCGATTTCTCCACGATTAGCAATTAGGATTTTGTTAAACACAGGCGATTATATTTTAAGAAGGGTCAACTAGGAATAAAGGCTGATCAAATTCTACAGGTTGGGCATTTTCTACCAACACTTTGACAACCTTACCTGAAATCTCTGACTCAATCTCGTTGAACAATTTCATTGCTTCGATGATGCAAACAGCATCTCCTGATTTTACCGAATCTCCGACTTTTATAAAAGCTGGTGACTCAGGGTTGGCGCTTTCATAAAAAGTACCAATCATTGGAGATTTAATAGTAATTAAATTAGAGCTATCTCCAGCTGGTTCTGCTGCCGGGGCAGACGGTACAGATGCTGGAGCGGCAGCAGGTGCTGCTGAAGTTGCAACAGGTAATGCAGCGGTTGCTGTTACTTGATTAGGAGTTCTCTTAACTTTTATTTTGAATTCCTGAGTTTCAATATTGACCTCTTCAAGGCCAGTTTCAGAGATAAAATCGATTAAATCACGGATTTCTTTTGCTTTCATCTGTTCAATTTTGTTTTTACTAATCATGTGAAGATTTTGTTCCACTTATCATTATTGATGATTTTAACGCATGTGGAATTTCACTGACCTAAATGAATTATAAATAGGATAATAAGCTAATCTAGTTATTTTACTCGCTCTACGTAAGAGTTCGTCTGAGTATTTATCTTGATCATTTCGTCCTGCTCTACGAAAAGAGGAACTTGAATTGACGCACCAGTTTCCAGTTCTGCAGGCTTGCTAGCATTTGTTGCAGTATCGCCTTTTAATCCAGGTTCCGTGTAGACAACTTTTAGTACCACATGCTGGGGTAATTCGCATCCCAAAACTCTTTCTTCTTCAGCATGAAACAAGACTTCAACTTCTTGTCCATCCTTCAAAAATTGAGGAGCATTAATTAAAGCTTCATCTATTGGAATTTGCTCAAAAGTATTGCTGTCCATAAAGTTGAAGCCCATATCATCCTTGTATAAATACTGATATGCCCTTCTTTCAACTCGCGCTGTAGTTACTTTATGACCTGAAGTGAAGGTGTTGTCAATGACTCTACCTGTCGAAAGACTTTTGAGTTTTGTTCTAACAAATGCAGGACCTTTACCAGGTTTTACATGTTGAAATTCTACAATAGAGAAAAGGTCATGATTGAATTCAATCACTAGCCCGTTTCTAAAGTCTGCAGTAGATGCCATAAGAATGAGTTTTAAAATTGGTTATTTAGGGTCGTAAGCCCATTTGAGCCATGTTGCGCCCCATGTGAATCCGCCTCCAAAAGCGGCAAGAATTAAGTTGTCCCCTTTTCTTAGCTGCGATTCATAATCCCAAAGACAAAGAGGCAAGGTACCAGCTGTAGTGTTGCCGTACTTATCAATATTGAGCATTACTTTTTCATCATCAATGCCCATCCTTCTAGCTGTAGCATCAATAATTCTTTTATTAGCTTGATGAGGGACAAGGAATTGTACATCATCAGCCTTTAGATTGTTTTTTGCCATAACCTCTGCTGCCACATCGGCCATGTTTGTTACTGCAAATTTGAATACTGTTGCTCCTTCCTGATGAGCATAGTGCTCACGGTTTTGCAAAGTCTCTAAGGTAGCTGGTCTAGCGCTTCCTCCTGCTTTCATATTCAGGTATGGAGCACCTGATCCATCTGCTTTTAGAATAGAGTTCATTACCCCAACTTCTTCCGTAGTAGGCTCAAGTAATGCAGCACCACCACCGTCACCGAAAATGATGCAAGTGGTTCGGTCAGTGTAATCGATGATAGAAGACATTTTGTCAACACCAATCACAATGACTTTTTTGTGCATTCCTGATTCTATAAAGCTAGCTCCTGTTGCCAGAGCATATAAGAAACCAGAGCAAGCTGCACTTAGGTCATAGCCATAAGAGTTGGTTGCCCCTATATTGTCTGCAATGATGTTTGCTGTAGCAGGAAAGGGCATGTCGGGAGTGACCGTCGCACATAGGATCAGATCAATATCCTTAGGGTCTGTATTCGTCTTTTCAAGTAGACCTTTCACAGCCTCTGTTCCAAGAACAGAGGTTCCCTTGTTTTCACCCTTAAGGATTCTTCTTTCCTTAATCCCGGTTCTAGAGACTATCCATTCGTCGGATGTCTCAACCATGGTTTCTAACTCCTGGTTTGTAAGAACATAATCAGGGACATAGCCCTGAATTCCTGTAATTGCAGCGCGCACTTTTGTCATGCTAGAGAACTTCAGCTATTTAAGCTAAAACTTCTTTTTCCATCACAACCTTACCTTTATAGTAAAGTTTGCCTTCGTGCCAGAAAGCTCTGTGCGGAAGATGTGCCTCGCCAGTAGTTTGGCATATTACATAGCTCTTAGGGTTTGCTTTGTAATGAGTTCTTCTTTTGTCTCTTCTAGTTCTCGAGATTTTTCTTTTAGGATGCGCCATCGCTTATTTTTATTTAATCTTTTAACTTTTTCAATGCTTCCCATCTTGGATCAAGAACGTCATCCTGTTCTTTTTCTGATTCGGAATCACCGTCCGATGAAGAATAAATAAGATCCGGCTGGTCGTCATCATCACCAAATCTGGGATGAAGCTTTTTCATTGGAACAGCCACACTTAAAAATTCATAAAGATAGTTCTCAATATTAATGCTGGGACTATCTTTTCTAATCACAACCACGTCTTCGCTCAAGACGTAATCATCTTCACCAAACTTTATAACAATATCTTCTTCAAGTGAAATAGGGTAAAGAAAAGGATCAAGACTTCTATCACAAATCAACTCTACTTCCGCTTCAATCGAAAAGTGAAGATTCATCATGGTTTCAGATTTCTCCAAAGCCAACTTACATTGTCCGGTTCCTTTTTCTATTAAACTAAATTCCTGGTTTTCAAAGAGTTTGTTTGAAATTTCAAATTCAAACTCATGCAACTTATTTGATAAGTTGTAAATGTTGATTTGAAATTCTCTTAACTCCCGTGTTCCCATGGATTACCATCCGCTTAAAGAAGCGCAAATTTAGGAATAAATAAGTATATAAAAAACTAATTCTAACTCACATTTATGAACCCATTTCTGTGCGAGATTTTAGGATATCTCTGGCGGCTAGAAGGGCATTACGCATTGAGGTCGGATCAGCAGTTCCTTTTCCTGCCACACCGAATGCCGTTCCATGATCCGGAGATGTTCTGACGAATGTGAGCCCAGCAGTGAAATTCACACCAGATTCGAATGCAATGTTCTTAAACGGAATCAATCCCTGATCATGGTACATCGCTAGAATACCATCGAAATTTTTGAATTGAGAACTTCCAAAAAAACCATCAGCAGGAAACGGGCCGAATATCAAATGCCCATCTTTTTTCATTTCGGAAATAACCGGAGCGATGATTTCTTCTTCTTCCTTGCCTAGAAGACCATTTTCTCCTGCATGGGGATTTAAGCCTAGAACCGCTATTTTGGGTTTTGATTTTCCGAAATCCTTTTTAAGAGACTTTCTTAAAATTTGAAGCTTCATTTTTATTTTCTCTTTTGTCAAAGACTCAGAAACTTCTTTGATAGGTATATGTCCGGTGACGACTCCTACTCTAAGGTTGTCGTCTATCAAGAGCATCAGACTTTCTTTTTGTTCTGATTCTTTCGTTAAGAATTCTGTATGTCCTGGAAATTTAAAATCATCGGATTGAATCAATTCTTTACTTAGAGGGGCTGTACACAATGCATCTATTTTATTCGCTTTTAGATCATCCAACGCAGCTCTTAAGGATTTCAATGCATATTTTCCACTTTTAGAGTTCCCCTCTCCCGGTGTTATTTTAATTTCTCCCTCTTCTTGAATATTGACGAGGTTAAACCGCTTATGATGGATTTGATCTACGGTTTTGACCTGATTATAATTAAAATTTTTTAGATCAAGCTGTTTTCTATAAAAAGACATCACCCTTGAATCACAATATAAAACAGGTATCATGTACCTGAGTAGTCTATTGTCTTCGATTGCCTTAATGATTACCTCAGGGCCTATGCCGTTATAGTCGCCCACAGAAATGCCTATGATAGGTTTATTTGTGGTGCTATGCGTAGAATCGTTCATTTTTGTGTCACTTTTACAGACGCGAAGATATAAATGATTTCTATCTAACACTTTTGATATTGGAAAGAGTAAGAGCCAAAAAACACTTAGGACAGCATTTTTTGAAAGATGAGAATATTGCTTCAAAAATTGTAGAGTCGGTTGATTATCAAAATCTGACTACAGTTTTGGAAGTGGGGCCTGGAACAGGAGTGTTGACAAAATATCTGATTAAGAAGGAGTCTTTTGAGTTCTATGCTTTTGATGTTGATAAAGAGTCGATTGACTATTTGAAGCAAGCTTATGGGGATTTCAAAGAAAGATTTTTGCTGGAGGACTTTCTGAGGTGTTCCTTGAAGCAATATGGTTCTCCCATAGGAATCATTGGGAATTTTCCATACAATATCTCTTCTCAGCTTTTTTTCAAAGTTTGGGAAGAGCAAGATAGCATTGATGAAGTAGTATGCATGATTCAGAAAGAAGTTGCAGACAGAATTGTGTCAAAGGAAGGGAACAAATCCTACGGAATTTTAAGTGTACTTCTGCAATCGTTTTATGATATAGAATATCTTTTTACTGTCCCACCTCAAGTTTTCGTCCCGCCTCCCAAAGTACAGTCTGCCGTAATCAGATTGAAAAGAAATGAAACCAAAGAGCTTGGATGTGATCCAAAGCATTTGAAAATGGTGGTGAAATCAGCTTTTGGAAAACGCCGAAAGACATTGCGCAACGCTTTAAAAGATTTAGCTTTGCCTCTTATTGATACTTCAGAAGAGGTTTTCGATAAGCGAGCGGAGCAACTTTCAGTCGCCCAATTTATTGATCTCACCAACAAAATTTTCTCCTAATGGAAGCAGTCATGGAATTTGAGCTTTCCAAAGAGTTTTTGGAGCGTTTTCAAACGGCGCTCGATGATCAAGATGTGGCTTTTATTAAAGAGAGCCTTAGTGGAGTCAATTCTGCAGATATAGCAGCGCTTCTTTATGAGTTTGATTCGGAGGAATGCAAATATGTTTTTTCAGTACTTCCTCCTGAAATCAATGCAGAGGTACTCGAAGATCTGAATGAAGACATCAGAGGGCCTTTTCTAGAAGAATTTACCACGAATGAATTGGCTCATTACATTGAGCTACTGGACTCTGATGATGGTGCTGATATACTCTATCAAATTCCACTAAAGAGGAGAGAAGAGGTAATTAGAAATATTGAAAATGAGGAAAAGGCAAGCAATCTTTTAGATCTGCTTCGATATCCAGAAGATGTTGCAGGTGGATTGATGGCCAAGGAAATGATCAAGGCCAATGTCAATTGGACAATTTTGCAGTGTATAGAGGAAATCAGAAAGCAAGGCGAAAATGTGCAAAAAGTCTACTCCGTTTATGTAGTAGACGATCAGGGAAGGCTTTTAGGTAAAGTGAGCTTAAGGAAATTGATTATAGCGGATGATGCAACCAGAATAGCCGATATTTTTGATGAGGATCAGGTTTCTGTTGAGACGTATATGGAAGATGAGGAAGTGGCGGCAATCATGACAAAGTATGATTTGGATGCTGTTCCTGTTGTTAATGCTCGAGGCAGATTGGTTGGAAGGATTACAATAGATGATATAGTAGACGTCATCACCGAGCAAGCTGAGGAGGAGAGGCAACTTATGGCAGGTATTTCTTCCGATGTGGAGGAGACGGATTCAGTTTGGGATTTATCAAAAGCAAGATTGCCTTGGCTTATAATTGGCCTATTTGGTGGATTTTTAGGAGCATACTTTATAAGTCATTTTGAAGGAGATATAAAGATCATTCCCGCTCTGGCTTTTTTCATTCCATTGATCACTGCCATGGGAGGAAACGTGGGTATTCAATCTTCGTCCATTGTGGTTCAGAGTTTAGCGAGCCCAAATGTATTTGCAGATTCTACGATGCAAAGATTACTGAAAGTGTTTTTCGTCGCGATGGTGAATGGGGTGATTTTGGCATTGATGGTTTTTGGAGCAGTGATTCTCATGTATACAAATCAGTCACTGGCTATTACGGTTTCATTAGCACTCTTTAGTGTAGTACTTCTTGCGTCATTTATGGGGACTTTTACTCCTTTATTGTTAAATAAGCTAGGTGTAAACCCCGCATTGGCTTCAGGTCCATTTATTACAACTGCGAACGATTTAATTGCTTTGGCCGTTTATTTTTCGGTAGCACACTTATTATACGGTTTATGAAGAAGGTATTAATTGTTGACTTAATGCATGATAGTATTGAGAATATGCTGACGGAAGCTGGTTTTGAGCCACATTATAGACCCGATATCAGCAGAGAAGAAATATTGGATGTAATTTCTAATTATTCAGGATTGTTCATTCGAAGCAAGACAAATGTGGACAAGGAACTTATTGATTTGGCTACTTCACTGGAGTTTGTAGGTAGGGCAGGAGCTGGTATAGATAAAGTCGATTATCCTTATTTAACAAGCAAAAATATCAGATTAGTTAATGCTCCAGAGGGGAATAGAGACGCTGTTGGAGAGCACGCTGTTGGTATGCTGCTAAGTATCTTACACAAGATCCATACTGGAAATGTGGAGGTGAGGTCTGGAGTATGGGATCGGGAAGGAAATAGAGGGTGGGAGCTTAAGAAAAGAACAGTTGGCATTTTCGGTTATGGGTATATGGGATCGAGCCTGGCTAGAAAACTAAAAGGTTTTGGATGCAGAGTTATTGCCTATGATAAGTATAAATCAGGCTATGGGACTCAGTATGTAGAAGAGGTTGATCTTCAGACTTTTATAAAAGAAACAGAGATATTGAGTATTCACGTGCCACTTACTGTCGAGACAAGAGGTTTATTTGATTCTAGCTATTTGCGAGAATTTAAAGGAGTAAAGGTAATATTGAATACTGCTAGAGGAGAAGTAATGAAATTATCCGCAGTGGTTGAGCTTCTTGAAGAAGGAAAACTATTAGGTGCAGGGCTCGATGTGCT
Source organism: Cyclobacteriaceae bacterium (assembly GCA_049115715.1). Lineage (GTDB taxonomy): Bacteria > Bacteroidota > Bacteroidia > Cytophagales > Cyclobacteriaceae > JAMZMI01. The sequence goes on from JAGDZQ010000024.1 coordinate 18,334, forward strand.
TGAAAATGAAAAAATAAGAAAACTTAGTGCAGAGGAAGAAAAAGTATTCGGCAGACTTAAGGAGTTTGACAATGTTATTCTCACTCCTCATGTGGCTGGATGGACTTTTGAATCCTACGAAAGAATTAATAAAGTTTTAGTCAAAAAACTACAAGAAGCAGGACTCCCTCAAGCAAATTGACCTGTTTTTCTGAATAAACTTTATATTTGCAATAAACATAGCAATTAGAAACTATCACATTGAAACGGTTTCCGGAAGGGCCGTTCTTTTTTATTTAAAGGAAGTATGTCTGAAGTTAATTATTATACGAAGGAAGGTTTAGAAAAACTCAAAGAGGAATTAAATGAGTTGAAAACCAAGGGAAGATCTGACATGGCTAAGCAAATAGCCGAAGCTAGGGACAAGGGAGATTTGAGTGAAAATGCGGAGTACGATGCTGCGAAAGATGCTCAAGGATTGTTAGAGTTGAGAATAGCAAAGTTGGGGGCGGTAGTTGGAAACGCAAGAGTAATTGATGAATCAAGTCTTGATACCTCTAAAGTTGGGATATTGGCCAACGTCAAAATAAAAAATGCCAAGAATGGGGCTACTATGAAATACCAGATAGTAGCGGAAGAAGAGTCAGACCTTAAGCTTGGAAAAATTTCTATTAAATCCCCAATTGGAAAAGGGCTCCTAGGCAAGAAAATAGGAGAAAAGGCCGTAATTGATGTGCCTGCAGGTAAAATGGAATTTGAAGTACTGGATATCTCTTTCTGATGCCAAGTATATTTTCGAGAATTATCTCAAGAGAGATTCCTGCACATATAGTCGCAGAAAATGATAGTTATTTAGCCTTCTTAGATATTAATCCGCTGGCAGAAGGTCACGTACTTGTTATTCCAAAAGAGGAAGTGGATTATATTTTTGATTTGAGCGATGAGGTTTTGTCAGGCCTTCATTTATTCGCTAAGAAAGTTGCAGCAGGAATAGAAAAAGTAGTGAAATGCGAACGAATAGGAGTGACTGTTATTGGACTTGAAGTTCCACACGCTCATGTTCATTTGATTCCAATAAATGGGATAAGCGATATGGATTTTGGAAGAATGAAACTTTCTCCAGATAATGATGAGCTGAGCAGTATTGCTGAAAAAATAAAACAAGCCATTTAATAGGAGTAGCAATACGATTTTTTTATATCACTTTACTCTGTTAGGATTTTCTGAGAGAAACGCCCCCCAGCTTTTGGTGGTTTTCTGAGTCTTTCCACCCTGATAATGATGGCAAAGAGCTACAGCAAGAGCATCTGTAGCATCAAGTAACTTAGGCAATTCTTGAAATTTAAGCAGCGTTTGAAGCATTGAGGCTACTTGCTCCTTGGATGCGTTACCATTTCCGGTCACTGACTGCTTTACTTTTTTTGGGGCGTATTCGGTAATAGGAATTTCTCGTGACAAAGCAGCCGCCATGGCTACTCCCTGCGCGCGCCCAAGTTTTAACATGGATTGAATGTTCTTGCCGTAGAAAGGAGCTTCTAAAGCTACTTCGTCAGGGTTGTAGTCAATAATTAAGCTAAGTACCCGATCGTATATTTTTTTAAGTTTGAGTTCGTGACTGTCGTATTTTTTTAGATGGATTACTCCAAATTGAAGAAGGTTGAGCTGTTGTTTCTTAACTTTGATTAGTCCGTACCCCATCACACTGGTTCCAGGATCCAGACCTAGGATGATTTTTTCTTTGGCGGTTGAGGTTACTAATGACATTCATGCAAATTAGCGATTACAAATTGATAAATAAAAAGGCCCTGGCGCAGTTTGTGAAAACAGTGATATTGGTGCTGTGCTTTGGTTTTATTTTCAATAAATTATCTGAAGTCGAACTTGATTTTTCTGCTTTTTTCTTCCCCACTTTCCTTCCAATTTTTTTAATTGTTTTGCTACTTATGCCTGTGAACTGGTGCTTGGAAGCACTTCGTTGGCAGATATCGCTTCCAGAAGAAAAAATACCCTTTCGGGAATCTTTGAAGATTGTTTTAAGAGGCCTTGCAATGAATTGGATGCTCCCATTCGCCACAGGAGACTTAACAAGCCGAATTACCGAATCGCGTGGGAAGAAAATCTCAATGGTGGCATTAGGTTACAATAGATTAACCATATTATTCATCACAGTTGTGTACGGAGCGTTTTCAATAGCTTTTTTTACAGAATCTAATGATGCACTTTACTATTTAGCTCCCTTGCTTTCGGTTCTTTTATTAGTATTGATTCTAATAATATCGAGAAATTCTTTTCTGGGACTGCCAACCCAATTCTTAAACTCGTTTATCGCCTGGAGAGTTGTTTTATTGACGCTTCTCAGATATTGTATTTTTACCCTGCAATTCTATCTTTTGATTTCATTTTTCAACCCTGATCTTTCCTCATTTATAGTCACGATGGGTATCGGTTGGGTTTTTATGTTTCGTTCCTTTATCCCTTCTCTATTTGGGAATCTTGGAGTGAGAGAAGCGAGCTCTATACTTTTTTTTCAACCTTATATTGAAGACCTAAGTTTAATTATGCTTCCATGCTTGCTGATTTGGTTGATCAATACCGTGATTCCCTCTTTGGTTGGCGTTATTCCTATTATCACCTTTAGGCCTAAACTCTCATAATGATCATTTTTATAGCATTATCTGCTATTCATGCAATGGTTTTTCTGAGTTTGGTGTTTTTTTGGATCAAAACCCCTCAGACATCAAGAGCCAATATTCGGGGAAAGAGTTTTTCTATCATACTCCCTGTCAGAAATGAATCTGAAAATATTGAAAAGCTCCTTACAGAGATAGAACAGCAATCTTATTCAAAAGACCTTTACGAAGTAATAGTCATTGATGACAATTCAGAAGATAACACGGCTGAAATTGTAAAGGATTTCATTAACCGAGGGAATAATCAATTTCACTACTCCTTATTGAATGAATCGGGCAAAAAAGCTGCTATTGAACAAGGAATTGGCTTGGCTAAAAATAAGTACATATTAGCAACAGACGGTGATTGCTCTGTGGGAAAAAACTGGATAGCCTCTTTTGCTGAAGGATATGAAGATGAACAAGTAGTGATGCAGACTGGTCCTGTTAAGATGGAGGGGCGGGGGCTCTTATCCCTATTTCAATCGGTGGAGTTTTCCATGCTTATTGGGTTTGGAGCAGCTGCACTTAGATCAGGGCATCCTTTAACATGCAATGGAGCAAACCTGTCATATAAGAAAGAAGCGTTTTTGGATGTGAAAGGCTATAATGGTAATAGGCAAATTCCATCGGGGGATGATGAGTTTTTATTATCAAAGCTCCATGCCAAATATCCAGGCTCTATTTTTTTTCTTAAGAACCCTTTGGCAATAGTCACAACTTCTTCGAAAAGGGACCTCGGAGAGTTAATTAACCAAAGATTACGCTGGAGTAGTAAATGGAAATTTCATAAGAATGCTTTTACAATACTTGCTTCTGTCTATTTCTTCATTGATTATCTCTTTTACTTAGCTTACTTATTATTGTTTTTTTTAGGCAAAACAGAATTGACCCCATTTGCGGCTACAGTCTCTATAAGGGTAGCTTGCGATCTGTTTTTGATAATATCGGTGGCACATTTTTTTAGCACAAGCAGATTAAGGGCCATGCTCGTAGGGGTGGCTTTACAGATAATTTATCCTGCGTTTGTGTCATTTTTAGGATTAGCTTCTATTTTTGGGAAGTATTCATGGAAAGGAAGGAAATACTAAATGTCGGATGATGAATTTAACGTACTAGATGAATTATACTTTGTTCAATCGTTTGATGAACTTATTGCGCTATCTTCCTACGCTGAAGCTCCGCTTCTAGAAGTTCTAAAATCACTACAAAAACAAGACTGGATCAAGATCCTTAAAGATGTGGATGATGAGTGGCCAGAAGCCAATTTGACCGATGATCAAATTCGATCTTCATTTTTCTTAGCTACCAAAAAAGGACTATTAGCTCATAACTCATAAGATGAAGGCCAAGCTCGATATCAAAGACTTAGAACTCAATGCTTTACTTGAGGTCACGCAGGCGATAAACAACAATTTATCTGAGTCTGACTTGTTTAAAATTTACAAATTCACGCTTCTTGGAGACCTGAAGGTGAAGCGGATGGCCCTCTTTGTTAGTGATGATAATTGGACATGTAAAGCCTCGTTTGGATCGAAACACAATTGGGATGATGGCACACTTGACTCCAGGTTTCGTGATATCAAAGCAAGTCAAACTTTGCAGGATGATAAGTCGGAGTATAGAGATTTTGAAAAAGTAATTCCGGTTTTTCATAAAGAGAATATCCTTGCGGTTGTTTTTCTTGGAGGTGTATTAGAAAGCAGTGAAAACGACAGTAGCACATTTCTGCAAGCATTGACCAACATCATACTTGTGGCTATTGAAAATAAAAAATTAGCTAGAAGAGAACTAGAGCAAGAAGCCTATAGAAAGGAGTTGGAAATCGCGAAAAGAGTTCAGAATTTTCTGTTTCCCAAAACACTTCCCCAGACCAAAAAACTCAAAATTGAAGCCGTTTATCTTCCTCATCATGATGTAGGCGGAGATTATTACGATTATGTTACGATAGACGATGACCGGTTTTTGGTCTGCGTAGCTGATGTTTCTGGCAAAGGTGTTCCTGCTGCATTGTTGATGTCCAATTTTCAAGCCTCTCTTAGAACACTTGCTCGTAAGACAAATGATCTTAAGGAAATCGTCTCGGAGCTCAATCATACCATAGCGAATAGTGGAAATGGAGAGAATTTCATCACTTTTTTCCTTGGAATGTATGATTTTAGGCTTCTAAGCTTTGAATACATCAATTGTGGGCATAATCCTCAATACTTGCTATCGGATGGTAAACTTCAGGAGCTCAATGATGGCACCACGATATTAGGAATGTTTGACCCACTTCCATTTCTGGAAACAGTTAAAATTGAAAACCTAAGAGAGTTTTTCTTTTTTGGATATACAGATGGGCTTTCGGAGACTTTCAATAGTCAAGATGAGCAATATGGAGAAGAACGAATATGCGAATTGATTGGAAATCAATTACCAGAGGATCTTACCCATTTTCACAATTCGCTAATGGCGTCCATAGATGAATTTAGAGAAGATGTACCCTATGGAGATGATATTACCATGCTTTCATGCCTGATCAAAAATTAGGTCATGTACTTTTTCAAATCACCCTTAATACAAAGATTGATTTTCGGACAATTTGTTTGGAAGGTTAATAATGTAGATAAGAACCTTTACTTGACTTTTGATGATGGCCCCACAGAGGAAGTCACAGATTACGTTCTTGATACGCTTGACCAATACAATGCGAAAGCCACTTTTTTTGTTGTGGGGAAGAATGTTGAAAAGAGTCCAGAAACACTATTAAAGGTTTTAAAGGCGGGACACTCTGTTGGTAATCATACCTATTCTCATGTGAGCGGATGGAAAACAAATTCTGCGTATTACGAAAATGATACTTCGAAGTGTGATCGGGTATTAGGAGAAATGAACATCACAACCAATCTTTTTCGTCCGCCATATGGAAGAATCAATATTCGAAGTATAAAAAAGATTTCTTTGAAAAAATCCATAATAATGTGGGGGTTTTTATCTGGTGACTTTGATCAAAAATTAAATATCCAGAAATCTCTATCCAGCATTAAAGGGATGAAATCTGGAGAAATAATCGTTTTTCATGATACGAAAAAAGCCTTTGACAACTTGAAAACCTTGCTTCCCGAGACACTTGATCATTTCGATAAATTAGGATATCAGTTTAAAAAAATTGAAATATGAGATTAGTAGATTCCCACGCACATATTTATACAGATGAGTTTAAGAATGATATTGATCAGGTAATAGAACGTGCCAAGGAGGCAGGGGTAGAAAAAATCTACATGCCTAATATCGATCATGAATCAATTGATAGTATGATGGAGTTGGCTGATCGATATCAAGACTTTTGTATCCCCATGATGGGATTGCATCCTTGCTCAGTCACTAAGCACTTTGAGAAAGATTTGTATGAAGTGGAATCCTGGCTGGATAAAGGTGGATTTTGTGCGGTTGGAGAAATTGGTACTGATCTATATTGGGATAAATCACTCTTTGAAGAGCAAAAAGAAGCTTTTAACATTCAATGCGATTTGGCGATTAAACATGACCTGCCAGTAGCGATTCATTGTCGTGAATCTATTGATGAAACAATCGAATTGGTGAAACTACATTATGAAAAAGGACTCAAAGGAGTATTTCATTGCTTTACTGGAACTATCGATCAAGCAAAGATGATAACGGAGATGGGTTTTTTTCTTGGTTTTGGAGGAGTGTCAACTTTTAAGAACGGGGGACTTGAACCCGTGATCAAAGAACTTGAATTGAAGTATTTCCTCTTGGAAACGGATAGTCCCTATCTCGCGCCTGTTCCAATGAGAGGGAAAAGAAACGAACCTGCACTAGTTAGAAATGTTGCAGATAAAATTGCGAGCGTTCTAGAGACAGATTTAGATCAAATTGGTGAAATTACTTCATCAAATTCGATTGACCTTTTTTCTAAATGAAGAATTACAAAATCGTAAACATTCGAACTACTGCCAAAGTCGATCCAGATAGATCAATTCTGATAATATATACTGGGGGTACCTTCGGTATGGTAATGGATGAAGAAGGATCTCTTGTTCCTTTTAATTTCGGTAGAGTCATCGAGCGTATACCTGAGCTTAAGTCTTTTGAACTTAAGCTTACTGTCATATCCTTTCCAGAACCAAGGGATTCTTCCAATATTGACTCGCAAGACTGGCAAGACATAGCATATATTGTATATGAGAACTATTCGCAGTATGACGGATTTGTAGTTTTACATGGTACTGATACCATGGCATATTCTGCGTCAGCACTTAGTTTTATTCTTAGTGGGTTAAATAAGCCTGTAATTCTAACGGGAGCTCAAATCCCTATTGGTTACATTCGATCCGATGCAAGAGAAAATTTGTTGACAGCAATCGAGATAGCTTCAAAACAAGAAAACGGAAGCCCCGTAGTTAGTGAGGTTTGTATCTATTTCAATTACTTCCTGCTAAGAGGAAATAGATCTCAGAAAATCAGGAGCAGCACCTTTGCTGCATTTCAATCTCAAAACTATCCTTATCTGGCAGAATCCGGAATTGATATAGAGTTTAGAAAAAGCTATTTACTTTCCCACAATCCCAAGGCCAAGCTTAAGATCAGGAATAAGTTCGACGAAAATGTGGTTATACTTAAAATGTTTCCTGGAATTACAGAGCAGGTGATCAAAAGCCTACTTAACTCAAAAGGATTAAAAGGTGTAATACTGGAATCCTACGGTTCTGGCAATACCATGAATCACAAATGGTTTCTTAAATTAATAGAAAAGGCAATTAAAAAAGAAATTATCGTTTTCAATGTAAGCCAATGTAGTGGAGGGGAAGTGATTCAGGGAAGATATGAAACGAGTAAGCGGCTAAATGAACTGGGAGTAATAGGAGGAGGAGATATTACGACAGAAGCAGCTGTTACTAAACTGATGTATCTTCTTGGAAACGAGAAAAGCCTCGATAAAGTGAAGGAAAAATTGCAGATTCCTCTGATCGGAGAAATGGATGCTTAGAAAAGAAATTAATCGGTCTATTTAAATTTGGATAAGCTCATTTTTTATGATTTATTTGTCCCCCTTTCGAAAGCGTGAGGAGGAAATTAGGAGAGGTGGCCGAGTGGCTGAAGGCGCACGCTTGGAAAGCGTGTATACTCTTGCGGGTATCGAGGGTTCGAATCCCTCTCTCTCCGCATTAAATAAAATGAATTAATATATATTTACGATCTAATAAAACAAAACTTAACCGAAGACTACCAAAACAAATTATGAAAAAGTTATTTACTCTTTTGATGATAGCTGGCGTTTTCACATTTTCTTCAGTGAATTCATATGCTCAGGGAGATGCAGAAACAGACTCATCAATGGTTGCAGAGGATACTACTGCGGCTGAAACTGAAATAGTAGAAGAAGCTCCAGTAGCGGCTCCCGCCCCAGTTGTTGCGGATGAAGAGGAAGTTGAAAGAAGCTTCCACCAAAATGTAAAAAGATTGTTTATCGATGGAGGTCCTACCTTCATGGGTATTGTATTGCTTTGTTTGATTTTAGGTCTTGCGGTTGCGATTGAAAGAATCATTCACTTAAACTTAGCAACTACCAACGTTAAAAAACTTCTTGCAAATGTTGAGAGTTCTTTGGCAAGTGGTGGAATCGAAGCAGCAAAAGAAGTTTGTAGAAATACAAGAGGACCTGTTGCATCTATTTTCGTTCAAGGTATGATGAGAATGTCAGAAGGTATTGAAATGGTTGAAAAATCAATCATTGCGTATGGTTCTGTAGAAATGGGAAAACTAGAAAGAGGAATGGTTTGGATTTCACTTTTCATCTCTCTTGCTCCAATGCTTGGATTCATGGGAACTGTAATTGGTATGATCGATGCATTTGAGGCTATTGCAGCAGCAGGTGATGTTTCTCCTTCTCTAGTTGCTGATGGTATTAAAGTTGCACTACTTACAACAGTTGGCGGTTTGATAGTTGCTGTTATACTTCAGGTTTTTTACAACTACCTAATATCTAAAATCGATTCATTAGTAAATAGCATGGAAGACGCTTCAATCTCTGTTGTTGATATACTAGTGAAGCACAATCTTTCAAAATAAGACCCTAAACTAAAATAAAATGGTAGATATAGGATTATACGCTGGCTATGTTTTAGTTTTCGCTTGTATACTTTTAACGCTTGTATTTTATATAGTACAATTGTTAGGAGACAAAAGATTGCTTTTAAGAGCACTAGCGGGATTTGGGGTTGTATTGGTTGTTTTCTTCGTGGGTTATGCCATGTCAAGTGGAGAATCAGATACAGCAACAGAAGGTACTGCTAAAGTTGTAGGTGCAGGAATTATTTCCATGTATATCTTCTTAGCTTTTGCAATCATAGGAATTGTTTATACAGAGATATCCAAAATGATTAAATAATGCCTAGAGGAAAAAAAAGGGAGGCACCTGAGGTAAACTCAGGGTCTATGGCCGACATAGCATTTTTACTTCTTATCTTCTTTTTGGTTACGACTACTATAGCCAATGATAAGGGTATTATGTTGTTGTTGCCGCCCAAAGTGGATCCAAATGATCCACCACCGGAGATTACTAAGAATGATAAGAACATCTTTAAGATTTTAGCAAACTCACAAGACAACCTTTTGGTGGAAGACGAGCCTTATACGGCTCCAATCTCTATGCTGAAAGATGATGTTAAGAAGTTTGTTCTAAATTTTGGAGAGCCAACAGAAGAGGGTATAGAAATATATAGTAGTCTACCTTCGTCGATGAAGTCCTTTGTGAATTCTTCGGGCAAACGTTCGGATTCATCTGATGATCCGACGGAATGCGTTGTTTCTTTCAAGGCAAACAGAGGTACTAGCTACGATTTATACATTCAGGTATTGGATGCTATCAATTCTGCATACAATGAAATATATGCAGAAAGAGTGGGCATTACCGTAGACGAATGGCTGGCTCTCGATAGAGATGATGACATTCAAAAAGATATGTATAATAGAGGAAGACAAGGTATACCGAGAGCAATCTCGATTGCAGAACCTAACTAATAAGAATAAAGGATTATGTCAAAATTTAAAAAGAGCACAAGTGCTTCTCAGGAAATACCAACTGCAGCACTTCCTGATATTATCTTTATGCTTTTGTTCTTCTTTATGGTAACTACTGTAATGAGAGAAACTGATATAATGGTTGAGCAGCACCTACCTAAGGCAACTCAGCTTACAAAAATCGCGAGAAAATCGCTTGTAAGCTATATTTATCTTGGTAAGCCTAAGAATGTAGGCGTTTATGGTGAAGAACCTAGGATTCAAACCAATGATGTTTTCGTTGAAATCGATGACATCATTCAATTTGTAAATCAGGAAAAGGACAAGCAATCAGAGGTTTTAAGAGATCAGGTTACAATGTCTATGAAAGTAGACGTTGAAGTTAAGTTTGGAATCGTTTCTGATGTGCAGCAAGAATTGAGGGAAGCAAATGCACGACGCGTGTTATACAGCTCAATAAAATCTGCAGCACTCTAGATATTTAATTTATTAGATCTAAAAAAAATCCCTGCTTTGAAAAAGGTTGGGATTTTTTATTTTTTACCCAGCCATTTCTGAAACCGTGATCCAAAATTCTTCAATTCATCCTTAAGGTTAGCTACAATCTCTTCTGATTGATTTTGAAGATCCTTAATATCTTTTTCGGAGGCTCTCTTTACTTTTTCTAACGCTTTAGATGCTTTTTTCTTATTTTGTTCGAGGCTAGAGATTGCATCGTCCGCTTCCCGTTTGGAGTCTTCACTGAGATTTTCACTTTGTCTCTTTAGGCCACTCCTGATAAATGCATATTTGTTTAGGTTTTGATGGACGGATTTAAT
>JAGDZQ010000024.1:28887-29212 GCA_049115715.1 Cyclobacteriaceae bacterium
GTATAATTTTGATTTCAAAAAAGGCTATTGGATCAATCTATTATATCATTATTCTTACCAGAAGGCATTCTGAATTATTTTGAAGTTACCTCAGTGAAAAAGACAGAGGAAGGCTATTGGCTTAGTTTGACAGAAAGGGATTTGCATCCTACAGAGTTCTTGGGTCATAAGCTGAGTTCTCATGGGTTTTATGAAGAAGTCACCGTCAAAGATTTTCCAATCAGAGGAAAGGCATGTTACTTGAAGATTAAACGTAGAAGATGGTTGAATGAATCATTGAGTAAAGTGGTCTCCAGAGACTGGGAATTGGTAGCAACAGGAACGC
>JAGDZQ010000025.1:0-396439 GCA_049115715.1 Cyclobacteriaceae bacterium
TTTATCAGGAGTGGCCTAAGTTGATATAATTTGAGTAAAGATGAAATTGAGACCAGTTTCGATAACTAGCTATTTGCAAGTTTATTTAAACGAAAATCAATTTTTTCATCAGTATATATCTCTTTTCCAAAGTGCTTCAATTGAACTTCTCCATATTTTCTATCTCCACTTTCATGCCACTGGAATATCAATTCAGATAATCTCTCTGAAATCTTCAAATCATATTTATCAGAATAATAAAGAGTGTTTACCACGCATAAACTTGGATTTGCATTTGGCTTATAAACATAATCAATTGTCTTAGTCTTCAAGAACTTGACAAAATCCTTTTTGTATAAGAATTTGTGACTATTTAGCGAGTAAATGATAGCGGAGAAGTTGAAGAAAGCCGTTTCTGGGATTATTCTTTCTAAATCAAGGTTCATTGTAATTTGGTGGTCTTCTCGATATACAGCCCAAGTCTTATCCATTCTCCAAAGGTCAAGGTTCTTTCCGCTTAAAGAAATCTTGTATCCACCGAATGAGTTTTTTCTAAAATCAACATTCTGTAAGATTTCCTCTATTTTATCGTCCGATTCTACAACAATATCAACATCTCTAACCAGATAATTGTGTAAAAAATAATTTCTTATGATACCGCTAAAAACGAAGACTTTCGTTGTGGTAGAAAGTAGCTCTAAGAAATCAAACAGTTCTCCTTCAAGGACATTCTTGAAGTAATCAAAGAATCGTTCTTCTTTTGATCGTATTTCACGCTCTATATCAGCTAATTTTTTGCCCACTCAGTTTCTGATATTGTTGCAATGCAAATTGGTCTGTCATTCCAGTTATAAAATCTACGATTACTCTAAGCTTATAATAATCACTAAGTTCCTCAAAATTTTCAACACTATTTTCGATCAAAGAAGCTCTTACAATACTCCCTGACATCATATTTTTTGCTCTTTTTCTGTAATGCTTTGAGCTATGGAAAATAAACTCCAAATAGTAGTCTAATAATCCTGTCAAAATAGAGTGTCCAGTTAATTCTAGCTGTTGGATATCTCTTTTAGGAAATATCTTTAGATCAACAAACTCTCTAAGTCTATCAGATAGTCCTGATTCATCATCTTCGATTAGCTCATGATTATAGTTTCCATCGGTTATTTGATCAAGATTACTCACAAAATTGTCCAATGCAATCTGAACTAACTCCGCAATTAAGAATATTCTAAATTCTACCATTTTTGTTATTTCGAGACCTATTCCTTTTTTGATATCTTCATCAAGTTTGATTAGCTTTTCTTGGCATGATGGAATTTCTTGAAAGAATTGGGCTATTTCACTAAAACTATACCAGTTCTTATTAAAGCCATCTTCAATGTCCATGACCAGATAGCATATGGAATCTGCAGCTTCCATTAAAAAAGATAAAGGATGTCTTATTGCTTTGCCATCTCTAATTAAATCACAGTTCTTCAAAACACTTTTGAGAACACTCTCTTCTGACTGAAAGGCACCTCTCTTTTTTGTTGCCAGCTTTGCTTTATCTATCTCTCCAGAGTTGGGATACTTAAGATATGCACCTAAGGTTGCAAACGTAAGGTTTAGCCCATAAGGATCATTTAACACCTGAAGCTTAGTAAGTACCCTAAAACCTTGAGCATTACCATCAAAATTCATAAAATCTTCCTTTTGAAGTTCTGAGAGTTCAAGATTTAACCCCAACTTCTGTAATTCATTAGAGGTAAAAAGCTTTGTGAAATATTCTGATATTACAGTTTCTCCAAAATGTCCAAAAGGCGGGTTTCCAATATCATGTACCAAACAAGCATTCTTAAGAATGACTGGTATTGTTCTATGAGCAAATTCCTTCTGTTGCCCTGTTTTCATTAAAAAAACATCATTTTCAACAACTCTTAACCCCAATGAGTGTCCAATTGCCATGACTTCCATTGAGTGGGTTAGCCGAGAATGAATATTATCATCTGTTGTTAATGGGAATACCTGTGTTTTATCATGCATTCTTCTTATTGCGGGACTGAAAATGACTCTACCAAAATCACTTTCGAACTCATTTCTGGGGTCTCTTTCCTTATTTCTCTTAGAAGCCCTTTCCCTTTTAGGGTTTATATATTTAGTCCATTGCTCATGCATATTTATTCGATTTCTTCCGGGAGGTATTCACTATACTTCTTCTTAAGAAGTGATACACCTTCTTCGTTTTCGGAAATATTATAGTTTAGTTTATTCTTCAGATATTCATGCCTTGCCTCGGCTTCATTCAATAAATAGCCCCATTTTTTCACATAGACATCATAATTGTCCTTTGTATCAATATGACCAAAGTCTCTATCTCTTTGATCGCATTCACTTTTTGCATCTTCATTCATTTCTGTTACGAGGAGAATAAAAACCCATTTAGTCTTGTTTTTTGGAAATCTATCATCTTTCGCAACAGCCCGCGCATACTTTTTTATTTGATCTAGTTCATCTGTGCCCACCCTCTTGTTTGGTCTCTTAAGTTCAACCACAAGGTTTTCAAAATGACCTGACCGACCAGAATTATATTGTTTCCATAAACAGACGTCTGGTATATCCTGTAAATTCGAATTATCCTCTGATTCAACTACTTCTTCAAAATCTTCTCTTTTTAGATGTTTCAAATAAGATTTTAAGACCGTTTTTAGGTTTACATCGTCAGCACCATAGGTATAGTCATCACCAAATAGCCAAGTTTCATTTTTTACAATTTGATGAAGATGCTTTCTTTCCAAAACCTTGTCTTTCCACCCCTTGTCAAAAAGAATCAGTTTGATTTCGTAGGCAATTCTTAACCTATCAGTGATTTCTTTCATAGTATCAACAATTGTTGATAAGGATGTCTTTTCTAAAATTTCCTTTAGATCTTCACGCTTACTGTCAGGAAGGTCAATAACTTCCTTAAATATTTTATCTAGCCCTGAAGTATCACTTTCTAAGACTTCTTTTATAAGACTGAGAGTTAATTGTTTGCTTTGCTTCTGTTGCTCAGAGAACTCAGATAAATGTTCGTTAAGCTGAAGAGCAACAATATCAAATACTTTTCGCTGTGTCTCCTCAATCTTACTTGACGGTGCTGTATTTGGGTAAGGGTATATCCCATCTTTCTTCAGTTCATTAATAAATCCTCTTGCTTCTTCATGTTTGCGATCACGTATGTATTTTCTTGCAATATCTTTTGAAAGGGATATTGCATCATGAAGAACTTGATTACTCTCACCAAGCTGCAAGTCGTTTGATCTATGAAGATGTTCAACATACTTGGATAGAATGTGAACCGTTATTTGATAGTTAGAAGTTCTTATTCCTAAAGAATCCTCGTGAAATGATATGCCTTCAGCTCCACATAAATACATTTTTTTTTCACAGGTCCTGTGCCATTCAATGATTTTAAATTTAAAAGGAATTGAAACCATTTTTCCTTCTTCTGGAGTGGTTTCAATGTTAATCGATTCCTCATACTCATTCTTTATGTATGACGAAAAATCCAATTGGTGTTTATTGATTGAAACTTGGAAAGTAGGATAAGACATGTAGTATACCGCAAATTTTTCTTCAAGCAGTTTTATTCCATTTTCCTTAAAAAGAGTAGCAGCATTCTTATCATTTACATTATTGATAATAATTTGAACTCCTGTTTTCGCTTCTCCTTTTTTTAGTGTTTTTAAATCACCAACATGAGGCCATTTAATATTATTTCGGTCTAACGTAATCTCGAAATTCTTAACAGAACCATTGTCTTTATACGTACTGCTAAATTTAATTAGATCCCCTAAAGCAAACGCTTTTAACCTTCCCTTGCCTTCCTTACCATGAAGAACTCTATCGCTTGGACTCTTGAAACGATTCTTCTTATTCGATCCACCTATACTTTGAAAAGCCATTTCAGCAGTGTTATAGTCCATTCCATGACCATCATCCTCTACTTCAATATTGCTAATGGATAAACCATTTGTTTTAAAACTGATTAGGATATTATTAGAATCTGCATCAAGTGAATTCCATATTAATTCGGACATAGCTGAAACTCCAGATGCTTTAGTCAGCGACTCAATATGATCCTTTTCTACTTTAATTTCTAATTCCTTAGCCATGCATTCCTAAATGAAGAGTTGTAAACAAAACACTCAAAATTTCCTTTATATTAGACCTATAAACAATACTAATAAGATAAAAAGTAATTCATCTTCTTAATTGATAATTATAGTTTTAACGCGCAAGCATTTACCATTTCCCTCCTACCATAAATGTCAAAAGATTAGACTAGAAATAACAATCAAACAATCCTCAAAAAAAAGCAGTCAACTGCATCGTTCCTGTATGAATGGGTTGGATACCTGAAGACTTACGACCATTGTATTGTATGGTAAGCTGAAGTCCGCGATTGAGCGACTGCTGCCAATTGAAGTTCCACTTTTGGTTTTGTCCCGGTTGCAGCCCTTCCAGCAATTCATACCCTAAGAAAGTATTTGCCTCTCCTTTAAAATCGATTTGAATCCATTGAACCTGAGCATTTAGATTTCCCTTTCCGGACTTTATGAGAGTCGATTCCAAACTGTAACTGGTAATGGATGAGTTTCGCTCTATTTCGGTATTTTGCTGATTCTTCACTTTGAAACTTACCTGATACTCTAAAGCCATTGGTCGGTTGCCATACCAGCTCAGGTGCCCAAGAGTATCCGTCTATCTCAAAATTCCTCGACTCAAGAAAATCAGACTCATTGGATACATTTTCCAGCTCGCCTTGAAATCGCACCATCAGGCCCTTTTCCAATGACCACCGAACATTCGAGGACCAGTTTTGTCGCTTTCGTATCTCAAAACCATTTGTAAGCAGCGACTTTCGTTCGTTGGCATTTCTATTAAAATCGAAAGCCAAACCAGAGCCGTTTCGATTGTAGAAAACGCTATAGCGTTTTCTATTTTGGGCGGAAATGACAGCTACATCCTTCAGCCTCTGTCGGAATGGAGTCAGCCGGTTCGCCAAATTGTTATCCGTAGACTTATAGTTTAACTGGACGTTGGTATTGAAACTCAATTTTGACAGTTCGCCAACAATCCCTCCTTCGGATCGCCATCTTTTAGGCAGCTTCACATCCAGACCGTGCTGCCACGTGGATTGAAAAGCACTGATATATTCATCTGTAGGTGTGAAGATTTTGATGTAATTGCGCTCGTCGATATTGATTGCCTCATAGAATTCATTGAGGTCTTGTAAGCCATCTTCGTTTTCATCTCTCCAAGTGTGTGTGCCTTCCCCCGTTGGGACTGTGATAAATATAAACTCCCGCCGAAGCTCTCTGGTATTGGCAGTTGAGTAGCTGAAGTTTTGCCTTACATGCTTATTGAGGAAGGTTCCATTCCAGTCTACTTTCCCCAATATATTCTCATCGGAGGTCGCTCCTATCCTATCCTTTACTTCTCTGTAATTGGCTGACACTCCGATGGCTTGCGAGCTCCAAAAGGTTCCATTGAGCCTTAGTCGAAACTCATCCGCTTTTGTAAAAGGAATCATCATTCCATCTACAGGAATCTTATCCTCTCGCCTTATGTAATCAGCGCGGAATTGGAAATGCGAAGAGTCTCCAGACTGAATGTAAAAATCGTGCAACTGAAAATACATGAAAGAGCTTACCAAAGTATCCGCCACTTTAGTCCTTTGCTGATCCAGCTCAAATATATACCCCGGTGTTATCAGGGGTGTTTTGATACTAATGTCTTCTTTGAATCTTAACCACTCACTCGCAAGCCCTGAGGGTGAATTGGACATCTTGTAGAGACTAGTCTTAGATAAAATGGGACCTACGGATTTGGACAATTTGGCATCATGCTGCTGACCGTTTATGATTCCAGCGCGATCTCTGTAGCTAAACTTGTAGGACAACTGGTCAAACCGACCTTTCTTAATGGACACATTGGATCTTAAGATTCTATCACTTCGATCAAGAGTATCTTGAAAGATGTTATAACCCCAGTTTCGATCATATTCGATCGGTCGGAACCGATCTATCCATTTGAAAGTCTCGTCTACCCACTCGAATGACACACCGCCATCAACCTTATACGCTCCAAATATCCTTCCCTTGGAATCAAAGTTTGCTTTCCATGCAAGCCCCGAGTTATTGGCATCTCCGATTTCGGAATACAAGTTTTGATCTTGATTTGAAATGGCCAGCTCTTGACCAATCGTTTCAAAACGGTTGATTTTCACCTGATTCCCAAGTACTATCATCTGCTTCTTGTTGGGCAAAGGGATGATGCGAATAGGTGCATAGTTTCCTTGAGATTCGCCATTTAGCGGGGCTATCCATTCGTAGATACGTCCATTGGCGCTGGACGATTGGAGTACATAATCACCATTTCCAAACCCGACTTCAGAGAAAACAACTCGGTAATTAGCATCTTGAGGGTTTGTCTCATACGTAAATATCGAATAAGCGATGTTGTTGGAAATGGTATCCGCCTTTCGATACAAAACAGCATTCTCAATAAATCCCACAGAGTCTGCACCGCTGACAACTCCCAGGCCATTGTTATCTCCCAGCTGAGCCAGGGCATCTCTATCATTGTCACTTATTTCAAAACCCAATGTACTATTGGAGTTGTCTTTTTCCTGATAAAAATTGAAATAGAACTTGAGCTTATCATTCCATATTTCCTGAGTCGCATTGAGATTTGTACGTGAGTAGTTTTGTTCTGCATATTCAAAATCCACCCTTATTCTTGTAAATCGTGTAATGAGAATGGTGTTGCTAAAAGTGATTTCCCCAAGGTTATAATCAATCACATAATCTCTATCGAACCCACGTTGCAACAATTGACCATCGATAAATACACGCTCCGAATCAGCCAGCACAATGATGAATCGTTCGCCATTGGGGCCAACAAGTCTATAAGGCCCTTGCACTCCTTCGATCGGATCAAGCTGCGCTGATGAAAACTGGCCTTTGGCAGCTGATCCTCCAAGAGAGGATCTTGCTTTCCATTTTTCATTCAATTTATAGGTATAATCCAGACTAAGTCCTTGTACGTTTTTGTAGTACTTGAGGAAATAGCCTTCCTTCACAGGATTTGTTAAAGCCACGTCACCAGCGATCAGGTTAAATTTTTCGTTGTAGAGCTTGATAAATACATTGTCAAAATCTCTTATTTGTTGTGTGTTTCCCTCCGGTTGATAAGGTACGTTTTGATCGGTAATAGAAGCACTCACATACAAGTCTTCCGAAAGCTGTCCATCGAGCTGAAGGTTTAGTGCGGAATTAACGAATAGGTTTTGACGATTTCCAAAAGAGACACCTCTGGTAATAGCTCCGTATGATTCCAGATCATTAAATGCGAAAATCTCCTCCTTCGGAATTGCTGAAGGGAGCGTAGGTCCGCTAATTTGAGAAACTCTTCCTCGAGAGTAATGCTTGATGTTTCTGTTGAAATAAGGACCTAACAAATCTGGTGAAATCGTTTGAAAGCAGACTTTAACCGAATCCAGTTTACGCTGTTTATCTATCTTAATGCTATTCGCGATGGCATCAAAAGTAAATGGAAGTGAGGGTGTTACAGTGATAGAGGCTTCAGCCACGGGTAGTTCGCCTAAGTGAATGATTGAATCCACTTGAAATGTCTGGCAAGTAGGACTCTGAGCGTACAAAAAAGTGGAAATGGTAAAAAGAACTCCAATGAGAAGTGGCCTAACCCACAATGGGGAGAGAAATGAAAAACGTGGTGCCTTCCCCAACCTTCGACTCAAACCATATGTTTCCTCCTGCGTTTTCAATTCCTTTTTTTGCTACAGCCAGCCCTATTCCACTTCCGCTGGTCTTAGTGCTAAAATACGGGGTAAATATTTTTTCTCGGTCCGACTCCTCGATTCCGCTTCCATTATCGCGAATTTCAATGATTACTTTCTTAGGCCTGACATCAAGAGATACAAATATCATCGTATTCCCACTTTCTGAGGCCTGTATTGCATTCAAAATGATGTTATTCATGATACCGCTAAATATTTTGATATCTGCAAAAACAAAAACTCCTTCTGATACGGATGAAGAGTCGATAGTAACATCCTCTCTCCTATGTACTTCCACCACACTTGTAATGAGTTGTGACAAGTCAAAACGATCGTTTTTAGGAGCAGGCATCCTTGCAAAAGCGGAAAAGGAATCTGCAATCGAGCTCAAAGCATCTATCTGCCCGATAAGCGAATTAAGTGTGTTGTATTCTCGTGACTCTGATCCCATCTGCCTCATCATCTGCTGGATTTTTAATCGCATGGGTGTGAGCGGATTTTTGATTTCATGAGCAACCTGTCGGGCAATCTCTTTCCATGCTGATTCCTTCTGACTTGCAGCTAAAGCAGCCTTACTCTCTTCCAGCTTAGCTATCATTAGATTGTACTCGTTGATCAATAACCCAATCTCATCAGCTGATGTGTAGGCGATTGGTTCGTTGACTTCCTTTAGGTCTGTGAGTTTCAGTCGCTCAGTTATAAGCTTAAGCGGTCTTATCAATTGCTCAATAGCAAGATTTCCAAAAATGACGGACAAAATGAAAATGACAGTAAAAATGGATATGAGGTTATTGAACACCTCAACCTGCTGTCTCCTAAGGTGATTCTTAGAGTTAAAATATGGCAGTGATAAAATGCCTAGCAATTTGCCGTCTTTATGAGACCTTAATCCCACGTACGAGACCCTGAAACTCAAATCCCCGATTGATTGCTTATACACTTTGTTCTCGGAGAATGCGTATTTGATCGCATTGAAAGGTTGTGGAGCAATTTGCTTCCCGAGTAAGCCCATATTGAAAATCTCCGGTTCGCTCGAAACCACCAACTGACCTTCTGCCGAGTATAAATTGATATCAGACTGTAGCAGGCTCGATACTTCAGAAACGACATTGTTTAGATCATCTCGATTGATATCATTATTGAAAAACTGCTCGGAAGCACTCAGCAGGTATTCGGAGATGTTGTAAGCTTTCTTACTGAAACTCTTATCTATTTCCTCTTTATAGGATTCATTGAGTGTGTTTAGCAGTGCTATACTCACAATCAACATCGGCACGATTAGCGATAGCGCCAGATACAACTGAATCTTGGATGATAAATTAAACGTCTTGTTGGTGATAAATAGATTTCGCAATGCGAAGATCAAGGCAAAGCAAAACAGAATGAGTAAATAGAAAAATGAAAAGTTAGAAATGAGATAAGAAGAGCTATATACATCTGAGGCAATAACATAGCGTTTATCATCTGTTGTTTTAAAACCATAAAAGTGTTTCTCTCCAACCTCTAATCCGTTCAAATACAGTATAGGGTTCGAAAGAGTAGGATAATCCAAAAGTCCTCCAAACTCAAAGCGTCCTCTTTTATAGAGGAGCTTGCCGTCTTTATAAACAGCGTAATCAAACTTGTTTTCATCGGTAAAATAATAGCGACTCTCAACCATCAGTTGCGGAAAGACACTCTTAGGAATGTACTTTTTGAGCGTTAAAGACAGGAGCACATACCCCACCGGCTGATCGAAGGAGGTCACGGGAATAAAACAATGATACCTATCTTGAATCTGGCCTTCTGTATCCTGTACGAAGTAGATGTTCGGATAATCTGTTTTATACTCTGGAAAATTAAGTTTCGACCTCAAACTATCATAGTGATCGCTCCCTTCCACAAGGGAGTGGCCGCTGGCATCAAAAAGGTCAACTTCTACTTCATATTTATCAAAATAGGAAGACAAATACTGACGCTTAATTTTATCATCTATATAGCTACTCGACAAAAGCGGATTTCCCAACCTTGTTCTGATGTAGGTGTCATTTTGTATATCACTTATCTTCTCGTTTAAAAAATACTCCCCCAAGAAATCATTTTTGATTAATAGTCTATTCGCAAACCGCTTCTTCGAAATCAATTCTGCTTTCTCAAAGTACTCATATACAGCCAGGGTAAACACGGAAGCAATAAATGCCACTAAAAAAGAGACATACAAAAACGAGCGATAATCGAGGTTATCTAGCTGAAAGTCAAAGCGAAAGAAGAAGAGAATTCCAAACAATCCTCCTTGCATGAGAAAACACAGAACAATCTTTTCATCTTGAATCACAAGTGCCATAGCAGCCATCACCACCAAATACGCAACACCAACCTGCCATCTGTGTCCATCAAACAATTTGATCGATGAAAGCACTACTCTGAAAACTCTAAAATGAATAACTCCCCATATTAATAAAATGAAGTAAGCGATCAAGCGTGTTAAATCAAATTGAATGCTTTCACCGATATCCAATATGATTAACGAGTTATTGAGGAGATTCCAGCAAATCTTAAAAAGCAAGTAGGCACTGATGTGTAGCAGCAACAAGAGAAACGCAAGATTGAGCCATTGCAACTTGCTACCTGTACGGGGGCTCCTTTCCTTAAGGGATAAGTAAAGAAGCAAATAGACGAACAGCGAGTTTAGAAAAAGGTCACCAAGAGACGAACCATATTTCGATGTATAGTGAATCGCATCAAAAAGCGGGACATTTATAAAGTAATGGGTAATGATCCAAAAAAACAGTCTTATTCCTATGGCGCCAACCAGAATAAGCAAGGCCCTTTTAAGCTTAGATTTTCCTTCCAACCTCAAAAAGAGAGACCATAAAAGGAATAGTGCTGCTATAAAACTCAATCCAGCAACCCATGAGTCAAGTTTGTAATATGGCTGCTCAGCTATTTCTATTGGGACACTTAAATCCCCCAACTTAAGCTTTTGATTTCCTCTATTGAATCGAACCTTGTATGCTTCGAATATAGCCTGATTGTATTCCTCTTTTAGATGCTGATTCTTAATCGGTGGGTCTATAAGGAGAGGAAGAAAAGAGTAGATTTCTATTGCCAGGTTTTGATTAAGAACTTCCTCTTTTTGAACGATGTAGTAATCCTTTTCTAGTGAGTAAAGGAAAAGGCTTGAATCTTTCGCAAAATCGGCGTAAGACCCCAAAAGCTCATTGTCTGACCAATAAACCAGCTTCTCGCCTATGAAGACTCTCTTTTTAAAAGCTCCATTGGAATAAATATCAAACGGGTTGGAGTAAATGGAGAGTTGATCTACAAATTCATTCAAATCTGCTTCTTGATCTTTCGCTATTTTGGAAAGATTGGAATTGATTTTTTCCTCTATTCTTGTCACATCTTTCGATGCATACTGAATAGCCAGAAGCATAGTAATGATTGCTATGAAAATGAAAGACAGAACCAGTAGGAACCGCTGCATCTTTTCAGAATTCTGATTGAGCCTTAAGATACACTTTTTGGTGCTGTTCCATTGGAATTGTACTTGGCTCCTCCGAAAATGTTGACAAAAATTACTCTCGAGTACCTAAAGTTCAATGGATAGAGTAAAATGGCTACTCCTGAAACTGCAAGAATGTAGGTTATTAGAGGTAAGTCTCCTCCAAAAATCATCAATGAAAATACTGTAACCAAGAAAATAGCAACCGACAATCCGTAGCTGATATACATAGCTCCGTAAAAGAATCCGGGTTCTTTTTCGAACCTAAAATCACACTTTGGACAATTCTCCGGCATCTTACCAAATCTCCGCAAATCGTAAGCTCGATTCGTAAACATGCTACCCTCTCTACATTGAGGACATTTGCATTCAAGAATGGCTTGAAAAAGTCCTTTTTCGCTCATTGACTTTTG
Source organism: Cyclobacteriaceae bacterium (assembly GCA_049115715.1). Classification (GTDB taxonomy): domain Bacteria; phylum Bacteroidota; class Bacteroidia; order Cytophagales; family Cyclobacteriaceae; genus JAMZMI01. The sequence continues at coordinate 11,702 of JAGDZQ010000025.1, forward strand.
CATTTCGATACCACAAATAGGCCACCACACCTATTGCAATATATGGGGTGAAAAATAGATAGAGAATACCCATGTTCAAGCTTGCGGCCAGAGTAGTATCTCCCTGACTTACATTGTTCACAATTTGCGTACGACACATGGCACACTGAGCATGGACTAGCATTGGCATTGCCGTTACGAAAAGAAAAATATAAGCTTTAAAAAAAATCCTCATTTCTTAAGTCAAATGTAATAAGGAGAAATCATTAAATAAACAATCACCCCTGTAACGGATACATATAGCCAAATAGGGAATGTGAATTTGACAATGCGCTTATGCTTCTCAATATTATCCGATAGCGCAAAATAAAACGCTAGCAAAACGAAAGGTACAACGACAATCGAAAACCCTATGTGACTTAGCAAAATAAACAGATAAATAGTTCGCATGGCTCCTACTTTTATCAATTCTTCTGCGTCGACCAGACTGTCATGATTCAAATCTCCAAATTTGACAGCATCCGTATTGGAGTGATACAAAACGTAAGAAATCAGGAACAGACATCCTAAAACCAATCCAGTCAGCATAAAACCCGAATGAACTTTCACATTACCTTTTTTAACGGCTATCACCGCCAACACTAGACAAACAGCAGTACTGCTATTAAGTATCGCATTGAGAGAAGGTAATGAGCCAATCCATTCGCCGGAAAGTCCCAGGTCAAACGGAGTAAATAGTAGAAAAGCCACCGCAACAGGAATTACGATTGATAGGACAATAATTATCCGTATGTATAGCTTGTTATTCATTGGTTCTAGATTCCAATAAGTTTTTCAAATAAATATCTATCTCAGTTAAAAGGCGATCAGTTTCTTCTCTAGAAACCAAATATTCCCCTCTTAGTTGCCCCTTTTCATCTACGAGTGAGATCTTATTATCAGGTCGACATTCATTGGAGTAAACAACTCTGAGGTTGGAAGGTTCGATTGTCTTCAATCGTTTATCTAGTCTCTTCAATTGTGTTTCTTCTCCTAAAAATGCAAGTGAATCCATTTGGAGATAGGCTTGGTTGTTTATCACAATACAGCGATCCTCAATCTTTTCTAAAACGGGTAGATCGAATTTGTTCTCACCGAATATTTGAAGAATAAAATACCATATCACAGGTAATCCAAATACTACAATAAAAAACAATATGACTAGCAACTTTCTTTTCATGGCATAAAAAAAGAGGCTAAAAGCCTCTTTCATTTATTCTTGATAATTGATCAGTGAAGCGCGTCGAAAACCGCACTGCCTTGCACAATTAATATAAAAAGCAAAAAGACAATAAACATGGTCGGAAGTAAGATCGACCATATAAGTGATTTCTTTTCATGCGACAAGTGCATAAACTCACCAACTATGTAGAAAGCTTTCACTATTGTCAATGCAACGAAAATAAAAGTCCTTACACCACCAGCGTCCATTCCAAAAGCAAAACCGAACTCTACAGCAGTGATTGCCAATAGAATCAACATTACTTTCCATATGCCCCAAATCTTAGCTTTGTCTGCTGGCTGTACTTGAATTTGAGATGTATTATCGTGTTCCATAATTTCTAGAATATAAAATAATTAAACCAGGTAAAAGAAAGTAAATACAAAGACCCATACCAAATCTACAAAGTGCCAGTACAACCCGACTTTCTCTACCATTTCATACGTTCCTCTTTTCTCCAAAATCCCTACGGTCGTTTGATAGAATATCAAGAAGTTTAACATCACTCCACTGAATACGTGAAAGCCATGAAAACCTGTAATGAAGAAAAACAATGCTGCAAAATTAGGAGGTCCATATTGATTGGAACTTAAACCTGCACCTTGAATCAAATTCGTAACAGCATTCAAACTTAGGTCCGCTCCATGAATAAAGTGACTCCACTCCCATGCTTGACATCCTAAGAAAGTGAACCCGCCCAGAATTGTCCAAAGCATCCACTTTTCAACTGCCTTTCTGTCCATTCTATGTCCTGCCTCTACAGCCAATACCATAGTCACACTACTTAAGATAAGTATGAAAGTCATGATTCCAACAAAAACGAGCGGAAGCGAAACTCCATGTATAAATGGAACGGCTTCAAACACTTTTTCCGGAATTGGCCAGTACTCTTGTGAGAACACAAAATCCTCTATCGTCCCGTCATAGCTCTGATGGCTAAACCTGATCATACCATAGGTAATGAGCAAAGCGGAGAATGTAAATGCATCAGAAAGCAAGAAGAACCACATCATGAGCTTGCCATAAGAGGCTTTCATCGGTGCTACTCCTCCACCCCAAGTGTTGGTATTACTTTCATCCACTAAAACTGCAGTGTTTGACATAATGAATCAATCTAATTGTTAAGAACCAAAAATAAGTATAAATACAACCAAAGTCCACCCAAAAAATGCCAATATGTTACACACATTTCTATCTGTGCCAAGCTCTTGGAATGAACTCTATATTTAAATGAATTGTAAAGGACTACCGCAAGGAAAATCAGGCCTCCAAAAAGGTGAGCAACGTGCAATCCTGTGAAGACATATATGAAAGACCCTGAAGCATTTCCTACAAAAAAAACTTGCTGATCTACCAGCTGTCCCCATGATAAATACTGACCAATAGTAAAAGAAATGGCCAATAAACCCGTAACAACCAGCCCAATTCTAATATTAAGGAGATTATTCTTCTTTGCCGAAAGGTATGAGAAATGAATACTCAGACTACTCAAAACAATGAGAACAGAAGTTACATTGAACAGTGATGGGAATTCTATAAGGCTCCAATTCCCCGTTGCTTTCTTCACAACATAAGCACTTGTGAGTGAAGCAAAGATCATCACTACGGAAATCATAAAAAGCCAAAGTCCAAACTTCTTTGGGTTCATGGATCGAACCCTTGTGTTTCCTATCGGAATATCCGCTGACTTGTCTACCTGTGTCATATTTTATCTAGTAAATAAGCGATTTGAACTATAGGTAGGTAGATGAAAGAACCAAACATGATCTTCAATGCAGACTTACGAGAGTAGTCTTTCAAAAGCAAGAAAGTTTGTGACAAGAAAAGTGCACCACATACTGTAGCAACAACCCCACTTGTAATTCCCGTTAAACCAAAATAAGTCGGTAGCAAGCCTAACGGCAAAAGGAAAAGTGTGTAAGTCATGATGTTGACTGCCGTATTCAAATCTTGCTTGCCAGCACTTGGTAACAATTTAAAACCTGCTTTTTTATAATCTTCATCCGCTACCCAAGCAATCGCCCAAAAATGAGGAAACTGCCAAATAAATTGAATTCCAAAAATGATCAAAGCCTCATAGCTGATTAAGCCTGTTGCTGCTGTCCATCCTAAAAGTGGTGGCAATGCTCCAGGTATCGCTCCAACGAAAACCGCGATCGGCCCAACTCTTTTCAAAGGAGTATAAACAAACGAATATAAGACCATTGACAAAATCGAAAGCAAGACCGTAATGGTATTGGTCTGCCACATCAGAAGCAGTAACCCTATTGCTCCTGTCAAGACAGAAAATTGAATAGCCTCAGCTTTTGTTAATCTTCCTGTTGGCAATGGACGCCCCTTGGTGCGACTCATTAATGCATCGTACTCTACTTCCTTAACTTGATTGATAATTACCGACGATCCTGAGATTAAAAAACCTCCGAAAACAAGAGCCGAAAAATTGAACCAGTTTATGTCTCCTTTATTCCCTAACAAATAGCCAAACCCACTAGAAAATGCGACCAAAGAAGATAATCTAACCTTGAGCAATTCCACGTATGCCTTTACTTTGTCGTAAGAAGAAATAGCAACTGAATCTGTGACCTGCATTAAGTGAAAACTGGTTTGTAATTGGATTGCAAAAATAGATAAAATATGACTCCAAATGATATAGAACCTACAAACAAATGTGCTGGTTGGGCAAAAGCTGGAAAAGAAAAATAAACCATAATCACACCTAGCAATATTTCTACTACCACCGTAAACAGGAGTAAAGGGAAAAGAGGGTTTCTTAATATCAATTCCTTGTTCAAATAGGAAATATACCCTATCAGACCTACCAACAAAATCGAATAAGATCTATGAACATAAAAAAGCAAACTCAATTGTGATACCCAATCTGATTTATCTATACCCTGAAAATGTATCTGATCAATCTGTTCTCTTACTTGAGTTCCAAAAATAATCTGTAATCCAAAAAGGATTAATGTAACTAGAATTACTACTCTTCCCTTTAATTCCTGTCCAGAGGTCAATTTGAAAGCTCTAAATCTTTGATACAGTAAGAAACACACAAGCAGTAAAGCCAGTCCCATATGAAAGGAAATAAAGCCTGGGAGCAGATTGGTGGATACAACTAAAGAACCTATCCATCCTTGAAAAACTACTAGAACAAAAGAAACTACTCCCAAAATCCGAACCCATCCATCCCTAGATGAAAATGCAAAAATCATATTGAGAATAATAAACAGACCGATCAATACTCCTAACAGCCTGTTGATATATTCCACCCAAGCTTTCTTAGTATCGAAATAGGTTTTATTTGATGCGTTAGGATCAGATAGAATCTTTTCTGATAACTCATCAAATCCAAAAACATCTAACAAACTCGCTAATCGATTATTCTTTTCAATTCTCTTTTCAACATAAAAGTCCTCGTAGTTTTCTGGAAGTAGAGCAGCAGAAGATGGTGGTATGTAGTTCCCAAAGCATTTTGGCCAATCAGGACATCCCATACCAGCCCCCATACTACGAACAATGCCGCCCACTAGAATTAGAAAGTAGACGGCAATGATTGTGTAAAGATTAATATTTCTAAACCTCTTACTTTGAGTCGTCATTAGAAACCGGACTTACATCTTCGGTTTTTGCAATCTCGTTTTCAAAAGGTAAATTAGACTCTGGAGTATGGCTGTAAGGAACAGTTTGAGCTATGAAATCAGATTCGGAACCTGGTTTACTGTAGTCATACGCCCATCTATAAACCTTAGGTATATCTCCAACCCAGTTTCCGTGTTCAGGAACTCTTGGAGTTGTCCACTCTAAAGTTGTCGAGTTCCACGGATTTTGTGGAGCTTTTCTTCCTCTAAAAATGCTATAGAAGAAGTTAAATAAGAAAATGAACTGAGCTCCAAATGTTACTATTGCTGCAATACTCACGAAAGAGTTCAAATCTGTGAAAGAGTTAAACGCATCAAAGTTTGTCCATGAGTAATACCTTCTAGGGAAGCCGGCAATTCCGATATAGTGAAGTGGGAAAAACACCAAATACACTCCGATGAAAGTTAACCAGAAATGAATATATCCCAGTTTATCATCCATCATACGTCCAAACATCTTAGGAAACCAGTGGTATACTCCAGCCAAAAGACCAAAGAAAGAAGCACTTCCCATTACAAGGTGGAAATGAGCTACCACAAAATAAGTATCGTGAAGATTGATATCAAGCGCGGAGTTTCCTAAGAAAATACCCGTCAATCCACCTGAGATGAAAAAGGAAACCAATCCTATAGAAAACAACATTGCTGTTGTAAATACAATATTACCTTTCCAAAGTGTGGTGATGTAGTTAAATGCTTTTACTGCAGAAGGCACTGCTATAATCAATGTCAAGAACATGAAAATAGACCCTAAGAAAGGATTCATTCCCGTAACAAACATATGGTGTGCCCATACGATAAACGACAAGAACGCAATTGCAAGCATTGATCCAATCATCGCTTTATAACCGAAAATCGGCTTACGAGAATTTGTCGCGATAATTTCTGAAGTAATACCTAGAGCAGGCAATAATACAATGTACACCTCTGGATGTCCAAGGAACCAGAATAAATGCTGATAAAGTATTGGGCTACCTCCTTGATTCGGAAGCGCCTCTCCTGCTATATAAATTTCTGATAAATAGAAACTAGTTCCGAAAGATCGATCAAATACAAGAAGCAATGCTGCTGCTACTAATACAGGAAATGAAAGCAAGCCTATCACCGCCGTAATGAAGAATGCCCATATAGTCAGTGGAAGTCTAGAGAAAGACATCCCTTCAGTTCTTAGGTTAATAACTGTTGTAATGTAGTTAATACCTCCAAGCAGCGTAGAAGCGATGAAAAACACCATTGCTACTAACCACATTGTCATACCTAAACCAGAACCTGACATAGCCTGAGGTAACGCACTCAAAGGAGGGTAAACTGTCCATCCTCCACTTGCAGGACCTGTCTCCAAGAAAAGAGATATAAACATGATCACACTGGATAAAAAGAAGAACCAGTATGAAAGCATATTCATAAAACCTGAAGCCATATCTCTCGCTCCAATCTGCAACGGAATAAGGAAATTACTAAATGTCCCACTTAGACCAGCCGTAAGTACAAAGAACACCATAATGGTTCCGTGCATCGTAACTAGTGCCAGATAAAACTCGGAATCCAACTTTCCAGTCTCTGAAATCCATTTTCCCAAAATAGGTTGTAACCAACCCAAATCCATATCAGGAAATCCTAATTGAAGTCTAAATACAACCGAGAGAGCACCTCCTATGATCGCCCAGAAAATACCAGTTATTAAAAACTGCTTTCCGATTGTCTTATGATCCGTACTGAAAATATATTTTTCGATGAAGCTTAACTCATGATGATCATCATGGTGCACTTCTTCTTCTACATGAATATCTGCTACTGACATATTCTGATGCTTTTAATTTGAATTGCTTACGAGGCTAGTTTCAGCTTGTATCGCCTCTTCCTCTATTTCTAAACCTGCACTTATTTTTGCCACTTCCAATAACTCAGAAGGAACATTGGATAAATAATCCATATTCTGCTTTAACCATGGTGTTTGCTCAGCATACCATTTCTCATAGTCTTCCGGCTCATCCACAACCACTACGTATCTCATGGCAAAATGTCCTTTCCCGCAAATCTTATTGCAAACCAATTCATAGTTAAAATCTGGATCATCCGTCTCCTCGCGCATATCAGCCGTACTCTTGGTTGGCACAAACCAAAAATGTGTTGGCATGCCAGGTACAGCATTCATTTGTAATCTAAAATGAGGCATGTATACACTATGAATCACGTCTCTGGCTCTTATTTTTAAAAGAACGGGCTTCCCTTTAGGAATATGTAATTCGAGAGGAATGAAATCGTCAAAAGAAGCTCTATCTGAGAAATCGATTCCCATATGATTTGTTACATCAATCTTCTTATAGTCATGGTCGCCCAACTTCCTATCAGAACCCGGATACCTAACAGCCCAAGCATATTGATAACCCATTACCTCAACCACTTCTGAATCTGCGGGAGGATCTGAAGTAATGTCTCTCCAGGCAAACCAACCAGACAAGATCAAGACAGCAAGAACTACGGCAGGAACTCCCGTCCATAAGTACTCCAACTTGTTATTGTGAGGGTAATAATACGCTTGCTTCACCTTCCCATGTTGGTATTTATATGAGAACCCAAAAAGAAATATTTGTGTTAGAACAAATACAAATCCCGTAATCCCCATCGTAATCCAAAAGAGTCTTTCCGTCACAAAACCATGCTCTGAAGCGATAGGCTGAATGAAACTTTCATCCAATCCACCAAATGAATAATAGAAGAACCCAAAAAGGCCCAATATCAAGAAAAGTAAAAGTAAAAGAGCATTTAGCTTGTTTCCTACAGGGGCAGACTGCTTTGATTCACCCTTAGCTATACCTATAAGAGTGGTTACTCTAAATATAGAGATCAGAATGCCTACTATTAAGACTACTGCTATTATTAAGATAAAATTCAACATATCAATTCGCTTTCGCTATTTCTTATTCTTAAATATGGTGATGTAAACTTTCTTTTAACATCGGGTGATTTTTAGCAAACAATGGAACTTTGCTAAGCTGATTGAGTACTACGAATATGAATGCACCCGCATAGACAAACATCAACCCTAATTCAAGGAATCCAAACCCTCCGTTTTCTTTCATAGTACCTGGCGTAATCATCAGGTAGAAGTCAAGCCAGTGTCCTATGATGATGATTGGAGCTGCTACTTTCAAAATTCTTGAATGTCTCTTCGAATCTCTTGGCATCAGGATCAAGAAAGGCAAGAAGAAATTCACGATAAGATTAAGGAAGAACAAAGGCGAGTACTGATCGCTTTTCCATCGCTCAACAAAGTAAATAGTCTCTTCTGGGATGTGTGCATAGTAAATCAGCAAAAACTGAGAAAACCACACGTAAGTCCAGAAGATGCTAAACGCAAACATGAACTTACCAATATCATGAAGGTGATTCGAATTGACAACTGATAAATATCCTTTATCTTTTAAAAGTACAACAATGAAAGCGATAAGAGCAAGTCCTGAAACCCACCAGCTCGCAAACATGTACCAACCGAACATAGTACTAAACCAATGTGCGTCGATTGACATTACCCAATCCCAAGCCGAAATAGAAGATGAAACTGCGAAGAACAAAATGAAAATAGCAGAAAGCTTTCTCATCTTATACCACTTATCAGTACCTCCATCAACATCTTCAGAAAGTGCTACTGCTTTCAACTTAAGGAATAAAACATACCATACCGCAAAGAATATGATCATTCTAGCAATAAAGAAAATTGGAGTACTTCCTCCATCCAAGGGCCAGAAGAAAAACGCCGATTTACCTTGTATAATTTCATCTCCTCCTTGATCTAAAGGTAGATATAGGCTAGCATGAGTCCAGTGAAAAAGGTCATGACCGCCAAAAGCAAAGACAATAATCATCAAAATACCTGCATAAGGAAGCCATGCTCCAAAGGCTAAAGGAATTCTTTTAAGACCTGCAGACCAACCGGCTTGCGCTGCATATTGTAGAGCGAAGAAAAACACGCCTATCAAAGCTAATCCCGCAAAGAATACATTGTTTATCCACAGATTGGCAAATACTCTCTTCAGCCAAGTAGCCGAACCATGGTGCTCTTCTTCACCAGTTTCATGATCACCATGTGCTTCAGAAGCCCCTTTAGCATGTGAGTGAAGCTCACCTCCATCGTGCTGATGCATCTCCGCCTCATGTGAGCCGTGATCATCATGATGGCCTCCGGAGGACACACTAAAAATTCCAATGATCGTGAACAAAACACCAACCGCTATGAAAATCAAAAGATTCCTCTTAGTACCGCCAGTAAATTCAAATTTCTCGTCAACCATAACTTCTATTCGATAAATCTGTTTTTATTGTTTTTGAAGCGTTTGAACGTAAGCCACAATCTTCCACCTTTCTTCTACACTTAATTGAGATGCATGAGAGCCCATTCTTCCTTTTCCATGAGTAATTACATGAAAAATATGACCTTCAGCTTTATCCTTTACTGCTGCAGAGTTGTATGTCGGTATTCCCAAAAGGACTTTACCGACACTTCCATCAGCCATACCTTTAGATCCGTGACAGTGCTCACAAAATCTTCCGTAGAGCGCTTTACCTTCTTTCAAAACTTCAGAAGGGTCAGAAAACGGGCTTTTCAATTCAGCCTCAGCTCTTTCATAATCATCAGGAGCAATGTGATTGGGAAGCGATCCTCTTTTGATCGTTCCAGCCACTGGCTCTCGCATAGTCATGGAGAAATTATTGTACTCGTTTGAGTTATAGAACTCGCCGTGCTCATCTTCAGGATTAGAATCTAACCAAGTACCTGCATCCTTATCAACTATCTGAGATAGAGGCTCATAAGGAGTTGAATGGTACATTTGAGGAGCGTATTCCAAGCCAGGGTTATCTGGGCCAGCAGCACAAGAGGCCAGAACTATTGCGCCAGATAAGAGGACTAACTTATGATGTATTTTTCCTAACATGAGATCGATTAAAGCGTTTTTTTATTAACCTCAGAAGCACCACTATCTTTAAAAAGCTTGGAGATAGCAGACTCTTCAATATTATTTTTCCCTAGATCAACTGCAACGATATGTTTGTCATCAGTAATTCTAATATCCATAAGCTTTGGTTTGCCCCAAGGCTTCAAATTGCTAGCAATCATGAATGTTCCGACCATTCCAAAAGAAGCAAGTAGTACGGTAAGCTCAAAAGTGACAGGTATAAATGACGGAAAAGGAGCAAAATCTTTACCTCCAATGATCATTGGCCAATCCACTGTCATCATCCCTAACTGCATTGTCAATGCAAGTGAAGTTCCCAATAAACCAAACAAAAATGCAGCAATGGATAATCTTGATCTTTTGTATCCTAGGACATCATCAATTCCATGAACTGGAAATGGAGAATATACTTCATGAATACTTACGCCTCCTGATCGGATAGACTTGATTGCATCGAGGAGAACATCTTCATCCTCGTAAACGCCAACTAAAAAATTCTTTGCTTCGGACATGATTACTTTCTTTCCCCAGTTGATTTGATAATACTCTTAACTTCAGCCATATTGATCACAGGGAAGAATTTTGCAAATGCAAAGAACAACGTGAAGAACAGACCAAATGTGAATACATAAACTCCAACATCATATTTGGTTGGATAAAACATTGCCCAACTTGAAGGAAGATAATCCCTATGAAGTGAGGTAACGATGATAACAAATCTTTCAAACCACATACCTATGTTTACAATGATCGAAAGCACGAATGTTGCTGCAAGATTTGTTCTTATTTTCTTGAACCAGAAGAGTTGTGGTGATATCACATTGCAAGTCATCATTGACCAGTAAGCCCACCAGTATGGCCCTGTTGCTCTATTGATAAACGCATACTGCTCTGCGTCTACACCAGAGTACCATGCTATGAAAAATTCTGTTATATAGGCTATACCAACTATAGAACCTGTAATGATGATCACAATATTCATCAATTCGATATGCTGAATCGTAATGTAATCCTCAAGCTTGTAAACCTTTCTGGTGATAAGCAAAAGAGTCAATACCATTGCAAATCCTGAGAAAATCGCCCCAGCCACGAAGTAAGGTGGGAAAATTGTGGTGTGCCATCCCGGAATTACAGATGTAGCAAAGTCAAATGATACAATAGTATGAACGGAAAGTACAAGTGGTGTTGCCATTCCAGCTAAAACTAATGCAACAGTCTCATATCGAGACCATGTCTTTGCAGCTCCATCCCATCCAAAACTTAAAGCACCATATACAGCTTTAGAGATCGTATTTGTTGCTCTGTCACGTATTGAGGCAAAATCAGGGATAAGACCTACATACCAGAAAACAAGGGATACTGAAAAATAAGTAGAGATTGCAAAAACATCCCAAAGTAGAGGAGAATTAAAATTCACCCACAGAGATCCGAATGTATTCGGTAGTGGCAATGCCCAATAAAATCCTAGCCAAGGTCTTCCCATATGAAGAACGGGGAACATCGCTGCACATATTACAGCAAAAATAGTCATTGCCTCAGCTGCTCTGTTAATTGACATTCTCCATCTCTGTCTGAATAGTAGAAGTACCGCCGATATAAGAGTACCCGCGTGACCTATCCCTACCCACCATACGAAGTTGGTGATATCCCAGGCCCAGCCTACTGTTTTGTTAAGTCCCCACATTCCAATTCCTTCCCACAGTAGCATTGCTACGGCCATTGCTCCTACTCCCAATGTAGCAAGTGAAATAGCCATGGCAAGTAACCAGGATTTAGCGGGCTTCTGCTCTACCCGGCTACAAATGTCCTCTGTAACATCATGGACAGTTTTACCTCCGGTAACTAATGGTTCTCTAATAACAGATTCTGAAGTCATAATCTATATGTTACGCGCGCAATTTATGCTTACGCTTCTTTTTTAGCTTTTTCGTCCTTATTTCTAATCTTAGTCAAGTACCAAACATTTGGCATCACTCTTAATTCTTCCAAAACATGGTATGCTCTATTCTCCTTCGCTTCCACTCCCTTTTCGTTTTGCTGAATCTTAAGCATTTGAGATATTTGGCTCTCAGGATTCTTCATATCACCAAAGACTAATGCTTCAGATGGGCAAGCACTTGCACATGCGGTAGTCACATCTTCATCTCCTGGTCTTCTTCCCTCTTTCTTAGCCTCAAGTTTTCCAGCCTGGATTCTTTGTACACAAAAAGTACATTTCTCCATAACTCCTCTGGCTCTAACAGTTACATCCGGGTTCAATACCATTTTACCCAAATCGTTGTTCATAGCCATGTTCTTGTCGAACTGCTTATTGTCGTGGTACTTGAACCAGTTGAATCTTCTTACTTTATAAGGACAGTTGTTGGCACAATATCTTGTTCCAATACATCTGTTGTAAGTCATTTGGTTAAGACCTTCACTACTGTGTGTAGTAGCTGCAACAGGGCATACAGTCTCACAAGGAGCATTATTGCACTGCTGACACATCATTGGCTGGAAAGTAACTTCAGGATTTTCAGCAGCCTTTTCCATTGCTTCTAAATCTCCATCAGCAGCATCAGAGCTATAATAGCGATCAATTCTGATCCAATGCATCTCTCTTCTATTGAGAACTTCTTCTTTCCCCACAACCGGAATGTTGTTCTCAACCTGACATGCAACCGTACATGATCCACACCCCGTACAAGAGTTCAGATCAATCATGAGTCCCCAATGGTGATTTGGGTATGCATGTCCTTTCCATAAAGAAACCGCATTAGGACGTTTCATTCCCTCAGCTGTTGCTATCATAGGGAAGTGTCTTCCTGCTTGTGAATCTTTCTTATAATCTTTTAGTAGTGCTTCTTGTATCACAGTCTCTCTACCCATATAAGTCTGATGAGTCTGTGTTTGAGCAATTGAGTATTCTGTAGAAGTAAGTTCCACACTCACTCCAGAAGTAACGTTAAATGAAACGCACCCTTCTTTTGTTGAGGCAAATTGATATGCATTGATACCAACACCATTAGCAACCTTACCGCTGGAAGATCTACCATATCCAATAGCAAGCCCTACAGTTCCGTAAGCTTGTCCAGGTTGAGGTAAAATAGGTACCTCTACTTTAGTTCCTCCGACAGTTAGATTAACCAACTTGGTCTTCATGTCGTCAATTTCAAGACCTAGTTCTTCAGCATATTTAGGGGAAACAGTCAAATAGTTATCCCATGTAGCTTTTGTAATTGGATCAGGCATTTCTTGTAACCAAGGATTATTTGCCTGTGTACCATCACCAACGCTATAGTTTTGGCATAAAACCAATTCCAAACCTGAGTTATCCAGAGAGTAACGGCTTCCAATTGCACTTGACAAAGAGGCAACATCGACAGACGGTGAAGCTGCTTCCTCAGATGCAGACATGCCCGACTCATTAATTCCGTCATGCAAGCATTTATCCCAATAAGCATCAAAACTAGCATAGCCAGTAGTTAACGGATATCCATATGCCTCCCAGTTAGCCCGAATGTAGTCATAGTAAGAACTAGCAAATCCAGCCCATTTCAAAAATGAATCCTGTGCTTGTCTAGTATTGAATATATTTTTAATCGTTGGCTGAGAAAGACTATAGAAGCCAGAGATAGGCTCAAAATCATTCCATGACTCAAGATAATGATGATCCGGAGCTTGAATCTTAACCAAACTTGAAGTTTCGTCCTTTCTATCCGAAGTAGATAGTGAAAACGAAGCTTTTGATAAGCCTTCTTTAATGTCATTGCCTAAAGCATGATCATACACTGGATTACAGTTGTAAAAGATCACTCCTTTTACACTTCCAGACTTAAGGTCTTTAACAAAAGATGAAAATTTAGCATCATCACCTTTTCTTTGGTTTAAAGACTTTCCAGCATCAATAGTAGTGCCGTAAGCTCCTACCAGATCATTAATCGCAACTACTATTGACTGTACATTTTTATCGTTAGATCCGCTTACGACAAGAGATTTTCCTTTAGACTTCCAAAGATCAGATGCAGCCTTATTTAGTACCGCATTGTCTCCAACCTTAGCTACACTGATCTCAGCAGCACCTGCTTTTTTGGCAAGAGCATTATACAAATTAGCTATATAGATACCTTCTTGTGAAGGCTTGATTAATGTTCTATAGTCTGCATTGGCACCTGTAAGAGACAGGTTTGATTCAAATGCATAGAGTCGTGACATATCTTTTTGATTGTCATTGACTTTTCTTGTCTTGGTGAACTGCCTGCTATTCAGAGTTGAATTCGGAGCTGAACCCAGGAAATCATAACCGAAACTAACTACCGTTTTGACCTTTGAAAAGTCATATACCGGATACATGCTTTTTCCAAAAGCAGACTCGTATGCTGACAATGTCCCAGAAGCAGAAACTTGATCATACTGAACAAAATCTAAATCCGTGTATTTCTTCTTTAATTCATTAATGGCAGCTAGAGTAGATGGGCTTGAAATAGAATTACTAACTATCGTAACCTTACCTCCAGCAGCATCCATTCCTTTTAACACAGCAGCATCAATGTCTGACCAAGTTGCTTTCTTACCATCGATAAAAGGATCGGTAAGTCTTTCTTTATCATAAAGAGAAAGAACAGAAGCTTGAGCTTGAGAAGAAGTTCCACCTCCACTTACCGCAGATAGTTTATTTCCTTCTATTTTGATTGGTCTACCTTCTCTGGTTTTCACCAAAACTGGCAAAACATCACTTCCACTTACATAAGTAGATGCGTAATAATTCGCATTTGATGGATCAATCGTTTCTGGCTTCCTTACATAAGGGATCGCCTTTCTTATTGGTGTCTCGCATGCTGCCAATGATACAGCAGCAAGTCCAAATCCCATCAACTTCAAAAAATCTCTTCTTGAAGGTTCTTCTCCTCCATCAGAACCAGATATCGGAAGGTATTCAGCAAATTCCTTATTAGCCTTTTCTTGAAAGTCAGCTGTATTATTTAGCTGTTCTAAACCTTTCCAGTACTTCTTGGTCTCTTTCATATTTCCAGAATATATACTTGTTGCTGTTAGCTATAATTAATAGTGACACTTAGAACACTCCAGACCGCCATTGTCTTGAACTTTCATTGGCTCCTTGCTCTTTTCCTCGTGCAATTCCTCTAACCGCGTATAGTAATCGTTATCTTTTGTATTAAGGTCAGTCTCTCTATGGCAGCTGATACACCATCCCATAGTTAAAGTTGAGTATTGGTATACAACATCCATTTCCTCTACAGGACCATGGCACGTTTGACATTCAATTCCTCCCACCTTAACATGCTGGGAATGATTGAAATATGCCAAATCAGGAAGGTTATGTACCCTTATCCACTCTATTGGTTTAGGATTATCACCGTACTCACCTGTAGCAGGATTAAAATCAATCGCATCATAGATTTTTTGAATTTCCTCTGAAACACCACTTTCACCGCCTACATTCTTAATATTAGAATGGCAATTCATACAGATATTGGCTGAAGGAATATTAGCAGACTTGCTCTTTCTTACTCCTGTATGGCAATAGTTACAATCTATTTCGTGAACACCAGCATGCAATTCATGAGAGAATGCGATGGGTTGTGCTGGCATATAGCCCTGTTGAACTCCGATAGTAAAGGCTCCATCAATTAATGTTTTGAGAACCAAAGCAGTAAATAGGAAAACCACTAGCCCTATAAATGTGTTGCTTCTTACGAGTTTACCTATATCTGTTTTTTGATTGACTACTTCTAAATCTTCTTCGTCAAGTTCTTTGCTTTCCTTTAAGAACTTCCTGATTACAGAAACGATGAGCCCTAATACAACAAGTATTAGAAGCAACACAACAACCAATACAACAAGTATTGCTGTCAAGTAGCTCGAGGAAACGGAATCATTTCCACCAGTTCCTTCTTCACCTTCTACCGAGACTACATTGGTAGTCGAAACAGGTTCAATATCAGACTGAACTTTTATATATGAGAGGATTGATGTGATCTGATCGTCCGAAAACGGATACGATGGCATCACATTCTTTTGGTACTCATTGTAAAGATCTACAGCGTATTCATCTCCGCTTTGGATTACCTTTTGAGAGTTTTTGATCCACTTAAGTAACCACTCTTTAGGTCTCCTTTCATCAACATCTTTCAGCGCAGGGCCGATAACTACTTTATGAATGTCGTGACATTGCGCGCAGTTTCCTTTGAATAAACTCTCTCCTGCTGAAACAATTGCTTCGTCGGTAGGAATTTCATCCTGTGCCTGAACACCAATCGAAAGAAGAAATACAATAAAAAGTACAGTAGCCGATAAGAAATTCTTGCTGGCTTTGTGAATGGATAGGTTGTTAAAATGCATTTATTTCTTTTGTCGAAATCAAACGGGTACAAATGTAATACAGGGGTATGTTTTTCAAAAGCCTATTTACAACCTAAAGCCTATTTTTTCGTAAGCGTGTTTCTTCTGCCATAGTTATGACAGCTAATCTTCATGGTAAAGTCCCTTAAATGCTGCATAATCACCTTTCTTGGAAACAAAATTCCTTATTTGGAATCATTTTAAATAACAGGTTTTTTATCCACAATGGCTAAGAGGGAAAGAATGCGTTCTCAATTGTTAAACAAGCGAACTTTGCAAGAAATTGTAGAGAAATATTTAAGCCTAATTGGAGTGATTTAATAAACGATATTCACTCCATCTGAACTTGTTTATTTTCAATAAAATCGTAAAGTAATTGATGAATATCTGGGCGTACATTGAGTTCGTAAATAGCCTTTTGTTTCCTATTAGGGTATACTCTATTTGACAGAAAAACGTAAACCAATTCACTATCCGGATCTGCCCATACTAAAGTTCCCGTATATCCTGAATGACCATAACTTTTGGCTCCTGAGGATTTAGCCACACTACTTTTGACCGAATCATATTCCAGTAATGGCTTATCGAAACCAAGCCCTCTCCTATTATCATAATCAGGATACTGATAGCTAGTAAATAAGCTTATAGTGGATGAGTCCAAATATTGGATTCCATTCATCTCACCTCCATTCACAAGCATCTGCATTAAAGATGCGACATCTTGCCCATTCCCAAACAAACCTGCGTTTCCAGAAACGCCCTTCATCATAATTGCGCCTTCATCATGAACTACTCCATGTATCTGACTCATTCTAAAAAAAGTATCTATCTCGGTTGGGACAATTTGTTTTTCGCCAAAAGTCTCGAGCGGATTAAAACCCAACGTTTTCGTTTTCAAGGTTTTATAAAAGTTGTTGTATAAATAAGTCTCAAAGTCATCTCCAGAAAGTTCTTTTACCAATTCGGGAATCAGGTAAAAGAATAGTCCAGAATATCGATATTCCGGTTGTGTGTTGACTTTTGATTTCCTTATATAACGCTTTATTTTTTGGTAAAAATCTTGATGCAGAAACACATCGCTGGCTATTTGATAGCTATAATCATCACTTTTTGAATCCGAAAGTGTATGGCGTTTATACTTACCATTTTTCTTTCTAACCTCACTGTAATAAGGTATCCACCCTTCTAGCCCCCCAAAATGGGCAAGTGCCTTCCTGAACGTAATGCGGCCTACTTTTCTACCTATCCCCTGTATATATTTCCCTATGGGTTCATCGAGATCAAATTTCCCATCCTCATATAGCTTCATCAATGCCAAAGTAGAGGATGCCACCTTAGTTACTGAAGCCAAATCGTAGATATCAGTCTCCAAGACTTCATTAATACTATCGTAAGTATGATATCCATATGCTTTAAAAAAAAAAGGATCTCCTTGATGCGAGGCGTATATAACGCACCCTGGAAAAGCTTTGTGAAGGATTGCATGCTCCACAATCTGATCTATCTCGTCGCTCAAATTTTGAGTTGCACTTCCATGATTTATCTGACTCCAACTAATATTCTGGAAATTTGTAAATAATAAAATCAGAAGGATTGTTTTATAAGACATGAACGTATATAATTTTGCCGCCTCAGGATAAAGCGAACTTATGGAAAATCTGAAACATTTTGTAATTGATTTTGACAGCACATTCACACGGGTAGAAGCGTTGGATGTTTTGTGCGAAATCTCCCTGCAAAATCATCCGGATAAAGAGAAAGCATTGAATAGGATCAAGGAAATTACAGATTTGGGCATGGAGGGTAAGCTTTCATTAAGGGAATCTCTGGATGAACGGCTCAAAATCCTTCAGGCTAAAAAGTCTCACCTTCCTGATCTGATCGAAAGACTGAAAAAAGAGGTCAGTAATTCCTTTATAAGGAACAAGGAATTCGTGAAGCAGTATGCTGCCCAGATTTATATCGTTTCAAATGGATTCAAAGATTTCATAGTGCCAATAGTAGCGCAATATGGAATTGAAGCTGATCAGGTTTATGCCAATGAGTTTATCTATGACGAAGATGGCAATATTACTGGCTTCAACGCGGATAATCTACTCTCCAGTAATGGTGGAAAACCAAAGCAAATTGAGGCACTGAACCTTGAGGGGGAAATTTTTGTATTGGGAGATGGATACACCGACTATGAAATTAAGAAAGCAGGAATAGCTCATAAATTCTATGCCTTCACAGAAAATATAAAAAGAGAAAACGTTCTTCAAAATGCGGATCATGAAGCTCCGAATCTTGATGAATTTTTATTTATAAATAATATGGACAGAGCACTTTCATACCCTAAAAACAGAATCAAAGTATTGCTTCTTGAAAATATCCATGAGCACGGGATTAATAAACTAAAAGAGGAAGGATATCAGGTTCAGGTTCATGCTGGAGGCATGAGTGAAGATGAACTTTCTGAGGCAATTAAGGATGTTTCTATACTAGGAATAAGATCGAAGACCCAAGTCACTTCTAAGGTATTAGAAAACGCAAATAGATTAATGTCTATTGGGGCCTTCTGTATTGGGACTAATCAGATCGACCTTCAGACGTGTCTGAAAAAAGGCATTGTGGTATTTAATGCTCCATATTCCAACACAAGATCTGTGGTCGAGTTAGCCATAGGTGAAATCATTCTCCTCATGAGAAATCTCCCCGACAAAGCAGCGTTGATGCATGAAGGAAAATGGGATAAATCAGCTAAAAACAGCTTTGAGATTAGAGGTAAGAAACTTGGTATATTTGGATACGGAAATATCGGTAGCCAACTATCCGTGGTTGCCGAATCACTGGGAATGAAGGTTCAGTTCTACGATATAGAAGAAAAACTTGCTTTGGGTAATGCTGAGCAATGTAAATCGTTAGATGAATTTCTATCTACTTCAGACATCATCACACTTCATGTAGATGGTAGACCGGAGAATAAGAACGTATTTGGAGAACGGGAATTCAGCAAAATGAAAGATGGTGTCATCTTTTTGAATCTAAGTAGAGGTCATGTAGTAGAAATTTCTGCCTTAAAGAAGTACGTAGAATCTGGGAAAATAAAAGGACTTGCGGTGGATGTGTTTCCAGAAGAACCAATGACGAACAACGATGAGTTCATTTCAGAACTTAGAGGCCTTCCTAACACAATTCTCACCCCTCATATAGGCGGTAGTACTTTGGAAGCTCAAAAAAATATAGCTGATTTTGTTCCAGGAAAAATAATCGACTACATAAATACGGGATCGACTAGCGTGAGCGTAAACTTCCCAAATATCGTGCTTCCAAAATTGAAAGATGCACACAGATTCATTCACATACACAAAAATGAGCCTGGCGTACTTGCTGAGATCAATAATGCCCTGGCAACTCACGATATAAACGTGGTTGGCCAGTATCTCAAAACCAACGAAGAGGTTGGGTACGTTATAACAGATATTAACAAGGACTATGATGAACAGGTGATAAAGAATCTTAAGAAGATAAAAGCGACGATAAGATTCCGTGTTTTGTATTAGTGTTATTTCAACATTATGTCTAAATTGAATTTTGAATCTTGACTTTGGTCAGAAATATCAATTGCAAGCAAACAAATTAATGAAATAGTCATATGTCACCGCATTGGAAAACCTTATCAAGCATGGCTGAACTGAGCCATGTGGTTAACGAATCCAAGTACAAGCCTGCTATTATTTTCAAACATGATCCTGCATCTAATGAAAGTAATACAGTGAAGGCTAAGCTGGATTCGGATTGGGCTATTACTCCTGAACAAGTAGATGTATATTTAGTTGATATACTACATCAAGATGTCTCGCAGGAGATTTCGGAGCTTGCTGGGATTGATCATGAAACTCCTCAAATTGTTTTATTTGCCGACGGAGTTACCATGTACGATGAGTCTTCCGATATGATTAGCTTCAAAAAGATACGTCTGGCACTAAAGATTGTCAATAGAACTTTTCGCTGGCTCGAGACTAGGGCATAAAAAAAGCTTCCGGGTTTCCCGAAAGCTTAAAACTCTTCAGACTAGATTTTAAACCCCTAAGTATTAAGGATTTGAGCTGTAAAAATGTATCAATAATCCTCTGTTATCCTATTTAGAAACTAAATGAGGTCCGTCGAAACAGATGAGGCCCGCTCTTTACACTCCACTCACTCGGAATTGTTTTAATGTTAGGTTTAAAAACAATAAAATCTGAAAAGCATGGCAAAACTACTAACAGCTAATTATTAATACTGATGTCCAACAATATTTATTTTACTCCTGGCCCTACTCAACTCTATTATACTATAAAAGATCACCTTCTTTCCGCTCTGAAGGATGACATAGGCTCTATTTCCCATAGAAGCAAAGCTTTTGAAGCAGTATTTATAGAGGCGCGTGAAAACTTAAGTGAGTTGCTTAACCTTCCTAAAGGCTATGAAATTTACTTCACTTCATCCGCCAATGAGGTTTGGGAAAGAATTATTCAGAATCTGGTGGAGAATAGCTCTCATCATTTTGCCAATGGATCGTTCTCCAAAAAGTTCTATTCTTTCGCTCAGCAGTATAAAAAGGCATCTACTGTTTGCGAAAGTGATTTCGGAAAACCTTTTGATGACTTAAGTATCCCAGATGCAGCAGAACTTATTTCCTGCACCTTGAATGAAACGAGTATCGGTTATCAGTTTCCTATAGAAGATATATATAAGATCGGAGAGTCAAACCCTGATAAAATTCTAGCCATTGACGGTGTTAGCGCTTTTCCGTGCGTAAACTTTGATTTCTCCAAAGTGGATACAGCATACTTCTCCGTGCAGAAATCCTTTGGACTTCCATCTGGATTGGGTGTCTGGATTGTAAATGAAAAATGTCTTGAAAAATCTTCAGAATTAGAATCTAAAGGATTGGTTACGGGGAGCTACCATCGGTTAAGTGAGCTTAGAAAGTTTGGCTTGAAGAATCAAACCCCTGAGACTCCTAATACATTGTCGATCTATTTGTTAGCTAAAGTGGCTCGCGACATGATAAACAGGGGTGTTAAAAACATTCAAAACGAGACTATCTACAAGTCGACTATTTTATATCAAGCGATTGAGGAACATCTTGATCTTGAGCCATTTATAGAAGATAAAAAGACAAGGTCTAAGACTGTAGTTGTCGCAAATTGTAAAAACGGAAACGCTGATATAATAGCCCGGTTCAAACAAAAGGGATGGATACTTGGTGATGGGTATGGCAGCTATAAATCGGATCATATAAGAATTGCGAACTTCCCTATGCATTCTAAGGAATCAGTGGAGCAATTATGCGATTCATTTTGATTTTATCAAATAAAAAGAGACTGCTATTTTGTTTATGATAGCCTAACTCAAAAACAACATTAACTTTGCGCAATTACAATCCATCAAACGATGTACAAATTCAACCGAATTCTTGTAGGACTCGACAATACCGAAATAGACAAAGATCTAATTGAGGCGGCATCTAAGCTGTGTGACTTATCTAATACGAAAGAGGTCTTTTTTATCAATGTTATAAAGGACTTTGATTTACCTGACGCTCTAAAAAAGGAGTTCCCAGATTTGGTTACTCGTGCCATCAAGGAAAGGAAGCTTGCGCTTCAAAAGTCAGTAGACAAGTATTTTAATTACAAAGAAGCTCATGTCGCCGTTAATGTTCTTGTTGATCAGGGCTCTGTTACGAAAACCTTGCTCAAAATCTCTGCAAAGGAAAAAGCAGACTTGTTCATACTAGGAAGGAAGAATGAGAAAAAAGCAGGTGTTTTGGTTACCCGGATTGCCAGAAGAGCTTTATGCTCTTTGCTTATCTTACCTAAAAACAAGAAACTAACTTTTAACAATTTTCTTGTCCCTACAGATTTCTCAGAGTACTCAAGAAATGCAATGGACAAGGCAGTAAGCCTTGCGAGAAGAGCTGGCGCAGAAACGAAGCTGACAGTTCAAAATGTATACCAAGTACCTACAGGGTACCACTACGCTGGAAAATCGTTTGATGAGTTTGGTCAAATCATGAAAGAGAACGCGGAGAAAGACCACAATCGCTTCATGACACACTTTGATACTTCTGGGATAAACATCAATTCAATCTATTCGCTGGATAAGGATGATGATCTGATTGGAATGATAGTAAAAGAGGCCAAGAAGAACCATTCAGATTTGATCATAGTGGGAGCTAAAGGAAGAACAGCCACTGTTGCTTTGTTTATAGGTAGTAAAGCGGAGCGATTGGTTCAAATAAACGAGGATGTTCCTATGCTTGTGATAAGACCCAAAGGAAAGGGTGCCGGATTGTTTGATTATTTGAAAGATCTATAAGCTAGATCTGAGTTTATCCAGAAGCTGATTGAGTTGGATATATTCATCATCGGTCATGTTCTGAATTTGACTTTCCCATTGCTCCATTCCATCGTCAATTTTATTCAATAGATCCAACCCTTCTTGTGAAATAAAGACGTCTACTGCTCTCCTATCGCTTGGACACTGTTTTCTCTCAACTAACCCCTTAGATTCCAATTTATCGACTATTCTTGAGGCATTGGAGCTCTTATCAAGCATTCGCTCAATAAGTAAATTGATTGTGGAGGCTTTGGGAAACTGCCCTCTCAAAATCCTTAGAACATTGAATTGAGGGATGGTCAAACTGTATGGTTTAAAAATTTTTGCCTGCTTTTGCTGCAACCATCCATTGGTATAAATGATATTCACAATGGCTTTGTTCAGCTCACTTTTAAACTTTTTTTGCTTGATATCTTCAGAAATCCCCATAATAGAAACAATTACACTAAATGTTACGACATGTAATTCATAAAGTTATGTAATTATTAAAGAGAATATAGAAAATACAACTTGACAGTTAGCTGTATTGGCAATCTGAAGTAAGCAGCTAATAAAACATGTACTCTACTGAAGAATTAGAACCTCGATCGCGTTCAAAGCTTCTATCTTAAGAAAATAAACGCCTGATATTTGTTCGTTTAAATCTACTCTGGTGGCACTTGCCCCTTGTTTCACCATCTGTTCTTTTACCAGTTTCCCTGCAATATCATAGATAGCAAGATTCAAATCGGTCATCATAGGATTTACAAATTCAACGTTTATTTTCCCATTAGACGGGTTAGGGTAAACACTTATCTCTTGGATTGGAGTGGTTACATTTAGAACAACCTTCTCCTCTTCTCTTTTTTCCAATGTTGAAACCGATATGTTATCAGATTGAAGGGAGTAATTGTCATCAAAAGCAACCACGTGAATGACATATTCTGTTTCTGGTTCCAAATCCACAAATGTGTAACTCGTAACACTTTCTCCCAATTCAACTTCCCGAAAGAAACTTTCTTCATTACTTATCTGTGCTTTATAACCATTCTCAAAGTCAGCGTTATCCTGCCAGGAGATTGATATAGAACTATCACTTACGTTATTGAAATCAAGTGCCGTAGGAAATGAATACCAAATGCCCTTGAGCTTAGTCCATTCATCCTTGGCATTCTCTAGCCACTCTGGGGTCTTGGTCAATCTATGCTCCAGTTGAGCTTCATAGAGGGATTCTGGGCTAACTTTAGTTCCGTTACTTTCTTCGTATTTCAAATTAGTACTGAGAAAAGTGGTCGCACTACCATGATATCCTACGACGATGGGATTAACTACTGTCAATCCACAATAATTCCTTCCACAATCACTCCAAAAGTTATAATCAGAGATAGAACTTCCTTCTCTCTTTTGATTCCATATGGTAAGTCCTGCTAGGTGATGAGGCAAATTATTGAAATGTCCTCCTTGTCCACTAAGCCCTGAACTTGTATATAAGTCGATTAGATTGGTTCTTGAATAAGAGGCGTGAAGATCAAAACCTCTAGAATGTGATGCATCCACTCTCCATACAACAGAGCCACAAGTTCTTCCTGACATATCTGTACCATGCCACTGTCCATCGTTTGTATTATCCCAAATCAGTCCTTGAAGTACTCTTGTAGACCCTCCTGCTACGGAAGTTAATGCATGTCCACCATTGCCGTCTACTAACAGCATAATCAAAGATGATGAATATGAGGAGTTCATCTTTGCGGCTAAAGTGACATTGCTGAATCGACATCTTCTAACCCAGGAATGAGCCACTTTTCCCATGGACACAGCATGCCATGCATAGTCATGAATATAGTTCTTATGATGTACGAATTTGTCTAAAAAATTGGCTTCAACATGAATATCTTCGAAACCGCACTTCTCTAGCATCCTGACCGCTCCAACAAGCCAACCATGATCTAATTTGAGATCGTCAACCAGAGGGTCTTTTAAAGTGATTTGGTTGCTTTCAAGATCGACAGATTCAATTTCATGGTATTCGACAAGATCGATTCCCTTGGTATTAATGGTATTCCACACATCTCGTGTTTGCTTTCCATCCAAATAATCCTTTGCTGCGTCCAGATTCGAATTAAGTTTTAATTCGCAATACTTTTGTCCTTGAAAAATACTTGCATTTTCCACATTCAACACATAGTCTCCCCGATGAGCTGTCTTAGCTAGGTATGTTCTTCTCAAAAAGTATGTAGGTGAAAACTCGAATAATGAAGGAGTTCCCCAAGGAGATTCTCCTTCAGGAAGGAGCATATGGTTTCGCATATTTATGATAGTGCCTCCTTTCAAAGCTCCGCTACCTCTAAGTATTATATTAGAACCCTGAATCGTAATAGGACTTGTCTTCAATGGGTCGGTTATCACCCAAAACTCTCCCGGAGGGAAAAACACAACTCCACTCCCATTTTCCACTGCTGCATCTATAGCTGCTTGAATGGCTGCTTGATCCGAAATCGTGTCATTTGCAATAGCTCCATAGTTGGTGATATCAAATACAGGATAGTCAACTTCATCTGGTATAGCTTCTTCTCCAAGGTTATATCCAGCAAAAGAGTAATCTGGAAGCACTGGAATGCTTTCATCATGACTAGATCCTATGTATCTATTCCATATTTCCGCTTCCTGAGTAAATCCTTCATTACTGAGAACTAGTAAGAGCAAGAAAAACAGCGAGTAGTGATTTGATTTCATAAATTCAAAAATCGTACTTATGAATGAGATGAGATACAATAAACGTACGTTTTAACAGACAATTCGTACATTCAAAAGTGATTCGATTCAGATGGAGGTCAATAAACTATAGTTTCCGGTATCATGCCTTGATTCAAGACAAATACTAATCTGGCATCTTCTTACTGTACTCAGAAGGGTTAATTCCAAACTGTTTTTTAAAACAGGTTCTAAAATATTGTAAATCCGAAAAACCAACTTCATATGTAACTTCCGATACTGAATGATCTCCCTGAGCCAATAATTGGGCTGCTTTCTTCAACTTTATATTTCTAATAAATCCATTTGCAGACTGTCCGGTTAGGGTCTTCAGTTTTCTGTAAAGCTGCATTCTACTCAGGCTAACATCTCTTCCCAGTTCTTCTACTGAATATTCTGAGTTTGACATGTTTATCTCGACACTATTTAAAGCCATTTCCATGAACTTTTCATCTACAGATGTTCGAGATAGCATTTTAGGTTCGATCTCAAGTAGCTCATTATTTAAAAAATACTTTTTTAAATGTTCTTTCGACTTTAGTAAATTTTTGATCTTCAATAGCAATACCTGAGTATTGAAAGGCTTTGTAATGTAATCGTCTGCTCCAAGCTCCAAGCCTTCTACTTTGAAAATAAGCGATGTTCTTGCCGTTAATAAAATGACCGGAATGTGAGAAGTACTTGTGCTCGTTTTCATTTTCTTGCAAAAAGCTATTCCGTCTAGCACTGGCATCATCACATCACTTATAACTAAATCAGGAACCTCTTCGGTTGCGATTTCCCAGCCTTCCTTACCGTTTTCTGCTTCGAGTACCACATAGTCTCTTCTTAATATTGATTTAAGATAGATTCGTACTTCTTCATTGTCTTCAACGATCAGTATCTTATCCATTTCTTCCAAACTCTTACGATCTCCAGATTCATCATCACTTGTAAATGATACATTCCCTTCTGGTTGATAGTGACCATGAAACTCACTATCCTGAAAGTCGCTCATGATTTCTTCCGGTTCCAAGTGCTCAGATCCCTTTTTAAATGTGAGCTTAAATCTGGTATAGGCGTTAATCTCGCTCTCAACCTCGATGACTCCATGATGGAGTTCCACCAGGCTTTTGGTAAGGGCAAGTCCTATTCCTGTGCCGATACTCCCTTTGTCGTCAGAGTAGAAGCGTTCAAATATTTTATCAAAATGCTCCGTTTCGATCCCTTTGCCACTATCCTCAACCGTAATCTGAATATTATCTTCCTGATCGATCAATTGGATTGATATCTTACCTCGAGAAGAGGTGTTTTTGAAAGCATTGGACAGTAAATTGAAGAGGATTTTTTCAAATTGATCTCGATCAAAAAAGAGATTGATTACGTTTGAAGAAGCGTGAAATTGTAAATCTATTTGCTTTTCCTGAGCCAGACTTTCAAAGGATAATTTGATTTCTTTAATGAACTTAACAATATTCCCATCTGCTGCCTGAAGCTGAATATTGTTTGATTCAATTTTCCTGAAATCGAGCAACTGATTTATCAGTCTCATCAATCGCTGTGAGTTGATATTAATCATGCTAAGTTGCTCTTTGAAAAATTTTCCTCCTTCGCCTGATTGTAGAAGATTTTCAAGAGGTCCCATGATAAGCGTTAGTGGGGTTCTAAACTCATGAGAAATATTGGTGAAGAATTGGAGTTTCGACTTGTTTAACTTCTCAAGGTTTTCTTTTTCAAGTCTTTCTACTTTTAAATCATTGATGTAGGTGGTTCTGGCAATGATGAGGCCTCTAAAGGCAATCAAGATTAGTGCAATTACAACAGCGTAGCAGATTAAAGCCCATTGAGTCTGCCACCAAGGGGGAAGAATAATAATATCCAGACTGGTAGGTATCTCATTCCAAACACCATCATTGTTGCTACCTTTTACTCTGAAGGTGTACCGACCAGGCCTAAGCGCAGTAAAAGAAACAGTGCGATCCGTTCCAGCCTGTATCCACTCATCATGTAGGCCGTCCATTTTGTAAGTGTATTGATTTTTTGCTGAATGCGTGAAATTCATCGCTGTATACTCCAGAGAGAAAAAATTTTCATCACTTTTTAAAATTACCTTATCAACGAAAGTGATGTGCTTATTTAATATCTGAGACTCATCATCATCTATTGGAATAGGTTTATAAAATAGTTTGATATCGGTGATATAGGTCGATGGAGGAACTGTATTGTCTTTGAGTTTTTCTGGGGAGAAATAGTTGAAGCCATTATTCCCTCCAAAAGCAAGGCGCCCATCCAAACATTGATATGCGTTTCTGGGCATGAATTGATAGTCTTGGAGGCCGTCGGTTTTTGAATAGTTTTTGAACTCCATTGAGGAAGGGTTCAACATACTTAGACCTTGATTGGTACTTAGCCAGATATGCCCTGACTTATCTTCTAAAATACCCTGTATTACATTACTTGGCAGACCATTGTTCATCCCAAATTGAGAAAAAGAACCAGTATTGCTATCAAACAAGTTAAGCCCTCCTCCATTAGTTCCAACCCATATTTTATCTCTTGAATCAATAAAGACTGAGATTAAAACGTCTATGGAGAGAGATCCTTCCTTGCCATCTGATTTGTAATGGGTAAACTTGCCCGAAGCAATATTGAATTTCTCAAGTCCATGGAGTTCTGTAGCTACATACAAATTCCCCTTTCCATCAGAAGTAATTTGATTTATAGCAGAACCAGCAAAAGAAAAGGGATCGTCTGGGTTATTGGTGAAATTTTGAAAATCATTAGTCTCTGGTCTATATCGACTTAAACCATTGCCCCAAGTTCCGATCCAAATAACACCGTTTTCATCCTCATAAATTTCATAAATATTATCATCCGATAAAGAATGAGGATCGTTTGGGTCATGGCTGTATTGTTGAACTTTCCCTGTTTTTAAATCATAGTAGTTTAATCCACTTTTCCATGTTCCGATCCAGAGACCGTGTCGATTGTCATATAATAATGACAAAGTCTTATTACTAGAAATATTGGAGGTCTCCTCAGTGATTCTACGGAATGTGTTTTCAGTTTCGTTATAAATATTCACCCCCCCACCATCGGTGGCTACCACTAGTTCTCCAAATTTTGTTTCAGCAAACCCTGCTATTTTGTTGCTAGATAGGTCGTTGGAATTTAGACTATGTCTCTTAATATGATTGAACTGATCAAGGGCTTGATCATAGTAGCAAATCCCTCCCAGACGTGTTGCAACCCACATTCGATCACCTTGATCAAAATAAAGATCCCTAATTATATCGCTGGTTAGACTATAATCATCTCCTTGCTCACTGAAATAGTTCTTAAATCTGGATTTATCTATGTATCTGGACAGTCCATTGTCTGTTGCTATCCAAATTTCACCTTCTTTGCTCTTGGATATATCATAGACATAGTTATTTGCTAGGGAAGCACCATTTGATGGATTATGACTGTAAAATATTGCCTCATCCATGGAGCGCTCTATCACGCTAATACCAGTCGAGAAATGCCCAACCCAAAGCCTTTCGTAATCATCTACCATCAGGCAAACGATACGTTGCTCACTTGTCAATCCAAGCTTTGAGAGGTTTTTAACCGTGCCGGATTGGTTGATAGAGAATAATCCTTGATCAGTTCCAACGAATACAACTCCGTTGTACTCTTCTATACAAGTAATTCTTTCTGGTTTCGAATCATCCAGGAAGTTTTTATACTTCTCAAATGTCTGATTTTGGGGATCAAAAATTAGCAGTCCATCTTCTGTACCAATCCAAAAAACGCCCTTTGAATCAATTAACAAGCAATAAATTACATCGATTTTTGGACGTATTACTCCTTTTTGCGAGGGTCTGAAGGTTTCGAATCGATCTTTAAGTCTGTCATATCTATTTAATCCATCGTAGGTGGCTATCCATAAATCTCCTTTTCGATCTTCGACTATGGAGCAGATCCTACTATTGCTTATTCTACTCTTAGACTCTTTGGGCTCAAAAGCGCTGTATATCTTGAAATTATAACCATCGTATCTGTTGAGGCCATCTTCCGTACCAACCCAAAGGTATCCTAGTGTATCTTGATAGATTTTTGATACACTGGAATTGGAGAGTCCACTTTCCAACCCTATGTTATAAAACTTAATCGCGTCAGATTGCGCTGTAGATTGAATAACACCAAATATTAAAAATATAACCAGAAATTTGGCTAATCTTAAGGACATACTTTGTAGGGTTATTATAGCTGACTATATAGTACTCAATTTAAGATTTTCTTTATAAAGGTTGTCCTATTTTATTTTTTCTGGGTGTCTTTTTATCATTTCAATCATTGCTCTTCCATTGTGATAGGGACACTTCCATGGGCCAGCCTTATCTTCTGAAAGGTTCCTGGCTCCAGCCCGACTAACCCGCCAATACCATTCCCCTTTAGGGTCAATAATATGTTCTTGAATGAAGTCCCAAATTTTATCTGCGAGTTTCAAATACTCGTCTTTTCCTGTCATCTCCCAGGCATCAATCAAGCCAACCAGTGCTTCGGCTTGAGGCCACCAGTGTTTATCTGTATCCATCAAAGATGAATGATTGCCCTCATTCATAAGCCCTCCGTCTTCATCCAGTCCTTCAAGAGCTGCTTCGGTCATTTGAATGGCCACTTCATCTATTTTCTCGATTAGGAAGGCTTCTCCAATTGCATTTGCGGCATCTCGTATAAGCCAGGCTCCTTCTATATCATGGCCAAATGAAAACTCATCTGAAAGCAAGTTCCAATCATCATCGAAGAATAGTTTATAGTGACCTTCCTGGTAAAGGAATTTATTTTGAAGAAGTTCAATTAAATTTTTGAGCTGATTTTTCAGTTTCTCGTTGGGCCAAACTCTGTAGAGGTTGGCATAGGCTTCCATGATATGAAGGTGCGTATTCATTGTCTTGGTCGCATTCATATCTTTCTCGCTGAGACGGACATCTTCGATCCTATTCCATGAACGATCCAAAGCTTCAAAGTAACCATTGCGTTCAAAATCAAAGCTTTTCTCCTCAATCAACTGAAACAGTTCAATTGCCAGGCTCAATGCTTTGCTGTCTTTGTTGATTTTACAGTACTCTGACAAGCTATAAATAGCAAAGGCCTGCGCATATATCTGCTTCTTACTGTCAACTACTGATCCTTTGTTATCCAGCATCCAATAGACACCTCCTTGTTCGGTATCAACAAAGTGCTCAACGATATAATGATAGGCTCGATCTGCCACCTTTTTGTAGTTCTCATCTTTTATTACTCCGTACGATGCAGAAAAAGTCCAGAGAATTCTTGTATTGAGTATAATGGCTTTATTGCTAAGAGGATGCGCATTTTCTCTTCCATCGATTCTTCCTAAAAAACCTCCTCTTTTTTCGTCTACCATGTTTTTGATCCAGTAATCGAGAATATTGTCAGTGAGAACGTGCTCAGCGGTTTTTTTTGATAAAATTCTTTTCATTTCAGTAAAGAGAGGCTTTGGTGGTATTGACGTTATGTCCTCTGATTTCAAGCAGGACATTACTATCGAGATCTTTTAAATCAACTTTCACCTCAAGGTGTCTGCTTTCACCAGGCAGCAATGAGATATAGTTATCACTCCAGTAAGATGGCAACAACTCGGTTCCCTTGGATTTATGGACAAGTCTACATCTATTGAAAAAAGCCAGCTTTTTTGAGTTGTTTTTAAGGTCGAAGCTTAAGGTTTTTCCTTTTACCTTCAGATTAATTGGAGTGAGAGAAGCCATTTCTAAATTGTCCAATGAGGAATAGTCATCCATCAAATTGATCCAGTAGAAGTTTCTATCTATAACTTTGTTTTCACTTTTGAATTCAATATTGACGAAATATAAATTCAATGAATCAGGTATGCTGACAGACCAACTGGTATTAAGAACGGTGTTAGCGTTTAACATCACCGATTCTGCATTAGACCGTACTTCATTAAAAGCTGTATCAAGAACTGATACACTCAGTTCTCCTGATATGCTGGAAAATGTAGTGTTAATAAGACTTATCTGATGATTGTCTCTGTTTAATTGAATGTGCTGAGGGAGATTGGCATTTCTGGCTGCATAAAAGCCTGCATTAGGTATCAAATACCAATCATATAATTGCCAAACCAGAGATGGCCATGATGAGTTATACTTCCAGATTGCATATCCACTTGATCCTTCCCATAGTTGATGGTTGACTGCTTCTATGACTGATCTATAGGTTTCATAATTGACCATCTGCGCTTTTCCGGCATATTCAGAAACACCTTCAGCCTCGATATTCTCTGAAAAATTGTAATCATACCGAACTAAACTATCGTATGAGGTGAATTTTCTTGAATCCCAATGCTCTCTATCGTTTGCATCATGATACGCCCAATCATCTGATATAGGGAAAAACCCATGCTTCCATTTCTTTCCCAGATCAGGTAAAAAACGACGTATGCTTTCTTCTGTGGGAAAACCACTTGGCCCAAGTTCGCTACTAAAGCCCGTAACTCGGAAGTGACGAAAGTATGCCGCAGGACGAATGTTATGGTATGGGCCTGTGCCATGTAGTCCATCTCCTAGCGAATTTTTTAGGTAATGCCTACTTCCATCAGGGTCATACTTAGGTAACAGTTCATTGACAATGATTTCCTCTCGGGGATTAGGGCCTTCATTTCCGCCACACCAAATTATCAAGCTTGGGTGATTGCGAAGCTTTTTTATGATATCAATTGTTGCCAACTTATACAATCCTTCTTCTGGGCGGTACAATGGGTCTAGTTCCTTAGTTCCCCAAAAATCACTTAGAAAATCTTGCCAGATCATAATTCCATTTCGATCAGCTGCATCGAAAAAGCAGGCTGGCGGAACACCAGTTGGTCCCCAAATTCGCTGCAGGTTCAAATTTGCCTGAGCGGACAAATTTATTTCCTGATCGTACCTCGTTTTGGTCCAGCTAAGCAGCATATCATTTACCCAGTTTCCTCCTCTTGGGTAAATCTTTTGTCCATTGATTTTATAAACCCGTTCATAATTCCCTATGTAGGTCTCTACTTCTCTGATTCCAAAATCAATCGTTTCGGAATCAGACATTGTTCCATTGTGAAATATTTTAATATTAACCGTGTAAAGATTCGGATTCCCATAATTGATCGGCCACCAAAGCTTAGGATTGCTGATTTTAAGGTCTGCTATCTGTTGTTTTGATATGGTTGTATTTGTAATCCCGGGCAATAGCTGGACTTCATAATCAAAGTCGATGATTTCCTTTCCAGAAGGATCTAAAATCTCAAAAACTAGTTTTCCTTCCGAAACCTCTTCGGATGTGTTGTGAATATCAATAGACAACTTAACATCTGCTGAAGTGGTATCTGGAAGTGGTAAATCAGCGGTTATGTACGGATCTATCAAATCCAATGATCCCGTAAAGGAAACAAACACATCTTCCGTTATGCCCATTTCACGATCACGAATCGCGGGTTGCCAATCCCATCCCAATGCATCCCACTTCGTATAATTTTTAGCAATGCTTGGGTCTTCACCCATATTTCTTCCTGGATGCTGAAGCGCCGTTGTAGCAGGTGGTGCTGGCTTGCCAGGGTGATCCAATGGATAAATCTTAACTAATAATTCATTTGTGTTTTTGATGGTGGATGAGACATCAAACTTGAATCGTCGTTCCATTCCTTTTACAATGCTACTGTCGGCAACCAGCTCTCCGTTAAGCCAGATTTCAGCTGCATAATTGATTTCATTAAAATGTAACCAGACTGTTTTTTCTGTCTTATTCTTGGGAAGTTCGAAGCTTGTTCTAAACCAGTAGGGTTTGCTAAATGGATTAACTCCGGGGATATGTGAGAATTTCAGTAAATCATTTTCTGCATTGAATGTATCATTCGCATCAGGTATTTTCAAATTATTCTGAGCTACGTAAGGGTTTGGATATTGCCCATTTCTTACCAGTGTGGTAAGCACTGTACTTGGCATTGTTGCCGGGAACCAGTTTTTACTAGAATCCCGTACGATACTCTCTACCGAGGAAAGGTTGTGCGCGGATCGAACTCGCCAATTGTATCTAAGCAAAATGGCTCCTTCTGGAAGTCGATCAAGAGGCTTATCTTCTATTAGAACCGTCGACTTCTCCCCGAAAAGCTCTCCCCCATCAATATATTGTTTGACATACCACTCGTGCTTTCCAAAAGCCATTGGAAAAGGGAAATAGACTGTATCAACTCCGAGTACTACATCCATTTTTATCCCATCGATCCAAACTTCGGTTGAATCTGCTCCTACTGAAGGCCAACTTAAAACAGGGTTAATACTGATTGCACCGTCTGTGACTAATACTTCCTTTTTTTGACAGCCTATTAAAGCTGCTAAAACTAGCCACAGCCATATGAGGTATCCCTGCTTATCCATACTAAGTTTCATTTATTTATAAATAAGCTCCGCTCTAACCAATTGCACTTGAAAGTAAAATTTGATCTTCAAATACTTGTTGTCTCCCAAGTCTTCTGTGGAAAAGTATTTCTTAGGAACTCCATATCCATAGTTGTTTTCAGGCGAGGCGTAAGTGGTAACCTCAAAAGGTACGCTTTCCCAATTTTCACCGTCTTCTGAAACTGATAAGAGTAACAAATGCCAATTCGGGTCTCCTTCAAAGGAGTAAATTGAAAAATCTTGAAAATCTCCCGGAGCATAGTAAATAACTTCTGCTCCATATCCTCCTTTCAATCTTGAGGAGATTTCTTTAAAACTTCTATCATCTCCTGTGGAAGGTTTGATGCCATGATAGTGATACATATTTCCGTAGTTTTCCATATTGTCAACCAAAGCTTGGTTTTTCACTTTTATGGGACCTACAACGTTTGATGGCTTAGATGTTCCGCTTGATTTTATAGCTGATACTCTATAAAAATAACTTTTTCCTATATCGGCTGTCTTATCATGGAAGTTGGCAAAGTTTTCAATTTTAGCATCGCTAATATTGAATGCTATGACATCCCAAGGACCCTTAGCCGACTCTGATCTTTCTACGTTGTATCCTGAAGCTCCCGCCACACCTTGCCAACGAATTTCATGCACTTCATCTATTGGCAAAAGAGTTGGTGCTTTAGGTGGAGCGAATGTGGGAACTTCTTTGCCTTGGATCTCATATGCTTTCTCCACGTACATTTCTAAGAAATCTTTCTCATCGTACTTTTTCCCTGATGGGAACCCAGGCCAGTGATAGGCTTTGTAAAGACCTGAACCAAAAGGCTCACTATGGTGATAAAAACCTCCATTTCTATGATGATAGCGAATACTCCATGATAAGCCTCCGCAAATTTGGTCTTCTGCAATTATTTTATCGATTACTGATTTATACCCAGATGTGCTTATGAAACCAAATTCACCTAACATGTATGGCTTTCTTCCATTGATGATCTCCAAGTTTTTATCAATGTTTCGATGCATATCCAATGGGTTTCTCTCATAATGATGCGAAGAAATGATATCGATGTTAGGATCATTAATCGAATACTCTTTTACGTATGTAGCATCAATGGCGTGATACCCATCCATCAAAAGGTGCTTTTTATCAATCCCCTTGATGTAAGCTGCTATCTCTCTGGTCCAACTATCTGTTGAATAAAGTTCATTTCCCGTCTCCCAGCATAGAATAGCTTTGTCATCTTTATACTTTATTCCCGTGATTGTGTTTTTTCTATTTAAGGTGAAATCAATTGTTTTTTTGAAATCTTCTATTAACTGCTTGTCACTCCAGAAATCATCCCTTGATTTCCCTCTAAAGGCTGCATAGTTTGGGGCTCCTCCCATCCATTGCCAATTGTTCAATAGTGAAAAAATGATTCTTATTTGATATTCATTGGCTAACGCCAGCATCATATCATTTACTTTAAATGCTTCTTCATTGAAATCACCTGGAGCCTCTACAAATGTCACCGCTTCGTCTGGGAAGCTGGCATTCTTCACCGGGATGGTATAGATGCGAATGGCTCGTCCTCCCATTTCCTTGATCGTTTCGAATGCATCTCTCATCTCAAACTCTGTGGGTAATGCGTACGGATTGGTCTGATCAAAATCCATCAGATCTTCTACGTAATTAAGGTTAGGTATATTCCAGGATAGAAACCTGTATTCTTGATCTCCATCCATGAGTTTATAACCATCTGCTGTGATGAAGTTTTCAAAACTTTGGGTGAATGATGTTATCGATATGAATAAAAGAATAAATGACGTTAAAATTTTCATGTGCTTAGTTCTTAATGACTCTTTTAATAATTGACTTATTTCCTCTTGCTAAAACAAGGAAGTATAAGCCGGTAGCTAGATTTGAATTCAGATTTATATTATCTTTCTTCCAATGCGAGGACTCTGATACTATTTTTCCTTCGGAATTAATAAGGCGGTAGGAGGTGAATTTTTTAGTGGCATCTACATTGATTCGATCAGTAAATGGGTTCGGGGAGACTATCACGTCTTTTGCTTCAAGAGAAAGTGCAGAACTCCCACCAGATCTATTTACTCTGATCATAAACATTAATTCTCTATAAAGGCCTGAGCTGTTGGTGCCTCTCACTCTAATCACTCCTTCTGCGTCTTGGTCTTTTACTTGTATAGTCAACTCATCTGAGTCCGAAATCTCAACCGTTCCTATATCATCATTGGACTGAAACACCAGCTCAAACACTAAATCATCTGTATCATCTTTGAAATGGGTAGAGAGGTCAAATTTCCCGATACTATCCTGAGAATAGTTGAAGACAAAATCAGGAATGTCGGCTATAATCTCAACTGTATTCTCCTTATATAGGTTGGGTAGATGATTTTCGAAATTGACGAATGGGTCATCATAAATTTTCACCAAATCATTTGCAGATTGATGCCCTGGGTGTGCCGAAAAGTAGTGATCAGGGCGTCCATTTCTCCAAACGAGAAAGTAGGATATTTGTCTTGCGATGGGATCTGCTTTAATGGGCTCGACTATGATGCTACTGAACCATTCTGGATCTGGCACTTTTTCATATCCTGTTTCAGTCAGGGCCGAAATTTTTCCTTTTTGATTTGCCAGATCGACAATCAATTTCAGGTTTTTGAGGAAGCTTGTTTTTTGATTTTTGGAATAAATATTACTGTAGTCGTCAGTGCTCAATACATCAACGTAATCATCACCTGGATACCTTTCTAGGTACTCACTTACAGACCGAACATCGGAGGGAGAATAGGTATATATAAAGTGATGGATATTTTTCACATCTCTGAAATAATTCACTGTAAACCTCCACAAATCAATGTACTCATCTGCGGTACAGGCGTTTTTCCCCCACCAAAACCAACTACCTGTATGTTCGTGATAGGGCCTGAAAAGTATTGGAATATAATTTCCAGATGCGTCTTTCAGATCAAGGGCAAAATCAGCCACTTTATCTAACCATTTTTTGTAGAGGTCGTGCTTATCAGCTCCTGGTAGTATATGGCTAACAGCTCTACCTCCGTTATCCCAAGTATTGCCGCCGGTTTGTGGATTATTGCTGTGCCAACTTATGGTGATAATACCTCCGCCCTCATGGCCTTTACGAATCCAGAATTTCATTCTTTCAAAGTTCACATCGTCAATATTGGCCGCACTATCTTCTACCTCGAGTCGACCGATATCCCATCCATATACGGCAGGGTGTGAGCCCGTTATACTTTTTGTGTCAGACCTATCATCTTCATCAATCCATCTTGATCCATTTTCGTTTAGCCCATATGCCAGCGCATCTTCATGTCCAAATAGCAAATTTGCCTTAGCAATCTGTTGAAGGTTGATATAAAGATTCTTTGTAGCTTCAGTAGCATTAGCATCCACCAATTGTGCTTTGGATGAAAACATCAACGAGAGAGTTATTACCAGCAAAGATGGCTTCAGCATGCTACTTTTTTTCCACATTTTTCTTAATCATTCCTGACTTTCACTTGTGCTTTCGAGTCTACTTGCCTGAAGCTCTCGACCCACCTTATCCATAAATTTTTCATCCAGTTGATACAATTGCATAAAGCCAAATGACATCAGTGCTCCTATCGCAGCAATTACACTTATCATTAGTCTAATACCCAAGAGAGATTCCTCTGTCTGATCTACGTTCGGCTGGAAGTTAAAAGCTGCCAGTAACCACCCAGAAAGCGCTCCTCCTAGTGTCCAGCCAAATTTTTGTGACATAGATGAAGATGAAAAAACCAGCCCCGTGGCTCTCCGTCCTGTCTTCCACTCCGAATAGTCAGCTATATCGGCATACATAGACCATCCAAGTGGCATGACTATGCCAGAACTAATGCCTATCAAAATGTTGAGTAGAAATATAAATCCGATCTGATCTGGCGAAACAAAAAAGAATAAAACGCTAAATATCGCCGAGACTATTGCAGCGAGACTAAAAGTCTTTTTCTTACCAAGCTTCGCAGCAAATGGTTTAGCTAGTATTACTCCTAAAATGTTAGTCCCAAGCCAAACAGACATATAGGCTGATGACAATACTGTCGAACTAAAATCATAGGTTGTTCCCAATAAGCTTACTGATTGGTCACCAATAAAGTACTTGAAATAGAAGAGTATAGATCCATCTCTCAGAGAGATGAATATTAGGATCGAAATATTGGCGGCTAGCATCACAAACCATGGACGGTTTTTAATCAGGTCTTTCAAGTCCAATTTAAGTGAGGCTTGCTTCTCTTTAGGAGGATCCAGACGCTCTTTCGTCCCAGCAAATGTCAGTATAAAAAGTACCGCTGCGATAATGGCGTATATGCCAATAGTCCATTGAAAGCCTACAGCTTGTGTAGTTCCTTCACTAAAATAATCAACCAGTGAGTTAGCACTAGCTGTGACCATAAGGCCTCCTGAGAATGCTCCAATAAATCTCCATGAGGCTAGTGATGTGCGCTCGTTTGTGTCGCTGCTCATTACTCCCATCAATGATGCATACGGCACGTTGACGGCTGTATAAACCATCATCATCAAAGAATAGGTCACATACGCATAGATAAGTTTCCCTGTAGAACTAAGGTCGGGTGTTGTAAAAGTCAATATACCGATAATGCCAAATGGAATTGCTCCAAACAGAAGGTAAGGTCTGAATTTCCCCCACGCCGACTTGGTACGATCAGAGATGATTCCCATCATGGGATCATTTGCGGCATCCCATATTCGCGTCACAAGAAACATAGTCCCAACAGCAGCGGCTGAAATACCAAAGACATCTGTATAGAAAAAAAGTAAGAACATTGAGAATAGCTTCCAAAACATGGATGAAGCAAAATCTCCCAAACTATAAGACACCTTCTCTCTAAAACTAAGTTTCTGATTTATCTCACTCATTGTTTTCTTTTAAACCGTTTCACCAAGAAACTCAAGGTTTTTATTGATCAGCGCATTTCGTGTTTCGACACTGGCGAACGTCCTAAGCTTATCCTCAGGAGTATTTTTACAATAGTCAATTAGCTTTTCGACTGTTGTAGTGGCTACATGCAATCTTGTATCTGAGGATGCATAGTATATATAGACTTCACCATCTTCTTTGGCTATCCATCCATTCGTAAAAAGCACATTGGAAACGTCTCCTACTCTTTCGTCTTCTTCAGGAGACATAAAGTGCCCTCCCGGACTATAAATAACTTTTTCTGGCTGGTCGAGAGCCGTCATAAACATGTAAAGCACATATCTTAACCCTGCGGCTGTATTACGTACTCCATGTGCCAAATGAAGCCACCCCTCACTCGTTTTGATTGGTGCTGGTCCCTGACCATTCTTTACTTCCTTGATAGTATGGTAGCTCTTAGCATCTACGATGACTTCATCTGTGACTCGAGCATTGGCAATATCATCTACCAATCCCCAACCTATTCCTCCGCCCTTACCAGCGTCTATAAATCCATCCTGAGGACGTGTGTAAAGTGCATACTTGTTATTAACAAATTCTGGGTGTAACACAACGTTTCTCTGCTGGCTTCCTCCAGAATCCAAATCAGCTAGTCTCTCCCATGATTTAAGGTCTTTGGTTCTTGCAATTCCACACTTAGCTTCCGCAATGGATTGGTCATGTGCTGGAGCATCTTTAGGTCTTCTTTCTGTACAAAAAAGTCCATATATCCAACCGTCTTCATGCTGTGTCAATCGCATGTCATATACATTGGTATCCGGCTCATCAGTCTCAGGAAGTGTAATCGGGTGATCCCAAAAACAGAAATTGTCTATACCATTCTCACTCTCCGCTACCGCGAAAAAAGACTTTCTGTCGTACCCCTCGACGCGAACTACAACAATGTACTTACCATTGAAAAACATTGCTCCGGCATTCAGAGTAGCGTTTATTCCCTGCCTCTCCATCATAAATGGGTTGGTATCAGGGTTTAGATCATATCTCCAAAAAATCGGAGTATGTGCAGCCGTCACTATGGGGTGTTTGTATCTCTGTATTACCCCATTTGAAATAGCTGGTACGTTCTTCATTTTTATTAAAGCGTCATGATCCTTCATCAATTTTTCCAATCTCACTGTTGCTTTGTTCATTTTAGACTATTGGTTTTTCAATTTTTAAAGAAAGTTTTTCTTATGTATTGTTATATGGGGATTATGTTCTAGACATTATTTCTTTATCAATTTGGTTATGTGGCTTCCTTCAGATGACTGTATGCTCAAGAAATAGATTCCTGCCTCCAAGGAAGTCATGTCAATCTGGAAAAATCGAGCATTCAATACTCTTGTCTGAACCTTGCGGCCTTCAGCGTCATACAATTGAAAACCACGAATTTCTTTTATTTTCTCACCCAAGTTGATGCTAACTATATCTTCAATTGGGTTCGGGTAAATTGTGAAATCTGTCTGATCATCACGAACACTAAGAAGGTCATCGATGACTTTTACTTCAAAATTTACAGAAGCCGAAGCTCCAAATGGATCCGTAGCTGTAAGGGTAATAATTGCACTACCTACCGCGTTTGACTTAAATTGAAGACTCACTCCGGTTCTACCAGCGGAAAAGTTCGCCAAAAGGAGTTCACTATTTGAGTTATCTATTTCGTATTTAAGAAGATTGGGGTGTTCAAGATCCGAAAACAGATTTTCAAACCTGACATAGTTATTGATCGATCTTACCTCGCTTAATAATACTTCATGAGAATCAACTTGATTGATTACTGTTGGTGCCTCATTATCAGGAATATATGATACTTCAATTTCATCTATCGAAAACTGATTTACATTATTATCGGCAGGTATCACCAATCTTTGATACCGAGCGTTGGATTCATCAAACACAATACCTTCTTCTCTGCCTGATCCTGACTCTGTTTCGAAAACTGTTTCCCAATTTTCCTGATCGCTTGACGTCTGAATTTTAAACTTATTAGAAAAAGAAGTACTCCAGTTTAGATAAACGAAATTGAAATTGATATTTTCTTCAAAATCTATTTCCAGCCATTGTTCACTGGCATCTTCGCTTTCCCAATAAGAACCTTCGTTACCATCATTTACATATATATCGAATTGTGTATTATTCTCTGTGGATGACCTAATTGGCTTAAAATATGCAAGGTTATCTTCTTGACCTTCTGTCGATCCTATCATGACTATGGTACTCGATTCAGCATACCAATCTTCAAAATCGGTTGCTTTGATAGTAATCTCTGACATTCCAACTGATGGCTCAGGAAAGCTATACCCTACTACACCTTCGTCTATGCTAACGGTAACGATTGCGGAGTTTTCATTTTTGTCCACTTCAAACTTGAGCTCTGAAGAAGGTTGATCATCAGTAAAAGCATCTGTCAAAACAAAATGCTCAGGTTGAGACGAAATTTTCTCTATCAAAGAGCGATAAGGTTGAATCGGTGATAATACTTTAGGTATTCTATTTATTGATATCGCATCATTGGATATTTCCAGTTCATCAGGAATCATTGATTTAACTTTTCTGAGACCCCTTGCTGTAGTACCCGAAAAATCACTATTAAAACTGCTTGTAGAACTCCATGACCATGACATAGCTCCAGCATACCCATATTTTACTGCCAACTCATATGCTTCTTCGACTGTATAATTAGGTCTTGCATTTCCGTCTATTACATCTGCCGGAAACTCGCCAATCACTATCGGTTTATCCAACTCCCAATGATCAGCGGGGCGATGAAAGGGAGAAACGCTATTACCAGAATGTAAAGGGTAATAGTGAATTTGATAGAAATCCAAAACTCCATCCTGATCTCCACCTGCGGCTATTAGTTCTTCATTGGAATAGTAATTTTTATTCCCGTTGATATCCGTGTTGGCTCTGAAAGACCATGATCCATTCGAAACTAAGGCTTGAGGTACTGCTCTATGAATAGCCCCGGATGTCATATTCACAAAACGCTGAATGGTGCTCATAGAGACCTTTCCTCCTGTAGTCCAACCAAAATCCCTGGACATGCCCTCTGGTTCATTGAATATCTCCCAGGTCAATACAGCTGGATGATCTCCTAATAAATCAAGGATTGGCACAAGTGCATTGTCAATATAGGATTGAATATTCTCGGTATCCTCCAGCAAAAGTTTCATCGCCTCAAAGTCTTGCCCTTGATTATGTTGAAGCATATCAAAAGACCATAAACACATGCTGATGCTGATTCCTCTATCAAAAGCAAGATCTAATACGTGCTTCATATTTTGAATTGCTGATAAGTCAATCCCGGTTACATGTCCGGACTCTTCCACAAATGGAGTTCTAAACCCGTTTGTATGAATCCACCATCTAAGCGAATTGCCTCCATTATTGGACACTGAGTCCATCAGTTCAATAAAATAGTTTTCGGCTTCTTCGTCAAATTCGCTCGTCAAATCATCTGCATATCGATTCCAGGCAATATTCATCCCCGTCACAAAAATTGGAAGTGTTCCATTTCTGAAAGGGATACGGTTGAGGTCATTATTAGTCGGGTGACCTATAAAAATATTGAAGTCTTCTCTGTCGTTTTCTCCTTCATCATCCACCACAATCAATCTTACTTTTGTGGTTTTGGACTCGACAGTTAATGTAGCGGTCTCTGTGTTAGCGACCGTGTCTGTATTGTTGACCACCCAATAGTAGCTTTCAATACTTCCATCAGCGTCGGTACTACCTACCGCCGACAATTCAAATTCGTATGGAAGCAATGACATGATGACTGTATCTGGGATTGATACTGCTTCTGGTCTTTCATTGCCTTGAGCCAGTGCAATACTGGCAGAAGAGATAAATATGGTTAAATACAATAGTATCCTTCTCATAGGGCTATTTATAAGGGTTCACTATGTCTTCCAAAAACAACGTTGCATCGTCTTGCTCAAAGGACTTAAAATCCTCTTCCTGATCATGGCCTTTGTACGGTACATAGAAATACCCTTTGTCGGCATTTCGCCAGAGTAGCATCCATGCAATCGAAGATTCTTCACCAGCATTTTTTAAAGGATTCAGAAGTATTTCTGTACACCAGTTGGATTGTTTTAACCCCGGATTGCCTGTCTCTGTAAGTGCAGCTACCTTATTCTTTTCTTTCGCTATTTTGGAGATGAGGAGGATGCTTTCCGTGAGCTGTTTCTTTTTTTCCTCATCCGTATTTCTGTTATACTTATTACCAACATCCCAATAGTTATCCAATCCGATAACATCTACATATTCATCTCCAGGATATCCGTAGAGGTAGGACTTTTCTAATTCTTGTATATCAAACCGACTTTTATCAGGAGAGTACGCATAAATGAGGTTATGTAACTTCTTTTCGTTCTTAAGGTAATCCACTGTGAATCTCCACAATTGAATAAACTCCTCTTCAGAACAATATTCTTTGCTCCACCAAAACCAATCTCCGTTGTGTTCATGAAAGGGTCTGAAAATAATAGGGATTTTACCAAATAGGCCAGATCTAAAAGTCCGGATCGTCTTTGCAAACAAATCAAGCTGGCTAGTATAATTTGCATGTGCTGATCCGCCCGGTAAAATTTCTCTCACGGTTATAACCTTGCTCCATGCATCATCGCCTGTAAGTGGATTCTTCATGTGCCAGGAAACAGTATTGATAGCTCCTAATTTGTAGGCATATTTTACTCCCTTTTTTATGGTCAAAAAGGATACACTATCCAGATTCCTACTGTCACCCAATCCTCCAAAATCCCAGCCTATCACAGCAGGATACTTACCTGTAACTTCTTTAACGTCTGACTTGCCGCGCTCATCCCACCAGCTCACTCCGTAGGAAAAATCGTCCTGATGCCCAAAAAGAATTTGGCGAGAAGAAACATTGTTTAGAAAGTGGTAGAGGTTCTTGGTCTTTTTACTAGCCTCATCATCAATTAGCGCTGGCTGTGCATAAGCCCAAATGGTTGATAAAGTGAATAAGATTAATAATCTCGCGCGCATCGACTAGTTTTTTTGCATTGTTTCTCATTATCTGAAGTCAATTCTTCAGCAATCATGAGGGTTAAAAAAAGCCAGCACCAAAGTGTGCTGGCCCCAAACAAATTGTATGAAAAAAATTATTTAACCCAAGGTAATTGATTCAGTGGGCCGTCCGTAATGGAAATAGCGTCAACATGTGCTGTATAATCACCAGCTATATGCCATGTATCAGGTAGGAATGCAAACTTGATAGCGCTC
Organism: Cyclobacteriaceae bacterium; assembly: GCA_049115715.1. Lineage (GTDB taxonomy): Bacteria > Bacteroidota > Bacteroidia > Cytophagales > Cyclobacteriaceae > JAMZMI01. The sequence goes on from JAGDZQ010000025.1 coordinate 55,616, forward strand.
CACTTAGCTGTAAGGTCGACATCATAAGATCCTCCATCCCAGTTGTCTTGTACTTTCATGTCTTTGATTGGGAAGCTCATCAATTTCCATTCTCCTCCCGTGCTCACTTTGAATAATGGATGAGCAGGATAATCATGGCTATCGCTATCTCCTTCTCTTCCCCAAAATGCTATTGTAAAACCTAACTCATCTTCTGCAACCGAACCGGAATTGACCCACATATTGATTGTTGGATTATCCATACCTGAAAAATCAATTGACGGCTCATTGCCAGTCTTTTCAGTTGGCCAGTATTTAAAGTCATGCCATGTTCTGTTATCAGGATCAGAAACAGGTATCACTAAAGATAAGTAATGATCACCTTCGATTGCTTTGATATTAGCATCGCCATCAAACCCAACCAGACCAGAAGGATTGAAGAAGTCTTCAGCGAAGCTAGCAAGGTCATTCTCAAAGTCAATAACAACTCCTAAGCCATTGCCCACTCCAAAGTCCTGCGCACACTGTGCATCGTCTGGATTGGCTGTACAGAAGCACTCTGGTTGGAAATCAAACAGACAACAATCTGGACTATCTGTTCCGTTGGTTCCTGTTTCACAAAAGCAAACAACATCCTGAGTAGGTATGCAACAAAGAGCACTCGTAGGGTTCGCAGCACAAAATGCGTCTTCATCCAGTCCAAAGCACTGTTCATCGGAAGGGTTAGCGGCACAAAACTCCACCGGGTTGTCTTCAAAAGTCAACGGTTTTTCATCTTCTCCGCAGGAAGAAAGTACCATTAGGGTACTAAGTGCAAAGAAGGCACTCGTAGCAAAAAGTAAATTTCTAAACTTCATAGTTTTCATGATTTTGATTTATTTAGTTTTCAATTGTATTAGTAATTTCTATTTTGATTTAATCCCCAGTTAGCTGATTCTATCGATGGAATGGGGAAGACTGGAATGGGGTTTACGATCACTTGACCATCAACTTCAGGGTGGGAACTTGTGATCGATCGATCCAGCGCAGCATTGGACACGGTCGCCCCATAAAGTGTATTGAATTTATCGATGAATTGGCCCGTTCTTACTAGATCCCAAAATCTAAGATGCTCCATTCCAAGCTCCCTTCGTCTTTCCAAGTAAATGAAATCAAGAAGTGCCTGACCTGATGAAGGAATAATGGAATTATCCAATGCTGCAAACCCAGTGGCATCATATCCTGAAGGGTTTAAGGGATCCCAGCCTTTTGGATATGTGCTTTGACTAGCTCTGTTTCTTATTTCCTGCAGTCTTGACACTGCTTGTGGAGAATTGCTTGTATGAAAGGCCGCTTCAGCATTCATTAGCAATATATCAGCGTACCTAAAGTGTCTTACATTTTGAGCACTTCCTTTCTCCGTTCTCCAAAGTTCTGGGCTGTTGGGGTCTGCAATTGCTTTCCTCGAATAGTATCCTGTTAGATTTCTACCGTTTGGTACCATTTCTTCTCCATATGCGTATTCCCCTTCGGCTATAGTAGTTGCAGGTCTTCTTGGATCATTTGCTTCATACACTTGAGCCAAATCTGCTGTTGGAGTGTTGAAACCCCAGCCTCCCATGAAGAGTGGATTTGTAAAAACGCTCCACATTGACCCAATAGAAGGCCCACTGGTGCTGCTTCCGTCCACAGGAATCCCAGTGTCTACTGCTTGAATTTCGAAAATCGACTCTTGACCATTTTCGCCCTCTGGTTCATATATTGTGGAGTAGTTTGTTTCTAAGCTATACGACCCATAGTCTCCAGCTATGAATTTGTTGGTAATGTCTAGCACTTCATCCCATGTATGAGCATTGGTATTATCAGTACCCAATTGATACATTATTGATCTTGCCAAATAAGCAGCAGCAGCTCCTTTGTTGGCTCTGCCAATTTCACGAACACCCTTGACCGGCAAATGGTCAACAGCGAATTTCAAATCCTCTTCAATTAGCTTGTATACCTCAAATAATGGCTCTCTTGTGAAATTTCTGGCATTAACTTGATCCGGAGTAACTGGCGAGGTGAAGATGGGAACTCCTCCATAAATCCGAGCTAACAAAAAGTACGAATATGCTCTTACAAATTTAGCCTCACCCTCAAACTCGTTTTTAGCCTCGATCGAGATTGGAGACTCTTCAAGATTGGAAAGAATAAGGTTTGCTCGACCAATTGCTATCCAATAAATATTCCACATGCCTATAATATTCCCTGTGCTACCAGATGCGGTAAATTCTTTTAGGTTTTGAATACCTGGCTGGTCGGCAATAGTAGAGCCCTTTTCTGAATCATCAGAACAGATATCCCCAATGATAAACTCATATGAGTGAAAAAAGCCCGGAGCAGTATTGGTCGCTTGCCCCCATCCCAACACATCGTACATTCCATTTACTGCCAACCTTACGTTATCCTCTGTATCGAAGAAAGTTGCCTCCGTGATAGAAGTGATTGGGTCTTCTACGAGAAAGTCTTCGCATGAAAAACCCACCAACAATATGGTGATGATTAATAATCTTGATTGTATGTATTTTAAGATTTTCATGATTCTCCTGATTAAAACTTAATGCTTGTTCCTATGAAAAATGTTCTAGCAAGTGGGTAGTTACCTAAATCGACTCCTGCTCCAAAGGCATCATTAAAAGGCAAACCAACTTCGGGATCTAGTCCTGAATACTTAGTGAATGTTAGCAGATTGTCGGCGGAGATATAAACTCGAGCACTACTCATTTTCACTTTTTTGGTAATGTTTTTTGGAAGTGTATAGCCCAGTTGTACATTTCTAAGTCTTAAAAAAGACCCGTCTTCTATATATCTCTCGCTAAAGAGACCATTGTCGGTATTATCAGAGGTAACCCGGGGTTCGGTGTTGGAAGTACCCTCTCCTGTCCATCTGTCAAATCGAGATCTCAGAAAGTTGTTTTCTCCAGCACTAGCGCCTTCATTATAGAAAGTGAAGATATTGGCTATCTCATTTCCCTGAACACCAGTAAAGGATAAACTAAGGTCAAATGCTTTATATGTGGCCGACATATAAAAACCATAGGTGAAATCTGGGATGGCGCTACCAAGTGAAACGGCATCATCCTGATCGATAACACCATCATTGTTCACATCGTCATATTTTACGTCTCCAGGTTTGGCTCTTGCCTGAATTGATCGATGATCATCAGAAAATTCTTCCACCACATTTCCAGCCAAATCAATAGGTTGGCCACTGGCATTATATAGCCTATGAGAATTGACTTCATCCTCGTTTTGAAAAATACCGAGAACTCTAAGTCCATAGAAGGATGCAAATTCCTCGCCCACTACCGTTCTGGTTACAGGCATCCCTATTTTAGATTCATAGTCTGCACCTGTGATCACATCCCCGGCACCTAGGTCGGTAACTTCGTTTTTGATGAAGGAGATATTTCCTCCAACATTAAATGAAAAGTCCGAAAATTGTTGTTTGAGATCTAAGCTTAGCTCCAATCCTTGATTAGTCATAGAAGCAGCATTAGATCTGGGCCCTCTTGCACCAGCAAAATTGGGAACTGGCAATTGTCCGACAAGTAGGTCTTTTGTTTTCCTGATAAAATAATCGGTAGTTACTGAGAGTCTATCATCGAAAAACAGAAGATCAAGACCTAAGTTTGATGTTTCAGATGTTTCCCATGTCAATGTAGAGGCCGGTAACTGATCTGAAGCATAACCTGAAGTACTAGTCTCATTGTCAAGCGGGTAATCCCACCCTGGAGCTAGTGTAGTATAAAAACCATATGGGGAAATCGGATCTTGGTTTCCAACACGCCCCCATCCCGTACGTAGCTTTATGCCGCTGACGTATTTGTTTTCAGTAAAGAAGGCTTCTCTATCTACGTTCCAGCCTAAGGAAAATGATGGAAAAGTACCCCACTGACCATCTTTAGGAAACTTACTTGAGCCATCTCTTCTAATAGTTGCGGTAAATAGATACCTATTATCGAAGGAGTAATTAAACCTGCTAAAGAGGGATAGAATACTATATCTTCTTTTATCAGGCAGCTCACCACCATCATTCTGAGTCTGCAATCTATTGTCTCTTTGTTGATAAGATTCGAACCCAATAACTGCGTTGATTGAGTGCTTATTAATTACCTTATTGTAACCAATCGTGTTGGAGTTTTGTAATACGGTTTTGGTTCTTTCATCCAAAAACAGGTTATCTGCTGACAAACTTTCATTTGGTGAAATTTGCGCCTCTCCATCCACGAGAAACCTGCTTTCTATCGTTGAATTTGCTGGTATTAGAATTCTTCGATCATTTTTTGTCTTATCATAGGTGACAACTGACTTTAGAGTTAATCCGTCAATCAGTTCATACTCTATAGAAAACCCACCAACAGATCGATCTCCAGATGCCTCTCTAAATTGTTGCTCATATAGAAGTCTAGCCGGGTTAGGTAGATCGGTTAGACCTGTTCTATCCCAAAAACCTGTTATTGGATCTCTGACAGGGTTGACTGGATCTTTTCGTAATGCAACTCCTAATACACTTGTATATGTGCCTTGATCATATTCTGTGAATGAGTAATCTGAGTATTTCAAATCAGCCACAACCTTCAGCTTATCTATTGGCTGGAAAGTGATGTTCGCTATTGTTCTTTTCGTATCTCCATTCGTGTTCCCAACAATCCCTTCTTGATCAAAGTATGTACCTCCGATATTGTATGTTATAGGCCCAAATCCTCCTCTAATTGATAAATTATAATTTTGAACCCTTCCTGTACGCAATACCTCATCTTGCCAATCTGTTCCAGTGACTGCTCCAGAAAGTGCGTCCCTTATCCAGGATTTTCTTCCTAAATCATCTATTTCATTAATATCCCATTCATCGCCTGGTCCTGAAAATGATTCTACATATAGCTCAGCATATTCTTCAGCATTTAGAAGATCCTGAGTTTGCCAGGCGTTTTGAATACCTCCGTAAGCATTCAATTCTATTTCGAAACCATCTTTTTTACCTTTTTTGGTTGTGATGATGATAACTCCATTAGCACCACGAGAGCCATATATAGCTGTTGCAGAGGCATCTTTCAATACTTCCATCGATTCTATGTCGTTTGGAGAGATATTTCCTATATCTCCGGTAAGAAAGCCATCTACAACATAGAGTGGATCTGCATTACCAAAGGAACCGACTCCCCGAACGCGTACTGTAGTGGCAGCTCCAGGAGCTCCTGAGTTAGTCGTCACCTGAACACCCGCTACTTTTCCCTGAAGGCTTCTGGTAACATCCACACTTGCAAATTTCTCAAGGGACTCAATATCGACACTTGCCACTGCTCCGGTAAGATCACTTTTACGAACCGATCCATAACCTACAACTACAACTTCATCTAGTGCTTTAACATCTAGCTGAAGCGAAATAGTCAAATTGGTTTTATTTGCTACAGGAACCTCAGCTGCCATATATCCCACGAAGGACACTTGCAATACTTGCTCTGAGTTGGCAACTAAGGAAAAATTACCATCAAAATCAGTAACTGTTCCTGTTGAAGTTCCCTTGATCAAAACAGTGGCTCCCGGAATACGCTCTCCTGTCTCTGCATCACTAACTGTTCCGGTAACCTCTCTGTCTTGACCAAACAAAATGGACGAACATAGAAAAACAACTATTAATAAATAGAACTTCAATTCTTTAATACCATTTAATTCCGCTATCATTTTGGTTAGATGTTTTACTTTTTTCATTCTCTTATAATTCAAATCTCTTTGTGATTAGTAAACAAACATTGTTATCAATACATATAGAAAGCAAACCACTGCCAAGCCTATAAGTATTTCCATTATCAAAAGATTTCTTATCATCTTTTCCTTCTTGTTTGCAATCCGCATGGAGTTTAATAGAGAAATTATGAATTTCATTTTTTACACTTGTATTCATTACAAATGTGATAATACTATTGAGCTTAGATGGATGTCTATTTTCACAAATACAAATGGATAATACTCATCAGCTTAGAAGAATGGTAAATGTTTCACTTTACCTTCCTTTTTGTTACAAATACCATTTATGAAATGGCATTTGTGTTACATCAGCGCACCTTTTTTATTTCCCACCAATCATGGAGTGTTATAGGAAGATCTCAATAAGTATGAGATTTCAGGTTACTATTGACCTGATTTTCTATTTAGGCATCACTTAAAAAACCTTTAAGCGTCACTGCGAATCCTTTGGCTTTTAAATTTTGATAAAAAGAAGTGATAGTCTCATGATCTCAAAGATTCCTTCGGCTTTCCTTCCCGCTATCTTTCTCTAAACCTCTGAATAGCAGCTTTTTTTTAAAATAATTCTAAATCGAGTTCAGGTTATTTTGGTTTTAACTCTAAGGAACTATTGATATGGGAGTATTAGATTAATTACCTGTTTTCATAAAAAAAGGTCACCCACCCAAGCAGATAACCTTCCATATCTCAATTCTGTTTCTACTGAGAACTAGAACTCTACAATCTCAAACTCTGTTCTCCTGTTTTTTGCTTTTCCTTCTCGTGTATCATTTGTAGCGATAGGTTGAGTTTCTCCATACCCTTTCGATCTCAGTCGCGAAGCATCTATTCCTGCTAATATCATATAGTCCATAACAGCTTTTGCTCTGGCTTGTGATAGCTTAAGGTTAAGCTCCGCTGCACCAACATTGTCCGTATGTCCGCCTATTTCTATTACCATCGTCTTGTTGTCCTTCAGTAAATCAGAAGCTTTGTTCAATTCGACATAGCTAATAGGTTTGAGTTCTGCTTTTCCACTTTCAAAGAAGATGTTGTTGAGAACAACTTTTGTCCCTTTTTTGATTGGTTCCAGTGCTATATTCATTGGAATCTCCTGATAGCTGGTATCTTTTGGAACATCAAAATTTTGCGAGTAAAAGAAAAACCCTTTGCTACTCGCAGAAACGCTGTAGTCCCTGCCTGCAGGCAATACTATAAGATATTCTCCACTTACTGAATTACTCTTGTTGATCGCAATCAGCTCACCTGTATTGATATCTTCGACTAGAACTAGTGCCGCAAGAGGATCTTCATTTTCAGAGTTCGACACGATACCCTGAATTACAATAGTAGGTTTCGGTTTCAGGTAATCAGGGAGTTCCACTTGATAGATATCGTAGTTCCCATCATTTGACTTAGCGGAGGCAAAATATGCCATTCCCTGCGCTGAAATACTGAAATTGGTATCATCTCCGCTTGAATTGATCGGATCTCCCAGGTTGATTGGGGTAGACCATTTTCCATTTTCAAATACACAATAGAAAACATCCGTTCCGCCAAACCCCGGATGTCCCTCACTTGCATAATAGAGCGTTTTACCATCTGGAGCCAAATAAGGACTGTTATCATTCAATGGAGTATTGACTGTACTTCCCAGGTTTTGCGGTATTCCCCAAACTCCTAAGTGGTTTTTCTCGGTCATATACAGGTCTGATCCTCCATAACCTCCTGATCGAGCTGATGTAAAGATGATTCTGTTTCCATCTGAACTGATTGTCGGTTGAGAATCCCAATCTTTACTATTGATGACATTTCCCATATTCTCCGGTTCTGACCATTCGGTTCCTGCAAGGTGAGTAATATATAGATCACAATTGCCAATGCTTTCCGGACTTCCGCATCTTACGTAGACCATTGTCTGTTCGTCTCCAGTAAATGCAGAACCAAAATCGTCTCCTTTCGAATTGATTGGCTCAGGAAGTAATTCCGGAGCGTACCACTGGCCTGCTATTCTGGTTGAGAAATAGATATCTTCTCCAAAATCAACCATTTTGCTGCTGTCCTCAACTAAATCAAAGCCTCCTGGTCTTACACTTGTAAAATACAATCTAGTTCCAGTAGGGTTGACTTGAGGGGTATAATCGCCATATGCGCTGTTTATAGAAGCCATTGGGTCTGGCAAAGTAGTAGTTGCCTCTTGAGCACGGATATCCGGACTCTTCTCAACATAGTGGAGACGATTTTTAATCAAATGCTCCATCATGGTTGTTTTAGAATTATGAGGCATTCTCTTCATATAGTTATTTAAACACCACTGTGCCTCAGGGAACTTGTTCGTCGCAATTAAGGCTTTGCTAGCATCATAGTAGAAGCGGTAATCATAGTTAGGGTTTAGGCTGGTCAGTCTTTGGAAAGCCACTGAGGCCTCTTCATACCTTTCACTGTAGTTGAGGCATATACCAAGATAGTACCAGGCTTTCTGATGCCTTTCGTTATATCTGGTAGCATTTTGAAAGTTCTTGATTGCTCCTTCCAGATTGTGCTTGTTGTAGGCATCCATTCCTTTTTTGAAGGAATCTTGATCTTGAGCATACACAGAATTCAGTGTAAAAATGATAATTACTGATAAGAGTATGGTTTTTCGCATGGTTATAAAAGTTAAGCAGATGTTGGAATTTACATATTTGATCTTAAAATGTAAATATTCTTAGTCATGAATTACAACGTCACACTAAGCACTCTTACTTAATTCGCTGATAACCAATCTACTAAAATGATTGTTTCGACTTTCAAAACTCATAAGGAATCCCTTGCATTCCGGTCTCCTTCTCTGGAAGAACTTCACAATTGTCCCAAAGTCCAGATGACAGTGTTTTTGCATAGATAGTCGGAAGACTCTCTTCTACCATAAGCTTGGCTGCTTCAATATGATCGTACTCGTAAGAATGATGTGAAAAATTAAATCCGTCCTCATCGTCCAAAATCATATACCATACGCGAGAGGTGCCGTCGTTGGCAGGCATACCAATAACTCCGGCATTTAGCCAATGATGATCATCTTCAACGTTGTGAAATGGTAAACCACAGTGGCCTGCCAATATTACATTTGATTGCGTTCTCCTGATAATTTCATCTTTCGTACTCCAGTCAGTCGATTCAAAAATGAATTGAGAGATATCATCCAGTCCTCCATGCAAAATACAAATCTGTTTGCCTGCGTACTCAAATTTGATATTTAGAGGTAAAGTAGACATCCACTTTTTATCTAGATCCGATATTTTATTGAAAGCATACGGATACCATTGTCTCGAAAATACATCGCATCTCGTTCCTTCTTCGAAGTTGCAACCACACTCTTCGTCTCCATTTCTAATTTGAACTTCGACATTGCCGGCAATGCTGTGAATCCCCCACTCTCTTATTACACTTAAGCACTCGGTTGGTTGAGCACAGTACCCGATTATATCACCAGTACATATCGTATTTGATGCAGGAATGTCGGCCTCTCGTGCAATATCCTTCATCTTCTCAAGTGCTTGAAGGTTGCTATAGGCGCCTCCGAAAACAAGGATTTTACCATTAAGCTTCCCAATATGAATTTGCTCTTTGCTTATTTGATCCATTTGAAAATTAGATATATTAGGAAACATGAAATGGACCCTAAAATGTTCACGGACAACAAGGCTCCATAGTCGCCCTCAAAGAAAACTAACTGTCCGGGAAATCTTCCTGTAGCATACCAGATACCAAAGGCAATCCCAGTAATTACGCTTGCATTGAAGGCTTGCTTTCCAACTTTCCAATTCCAAAAAAGAAATACTGGCGCCAAGCCAATCACCATGGTACCAGATATGGTGGTTGCTGAAAGAATCTCTGGGTTAAAGAAAACAGGAATAATTCCAATCACTGCAACAATCATCATTACAACTCGCCCCCAACTGACTGTCTGTCCTCCTACTTTTAAATCAACAATTGCCAATTTAGAGAAGGATGAAAAGGCCGAATCCAAAGTAGATGAAGCAGATGTAATCATGATAAAATTGATAGCCAACATCAAAATCACTCCAAATGATTGAGCAACCTCTACTGCCGCCTGGCCACTCATTCCTTTTTGCGAAGCATACACGCCAATAAGGCTGAACAGTAATATCGATAGAAAGCCAATCGGAACGGCCATAAAGAAGGCTCGTCTCATCTTGTAAGGGCTTGTAATAAATCCTCGGTCTGTCATTACCGGATCGTGAAAGGGGTAACTAAACACCTGTACAAGCGCAACCAGAAGCAAATCAAGCCCCCCCGCCAGAGTCCATGAGCCCTTGGTAATTAATCCTATTTGATCTGAAGACTGAGGTAACACGATGGTAAGAATCAATAGCAGCAAACCTCCAAATAGAACCATTTGAATCATGTCTGTAAAAAGAGCACTTTTCAAACCACCTTTAAGCGAATAAGCCAAGGTCAGCAGGGTGAATACCAAAATTGCTAAGTAATAGGGTTTCGTGCCGATAGCTCCAAAATAGGAACCTATCACCATTGAATTAGACCATACTTCGTTGAAAAGTCTGAATGCAATTAAAAGTGAGAATAACAGAACGGACGTTCTTCCATATTTTGATAAAATGAAGTGGTGGATGCTTTGATAACTTCCTTTTACTCTTAATTGATAAATGATGATTCCTGCAAAAAGAAAAGAGAGATAGTAAGTCGCGTATGCCACACCACCAATGATCCCGTATTTCAGTCCAAGATTGGCAGCATTGGTAATTGACTTGGCAAAAATCCATGAGATGACCAAACTACTTGTCAAAATCCAAACTCCTGGCTCTCTCCCTTTTGTAGTGGCGCGAAAGAAATCACTTGTTGTTTTGGCTATAGGTGATACAAAAAACAGTATTAGACTAGAGCCCAATACCAAACACCACTGCAAAACTGATATATCATTGAGAATAGACACCAATATCAATTATCCCACCAGACGTTTGCATTCACACTGTTTTGATTTGACGAAGTAGCTGCATTAAAGTTGGTCGCATTGAGAGCTGCCTCATCAGCTGGATATGGAAGACGAATCGGAATTTCATCATTATTCAGACTTGCAGAAATGGTTTTCAGCTGAGGCCACCCAGTTCTTCGAAATTCTATCCAGTTTTCATATCCATTAATGGTATTGGAGATCCATTTCTGAGTAAGTATTTGCTCAAGATGATCAGCCCCTCCAGATTCAAAACTTGCAGCTCCGGTGGTCAGATAATTTTCCGGCATAGCGACTCCCCAGTATTCGAAAGATTGTGAAACTGCTAAGTCGTAAAGTGCTTTTGCGTCAGCAATGATTAAGCCTCTTTCAGCCGCCTCCGCTAACAAGAAGTTCGTTTCCCAAGCCGTGATGAAATTGGCATCCAAATCACCTGTTTTTTCTCTAAATATCGTTCCCGTGAGTGAGTAATCTGAAACAGAAATCGAGGTATTGGATGCATCAGGGCCATTCAAAAGTCCCAAAAACGAGTCAGGCACACTCTCCGCTTCTCTAAAAAACACTTCTACTCTTGGATCGCTCAATCCATCCATAATCTCTTGCATGGTTTCTGACATGACAAAAAGATTGAAATCACCAGATCTCAATATGGCCATTCGGAAGGTATTGGGTTGGGTATTGGAGAAATCAAATGTTGCATTTTGATCATTGACCTTGATATAGGCTCCTTCATTAAAGATGGTTTGAATCTCCGCTGAGACATCTACTTGACTAGATATCCGAATTAGGGCTTTAATTCGTAATGAATTAGCAAATGCAATCCAACTATCGAGATCGCCATTGAATAAAATATCTCCATCAAGGGATTGTGTACCAGCATACCTTTGAATAGCCTCAATCCCCTTTTCCAGATTGTCAAGAATTCCTCCCTCACTCATGTAAATATCCTGTTGGATATCATAGTTCGGAGTTGTATTTCCATCTTTTCCTTTCAACGCTTCAAAGTATGGAACATCTCCAAAAACATCCGTCAACGCTGCGGTCATGTAGGCTTTTAATATCAAGGTTGGTCCTTCGTATACGGCATGAACCTCGTTGTTTCGAGACATCTCCAAAATAGTCTGGTTATCCCGAAGATTAGTATACATAATTGGCCAAGGGTTCCCTCCAAGCTGCGGAGAGCTCAAATCATGCCTATCAAACAAGTTAAAGTCAACCATGGTAAAATGCTGACTCAGCAAATTGCCAGCAACGAATCCCTCATACGACATCTGTTCTCCATAATCATAAATCACTTGTCGAAGTAATAGATGCGGCTGAACAGTGGTAGGAGCATTCGGGTTGGTATTGATCTCTTTGAAGTCTTCTGTACAAGAGGAAAGAAGTACAACCATAAAGAAGAGTATGAATTTGAAATTTCTCATGATTGATTCGATTAAAAATTAAGACCTATTTTGACACCATAGCTTCTTGTGGTAGCATAGGACATATCCTCCACTCCGCTTACAAACTGATTTCCCTGAACAGCAAGCTGTTCAGGGTCGAAATGCGGAATCTCGCTTATCGCAAATAGGTTTCTGCCTATAAAGGCGATATTGAGGCTACTATTTTCTCCTAAAAACCCTTTAGTAAAAGTATAACCTAGCGAAAGTTCCCTAAGCTTCAAATAGCTCGCATCATAGGTATTGTTCTCCTCGTGGTTTCGGTCATAAAAATTGCGATAATATTGCTCAGCAGAGATTGCCGTGGTATTGGGGCTATAAGTTGGATTATCAGAAGTACCTCCAGATATCACTACACCGGGAGCTACTATACCTCCTTCAGGTCTATTTGCTGTTTCTTTTAGCTGTCCAGCTACAGTAGCAAGGGCTCTCGTTCTCGAAACCAGAATACCTCCATATCGCCAATCAAATAGGAAATCCAAATTCCAGTTATGATATTGAATGTTATTACTGAACCCGAGTATAAAGTCTGGATTGTAATTGCCCAGTTTCTTCAAACTGTTATCGGCAATGTAGAGGCCGTTTTCATTAATGACGAAATCGCCGTTTTCATTTCTCAAATAACCTGTCCCATAGATATCACCAATTCTTCCTCCTTCTTCTACTTGGAAAAATACTGTCTGATTCACATTGTCATAAACTCTTGAATATCCCAAAGTCAGTCGATCAACCTCATCAGTCAAAGTCTCAACGGATGTAATGTTTCTACTAAAGTTCAGTTGGGTATTCCATCTCAACTTGGATGTTTCCAAAATTGTTGCTCCCAGAATGATCTCTACACCTTTTGACCTAACCTCTCCTCCGTTCACAACTCGCTGAGTATACCCAGAGGTGATGGATACGGGTAATGATATAATCTGATTCTGCGTCAAAGCATTGTAATAAGTAAAGTCCATTCGGATTTTGTTATTGAAGAACCATGTCTCCAAGCCCAATTCAATTGATGAGGTTTTTTCGGGCAATAAATTGGAGTTCGGAATGCTTGCTTGTTCCGTCAAAGTAGGCTCACCGTTGTAGGGTGTGCTCGAATTAAAAACACCGTTCGTTTGATATGGATTGGTGTCGTTCCCAACCTGAGCCCAACTAGCTCTTAGTTTAAAAAAATCAACAAAATCAGGTGCATCTAAAACCTCAGTTAAGACAAAGGCTGCTGAAACGGAAGGGTAGAAAAACGAAGTATTTTCTGTAGAGGTCGTAGTAGCCAGCGCACTTGACCAGTCATTTCTAGCTGTAGCTTCAAAGTATAAAAAGTTTCGGTAAGAGACTTTAGCTAAAGCATATAAGCTATTGATTCTCTTCTCGTTAAGAAAATCAAATACTTCTAAAGGTGAAGCTGCATTTGACAATCTGAAAATCCCCGGTTGAGCTAAAGACAAAGCTTGGGTCTGAATTGTGGATGCTCTTTGATCCATTCTATTGGCTCCAACCGAAATGTCAAAATCAAACGATGAAACTGACTCAGTAAAATTGAGAAGTAAATCGGTATTGTTCTCTCTGAAAATCACATCATGCACAGCGTAGGCACCATTTCTAAACCTATTTGTACTGAAGGCTCTCTTAAACTGCCTTTCTTCAGAAGACAAATCCATTCCCGTTCTTAACGTTAAGCTGAGATTATCAGTAAATAAATATGAGGCTGAGATATTGCCAAAAACTCTATTTCTATTAAATGAATTCGTATTTTCTTTCAGGATAAAGTATGGATTATCAAAAAACGTATAGTTAAAGGAATACTGCTGCACTCCTTCTAATCCTGGTTGCCAGTAACTTTTTAAAGCATTGATATCCAGCGACCTTGGCCCCCAGGCTACTAGAGAGTAATTGATGTTTTCTGAACCATAACCACCAGATGGTCTATTGTCTGATTCTGAGTGAATATAGCTTAAAGAACTGCGAACGGTTATTTTCTCCGACGGTCTGAATCTAAGCTTAGCAGTCAATGTCTGACGATCCAGATTTACACCCGGAATAATTGATTCGCTCCTCAAATCTGTAAAAGAAAGCCTCGAAGAACCATTCTCAAACTGAGAGGAAACAGACAGATTATTTATAGTCGTTATGCCTGTCTTATAGAAGTCTTTAAGATTATCTGGGTTGGAATTGAATGGTGTTCCTGTTATTGGCAAACCTCCATGTACCGCTACATCTCCTCCTCTGACTACAGTTCCATTAGCCAATGTGACAGGACTGTCAAACTGAGGAATAGAAATCCCCTGATCCAAAGCTGGACCCCAGCTATAAGTGATATTGTCGTTCGTTCCTCTTCCCAGCCCATCGGTGAATTCGAATTGTCCCGAATTCCCCTGACCATAGGCATTTTGAAACTCAGGAAGCTGAAAGGCTTGATCAATAAAAGTAGATGTATTGAAGCTTATACCCATTCCTCTTTTTCTAGATCCATCTTTCAGTGTGATGATAATGGCACCATTGGAAGCTCGTGTTCCGTAAAGAGCTGCTGCACTTGGCCCTTTTAAAACGGACACTGTCTCGATATCATCAGCATTCACTTCCATTGCTCCATTGCCAAAGTCCACTTCTTGAAAACCCGAAGCGGCTTCATTGGTAAAGTTCAGAACCGTATTGTTGTTGATAGGAATACCATCTACAACGAAAAGAGGATTGTTGTTGGTAAAGGAGGCTTCACCTCGAATTGTAATTTTAGAAGTCGAGCCTACTCCTGTGGCGCCTTGACTCACCGTAACTCCAGCCAGCCTTCCTGCAAGGTTATCAACAAAATTTGATGACTTTACCTGTGAGACATCTTCAGCCTCGATACGCTGCACATTGTATCCTAAGTCCCTCGTTTGTCTTTCTATTCCAAGTGCTGTAACGACAATAGGACTGTGAATGAGGACATCCTCCTTCAATTCAATACTGACACTGGTCTGTCCAGCAACGTTATACTCCCGTGTCTCGAAACCTACAAACCTTAAAACAAGGATCGCATTCGCATTGGTCTCCAACTGAAAAGAGCCATTTTGATCCGTAATTGTGCCAATTTGACTTCCCTTTTCCTGAATGCTTACACCCGGAATGGGTTGATGATTTTGATCCGAAACTATACCGGATACTTGGAGTGTTTGTGCATATATACTCAAACCCACCAGCTGGAGTACCAGCCAGATTGATACTTTGTTCATCTAAATAATGGTGAAATAAACTATGAAACGATACTAATCTTAGGTATTAGCGTCTCAAAGGAGGTCCCCTTCTTCTACTAGAAAGGTCAATTAAATGTAGGATGTAAAGCGCGATACAGAAATACGGAAACGATTGACTATGCAAAGAGATCAACCTCAGTAGTTTCCTCAAAAAGAAAGAATCGTCAACATGAAGTATCAAATCCTCTTCCGTATTGATATCGAACTTGGTCGAGATCAAAGCCAAGGATTGATTGGAAGCAATAACTAGTTTTTCAAAACTAGTCAGTAGCTGATTGCTCTGCCATGGCAATCGACTAATCTCCTCCCAATCAAAAGCAGATTGAGAAAGTCCTATTAAAAAAGCGCCTCCTCTTTCATCTGGCCCCAAGACCATTTGATTTTCTTCTAAAAGAGAAGATGCTTGGTCGACATCCCCAACTGATAGGTTTGGACAGTCATCTCCTAAAACGATGACCTTCTCATACCCTTGATTGAAAACGGATGCTATACTATTCGAAAGTCTTTCACCAAAGGTGTTTCCAAACTGGAGTGTCTCATCATGATGAAAAACCGGAAATCCACTTTCTGATGCAATATCAAAGGCTCTTTCATGAAAAGCGCTATGTATTTGAAAGTTCGAATCAGTATCATGACTCAATAGCTTCGCTGCAGATTGCTTTTCAGCAGTCCGAGCAAATAAGAGAATAGCTAACGATTGATTCGATTTAAGCATCTTGTTGTAAAGATTGCGAAAATGAGAGATATATGACCTGAGGTAACCAAAAAGAGTACTGAAAAGTCTTCGCTACGAGTTTTTGTTTTCCAACAACGTGCCATTTCTGAACTAAATTTGTCCAATTGCTGGTTAACTCAACCTTATCCAGTTAGTGCTTTCTGTTAAAAACTATCAGTTTCAATTTAACAAAGTCAGTACTAAGGAAGTTCTGTTAATCAATTGTTTAAAGAATAATAGAAATACAAAGAGAAGAAGAAATGATCAAAGCTTGTTTTTATTCACTAGTAGCTGCTTTCGTATTTCTATCTGCATGTAAAACAGATGAGGTCTCACTTCCAGAACCTCCTACCTCAATCTCATTGGATGAATCGGTTTACTATCATATCGACCTAAATGACCGAGCCAATGACCGATTCAAAGTAATTGGTTACTTTGAAGGATTGGATGAATCCAATAAGATATATCAATTCCCGGCTGTTGTACCTGGCACCTACAGAGTCTCGGACATTGGTCGGTTTGTGGAAAGCTTTCAGGCTTTTGATGATCTCGGGAATCCTGTATCCACTCAACAAGTTTCGACCAATCAGTGGGAGTTTTCTGACCCTAAATCAGTTGCCAGAATCTCCTATAGCATTGCGGAAACCTGGGATACTCCAGTCGACACTTTGCCGATCTACCTAATGGGCGGAACTTCACTTGAGACAGATCACGCGCTAATCAATACGTTTGCGGTTCTTGGGTATCCAACAGGATTAAAGGAAAGAGAGTATTATTTGGAATTGAAATATCCTGAGGACTGGACTGTGGGAACAGCGCTTGAACAAAGTGAAAAGAACCTCTACTGGGCTCAGAATTATGATTATCTGGTTGATTCCCCACTTTTGCTTGGTAGACTTTCCGATGCAAGTATTCAGGTAGACAATACGAAAATAGATATACACACCTATTCCAAAACAGATTTAATTACTTCTTCGATGATTCAAGCGGAACTCAACATCATCATGGAAGATGCCAGTGCCTTCTTGAAAGTACTTCCTGTTGATCGATATAGCTTCCTATTTCACTTTGAAGATCGATCAAATGGTGCACTTGAGCACTCTTTCAGCTCTGTGTATGTATTGAGAGAGAGGGCATTGTCTGAAAATTTTTTAAGTCTAATCAAGAGCATTTCCGCTCATGAATTCTTTCACATAGTGACACCTCTAAATATACGCAGTTCCATAATCGAGGATTTCAACTTTGCAGAACCTACTCCTTCTGCGCATCTGTGGTTATACGAGGGAGTTACAGAATGGGCTTCTGATATCATGCAATACAGAAATGGATCTATCGATGCAGAACATCTACTTGATGAATTGGCTTCCAAGTTTACGGTCTATGAACGATCCGACAAAACCATCAGCCTGGAAGACATTAGCCTAAAATCCTATACCGAGGAAGGTGGCTCTCAGTTCTTCAATATATACAACAGAGGAGCATTAGTAGCTTACATGCTCGATATAAGACTCTTAGAGCTATCCAATGGAACTTTTGGACTTAGAGAGCTGATCTTAAAGCTGATTGATACGTACGGGGCTGAAAATGCTTTTGACGATGCTACTTTCTTTCAGGCGATAGAAGATTTAACCTATCCGGAAATTGCTGAATTCATCTCCAAGTTCATACAAGGAACGGATGAATTACCTATTGATGTTTATTTCAACAAAATAGGGATTGATCATGATAAAGAAGACAATGTGTTTTCAATAATGAGCACTCCTAGTGCTGAACAAACACAATTGTTCAATCAATGGAAAGTAAACCTTTGATTTCATTAACAAAAGATAGAATTTCGCCCTTTAGTCTTAAGAGGAACCATTAGGCTCACTCTAGTGGTTAGAATGAGGTCAATAAACTTTCAAAGAACCCCGTAAAAATTAATGAGGCATCTGCTATTCACAGATAAGCATATCTTAGAATCCTACATCAATCTTCCTGATTTGCGAAACACTCATTCGGATTCTGTGGAAAATAGGACTGCTTTCGTGACTGGTGCTACCGGATTCATTGGAGGTTTTTTACTTAAAGAATTACTTCAGAATGGCACATTCGAATCTATTATCTGCCTGGTTCGATCAAACACAAAAGCCTCAGGTTTTCAACGAGTTAAAGAAAATTTAATCATTAAAGGTTGTGATGAATCGAGCATCGATCCATCGATACTTAAAATTGAAACTGGAGATATACTCGCTCCTTCTTTCGGACTTGAGGATGAGACTCTTAAGCATTTGGCGAAAAATGTTGATCATGTTTTTCACTTCGCAGCATCTATGAACTGGATTACTCCTTTCAATCAGGATACTGTTTTGAATATCGAAGCTTTGAAAAGCATTATAGGCTTATGCTTTGATGATAGGCTTAAGAAACTCCACTACGCCTCTAGCATGGGGCTATGGACACTTCAAAATCACAAAGAAGGCCCTGTATACGAAACAGTCCTTCACGATCAGGGGCATGAGCTTCCTGGGGGATATTTCCAATCTAAATGGGTAAATGAAAAAATACTTGAGTTAGCGAAAGCAAAGGGACTCCCACTTAATATCTATCGAATCGGAGATGTGAAGGGAAGTGCTGAAGATGGTCTAGGTGATCCTCAAAACTTCGGAAACCTGGTCATGAAGTACTTTATTGAAAACGGAATTGTAATTGACTCTGATGTCCCAGAGTTTAACTTCATCCCTGTTGACTATCTAGCCAAAGCTATTGCTCACATTTCGATTAATGAAACGGGTAGGACATTTCAGTTTTCAAACCCTGATCTCATCTCATTTAAAGACATATACGAATCGGCGCTATCAACTAATCACGATTGTAGATTGGTAACCAAGCATGAATGGGTAGAAAAACTGAAGAATGACAAAAGTGAATTTGGCAAACTACTTAAACCCATATTTCGACCTTTTACCCCAGATGCATCAAGTGAAACCACATCGTTTTATAATATTGGTGTAGCTATGTTTCAGAAAAAACATGATGTCACAAATACACTAGAAGCTTTATCGAACACCTCTATCTCCTGCCCTGCTATGATAAAAGATTCTGTACTCAACAAATACCTAACACATCTTAGCCAATCGGCCAATAAAACATGAGCACCACCCTTAGAGAAATAATTCCCAGAAGTCCTATACACGCATTGGGAAGATGGCTGTTTAGCCTTCACTGCTTTACAGTTTTCAATACTTACCTGAAACTTAAGGTGCACGGAAAGCAGCATTTACCAGAAGGGCCTTTCATCATTTGCAGCAATCATCAAAGTCACTTGGATGCTATTATCTTGTCTCATATAGGAGCGTTTTTCTTCTCAAGATCCGCAATGATCGCCGCTAAGGATTATTGGTTTGACGACAAGATGAGATTCTTTTTCTCGCGCTTTTTCTTTTGTACAATCCCAATTAGTCGAAGAGAAACTACCAAAGGGTTTGGAATAATTGAGACAACCCGGCTAGTCAAAGAGTTTGTTGCGAACAAAGGAAGGAGTATCGTAATACTGCCGGAGGGAACCCGATCAATGGATGAAAAAATCAAGCCTTTCAAAAAAGGAGTCGTTACCCTTTCCAAGATTACAGATCTTCCCATTGTACCCGTTTACATTCAGGATTCTGGAAGGTTTTGGCCAAAGGGTTCATTCTTTATAAAACCGGGAAACCTTACCATTAGAATAGGAAAGCCTATCTTTCCTAGCGATCTATCTGAGTATAGCGATGGTTCAATCGTAAGAGAACGAATAATTGAATTGGCCAATTATGAGTAAGAAAACACCTTTTTCATTTCGATCCCATCTCTGGGGACATGACGATACTTTTTTTGAAGTAAATAAAGATCAAATCATTGAGTTAAAGGGAAATCGATACGAATTCTCGGGTCTTACGTATCCTAAGTTTATTCCCTATATCAAAGAAGTACTTGGGGTTGACATCACAACTGTAGCTCCACTATCCCCACAAGCAGAGCATGCAATCTCTGAACCGATTGAAAATAAGGAGTTTATCAATGCTATTTCAAGTCATCTCAAAACAGATCAAATAAACAAAGAACCGCTCCAGCGACTTCATAACAGTCACGGGCAGACTACATGTTTCGAGGTTTACAAAATAGTCTATCACGGCAAAATGAGCCGTCTCGTGGATATGGTTCTATATCCTGAAACTGAGGAAGATGCAGCCCTTATTATCGAGCAAGCAAGAGTCTATGATGTATGCATTGTACCGTATGGTGGAGGCACCAACGTGACAAGTGCTTTACTCCTTCCGGATAATGAGGACAGGATGATCATATCGCTTGACATGTCTAGAATGAACAAAATCGAGTGGATCAATGAAGAAAACCAAACAGCTTGTGTGCAGGCAGGGATTAAAGGTTTGGATCTGGAAGATCAATTAAATGCGAAGGGATACATACTTGGACATCAACCGGATAGCGTAGAGTTTTCAACTCTGGGCGGATGGATTTCAACGAATGCCAGTGGCATGAAAAAGAACAAGTACGGCAATATCGATGATATCGTAGAGACAGTCTATATGGTAACGCCAAATGGAGCACTGGAGCAACGAGAAGGGATGTGCCGAACTTCCATGGGAATCAAAGCACAAGCTTCTCTTTTCGGTAGTGAGGGTAATCTGGGGTTGATCACCAAAGCTGTAGTTAAGATTCATAAGAAACCTGAAGTAACTCAATATGAGTCCCTGATTTTCAAGGACTTTACTACAGGTATTGCTTTCATAAAAGAACTCTCCAAAACCAACTTTGTTCCTGCCAGCATTCGACTGGTCGATAATTTCCAGCTAGGATTTGGGCAAGTGTTTAAGCAAGATTCGAAGGGGCTTCAAAAGGTAATAAGCAAGTTGCTTATTGGTTTTCTCAAGAATGTGAAAGGCTTTGATCTGAAGCAAATCGCTCTCTCCACGATTGTAATGGAAGGTTCGAAAGATGAAGTTTCCTATCAGAAAAAACAACTCAATAAGCTCGCTAAGAAGTATGGTGCTTTAGCTGCTGGAGGCAAAAATGGAAAGGGTGGGTATAACCTAACCTTTATGATTGCTTATATCAGAGACTTCCTGTTTGAGTATCACATCATCGGAGACACTCTCGAAACTTCAGTTCCTTACGACAAGATTCAAACGGTCATTAAAGCTGTAGAGGAGTGTTATCACAAAGAATACAACGCGCTTGGAATCAAGGCCAATCCTTATATCAGCTATCGCATTCCTCAGATATATCATACGGGAGTTTGCATCTACTTCATGTTTGGAATTTACACAGAAGGTCTTCCCCACCCTGAGGATGCTTTCTCAGATTTAGAACATAAGATAAGAGCAACAATTGTTGAAAATGGAGGTTCTATTTCGCATCATCATGGCGTTGGAAAACTGAGAAAAGACTTCCTGCCAGAAATCACTTCTAAGCAAAGCCGAGATCTTGTAAGAGGGATCAAACAAGCTACAGACCCAACGAATGTTTTCGGCATTAGAAACAATGTGTTTGCATTAGAGGAAAACTCAGACGAGAAAAAATAAGGATGGCTCCCTTTGATGAAACTAAAATCATTGTCACCGATGTTCTTCACATGCATTCATTCTTGAAGAGTTTTATCGCCACCTAATTATGAAATTTTCAGGGAACACCAAAGAGTACCTTCAGCTTGAAACCATAGACAATACCAACTGTGATATTCTAAAAGAAAAGGTAGAAAGCAGTCTTAGCGTTTTATGGTTTGAATTTGATAACAACATTGTCAACATCAACGGGCAAGAGTTTGTTTTCAAGAAAAATGAAATCGTATTTCTAACTGAATTTCATACCATTAAGATTGTAAAAACACACCGATTTAGATTCTTATGTTTCAACAGATCCTTCTACTGTGTGCTTGATCATGATGATGAAGTCAGCTGCAAGGGAATTTTATTTTTTGGAGCATCCCAGCTTCCATGTATTATTATCCCCGAAGAGGAGCATAAAAAGTTTGAAATACTATGGGAGATGTTCAGCATCGAAATGAAGTCTAATGATAACCTTCAAATAGACATGCTCCAGATGATGCTCAAAAGGTATTTGATTCTGTGCACACGGCTTTTCAAAACACAATCTCATTACCCAAGTACCACCAAAGAAGTAGACTTAATAAGAGAATTCAATTTTCTGGTTGAAAAGCATTTCAAAACCAAGCATACGGTCGCCGAATATTCAGAACTATTGAACAGGTCACCCAAGACGATCTCCAATCTATTTTCTAAGCTTGGAAGCAAGACTCCCCTTCAATTCATACAAGATAGAATTATGATGGAGGCAAGACAACTATTAAAACATTCAGGCCTCCAAATCCAAGAGGTGGCATATGAAATTGGATATCAAGATGTTCAATCATTTAGTCGTTTTTTCAAAAAGAATCAGGGCGTTTCGCCTTCCGAATACAAGGAAAAGATGGAAACGGGAAAAATTGATAACTCTTCGGGAATTATTACATAAACAACTACATCTGGGTTTCTCGTTGTTTGCATCATGAATATTGTAACAACTAAAAACTATTAAGATGAAGCATTTAATATTAACCGCAATTTTGAGCGCAACTACAATGAGCGCATTTGCTCAGTTGCCTGATCCCGGATTCACTGTAGATGAAAACACAGCAATTGTAATCACTGATCCTCAAAACGATTTTCTAAGTCCTGATGGTGTCACCTGGGGAGTTGTAGGCGAGAGTGTAAAAGCCAACAACACAGTTGACAACATTGAAGCGCTTTTTAAAATAGCGAAGAAAAAGAATATCACTGTTTTTGTTTCTCCTCATTACTACTTCAAGCATGATCATAACTGGGAAATTGAAGGGGCTCTGGAAACTTTGATGCACAAGATCACAATGTTTGATCGTACAGATGTGCTTTCTACTGAAGGTTTTGAGGGATCAGGAGCAGATTGGTTAGAGAAATACAAAAAGTATATCAACGATGATAATGTAATCGTGACAAGTCCTCACAAAGTTTATGGTCCAGAATCTAACGATCTAGCTCTGCAACTTAGAAAGCACGGTTTCAGTAAAGTTATCCTTGGCGGAATGTCTGCCAACCTTTGTACAGAATCCCATATGAGGGATTTGGTTGAATCTGGATTCGATGTAGCAGTAGTAAAAGATGCTACAGCAGCAGCAATACTTCCGGGAATGAACGGGTACGAAGCAGCTCTTGTTAACTTCAGAATGATCGCAAGTCATGTATACACTACCGAAGAAGCAGTATCAGAAATAAAAGCTTACACACCTCCATCTGAGTAATTAGGAAGGACAAATAAACCTCAATAAAGTGTTGGTATTGGGATATGCCAGCACTTTATCATACTTAAATACAAGTGAAATGAAACTGGATGCCATAAGTGTTGGGAAACCAAGGGAAGTCAAACTAGATGGCAGAACCATCACCACATCTATCTTCAAGACACCAGTATCAGGCCCTCAAAAGGTTTATTTCAATCATATAGAAGGAGATCAGCAATCGGATTTGAAGCTTCACGGCGGCCCGACAAGACCTATCAGCGTTTATGCTTCTGAGTATTACGATTTCTGGAAAGACATATTCAAGATTGATGAGCTGCCATGGGGTTATTTTGGTGAAAACCTGAATATAACAGGTGGAGTCTTTGAAACAGAGATAAATGTTGGAGATCGCTTTTCTATTGGCAATGTAGAGCTGGAAGCCTTGCAGCCTCGGTTTCCGTGTCACAAACTAGGAATGAAACTCGGTGACAAAAAGTGGATCAAGTTCTTCCTTGAATCCAGAAAAACGGGATTTTACTTTGGCGTGCTAAAAGAAGGAACAATTAAAGCTGGTGATACGGTCACGAGAACATATACGAACCACAACAGTATCACTATGGATGACATAACGGATCTTTATCTGATCAATCGCAATAACAAACCCTTGCTCCAAAAAGCACTGGGTGTAGAAAGGTTGCCTCAGAGTTGGAAAGAGTACTTTCAAGAGCAACTATCGAAAGCCAAATAATAGCATTGCTAAAGTTTTGCATATCTTCTTCCTCATTATATCTACAAATAAGAATTGATATGAAAGTATTTCAATTGATAACGCTCTCACTTTTAGTCTTTGCGTCATGCCAAAGCAAAACGAATCAAAGTTCTAAATCCGCGCATTCATTAGACAAAGAATACTATGCGCTCCCGGGATTAGATCATGGCCTACTACAATCCCCAATCAACATCAAAACATGGAATCTCGAAACAAGTCATCACGATCTCAAAGTGAATTACAGTGATGAAATGGGTATCCTAAAACATAAAGCTCACACTATAGAAGTCGATTTCCCTGAAGGCAACAGCCTAATATATGATGGAGAAGAATATGAATTCAAGCAGTTTCATTTTCACACTCCAGCAGAACATCAAATTGATGGAGTAACCTATCCAATGGAAATGCATATGGTACATGAGGTAAAAAACAAGAGTGTTGAAAATCTTCAATACCTTGTTTTAGCTGTTCTATTTAAGGAGGGGAAAGAGAGTTCTTTCTTATCCAAATTTCTAAACTCTGTACCCAATGAAGTCAATAAAGAAAATCCAGAGCCTGTATTCATAGATGTGGAAGCTCTTCTGCTCGACGAAAACCTTGCAGAGTATTACTGCTACAATGGCTCGTTGACTACTCCTCCATACACTGAATCAGTCAAGTGGTTTATTCTCAAGAAAATCCACATGTCCTCAGAGCAACAAATCCAAAAGATAAACATGCTGGAAGGAAATAACTCCAGACATATTCAAGCACTCTATGGTCGCAAAATAGAGGGCTAAAACCTGCCCTCCGAAAAGGTTCCATCCTCCTATGGTATTGATCGAGATATACCCAAAATTGGGTATAGGAAAGGGTTATCTGTCTCTCTAGTTTTACAATGTGTTGAAACGAATCATATTCATTTCCACCGCCGTTTAATTGTACTTTCAGTGATTTTGATACTTCTTGGATTCAGGAAGTATCAGATTACTGGAAATCCTCCTCCCAAAAAGCAATCCTTTTAATTTCTCTTTTAATGCGGAAGCTTATCCTTAAGCAATCCATAGACATATGTTCCAAGTAATGCAGATAAGATTACAACAGCAATAACCCCTATTCCATTTCCTAAAAGTATAAACAACGGGCCTGGGCAAGCTCCGGTCATTGCCCACCCCAATCCAAAAATGGTTCCTCCTATAAGATAGCGAGTGACACCCATCTCTTTCGAAGCAATCTGTATCGGATTACCATCGATATCTTTCATTTTAGTTCTCTTGATTATCTGAACAAAAATAATCCCAATCAGTACCGCAGAACCAATAACACCATACATATGAAAGGACTCAAACCTAAACATCTCGTATATTCTGTACCAGGATATAATCTCTCCCTTGGTAAGCGTAATTCCGAATATGACTCCTACGAATAAGTATTTTATGAATTTCATGATTGGATAATTAAAGTTTGATCAGATAAGGAAGTACAAGCCATGTTACGAACAGTCCTCCTATGAAAAAACCTATCACAGCAATCAGAGAAGGCAGCTGAAGCTCGCTTAGTCCTGTAATGGCATGTCCGGAAGTACAACCTCCACCGTAGCGTGTTCCAAAGCCAATTAAAAACCCACCGCCTATCAGCATAATAACTCCTCTTAGGGTCAATAGCGACTCCCAGCTAAACAATTCAGCAGGAACCATAGATTGCCCAGGCTGACTCACGCCAAGCTCTGTTAGATGTGTGCTGGTTGCAACAGATAACTGAACACTATCACCTGACACCAAAAAAGATGATGCGAGCGCTCCTCCAAGCAACATCCCAAGTGCAAAAACCAAATTCCATTTCTGGCTTCTCCAATCAAAATCAAAAAATTCGCAGGTTTTTCCAGCTCCAAGTATTGAGCACATGGTTCTAAGGTTTGATGAAATACCAAACCTGTTTCCAAAGAAATAAAGCGAAAACATAACAATGGAAATAATTGGACCGGAGATATACCAAGCCCATGGTTGACTTATGAAATCAATGAGATCTTGCATATGAGAGTTTAACCAAGTTGAAATGAAAAATAATGCGACACAATTGGAAAATTAGAGGTTTCATAACAACTTCTGTGATACAATTGTTACTTAACTATGGTCGAAGTGGAAAAGGTTCAACAAATCAAGAATTTCGTAGGAAAGCAATAAAGTAGGTCAAAGCATTTTTCCACCATGTGAACACCGAGGTATCAAAAGCCATCATCTTCTGGCTCCTCCTCTTCTTTTTTCTCTTCTTTAGGCTTAGCTTCCAGTTCATCTTCAGGTTTTGCCTCCTCCTGTTCTACTGGTGATTCCTCAGATTCTTCCTCATTTTTTTTCTTCTTCCCTCTTTTCCTTTTTTCTTTTTTAGGAGGAGCACTTCCAAACCCAGAAGTGGAGTCACTCTCAGATGGAGCCAATTGATTAAAACCTTCTTCGCTGGTGGTGCTGAGAGAATCTGCTGGTAAAGGCTCCTCCTCAACAGGCTTAGGTTTTGGTTTAGGGGGTCTTGAAATCAAATATTCCCCAAAATGCTTGTTATAATAATCTTGCTCCACATTTAAAGCCTTATCCTTAGGATCGTAATTGTAGAGATACTTGGTTTTGGTTTTCTTCTTTTGCGTGGTTGCACGAGCAAGCGTTGGCAATACAAACTCCTCCTCTACAGTATCGGACAGTGCTGCAACCTTTAATGAGTCCAGAGCCAACGAATCTGAAAAATCAGCCCTATATATCTCTCCTACGTCTATAGGTGTGGTGTCTTGTTGGATAAGCGGAACAACTTCAGGTGGAGACAACACATTTTCCTTCGGTGCTGTTTTCATTCTGTAGTTTTTCAACCAATAAGGTTCGTATTTCACGATACCATATTTGGTCTTCTTAACCTCACGTGGTGGCACTACATATTGTCCTGCATGGGCAAAGTAATCTTTTTTATTCCCGGCACCAGTACTGCTTCCAACAGCCGCGACCATCACTGCAGTGGTGTCCGTTGAATCTCTCGGTACGGGCGTAGAAGTAGTTCCTGAAGTGAGATACCTCGTTCGCTCAGCCTCATCTATCTTCCATAGATAGGAATAGTAGGCCATTCTCACGGAATCGTCAAGGATATATGTACTTTGAAATGCCGGACAAATAACTTTGTCTCTACAGGCAGAAAAAGTAAGAAGAAAAATCAGCAGCGTAATAACAAACCTCATAGAAGGTGCATAACCCAAATAAGCCCTAAAAATAGGACTATTTTAACTCTGTTAAAAGTTCAACGACAAATAAGGTGGATTTCGTGTTTTAAGGTTTCAACCTTTTGCTTGCCCAAGGATAGATTAAATCTACCCACATCTTGTACATACTTCCTGATGGATGTAGTCCATCGCTCGCAACGAGGCTTTCATCATCCTTAGCTTCTCTTGAAATGGGAGTAATATCAAAATACGCCACCTGATACTGAGCTGCTATTTGCTTGTTGATATTGTTATACTCATCGATCTCTTTTGCTATCTTTTCCGTATCAAGTGATCTTCCAAACGGCGTTACTCCATAATCAGGAATAGAAACTACAAAAACTTTGGAAACGTCATTATCAGCAAATGAAATTGCCTTTTTGAGTAAAATTTCAAATTCACGCTCTTGCTGCCCGATAGGGTATCCTCTGTATTGATTATTAACACCAATCAGTAAAGAAACCAACCCATATGTCTCGTCGAAAGTCGAAGATTCTACAGCTCTTATCAATTCATCTGTAGTCCAACCTGTTGTAGCAATTATACGAGGCTCAGCGATATGAATGCTATCCGATCTCAGACGGTTACCCAATTGAACGGGCCATCTTGATGACTCTGCTACGCTTTCGCCAATTGTGTAAGAGTCTCCTAAGGCTAGAAAGGTAATAAAACCCGATTCCTGATCATTTGCCTCTTTGGTGTCTTCGGTGTTTTCCGATTCTTCAGCCGCCTCTTCTTCTTGTTTTTCTTCTTGCTCCAATTCCTGATTTTCCATGTTGACTATTTCGTTAGGTTCAGCACAAGCATTTACTACTGAAATCAAAAGCAGGCATATAAAAAACTTCAACATGATCTAAACATTTAACGAAACAAACCATAGAATTTACGAAGTGTTTCGTGTTTATAGATTTGAAAGTTCTTCTTTTAATTTCTTCGGCAGTCCCGATACCACAAGATCGTATGAATGATCAATCCATTCTTTGATAAGCAAATCAGAAACTGTGCCGTCCATGGCCACCGTATTCCAATGTTTCTTATTCATATGATAACCAGCTATCACTGCCTCATACTCCTCTCTCAACTTGATTGCAAGCTCAGGATCGCACTTCAAATTAACACTGGTGAAATTCTCAACATCGGTAAGAGCAAACATCTTACCCATTACCTTAAAAACAAGTGTATTAGCATCGAACGGAAATTCCTCTGAGACACCTGCCTTACGAATGCAATAATCTCTATATTCTTCTATATTCATTTATCCAATTAATTTATTCCGACTTTGTCAACTCAGCAGAATTGTCGTTGCAACAATTTTAGATAACGCGTTCGACCGAGACAAAGTTGGATTATTAAAGTACCCTTAGAATGAATCGGGTTACAATTACAATTACGCAAATCAAAAATATGAGCATGGATATCTTGTTTACTCCATGCATCATTTTCAAACTTGTATTAGTTGGGCGATTGGGGTCCTTTTTTCTAAAAAAATAAGTGAAAACTTCTCCTAATCCTGAGAAATATCCTGTCCCCTTTTCTTTTTCATCCATTGCTTATTTCATTTCGGTGCTACAATAGTACCTCATTTTCTGTTGGCTCAATCCAGCTACCATCATCCTTAATCAATTCGATTAATTCATCCAGAGCATGCTCCGAGGGTACACTTCGTTTCACTACTTCTTTGCCTTTATAGAGTGTAATCTTCCCCTTACCAGAACCGACATATCCATAGTCAGCATCAGCCATCTCGCCTGGCCCGTTAACGATGCATCCCATTATTCCGATTTTGACACCCTTCAAGTGATCAGTGCGTTTTCGTATCATAGCCGTCGTTTCTTGTAAATCAAACAAAGTTCGTCCGCAAGATGGGCATGAAATATACTCGGTCTTTGTGATTCTGGTTCTTGCAGCTTGCAAAATCCCGAACGAGATTTCATTGCATTTTTTGATCGTATTAGATAGAGTGTTATTCTCAGATTGATTATTCACGGAAAGCATGATTCCATCACCATATCCATCTATCAAAAGTCCTCCTACATCGGTAGCAGGAAACATCATCATCGCATCCTCTTCTAGGTTAGCGTAGCTTCTTTTAACAATAACTGGAATTTCTATTGCCTTACTTTGGAGCTTGAAAAACACATTTCTCAAAGCAGAAAGTGCATGAGCATTGTCTGTCTTAAGGATAATAACAGATCGCTTGGGATCAATCCATTGTAACGACTCCTTGTCTATTTCCTCATCTGAAAGCTCAAAGAAGTTCAGCTCTGAATGTTGCTGGTTATCCAAACTAGACTTTACTCTCCTAAATAATGGATAGACATTTGAGTCGCCCCCTTCGTCCAACCATGTCTGGTAGTCCGCAATTCGCTTTAGCCCATTTGGCAACATAAAGTCCAGCTTCCTTTTACCTGTATAGATATAGTCAGCTCCCAAATCGTTCATTGACCATTTGTCTATTGCCGGCAGATAAAAGTGGCCAATATTTTTAAGGTCATTGACAGCAATATTTTCAACTTCAGAAAAGTCCGCAATAACTCTTGGCACATTGCCTCCTCCAAAATTTTCTATCTCCGTCGCAATCCTTTTCTGATAATTAAATGGATCATATTGAGGGGTTTCAACTCCTTCAATAGAATCATGTAGCTCCCTGTCTTTCAGTCGGTCAACCAGTACTTTAGCAACAGGAGATTCTACTTCAGGTTCTTCTGTAAGCGAAACTCTTACTGTATCGCCCAAGCCGTCTTCCAGAAGTGTCCCAATACCCAAAGCTGACTTAATTCTACCATCTTCCGCCTCTCCTGCTTCTGTCACACCGAGATGAAGCGGATATGACTTTAGGTTTTCTTCTTTCAGCTTTTGAACCAAAAGTCGATAAGCTTGAACCATAACTTGAGGATTGCTCGATTTCATCGACACCACTAGCTGATAATATTCATTTTTTTCGCAGATACGAATGAATTCCAATGCAGACTCAACCATACCCAATGGGGTATCTCCGTACCTACTCATGATTCGATCCGAAAGCGAACCGTGATTGGTACCAATTCTCATTGCAGTACCATTAGCCTTACATATATTAATTAAAGGAGTAAATTTTTCTTCTATCCTTTCAAGCTCAGATGCATAGGCTTCATCCGTGTAATCAATCTCCTCAAATTTTTTCTTATCAGCATAGTTGCCTGGATTCACCCTCACTTTCTCAACTATCTGAGCTGCCAATTCTGCGGCATTTGGGGTAAAATGTATATCTGCCACAAGAGGAACTTCTACTCCTTGACTTACCAGACCTTTCTTAATCTCACGAAGGTTTTCTGCTTCTTTCAAGCTAGGTGCTGTGATTCTTACATACTCACAACCTGACTCCACCATTCGAATGGATTGCTTTATTGAACCGACCGTGTCCATGGTGTCCACAGTTGTCATCGACTGCACCCTTATCGGATTCTCGCCTCCCAGTGGAGTTTTACCGATCTTTACTTCAAGTGTTTCGCGTCTTGAGTATTTAGAAAGTGATTCGCAATATTTGATTCTCATTCTTAATCTGTATAACTATAGGTCTCCTAATTGAGGACGTATGACTAAATCTTCTACAACACATCTGTCACTCAGCGAATAGGTGGAAACGATCATCTCAGCAACGTCCTCAGGTCTTATGAATCTGGTTTCAGGAAGCTCAACTCCTTCCCAGCTGGAAGTAAAAGTAGCACCCGGTAATACAGAAGTCACTTTTACTCCATGAGGCTTCATCTCTTCTCTTAAGACCTTAGACATTCCATACAATGCAAATTTGCTAATGCAATAGGATCCTCCATTGTTATACGCCATGATTGAAGCGGTCGAGCATATGTTAAATATATGCCCATTCTCCTCTTTTTTCATTCTGGAAACCAATCCACGAGTCACCCTATAAGCACTATAAAGGTTCGTATTAATCAAATCTTCCAACGTGCCTTCCTCTTCTTGATGAATTTCTCCTGGAATAAATTTCCCGGCATTATTAACCAGAACTTCCACCTGCTTTCCAATCATCAAAACGAATTCAATAAACGCTTCGGTTGAACTTTTCAATGAAAGGTCAGCTTTGAATACATGGACTTTGTTTTTGTAAGTTTCTTCTAGTTCTTCTTTTACTTGCTGAAGTTCTTCTTCATTTCTTGAACAGGTAGCAATCGAAAAACCCAAAGACGAAAATGACTTTAAAATTGCCTTTCCAATTCCCTTTGTTCCGCCAGTTACGACTACTAGTTTATTACTATTTTCCATGATTAAGGATTAAAGCGTTAATTGCCTCGGAATGTTTGATAGGTAATTACTAATTTTCAGCAAAACTACAGATAACATACAAAGAGAGATTCTTTAATGAAAAAATTAGGGAAGTTTTTAATATTCATAGGGACGATGTTCGTGCGTCGCGAAAGTTTCCGTTCCTATATTATGCTCACATTTGATGAGTGTATCAAAGTGGGGTACAACTCTCTCTTTATAGTAACGATCGTTTCTGTCTTCATGGGAGCTGTTACGACGATTCAGACTGCATATAACCTTGTCAGTCCGTTCATTCCAGATTATGTCATATCATTGGTGGTGAGAGACATGACCATCTTGGAACTCGCCCCTACGATCATGGCGATCGTATATGCAGGAAAAGTAGGTTCCAATATTGCTGGGGAACTAGGCACGATGCGCATCACTGAGCAGATTGATGCATTGGAAGTTATGGGAATAAACTCTACTTCATATTTAGTATTGCCTAAGATCATCGCTTCCATGCTGATGTATCCAATGCTGGTTGTGCTATCTGCTTTTCTATCTATGTACGGAGGATACTTGACCAGCCTTGCAACAGGCATTATCTCCGGTCACGATTATGTCTATGGTATCCGATTTGAATTTGTCCCCTTTAATGTGAGTTTCGCCCTGATAAAGGCTTTTGTGTTCTCATTTCTCGTAGCAGCAATTTCCGCTTATAAGGGGTACTATACAGAAGGAGGAGCACTTGAAGTCGGTCAGGCCTCTACTGCTGCCGTCACGAACAGTTGTATTGCTATCTTATTAGCAGATTATCTTTTAGCTCAACTACTCCTATCATGATAGAGGTTAAAAACATCGTAAAGACTTTTGGGGAAAAGACAGTTCTAAAAGGTGTAGACGCTTACTTTGAAAAAGGTAAGACCAATCTAATAATCGGCTCAAGTGGCACTGGAAAAAGTGTACTTCTTAAGAATATAGTAGGATTGGTACATCCTGATGATGGTGAAGTATTTTATGATGGTCGCAATTTCACAAATGGAGATAAAGCGTTGCAAACTGAAATACGAAGAGAAATAGGAATGCTTTTTCAAGGAAGTGCATTGTTTGATAGCAAAAATGTTGAGCAAAATGTAATGTTTCCTTTGAACATTCTCACCAAGATGCCACTTGAGGAAAAGAAAGAACGTGTAAACTTCTGTCTTCAGAGAGTTGGTTTGGAAAACGTCAATTCTAAAATGCCTTCCGAAATCAGTGGAGGGATGAAAAAACGCGTTGGGATTGCGCGCGCCATTGTAAATAAACCTAATTATCTATTCTGCGATGAGCCTAACTCGGGGCTGGATCCTCAAACAAGTATTACGATTGATGAGCTAATTGCCGAAATCACACATGAATTCAATATGACAACTGTAATTGTCACACACGATATGAATTCTGTAATCGAAATTGGTGAAAAAGTCATTTATCTCTTCCAGGGACATAAGCTTTGGGAGGGTACAAATCAGGACATTACAAAATCGGATGTAAAAGAGTTAAACGATTTTGTGTTTGCCAATAGGATGATGAAACTGATCAAATAAATAAGCACCTGAACTTATTCCACCTCAATAAGCGTTCACCTTTCTTACTTGTATAAAAGTAATCAGGTCATGCTTAACGAATCCTACTCTAAGAATCAATCAAAATAATCCAATCAATTATGCATAAAAATGTATGGGTTCTCACCATAGCTCAGGTATTTATGATGTCTATGAACTCACTTCATGTATTTGTTGGAGCTTTAGTAGGAAACAAAATTGCTCCGTCTGAAAAACTAACCACCCTACCAGTTGCTAGTTTGGTAGTTGGAACTGCTCTTGCAACCGTCCCCATCACGATGATTATGAGAAAGATTGGGCGTAAGCGTACTTTCCTGATTGTTGGGATATATTCTGTAGCAGTTTCGCTATTATCGGCATATTCAATATCGATTGGAAGTTTTTACATGTTCTGCTCATGCGCATTTTTACTAGGAGTGACAAGTGCTAGCTTGATGCAGTTCAGGTTCGCCTCTATGGAAAGTGTAAAACCGGAACTGGTTCCAAAGGCGGCCTCTATAGTTTTATTTGGAGGAGTTGTAGCGGCCTTTCTTGGCCCAGAAGTAGCGATTTGGGGTATTGATATATTTTCATCAAAGTTTACGGGCTCATATGTGCTATTGGCAGTCCTTTTTGGATTTGGCTTGGTAGTTCTCGCTTTCTATCAAAATACAGAAATCGTTGAATCAAAATCTGATTCTTCTACAAGATCAATAAAAGGAATAGCCAAGAATCCTGTTTTTTGGGTTGCAGTATTAGGTGCTGCGATTGGATATACAGTGATGACATTCATCATGACAGCAACACCCGTGAGCATGCATGTGATGGATGGCCATTCACTATCAGATACTAAATGGGTTATTCAGAGTCATATTATTGCCATGTTTCTTCCATCTTTATTCACGGGCATTTTGATTAAAAAATTTGGCTTTAGCAAGATTATGATCAGTGGCCTTATATCCTACCTCCTTTGCATTGCCATTTCTTACTCTGGCCATATGATTCACAACTATTGGATATCGCTTGTACTACTTGGGATTGGATGGAATTTTTTATTCGTCGCAGGTACTGCTCTGCTCCCTCAATCTTATCAGGAAAGTGAAAGATTTAAGGTTCAAGCGTTAAACGAATTTATTGTTTTTGGTTCGCAGGCAATTGCAGCTTTATCGGCTGGAATGGCCGTTTTCACTCTTGGATGGGAACGTTTGCTGCTGATTACTATCCCTGTTATCGTGGTTCAATTCGTTGTGATTTGGATATGGAAATCTAAACGAAACAATGCTTAGGGCATTATCGTGCGCTTCACGTCAATCAACACGAATATCTAGTGTTTCGTCGAAAGATATTAGCAGTAACCTTCATCTTTGATTATATTGAATTATTAAAATCACACTAGAACACTCGCTTTAAGCTTTTGAGAACACTACTCATAATTGCTTTATTTACTTTGACAGCTTTGGCGGGGTATACTCAGCCCAAGACTCCCTTTTTTTTTCATATTTACTCAAATTATGGCCTCTCGAGTGATAGAGCAACATGCATTCACCAAGACTATATGGGGTACATATGGATTGGGACTGAAAAGGGGCTAAATCGATTTGTTAGTTATAAATTCTTCGAATTTGATAAATATCAATTTGAGGTTGAAGACAGTACTTCATTAAGTCACGACTATATCACAAGCATCTTTGAGGATAGTCAACGGAACCTTTGGGTAGGCACCCTATCTGGACTATGTCTCTACGATCATGAAAAGGATCGCTTCATTCGGATAAAGGACGAAGCAATTGATATTTCTGGTCTCACCATTCATTCAATAAAAGAGCACGAGTCTAAATTATGGATTGGTACTAGTCATGGACTGTTGGTTTACGACCATGAGTTGAACAAGGTGGTCGCAAATTATTCTATCTCTAATTCAGATATGAAACCATTGCAGGTTCGAGCAATTGA
This sequence comes from Cyclobacteriaceae bacterium, assembly GCA_049115715.1. Taxonomy (GTDB): domain Bacteria; phylum Bacteroidota; class Bacteroidia; order Cytophagales; family Cyclobacteriaceae; genus JAMZMI01. Next base: position 90,745 of record JAGDZQ010000025.1, read on the forward strand.
ATCAGCAGAAAATAAAGTTTGGATTGGAAGTTCCGAAGGACTTTATACCGTAGAGGACCTGATTTTGAACAAAGTCGAAAACATCCCTAGGGTAGATATTACTTCATTGGATTATTCCGATGGAAAACTTCATATAGGAACAAAACAAAACGGATTAATAAGTTTGGATCATGATGGAACCATACGATCTCTCACCACCGAATCTTCTCCATCCATAACCTCCAATCAGGTCAACGATGTTTTAGTCTTAAAAAACAAGGAAATCTGGATCGCAACCAATTCTGGATTGAGTATTTATAGAGAGGGTCAAATTGAATTCATTCAGTACGAATTCAATAATTATATTGGATTGTCTGATCCTGAGGTAAGACAAATTTACCAAGACGAATCTGGCACCATTTGGCTAACGACCCCACTAACTGGAATTAGTAGTTATAACGAAGCTGATAATCTATTCCAATATTTCGGACAAAATACGAGTCAGGGAAACAAAAACGAGTTGCTTGATTTTAGGGTACTGTCACTTCTACCTGATACAGTAACAAACAAATTATGGATTGGAACAAGAAAGGGTCTTTCAGAATACTGTCCTATCAAAAATGAATTTAATCATTATCCTTTTTACCCCGATAATGAGGGTTTCAGTAATCAAGTGCTCTCAATAGCAAAATTATCCGAAGAAATACTCTGGCTGGGAACTGAGAAAGGTTTGTTTTCATGGAATGTTAAAACTGAGAAGTACAATCAGTTGGCTGACTATGATGCTGTAGGACGGATAAATAAGATTTTCACAGATAGAGATGGATATGTTTGGTTAGGCGCGGAGGAGTCTGGCCTAAAAAAAATAGACCCTAAATCGAATTTTCTCAATAGTCGAAAACTAGAGTCAAATACTAGCAACAACTTCTACGACATCTCCAATATCAATGACATTATCCAATGTCCAGATGGTGTAATATGGGTAGCTACCGCCAGTGGTTTATTCATTGTGGAGGAGAATAGCTCCAGGCAGTATCCTATTAAATATAACGGAGAGGCATTTAAAGATCTTTTGATAAATCACCTAACGTTAACTCCCGATGGCTATTTATGGGCTTCTACTCGCAGGCAAGGAGTTATTCAGATAAACAATTCGTCTGACGGAGATTTACTGATAGCAGACAAAAGTGTTGGACTTCCCACAAATGATATCACTGCCGTCGTGCAAAGCGAACCAGGAAAAAATTGGTGGTTGTCTACAAATTCAGGTCTGAGCAAACTCGTATTAAGCCCTGATGGTAGTTTCAGTTCAGAAAATTTTTATCAGGAAGATGGATTGCAAGGAGAGCAGTATACACCAAGAGCAGGGGCTCTATTATCTGGTAAAATGTATTTCGGTGGACTCAACGGGTTTACTCTCTTTGACCCTTTAAAGGTTAAAATTGAAAAAACACCAATAAAAGCCTCTATTTTCAAGTTAACTGTAAATGGAAAGGATATTAGACCTGGAGATAAAACTGGTATTCTTAAAAAATCATTAACAACAACTGACTCAATTGAATTTGACACTGAGTTCAACAATTTTACTTTAGAATTTTATGCTGTAGAATACTTAAGACCTCTCAAAGTCACGTATGAATATATGCTTGAGAACTATGATAGCGATTGGGTTCAAACAGATAAGAACACAGTTTCTTATACGAGTCTACCCAGAGGCAAGCAATATGTGTTCAAATTAAGAGCAAAAACCACCTTGAGCGATTGGAGCGAGGAGGAAATATTGTACATATATACGCTTCCGTATTTTTATGAAACAACTTTCTTCAAATTCTTTTCTATTTTCAGTATCGCCTCGATCATATCCCTGATCATATACATTAGAGAAAAAAGGACTCAAAAAAGACAAAAGAGACTCGAAAAATTAATCAGTCTACGTACGCAAGAGCTAAATAGACAAGTACGGGAAAAGGAAAAAACTGCTGGAGAATTGATTGTAGCTATGGAATCGGCTAACAATGCCAACAAGGCTAAAAGTGAGTTCCTAGCAAAAATAAGTCACGAAATCCGAACCCCTCTCAATGGAATAATGGGTCTAACTCAAATTATAAAAGAGAAGGAAAAAAATAAGAAAAATAAAGACATGCTTGGGTTGGTATTTCGATCAGCGGAATCACTTAAGGACATTATCAACGACTTGTTGGATGTAAGTAAAATCGAGGTTGGAAAATTAGAAATTATTTCTGAAAAATTTAATCTCCACAGACTGATTGATGATTTGACCAAGTCATTCAAGTTTCTAGCTACTGAGAAATCAATATTGCTTGAATCTAACATCGACCCTAAAATCCCAGAGGAGATTGGAGGCGACATGCTGAGAATAAAACAAGTTCTTGTCAATCTTATTTCAAATGCAATCAAATTCACCAATGGAGGTTTTGTAAAAATCTCACTTAAATTGGAGGAAATTGATCACAATGAATTGACCATCAAGTTCGTAATTGAGGACTCGGGAATAGGCATTCCAAAATCCAAAACAAAATTAATATTCTCAAGTTTTGAGCAAATTGATAACGGAACAAAAAGGAAATATGGCGGTACAGGGCTTGGCTTATCTATTAGTCAGCAGCTCATCAACCTAATGGGAAGCGAAATCGAGGTGTCAAGCGAAGAAGGTGTTGGCTCTTGTTTTCAGTTCAGCTTAAAATTGCAAAAGGCGATAGAGAGTGCGGATGAGAAAATCTCTACAACGAAAGACCTCACATCTGGGAACAGGATCCTATTAGTAGAAGACAACCCTATCAACAGAATGGTTGTTGAAAAAATACTGGAAAAACTTAAGCAAAAAATTGATACGGCGGAGAATGGAAGGGTTGCTCTTGAAAAATTAAAAGATCATAGTTTTGATTTAATCCTCATGGACGTGCAAATGCCTGTAATGGACGGATATGAAACTACTGAAGCTATCCGCTCGTCTGATGAATCTTTTGCCGACATACCTATTATTGCGCTTACAGCCGGAGTGATGGAAGAAGAAAAACAAAGGTGTATTGATGTTGGTATGAACGATTTTCTATCAAAACCTATTGAATCTCAAAAATTCAATCTTTTACTCAGCAAGTATCTTAATAATAGTAATTTGATAGAATCTAGTAATTAATCCAATTGTCTAACGGGTTGCCCAATTTTTACCGTTTCCGGCTTCATTCAAAGGGACGCATGCATTATAATCTACTGGAATGGCTTGATACTGTAAAACCTGAGTGCAACCGTATTCTGTAGTAAAAAAACCTACAATAGTCAGTTCTCTCACCTTTCGGAAAAACCTATACCCTTCCTTCCAAACAGGCATGTCGGCAGATTGCTCTCTCTTTAATAGCCTTGCTACGAAGGACTGTTGTTCACTATCGTTTAAGTCATTGAAATCCTTCTGGGTTTCTCTCTCGCACAATTCAGAGAATGCTCTCATTCCTTTCGAAAACTTGTCCTTTTCTTTATCGCTAATCACTAGATGGGCCATCTCTTCAATAAAGCCAGGTACTCCAAGGGTAACGGCTCCTTTCGTATCGGTTTCAGGTAAAATTATCTCGGCTAAGGTGTTTATGAGTTTTGCTTGATTTTCATCAAAAAATTTAGGAGACCACAAAAGCTCAGGCTTTGCACTACATCCATTTAGTATCCCTGCAACAGTAGACGCACTTAGAGTACTACCTAAAAGCCAGGCACTTTTTTTCAAAGCTTCTCTCCTACTTATATGCTTCATCATTATAGATTTCCTTTTTTTAATTCACTAGCTGCGTAATCAACCGCTCTGGCTGTCAGTGCCATATATGTAAGCGACGGGTTCTGACAAGCTGAAGATGTCATGCAAGCCCCGTCTGTTACAAATAGGTTTTTAACATCATGAAGTTGATTCCATTTATTCAACACTGAAGTCTTCGGGTCTCTTCCCATCCTGGCTGTCCCCATTTCATGAATTGCAAGGCCTGGACCTCTGTTTGTATCAAAGGTTTTTACGTTTTTCAATCCAGCTTCTTCCAACATCTCGGCTCCCGCCGATTGCATATCCTTTCGCATCGCTATTTCATTCTCCTTAATCTCACAGTCCAATACTAAGGTTGGTAATCCGTCTTTATCCAGGAGTTCATGATTTAGTTTAGCAGTATTTTCATGATACGGTAGCATTTCCCCAAAACCAATCAGTCCCATCTTCCATTTCCCGGGTTTTGAGATACTTTCTTTCAATTCTTTTCCTATTGACAGCTCAGCTATAGCATCCCTCCAAGAACCCCTTGAAGCCCTTCCCTGATACCCATACCCTCTTATGAAGTCTGGGTGTTTTTCTTTGATGTTTCTAAAGCGTGGAATATATATCCCATTAGGTCTTCTTCCTGAGTAGTACATATCTTCAAAACCATCATATTCTCCTTCTGCACCAGCTCTAAAGTGATGATCCATTAGGTTATGCCCCAGTTCTCCTGAAGATGCCCCCATTCCCTCTGGGAAAAACCTGCTTTTCGAATTCATGAGAATCCACGTTGATCCAAGGGTAGATGCATTTAGAAAGATGATCTTGGCGTAAAACTCCTGCACTTCGCCAGTTTCACCATCTTGCACACGAACTCCGGAGGCTTTTTGAGTATCTGAATCATACAACACTTCCGTCACAATCGAGTGAGGCCTCAAGGTCATATTCCCAGTAGCTGCCGCGGCGGGCAATGTGCTACTTTGACTACTAAAATATGCTCCAAAAGGACATCCCCGAATACACAAATTACGATTATGGCATTTTGTTCTGCCGTTGTGGTTTTGAGTAATATTTGCAACCCTTCCAATCGTAAGAAGTCGATCCTCAAATTTGTCTGATATGCTTTTCCTTACATGTTGCTCTAAGCAATTCAATTCCATAGGAGGGAGAAATTTCCCGTCCGGGAGGTGAGGCAAACCTTCGGCTTGTCCGCTTACACCAATATATGATTCAACATAATCATACCATAGAGCAAGATCCTTGTATCTAATAGGCCAATCAATCGCTATCCCATCTTTAAGATTCGCCTCAAAATCCAATTCACCCAATCTATAGGACTGTCGTCCCCACATGATCGATTTCCCTCCAACATGATTCCCACGTATCCATGTAAATTTCTTGGATTCAGTATATGGGTATTCCGTGTCCTTGACCCACCAGTGTTTGGTTGATTCCTTTACCGTATATCTAGTTCTTAGTTGTTTCGGATAGAATTGTTTCTCCTCCAAAGAGATTTGATCATCATGTGGAAGTTCCCAGGGATTGAGATGCATAGTGGGGTAATCTTTTACATGCTCGACATCTCTTCCCCTCTCCAGCACCAAAGTCTTCAATCCTTTTTCTGTGAGCTCTTTCGCCGACCAGCCTCCACTTATTCCTGTTCCCACTACAATTGCATCGTAAGTATTGTTTGACTTAGATTTGGCATTAATCCTCATAGCACATGACTTTATTAAATCTCAAAATAGTGAATATTGTTGACTCTGAAACATAGACATCTAAGCTTGCGTATCAATCGCATCATATACGAAGCATTAGGTCCTTGACCTCTACAAATAATAAAATCTGAAATGACTCACACTTTTCCCTTCCTTACTCAACTAAAAAACAACAACGATCGTGCATGGTTCGATGCAAACAAACCATCATACACCCTATCACATGAGGAGATGATTGCATTTGCGGATGATATTCTTCACAAGCTTAAAGAGAAAGACAATATTGAAACCTTATCAGGAAAAAAATCTCTGATGAGAATCTACAGGGACACTAGATTCTCCAAAGACAAAACTCCATACAAAACTGGCTGGAGTGGTGGATTCAAAAGAGCCTCTTCAGAACTGCGCGGTGGATACTATTTCAGAGTAGAACCTGGTAACTCGGTTGTAGCAGGAGGATTTTGGGGGCCTGAGTCAAAAGACCTAAAACAGATTAGAGACCAAATTGCTCAGGATCCAGACGAATTGAGAAATATTCTTTCAGAACCTAACTTCAAGGATTTTTTTGGTGAGATGGAAGGGGAAACTGTAAAGACCGCCCCAAAAGGATTTTTAAAGGAAGATCCTGCAATTGATTTGCTTAGACACAAGCAATTTTTGTTAGTGAAAAAGTTCTCGGATAAAGAAGTGCTAAAATCCGACTTTTCGTCAGTGATTGCTGATGCATTTCACAGAATGCGTCCTTTTCATGACTACTTCAGCTACATCCTTACACATGATTTGAACGGTACTCCCTTGTTGGTCTAAAATAAAAAAAGCCTGATTAGATAACTAATCAGGCTTTTCAAGTTATTATCAAAAGTGATTATATCACTTTAACATTCACCGCATTCAATCCTTTTTTTCCTTCTTTCAAATCAAATTCCACATTGTCACCTTCGCGGATTTCATCGATCAATCCAGAAACGTGAACAAAATGTTCTTTGTTTGATCCATCTTCAGTGATAAATCCAAAACCCTTGGAGTCATTGAAGAATTTTACTGTACCATTAGCCATTTTAAAAAATATTTGTATTAAAAAAATGCAAGGTATGCATTTAATTTTATGAAAGATAGATTTTACCTTAAATATTTTAACATAAACCTATTAGTCGTTTTCAAAGAATATTGGTCGTGCAACTTCTATTCCACCAATCAGACGCATACTGAGACATTCTGACTTAAATTCGCAGGAAATTAAACAGAAAATGAAATCAGCTAGCTTAACCCTTCTTACCCTAACTTTTCTCTTTTCTTGCTACCCTAAGATTAAAATAGAAGGGTTCGAACAAGAAAAATGGAATCAAAACATCAAATCTTGCGATGAAAACAAAGTGGCGATAGCTGATCTAATCATAAGCCAAGAAGATAAATTATTAAGTAAAGGACAAGCAGAGATCAAGCAACTACTGGGTCAACCAGATGAGCACGAATTATATAGAAGAAACCAAAAATTCTTTCATTATCACTTGACTGCAGGCGATTCTTGTTCTCAAATCAAAACACAAAGGAAACTGAGCATCCTTTTCGATGCACTTGATAGATCAAAGGAATTGATGATCACCGAATAAATAGGTATCCTAACGAGATTAATAATTCACTTATAAACGCAAGCTGGTTTGGGTCAATAGGAAATTAGAGATTGAATACCCTCACTGAAGGGCGACAGTTTCTCTCTCCCTTTCAAAAAAGCCAATTCTATTATAAAAGAATAACCTATCACATCACCCCCGGCAATCTTTACCAGTTCTGATGCAGCAAGAGAAGAGCCCCCTGTAGCCAGAAGGTCATCGTGAATCAATATCTTTTGCCCCTTTGAAACAGCATCGGTGTGCATTTCAATCTCGGCGGAACCATATTCTAAATCATAAGAATATCGGATCGTTTTATAGGGAAGCTTACCAGCCTTGCGCACCACAATGAAGGGAACTCCAAGTGCAACGGCTATTTGTGGCCCATATAGAAATCCACGAGATTCAATTCCCACGACACCCTCTACACCCATGCCTTTCCATTTATTGATAAATGCCAAGGATATTTCCTGACTCAATTCAGGATCGGAGAGCAGTGGAGTAATATCTTTGAAAATTATTCCCTTTTTCGGAAAGTCAGGAACATCTCGAATGACAGTATCTAATTTCTTTTCAAGCATATTTATTCAAATCGAAGTGATTCTATAGGATCTAGCTTTGAGGCTTTATAAGCAGGTAAATAACCAGAGACAAGTCCCACAAACATTCCTACTGCAACACCGAAGATCATCCAAAGCCACGGAATAACAAAGTCTCCTTCGATAAGTACAGATGTTAAATTCCCGATTGTTATTCCGAATATAATACCAGCTATACCTCCGATTTGACATATCACAATTGCTTCAATCAAAAATTGCTGCCTAATCTTAAGTGGTGTGGCTCCTAAAGCTTTTCTCACCCCTATTTCTCTAGTCCGTTCTGTAACAGAAACCAACATAATATTCATCAAACCGATAGATGCACCAATCAAAGTTATAAACCCAATGGCAAACCCTCCTATTCTAAGGTATCCAGTAACCTCTCCCAGTGTTTCTACTAATGATTTGTTCATTTTAATCTCAAAGGAATTCTCCTGCTTTACAGGATCTCTACGTATAGCCCGCATAAGTCCAGTAGAAGCACCCACGACCTGATCCATCTTTGAAGGATCGCTTACAGATACGGTGGCTTCATAGTTTAGTCTATTTCCTGCTGCGAGCTTTCTAGCCGTAAGTGTTGGAATCAGACACATCCTATCAACACTTCCATCACCGCCAGCACCTCCCTGCGTCCCTAGCAACCCTATTACCTTAAATTTTGCCCCTCTAAAAGAAATGCTCTTGTTGATCGGATCTTCATTCTCTTCAAAAAGTGAGCTTTTCACCTCTGAGCCAATAATCACCACATCTGCACCATTCTCGGTTTCGGTTCGGGAAAATGACCTACCCTTTACGATATCATATCCATCAACTAGCAAATAGTCATAATCTCCACCTTGGATTCTACAATTGGGATTAGTCACTTTAGACCCATGCTTTACCTCAGAATTCCAACTAACAGCAGCGTTTACACTTATTAACGCCGGACCATTGAACTTCTCTTTGAATGTTACAAGGTGTTCATATGTAAGTGGGGGAAACTGTTGTGCGGCCTTCCCATCTCTTGCACCTCTGTCCCCTCGCACACTTTCAATGTCAAACGTATTTGAGCCAAGGTTGGAAAGACTGTTATTAATAGAACTTTGGATTCCATCAATAGCAGTTAAAATGCCCACTAGGGACATTATTCCAATGGCTATAATCGCAGCGGTGAGGATAGTTCGAAGCGTGTTCGTTTTTATAGAATTAAGTCCTTCCTTGACGTTTTCCCTTAGATTCATTCTTATCTTTACAAGATGTGAAGTGCTACACTACTTGATTTTAGTGTAATTTCCTTTTATTGGCTGTTTTGATAAAACTACCAAATTGGATTAACGTAAGCACTGAAAAAGTGATTGTATTTTATGCGAGTATTTATTATTTCTTTCCTTTTAATCCTTTCCCTATCCTCCAAAGGTGCTTATCTGCTAATCCCAATGGATGATTCGCAAAGCAATCATTTGAAATCATATGGCATCACTTATTGGATGCTTACTAAGGAAATTTCAGTTGACTGGTTATTGAACTACAGAGGTGGTGCCTTTATGGTGAAATATTTGCAGACTTTGGAAAATGAATGTATTATTCGAGGGATTTCTTACGAGGTAATCTCCGATGCTTCTGCCAATCAAGTGCTCAATGAGATTGCAAGTCCTGCAAACAACATGGATGTGATGAAGCTGGAAAAACATCCAAAGATTGCTGTGTATTCTCCTAAGAGCAAGCAACCGTGGGATGATGCAGTGACGCTTGTCCTGACTTACGCGGAAATACCTTACGACGTAATTTTTGATGATGAAGTGATGTACGACGAACTTCCAAAATACGATTGGTTGCACCTACATCACGAAGATTTCACAGGACAATATGGTAAGTTCTACAAGACCTATCAGCATTTTCCATGGTATCAGCAGCAACAGAGAGAATATGAAGAATCCGCTAAAAAACACGGATTCTCCAAAGTATCGCACTTGAAACTGTCAATCGTCAAGAAAATAAAAAGCTACATAGCCAGCGGAGGTTTTCTCTTTGCGATGTGCTCTGCAACAGACACCTATGATATCGCACTTTCTGCACAGGGACTTGACATTTGTGAATCAATGTTTGACGGAGACCCAGCAGACCCAAATGCACAATCGAAACTAGACTTTGATCAAACGCTTGCTTTTCAAAACTTCACTCTGGAGAGAAGTCCATTTGAATACGAATATTCCAATATAGACCAGCAGGACAGGGAGCGAGGGCTAAAGGAAGGAAATGATTTCTTTTCTCTTTTTCAATTTTCTGCAAAATGGGATCCAATCCCTACAATGTTGACTCAAAACCATACTCAAATCGTAAAAGGATTTATGGGGCAAACTACTGCCTTCAAAAAGCGATTAATCAAACCTGATGTCGTAATCATGGGAGAAACCAGATCCGTGGGTGAGGCAAGGTATATACATGGCGTAATGGGCAAAGGTTTTTGGACGTTCTATGGAGGACACGACCCAGAAGACTACAGACATTATGTGAACGAACAGCCAACGGATTTAAACCTACACCCAAATTCTCCAGGATATAGGCTTATCCTTAACAACATCTTATTTCCAGCCGCTAAGAAGAAAAAGCAAAAGACGTAAAGAAAACCCGCTTAGCAATCCCAGGTTGACGTATTTTGATTAATCTGACCAAGGTAGGTAAATAGTGAAATTTGAAATCCAGTATTTTTTATTTAGTTTAAAGTCAATCTTTAACCTAATCTAAAAAAAATGGAAAATTCTTCAGGAATGGCGATTGGTGGAGTTATCTACCTCGCAATCATCATTGTCACAATAGCTGGAATGTGGAAAACTTATGAGAAAGCTGGCAAACCCGGATGGACGTCTATCATTCCAATTTATGGCACAATTGTTATGTTAGAAATAGTTGGAAAACCTGCTTGGTGGGTCATACTGATTCTATTTCTTCCATTTATTTTCTTTATTTGGACTTACAACCTACTTTCCAAGAGTTTTGGAAATGGAGTTGGATTCACATTGGGACTCATCTTTTTACCCATGATATTCTTTCCAATACTTGGATTTGGAAGTGCTAAATATAATGGTCCTGCTGGGAAATAAATTTGAAGCCAAATAAGCGATCACATAAAGTATCGGAGTTTACTTCGATACTTTTTTAATGCATTCTATCAGCCCTTACAGTAAGACCTTTGACTATTTCAGCTTCGGATTCCAGAAATTCACTCCATCTTTTGGTCACGTATTCTTCTGATAAATAAGTCTTCGCAAGATTGATAAAGTTATGGTAGTGCCCAGCCTCACTAACCATGAGTTCATAGTAGAACTTGGACAACTCCGAATCATCAATATTCTTCCAAAGTATTCTGAATCTTTCACAGCTTCGCGCTTCTATTAAAGCATTCATTAGAAGTTTTTCCACCAGTTGTTCTTCTCTACTTCCACCCTTCTTTAGAATTCCATTGAGCTGCATTACATATTCATCCTTGCGAGCTCTACTCAATCCTCAACCTCTCTTTTTAAGTTGCTCAATGACTCGCTCAAAATGTGCCCATTCTTCAGCTACAACCGGCGTTAATGTCTCTACCAATTCTTGGTGCTCCGGAAATTGAATAATAAGGGAAATACAAGAAGATGCTGCTTTTTGCTCACAATAAGCATGATCAATGAGAATTTCTTTTATGCTTTTCTCAGCAATATTTACCCATCTTGGATCTGTGGGCAGGTTAAGCCCCAAAGTTGTTTTAGACTGATTCATTAATCGTAGAACATCCAATGAACCCCAAGTTCGAAAACTCTCGGTTCGCCAGGATAATAAGGAGTTATAAAATACCCGTCATCATTTTGTTGGTTAACGTGCATCCATTTTACAAAGACTCTCACATTATTAACCTGCATATTACAAAACACGTCAGCCGTATAAAATCCATCAATTTTAAAATCATCTTGTAAGTAGTAGTGCTGTAGATGAGGTGCATAATCCATAGCGAAATATTGAGTCTTCGCATGCAAATCAAGACCAACTTCCACATTCATGGTTTTCTTAAACCAAGCTCCTCTCCAAAACAGTCTACCATTATAAAAAATGGTTGGTATTCTTATATTATCACTAGCTCCCCCTGACTTAGCTGTATAATAAACTTCATTTTCAAAGTGAATAGCTTCATTATGTTTCTTGCTTGTTGGCAGTTTTATATTAAAATCTCCTCCCACCGATGTTAAGACTCCTACACTGCCTGCCTGCTGAGGTGTTTTGGATTGATCTAAATAAATGAAATCATTCATCGACAAGATCCTTCCTGTTGGTCTTAGATTGAAATATTTAGTCTTAAAATTGAGACCTCCTTTTATTTCATTTGAAAAAGTAGGATTAAAACTATTGCTCCATTCGTGATGATTGCCCAGATAGCGTTCGTAAAAAATGGGAGCTTTTGATCTAACAGATGAGTAAGATCCAAATATTAGATCCGAATTAAGTCGGCCTATGAGTTTGTACTCACCAGTCTGAATTAGCTCAGCTTCTGCTTCAATATTGAATTTATCTCTCCATGTAAAACGACTATATCCTCCCACATAGTTTTCATTTGATTTATCCAGCGCGTCCCAATATTTGTAACTAAAATCAAATGTTCTCCTTTTGATATATGCTCTGTAAAATAAACTCGCTAACTCCCCCTTGATACCCAGCTCATTAACAAGCTCCTTAAATTCGGAGGCTTGAGACGTTTCTGAAACATCGATTTCAGCCTCCCCATAAAAACTTAGGTCATTTTCATTAAGATTGTCATCTATATATGATGTTTCATGTTTGCGTAAATCAAATTGATGATAAAATTGAAGTTGCTTCTGCCATGCATACTCATGATATAAATGCCAATTTAATCGACTATCATTCCCTTTTGTATCCGTAAGCCTTACATTGGAATCTTGGTATAGGAATAATTCCGCCCTAGTCGCATCTTCAGACACATTGATTCCTCCAACCTCAGAGACATTATGATTCATAGAAGATACATTGAATAAGGCTTTATACGGAAGTTTATCATGATTGTACCTCGTATACAGGTTGAAAACATTGGTCTGAACATTGCGATCGTCTATGCTGATAAACCCTATCTGCTTGCCTGAAGTGATTTTATGAACATCAAATCCAAAACTCAAGTTTTCATTTACACTTCGTGCATAAGTAAAATCCACAACGGATCGATTATTGCCTCCAAACACGACAACCACGTCCATAAATGGAGATTTACTATCGTAGTATTTGATTTCATCAGGCTCATTCATATAAGGATCAAATGCAGTGTAGCCACTGGTTTTCCCTATCTGCTCCTGCAAAGGATAAAAAATCGGAAATACTGCGGTTCCATTGTTGCCAAGGTCTTGGTAGTAGTGCTCAGTCTTATCACTAAAGATAAAATTCTCCAACTTGTATAAGGTCGTGTCTGGGAGCCTCTCCTTTGGAAAGTTATTCTTTATATCATATTCATAGATAATCTGAGTGGTTTTAGATGAATAAACCAATCGACTGGTATCATCTACTACTTGAGATCTGGCAGAAAAACCAGACAAAAAAATCAATATGGCAAGTATTCTTTTCAAGACCGCTAAATTAACGGCTAATACCTAATCTCAAGTATGCTTTTTCAAATTAAAGAACCGAATAATTTCTAAAAGTTTTTAGCTTAGTCCCTCTACATTTATTTACCAATGAGAATATCAGAGATTACAAGAGAACTTGAAAAAATCGCTCCGCCCTCTTATCAGGAAACATATGACAACTCCGGCTTACTAATAGGACATCATAACACTGAGGTCAGCGGAGTTTTGATTACCCTCGATGTGACGGAGGAAGTGATGAGCGAAGCACTGACCAACGACTGCAACCTGATTATAGCTCACCATCCTCTTATTTTCAAGGGGTTAAAAAGAATCAACGGTGATCATTGGGTAGAAAGATGCATTCTGACTGCTATAAAAAAAGATATCGCTATTTACGCTATTCACACGAATCTCGACAATGTAATTGGAGGAGTCAATGCCAAAATAGCAGGAAAACTGGGACTAGTAAATACCAAGGTATTGAGTCCTAAACCGGACTTACTATCGAAACTTGTCACCTATGTCCCTGAGACACATGCAGAGGAAGTAACTCAGGCTCTATACAACTCGGGTGCCGGTGAAATTGGAAATTATAATCACAGTAGCTACCAGAGTGATGGTATTGGAAGATTTAGACCTGGAGAAAATACAGACTCCTTTATTGGAAAAAAAGGAAAAGAGACCAGAGTGAATGAAAAAAGGATCGAAGTGATTTTACCTGATTTCAAATCAAAAAAAATACTTAATGCTCTTTTAGAAAGTCATCCCTATGAGGAAGTAGCCTATTACTTGACTAGCTTAAAAAACGCCAATCAAGAAGTGGGATCTGGAATGATCGGTGAGCTTGAAGAGCCAATGGAAATTTCGAAATTTCTATCACTTTTAAAGGATAAAATGAAGACAGGTGTGGTAAGGCATACGAAAACACATAAAGATCAGGTGAAAAAAATTGCCGTTTGTGGTGGCTCAGGAAGTTTCCTTTTGAAGCAGGCGATCATGGCAGAGGCTGATGTTTTTGTATCTGCAGATTTCAAATACCATGAGTTTTTTGAAGCAGATAATAGAATTACAATTGCTGATATAGGACACTATGAAAGTGAGCAATTCACAAAGGATTTGCTTTATGACATTTTAAGCGAAAAATTAACTAATATTGCACTCCGTTTGTCAGAGGTACAGACAAACCCAATCAAATACTTGTAATACTGCATGGAAAATACCGTAGCAAAGAAGCTCGAAAATCTGGTAAAATTACAATCAATCGATTCTAAACTTGACGAATTAATCAAAGTGAGAGGTGCACTTCCTGAAGAGGTAATGGATCTTGAAGATGAAATCGCTGGTTACCAGACTCGTGTTGATAAGCAAAATCAGGAGCTTGAAGACATGGAAGAGAAAATAGCCGGAAATAAAGTGGCTATTAAAGATGCTGAAAAACTCATAAAAAAATATGAGGAGCAACAAATGAACGTTCGTAATAATAGAGAATACGATGCTATTACGAAGGAGATGGAGCTTCAGCAACTAGAGATTCAAATTCTTGAAAAGAGAATTAAAGAAGCTTACGATAAGATCGAAATCAAAAAAGGTGAAATCGATCAAACCAAAGAGACATTGTCTGAAAGAACAAAGGATCTTGACACTAAGAAAGATGAGCTAAAAGTCATCACTCAAGAATCTGAAGATGATGAAAAGAAGCTTCTAAAAGACCGAGATAAAGCAGCAAAAAATGTCGAAGACAGACTTTTTAAGTCTTACGATAAGGTGAGAACCAACATGCGTAACGGACTTGCTGTTGTCCCCGTAAAAAGAGGTGCTTGTGGTGGATGTTTTAATATCGTACCTCCTCAGAAGCAAGCAGAAATTAGAGAAACGAAGAAAATCATCGTTTGTGAACACTGCGGAAGAATTCTCGCAGATGTTGAAGACGAAATTGTGGAGGAAGTGGTTAAGCCAAAAAGAAGAACAAAAAGGACGGCTTAAGTCCTCTTAAATAATATTAAAAAGCACTTATCAATGAATTGGTAAGTGCTTTTTTTTTGGTCTCTACATTTCTTCTTAAGATAGATCAAGAATTAGTCGAAAATTAATTCCCTAGCTAATAGAGAAGGTTTTCATCTCATTCGCCCTCTTTTCCTTCGATGAAAAGTATCGAAGCTTGAACCTCTCAAAAATTGAGTTGATATTCATTTCTCCAATCTTTGTTAACCACAAGATATCCCTAGGCTGACTTAAAAAGAGGACTCTATCCTTTCTTTGAGGGTATCTTGATCAAAAAAACAGGCTCAGAATGTAGGAAATAAAAAAGCCACTCCTAAAAGTGGCTTTAAATCAAATTTTCAAAGATCTAAATCTTGCTTACTCTTCAACTGGAGGCAATTGCTCAACAGCTTCCTGAACTCTTTCCATCTCATCAAACTTCTTTAGCTTGGAATAGATGTATGCTAAGGTCTCCCCTATTTGCCTGTCCTGAGGTCTGATACTCCACAGTTTTTTCCACTGAGGTAGCGCTTCAGCGTATTTAGATTCAATCTTCGGCTCTAGTTCCTTGCTCTTCTTCATATCAGCTTGACTGATACCAAGACTACTATATTCTTTAAACACCTCATTTGCTCCGTTCAGTAGGATAACTCCTCTATTGAAGTTAGATTCGAAATGATTCTCATCAACTTCAATTGCTTGCTCATACGTTTTCAAAGCATTCTGCTCATCTTCCAACTCTTCGTACATTGCAGCCAATGTAAAAATGAGATTAGTGTTTTCTGGCTCTTCTTCAATGGCCGCCAATAAGTTATTCTTTGCTTCTTCAACCTTGTCAAGTTGGATCAACAAATTAATTTCGATCTTAGCAAGCTCCGAATCATTAGGATATACTTCACGCCCCTGTCCCACAACATCAAGTGCTGACTCTTTGTCTTCTTTAACTGTGGTATAAATATTGGTCAAATTCGAATACATATCTTTAGACCTTGCTCCTTTTTCAATGGCCTTTGTATATCCGTTGACAGCCTTATCCCATATCTCACCATTGTGAGCTGCATAAGCTGCATTCTTATAAGCATTCGTATCAGCAGGAAGCACCTTACCTGCATTATAAAACTGCATAATGGCTTCCTCAAATTGGCTTCCCTCAAATGCCTTAACAGCCTTATCAAAATAATAGGCATAGTATGTATTTACTTGCTGGGTTTGAGTGAATATTCCAGCAGCTTCTGTAACAAAGAATTCTTTTTCGGGATCACCTAGTTCTTCCGCTTTCCCGAAAGCTTCTAATGCATTATCCAAGGCTCCCTCTTTTAAGGAAGCATATTGAGGATTGGAAGTGGTGTCTATGGTAGCATATATCAGTGCTCTATAATACCAGGTCTTACCATTATCCTTTGTTTTCTCATAATCAATGGCTAAATCTATGATCTCTTTTGCTTCAGCCAATTCCCCTTTCCCTCTCAACAAATCCGCTTTGTTGATATTTGGTTTTTTTTGTTTTTGAGCATAGCCCGCTAAACCTATTGCTAGCAAGGTCATCAAAAGGAATGTTCGTCTCATGATAGTGTATTTAGTATTTATTTTCTGGTTTTATTCTTCTGTTGTTTCCGTTGTTTCACTAGTGTTTTCAGAATCTGGATTCTCAGATTCTTCATCGACTTCAATCTTAGTAATACTTTCTACTGCCGATATCTCATCATCATCGTTTAATCTGATAAGCCGAACCCCTTGTGTTGCTCTTCCCATTACTCTCAACCCTGATACTTCCATGCGGATGGCTATACCTGATTTATTGATAATCATCAAATCATCATTGTCTGTCACAGACTTAATTGCAACCAGTTTTCCGGTCTTGTCTGTTACATTCATGGTTTTCACACCCTTACCTCCTCTTTTGGTAATTCGATAGTCTTCCAACTCAGATCGCTTACCGTATCCTTTTTCAGAAACTACTAAAAGTTGAGGTGGCTCCTTATGATCAACACAAACCATACCAACCACATGCTCATCTGCTTTCATGTTGATTCCTCTTACTCCTGCAGCAGTTCTGCCCATGGACCTCACATCAGACTCGTGGAAGTTGATTGCTCTTCCTGAGTTTGACGCAATTACTATATGAGAATCCCCATCTGTAAGTTTAACATCAAGCAAAATATTTCCTTCATGAACCGTAATGGCATTAATTCCATTTTGTCTTGGTCGACTATATGCTTCCAGTGAAGTCTTCTTAATGGTACCGTTTCTGGTACACATTACAAGGAAGTTGTTATTTATATAATCAGGATCGCTCAATGTTTTCACATTGATTACTGATCTGACTTTATCATCTGCCTCAATATTGATTAAGTTTTGGATCGCCCGTCCCTTGGAAGTTTTACTTCCCTCAGGAATAGCCCAAACCTTGTGCCAAAAGACTTTACCAAACTCCGTAAAAATGAGTAGATAATTATGAGAAGTAGCTACAAATAAGTGTTCCGTAAAATCACTGTCCTTTGTTTTAACTGCTCGGGAACCTACTCCTCCTCTTCCTTGAGTTCTATATTCAATAAGTGGTGTTCTCTTAATATACCCTTCATGAGAGATAGTAATTACCATCTCATCATCAGGAATCATATCCTCTGCAGTAAATTCATCTGCTGCATGCTCAATATCAGTCCTTCTCTCATCTCCGTATCGCTCTTTAACTGCTTCAAGCTCTTCTTTAATGATGATCATTCGACGATCTTCGTTCGATAAGATGTCTTTGAGGTCTTCTATCAAAAGCATGATTTCATCATATTCCTTTTGAATTTTCTCCCTTTCAAGACCTGTCAGCCTTTGCAATCTCATATCAAGGATTGCCCTTGCCTGAATCTCAGAGAGTGAGAATTTCTCCATCAATCCATTTCTTGCTATTTCAGGATCTCTCGAGTTTCTTATGAGTGCAATTACTTCATCAAGATTGTCCAGTGCGATAAGATATCCTTCCAGGATATGAGCTCTTTTCTCGGCTTCTTCAAGCTCATACTGAGTTCTTCTTACAACAACTTCATGTCTGTGATCGACATAGTGTAGAATAAGCTCTTTAAGGTTGAGCGTTTTAGGCCTTCCTTTAACAAGTGCTACATTATTGACGCTAAAAGAAGATTGTAACTGAGTTTGTTTATAAAGATTATTAAGAACAATGTTAGGAATCGAATCCTTTCTTAATTCGTAAACGATCCGCATTCCCGACCTATCAGATTCATCTCTAATATCGGTAATGCCTTCAATCTTTTTCTCATTGATTAACTGAGCTGTCTTTTCGATCATATTGGCCTTATTGACCATGTATGGAATCTCAGTAATAATGATTTGTTCTTTGCCGGATTTTAAGGTTTCAACTTCTGCCTTTGCTCTCAAAACAACACGACCCCTGCCAGTTTCAAAAGCTGCTTTTACTCCCTGATATCCATATATCGTAGCTCCGGTAGGAAAATCCGGAGCAGTGATGTGCTGCATGAGCTCTTCAATCTCAATATCATTGTTATCAATATAGGCATTGATACCATTGACTACTTCGGTAAGATTGTGAGGTGCCATATTGGTGGCCATCCCTACTGCAATTCCTGATGCTCCGTTCAAAAGAAGGTTCGGGATTTTTGCAGGCAAAACCGAAGGTTCTAATACTGAATCATCGTAGTTAGGGGTAAAATCAACAGTGTTTTTGTTGATGTCACCAAGAAGCTCTTCCGAAATTCGCTTAAGACGAGCTTCTGTGTATCTCATGGCCGCCGGTGAATCTCCATCGACAGAACCAAAGTTACCCTGACCGTCAACGAGCGGATATCTCAATGACCACTCTTGTGCCATCCTAACCATGGTATCATAGACAGCAGTATCTCCGTGTGGGTGATACTTACCAAGTACGTCCCCTACTATTCTGGCACATTTCTTATACGACTTGTTGTAATTAACACCAAGTTCATCCATGCCATAAAGGATTCGCCTATGAACTGGTTTAAGTCCATCTCGAACATCTGGAAGTGCTCTTGAAATGATAACCGACATTGAATAATCAATGTAGGCACCTCTCATTTCATCTTCTATATTTATGGGGATGATATTCTGGCCTTCTGATGGGGCCCCTGATTCATTTTCAGGTAGGTTTTCAATATCGTCTGACATGAAAGATTGTTAGTGTTTGGGTCTAAATCAAGGTGCAATTTAAACAAATTTTGGACGATTTTCAGGGATAAATTTGGGTCAAATTTTTCTCCTGTTTTTCCATTTGTATTGCCACAGTTTTCGATGGTTTTCGCCCACTTTAGGATTCTGTTTTTTCCATATAGGTTGACCTCTTACTTCTATTAAACGACCCGTAGAAGGGTCTGTGACCACATGTTTGAGCTGAACATGATCACTTTTTTGCTTTGCTCTAGGGATTTCAGGAATATTGATGCTTAACCCTGCAGATAACAACCATGCTGAATTGTTGTGTTTAATATCTGTACCATCCGGAATATTGATCGTATATCTCTTGAAATCATAGCTTGGACGAATGACAACACGGAAGTATTCTGACAAATTATGCTCGATACTCAAACCAAAATTCAGAAATAACTTCTGACCAATCCCAATTGCGGACGTTTTAATCTCTGGCCCTGAGTTAGCCGCACCCACTTGTAGTTCTCCAACAAAAGAATAATCCCAATATTCATAGAATTTATAACCCAAGATGCCAAACCACTTTGTCATACGAGTAGACTTAAAGCCAGGGTCATAGTTTCTTATTATATCCTGATTAACTGATGGATCAAGAGATTTGACAAAGTGTTTTTCATATTGGAAACCTAAGCCTAATCTAAAGTCCTTGATATTGTAATGAACAGAGAGTAAGATTGGAATAGTGGCCGCTCGTGTGCCAAAGTCCAAATTGATGGAATCAGCATCAACTAAATATCTACTGTTACTCAAAAGTGGATTATTGACTGGGTCAGCTAAATATTGATACGGAACCTCAAAGAGGTCTTCAATCACAATTTCTTCGCCGAGAGCGGGTCGGCTCATCCAGAAGCCATATCCATTGAAGGTGGTTCCGGTTTCCAAGTCATTTCTAAGGATAAGCTGGTTTTCGGCATCTTGAAAAAAGTTGTACCCTGCCAAATCATGCTTATAATTTGTAAGCCCATAACCGGTGGTTAGTGTCCAGGAAAACTTATTGATAAAGACTCTAAAGGGGCTTCTATAGATATTGTATTTTTCATAAATATCCTGTCCTTGTCCAAACAAAACCTGCACAGACAGCCAGATGGCAATAGATAATATCAGACGTCTATTCAATGCTTAAGCGTTTTGCTAGTTTATTTCAAGTAATTGCACATCAAAGATAAGCACTTCATACGGCCCCACTTTCGTAGCATAAGAAGGAATTATTCCCAAGTCCGCCATGTCTTGTGTCAAATATTGAGGTAGCACTATAGCACTTTCTCTATACCCTAATAAAGATGGCACCACTAAAAGGGACCTGTCTCCGGAGTTCATACGTGCAATTCCAGCATCAAGACCCGTCAGGACAAGATTAGCCCGATGTGTAAAGATAAATGGATTGGCGTTACTTGCATATTGCAAATCAATAGGATTAGCTTCCTGATAAGGCAATGACAATCTATAGGTGATGGTAAGTAAGCTACCTGAATCAGGCTGCATGGTTCCTCCACCAGCTGCTAACCTTTTGTATATCATGCCATTGCTTAAAATGATAGGTTGATCTAATGGGTTCGTTACAGTATCTGCCAGCATCACAGAATCAGAATAAACAAGTAATTTCTGATTGTCTTCGAAGAGAATATCGTTTTCATTTTGTATCTCTTCAAGAGTGGCTCTAAACTGCAAAATTGAATTCTCCGGTATTAGGTCAGAAGTATACTCAGGATATGCAAGTGAAGATGGTATAATAAATACCCATTCCTCCCCCTGATTCATATATGCCAATGATAAGTCTATTCCTATTGGATATATAGCATTTGCCCCTCTTTTCAATCTGATTGGGTCTCCATCTGCAGAATCATACGTAATCAGGTTCTGCCCACCAAGAACATCAAGCGTATAATAGATTGAAAGTATTGTCCCATCTAATTGGGTTTTGCCAGTGGGGTTAAGAGTAATGGGATAGTAATAAATTCCGTTTTCATCTACCTGATAGGTTACATTCAGACTATCAAGATGAGCGACTATAGCAGAATCACCTGCCCCTGCAGTGCTAGGCTTTGGAGTATCACCACCACAGCCAATGTCTAGCAACAAAATGCTTACTAATGCACAAACAACAAATAATCTCATTACTTCGCTTTAACGAACAGAATCCCTAAAGATTTTATTGACCTACCTAGGCTCTTTGTTCAAAGGTTTTACAGAACATCTGAAAAACGGGCAATCTATTCAATCCAATCTTTTCTCCAATTCTCAACAACTGCGAATATTCACTCTCTCCAATACGCCTTTTACTACTTATAATCTCTTCGTCATTTTCTAAAAAGAAACTGACTATAAAACGAATAAGTATATAGGGCGAATTCAGGACTTCTTGCTTGTACTCCTCATAAGAAGTTTCGTGATCGTCAAAGTCTTGCTTCTCAATGCTCTCCATATCGAAAGACTTATGCATGGCAATTTTCAAAACATTGAAAAACTTGTCTTCATACTGATCAAATTTCTTTATCAAAAACTTCATCGCGTAAACGACAGGGTCTTTCTTCATGAAATATCCTCCTTTAGACAGCTTGCGTGCTTTCTTATTTAGAGCTAATTCTTCGAAAAGACTAATATTGTCATCTGCCATGGCCATGCCTACCGTAGGAGCCATCATGATCAAACTAAAAAAGTCATGATCGTTGATCTCCAAGTAAGGGGCTTCATGCTTGATGAAATCCTTTTTCAACTCAAAAGTGGCTTCCTGAATTTCAGGAATTTCCATCATGGTATCAATTTCGTATTCAGTGAACATGTTTGTTCAGTTTGATTCAAGGATGAAAATAGCCAGCTTATCCCAAATAAAAAAGGGCTGACGCAAATCAGCCCAAATTAGATTCAATTAATTTCAAATAAAACCTTATTATTCGGATTCAGATGTTTCTTCTTCGTCTCCTCCTATAGCCCCTTCTATTAAAGCATTGTAAATGGCATCATACCTTTCTTTTACCTCCGCATCAGATTTCAGTGATCTTTTAAGCTTATTGTATAAGCCAGCTCCAATGTCCTCTTTGATTTTCAATGTATAGTTTTCCTTAAAACTTGATTTTTTAGTATCAATTCTAGATTGAATGTCTGTAAAAACTGACAACTCTTCTTCTGAAGCTTCAACTTCTTCTAATTTATTGGCTTTCTTAGCCTTGCTTAATTCATTGTATTTAGAGCGAGCAAGAACATCTCCTTCATCTAACCATATGCCCACTGAGTCTTTCACGGTTGCCTTCAGTGCTCCTCGTTCTGCCTCTGCCCAAACCATCACCGTTGCATACTTTGTTAAATCTTCATCTGTGTAACTAACCTCATCTTGAGCTTTTGCAGAAAACAGGCTCAAAACCATTACTACACCTACTAACATTTTCTTCATTTTCCTATCTGTTTTATTAAAATTTAAATCGCGCAAACTAAGTAAAGGGATTTAAAATATGAAAGTTTTAACACACTAAAACATCCTCTAAACAGCACAATGACATTTTTTCTCTATGATTGAACTTACTCTATTGCAATGATTGAAAGCTATGAAAGACCGTTTGCCCTTTTCTTGAAACAGAAAAAGTGAAGCTTTCTGTTGCTGACCCTCCATTTTGAAAATTCTGAGTTTTTAGCTTTACCTGATTGTCTCCTACTTTGAGCGGCACTCGTGTATAATATATGCTATGAGGGATTGTTTGCCAGTTTCTTGTATCTGCTCTTTCTGTAAATGCATTGACCATGCCAAGCACAGCTCCCCAACCTTCACTTTCTTCTCTTACCGCAGTTTCAGTAGCTTTTTTTAATGCCGCTCGTAATAACCCTTTTCCAAGTTCCTTGAGCATTCGCTCTTCTAAAGTCTTGAAAGCAATCTGGTTTACATCTTCAGCTAATTCCAAATTGTACCTTCCATTTTTTGTCTCAATATATGCTGAGGAAAAAGAAGGAGGCCTCTCTACATACTTAGGAAAGGCCACTCTGAATACTTCCAAATTCTTAAGGCTATTTGATTGATCACTACTCAAGCTACTAATGGGAAATGGATATGTCATGCCTTGCTCGCTATTGGCAAAGGTCACAAACCCGTCACCTCCTCCTTGGACAGCAAAGTTGATCGACCATTCGCCTTTGACTGGCCCCAGGCCATTGTGCCAAAAGAAAACCATTTCTGATTCTTTGCTATCATGCTTGTATTTCATATCAAATTCTCTCTCATAAAAATCAAGGTCACTCTGAAAACCATTTAGATATGCCGTTCTCAATAAATCTTTCTTTAGCTGATCGGGTGCCCCAACTCCAAACAGATTTGTAAAATCTTCCTTATAGACTTTGTAGGCATTGCGATAAGCTATAAATGCATTATTAACATCTCCTGATGCTTCATAGGCAATACCCATTAAGTTCTGAATGAATGCGTCCCTCTTGTACTTTTTGTCCGATTTATATTTATCGCTAAGTTCATCCAACTGGAGATTCAGTCTTCGACATTCTACAAGAGCTGATTCGTAATCGTTGATCTTAAGATAATTCAGAGCCTTGAAATAAAGCAAAAGCAGCTGCTCATGGTCTTCAGCCTGGTAAGGAATCACTGTCGGATTAACAAGGAAAGAAGCGGCAACATCAGTTGCCTTCTTCCTATAGTCTTCGTTGTAAATGTATGCTCGCTCCAACCAGCTATTGCTTTGCTCGTAATTGCCCTCCATAGAATTAACCACTCCTCTATTGGCATAATAAAGAAACTTAGTTCTCTTAGTCTTATTCTTTTTGAGAAACTTTTCAGCTGAAGCTAAATTTCCCTGTTCGAATCGACTATTGAACTCCTGATTGACCTGATAGTAAGTAGCACAGGAAAAGCTAAAGGAAAGCAAAAGAATTAAGCCGAGTTGCTTCATTCAAATATTGATTGACGGTTGGAAAACTTGATTTCTTAATTCTTGATGAATTTTTTGATCTCCTTGTCTCCTATCCAAACTTTCTCGTTGGTTTCAATATTAACCAACTCTAAGTTGACTTTGTAGTTTACGACTTTCTCCTTCTTGTATGAATCAGTAATGGATGTAATTACTCCAAACATCATGAAATCAGCTCCTAGTTCTTTACCCCACCTCGCTTGAGTTTCAGGGGATGCAAACTCTCCTTGTTCTGCTCTTTCTTCTCTTAATTTCTCTCTAAAGACGCTGTTTTGAACGACTCTAACCATTCCTGAATTGATAAACTCACGTTCCATGTCTTTTATAAATGTTTCTGATTCGATATGTTCAGTGCTCTTGTTTTGAACCATACCTACTATTACCACTGGCTTGCGGTTGTTTCCGTTTACGAAATCTTCTCTCCATGCTCTGTTGAGAACATCTTTGGTCATTTCCTCAGCGACAATTTTAGAATCAGAGTCATTCCAACGACCACTTAGATCTATCTGCTGATCGGGACTCACGCGTGTAACTGTTCTCTTGCAGCTTGTAGTAACGACAATTAGAGCAACAAGAATGAAAGAATAATTGAATAAAGTTTTCATGATTTTCAGATGTATTTTATTAATATAATGGGTTCAAAAAGAAGTAATTAATTTCTCAAAGTTCTGCTGACAACTTGATATTCAAAAACCTTGCCGATAAGGAATTGGGAATCGCGAAGTTGTTGCCATTCACATCCTCAATCCAGGTATAGGATAGTGTATTATCTGCAGCAAGTGCGTTTAAGAGCTCTAATCTAAGAATTACTGATGGAAATATTTTTTTAGCAGATCTATTAAAAATTTTGGAAAGTCCTAAATCAACCCTGTAATATTCATCTCCACTAAAGGCATTTCTATACCTAACACTTTTTGGCGGGCCAAAAGGATATCCTGAACCAAACACCATATTGAGATGAACTCGAAGAGATGGGTCATTGGGCATATGATCCTCAAAGTATACCGCCAAATTGATTCGCTGATCTGTTGGTCTTCTAAGAGAGCCAACATTTATCGTCTCAGAATCTGCCGTGTTCTCATCATTTGCCTGATGCGCAGGGATTTCTACTCCTTCTTCATCATAAAACACAGTAAACTGATCATCTGAGATATTTTCCTGAGTCTTCAAAAAACCAACGCTAAACCAAGACTGGGTACCTTTTATGAATTCACCATTTACCCTAAAATCAAACCCAGCAGCGTACCCTTCCGCGTTATTAGAGGGAAAGTATCTAATCCTCACATTGTCAATGTCATACGGAATGATGTCATAAAGTTTTTTGTAATAAGCATCTGAATTAAACAAAAAAGGTCTTCCCCACATATAGAAGACTCTTGTAAAACTGGTTATGTAATGAATAGACCTCTGAGCGAGTACCTGATCTTTGATATTTCCATCAAAGTCCCTTAGCTCTCTGTAGAAAGGTGGTTGTTGATAATAGCCCACCGAAAATTTGAAAGTAGTCGGCATTCTCCATTTCGGAGAGTATCTATATGCCAGTCGTGGACTAAAAAGCAGCTGTTCATTAAAATCCCAATAATTTAAGCGTGCTCCAATACTTATTGCGTGAGCTGAGTCTCCCCATATCATAGTATTCTGTAAATAGGCATGATATTGAGCTGTTTTAAGCTGGATTTCGTTGAATACGGGATTTTGAACCTGAATAAAATCCGCCGAGTCGATAAATGAATATTCGTTTATCTCATCCCTGATCTGCTGAAATGTCACACCTCCACCAAGCTCAATCGTGCTTAGCTCCGATAATAGGTATTCGCTTCGAGATTCTATTGAGTAAAGATTCGCTTTGAGTGAATTGCGACCATAGTCATAGTTTCTTCCTAAACCTCTAACGACTGCACAATCATCGGATTCTGAATTATTATTCACATCACAAAGTCTATAGGCTCCTTCCACGTCAAACTGCTCTCGCTCGTATGTGAAAAGACCGGACCCGATTAAGTGTGTCCTAAACCTGTTACTCACCCTGTGAGTGAGACGAAAGCCAGATTGATAGGTGTCATAGTCAAGGATTTCTCTTCCTTCGAAACCAGTCTGAAGTCTGAAATTAGCTTGAATGGAGCCAAATTGGGTCTCCTGTGATATCGGTTGTGTTAGGTATCTATTTCTCCCATAAGAAAGCAAAAGGTTAAGTTTGGTTCGGTTGATTTCAGACGATTTCCTATTGGTAAGGTCAAATGTAATAAGGGACTGGATGTCTGTATAGGTAGGAAAGTATTGTCCTTGAGTCTTAAGTGTGCCAAGCAGGTATCTGGAGTCCTTATGTCTCAACCCTGTCATGTGCGAGACTCTTTTATTTTTTCCTCCAAAATAGGCGGTTCCACCTAAAAGCCCTACTGTAGCTCCTCCAGATCGCTCTTTTGGCTCCTTATACTCAATGTTTAGGCTTGAAGACAACTTATCTCCATACTTAGCTTCCCATCCACCTGCATAAAACTCAATATCCTCGACCATATCGGGATTGACAAAACTGAGTCCTTCTTGTCGACCTGCATTTGACAAAAAAGGTCGATAAACTGGAATATCATTTACATAGACAAGGTTCTCGTCAAAATTCCCTCCTCGAACAGAATAAGCCGAACTCAACTCATTATTGCTGGCCACTCCAGGAAGGGTTACTAGAATTTTATTAAAATCTCCAAATGTAGAGGGCAGGCTTTTCGCAGATTTTTTATCAATCTTGGTAACGGACTGGATATCAGTAGAAGACACATTCTCACTAATCTCTACCTCGTCCAGCTCTGTTGTGCTCTCCACCATTTCAATAGAAAGTGGCTTAACTTTCCCGTTTCGAATAGGTACTTTCAGTTCTTTTGAAACAAAGCGAACGTGACTCAGGACAAGTGTAATATCTTTTGTTGAATCATTTGCAGACAAAACAAAAGAACCCTTTTCATTCGTAATGGCTCCTTTGGTGCTTCCTTTTATGACCACACTAGCACCTTGTATAGCGTTTCCGAATCCATCTTTGACAAGTCCTTCAACTCTGACTGTCTGTGAAAATAGAAGTGTGCTGAACAACAGTGCTAAAACTGCAAGTAATCCCGTTTTATTCATATTGAACTCTAAACGTTTTTCAGCATCTGTATTGTGTCAATCGGGTTTGATGTATTAAATACCGAACTACCCGCCACCAATATATTTGCACCGCACTCCTTCAATTCCAATGCATTGTTCATCGAAACACCACCGTCAATTTCAATCAATAAATTTGGATTAAGTTCATCAGCAAGCATTCGAAGTTGCTTGACCTTTTTAAAGGTATTGGTAATGAACTTCTGCCCACCAAAACCAGGATTGACAGACATGATCAAGACCAGATCCAATTCAGGTAGTAAATCCTTAAGTAAATCCACATTTGTATGTGGGTTTAAAGCTACACCAGCCTTTACCCCCATCGATTTTATTGCCTGAATGGTTCTATGTAAGTGAACACAAGCCTCGTAATGAACTGTGATGATTTTAGCTCCGCTATCCAAACAAGGCTGTAGGTATGGATTTGGATCCTCAATCATCAAATGAAAGTCGAGCTGTTTTTTTGAATATTTGTTGATCGCATTAGTCACTGGAAATCCAAAGGAGATATTAGGAACAAAAACCCCATCCATAATATCAATATGAATATAATCTGCCTCGCTTTGGTTGAGCATTTCTACTTCCTCTCTTACATTACCAAAATCAGCTGCTAGAAATGATGGAGCGATTGAAAATTCCTTCATTTAGATTTTAATTAGTTTAATGGTCTTTTGAATCTTGCGAGATTTAATTGACAAAAAATACACTCCAGTCGACTTAGCCTCAAATTCGACTTCTATCTTATCTGGTGTATTCTTCCTCGTAACTCTTCTTGTATAAACAGACTTTCCCTGATTGTCTAAAATCTCAATACTAAGGGGTTGATCGATTACTATCCCTTGAAAATCAATGGTTACTTTATTTTCTGTAAAAGGGTTTGGAAAAACTTTGAGTTCGGTATTTATAAGATCGTTTACAGAAAGTACTCCATTTGTGGCTATGAAGGAATAGCTTGGTATTCCGTATCCAATGAGGGTGTCAGGACTGGTCGCATTGCTACCGGATGATCTTATCGCTTCAATTACTTCTTGATTATTCCATTCGGGATTTTTTTGCCAAACGCATGCCGCAAAACCTGCCATAATCGGAGATGAAAAGCTTGTTCCGCTGTTTACAGAAATACTTCCATTGCTTTTCATAACCGATGCTCTTGATCCTAGTGCAACCACATCAGGTTTTACTCTTCCATCTTCTGTAGGGCCAAAAGAACTGAAACTCGAACGTATCCGCTCAGAAGTTACACTGCCGACTGCCATGACATCTTTTGAGTCCGCAGGTGCTGTAATTTTACTCCAACTATTCCCTCCTTCATTGCCAGCACTTGTAGTAACCAAAATTCCTTTGCTTGAGGCTATATTGGCGGCCTGAGTTATAACGGTAGTTTCTCCATCAAGATCCTCTCTCGAATAGCTCATCGAAGCTTCATCAAAGTCGCTATAGCCAAGTGAGTTATTGATTACGTCTACACCTATGCTGTCTGCAAATTCTGCTGCAAACAGCCAATTGTATTCTTCTACTCTATTCTCATGAAAGGTCTCTTCTGTAACGCACAATACAAAGCTTGCGTCCGGAGCAGTCCCTAATAAATTATCTTCGTATTTGGCTGCAATGCATGAAAACACCTGAGTTCCATGAGAACCATGTTGAAATACGTTCCCGGTATTCTCAATAAAATCGTAACTAGCGATAAGTCTTTCATTGTCAAAAACATGCTCGAACGGTTTAAATTCGTTTACTCCTGAAAAACCATTATCGAATACTGCGATCATCATGCCTTCGCCACTGTACCCATCATCATGCATCTTATCAGCTCCGATCATTCTCAGTTGCTTATCGGAACTGGAAGTTATGGTTGGCGGCTCCAAAAATTCCTCTGGAATTTGTACTTCTTCTATATTTCTTGAAAGCAATGCCCCCTTAGCGATATATTCAACTTTAGCGACATGATCTAATAATTTGACCGCATCAACAAGCGATTCATCCATCTGAACCAAAACAGCATTAAACCACTTGCTTCTGAAATAGACATCCGCTCCAGCATTACTTACCGAAATAACGTAATCTTTGTTGACAGGAAAATCTTGCGCTGTAATTACCACACCTTGCTTTGCCCTTCTCTGAATAGCTCTTTCACTCAAAAATTCCGCCGGGTTACTTGTACTGAAGCTAGTTGTATCCTTATCCGAAAAAAAAACCATGTAGCGGTTTACCTCAGCCTTGGTAACTAAATTCATCACCAACAGGAATAACACCAACAGCTTACTTTTCAACATAATCAATCAAATATTGGTAAAGGATTCTTCCGCTCTGCACTTGTCCAACACTGTCGCAATTTACCGTGCAAAAACTCCGAGTAATATAATTCTTTTCAATAAGACCGAGCCCCTTTGAATAAACCTCAAATCGCTGATCTTGACTCACCAAATTTGCTGGAACATCAGCAATTACAACTTTAATCAGTTCATTAGGAATGATTTGGCTATCGCTAATCCACTCGCTCAACTCTTCATAACTGTAGTTAACAGAAGAACGTGTATTGAAGGCGTTTCCGTTCCAGCTCCTACCTTCAGCTACCGGAAAAGAAAGCTTCACAAATGGAACATTGTTCTCAACTATCACCAGATAATTAGGATGTAATCTCAGTGACCATAGCGAATCAAGTTCCCAGTCAGATGTTTCATCAAGTCGAGTCTCCCTGCTAAGCACATAGGTAGTTGCATCAAAGTCTGACAGTATTGAATCAGACGCGAATTCTCGCAATTGATAATGGGTAGTGTCTGGTCCAAATAAATCGTAGCTGATTTCCATAACCTCGTATACTCTTTCATATATCGTATTGACCGGATAAAAATCATACCCAAGATCTACGACTTTCACCGAATCATCGCTTCCACAAGAAACGGCAAATAAGATAACCAAAAAACTATACAGCTTTTTCATGTGCCTGCCTAAAGCTTGATTGAATCCATCCTCCACCAATTACATCATCGCCTTCATAAAAAACGGCTGCCTGACCGGGAGCGATCGCGCTCACTCCTTTTCCAAAGAAGACTTTCATAGTACCATCTACCTGCTCTATAACCGCCGGTGTACCTAAATCGTTATAACGAACTTTGGTAATGGTATCTTTTCTATCTCCAATGATGTTGTCATACTTCTGCATAATAAGGTCTTTGACATACATACCATCCCTGGATAGTTCATCAAAAGTCCCTAACACGACCTGGTTTTTATCTTTCTTTATTTCTGTAACATAAACAGGATACCCAAGTGCGATTCCGAGTCCTTTCCTCTGCCCTACTGTATAAAAAGGATATCCTTCATGAATACCTACTACCTCTCCACTCTCCAATACAAACTCTCCTCCTTTGACATCATCTTCCAGACCAGGAACTCTTCTTTTCAAAAATCCTCGATAATCATTATCCGGAACGAAGCATATTTCGTAAGACTCAGATTTTTTTACCAATTCGTGAAAGCCTCTATCAACTGCCATTTGACGTATTTCAGACTTATGAAGGTTTCCTAATGGGTATTTTGTCCGACGTAGACTTTCCTGGGAGATCCCCCACAAAGCGTACGACTGATCTTTATTTTCGTCTTTCCCTTTTGATATTACGTAACGATCGTTCTCATTTCGCACGTTGGCATAGTGCCCTGTAGCGATATAATCACAACCAAGTTTATCCGCCCTTCTAAGGAGAGAATCCCATTTGATATGGGTATTGCAAAGTACACATGGATTTGGTGTGCGACCGTTCAAGTACTCTTTTGTGAAATGGTCGATTACATAATCGCCAAACTCTTCTCTGATATCTACTATGTAGTGCGGGAATCCAAGGTTAACTGCTATATCTCGGGCGTCATTGATTGAATCCAAACTGCAACAGCCTGTCTCTTTTTTACTCCCTCCTGATGATTGGTAATCCCATGTTTTCATGGTCATTCCAATCACCTCGTAACCTTCTTCATGTAACATGACAGCTGCAAGGGAGCTATCTATGCCTCCACTCATTGCAACTAAAATTCTTCCGTGTTTGCTCATTTCGTCTCGCGAGGTTGAAAGCCTCGTTTACGGTTTATAAAAGTGTAAAAAGAAAAAGAACGGAGTACTTCCGTTCTTGGTGCAAAGATAACCCTTTTTATAGCTTTTCAAATGAGGTAAAGACTATGTAATATCTTATTCGGATTTTACTTTTCTTTGAGCAAAAGAAGAATATGGCTCTAAAAACACTCGTAAAGGTTGGCGAAATCAGCAACTTAAGTGATGCAAGGTATTGTGCAGGTATGGGCGTAGAAATGTTGGGTTTCAACATAAACGCAGATGAAAAATCATACAACTCTCCAGAAAGCTTTACTGATATTATCAATTGGGTAGCTGGAGTAAAGTTTGTAGGAGAGTTTCTAAATGTGAAAGTTGAGGATATTAAACTAGCAACTCTCAATTACAAGTTTGATTTTATAGAGATCAATGATGTCTCCTCCCTTTCGGAAGTATCTGAAATTGGCATTCCGATCATATTTAATCTTGAAATCACTGATTCAAAAACACTTGGTGAGCTTCCCAACAAAATGGAAATAATCTCCGATTATTGCTCGCACGTTATCCTTTCTTCAAATGAAAATAGTCTTTATGATCAAATTGATGAAAAACTATCAGAGACAAATCATTCTTTGACCGTGTTTAAAGGGTTTGACATCAATGAAAACAGAACTCCCAAAATCTTAAGCAATAAGTCATACGCCGGAATTGCTGTTAAGGGGTCGGAAGAAGAAAAACCGGGGTTTAAAGATTATGGAGAGCTGATGGATTTACTAGAAACTCTAGAAGAAGATTAATTACTTGTTTTCGATTCGATTCAAGATCACTTCAAATTCCAGTAAATTAATACCATCACTAAAGCCTCTTGGAAGATACATGACAATCTCCCCACCTTCTCTCAAATACGGAAGCAAGACTCGAATGCCTTCGTATTGATTGATTAGTTCAATTTGAACACCCTCTCCTTCGGAAAACGGCTCTGAGGCTCCTAGATATTTTGCCCTAAAGTTAACATTGAGTGTATCGGTGCTCGTTGGATAATTCCCAATACCCTGTTGCTTGATAAAATAGTAAAGCCCAAAAATAGTATCCTGAAGCGCGGTTATTTCATTGTCTTCAATGTGGAAACCAATTGATTCTTGGTCAAACCTAAATATTTCCTCAACCGAAAGTATTTCAGGTTTATCATCATTACATGAGAATGACAATCCCAATAAGAACATAAGAGATGTAAGTATGAATTCTCGTAACCTCATATCAGTGCTTTGCTATTCTTAAATAGATTATAATATTTACAACGTTTTCTTGAAGGGTCTATAAATACTCCAAAGCATCTATTCAATCACAGTGTTTAATCTAACATCAAAAATAAGTACCGCATTGGAAGGGAGATTGATGGCTGGCACACCAGATGTTCCGTAACCAAATTCAGATGGTATGTACATACGAATTTCCCCTCCCTCACCTATATATGGCATCAGTATTTGCCAGCCTTCTATCAAATCGCCGAGTGAAAGCTGAACCCTTTGTCCACTATCGAAAAGCCGAGTTGTAAGTCTTTTATCATCTAATATAAATCCACCGTAAGAAACATTAACTATGCTGTTGCCATCAGGTTTTTCTTCATTTCCTGCTGTTGTAATCGTAAACTTAAGCCCCGAATTGGAGTCTGTAAAAGCACTGATACCATTGCCAATCAGATGGGAATTGATTCTGGATTGATCATAAGCAAATTGCTCTTCAGTAGTCAAATGATGGATTTTGTTTAATGCAACATCCACAATAAGCGGAGAATCTCCAGGTATTGTTGGTGTCCCCAATCTGCCAAACCCATAAAATGAGGGAATAAACATTGTCATTTCTCCCCCTTGCTTGATCAGGGGCATTAAGATTCTCCAACCAATGATTTGACTTTCCAGTTTCACTTTTAAATTCTCTGCAGATGCTACTTCCTCTCCGGTTCGTAATAACCTGATCGTATAAGTAACTGTGATGGAATCGAAATCTTCTGCAACTAAACTATCTCCTTCGTCTTTTATAATGTATCTAAGGCTGTAAGTGCCGTCCGTACTTACACTAAGATTATTATCATCTATATATTGGTCTATTTCAGCCTGTTCTTTATTAAACTGCTCCTGATTGCTGAAAGTATCTTCATCACCATTGCATGAGGTCATAGAACCTAGTGCAACAAGAAAAACCAAAAATGTGTACGTTCTAATAAGTCTCATAAGAATTGAAATTTTAAGTATTTGATTTGCTCTCCTTTAGCAGACCATATTTTTTCATATTTAGTTTGAATTCCCTTATGCTCTTTATTCAATTCTGATTGATAAAGGTTATGGGTATATTCAAGTTTCGATACGTATGGAGCACTTTTAAGTAACCCAAGTGTATAATCAAATAGTGGTGTATTATCAGTTTTGAATTTAAACCAGCTATTCGAAACCGCAATTTGACGATATAAATTCATAAAGCGAGGATGAGTAAGTCTTCTTTTTTGATCTCTGTCTTTGGGGCGTGGGTCTGGAAACGTCAACCAGATTTCGTTTACCTCGTCTTCAGCAAAATATCTATCAAGATTATGAATTTGAGCTCTGAGGAAAGCGACATTTGACAGGTTATTCTCAAGTGCCATCGTACTTCCTTTATAAAGCCTATCTCCCTTTATATCTACACCAATGTAATTTGTATTGGGATCTTCACCAGCTAAACCAACAGAATACTCTCCATCACCACAGGCCAATTCAATTGCTACAGGGTTCTCATTGCGAAAAACCTTAGACCTCCAATTCCCTTTAATTTCATCAAAAATGGGCTTACCTGGTTGAATAATATTTTCCCGGCTTTGATTCTCAGCAAACCTTCTCAACTTCTGTCTCACAAATTATCTATTTCAGCTACTACAAAGGTACTTCCACAAATTAAAATACAAGCGCCTGCCGAGGCTCGATGTGAAGCTTCCTTGATCGCCATATTTACATCGCCAAACGCTTCTCCATTCATCATATGGTTGGCAGCTAATTTCTTAAGTTCCAATGAAGACATTGACCGAGGAACAGATGATTGTGTAAAGTAAAACTCAGCCTTTAATTTCGATAATAGCAACAAAATCTCGTCAATCGACTTATCTTTTACTACTCCAAAAACTATATGTAGTTCAGAGAAATACATCTTATCTACCTGACTAAACAACTCCGTAAGTCCCTGTAGGTTATGACTAATATCGGCAATAGTATGGGGGCTTGTCTTAATAACTTGAAACCTTCCTCTAAGACCACTCAATTTTGTCACATTCTGAAGACCATTCCTGATCGCCTGATCAAAAATCGTCCATCCTTGATCTCGTAAAACTTCCACAACCTTCAATACTCCTGGGAGGTTTTTACGAAAATAACTTGCGCCAATATCTAGTATCATATCGCTAAAAACACAATCCCCATCTATTACTACATCAACTAAAGCGACGGGTTGCTTTTTTGGTTTTGGAAGCACTGATATTCCACCGGCTCCATGCAACACAGAATTGCTTTCAACTGCCTTATTTTTAAAAACATGCAGTATATCAGGCTGGTCTGCTCCTATTACAACAGGAGTATTCGGCTTGATGATACCAGCCTTTTCCATTGCAATTTCTTCTAGGGTGTCTCCCAAAAGGTCTGTATGATCTAGTCCAATACTTGTAATCAAGCACACTTCAGGATTTATTACATTGGTACTATCCAACCTACCTCCAAGTCCAGTTTCGATGACTGCAACGTCAACTTGTTGCTCTTGGAAGTAAAGCATGGACATACCAAATGTCAACTCAAAAAAGGAAGGGTTGACATCCTCAATAACTTCTTTAAAATCTGTTACGAAATGAGAAACATACCTCTCTGCAACAGGGGTGCCATTAATTCGGGCTCTTTCAGTAAAAGACTTGAGGTGAGGTGAGGTAAATAAACCTACCTTCAATCCACTTTCCTGTAAAATCGCGGACAGAGAATGCGCAGATGAGCCTTTACCATTCGTTCCTGCAATATGAATTGATTTCAGACTTTTATGAGGGTCTCCCAGTGCCGATAACAGTGCAATCGTATTGTCCAAGTTATATTTTAACGCTGGAGCGCCGACTCGTTGAAACATAGGTAATCTTGAATACAAGAAATCTAGGGATTCCTGATAATTCATTATTTGGACTTGATAATAAAGGTCACGAACCCTGTGGAAGTTGGAGCAGGCTGGTAATCGTTGGTTTTAGTAAAAGATAATCGCTCAATCGATTGTCTATATATACGCTCTATGTTTGGAGAAACGGTACGCGACACAAGGTCTATTCTCACAAACTCACCTTCGTCATTGATGGTGATTTTATAAACTATCTTCCCTACTTCATCCGATTTTTCATCTGGATTTGGTTTAATATCCCATTTCCAGCCAGTCATCTGCAGTGAGGCTCCTTTGGCACTTCCTTGACTTCCATAAATCGCCCTACCGTCTATAATACCTTCTTCCTTTCCCTCATCTCCATCACCCTCAGTGTTTCCTTGAGATTGCTCTTCAGTCTGAGGCTCATCGCTTGAGGGCATCAAAGCTTCTGTCTCAATTATTTCATCTTCAACCACTTCTTCAACAGGCTCCTGAGGTTCCTCGGCGGTACTCTCCTCAGCATCTTCAATTTCTTCTATGGTATCTTCTACCACTGGTGCGACTTCTGGTATCTCCTCTGAAACCTGATTTTCTTCTACAACATCCGGACTATCTTCATCTTCGTAAACCGCTTCTTCTACAGGAAGATCGTTCACTTCTTCAGTTTCCTCTACGACCTCTTCTTGTAGATCATTCTCAACTACTTCTTCTATTACTTCATCAGGGGTTATTTCTTCTACTTGCTCCGTTTCTTCAATGGGTGCTTCCTCTGAAGCCGTGTCGCTTACTTCTCCACTTCCTGTTTGTTCGAGCCCAAAATCCAGTTCAATTCCATATGTGGGAATTGGTGGGAAAGGCTCTTTCCAGGCTACTAAAAAATAAAACAGCAAAAGCAGACCAAATTGAACTAAAAATGAAGTCAGCCAGCCAATGCGTTTATATTTTTCATCTTTTTTCAAAATACCTAGTTAGGTTTTGTCGCAATCGAAACTTTAGCCTCTAAAGCTGTGGCTATTCCCGCTACTTCTACCACGTTCTCAACAGGGACTTTGCTATCGCAGTGAAGCACCACCACTCCTTCTTTACCTGCAAAAGCATCTCTAAGAACTCCCTCTAATTGATTAATCGAAACTTTTTTATCATTCACGTAGTACTGAAGATCCTTGGTAATGGTAACACTTACTTTTTGAATAATAATCTCCGAACTCTTACTCGAGGGTAAATTCACCGGAAGCCCACTAGGAGTAATAAAAGATGACGTAAGCATAAAGAATATCAACAACAGAAAAATTACATCTGTCATGGACGACATGCTAAATGCTGCTTCTACCTTATGCTTGGATTTTAAATTCATTTCTGAGGCTCTTGTAATAAATCAACAAAATCAATGGCTGTATATTCCATGTTGTGAACCAATTTTGAAACGCGAGACACTAAATAATTGTATCCCAAGTAAGCTAAAATTCCGACGAAAAGACCAGCAGCAGTTGTGATCATTGCTTCGTAAATTCCACTTGAAAGTAGTTTAGGACTTACGGCTCCTTCTTCTTGAGCTATAGCAATAAAGGCCTGAATCATCCCTGTAACTGTTCCCAAAAAGCCTATCATTGGAGATGCGCCGGATATTGTCGCAAGGGAACTTAAGTTTTTTTCAAGTCGGTATATTTCTATTTTACCTATGTTTTCTATGCTGACCTCTATATTCTTGAGCTCTGAACCAATTCTGCTTATTCCTTTTTCAATCATTCTGGCTACAGGAGTGTTTGTTTGAGAACACAGCTGCCTTGCCCCATTTACATCTCCGCTTAGGACGCTTTCTCTTATCCTATTTTGGAAGTCATCGGGTGTCTTAGATGCGGATCTGATGAGTAAAAGCCTTTCGACAAAAATGTAAACAGCTATGATCCAAAGAATGATGATCGGAATCATCATATAGCCTCCATTTAACAATAATTCTAAAACGGAGATCGTTTCCAGACCTTCTTCAGGAGTAATTTGTAAAAGCATATTAGATTTCAATTCAAAAAAAATCGTTTAATCTCACGGATTTCTCAACGTGAAATTAAACGATAGATTATAAGTTTTAGTTTATCCTAAAACCGAAGCGGCCAAACTTCAGCACCGTATTCTTCTTTATAGCTTTCAATGCTGCTACTAGCATCATTGAAACTGTCAAACTCAGCAATAGCAACTCTGTAAAACCTATGCTCCTTGAAGGGAGGTATTACATAAGGTGATTTGCCCTCTGCAGACAATTCTTGTGCATAATCTTGTGCCATATCACCATCAAAAAAGCTTCCAATCACCAAATAAGATTTGCCTGTACTTTCTGAAAGCGTTGTGATCTCGCCGGCATCAACTGAATTGGCTACTGCAGGAGTCGAATCCTCTATAACTTCTTCAGCAGGAGTTGAATCTTCTACGACTTCTTGTGGAGTTTCCGCTACTTCTTCAATCGGTTCTACTGGCTTCTCTGGCTCAGATTTTTTCTCTTCAACCTTAGCTACCTTTTTTTCCTGATCTCCTTCTGAA
Organism: Cyclobacteriaceae bacterium; assembly: GCA_049115715.1. GTDB lineage: Bacteria > Bacteroidota > Bacteroidia > Cytophagales > Cyclobacteriaceae > JAMZMI01. The sequence goes on from JAGDZQ010000025.1 coordinate 128,887, forward strand.
GAGTCATTTATAAACCAAAAAATCGCTGCGGCTACTGTGAATAAAACGGCTCCCAGTACAACCACTCTGGCAAACTTGCCTTTGTTGCCACTTTTGTTCTCGTCTAGGTATTCGCTGTATTGAGGCTTAAATTCAGATTTCGGCTCTGGCTCTGGTTCAGCAGCAGAGTAAAAATCACTGTCATCAGATGTAGCAGCTGGCTCTGTAAAAGATTCCGGTGCTGTAATCTCAGGCTCTCCGGCATCATCTATACCGAAAACAGAACTCCCAACGGACTCTTCTGCAACCTCACTCTTTTCGCTTTTCTCGCTTCTATCTTCTGACTCGAATTCCTCAAAAGATTCTTCTTCATAGAAAGCATCAATATCTTCAAAATCACCCGATTTTAAATCTTCTTCTAACTCACTTTCAAGTTCTTTTTCCCAATCCTCATCAATTTCAACTTCACCAGACCCCAAATCTTCTTCAATAGAAGCTGGCTCTTCTGGTGCAGGCTCTTCGACAACCGGCTCTTCTTCAGAGACAACTTCTTCCTCAGGTTCGGGGGCTATCTCTTCTTCCGACTCCATTAGCTCTTCATCTGCCTCTTCTTCTAGTTCATCATAATCTAGATCTGGAAGACCAAAATCATCGTCATCATCAAATTGATTCTTTTTTTCTTCTTCTGGATCTTCGTTTTGATCTTTCTTTTTGGCCATGTTGATTAGAATTAGTTAAAACCAAGTTAACAAAAACTTCAAAATAGTAAAACTTGAAGTCTCTTTCCTGCGAATATCCGACTTAAAAACGGAAAATAAAACCCATTTTGGCCGCTATACCTCTAGAAGGATAATTTTTATACCATTCGTACTTTTGATTTAGCATATTATCCACAGTCGTGTAAAGTTCAATATTCTCTTTTAACTCATAATTGACATTGAGTCCCAAATCAAAAATAAGGTCTTGGGTACTGGATTCGCTTAGAAGAGACTCATCTTGCAATAAAAGAACGTTTGGCGATTTAATACCTGAAACTACATCAACAGAAATCCCCGCAGTTAAACCTTTTATAAATCTGTGTCTGGCTTCTAATTGCAGTGCCCTGAGCGGCAGAAACCATGCTTCAAAACCTGCACTCTCTTTGTAAGTATAAAGACTAAAATCAGCACTTATAAAGGTTTGATTTTCAACAAAATAAACACCTTTAACCCCAAACCTGAATTTACCGAAATTGTCGTCATACTTTACAGAAAACCTAGAGGTGTCCACTGGGGAATAAACAAACAATGGTTGTCCTTCGATAACTTCATATCCTGCGGATGCTTCTAACAGGAATCTCTCACTAAGTTTGATCCCTGTTGTCACCTCAAATGTGATTGCCTTATTCGTATTCACTATTGATAAGGAGTCATCTAGGTAAACATTTCCACCATATAATGATTCAAGAGTATTTAACTCAAGATCCCCACCTACTCTGGCTTGAATAGAAATTTTATCATTTATGAAATACTTGGCCTCTACATCAGGATAAAAATAGAGTTGAGAGGTTGAATCTTTTCCTGAAACCACGTTAAATCCGGCACTCAGGACAAAATCATCTTTGCGGTATTGATAAGAGGGGTTTATATATGCTTTACTTCTGCTAAATGTTGATGCTCCGCCATCATACTGCGCCCAATTAAAACCGGCAATCACATTGATTTTATTCGTCTGAGACATGCTGTAATCAAAAGCCCCATCCAGCTTTATCAGATTATCGGTATTGAACTTATCTCCTCCTTTAACACGCATTGAGGTAGTCTGATATGTAGGCGTGAAAGAAGCTGCTATTTTATTTTTGGAAATACTGGAAAGCGTTCCTCCGAACACCAAACTACTGAAAGTCGCCTGATCTTGAATATAGATTCTATCGGATACTGGCAATGCCTGACTGTAGGCTTCATCATTATACCCAAAATAATTGAACACTTCCCGATTAAAGCTGATTATGGGTTGAAACTCGAAATATCTAGCTACATATCTCCCGTCTATAACAACTTTATTAGTTGAAAAACCACTTTCTTTTCCTCGTATTGGTCCTTTCGCAAAACTCTCATGCTGAAGCCAAATGCTGGCATAATTTAGTCGTTCCTCTACGGCTATGAAGCCTTCTAACAGGGGGGACAGATAATTTCCAAAACCGATTTTGGCATAGTTTATCGTCTTTTTGGAGGACCGAACGTCCCTGAAGGCTTTGGGTTTAAAGGACGGTTCGTATTGCTCAAATTGAAACTTGGGTAAACTTGGCTTATATATTAGAGAGGACGTATCAGCCAAAACACGTTTGATCTCCGCTCTTTTGTATATTCTACTTGCTGTAGGCAAAGTAAGAGGTTTGTCTTTCTCAATAATAACTTGAACATCTTCAATTTCTCCAGAGACTTCCTCCTGATCTTGCGAGAAAGCTCCAAGAGACAATAGAATTAGAGAAGAGAATATGGATAGTGTTCTTTTCAGTTTCATTCTTCAATCTTTAGTGAGTCCTGTTCAACAGAATCTTTGATTATTATCGATTCTTCTGCCGCTTCAATCTCCAAAATCTTTTGCCTAGCTTCGATTACAATCGCCTCCTCAGGGGAGTTGTCGACGATTGACTGTAAGGTTGCTTTTGCCTGAAGTAGTTCATCCAATCCAATATAATTGTCTGCTATTAGCAAGAATGATCGTCCTATCCAGCGACTGTAAGATCCATAGTTTCGGTTCAAGTCAAACAGCGTTTCTAGTGATCTTTGGTACTCTGTCTTTTGGAAATAAACTTTGGCTACATGGTATTTTGCTTCAGCGCTATTTTCATCCAATGGTCCATTTAGCACTTTGATAAACTCATCCAAAGCTTTATCGTATTGTGTCTTTTCAAAGAAAGCCTTTCCTCTTAATAACCAAACGGATTCTTCTGCTCCCACCGGCTTCCAATCTTCTTCAAGAATCTTACTCGTATAGAAAAGCACACTGTCCATTTGAGACAGCAAAAAGTAGCTGTTCATCAGCCCTTTCCTAGCAATAAATTGTTCTTTTCTATTGACTGAGTATCTGAGGAGCAATCGGTAATTATCAACCGCTCTATTGTATTCTTTTAATTCTAAAAACGACTTACCGGACTTATCCAGTGCTCGAGACCTATAAGCGTTGTTTTCTTGTTGGATTAATTTTAAGAATTCGTCAGAGGCTAGACGCCAATTACTATTTCTATAATAGCTATCTGCCAGGAGGTACTGAACGTCTATTTGGAAACTGCTTTCCGGATATTTTTCAATGAAGGATTTAAAATCTACTATGGCGGCATTGTACCTCTGATCGTAATACTTGTTTTTCGCAGCTTCAAAAGCAACCACTTCGAGACTTGAATCATCTGGATTGGCTTGTCTGAACGACTCCATGTAGATATCAAACTTATCTATGGAAACTCCCCTCTTACCCAATTCTTGCATCCCCAATAGTGCTCCATTGGCTACCTCATGGCTGATGAAATTATTCAGAATGAATTCATAATCATCTTTGGAAGCATCATTTTGATTTAAATTGAAATAGCATGATGCTCTTTTACTATAACTAAATGGAACCAGAACGCTCTCAGGGAAATTTTGAATTAGCTGACTAAAGCTTTCTGCAGCTTTTATAAATAATGCTTGGGATATGAACGATTCTCCAGTTTGAAATAGAGCATTGTCCTGATAGGAGGACTTGCCTTTGAATGCAATGACATTAGCAAATGACTTTCTAGCCTCTTCTTCTCTATTATTGAGTTCATGAATAACTCCAATCTGATAGTTGACATAATCTTGCGGAGTATTCTCATCACCCAGCAATTTCTTATAGATTTTCAATGATGGATCATATTTTTTCTGAACGAAGTAACTATCGGCAAGACGAAGCTTCGCATCCGCAAAAAACTCATGAGTGTCTGAAGTTCTATTTAGGAAATTTCTGAAATTGACTTCCGCGTCGGCGTATTGTTTTTCATTGTAAGCGATGTATCCAAGTCCATAATATGACTGGGGTGCCCAGGGTGAATTTGCGTTACTTTCTATACAAAGATTGAACGATTCCCTTGCCTTTGCTTTCTCATTAGTCAAAGAGAAAGATTCTCCTAATAAATAGAGTGTTTCTGATTTCACTTCTTGCTTGACCGGATATAGAAGCGACTTTTGCAAATATGAAATGGCTTCTTTGAACTTAGAATCATTAAACAGTTGCTGCCCTTTGTGAAAGCACAAAGTTTGATAGGCTTCTTTGATTACATAAGACTTGTTTGGTGTTTCTTCAATATGCCCAATGGCTTGATCATAGTCAGATGTCTTAAGATACGATTTGGTCAATAGTTCCGAGGCTTCTAAACTCCACCGACTGGAAGAATACATCTCATTAAACTTCGTCAATGCAATGATGGCTTCCTTGTATTGCCCTGAGGAATAGTTGACTTTGCCTGATAAAAAAGTAGACTCTTCTTTTATTCCGGCATCCTCATCGCTGTTCATTGCACTATTGAAAGCACTGAGGGCATACGTGTAATTTTTTGATTCGAGGTAAAGTCTACCAAGATAGAAACTGCTTATCTGACCAAGGGATCCTTTTTCCAATGCAGAGAGTTTGAAATTATCAATGGCTTTTGGGGAGTCTTTAATTTTGTAATAACTAAATCCTAATTTGTAATAGCCATCAGCATCCATTCTGTTTTTTGAAAAATCGAGGTGGCGTTGCAAATGCCTTGAGGCTAGACGAAATTCTTCTTTTTGGAAATATGTTTCTCCCAATAATCTATTTAGCGTTCTGTTTGTCTGTGATGGTTTTTCCGAAAGGTGTTGGGATGCATATTGAATCAGCTTGCTATGATCTCCAGTTTGATAATAGATGTTTGCGGTAAGCTCAACTATTAAAGAAGTATATGACCCTTCGCTATCGTCTGAACCACTAAGAATATCCAATGCATCTGAAAACTGCTTTGCGCTGGTTTGAATCAATCCAGCATAGTAGATAGACTCCTGATAGTATTGGTCATGATAAAGTGATACTCTTCTGAAATCTATGAGCGCTTCAATATCTTCTCCCTTGATCATTTTCGCGTACCCTCTTTTGAAGACAAAGGCTTTGATCGCATCTTTGTCTAACTGGTCTTCTGCTACCTGATCGAAATACTTTAACGTTTTGGAATAATCCTTTTTATCAAAGTAATAGCTTCCTAAGAAGTAGTTCGCTAGTGATTTTAAAGGATGGCTTTTGTTATTTGCGGAGAAAGTCTCAAGATCAGACATAGCTGATTTATCTCCAATTTTCAACTTCGATAGGGCAAGATAGAAGTCAGCTTCAGTTTCGAATGTTTTATCATCCCCGTCTGCTTTGTATGCTTCTAACAAGTTTATAGAAACGTAGTAAGCCTTTTCTTCAAAATGCCTCAGTCCTTCGCTGTATAATTTATCTGGTGACTGCTGATGCACTGGCTGCTGCGCAAAGAGCAATTGAGCAAAAAGTATCAAAAGGCAGCTTAAAACCTTTCCCATAGTTCGTGAATTAATAACCTGTTGAATGAACGACGAATCTTGAAAGAAAGATATCAATGGAATATATTAAAAATGAGTTCGGTTAGAATGTCCTTTTCTTTCATCGTACCAAAACCAATGCCTTTGGACTGAAGGTCTGCTTTGCCAATGGCCTTTATGTTTTTGACAACAGTGTGTTTCGGGTATTGGCGGATCGCCTGGAGGTATTCCGATGCAAAAAACGGGTTCACTCCTATTAGTCTTGCTGCTTCATTTTTATCTCTTGCTCCATTCTGATGGAGTATCAACAGTTTGACAAAGTATTGATACAAATTGGAAATAATCAGAACGAGTGGGTTAGATGAAGGGTTTGCTGCGAAATACTGTATGATTTTATATGCTTTTGCTTCGTTTCGGATTGACAATGCTTTTTGCAATTCGAAGACGTTATAGTCCTTGCTGATACCTACATATTTTTGAACGGCCAGGTCATCAATTTGCTGACCATCCTTAATGTTGAGCTGAAGTTTGTTCAGTTCATTGGCTAGTCTCTGCAGATTGTTTCCAATGTTCTCACATAGAATGGCAATGGCTTTGTCTGTGAACTTGGCTCCTATCGCATCGGCATAGGACCTTACCCAACTTGGCACCTGATTGTCATAGAGCTTCTTGGAATCAAGAAATAACGCATGCTTTGCCAATGACTTGGCTACTTTCGTTCGTCTGTCGAGTGATTTATATTTATGACCAAAAACCAGTACAGTGGATGGCAAAGGTTGCTCTAGGTAAGAGATCAAAAGACTCTGAGCATCTTCTTTTTTCCAATCTTTTATTTCCTGAGCTTCTTTTACAATTACGACCTGCCGCTCTCCCATCATCGGGTACTTTCTAGCGACATTGAGAATGTCTGTGAAATTTACTTCCTTTCCATAAAGCACGTATTGATTGAAGCTCTTCTGCGCCTCATCAAGTGCTTGTGCTTCAATATGATCGATTATATTGTCGATGAAGAAAGGCTCATCTCCTTGCAGAAAGTAAACTGGCGCGTAAACTGCTTTTTGGAGATCTCTTATTATTTCATTGTATTCTGCCACGGAGCGAAATTACACATATCGCTGATTTAAAATAAATTGGACATACAAAGAATTGTACTTCTTGTCCAATGTCTAGGATGAGTTAAAATTTAAATACTAATTCATCTTCTTCACGAATTGGCCTTCAGGAAATTTTTCATTGTACAATGACCTTACCTTCTTTTTGATATCGTTTCTTCCGGACAATTCGCAAAGCTGATATAGGTAGTAAAAATGATCTTCAGATTTTTAAGACAGGAAAAACAGGGTTATTAAAATATCTCATTTAGGGTTCTAATCTTGTTGGTTATCACAATCTAAAATACAAGTTTGATCTGAAATACTGAATGATGCTCAATAGGCCGGATAGACAGCTGTATCCTTTTTTGGCGTGGGGAGTGGGAGGAAAAAGATACTGCCGATAGCCGGAGCGAACTTAAATCTGGTGATGCTTATTTTCCTCCAAAGCTAAAATGAATAAATATCAACTAATCGGCTGGGTAATGTTGTGGGACATTCTATTTTTGCGGACTAATTCAAAAAAATCAAAGTCAATCAATGCAAGATTTCGTAGCAGAACTGAAATGGAGGGGTATGATTCATGATATCATGCCTGGGACAGAGGACGAATTAAAGAAAGGGATAACTAGTGCTTATGTAGGTTTTGACCCCACGGCAGACTCGCTGCACATTGGTAATCTGGTTCCGATCATGACTTTGATGCATTTTCAAAGATGTGGGCACAAACCTGTAGCGCTGGTGGGTGGCGCTACTGGAATGGTAGGCGATCCTTCTGGCAAATCAGCGGAAAGAAATCTGTTGGATGAAAATACCCTGAATCACAACTTGTCGTGCGTAAAGGCTCAACTCGAAAAATTCCTGAATTTCGAAGATGAAAACGGTGCTGAAGTAGTCAACAATTACGATTGGTTCAAGGAATTCAATTTCTTGGACTTCATAAGAGAAGTAGGCAAGCACATTTCTATCAACTACATGATGGCAAAGGATTCTGTAAAGAATCGCCTGGAAACGGGAATGTCTTTCACGGAGTTTTCTTATCAGCTTGTTCAGGGGTATGATTTCTACTGGCTTTGGAAAAATAAGAATGTAAAAATCCAGTTGGGTGGTTCTGATCAGTGGGGTAACATCGTTACTGGAACGGAACTGATCCGCAGAAAAGGACAGGGTGAGGCGTTTGCCTTGACTACTCCGCTTATTACCAAAGCTGATGGCTCGAAGTTTGGGAAATCGGAGGGCGGAAACATATGGCTGGATGCGGAAAAGACTTCTCCTTACAAATTTTATCAGTATTGGATCAACTCCTCTGATGAGGATGTGGTGAAATATATCAAGATATTCAGCACGAAACAAAAGGAAGAGATAGAGGCTTTGATTACGGAACATGAGCAGGCTCCTCACATGCGATCGCTCCAAAAGGCTCTGGCTGAAGAGATCACGGAACGTGTGCATTCCAAGTCTGATTTAGAAATGGCTATCAAGGCTTCCTCTATTTTGTTTGGAAAATCCACGACTGAAGACTTGGCAGCTATAGATGAAAAGACGCTGCTTCAAGTGTTTGAAGGTGTGCCTCAGACTGAAATTAGTAAAACGGTACTTGACAGCACAGAAACTGTAACAGATTTATTAAGCGAGGTAACCTCAGGAATCATATTTCCATCCAAAGGAGAAGCGAGAAGAATGATAAAAGGTGGTGGAGTGAGTGTGAACAAAGCCAAATTAACTTCAGAAAATGAAAAGCCTGAGTTTGAGCTTCTTCAAGACAAGTATCTACTGGTGCAAAAGGGAAAGAAGAATTACTACTTGGTGAAAGTGGTCTAGGTTAGACAAGCTTTACCCAATCTCCTTATTCCGAAGTGTTCAATATCCCCATCGGATTCCACAATGTGGAGATAGTAAAAGGAATCAATTTCTGATTCCCTTTTCATTGATTAGGTTTTCTGCAGTTTGAAGTTGTCTTTTCAACTTCAATTGATTTTCATGCGCTTTGGTTCTCTGATCTTCAAGTTCTTTCTGAGTTGCTTCAATGTCCTTTTTGTATTGACTCGTAACTTTGTTACTTCTCAAGAAGAGCATGTAAGCGAAAATCGCTAACAAAAACAGCCCAATGATCAAAGACCAAACGATAACCTGATACAGTGTCTTTGAAAGTGGAATTCCCAAAAAAGTGATCTCATCATTCTTTGCGTTACTTTGCTCCAACTCTAAGGTCAGGCTAGCCGCATTTTCTTCTAGAGAGGCGATTTTGGATGCTTTTGCATCAATATCTTTCTTAAGCTCTAAAATATTAGCGTCTTTCTTTCCAACAGAATCTTTCAACGCCTTGCCGAATGATTCCAAGGTTGTTACGGGTACAACTTTATATATATCCCAAGTGGCATAGTCAATCATAAGTTGATCAAATACACCTTCAATGTTTTCTGGAGCTTGCTCCTCTTGCGAAAAAGAAGGAAAAACAAACAAACACAAAACTGCTATTACATTAATCGACCGGGATATCATAGTTTAATTTTGACTTAATAAAATTTGATTTTACAATCAGGATTCAACTTCCTATACTCATCTATTTTGTGTTCTTTCAATCTTGTATTGAAACATACAAGTTCTTTTAAGGAACTTATCTCAAATAACTGTTCAAGTTTCCAAATCCTCGTGTTCGACAAATTTAATCGCTCTAATCGATACAATCCCGAAAGTCCCTTAAGGTTTTTAATAATTGTTCCGGAAGTATTCAGATCCTTTAGCTCATGTAGCTTACTAATCTCCTTCAAACTGCTTACAGAAGTATTTGATATATTCAGCTCTTGCAAGCTCACAAGGCTCGTCAACGGACTCAAGTCTTCAACTGGACATCCTGAGACTTCAAGCTTATTTAGTGTCTTAATCAGGCCTAAGGCAGTAAGATCAACAATAGGCGCATTGGCAATTCGAAGTGACCTTAGTCGTATAAATTGAAGCAATGGGGACAAAGAAGTAATAGGCTGATTCTCCGTTGCAAAGCTTTGGGACTCAATCAAACGATGAAGGTCTGAAGTAGAGGGTTCTTCAGATATCTCTAAATGTTTTCTGAAAGCTTCCTTCCACGGATCATCCAACATGTCCCACCAAGAGATTAGCTCTTCGGATTTGTAAATGACCTCTAACTCAGGATTATGTTTTAACATATCAACCACGTCTTCATCCGGTATCGAACTATTATCAATATCTAAGAATCGAAGTGACTTGAGCTGTTTTATTGGACTAAACTCTGAAATCGAGTTAGACTTCATTGAGAGTGATTTCAATTGATTCAAATTTGATATAGGACTGATATCAGCTGCAGGAAGATTATCCGCTTTTAAGGTTTCAAGCTGAGAAAGCGCAGATATAAATTCAATATCAGCAAATAGGTTTCTGCTGATATTGAGGTATTTCAACCGAGACAGCCTAGAAAGTGCAGTTCCATCTAGCAAACCTTGATCCTCAATATCTAGTGAGTCAATATTGGCGATTCTAACCAAGCTCTCTTCTGTCATCGGCAAAGAAGATTGTGACTTGCTAAGGAATGTGTTTTTCCAAGAGGTGCTTAAATCAGTCCACCAATTGAACAAATCAGCGGTATTGGTTAAAACAATAATCTCCGGAAACTGATCCATAAAGTCAGCTGCAGCATCGCTTGTCAAATCTGTATTTTCACAATGAATCTTTTTTAAACTTGGCAAAGAGCCAAGAGACTCAATATTAGAAACGTTTGTTCCATTCAAATTGAGATCTTGTAAAGAACTTAGAAATGTCATATTTTCCGTAGCGCTAATCTCCGTCTCACTAAGGTCTAACTCCACAAGACGTTCTAGTTTCATTGATTCCCAGACACTAATCTGAGTATTAGAAAGATTAGCGTATTCAAGCTCTTCCAGGCTTTTTAAAGTCTTTGAGTCGTTGAATGCCGTATTCGACAAATTAATCTTTGATAGTGATTCTAATTTGGAAACATGTCTGAAATCAGATACTTGGGTAAAGGACACATCGAAAAATTGCAGATTTTCCCAGCGCGTACTTGTGGATATATCAGTAACTCTGGTCTCAGATATATCAACATAGGTCAAATTATCGCAGTACTTTAGGTAGCTTAGATTTGAAATCGGAGCACCTGAGGCATCCAAATGATTTAGCTCCCGAATCGATCTAAGGGGAGACAAATCTGAAATGACGGTGTTGCTGATATCCAAATACTGTAGTTTAGTCAACATAGTAACAGGGTCGATGCTTTCGAAGAATTTTCCAGAGAGATTCAAACTATCCTGACTGCTTACTTGCAATAGGTAGTTGATGGTTAAACTATCCTGCATAGGAACTTGCTCCATGAAAAAATTCTTCCACAAAACAGGAAGAGTGTCCCACCAGGAAAAAAGCTCATCCCGCCGATCTATTTTGGTTGTATAAATGCTGGCTATTTTTAAATCATCATTCTGCTTATCAAGATTGATTTCGATGAACCTCTGCTGTGTATACTGGACACTATCTCCATTAATTTGAATGCCTTCAACAAGGCTATTGAAGCTTACCTTGTAAAAGTCCAACTCCTCCTCTCCTTCTAAATGCTCAATGATGATATCTTCAAAGTCAAATTGAACATGTCGAAAGAAGAAATCAACGTCCTGAAGGTATGCTCTTACGTTTTTGTTAGTGGCTACAGCTCTATTGATATCCAGATCATCTTCTACCTGAACCAGATCGTCACGAAACGCTTTTTTAAAAGTCTGATTGATTATAATTTCTTTATCTCGAAAACTGGTATTCTCATTTCCGACAGTGTTAATCATGTATTTGTAAAAGGACACCAACCCTTCAACTTCTGCTTTCTGCGCAACAGAATCAACCTGACCACTGCATATGCAGGCAGTGGTAATAAAAGCTGATAGCACTAAAAAAAACTTCAACCTACTTATCATAAATAAAGGCTTTGAGTTGTTTTTTCTGCTCAGAATCAATCTGAACTAAATTGGAAATCAGCCATCCAGAGTTTAGACTAGATCTATTGAATTTGGTCAATTCAAAATACCAGCCACCAATGCTGAAAAAGTGAAATTTGACATTCTCAACAGTTTTAAATCGAAGGTTCCCTCTATTCATTTCATAGACAAATAAGGTCACAAAATCAGGTTCAAAAGACCTTTTGGTAAAGGATTCGGTGGCAACTCCCTCTTGAAATGCTTTTCGCAAATTCATAAAATCAAGCTCATGACTCATTGGATGTATAAACGATTTCTGATTTGATGTGTCTTTCAAAAATTGCTCCTTAAAGGGTTCGAAAATCAGATCTGCAATGACCCATTCATATCCTTGACCTTGCTGCTGAACCTCCATAAAGAGTATGATCGAAACCTCTTCTCCTTTGAACTGAAAACTAGTTTTGACCTCTGCTGTCCAAGTGTCAGAATGGAAATCGAGAAACTTGGGGGATTTTTTGTCTATAACCTCCTCTACAAATCGCTCCTTAGTTTTGTTATCTATAGCAGAATGGAAATCAAACAAAATTGGCAGGTAGTCAGCTCGTAGCTTTTTGCTCTGGTATTGACGATCTGTCTCATAAAGGCGATCTCCCTTTTTAGTTTCGGTACCATTGAACCTGCGAAAAAACTGATTAACCTGCTTAGTATCAGCTAGTAGCTTATCACGATGATCTTCCTTTTCATCAAAAAGGTTTCCTTGCGCCAGCAAGGAAACCTGTATTATCATAAATGAAAGACATAAGCAAAGTCTAATCATATAGTCGTTTCTGTCACTCTAATATCGCCAAGTAGCACATCCCAAAATGTGATTGAACGTCCCGCGATTTGTGTTTTCTTTTTCTCGACGTAGATCGTGATGTCCTTTTTAGTTGTGTCCTTATAGCTCAAACCATCTTCAGTGGTGCCCTCGAACTTTTGATAGATGGTAATCACTCCTACAAACTTACCATCTGGCTGCTGAACTAAATCACTTATATAATGAATATCGTACCATTCAATGTTCACCTTATCATAGCTCAAAGCCATTAAACGCTGAAAGTAGTCTCTCACTTTATAATAGCTAATCTCCTCGGTACTTAAGGAAGAAACTCCCATCTCGCTATCTACTGCAAAAAGCTCTTCTGCTCTATCCATCACACGGTTTGCCTCTGAAAAGGGAGTTTTCTTGTCTCCTATAATCGAGATGTATTTGCTTAAGTCTCTCACTTTTTCCAAAGCAAGAGAATCAATGGCTTGCTTTCGTTTTGGACTTATATAATCTGTCTGTGCTCCTACGGATAGGGATGTGAAAAACAACACAGCTATTATTAAATAAATACTATTTTTCATACTGATAAATTTTTGTCTGGTTAAAACGATTTTCTAAGAACTAATTCTTTGATCTTGCCATTATCATCATAGATAATTTCCTGAACCTTATCAGACTTTTTATTGGTGTCTTTCAGGTAGTTTAAGTACTTGGATATGGTCGTGGGTTCATCATAGTCTACAGTACCATCCAAGCTATAAATCTCTATCAGCACCAAAGCATCAGACGAAGAAAACATACTAAGGGTTTGCGAAATATCTGCGTTAGCTTTTGAGGCATTGGACGCCTGAGAAATCGAAGAAAAATACTGATTGAGTTTCTCAGATTTTGCAACTTCCAATGGCTCTTCTTTTTTCTCTATCTCTGGTTTTTTCTCATCTTCAATAGCTTGAGCTATCTCCTCTTTCACCTGTTCTTTGTCAGTGATATCAGTAACTTTTTTCTTGCCTTTGCAGGAAACTCCCACAATGAGAAACGCTAGAATAACTGCCCAGCTCAGAGTTTTAATTTGATTCATCTTATTGTTCATGATTTTCATGTTGTATTCCTTTTGAGTTATTTAAATAACAACGAGTCGTTCTAAGCAAATAACATTCCAAAATCAAATTCTTTTTTATTCTTCTGAAGAGAATAAGATCTGAATATTGTTGCTTAGTTGAGAAAGGACGTAAAAAAACGGAGAAGGATTCTGAGAATGAGATTAAACCTCACTTTTTACCCAGAATAAGTAAAATCATATTTAGAAAAATCTTACTATCTTTATAACTTTGTGCTTTGTAAAAAAGGAATTTTTGACCAAAGGCTATACCTAAGAATCATAAAAAGCGATATATGTTACTACAATCCAGACAATCTGTACCCTACGATAAGTTATTAGGGGACGTAATTGGAAAAGTGAAAAAACAAGGTTACTCGGACATCAGAGCAGATTTAGAGGAGTATGAAGCTCCTACTCAGATCATAGGCAAGACAAACGATGTAAATTTTACTCCTGACTTGACTGCTATTAAAGATGAAGGAAAGAACTACTTCGAGATTGCACAAAAAATTGAAAACACCAGAGATTTGGTCAATAAGTGGAAATTGCTTGAAACACTTGCTGGTATGAAAAAAGGAACATTTCAGATTTTTGTTCCTCATGGTCAAATGAAATTTACTCAGGAGCTAATCCTAGAACATAATATCAAAGCGAAGTTGATCAAGTTATAATGAATCAACTCTCAATTAAGAATAAAAAAAGCCTCAAATGAGGCTTTTTTTATTTCAGTTCGATTCCTTTCTCCCCGATTCTTATGAGCTCCTTTTTGTAGAGTGCTCCTATCGCCTTTTTGAAAGTTTTTTTACTCATTTGTAAAGTCCCGTAAATTTTTTCAGGTTCACTTTTATCATGCAATGTAAGAGAACCTCCATTTCCTTGAAGAACTTCCAAAATCTTATCAGCATTTGGCTCTATGCTCTCATAACCTGCTTTCTGTAGGGATAGGTCGATTTTGTTGTCTTCACGAATGTTTTTAACGTACCCTTTTCTCTTTTCACCCGGTGTTATGCGAGTGAATATCTCATTCATGTAGATGAGCCCCTTATAGGTATTATTGATAATCGCTTTATAGCCAAGTTCAGTCTCCTGATATATGAGTAGGTCAACTTCTTGTCCTTCTTCCAGCTCTATATTTTCGTGTTCAAGAAATTTGTTCACATGAGAAGAGCCCACAAGCCTATCCGTAACTTCATCCAGATACATATTGACAAGGTATGATTCGCCTTGCTCCATTTTTTGAGCTTGCTCTTTGAATGGAACAAAAAGATCTTTTTCTAAACCCCAGTCTAGAAATGCTCCAATGGATGTTACCTGACTTACTCTTAAAAATCCGAATTTCCCAATTTCTATTTTAGGCGTCATCGTAGTGGCAATCATCCTATCCTCAGAGTCGTTATATATAAATACCTCCAAATGATCACCGACTTCCGTTCCCTCAGGAACCCACTTTGTTGGCATAAGGATTTCTTCTACATCATCGCCCAGATAGATGCCAAAATCCGTTTCCTTTAGTACTTCTAAAGTGTTGTATTTGCCTATTTCTACAATTGGAATGGACATATTGCTATTTTACTTAGAGTCAATTTACCTTTTAGCTCAGAGGCATTGTAATTATCTGATAATGAGAGGCAAATGACTAACTTTTGTGAAATTTAAAAATGAACCTAATATTATTGCTCAAAGGTATTGCAATTCTAATGGCTATTTTATCTTCGCAAAAAATTAGAACTCATTAAACTAAAATATATAGAATGAAAAGTGCAGAAATCCACACTAAGAAAGGTGTGATGAAATTGAATTTCTTTGAAGAAGACGCTCCTAACACTGTAGAAAATTTCACTAAACTAGCTAAAGACGGCTTCTATGATGGCTTGATCTTCCATAGAGTAATCCCAAACTTTATGATTCAAGGTGGATGCCCAGATGGAATAGGTAGTGGTGGACCTGGATACTCAATCGATTGTGAGCTTGATGGCGAAAACCAATATCATGATAAAGGTGTGATCTCAATGGCACACGCAGGTCGCAATACTGGAGGTTCTCAGTTTTTCATTTGCCACAACAGAGAAAACACCCAGCATCTTGATAGAAATCACACTGTATTTGGAAAAGTGGTTGAAGGATTAGATGTTATCGACACAATCAGTCAAGGTGACGTCATGGAAAAGGTAGTGATCATAGAAGATTAATATCAAGGAAGTAGCGAAAGATAGGTCATAGAATCTTTCGTACTTCAACTTCAAAAGCATATCGACGAGTTAGTCATATTTTCGAAAGGAAGTTTTCTCGTAGATATGCTTTCAAAACAATCTCCTTCCAATACAGCAAGTGGGTTCAAAGCAATTCTGAACCACAGCTTGAATATTCTAATACGAGCCTTTTCACCACTCAATTATTATTTTGGACTACAAAGAGAAGATCCTCCCAACATTAAAAAAATACTTTGGTTACGATTCGTTTCGAGATCAGCAAGAGCAAATCATCGAAACAGTTTTAGATGGAAAGGATTGTATGGTCATCATGCCAACAGGCGGTGGCAAGTCTGTTTGCTTTCAGCTCCCTTCTCTTCTACTCGATGGAGTAACTTTAGTCATATCTCCTCTTATTGCCTTGATGAAAGATCAGGTAGATGGCTTGAACGCTAATGGAATCGGGGCGAACTACTACAACAGCAGTCAATCTGATGATGAACAGCAAAGCATCATCAGAAAGATCTCTGATAAAGAGATAAAGCTGCTTTATGTCGCTCCAGAAAGTCTGCAAGCGCTAAGCCATCTAATCAACGAAACTTACATAAGCTGTGTGGCAATAGACGAAGCACACTGCATTTCTTCATGGGGTCATGATTTTCGTCCTTCATATCAGCAGCTGGGTTTTATAAAAAAGAAGCTTCCCAACACGCCTCTCATTGCCTTAACTGCCACGGCGGACAAAGCAACAAGGCAAGACATTTTGAACCAACTTCAGATACCAGAGGCACGACAATTCATCACTTCCTTTGATAGAAAGAACATTTCCCTTGAGGTACGACCGGCAGATGAACGGGTGAAGCAAATCATCCAGTTTATTCAAAAAAGGCCTAATGAGTCTGGCATCATTTATTGCCTTAGCAGAAAATCAACGGAGCAACTGGCAGAGAAGCTTCAAAGCAGTGACATCCCCGCCAATGCTTATCATGCTGGAATGGACTTTGAGCAACGAACCAAGGTTCAGGAGGACTTTATTTATGACAAAGTACAGATAGTCTGTGCTACGGTGGCTTTCGGAATGGGCATAGATAAGTCAAACGTTCGATGGGTAATTCATCACAACATGCCCAAAAACATCGAAGGGTATTATCAGGAAATAGGACGTGCTGGTCGCGATGGACTCCCCTCTCATGCTTTGCTCTTTCATACTTATGCTGATGTGATACAGCTTAAGAAATTCATGGCTGGCACTCCCAATGAGGAGATTCAACTAGCTAAGCTGGAGCGGATGAAGCAATTCGCGGATGCTACTTCATGTAGAAGAAAAGTCCTGCTG
This sequence comes from Cyclobacteriaceae bacterium, assembly GCA_049115715.1. Classification (GTDB taxonomy): domain Bacteria; phylum Bacteroidota; class Bacteroidia; order Cytophagales; family Cyclobacteriaceae; genus JAMZMI01. The sequence continues at coordinate 145,833 of JAGDZQ010000025.1, forward strand.
AGCTATTTTGGTGAATTGCTAAGTGAGGATTGCGGAGCTTGTGATGTTTGCAAGAACCCTCCTCAGTTTTTTGATGGTACAGTCATCGCCCAGAAGGCATTGTCAACCATTGCGCGTCTGCACGAAAGGGAAGCTCTGGGTATAGTTATAGAAGTACTTAGAGGTGCGAAGACCGCTCAACTAATAGAGAAAGGGTACGATAAAGTAAAGACCTACGGAATTGCTTCGGAAATACCACTAAAGGACTGGCAACATTACATGGTGCAACTAATAGATCTTGGATACTGTGAGATCGCTTTTCATCAGAATAACGTCCTTAAGCTTACGGAATTCTCCAAAAAGGTCTTGTTCGAAAGTGAGAGGGTACGATTGACACGCCCAATCAACTTACAATTGAAAGGGACTTCCAAGAGAGAGGGAATCGCCACTCCAAGTAAAAGCAAAAATGACCTGTTTGAAAATTTGCGAAAGTTGAGATATCAGATTTCTCAGGAGGAAAGCATCCCAGCGTACCTTGTTTTCAATGATGCCACTTTGAAAGAAATAGAAAGAGCACGTCCTTTGAGTGCAGCGGATTTTCTAGAAATAAGTGGTGTGGGTCAGCGTAAACTTGAAGTTTACGGAGAGCGATTCATCCAGATGATTCTTGACTTTCAACAAAAAAAGCGAGGTAAAAAGGAAGACACTCTTCTTGTCACCTACGAGTTGCTTCAATCTGGACTATCGATCGAGGAGATTGCAGCAAAAAGATCTCTCAAAGAGACCACCATTTACTCACATCTGGCTTCCCTATACACAAACGGAAAAGATATAGATCTGCTACAGTTCATTGATCAGGAAGATGTAAACAAAGTGAAAAAGGCAAAAGAAATTCTAGATCAGCCAGAAGGCCTAAAACCTTACTTTGAGCATTTTGAAGAGAAAATGGAGTATGGAAAAATTCGTTTGGCGTTAGCAATACTTGGAAAGGAATAGAACTAGGCAAGGTTGGGGTGGCATCAAATTGATTAAGGCATATTTCGCGTCAAATGCGCCTTGATTCTTTTTCAGAGATTAATCCAGTGATTCGATATTGACTTCTGTAGTGAGTTTAGAAGCAGCATCGCCCTTGTAAGTCCCTTGTACAGGAAGCGTGTTATATGGATGATAGCTAGCTGTAATGGGTACATAGGCATCATTTACAAATAGGCCAGCAGAAGGATCTAACCCTATCCACCCTGCGCCCGAGACCCAAGCTTCTACCCAGGCATGAAGTTCGTGCCCTATCAGTTCAGGATTGTATGCATATCCACTTACAAATCGTGCTGGGATGTTTTGATTTCTCAGAATTTGAATCATCATCCACGAAAGATCCCGACATGAACCTTCTTTGGAAAGAAAGCAATCATCAGGTGTCATTAGATTATATTCATATCTGATTTTATGCTTCCATCCCAAATTTATTTCCTTATTCAACATTGAAAGAAAGGTAATTGGATTACCATCTGTCAATTGAGCCATTTCATTTGACCACTTCGTCAAACCTGGACTCATTTGTAATTTAGGATGTCGATAAACGTCTAGGATCGCCTCATGATCCGTTTTGGGGCTATCTTCTATTAAGAAATCAAAGGGATTAATTTCTGCTATATCCAAAACCATTGCAGCCCTAAAGCTTACCCGATCAAGTTGGTCATTGAACCAACATTGATGATAAGAATCATTCTCAGCGTTTAATCTTATTGACAGACCAGACGGTCGAGGAGATACCTCCATTTCAAATGACACAAGGTCAATATGAGGCCGATAAGATGGATAGAAATAAAGATGGTGTGGTTCGAGAAATACGGATGCTCCATACTCATATGAAGTAATATGTTCAATACTCAGACGCATCCTTCATAATAGTCAATTGTGGTTCTTTATCAACAAAAGCTTTATCTAGTGCTACAGCTGGCAGTTTGTCAATCCCGTCTCGTAAGCGAGTGTTCCAAAAATCAGAAATATGTCCAAGGTCTTTTTCTTGAAAACGATGCTGATTTAATTTAAATTCATCTTTTCTAAGAATGACCGTATCGATAGGATAATTCACATCATTGGCTGAGATTCGTGTCGCATCGAAAGATAAAAATCCACTTTTAAGTCCGAATTCCATACTTGATTCGAAAGTAAGTGATCGTTTCAAAATGGGATTACCAAAACCTGTGTTTCCTATTATAACATAAGGAGTGCCCGGGCCAATTTCGATCCAATTTCCTTCGGGGTATAGCAGATATAGTTTTGGATGCTTATCTCCTTCCATTTGACCTCCAATTATCGAAAACAAGTTAAACGAAACCCCTGACGACTCAAGGCTTTCCTTATCTTCTCTGGCTACTCTCTTTACCTGGCCACTAAAGCCATTCACTGCTTTATATAGTTTATCAAACCCGTAATCTTCAGAATCCACCAACTCTTGAAAGTAGGTAATTGCTTTGTCTCTCACAGATCTCAGGCCTGAGGTCATAATGAAAAAGGCATGATTGGTTCGTTCGATTGTGTATATCTTCTTAGCCATGGTCGTATCGGTACCAGAAGTAATTCTAGTATCAGCAAGACCAATAATCCCTTCTTTGTTTAATATGCCTAAACAGTATGTCATTCTTGATGCTGAAATTGAGGTGCGAAGTTAGGGCGAATCTTGAAATATTGATCATACACCGCACTCGAAATCTCGTTGATTCTTTCCTGAAGTCCATCGAGGTATTCATGCAATCCAAACTTAAAAACATCGTTTATATCTGCGTATTCTATATCAGCACGCAAGTTTCCAATTGCTTTCTCCACCATGTTTGAATATCCCTTCTTCTCCTGTGATATTTCATGAAGACAGTCTTCAGCTCTTATGAGACAAAAGAGAATGGATCTAGGGAAATCACGATCTAAAATCAAGTATTCTGCAATTGATGTTGGTGTGATCTTTCCGTACTTTCTTCTGTAGGAATTAAAACCGCTTACGGATTTCAATAAGGCGGCCCAATGCAAAAAATCAAGAGGAGATCCTACTTCGTCCGCTGAAGGAAGTAGAAAGTGATATTTAACATCCAAAATTCTAGAAGCCTTATCTGCTCTCTCAAGGTACTTTCCAAGATTGGTAAAAAACCATCCTTGGTTTCTTGATACAGTGTCGAACGCTATTCCGGTTAAGAGCTGAAGTTGATATTTGATTTGCTTAAATGTATCCTTAGGATCCTCTTGTTTCCAAATTTTCTTCTTGCATCCTTTTTGGACATAATAGTGAAGCTCATTTAGTACCTCCCAAGTTTCTTTTGGTATGTTTTCCCTTACTATTCGTGCATTCTCACGGGCTTTTTGGATAGATGATGCAATCGAGTTTTGGTTACGTTCGTCGAATGCAAGAAAACGAATTGCATTTTCACGGGTAAAAAATCTTCCATATAGCGATATAAAAAACTCCTTGTCACCAGTGGCCGAAATAAGCGGTTCCCATTGCTCTTTCATGCCTACAGGAAGGTCTATAGATAGATTGAAGTTTACATCTATAAATCTGGAATAATTTTCGGCTCGTTCCGTATACCTACCTAGCCAAAATAGTGAATCTGCAACTCTGCTTAACATACTTCTAATTATTATTCATATAAAACCCAGGTATCCTTACTTCCTCCTCCTTGTGAAGAATTCACCACTAGAGAACCTTCCACGAGCGCAACTCTTGTGAGTGCTCCCGGAATAACTTCGACAGATTCGCCAAACAAAGCATACGGCCTTAAATCAACATGGCGTGGAGCAAAACCTTTCTTAGTTAATGTGGGAACCGTAGACAGGGACAGGGTCGGTTGAGCAATGTAATTTCTAGGGTTGGCTTTAATCAGTTTTTTGAATTTCTCATGTTCTGCCTTACTTGATTTAGGGCCTATGAGCATACCGTATCCGCCTGCAGCATTGGTCTCTTTCACAACTAATTCAGAAATATTATCAAGCACGTATTTCAAGTCGCTCTCATCTCCGCATAAATATGTAGGTACATTTTGTATAATGGGATCCTCACTTAAATAGTATTGAATGATCCGAGGTATATATGCGTAAACGGCCTTATCATCTGCCACGCCTGTTCCAGGTGCATTTGCTAGTGCGATATTGCCCGCTTTATAAGCTTCGAAAATACCAGGAACTCCAAGCATGGATTCCTTATTAAAAACCGTAGGATCCATGAACGTATCATCTATGCGCCTATAAAGTACATCGACTTGACTTAATCCCTTGGTTGTCTGCATCCATACTTTGTTCTTTTCTACAATTAAGTCCTGTCCTGTAACCAGCTCCACTCCCATCTGCTGGGCAAGGTATGAATGCTCAAAGTATGCTGAATTATAAATACCTGGGGTCAAAACAGCTACGGTTGGGTACTCCTTATCACTTAGACTTTGCAACATGGCCAGTAGCATATTTGGGTAGCCCGAAACTGGTCTTACCGCCAGATTGGCAAAAAGTAATGGGAAGGCCTGCTTTATTATCTCTCGATTCTCTAGCATATAAGAGACGCCAGATGGACACCTCAAATTATCCTCCAACACGAAAAAATTTCCATGATCATCTCTCACAATATCACTCCCTGTAATGTGACACCAGATTCCCTTAGGAGGATTGAGTCCGATACATGGCTTGAGAAAATCAGGACTTGAGAGAATTATCTCTTTGGGGATTATTTTGTCCTTAAGAATTTTCTGATCGTGATAAAGATCGTCTATGAATAGATTGATTGCATTTATTCTTTGTTGCAACCCCTCTTCAACTACTTTCCATTCTTTACCACTTATAATTCTTGGAACGATATCAAGATGCAGAATCTTTTCAACCCCTTTATTGTCATGGTAAACATTAAATGTCATACCCATTGACATCTGAGCTTTATCAGTTGTATGTTGTAGCTGATGTAATTTCCGTAAAGAGAAATCTTGCATATTGGACTGAAAATCCAAATATGAAGCCCTGCATAGTCCCTCAGAATTGAACATTTCATCGAAATGTTCTTGAATTTGATAGTGATCAGTCGATAACATGCTTTTTTGATTTGTTCATAAGCCCTGAGATAACTTATTATCAAATTAGCAACTAATTACATATAAACAATCATTTCATTCATTAAATAGGTTGAAATGATATGATTTTCAAACCAAAAAGCACTTTATGATGAATTTTTCATCAAATTCAACTTAAATATTGAAAGTATAGGGCTTTAAAAACTTATGAAGTTATCAGTACTACTGACCTAAATCAAAGCTTGACATCTCAGAAGAAAGAGCGTTGATATAGGGTTCGTCAGAGAGGGTTCCTTGCTTATGAAGATGCATCACATACTTCATGTAGATATCAGAATCAAACGTCAGGTCTTTTTCCTCAAGAAAAAGATCATACTCTGCTAATTTCCGGTAGGCTTTGAATCCGTTATTACCGGCATTTATCAGCTCTCTGATTTCACCTAGCTCTTCCTTTTTCTCATCGATTAATTCACTTTGAGAAAGAAGATCTTTAATTCTCAACTCATCAATATTCTTTTGCTGACGTTCTTCTGCTACAAGAACCTTGTAGTCTGCTTTTTCCTCAATTAGCTCTAGCTCTCTACGCTGAAGGTCGGGTTTATTGGAATTGAAAACTGGGATTGTCACCCCAACTTGAAAACCAACGTGATCGTCAAATGCTTTGCCTCTCTCCGTATCATACTCAGCTTGAATAAACCCTATGTTGCTAAAAGCTTCAGCTTTCTTAATCCTCAAAATAGTTTCTTCTTTCTCTATTTTCTGGAGTTCAGAGATTTGAAGCAAGCTGATCGTATCATTGGAAGAACCTCCTAGCAATGTCTTGATTTGAGCTGAAGTGATCCATCGAAAGTCATTGCAATCGGGAAGTCCTGAGAACCCGCTTTCTGAAAAAATTTGCTCTAGGACAGCCCTTTTCTGTTCTAGATTTGCAATAAACAACTCCACTTTGGTAATCTCCTGCTCCATATCAACCAAGTCAGAAAAATCAAATTGTTCTGAGACCATGATACTTTTTATTTCTTTTAGAGCCTCGAGATAGTTATTTTGAATCGTGAGAGACTTGAGCACATAGTTTGTCTCAATCAAAAGCTCATATCTCCTTAGCAGGACCTTATCAATCGTTTTCTTTCTTTCGAAGTTTTGTTGGCTTTGAAGTACTTTTCGGTAATCTCTATTTGCAAGTATCTCAAGCGGATTAAGAAAACTTAGTCTTAGTCTGTAATCTTCTAGGGCTATTTCCCTGTCGTTGGATCGAGCTCTAAAATCAAGCTCTCTCAACCAAGGTGAATTGAATTTATGACTATTGAGATAATCTTCTCTTGCAAGTACCTGAGTCATCTCTTCTTCACTCAAAGGCTTTGATAGCACGTCCTCTACAGAAACCTGAGCGTAAATCAATCGAGAGACAAAGAAGAGGACTAGTGTTATTTGTAGCCTCATTCGAAACCTTTAGGATAAACAAAAACCTTCTCTCCGTTGAGAAACTTATTATTTCTTGAGATATTGATGAAGACTTCTTGACCATAGTTTTTGATTCCATGTGTCGTCTGAAGTTTCTCTGGAAAATCTGTAATTCTGGCTCCCAACTCTATCACTTTTCCCTCGATGCTGTAGAGTCTGTTCTCCGAGACCACACTTACATCATCTCCTGGATTAATTGGATAAGAAATCGATTCATTCATATATGCCTTGATCAGAGTAGGTCTCTTCTCATAAATAGACAATACTGCCTTATATGGAGGAACCAGCTCATCCAATTGCACACCTAAAGTGCCTATGATTCCATCAAATCCCGCCACCCTAATCAAGGAGATGTATTCATTCTTTAAGGAAAGAAGCTCTCGTTCTACAAGCGATATTTCTCGCTGAATCAAATCTCTCTCGTCCTCCGAACGAATGTATAGACGTTGTACCTCCTTGGACTGATAGTTCTTTACACTTTCTATTTCCTGATTGATGGAACGAATTTTAAGCAAAGCCAAAGAATCGACATATGAGGAACCAGTCCCGTTTTCAACAAAAGCATTGAGTTTTTTCGACACAGACTTTTGCTGGCCAAGTCTGGTTTCAAGTTCGGCAAGATCCAATCCCAGTCTATTGATCTTTCCTTCGGATTCAATTTCGATGAGTGCTTTTCTACTTCTGTATTCTTGTTCTGATTGTATGATTTGTGATTGAAGCCTTTCCAGCTCATTCGTCTTACGATCAATATTGAGTGATAAGTCTGGTCTGGAAACCACCAGTAGCGTGTCTCCCTTCTCAACTTCCTGCCCGGGAACAACTTGAATTCGCTCAATAAGCACCGGTTTTTGATACGAGATAGAAGTAATCTGAGATTCTACGACTGCAACCATCGCTTCGGTTCTGCTGCGATAGTTCAATGAAATCACGGCTAAAAAAACAATAAGAACCAACCAAACGAGCAACAAGACATATTTTCTCGCCATCATAACTGCTCGTTTATTCTTTTCCTATTGATTTTCAAATCATCCACCCCTTCCAACTTCAACTCAGAAAATGCATCCTGGATGGTTACTCCATTCTTAAGCATGATAGCAAAAGTATATCGTTCGGGTTTTTCAAATCGTTCGCGAATATCCTGAAGCTCTATGCTAGAGCTTATCTCTTCCAGCTTTTCTTGAAATAGTAAAAGGGCGTTTTTCTCGGCAATGCCACATTCTATTTCATAAAAATCTGCAACTGTTACTTTGTAATCGGAGAAATTGAGAACGAAAGCAGTCACACAAAAAAGCCCGGTACCAGCCACCGCAACTGCATAGCCATAAACACCAGTTGTAATCCCAACGGAAAGGGCCCCAAACATAAATATGATGTTTCGTGGGTTTTGAATATTGGTTCGGAAACGAATGATTGCGACGGCTCCTATTATTCCAAAACCAACCGCCAGGTTATTTCCTACTGCCATCATGATCATTCCTGTAACCAAGGAACTAAGGATCATGGCTTGAAATAGACTCTTAGAAAAATGATCACCTGCATAGGTGAATTTGTATGTGAAGGCCATCGTGGCACTTAGCACTAGAGCCAGAAGTAAGGAGTAGATGGCTACTTCAAATGAAGGATAATCGTAATATTTGTTTCCTTCTAAAAAGAGATCGAACATTCGGATATTTAAAAATTCAGCCGTTAAGTTAACAATGAATTAATTTCCGATAACATATAGATAATGTAAATATTAAAATTGAAAGATATTGTTTACTTCAACCAATTCGTAAAGAGTTGTACTTCTCAGATATAGCAAACGTATGTGAAATTCAAATCATTGATTTTCGCCCGTTTTTGATTGGACGATTATAGGTTCGGATAAACAAACACTGGCACAAACATTTTTTTTGCGAGAGTGACTAGTTACACCTCAGATGTTTGACCTATTTTTTCAAGAATACCCTCTATTTGAACCATGTGCCTTTCTTCGTGAGAGAGAATAAAATCGAAACACTCTGGAAGATAAAATTTCACACTTTTTCCAAGAGCTGTAGGAACTTTAATGTTTTTAATATCGAGTAATCGAGCTTTCTTGATACGCTCTGTAAAGTTTTCTTTGTTTTTCAAATATCGGGAGATGGTTTCGTCTGGTAGATTAGAACTTGATATTGGCTCAAAAAACCTGAAGGTCTTCATTTTAAACTTCCTGCTTTTGCCTTTAGGTTTCATGGAATAGATTGACAGCCTTCCCATCAACGTTGTTTGCCTTCTTGAATCAGTTTCATTAGTCAATGGTCTTGCATCTTTTAGCGCTTTGTCAAAATTCGGAGCATAGCGCTCATATACCTGATTCAGATGACTCAAAACCTCAAGGATTGACCACTTGTCCTCCGATTCCTTGCTATTTATCACACCTTCAGATAACTGTGCTATTTCTCCTGAAATGTAATTTCCAATGTGATTGGATCTTTGAATCAATTCCTCAAAATTAACTTCCATTGTCTTAGTTCTTTGTTTTGACAAAAGTTCAAGTATTCTCTGAAAGAAAAATTGATCCAGATCAATTAATCCCTTAAGGCTCTCAATCTGCTAAACGTCTCCGGTTTCATATTCAGGTAGCTGGCCAAATACTTTTGAGGAATCTGGAGTAGTTCGTCGGGGCACCTTTTCATAAAAACATCAAAACGTTCTTTGGCCGTAAGCGTCAACATCTCAACTTCTCTTTTGCCTCTACCAAATAAAATAGACTCCATGAAATCGATTCTCCATCGATTAAATTCTGGAAACAAATCAAAAAGCTTTTTATAGTTTTCAAGGTTGATTCCAATTAGCCTTGAGGGAGTTAGTGCTTCCAAAAAGTAATCAGAGGGTTTTTGATACAAAAAGGAATCATAAACTCCGGAAAGCGAGCCTCCAAAGGAAAATCCAAGCACTACTTTTTCTCCTTTTCGATTGATCAGGTACATAGCCTGAACTCCGGACTGCACAAAGTAGAAATACTTTCCTACATTCCCTGCCTCCACTATAAACTCCTTGGTTGAAAATTCCTGAGATGCAAAAGTGGAATTAAGAAAGGCATAGGCCTCTTCGGAGATATTGATGTATTTACCAAAACTTTGATCAAACAGGTTTTTATATGTCAGCATCGACCTTGAAAGAATCATTCAATAAACAAATCTCCATCACAGCACGGTAATCACATTCTCATCTTCTGTAACAGACTTTCTGCTTAGAGGACGCTGAGCTGGACCTGATATGGGACTTCCTGAAGAGTTAAATATTGAATTGTGGCATGTGCAAGTTGCATTGGCACCAAACGACCAGTTAGTTGTGCACCCTGTATGGGTACATGCACTTGAAAATGCACTGATTGCTCCACCAACATTGACCAGAAGTAAAGTTTCATTTCTAATCAAAAGCCATTGTCCTTCTGTTTGCAATTGACTGTATGGCGATTCTGTCAAATCAAATGTAAAGCCTACTGCACCATCACTATCGTCAGGCTTAGGCTCATCACCGCTACAACTTTCTATGCTCAACCCAAAAGCTGCCAATATGGTGGCTGCACTTGCACTTTTTATAAATTCCCTTTTATCCATTTGATTGCCATTACATTATCTCAATCCATATAGTTAATTAATAACATTCTTTTTATCAAGCTAAATCTCTTTTTGAATAGAAATGAAGTTAGCTTTGCGCTCTTTTATTAAAAAGCATGACACAGATAAGAAATATAGCCATCATCGCTCACGTTGATCATGGCAAGACAACACTAGTTGACAAAATCATCTATGAGGCTCAAGCCAATGATGCCAAAAGGTCTCAAGATAACAACGAGCTAATTCTTGACTCTAACGACCTGGAAAGAGAACGAGGAATCACCATCCTCTCGAAAAATGTGTCGATAAACTACAAGGACACTAAGATTAATATTATTGATACTCCTGGTCACGCCGATTTTGGTGGTGAGGTAGAGCGTGTATTAAGTATGGCTGATGGTGTTATCCTTTTGGTTGATGCTTTTGAAGGTGCAATGCCACAGACTCGATTTGTTCTTGGGAAAGCGCTTGGTCTTGGATTGAAACCTATAGTGGTTGTAAACAAGGTCGATAAAGAGAACTGCCGCCCGGACGAGGTGCATGAAGAGGTTTTCGACTTGATGTTTAATCTGGATGCTACTGAAGAGCAATTGGATTTCAAAACACTTTATGGTTCTTCTAAGCATGGCTGGATGAGTCATGACTGGAAAAATGAAACTACTAACCTTGAGCCTCTACTTGATACAATTTTGGAGGTGATCCCATCTCCTCCACAAAATGAAGGTGTTTTGAGGATGAAGATAACATCGTTGGATTTCTCTGCATTTACTGGAAAGATTGCGATCGGAAGAATTCATCAAGGATCTATAAAAGTTGGGCAAAGTCTTGGATTAACCAAGAGTGACGATACTATAAAAAGAGTAAGAATTAAAGAGCTTCATGTCTTTGAAGGGCTAGGTAAAAGAAGTGTAGAAGAGGTTGGCTGTGGAGATATCTGTGCTGTAACTGGTATTGAGAACTTTGACATTGGCGATACAATCACTGATTTTGATAATCCTGAGCCTCTTGAAAGAGTTGGAGTGGATGAGCCAACGATGAACATGCTTTTCACAATTAACAACTCTCCTTTCTTCGGAAAAGAAGGAAAGTTTGTAACCTCGAGACACTTGAGGGATAGATTGATGAAAGAAATCGAAAAAAACCTTGCTCTTAGAGTAGAATCAACAGATAGCGAAGATAAATTTCTTGTATATGGACGTGGCGTTCTTCACTTGTCAGTTTTGATCGAAACCATGAGACGTGAAGGCTATGAGCTACAAGTAGGTCAGCCTCAGGTTATTTACAAGGAAATAGACGGGCAAAAACATGAGCCAATTGAGCACTTGGTTATCGATGTTCCGGAAAATGTCTCTGGAAAGGCGATTGAGCTTGTGACCAAAAGAAAAGGTGAGCTTACTATCATGGAACCGAAAGGTGATATCCAGCATCTGGAATTCAACATCCCTGCAAGAGGTTTGATCGGACTAAGGAATCAAGTATTGACAGCAACTGCTGGAGAGGCTGTTATGACACATAGATTCAATGGATACGAACCTTTTAAAGGTGAAATTCCAGAAAGGTTAAATGGATCATTGGTTTCTATGGAAACAGGTCCTGGGACTTCTTATTCTATAGACAAACTTCAGGATAGAGGAATATTCTTCGTAGCTCCTGGAGATGAACTTTACGTAGGTCAGGTAATAGGCGAGCATTCTCGCTCTAATGACTTGGCTGTAAACGTTCAAAAAGGAAAGCAACTGACTAACATGAGAAAATCAGGAACGGATGCCAGTATGAAAATTGCTCCTCCTAAAAAGTTCTCATTGGAAGAGGCACTTGAATATATCAATAAGGACGAATATGTGGAAGTTACTCCACTGTCATTGAGAATGAGAAAAATCTCTTTCAAACCTTAAGTTCAGTTAAAATATCGTGAAATATTAAGAGAGGCAATTAGCCTCTTTTTTTATACGTACTTTTTTTTTATTTTAGTGGTATAAAGAATACCGATATGGATGCGAAAGTGACTATGAGTTTTGATCAGGAGGTAATTTCAAAAGCAAAAGCTTACGCTGAAGCGAACAACATCAGTTTGTCTAGGCTTACAGAGTTTCTATACCGCAGAATCACAGAAAATCGATACCTCGAGCTAGAAGATCTCCCGATATCTGATTGGGTAGGAATGGTCGCCGATGGAGATATAGAATACAAAAAACGATCAAGATCTGATTCCAAAAAAGAGTATTTCGACTCAAAAAAATGAAGCTATTCATTGATGCCAATGTGCTGATAGCTGTACTCAACAAGGAATACCCCCTTTTTACCTATGCCGCTAAAATCTTGAGTTTGAGTGATAGGAAAGGATTTGAATTGGTTACCTCCCCTGTATGCATTGCAATTGCTTTCTACTTTTCAAGTAAAAAAAGTGGTGAGGTTCTGGCAAAGAAGAAAATCCGCACACTACTTTCTCACATTGGGACTGCCACAGTTGATCACGAATGTACAACTCAAGCCGTAGAAGACGAACAAGCACATGATCTGGAGGATGGAATTCAATACTATAGCGCGCTTAAATACGGTTGCGACCACATTATCACAGAAAATGTAGAGGACTTTTATTTCAGCGAAATCAAAGTCAACAGATGCGATGAATTTCTAAAATATGAGTTGCCTGATATTTAGAAATAGAGAAGAATATATTCCTTATTTAATCTCACAACACTAATCTAAAAGTCCTTTGCTTCTTATCTTTGTGGCTTGAATGGCACACGAATAACCCAAAACAATTGAGCATGTCCACAGCATCAGAAGGCCCAAGAGTATTAAATAAAGCTAAGCTAAAGACTGAGATAAGCTTCACCCTTGTACATCTGTTGCCGCTTGCGGCATTGTTCACAGGAGCTACTCTTTTTGACTGGATCGTCTGTATTGTTCTCTATGTAAGCAGAATGTTTTGGATCACAGGTGGCTATCATCGCTACTTTGCTCATCGATCTTACAAAACCTCACGGTGGTTTCAGTTTGTCATTGCGTTTATGGCGCAGACTTCTGCTCAAAAAGGTGCGCTTTGGTGGGCGGGGCATCATAGAGTTCATCACCGTACAAGCGATACGTACGATGATCCTCATTCTATGAAACATTACGGTTTTTGGTACTCACATGTGGGTTGGATTATAGGCCCGGATTATAAAACCACAGACTACAAGATCATAGGTGATTACGCTAAGTACCCTGAGCTTGTCTGGTTAAATAAGAATTATTTAGTTCCGCCTGTTATTCTGGCATTGACGGTAATGGCACTGGGAGGCATTGTGAATGGAGGAAGTATTCTCACCATGTTTACAACTGCAGGATTCTCAACTCTTTTTATTGGTTTCTTCCTAAGTACTGTAGTACTCTACCACGGCACCTTCAGTATCAATTCGATCATGCATAAGTTTGGGAAACAACGATATGAGTCAAACGATGAATCTAAAAACAATCTTATCCTTGCTCTCGTGACTTTAGGTGAAGGATGGCATAATAATCATCACTACTATGAAGTAGCAGCTCGTCAGGGCTTCTTCTGGTGGGAAATAGACATTACTTACTATATACTCAGAACGTTTGCTTTTTTCGGGTTGATCTGGGATATGAAGGAGGTGCCTGATCACATCAAGTATTCTAAGAACAAGGAGGAGGCCAGAGAACTTGCTAAAAAAGCTAAAGCTGCCTAAGCATTAAAGCCAATAGTCTTCATAGGGTTGCTCATTGTCCATATATGCGGCAACATTTTTTATCATTCCCTCATTCTTAGCATACACCGCTGTAGATAAATCATCTATACTTAGTATTTCCCTTATTCTTCGTAATTTCTCATCGGCATTATCGGCAATTAAAGCTTTAATTTCTTTCACGAAACGGAGTGTTATATACCTTCCATATTCATCGAAGGCTTTTTCTGTACTGTTGTTTTGAACGCCTTCTGCTACGCAACGTCTAACTGTCGTTTCTACGATTTTGAATTCATGATAATTGAAGCTCTGATTTTGCGCATCGTATACATGATCAAATATTTTTTTCTCTCCATGGTATATTTTGTAGCGCATCCATGAGGCAAGTGGCCACTCTGGCGTCTCATTGTCATACAAATAGGCTGTTATTTTGGCATTTAATCCACTATAGTTTCCTGTCCGCTGACCCGTTTCAATCGCTAATTGTTCCGTGTTACAATGCTTACTTCCACTGACAAAGTTTTCATATGTCTCTGACCCTCCATCGCCATGCCCGTAAAGGTGACACCACTCTTGATCTGTCACGATGCGCTGAATACCATATTGATCAGGAATCACATTGTCTTGCATCATCAAGTTCTGATGAAGTGATTTTTCTCTAATCAACTTATTGGTAAAATCTGTGGCGCTGAATTTTAAACCTCTTGCATCATAAAATCGGTCTAGAAAAAGCGCTTCACCCATTTTCTTACCAGCATCTTCCCTCTTTCTTGTATTCCCATGCTTGAGTGGGAGCCCTGTTTTCTTGGTATCTGTTTTTCCCAGTAACCACTTTATCCAACTGGCAGATGGTACTTCATAGGTATCATCTCCTTTTTGTTCTTTTCTGTTTAGGAATTGAAAGTCCTTGAAAAAGCCATCCTTCTTTTTATATCTCCGATAAAGCACTTCAGGAATACTAGGCTGAGCTGGGTCAATGTCATGCGGCTTATTGCGCCTTTTATCAACTCTTAGATACTTTTTGGAATACAGAACTTCACTCCCATAAAGTATAGCAGCCTTTGTTTTGGTATGACCATAGATGCCCTTGTCCCAAGGTACATTAACCAATGAAAAACCGTCTTTCACTAAATCAGAAAAAGAGATTTGATGGTTATCGATATCCAATCCAATTGCAACACCCAACACAAGATTTCCCATCCACTTGTATTCTACTTCTGTAACTGGGTCTGAACGCATGGCTCCACCGCCCCAGACATTGGTTTTCAAGGATGGTTTATGTGAAATATCTATAAAACCTCCCAGAGCACCTCCATCATCAAAATAGTAATAGAGTGTTCGATCATCTATCGCAGAATTCACAAGAGCTAGTATTTCCTTGACAAGTCGAGATATGTTTAATGTCACTATCTCATCCAAATTGGCATCAAAAAAACTCTTAATGTGGTCTTCAAATGCATCCCTAAGTCCTAATTCAAGTAGAGAGCCAGAGATTTGACTAGAGAACTCAATAACACGCGTGCCGTCAGCGGCATTTGTCAGATCAGCTCCATTTAATTTGATTATTTCATCAACAACACCTGCTCCATCAAAATTCCGATCAATGCCCTCTCCCTGAAAATCCAAGATTTTAAACTCATCAAATTCATCAACGGAAACCTCAATCCCTATTTTAAACTGATTTCGTAGCTGTGCCGTACCATCCCAGAAAAGATCAGGGTCAATCTCATCTACAAGTAATAATCGAGCCTCTGGGTTAATAAGGAGGTAAAAGTCTCCTCTGTCTTTCACAAAATAATAAGGAGCCATCAGAGGTTGGAAGAAATGCCCTAAACCATTTATTGCTAGAGGTTTCTTTCTAAAATCAGATGGGTGAACAGGTATCAGCGTATTGGTATTATCCTTTAAAACAGTTCCGTTTCTAGAAAGGTGTTGGGTATAGCTATTAACGATTTCTGTATTTCCATCCACCAAACTACCGTTTTGCGATTCACCTGCAATTGGATTACAGGGAGCAAATGCAGTCAGCAATCGCGCGATTTCCACACTATTATCAGGCGGAGTATCCTGACTTACGATTCCTCCACCGGTATGATAAAAGGAAAATCTGATATTTTTAAAGCCCGCAATCACTTCTTTTTTTATCCTATTGACAATCAGCTCTCCTATAGAAATAATCCAACTATGATCTTCAAATTTGCAATAGATTTGACCATTTGGAAGGTTTTCAAAAGTCAAACTTACTTCGTGATCAAAAGTATAGGCTTCTCTAAATATCCCTTCCAGAGCTTCTTGATAAAATGCTCCTCTATCAGTGATATAAGAATTATAATCCAATGCCATGATCTTAATTATTAAGCAGCAGGTATGGGCTCTGGTATTTTAGGTAGCTTCTCCATGGTGACTTTCGTTGGTAGCACTAGGAAATCATCTCCTAGCGATATCTTCCCTGAAGCAGTGACTTTCCAAAGTGCTTCTGCAGCTGGCTTGCTGTAATCAAGGGTGAAGGTGCTTACCTCCACTCCTCCTATACCGTCTATTCCAAGGCTAATACTAGTAGCCACCTCCACCGAATAAGTTGTTGCAATCGTGTCGATAGAAATGCCTACAGAATAAATCTCAGCCGTGATAATATCCTTAGGAAGATCAAGTGATTCTCCCGGAATCAGATCGTTAATCAAACCGACAAAATCAAGTGTGCCATCTGCCTCGAATTGGCCATCTATCAACCATCCCTTCGTTTCCTTGTTGGTTGCTTCATCTATCTTGGTATTATTGGAGATTCTAACCGTGAGACTGTACTTCTCAGCTAGTGTTACCGTCCCGAAAAAGGTATAATCAAGGGCATGTTCCGCAGGCGTAGTGCCTGTGGCTGCCACCACCTGCTTGCGGTCCACATCTATTCCCACATTAGATATGGATAGCTTGGGTAGTGGCCCCAGCTCAAAATCCCAAGGACTAGCCGAAACGCCACTGATTGAAAACTCTTTAGTGGAAGGAACGATAGAAAATGCAATGTCTCTAAAATCAAAATCAATAGGCACATCCACATCTACTCCTACTATGGAGAAGAACTCTTCGACAATCTCAGAAAAGTTCAAATAGGGAATAACACCCTCAATCCTTAGTGTCTCTTCTATGAAAACAGTTACGCGAGTGTCCCATCCTGCGAAATCCAAAATACCTGCAATTACTCCCGAGAAGTTCCCCGTGGCGTATTCCAGATCAATCGTTATTTCTTTTAATATATAAGGCTTCTCTGCTATGGTAAACAGTTCCCAATTTGCAGCTATAAGCATCTCCAACTCAAATGACTTGTTTCTTGGCTGAGCGGTGAGCTCAATATCCATGATTTGGAGTTTTTTGAGCGGGGCAAGTGGCCCTACTGTCATCCCAATCTTCTCAAGCGCTCCACCTACATTGAGGCTCGTTCCCGGCCTGAGATCTCCGAATACGATAAACTCTGGAAACTGAGCTTGCATGAATATGGATGCATCGCCTATTAGCATGTCACCGGACATCAAGAAGGTGGTCTTCCGGGTTTGACTAAATGGATCTACAATCGCCCAGCGCAGCAAAAGGTTCTCTATACCGAAAACTCCTTGTATAATCTCCCAAGAACCCGTAGAACTGACATCAACTACTACCGAAGTTACTTTCTTTGTTTTCATCGAGTAGACCAGCTGAAAGTTGGTCAATGAAAGACTTCCAAAACCTGCCAATGGGGCAGGTAGTTGTTTCACGGGGTTTTCCTTACCAAATAAAGAGGCTAGCTCTCCCAGGTTGGCAAGGCTTAGTTCCTCAAAGTCACTCAATATTCTTATGTCTCCAGAAGAAGTATCGACTTGCAATCTGGAAGCTGCTTTGATATTCCCAAGTTTTAAATCTGATTGAAACTCGGCGTAAAAAGAGGTTCCTGAGTTTTGTTTTGTCCCCTCAAACAGGATAAGCTTAGGCGAAACTTTCAGAGGGCCAAGTTCAAATTCCTTTTCCAGCTTGGCAGCAAAGAAAAAGCTCTTCGATAGTGAAGATGACTGAATCCCCATTATAGAGGATAAATTGCTGCTCCCGATAAAGCTCTGAACAGGTGCCAGCTCGGATGGCACTTCTACTTCGGATTGAATGTTGACTCCAGCTCGGAGGGTCGGCAGAAACTCCTTTTCTATTCCATCTATTTCAATTGTATTGATGAAATCAACATCTTCCAGATGGGTCGTCGAAAGAACGGTCAAGAGCTTCTCTGGATGCTTATACTTGATGGGCAAAAAAGGTTCGGGGAGTGATGAAAAGAGTTGGTCTTTTACGTCTATGACTAAAAAGGAATGGATTCGATATTCTCCAACTGCAAGTTCATACTTTTCGAAGAAGTATATTTCAATAGCAAGACCGTTTAAGCCAAATATGCTCCCACTAGTTCCACTTAGTTTCACATAGTCTTCTAATAGATTCCTATCATTCAAACTGATTACAATTTCCTTGGAGTTAAAGTTTTTCTCCCAAAAAGAGACAATCGACTTTCCATCAAAGAAAACCTCATCAAGTTTCAATGAAGATGCCTCTGGGCTTATTTTCTTTTTTAAATCAGATAGACGTTGGATGCTCATAGCGTTAAGTAATTAGGTGGTGAATTTTAAAAATCTAAACGTTAAAAAAAGGCCCGCTATGAATACGCATCCTGCTCCCAATCACGCCCATAACCTGAATCTCAAATTTGTATTTTAACTCTTTGTGATCTTCTTTTCCTATCAATGCTTTAATTATGGCAATGTCATCTTCGTCATCCATTTCAGTAAGTTTAACCTGCAACTTCATATTCATATCTTCTTCAAATCCATCATAAGTTGCATTTACCTGAGCAATTGCCCTTCTCACAGTATTGGATAGAATTTTGTATTCATTGTAGTCAAAACTTTGACTTTGAGCATCATAAATGTGATCAAGCACTTTTATTTTCCCGTTGAGATCATAATTAACAAGAGGACTATCGTCTGGTATATCTACATCTGACACATCATAATAAATTTTATACCTCATCCAAGAAGCAAGTGGCCAATCTTCATCTGCATCCTCGGTATACAAATAGGCCGTCACCTTAGCAGTGAGGTCATCAGGTTTATTGGTTCTTTGGCCAGACTCAATAGCCAATTGTTCAGTATTACAATGCTTACTACCGCTTACAAAATTCCGATAAACTTCAGATCCTCCATCACCGTGTCCGTACAAATGACACCATTCTTGATCCGTCAACACCTTACCATCAGCACCTATATTTTCTTTCATTGCCGCCTTGAAAGGGTCTTCTGCAATCAATTTATTCGAAAAGTCTGTCGCTCCTATTTTTGAACCGTTGGCATCTGGAAACTTTTTCTTGCGAAGTGCCTTTCCCATAACTTTCCCTGCATCCTCTCTTTTCGAAGCGTTCCCATGCTCAAGGGAAACACCGCTTGTAACAGTGGTACGAGGATCACTATTCCCTTTTTGCTTTTTGCGTACTCCTTTCCCTTTGTACCTTTGATCAGAAAGCTTGGGCAACCTTGGCACTATTGGCACAACCTCTCTGGGCTTATTCTTTTTGGAGATTCCTTCCTCTTCCAACTTAGGATTTTTTTTGAATTTTTTAAAATAAATGATTTCACTAGACCCGAAAAGAAAGGTCTTGGCTTTTTCCTTTTCACCAAGCTTTCGAGGATTAGATTTTTTCCAAAATGGGACATTTGTGGGATAAAAATCATTCTCCATAAGTTGAACGCTCATTCTTGCTGCTACACCAACTTCTGTTGATAAAATTTCATATTTATATCTTAAAGGCTTAAGTCCCAAAACTATTCCAAGAGCCAAGTTTCCAGACCAATAATATTCGATTTCATCTGGGTTATCTGACCGCATAGCCCCGCCTCCACCAAGACCTGATGTGGCAACACGAATTGGAGGGTAATCTATAAAGCTCTGCAGTTTTTTATTCTCATCAAAAAAATAATAAACCGTGTATTTATCCGCCAATGAATATATAAGATCAATAATGTGCTCTGTCAAATCCTCCAATAGCGTTGCTTTATCAACCATCAGCGCATCATCCGCATCATCCTCTACAGGGACAAGAAGTTCTTCAATCTTTGCTCTAAGGTTTTCTGGAATTTTATTCTTAAAAGTGTAATTATTTCCTTCAGTATGAGTGATAATGTTTTGACCTGCTAGAAACTCAATCATTTTAGCCTGATTAACAACAACTCTACCTCCGTAGGTAAAAAGCTTTATATGTTCTTTCTTGACCTTAAGGTCATCTTTAATTGATTCTGTAGGCACATCCTCATCATCAAAACTTACGATTCTATCAAGGTCGTGAGCATCTTCCATCAGGATTGGTGCTTTACTTGCATACAAATTATATGCACCTTCTGCATTGACCCTCCACTGAAAAGCCGACTTGTATTTGGTGAAAAATTCTCCAAGCGATGTTATTTGATCTACATCCGCTTGAGCTCTATTAGTAATTGGTTTGGTAGTGCGTTTACTATTCCCGCCTAATTCTGGGCTAAATATGCTAAAAATTGCATTCAAATAATCCCCATCAGCGCTCCCTGATATAATATTAGATTGAATTCTTGAAACCTCTAATTCCAACTCTTCGTCACGATCACCGATTTTATAAGGAATAACATAGTGTAGATTATTTACACAATACCTTATGATTTCATCAGTTTGATTGCCAAGATATCTTCCATATTTTGGTGTTGCTTCTACCGCGTCATTTCTTTTGATTCTACAGTGAATTTCTACCTCCTCATTTGGTTCATCTGGAATAGCTGTCTCATCTAGCGTGTATTTATATTCAACTAAATCTTGTCCCGCTTGCTGCTTATGGTTTAAGGCCGGAATACTTTCCTTTGCAGCCTCAATTCTGTCAACCATACTGTTACCCGAGAGAAAACCAACTATATCCATTTCTAATTTTTAGTTCAATAAACCGTGATTTTTAAAGATATGAAAAATTATATTTAATAATTAACGTAAACAACTATGAGATAAATAATAATATTTACTAATTTCATTTTTTCACCGAAAGCCAATTGAAACTAACCTATCAAACATCACATATATTGGCGAATGATTCAGAACAGTCATTTGCTATATATAAACTCGAAAACTCAGGTTCTTCGAATGAAACTTGGGTTGGCTTTATTTATCAAGAAACAACCGAAAAAAATTCTGAGCAGCTAAGTCTATCCGATGCTTTAAAAAAACCAGAATTCTTTTGCGACCGATGCTATGCTTCGAATGGTGGGGTGTTTGTAATCAGTGAAGAAGAACCTAACAATTTATCGGCATTTACTGAGCAAATAATCCATGCTCACAATGCGCTCAATAGAAAATATTCTGAATACCACAGATACTTTCATTGGGTAGAAAGTCCTAACGATGATGCTCCCAAAATCGTGAGTATGCCCTTCAATACCTCTGGTGAAGAAGCTGAATTTGAAGCAAAAATTCCCATTGAATTTGAGCAATACATAGAGGATACATTGAAGCCTTTTTATACAATTAGGAAGGATACAGATATTGAGATCAACGCTGCAGGAGATGGTTTTGATTTCTTATATAAAAGAAGCTCCAGATATTATGTACTTGACCTTTTAAAACCAGAGGTAAATGGATATTGGGCTCGTTCTAAAGCTTTCAATATTAGTTTTAAGAATGACGCTCACTTCGGGAAATTGAATGCCATTATTCTATATGATACAAGAACAACTCAGTTGATCTCAGGTATAGAAACGTCGATTCGTTTTTTCACAACTAAAGACTACATCACCACAACCAACGAGTTTCCCTATTTGAAATCAAAGACAAGTAAGGATGATGTAAGTTTTCATCTCTCGCTCGATCCAAGTCAACCGCTTAACCCAGAGCGAACTGCGATACATTTCACAGAAGCTAAAACACTCGGCTCTTATCTCACATTAAACACCGGTAAAGCCATTGAGCTCAAAACAACTCCTGAGCTAAGCGGGCTGGCCTTCGCCAAAAAGTTTATTTGGAAGAAAAATGGAGAGGTCTATGAACAGTTTGGAGCTGTATACCTTACTCCCAATGGCGCTTATAAACTTCACTCTCCTACCTTAGGCGATGAAGATGAAGGTATGTTGCTATGTGGATTGTCCGGTACTGAATTAATCAGTTTCGAAAATGGCGATGTTTTAGCGTTTCACCCGCAACAGCCTGGCTTTGCTCCTAAGTTCCCCATTCTAAAGGAGGAAAAATCATCAGGGACTCTAAGTCTTTTAGATGAAACCTATACATCTACGTGGGTGACAATCACAAAAGGAAGTGAAAGTGAGAGAACGAACTACTATGTTTCTCAGGCAGAGGACACTCCGGTCTTTGTTCCTAATCGGCAAAAGGAAAGCCTGCTGGATGTCAACCACATTCCGTCAACTCCACTCCTACGCAATGAAAAGGAATTTAGCTTTCCGCTGATCCCTTCTGCTCTTGTCAAACCGGAATCCCGATCTTATGGAAGAAGGGTGTATTTGACCAAAGAAGAGCTTATCGAGTTTGAGCAACAGATCATCCAACCTACAAGGAAGATCCAGATAGAAAGTATAAGAAAAGAGATCGAGCTTGAAGACTCTCTTAAAGCTATGGAGGAGGAAGCGGCTCATGCCACTACAACCATAGACGAAAGTGGTTCGTCAAACTCTGAAACCGAAACCGAGGCGGAGGGAGAAACCGAACCTCAACCACAAGAGAAGAATCAACTCCTTACTACTACGCCACAAGGTTTTCTGGTAGACATAGACGAGACATCTAGAAACAAAAATTGGTCGTCGCTTGTGTTGGCCAATAATGCTAAACCTGAAACTGCCGGCAGTCTGAATGAAGAAGTAGATGTATTGGAGTTTAAAAACTTAATACCTGAACTTCAAAGTGCTTTTCAAACGAACGAACTATTTCTTGTCATTACTAACCCTGAGTTGGGCTTTCATGATTATTTCAGAACTCAGTTTGACAACAAAATCAACATTTCTGGTTGGCCTTTTTTAATCGATCTGCTTGGAGATAACACTCAAAGTAACACGGACACACCATTCAAAAATATTCTAATCTTCAAGTTCTGCACAAAATCAATCGTAGAGCGAATTGAGGACAAGAGCTTATGGACGAGCCCCGAACAATTCAATGATGTTTCTAAAATCGGCCAACTACAGCAATGGATCAAGGGCTACATTCAAGAGAGTCGCGATGAGGTAGCGGATGGAGCCATAGATAAGAGCGAGGCTACTCAGGATGAGGGGCTCAATAAATTTGTGCAGGCGGTAGAAGACCCAAATTGGAACGGGATGTTGGCTCTCAAAGTCAACCTTGAGCTTGCGGATCTGCCTGATGCAATTAAGAGTATTTTGGCTGGTATTGATCTCAACAGATTCTCCGCCCACCACTTTGGAGTTGAAGTCAACAAGTTTGAGGTTAAGGACAAAAAGCTTGAAAAAAATGTAAAAAGCTCTCTTTTCGGTCTTATTAGTTATTATGATGAGGTCTTCAAAAAAGTAAAAGATGGAGACTTAGAGCTTCCCGACCCTCTCCCGGAAATTGACAATGACTTTGATTTCAGGGTGCTCAACTTGCAGGCACTTTTCCGAAATTCTGCTCTGGTTGATTTCAACAGCAAGATTCAACTATCTGTAAAACAGTTTTTCAATGATCCAATCGTAAAAGAAAGTTATATCTCGTCTGAGGCAACACAACGATACAGCGTGGTTCTTAAAGGTCAGTATGAACAGCAAAACGGCAGACCTGCTTATAATTTCTATCAGGATGGAGAAACTGAGCTATCTCTGGATAGCAGCGCAGTGGCATCTGTGAAGATTTCCAATATTGGCTTCACATTGGTGGATCAAGATGTTACAGATGATAAACTCACCACTCGCTTTTCATTATTGGGTGCACTCAAGTTTCATAAGAAGGGAGATTTTGACCTTTTCACATATGATCAACTGATGTTTTCAGGAATGATCCTGGATTTGAACTTCAACTTAAATCCTCCACGAACCAAAGAGTTTATACTAAAGCCTGAGACAACTATTTTCCCTGGTAAAAACTCTAAATCGGGACAATCAGGGAATAATCAACGAGAGGGTGGTTTTGCCAGGCACTTCCCTATGCAACTATTGAGCATCGTAAGTGCCAAATCTATGAATGGCTCTCCTGATCAATCGGAGTACTTGAGCATTGACTCTCCCGTATCGACCAAGCCAATATCGGGCGATTGGTATGGCTTAAAATATAAGATCAATCTGGGATCACTTGGCTCATTAACTGAGAAGGCCGGGTTTGAAGCAAATCTTTTGGTTGCATGGAGTCCGGGCTCGACTACAAATAGTGGTCAGATCTTCATGAAGCTTCCTTTTACGGGAGGGTCGGGTTCAAAGGGATTCAGTATTCAAGGCGTGTTGAAAATGGCCGTAGGAGCAGTAAAATTTGAGAAAAAAGAAGGAACTGGAGAGTATGCTCTCCTGCTCACCAACCTCGGCGTGAAGTTGCTGGGACTGAAGCTCCCTCCTTCAGGCAATACGATACTTTATCTATTTGGCGATCCGGATGTTTCCGACCAAAGCGGCTCTAGTTCTCTGGGTTGGTTTGGTGCTTACAAAAAAACAGGTCAGAAAAAGTTAGAAGAAACAAATGCCGGAATCATCTAAATATAAATTAACGCTTGCCACCGAACTAATCTTCAATGACAACAAAATTGAGCTTGGTTATGAAACGATCGTAGGGGATAATAAACCAAAGAAACCCGAAGATCAGGTGCTCTATGCTCGATTGGTCAATCAGACGCTGGGAGGATTGATTGAAGGTGTAGTGAGAATATTCAGATCTTCTTTCAGGCTTAACCTTCCGTTTCCATGGGGCAAATTATTTGAAGTCAAGTTTGATTCGCTGGAGCTTAACTACTGGCCGGCCAGTAAAGCCATTGGATTTACTGTGAAGAATATCAATGTTGACTTAGGAATCATCCGCATAGATGAAGTTACAGTCAGGGGTAAGTCTGCAAAGCAAGTGGATGTTATCCTCAAAGGCAATTTCTTTGGTAACGACGAGGTGAAATGGAATGCGGCAGATGCGCAGGGGCCTCCACTCCCACCGAAGAAAACACCTGGTTTTGATTTGAAATTTCTCGGGCTGGGTCAGCATGTGAGTCTGACCAATGCCAAAGACTTTAATCATGTAAAGGATGCCATAGCTGCCATGAGCGCAGGAATGGACACTCCTCCTGAGGGCACGGTGGTTCCTGTATTTCAGAACATGAAGTTTGATGAAAATAGCAACTGGCTATTTGGAATCGACGCAGAGATATTGCCTCCTACGGTTGCTTTTCAAATCGTATTCAATGATCCAAGCCTCTACGGCTTGTATATCAAACTAGGCGGAGAAAAGGCCAAAGCACTGGCAGGACTTGAGTTTGAAATTATTTATAAGAAAATCACTGAGGACATTGGCGTTTACCAATCAGAAATCAAGCTTCCTTTTTACTTGAGGAATCTTGAGTTTGGCGCAATGTCCATCACACTTCCCAAGATTGGAATCGAAATCTATACAAACGGAAATTTCAGAATCAACCTCGGATTTCCGTACAACATGGATTTCAGAGATTCCTTTGTCATACAATATTTCCCATTTTTAGGGGCTGGAGGATTCTACTTTGCTTCTCTCACGGGAGCTACTTCTAAGACAGTTCCTAAGACAGATCAGGGCTACTTCGATCCGGTAATCGAGTTTGGTATTGGCCTTGAGCTTGGCTGGGGCAAGCGCATCGACAAGGGCATTCTCTCTGCTGCCATAAGCCTTACAGTCTTTGGGATCATCGAGGGAACTTTTGCGGATTTCAAGAGAATTGAAAGACGACCTGAGGGAGATGTACTTGTTCCTGTTCAGACCGAAAAGGCACTATTCTATCACCTGAGAGGAACGTTTGGAATCATAGGAAGGATTTGGGGAAAGGTTGATTTCGCAATCATTTCAGCCACTTTTGATATTACTGTATTCATATACGTCGCAATTGATTTCATGGCTGCTGAGCCTCTTTACCTCAAATTTGTAGCGGGTATTCGAGTAAGAATAACGGTACGCATCAACTGTGGACTATTTACGATTAAAATCCATTTCTCATTTAAGATGACCGTGCGTGCTTCCTTTACGCTGGGATCTTCCGAGCCAGCACCATGGAAACCGATACTTACTCAATCAGATTTTGATCCAAATACCATTCCTATACTTACCGATGAGGAGAAATGGCAAACGATTGCTATAGACTGGACGAATCGACTGGTTTCAACAGAGGAAACTAAAAAAATTGATCTTTATTTATTCCCACAGTTTTCAGTAGCCCAAAAAGGCGATATACAAGACGTGATGGGTGTTGCGATGTTTTTCGTGAGAAACAAGGTTGGCGATAAACAGGCACTGGATCTTGATTCGGCGGTAGCATTCAACTCTGGCCTCTTTGCCTTTGAAAAAATCTGCATCAAGTTATTGAGCTGGGCGTTAAACGCTTCACAACCTCTGGGAACGAGAAAGATAGGTTTCGAAGAGTTTATAGATAAAGAAATCACTCTTACAGATCTTTATAACATTTATTACACATTAAAGGATGAGGCAAGCCCTATTGCTTATGAGGAAATAACAGCCTTCTTAGCAGATAACTTCAGCATCAATATATTAGAAAGCGATTCCCTTAATGCCCAGTTTGAAGCAGAAGAAAAGCCTGAAAGCGCTGAGGGAGAAACTACTGAGGAGACTAGTGAACCAAAAAGAAGAGAGCTCAGTCTGGCTGTGTTCCCTGCGATACCAGAACTGACACTCACTACTTCATTAAATGGTAAAGATCAAACGAGGGTTCGGTTCCAAGATCATAATGTGTGTAGGCCTGACTTTCTTTCCAACGTACGTAAAGACAGGCAAAAGTATTCCCAATCGGAAGATGTCAATAATTACAACACATCAGATCACGGTAGCTCAGTATCGCAGTTGGTTTTTAATGACTACTTCTTCGTACTGATAAAAAACCTGCTCCAAAGCTCCATAGATGCCATGGAAATCTATCGATTCAAAATACCTGAAACGATAGTACCAATACCAGGAACTGCTTCTGTGACAATGGCCGTACCTACAACGATTGAGAGCATTGCAGAAGATCATAAGATCACACCTCTTAGCATAGTAAAAGCAAATAAAAGCAGCAGCGAGATTCTAAAAGCTGGATCAAAAATAATCGTAAGTGGAATAGAACATCAGGCCACATCCTTGGATACACTGAAAAAGCTCCAAACCAAATACGAATTGAGTGATGGGCAGGTTGCTACATTGCTTTCTATAAACAAAGAAAAAGTAGTCCTAAAACCTGGATTTATCATTGATCCTCAGACTATCAACTATCAGGTTCAAGAAAAAGAATCTCTTGAAGTAGTATCTCAAAACACTGGCAAATCGTATGAAGAGCTGTCTACTCTGCTAATGGAGGAAGAAGGTGCGATTAACTCTTTCGTTTCATTAACGATTCCTGATATTGAACATGTTATAAAAGCCGAGGATTCGTTTCTATCCATTGCTAAGGATTTCAACTCAAGCTTGCTGTCACTCTCTGAAGCTAATTTAAAAAATGATAGCTTGCTTGCCGGTGGCAGCTATTTGATCTTGGAAAACTTGCCAAAGATCAAAATTGAGGATTTACTAAACTACTTATACTTAAATGGAGATCTGGAGCAAGCGTCAGGACTCTTAAGTAGAATTTTCTGGAATGGTCAGCGCCTTCCAGTTGAGGGACTTGCAAGTGTAGACACCACAGAAAAAGATGAAGCTTTATATACACTCACAGGCCAGTCATTTAAACTACCAAAGGTCGATCCTGAAGAGCCGTATGATTTCACACTGGCACTTACGCAGGAACAAGATAATAATTGGATCAACTTCATTGACACAGAACCTCCAATAAAAGAGGGTGCACTCATCCATAAACTGGATTCTACAGAGGTAAACAAAATCAAATCTTTACGCGAGGTAACGTTCGCTCCTACTTATCAGGAAGCAAAAAGAGCAACGTTTTTCGAACTTCAACCTAGAAAATTCCCGCTTGTCAATGCCATCGAAGTGCGGCATATAGAGGAAGATGCCGCACTTCAAAAAGTTATTCAATTTTCTAAACCGCTACTTGATTTTGTGTCGGATCAAGAAAATGCAAGCAAGGGACTCAGACTATTTAAAACAATAGAAGATAGACCAGATACCGTCAATGAAGAAAAAGACATCACGTCAGACGATTATAGCTGGGGACTACTATTAAACACCTATATCAAAAAAGTCTCCGATTCGGACGCAGGAGCAGTAGGACAGAACACATATGAGCTGTTTGGAACGGATTCAGGCGGAATGATCTCGCTCACAAACTTGATACGAGATCTCAGTAACAACCCTATAGCCTCTATTTCTGTTCTATTCAGACCTCAAGAATCTGATGAAAAAGGATATCAGGGGTATTTGCCAGATTCTGTGACCAATATTCTGATCAATACCAACTTATCTACTGAATCGAACCCTGAAGACATCATTTTCCAATTCAGTCAGGGAAAACCAAAAGACACAGATCCGAATGATTTTGTGAAACGGCTATGGAAAGCATCCGTCGTGAGAACCGGGGGATATTATCTATACTACAATACGGTAGAAGGCGATACTGGACTACCCGATGATATATTTGACGATGGGGGTTCAGCAGAATTGGGAATCCTTATTTCTTTCAAGAAGAAGGAAGAAGTGAAAGGCTATACCAATTGTGCCATCATAAGCGAAAATCTTGATCTCGATGTAGAGCTACTATCTGCAGTCCCTCAAACTAAGGAGGGTGAAAACTGGAGAGATATCGAAGAAAAAGGTCTCACAATAAAACCTGGGTTTGAAGGATTTGAACTTGAGCGTGAGAAACCAATCGATGAGGAAAATGTTGACAGTGAAAAGGTAGGTGCTTTCAACGCAAAGTACGAAACGGAGCAACAATACAACCTTCTGGCTTACGATGTGCCTTCAGACGATCACATAGATGGTCTTGGCAAGGGCGAAGCTTTGAGCCCATCCAAAGATGATGAGCTAGATCGTAAAGGGGCAAATGAAGACAATAGGCTCGATGGCGAAGAAAACAGTTGGGATTACAAAAAGGTTATCCCTCTCAAAAATATCTTCATCCCTCAGAAAAACGGAAGTGAGGCTATACCAGCAATAAACTCTCCTTACATTGGGTTAAATCAAGATGTGAAGTTCACTTTCGAATGGAGAGACAATTTCGGGTTTGAGTACGACCGACCTATAAACCCAATTGGGTACAAAGTCTTGTACAGAGACAAACTAATCGGATTGAATCAATGGCCTGGGCTCGAATCCACTTACTACTTCAAGGGGCACAATAGTGAGATCAACAACTTCAAAATCGATTTTATCTTCGATGCTAAAAAACGATATGAAATTAATCCGGAACTTTCTGAGAGTGAACTTGAAAAGGAAATTCAGAAAATAAAAGAAAAGGCCCTGGGTGATCTTGAGAATTATGGACTCATCTATTACCAACTAGCGGAAACTTTGGCCCTTAACCTGGAAGTGTCTATGATGCCAAGACCAGAAGATACTTTCGATCTATCGGCTTCATTAAAAGGGGATTTGGAGGATTTGATTCAGGTCATTTATAAAGACATCATGGATGCATATAAGGATCCTGTAGCATTCCAAAGTAAGTCTGTCACTGTTAAGAAAACGGATCTTACACTTACGGTGAAAGATAGACATGAGGATAACATATATCCACTCAAAGTGACACTTACTGCGAGAAGACCTGAGGAGTTAATCGAGCCAGAATTCAAGAATGAATTGAATGTTGCCTTTACAAAGTCGATAATTAGACCTCTCAACACAACAATAGATGACGAAGATTTGAGTCCTACCGAAACTCAACTTTATTCTTACAGGAAATTTGCTACAGGTTTTGAAAATGCTTTCCAAAATGAAGGACTTAAATTAACTCTTTCTTATACTCACAGCTTGTTATCTGAAAAAGGTCAACTTGAAAGAGATTCTGAAATTTGGGTAGTGCGTTTTTCTCAAACTGATAATAAAGGGATTGATTATAATATAGATTATGAGAATCCACTCTTTTATGCTCCTCAGCCACTTGCCAATCATTTATTACTTCTAGAAAACCAACAGCTGTTTTCATATGAATCAGGCGTGGGTCTCAATGAAGCTCAGACTTTATCCAAGACTTTCTCAGATGTAGACCCTGAGCAATGGGCAAGAATTTTCTTAGAAGATTTTGAAGACTATTTAAAGCCTGACTATACCATCTCAATGACCATATTGGATCAGGCTGATGCAAACAACGAATTTCTAAATCGCCTGCTTGAAGCAAAAAGAAAACTGGCAACAGCCATTTCCTATCAGACTATCCCGATCTTCGATCAGGGGGATTATGATGAAAAAGCGATCACTGTTGCAAGAGAAAAACTGAAGCAGCAACTATTGATCAATCTGCTGGATGGCTATTCGCTCGATACAGTGGTACAGTACCCTGTTGAAATTAAATCAGATACGAAGGTAGACAAGCAGCACCTCCCTCCTAATCTATATGGGAAGACAATCAATCGTGATGAAAAACCAGAAACGGAGGACGGAAGTAACGGAACCCATTCACAGAAGGATTATGCGCTATCTACAGGAAAGGTGGCTCTTGAAAATGGAAAGTCTTACCTGACCTTTACATTCAATACGCTGAAAGAAGCGCTGCATTCCAATGTACCTCTAAAGCTAGAATACAAAATCAGCCATCTGGAACACGACATTCAAAATGCACAGGAACTTAGCCCTGGAGATGATGCGTTGAAGGATTTCACGTTATCCAAATGGCTTTCTTTCATTATTCCGATAGAAAAGAAAGAAAATCCAATCGTAACGAAAATCCCAGTTCCGATCCGATCATATCCAAACTTGCCTAATCTTGGAAAGCAACAAGTAGTCACTCAGAACAAGGCCAAAATAAGCGCGAAAGATATTGTCAAGATCAAGCAGTATCAATATCAGTTTGACTATCAAGCAGATTTTGTGGCGCAAGACCTATTGAATTTCGAAGTAGTATTCAACGCCAAAGGGGAAGAACACAAACTTCTCTCTGATTTGAAACCGATTGACAGCCTCGATACACAGATGGCTCAATACATATCAGCAAGAAGTGGTTTCAAACAAGACATGGACACCCTGCTACGTGACAAGGGGGATGAAAATGTAACCAAAGCCACAAATGTTGTAGAAAGCTTCATCAGACTAATGAGCCAGATCTCACAGGCTTGGTATGATCGATACAAACCTGATAACCTTGAGACTTCCGCTAAAGATGATATCAAATCTATCATCGCAAAATTCAGTATAGATGAAGAAGCTTTGGACAGTTCTCTGGAAGATAATGATCCTAAAAACCATTACGTTCTCTTCCTCGAAAATTGGGAAGTAGATGGGCCGGGTGTCTCTGTTCCTAAAGTCGTAATACCTGGTTACAAGACGTATCTAAGAAAGATAGAGTCTGGGACTCCTGAAAATCCTAAGGTCAAATTCCAAATGAAGTTTTACGAGCTCATTGGAAGAAAGCGAAAGTACCTCAATTTTCAAGAGGGGCTTGAATTGAAAAAGAGAACGATTACCTTCGAAAACCTTGATGTACTAAGTGTTCAGAATGGATGGGCCGGCGTTAGGATTATCAGGAATACTGAGCTTATTGAGGATAGTCCT
This sequence comes from Cyclobacteriaceae bacterium, assembly GCA_049115715.1. GTDB lineage: Bacteria > Bacteroidota > Bacteroidia > Cytophagales > Cyclobacteriaceae > JAMZMI01. The sequence continues at coordinate 177,399 of JAGDZQ010000025.1, forward strand.
TTGACTACAAGACAGGAGTTTGTTTACAGAACTCCATTGATTCGCTACACAAATGCGGTCACTCCACATATGGTGAACTTTAGCAGTATCAACTATTTGGACTTGACCAAAACTGGTAAAAAAGCTGATATAGAAACGCAATTGACCAGACTTGTTTCATACCTATTCACTGAAACTCCTGCTGAAATTGTAAATACATTGCTGGCCAAATTGCAAATCTCATACGCTTATATTCCCGCAGGGCAGTCTTCGACTTTTCCACAGGAAATTCGGCTACCTGAATTCTTGACTACCTCAATAGAGTTTTACAGGCCAGATTCGGGAATCCCTCAATCACAGATGGTAAAAGATCTAGCCGAGACACTGCAAAAATGGTTGGTGGAAAACGAGAGAAGTCTGGTCTTTAACAGATCGAAATTCTACTTCGATGTAACTTGCTTTTCACTTTTAGCAGATGGAGACTTACCTATTTTGCGATTGAAAAACTTATACATCAATGAGTCAGATATAATTTGGAAATAGCAAGTTTGATTGATGAGAGCTGGCCACTCAGACTCATGAATGTCTTGGACAGCAAATATTCAGGAAAAGGGGTGAAAGTTGCGGTATTAGATTCTGGATTGAATCTGGATCATCCTGATTTTAGAAAGGATCACATTGTAGTTAAAAACTTCATCCCCTCCGAAAGTTCAGCTAAAGATCTTTTTGGTCATGGGACACACTGTGCCGGCTTGATTGCTGGTTGTCAAAATCCGGGAAACTCAGCACGATATGGAATTGCTCCAGATTGTAACTTGTATGTTGGCAAGATCGTGAATCAAAAAGGTGTCGCCAACTCTCAAAATCTCATCGAAGGTGTGAATTGGGCCTTAGAAAATGACTGCAAGGTCATTCTTATAAGCTTGGGTTTGAGATCCGATATGAAATCTGTCTATTCAAAGGTTTTCAATGAACTAGCACAAAAAGCATTATCTCAAAATACAATCATTGTAGCTCCAGTGGGTAATCACAGCGATCGCTCTCTGGCAAGAAAATCGCCCATATCTCACCCTGGTAATTGCCCTAATGTGTTTTCTGTAACGGCTATTGACTGTGACGCGCAAATCTACAATCACGCAAATACGGATGTCTTCAAAGAATCCGATGAAATACAAATATGTGCACCTGGGGTCGATGTAAATAGCTCTTGGCATGAACAGCCAGCCTATTTACATAAGAGCGGCACTAGTGTAGCAGCAGCACTTGCAGCAGGGGTTTTGGCACTTTGGTTTGAGGCTTATCCCTCGCATGATGCAAAAGACATTATCAAAAAGGCAAAACAAAACGCTAAGAAGGTAGACACTCAAAAAGACATAGGGGCTGGAATTATCCAAGCCCCTATTGTCTGATGATTTTAACTTTGTCAAGTTTACTATTCCTTTCTTTAAACAACTATCAAACTGATTGGGTGTCCCCGAGCTTGTTGAAATTCTTCGAGTAATACGCTTCCAGAGCCTCAACATGACAGCTATCACGAATTGACAAAGTAGGATTATTAATTCGAATTGATAGGTTTCCCATTTTCAACGACCAACTCTTCTTCTAACACCTGGATCGCTCCCTGTATTCTAAGAACAGTCTCAGTAAGCTCTTGCTTTTTTATGGCAAGTTCGTTGAGTTGGTTTTTGCCCTTTTCTTCCTCTATTTTGAGGTCAGACAATCGTTTTTCAAGTTTTTCACGCATAGCTTCTATTAATCAAATTCCCCAATTCTCACACTCTCCCACTGGCCTTTCACACCGCGCTCCAAAAGTTCACCTGGCTGATAAGTTACGCCTCTGGAAGGAGTGAAAATAAATATGTTAGATCTGTCAAAAAACATCTGACCAGGGTAAGCAAACTTATAATCGTCATGATCTAAAAGATCATCGTCATCAACATACTTCAACACAACATTCTGAGCCTTCTTAGTTGTGATGATCTCTTCTGCATATAATGTACCATGAATAGCCGCATCGCCTTGCACAGCCAACTTTAGGTTTTCTGGCTCAGTTATGTCAGTAAATTCTTTATACAAATCTTTGTATGCGGTGTTAGAGGTGATATCTTCAGGTTTTTCAACTCCAACGAACACATCCTTCTGTAGCGTTGTAGTGTCTTTCACTTTCAGTGTACCATCGATAAAAGTGTCTTTCATGTTTGTAGCTTGAAGGTTAGTAATACCCTTCGTAACATGTAATGCAACATCTGTTTCAGTAGCTGCTTCAATCACTTCATTGCCTTTCACGTTGAGCGTTCCAGCCACATTGGTATTCTTCAAGTTGGTAATACCTACAGTCACATCAAGCGCAACATCTGCCTCCTTTGCGGCAGCAATAGTTTCATTGCCATGAACAGCTAGCGTACCTGTTACATTGGTATTTAGCAGATTGGTAATGCCCTTCTTCACGTCCAATGCAACATCTCCAACTTTTAGTGCCTCGATGATCTCATTCCCTTTCACGGTAAGCGTTCCAGAGACATCTGTGTTTTTAAGCTTGGTTACACCCACATTTACGGTTAGTGCTACATCTGTAGCAGCAGCAGCCGTAATGGTTTCATTGCCATGAACAGCTAGGGTACCTGCTACATTCGTATTTAAAAGGTTGGTAATACCTTTCTTCACGTCCAATGCAACATCTCCGACTTTTAGAGCCTCGATGATCTCATTCCCTTTTACAGTAAGTGTTCCGGCTACATCCAGAGTACCATTGAAATTAGAAGCACCATTTACGGTGAGCTTACCATCGTTGGCAGTAGATCTTCCAATAGTAACTTCCCCTTTATGGGTATCATCATCACTTAACCCTACTTCGAGCGTACAACAGAACTTGCCATGATCAGCTTCGAGTGTTCCATTAACCTTTAATAAGCCGTGTACGGTAGCACCACCTTTTAGATTGGAATGCCCCTCTACGGTTAAGTCTTGTACGCTCAAACCATGCTCAACCCACAGAAAATCCGTGGAGAGAAGGCCGTATACATCCAATGATGGATTGAGCTTAACCAAACTAGGATCAAACTTCGAAGTATCGTATGATGGTTCTCCTGTTTTATCCCAACGATCACTTCCACTTCGAGTATCGTATTTTCCTACGCTGACAGTCCCTGCGCTATTAATAAATAAATTAGCAGTAGTTGAATTTTTAGAAGCGAATAAGTCAAGTCCGCTTACTGTGGTACTCTCTACTCTTTCTATAGCATGGTGGGCATCCTCGAAATAGAGGTTTTTGACTAGTAAATTTCCAAACAGATCTTTCTGATCCGGGCGGTCGGTTTTGTAAGGCATAGTTTATAAGATTAGTTTAAATTCTATATAAAAATATCTCTAATTTATTGATTATTCATATATGATGGAATCATAATTGACCTAAAACTCAATTAATTCATTCTGTACATCTGAATAACACTTATTGACTAAATTATCTTACAATTGGTGAAGAACTAAATACCTCAATATGGGTATTTATCAAGTGACGGTATTAATTTTATGTGATAATATTTGACTTTTCTAAGAAATTCGAATCACCCATTGAAAAGTCGTCATCAACCTGAGTCACGAATCGCAACAAAGCTTCTATTTTCATCCTCATGATATTGTATATCGTAGGATGAAAAAAACAGGAAGTTCAGGCTTAAAGTATTAACACCAATGCATACGTTGCGACGCAAATAAAAACTGTAATAACAACACGATTTTAAAAAAGCAAAAGTCGAATTGAAAATCCATGTAGGATCAAATCATTCATGAATACTACTGCAATGACATTGAAATTGCCTTAAATGATGTTCCGTCAGATATTGAACAGCCAGAGCTTATCATATCAAAAATTTCTTTCTGACGCTCCTTGTTGTAAGCTTTGCTTGTGGTATAAATTTTAATTCCTTTCGGCGGATTCGCTATTGCCTCCTCGAAGAAATTCTCATTAAGAAAATCAACCTGCGCTTCGGCACCATTCATCCCTACCAGGACGATTTGATTTTCAAGACATTGAAATGTCTTAATATCAGATTTGCTTCTGTATTCCAAATATTTCACCTGTCTCAGTACTCCTTCCATGACTACATCACTGAACAAAGTAATCATATCCTCCGCAGTATCTTCATCCTCCTCTTTGATTCTAACCCACTGGTCTGCTGTTATTCCATTTACCACCAAATAGTCTATAAATTCTTTTTGTAACTCAGTGAGCTCATCTGATGTCAGTGATCTATACTTTGGAACTATACTCATGAGGGCAAATGTAGAAATAGTTATGCACTGGTTTAAAAAATCAATATGCATTGAAACAAAAAAGCTACCTCAATAACGAGACAGCCTTTCCATTGAATGGTTCTTAATGTTTGATTCATCTATTCACAATAGCTACGAATTTCGTATCGGATACCCAGATCATTCATTTGATACTCCAGTGACTTTCGGTCAACATCTTCAACTTCATCATAATACCAATTAAGGCGAATATCCGTCTGATTTTTATCTAGAGATTTTATTCGTTTCAAGAAATTAACAAATCCATCATCTGATAATGAATCAAACTCTTCGAATGATATATTGACATTCAAAACATCTCCTCGATTGTTCAAATAATCATCTACCTGAGCATTGATTGTATTGTAAAAATCTGCACTTGCATCTGGGGCTCTTTTTCCAATGATGTCGAGTTTTCCTTGCTTTAAATCAAATTCAACAAAGGGCGTAGAATTGGTTGGGTTAATAAAAAATGATGTTGGTGGTTCGTCTAACATGGTCTTAAAATTAAGTGAGTAAAAAGTACATAGCTCCAATCAAGATAGTAAATTATTACCCCAATTAATAAAAAACGGTGTGTATAATCTGTAGTTTTCATGACAATTCCCACGCTAAGAAAAAAATACTTACAAATAACGTATTCTAAACTGAACACAAAAATCTACATGATTAATCCCTGATAATTAATCTGTTGCAATCAACTGGTTAATGTGATAAAATAATTGCAACTTTCATTCAATTAAGAATATAAAAGCAAGCTCATCGGGTATGAATTTTTCATACGTTTATGCCCTCAAGAGGAAGTAAATTTGTAGTTAATCCTTCTCCGTATAGAGTAGGGAATCATTTAAGAAATCATAAAGAGTAAGTCTTCTTAACTCAAAATAAGCGTCCCAAAATTGACGCAGAGAATTTAGATAGTCTCGCTTAGCTTGATCCTTTTGCGTTTGAGCAAGATTGAGATTATCGGTAGTAGCCTTGTCTACCAGATATCGATTCTGAGTCACATTGTATCGCTCTTCTGCTACTTCATCTGACTTTTTAGAAATCTCCACATTGGCACGCAGTACCTCAAACTGGCCAACCAACGTCATTATTTCTTGTTCAAAAGTTTGATTTTCCTGATCAAGTGCAAATTCAGTAAGTCTTTGATTCGCTTTAGCAGTCTGAATCCTGGACTTACTTCTACCCCAATCAATAATTGGCATACTTAAAGAGATATTCGCAATTTGCTCGTTGTTAGGATTGGCATATGATCCTGATAAATCACCAGCAGCTTGGTTGTATCCAAAAGAAGCTACAAGGTCTGTCTGAAAACGTCTGGATTTAGCCTGAGCTAAATCTCTTTCTGCCTCCATTCTTTCTCTTTCAAACCGAATAAAATCCGATCTGTTTTGCTGTGCGTAAAAAAGAGCCTCATCGAGTTGTATTTCAAATTCAGGTAATGTTTCAGGCTGCACAAGTTGCATAGGAAGGTCAGAGTCATCTCTCATGCCAATATATCTTCTCAATGAAAGTTTGGTTGTCTCCAAATCCAATTTAGCTTGCATCAAAGCACGTCTGGAGCTAAGCATTTGCAATTCCACCTGCAAGAGAGCATCCTTGGATACGGTACCTATATTGTATCTACCTTCTTGAATCTTGTAATTCGCCTCGTTGTTTTTGAGATTGGTAGTGGCTATATGAAGATCGATTTGAGCGCTTAGGTAATTGAAATATAGATTGGTAGCTCGTTTTGAGATAAACTCCATTTCCTCCACAAAAGATCGCTTAGACTCTTCGTATCTAAGTGGTTCAGTCTTCTTATTCCATTTCAATTCATTAAATCCAAAAATTGGCTGACGTAGGCTAATGTTGACAATGGTCGTTCGATAGCTATCATCAAAACCGTCCGAAATCAAATTTCCAAACTGATTCAGTCGACTATTGACACTTATGGAACCGCCCGTTAACGCAATAGGTTGTGTTAAACCAAGATTCAAGCTGGAAGAAACTTGCTCTCTACTTTGAAATACAATTTGCCCACTATCAAGTCTGTTCTCAAAAAAGTCTCTGCTATATCCAGGAAGATTCCCGGATATCTCCAATGAAGGATTGTAATTGGCTTTAAACGATCGATACTGCCAATACTTATTCTCTCTTCTGGTATCTGCAGCTTTAGAGGCCGTTGAATTCTCCTTCGCCAATTCAATTATATCGAATAATGTAAGCACATTGTCCTGAGCATAAGTTGCAGTTCCTACCAGTAAGAAAAATACCAATGTCAATATCTTATTCATACCTTAATGATTGTATTGGGTTTTGTGAAGCTGCCTTTCGTGCAGGCGCAATGCCGAAGATCAAACCAACTCCTGCTGACACACCAAACGACAAGAGAATTGAGTTAAAAGTGATAACTGTAGGAATGCTCAAAATACCGCTCACCACAAAGGCCAATATCACACCGAGCAAAACTCCAAATAATCCACCAGTAACGCTTATCATCATTGATTCAAGTAGAAACTGATTTATGATATCACTTTTCATTGCTCCTAGAGACATCCTAAGCCCTATCTCTTTTATCCTTTCAAGGACCGATGCAAGCATAATGTTCATTATACCAATACCCCCAACTAAAAGTGAAATACAGGCTATCGCAAAGAGAACACCATTGAATATGTCATTAGTTTTCTGTTGTTGCTTAAGAAGCAATTCGGGAATTTCTATCTCAAAATCAACAACATCATAGTGCTTGCGCTGAAGCATTCTAGATATAACATCCGCTGTGGGCTGCAGCATTTTTGTTTCTTTGACCTGCACCACCAACCGGTCTAGTTGATGGTAATTAACATTTTTCTCCACTTGCTGCTGAGCCTCATTGTTTCTTCGACCTCTACTGCCTGCATTTGCTTGCCTCAGCATTTCTTGAGTGATTTTTGATCGGTTTTTAAACCGCAAAAGCATAGTTTTGATAGGAACATATACATCCATATTGAAATCTCTAATCCCCAGATTATTGATACTCGATGAACTGATTAAGCGCTCATCTAATATACCGATGACTTTCAACCAGTTGTTTCCACATTTTAAATATTTCCCAATCGGATTTTGAGTTGGGAAAAATTTGGTTTTAATCGCTTTCCCTATGATACAGACAGCCTCTCCTGATTCAAGATGTTCTGCATTGAATATCTGCCCTTCTACAATTTTAAAATTGAATATATCAAAATATGCAGGTCTAACCCCTACTACCTTTGCAGAACGTCTAATGCCATTTTTAATAATATAAGTATCTAAAATAATTTCAGGACTAATTTCCGTAATGCCTGGAATCGTTCTACTGATGGATTCTGTATCACCACTAGATAGGCCTTTGGAAAATTTCTTGCCTTCACTTGTCTCACTGTCTTCTTCTACCAGATTTTCCTCTGATTGCTCTACGATGGGTTTGATTACAATATTATTTACTCCAACAAGCTTAATCTGATCCAGTATTTCTTGTTGTGCTCCATTGCCAATTGCTAGCATTGAAATTACAGCTGCTACGCCGAATATGATCCCCAAACCAGTAAGCAATGATCTTGTTCTGTTTGCCATAACTGCTTCAAAAGCAATCCACAGGCTCATCCACAATTTTTGACTCATCAAAACGAAGGTTTTCCTTTTCCTAATTCTCCTCTTGGATTATGAGGCTCTGGTCTATCAGGTTCCTGTTGAGGTTTATTCCGCTTTCCGTTTAGTTCAGAGAGAAGTTTTATTGGTTCGTCAGAATCTTCAGGCTGAGATAGGTATACTCGATTTGACTCGTCAATCCCTAAAAGTACCTGAGCAGCATCACCATTGGTCTCTCCTATCAGAACCTCACGCTTGGAGTAGCCTAAGCCTGACTCTACGTACACATATGTAATACTGTCCTGATAACTATGCAGACTCTCTAAAGGAATATAGAGAGTTGAATCTATTTCACTTGTTATTATGTTATTTCCAGTTGTCATGCCTGGGCGTAGCGAATCGTCAATTTTATCTATTTCAACTACCACCTTAAAAACTTTGGAATCAGAATTTGGCCTTTGCTCTCCTACATTGGCTACTTGAGTAACTTTTCCATTGAATGCTTTTTCTGGAAAGGCATCTAGTCCGACCTCAACAAACTGGCCTTTTTTAATTCTTCTGATATCCACTTCATTCACATAGGTAATTGAGTTCATGGTAGACAAATCCGGAAGTGTCGCTACTATAGGATCCCATGTCCCTATCTGACTCCCTGCTTTGATAGGTTTTCCATCCCACCCCTTTCTATAAATAAGCATCCCATCCTCAGGTGCTAGAATGTTAAATTCGCTTTGAACAGCTATCATGTCATCAAGCTCCTTTCTCTCTTTTCTGGAAGCACTTCCGGCTATCTGAATTTTAGCAACATTCTGCTTTTTTTTGATTTTATAGTTTTCTTTTTCTTGAGACAACTGTCGAATCGCTTTTTCTAGATCTATCTCAGCTTTTTTGATCGTTGCAGGAGGTTCGAATTTGGACTGATCAAGTATGAGTTGCTTTTCCTGTACTGCAAATTCAAGATTATAGAGCTTATCTCGAGCTTCTCTCATCTGCAGAGCAGTATCAAGTTTTGTTTGTAAGAATTTTGTATCCTTATCTTCAAGCGAGAGTTGGCTATCCTTAATCCTATTATTTAACTCTGACGCATCAAGCGAAGCAACGAATTGTCCTTTCTTTACATAAGTACCCTCAGGTATTATGTTTTGAACATTCACCTGATAGATTCGGTATCTTCTAAGGTTAGTCGGCCCTAAGATATACTTAGAATTTCGCGCCTCGAGTTCTCCTGTTGTATTGACTTCTACTCTAAAAGAACCTTTCTGAACATTGACAATTATATCTGACCTAGATTCTCCTCCAGACTTAAAAACAAAAAATAGAATGAGTACTATAGCTATAGAGGAGCCTATAGTGATGAGAGATTTTTTACTTTTCATTGGTTAGGTTTCGGTGCTCCTACTTTTAACGGAGAAACTGAGTTTTTATTCAACGATTTAACGTTTTTTAATGATCAACGGAGATTGTGAAGAAAACCTCGAATAATTCTCCCGCCTCTAGCTGTCTAAGACCTTCTTTATTATTGAAGGTATTCACACCTGATGTCATAGGTTCTACAGCTACTGTACCTAACCCTTCTGGAGTGAATAATTGAAGATATCTATACTCTTTAGACCCCTCCATTTTTAACCGAATACTGTCCGACGAAAGTTGATACTTTACTTTTCCATTTTTGAGTCGCAAACAATCATCGAGACTAAAATCTTCAAGAGCTAGCTTGTTATGATTAAACGATTTTTCTTCTCCGGTAGGAAGGTTTCGCTCTCCTAATATCAAATGATCTGTGTCTGGCAAATCTAATTGTACACTCGACAAGCTATCTCCCAATTTAAAATACGGGTGCCAACCCAATCCAAAAGGCAGAGCCTCTTTTCCTTCATTATTTATTTTAAAAACAACAGTGAAAGTATTTGTGAGACCGTATTTATACGAAATATCAAAAGTGAAAGGGAATGGATAATACTCCTTATCTCCCAAATAATTATAGCGGAGTGTTACGGAAGCTTCATTTTCATCTGCTGTTTGATCAACAACTTCAAATGCCTCCATTCTCAACATTCCATGTAATGCGTTATTGAGTTTTTCCTCATTAATTGGAAATTGATATTCTTTTCCAGAAAACTGATACTTGCCTCCATCAATTCGATTGGGAAATGGGAAAAGAATTTCGTTTTTACACCATTCTCCTGTTTTACAATCATCAGGGCTCACTTCCCAGAGTACGGAAGTAAGCTTATCATCCTGCTTAAATGCTAGTTCTGTAAGTCTGGCGCCATGATCTGGCGCAAATGAGAATAGAATATTATCATCTGAGATGAGTTCAATATGCTTAACATCATCTACTATTTTAGTTCGAAATTGCATCTCTGGTGTTTGGTTTTCGGCTGCAACTTAATCAGGCTTTCAAAATATCTAAAGATTTAGTTCTTAAAAGTGTCTTGACTCATTAATTTTGGAGCAAACCAATAATTTGATTGAATCAGATCTTATGAAACTAATCAACAACGTCCTTGCTTTTACAGCACTAGTATTTTTATTCGCTCAGTGCTCTAATAATAAAAAGCCCGAGCAAAATGCAGAAGAGAAGAAACAAGAGTTGGAAGCATTTGTAGAAAAAACTTTTGAATACCCAATACCTACCTCTTTCGAAGTAAGTAAAATGTTGGAAGAAGCAAATGCAGAATTCCAGCCTGACATTGTGAACCCTGCAGAAAATGCTACCAATTATATAGCCGAATGGAAGAAGGCAATAAACCTTGGGATATACGGCGCAGACCTTAGTTACTCAAGCACTTTTAATCAGTCTGAGCAAACTATGCAGTATTTAAAAGTATCCAAGCAGCTGGTAGAAGACTTAAATATTACTACTGCTTTCAATATGAATCTTGTTAATAGAATAGAGTCAAACATTGAAAACAAAGATTCTCTCATTATGATCGTAACTGAATCTTTCTATGATACCTATAACTACCTTAATCGAAATGGAGATGAAAAAACTTCCGTTTTGGTAGTGGCTGGTAGCGTAATTGAAGGACTTTACATCACTACGAAGTTGATAGAGAAAAGCGAAAATAAGGCTGATCTCATGTCAGTTTTGGCAAATCAAAAAGAGCAGGTTCAAAAATTGACTGTGCTTCTGGAAAATCACGCTACGGATGTCAATGTAGCCAAAGTACTTCCTAACCTTAGATACATTAATCTATTTTATGAGCAATTGGGCAATTCAAGTGAAATCACTGAAGGTCAATTTGCAGATGTGTCAAGCAGCATCTCTCAAATAAGATGGGATCTTGTAGACTAGTTTTTAAAGTCTACTTTAGGTAAATTTATGAGCCTCCTTATTGGGGGCTTTTTTTATATGAAAGAATCGATTATCAATGCTTTGGTGCATCTCTTTGCGATCATAGAAAGCGCCAAAGACGACATAGATGCCGTAGACTCTGGCGAACTAGTAGTAAAGCCGTACCTCAAAAGAAATCTTAATCAGGAACTTACGAATGAGTACCTGAGGCTATTCCACGATTTTCTAGATTTCTACAGAAATTCGAACAGCACTCCTGAGGCAGCAGATGTATTGGGAATCGATTCTACCTCTATCCTGCAGGTTGCTAAAATCTGCAATCAGCTTAATAAAGAACTCCTTTATACAGAACGCATACTGGTGTTCATGGAGCTCTTGGAGTTAATCAATGCTGATAAGAAAATCTCAGATAGAGAAAATGAGTTCATGTCTCTTGTGGCCATGAACTTCAACTTAAAAAAAGAGGAAGTATCAAATCTTATCTCTTTCATAACCGACCCTGAAAAAAAGAATCTACAAAAAGGAAACACGCTCATCATTAATAATAAAATGACCGAGTGGCCGGAAGAGGTTGCATGGATGATGCGTAAGAAAGACGGCAAGGTGCGTGGTGTTGATGAATTCCTGCACATGTATGTGGAGAATCTTTTTGGTGAAATATTAGTCATCAAAATACAGAGTGTAAACATCTACGTTTTTAAGTACACTGGCCCTCTCAACCTATATATTGAAGGAAATAAACTGGTAAAAGACAAATTCTATCTTCTTAGACCTGGGGCTATCATCAAAGGCCCCAATATCGAATCTATCTATGAATCTGACATCATTAAGGAGTTTTTGAATGATGAAAAGAATGTAAAGATTGCGATGACAGGTGAGAATTTGGAATTTCGTTTTAAGAGGAGTTCCAATGGTCTTCACAACTTCAACTTCGTAGTAGAATCAGGGCACTTAGTCGGTGTAATGGGTGGAAGCGGCGTAGGAAAATCAACCTTAATCAACCTCCTCAATGGAAATATAGCTCCTACTTCTGGCAAAATTTCTATCAATGGATATTCTATTAGAAAGGCTTCAAGCGAAGGAGTAATTGGCTATGTACCTCAAGACGATTTGCTTTTTGAGGAGCTTTCCGTCTATCAAAATCTCCACTTTAACGCTCAGATTTGTTTTAGCGATTTTTCAGAAGAAAGAATTGAAAACACTGTCGATAAGCTACTTGAAGATCTTGATTTAACTGACATAAAGGATCTGCAGGTTGGGGATCCCCTTAACAAATACATAAGCGGAGGTCAACGAAAACGACTCAACATTGCTTTAGAGCTAATGAGAGAGCCATCAGTCTTATTTGTAGATGAGCCTACTTCAGGACTTTCTTCGATGGATTCAGAGAAGGTGATGACACTTCTGAAGAACTTATCTCGATCTGGGAAACTGGTTTTCTGTATCATCCACCAACCCTCTTCTGATATTTTCAAATTGTTTGACAAATTGTGGATATTGGACAAAGGAGGGTATCCTGTCTATAGAGGAAACCCCATTGATGCAGTTGTGTATTTCAAAACGATGAGTACACAAGTAAATGCTGCCGAAAGCGAGTGTACGAAATGTGGCAATGTAATTCCTGAACAAATTCTTCAGATTATTGAAGCCAAAGAGGTAAGTGATACTGGACAAAAGACGAAAACAAGAAGAGTATCTCCCAAAGAATGGTATGATAAATACAAAGTCAATATTGAGCAAAAAAGAATAAATAAGGTACGATACTTAGAAAGACTTCCCCCATCCAACTTTCATATACCTAAGCCATTTCATCAATTCCGTATTTTCAGTATTCGAAATCTTTATTCTAAGCTTTCAAACAAACAGTACATTTTTATTAGTCTGCTGCAAACACCAGTACTAGCACTGATTCTTGGTTTTTTCTCCAGGTATGCACCTTTCGGCGAGTACAGCTTAGAAAGTAATAAGAACTTGCCAATCTATCTTTTCATGGCCGTTGTAGTCGCGATGTTTACCGGAATGTCGATCTCAGCGGAAGAAATATTCAAGGACAGGAGGATTTTAAAAAGAGAGTCTTTTCTAAACCTTAGTAGGTCCAGCTATATAAACGCAAAAGTCTTTTATCTATTCGTTTTATCTGCAATTCAATCACTCTCCTTTGTTCTGGTTGGAAATTATATTTTGGAGATCGAAGGGCTTACTATGTACCACTGGATAATCTTATTTTCTACTTCATGTTTTGCCAACTTGATTGGCTTGAATATATCGTCTGCGCTTAATTCCATTATCACCATCTATATTTTGATTCCATTTGTGCTGGTTCCGCAACTTCTATTAGGAGGTGCCATGATCAAGTTCGATGAGCTTCAGCAAAATATAGCGAGACAGGAATTTGTTCCTTTTGTAGGAGATATTATGGTTTCAAGATGGGCTTACGAGGCATTGACCGTATCACAATTCAAACATAACAAGTACGAAAAGCACTTCTTTGCAGCAGAAAAAAAAGCAAGTCAGGCTTCATTTGTTCGCTCGTATATAGTCCCGAAACTTGAATCATTGACAAATAGAATCATTAAAGATTCGACAAAATATGAGTTATATGCAGATGATTTTGAACTAATCGGTGCTGAGTTAATAGAGCTTGAGAAACTGTCCTTGGCTCCTTCTTTTGTCTACAAAACTTACCTTACTCCTGAGAATTTCAATACGTCAACCGGAAAGAAGTTGATGAAATACTTGCGCAAAACTCGTGATGTCTTTCAACAGGAATACAAGTTATCTGTAGGAAAAAAGGACTCCATCTATGATGTATTGGTGAATAAGATTGGAAAAGAAGGGGTTGAAGAGCTAAAGAGAAAAAATCATAATGAAAGTACTGCTCTGCTGGTTCAAAACAGAACTGAACTTGAGCGCTTAATTATCTCGAATGGCAGATTAATTCAGAAAAAGGATCCCATTTTCAAAAAGCCTCCTACTCAATATGGACGTACACATTTCTATGCGGGAGAAAAACAGATAGGTTCTTTTAGAATTGACACTGTGATTTTCAACATATTCGCTATTTGGATCTTTACCTCTTTACTTTATCTGGCTCTGCTTCACGACACTCTCAGAAAGATAATTGAGTACATAAACCACTGGGTGATCAAATATGAGAGGTAATTATAGCTTAAGTTTCTTGTAGATCACTTTCTCAGACATTTGTGTGATCTCTCCTGACTGTAGAGGAAAAAGATTGACATCCTCTACGCCTATCCGGAGGAGTCTGAGCGTGGGATGACCTATTGCAGCAGTCATCTTTCTGACTTGCCGGTTCTTACCTTCTGTAAGCTTAATCTCTACCCAGGATCGCACTGGATGCTTTTTATAATTTACCGGAGGGTTTCTTTCTTTTAATTCCGGATTGGTAACAATACGGACAACTGCCGGTAGTGTCTTATGTTTCTTTCCGTTGATGTTGATCTCTAAACCATTCCTAAACTCTGTCAAAGCTGATTCATCCGGAACTCCTTCTATCTCCGCGAGGTAGACCCTTTCATGTTTATTCACCGGATTCAAAAGTTTATTGTTCAGTGATTTATCATTGGTCAAAATGAGCAACCCCTCACTATCCAAATCGAGTCTCCCAACAGGGTAAACATCCTTAGGCAAATCAAAAATACTACCCAACCCTAAGTTTCCATTTTCATCAGAAAATTGACTGAGTACTTTGAATGGCTTATGGATGATAAAATATTTATTAACTCTTTTCACGTTTGCGAAGCTAAGAAAATGTATTTTGATTGGATGAAAATCAGATATCTCAATGACCGTCTCTGAAAAAATAATCCGGTTTTATAAAAACCTAAAGAAGCCTGAAGGTTTGCCTGATTCCGTTGAAATAATGAACCCTTATCAGGATCAAGATACTCTAGAGTATACAAAAGCCTTTTATGATAAATACTACAGCGACGACAAAGAACGAAGTATCCTATTTGGAATAAATCCAGGAAGGTTTGGAGGCGGAATCACCGGAGTTCCATTTACAGATCCGGTGATATTGGAGGAAAAATGTGGAATACCGAATCCTTTCGAAAAAAGACAAGAGCTCTCTTCAAAGTTTATTTATGAAGTAATTGAAGCGTTTGGTGGACTTGAGTCCTTTAATAATAACCATTACATATCGGCTGTATCTCCTCTTGGTTTTACTGAAAATGGAAAAAACCTGAATTATTATGATGTACCAAATTTCAAAAGCATTTTTGAAAAGTACGCAATCAATAGAATTCTTGAGCAAATGGATTTTCCCATAAATACTAAAGTGGCATACAGTATAGGGCAAGGCCAAAATCTAAAGTTTCTTAAATTTTTAAATGATAAATACAAAATCTTCGAAAAGATTGAAACACTCCCTCATCCAAGATGGGTCATGCAATATCGATTGAAACGAAAAGATGAGTTTATTGAAGAATATCTTACTAAACTGAAATAATACTTTTTTTGATTATCTAAAATAAAATCATCACGCTTGTAATCCCAATTACGACGTATTACATTTGTAATACAATGCTAAATGTCAGGTTAAATAAAGAATTAGAAAAGAAGCTGAATTCGTACAGTCAGCAACATGATCTCACCAAATCTGATGTAGTAAAAGAAGCATTGGCTGTGTATCTAAAAAAAGCGAAGGCTGAACAGTCACCTTTTGAAGTTGGTGAAGACTTGTTTGGGAATGAAGGAAGTGGGAATAAAAACGCCTCTACTACCTATAAAGACACCTTAAGAAAAAAATTACATGAGAAGCGCTCTCATTGACGCTGGTCCACTCATCGCCCTATTTGATAAAAGTGATAGCTATCATAAAAAGAGCATACAGTTTATCAAATTTTTTCAAGGAGCCTTATGGACAACATGGCCAGTCATTACCGAGGTACTTCATATGCTTGACTTCAGCACGAGAGCGCAAATACACTTTCTAACTTGGATTGATCGCGGAGGATTACAAATGCATCACATAGAGAATGATCACATATATAGAGTGATTGAACTGATCGACAAGTTTGATGACGTCCCTATGGATCTTGCAGATGGATCATTGATCGTGGCTTCAGAGCAGCTTAACTTCAAAGAAATTGCCACCATAGATTCTGATTTCTATATCTACAGAAATATCCGAAATCAATACCTACAGAATATTTTTATGTGAATGTGAATCAGCTTTATCAAAAGCTAACCTCCATCCCATCTTTGAGTCTTTCAATCTCAATTTCTTCGACATCCAACACATCATTGCCCATGTGATTGATCATAAGTCTTTTGGTCTTGAAAAGTGATCTTTTTTCAAGCAAAGTCCTATAAGAAAGATGCCCCGGTGAATCCTCATATAAGTTATTGCATTCACAAATAAACAAATCACTCTGATCGGAAAGTGCAATCAGGTTTTCTGTCCACTCGGTATCTCCAGAGAAAGCAAACATTTTCCCATCAATATCCACCTTAATTCCATGCGGACTTGAAGGTAAAGAGTGTATCACTTCTTTTGCAAATATTTGCAAGTCTCCCACATCCACCCAGCTATCTGCGTGATACTCTTGGAATGAAATTCCTATCTCTTCGATTAAGCCCATTGTTCCAGGGTACATCGCTTCTTGAAGTGCATAGACTCTTTCTCTCACCCCTTTAGGGCCGCAAATGATAAGGGGTTTGCTTCTGTTATATTCAATTTTGTTACTAATCACTTGAAAAGGGATTCCTCCATAGTGATCTCCATGAAAATGTGTGACTATGATTACATCAATATCGACCGGGCTAATTCCTTGCTTTTTCATTGAAATGAGCGTGGAAGCACCACAGTCGACTAAGATATTCTTGCTACCCTTGAGAAGAAATGAAGTATTAAATCGGCCACCCGATGCAAATGCATCTCCACAACCCAAAACTTTCAGGATCATCGTTTTTGGTTTTACTTGTACAAAATTGGTTCTGTAGTAAGATGAGATGATTCATTGAAAACCTCCACGGAGAACAACTTCCCAGTATAGTTAATTACATATAAGCCAGTATTGGTATGTGGAAAACTATCCATTTGTGATAGAGGATAATTGAGCAGCCAGGTAAGTAAAATACGCATAGCTCTTCCATGTGTACAAATAAGGATCGTTTCTGAGTTGTCCTTCAGTATGTAATCCATTGCTCGCTTTTGTCGCTCCACAACTTCAGCAGGACTTTCGCCTCCTGATATCTTAGCATCGATTTCTCCATTGGCCCATCTGTCTGTCGTTTGTTGATAGAGTGTGGAAGTCTCTGGAGTAAAAGCAACCCCTTCTTGATCCCCCCAACTAATCTCTTCAAGACCATCAACGATTTCATATGGTTTCCCGTCATCAATGAACCTCTGGATAGTTTCTTTGGTTCTTTTCAGTCGTGATATAAATATCTTATCAAATGCTACATCCTTGTATTTATTATAAAAATCGGATGCTTGTAAAAGCCCCGTATCGTTCAAAGGAGCGTCAATACCAGAGCCTTGTACCATTCGAAGCTTGTTATACTCCGTTTCGCCATGCCGGATAATGTATATTTTTTTATTCATATCAAGATTTAATCCAACTCCAAACTTAGGATTTCCTTACGAATTGAGGTCAACATTATTTCAATAGTATGACTCAATATTGGTAATTTCGGGCAAGCGAAAGTGTTCACGTAGATATGCACAAACCAATTTTCCCGGAAAACATCGATCTTAATGTTCTGAATAGCATGGGTAAGGGCTCCATGGTTGAGTTTCTCTCCATTGAATACATAGAAATAAACAGCTACTATTTGAGGGCAAAAATGCCTGTAAATGAGAAAACAAGACAGCCTTTTGGCTTGTTACATGGAGGCGCATCCGTTGTTCTAGCTGAGACTCTTGGAAGCATATCGTCTAATCTGGTGATTGATCAAAACAAAATTGCTGTAGGTCTGGAAATCAATGCTAATCATCTGAGAAGCGTCAAAGAGGGTTTTGTTTATGGTAAAGCATCGCCCATCCATATAGGTAGAAGTACCCACGTCTGGACCATCGAAATTTCTGATGAACAAGACAATCTGGTTTGCATCAGTCGATTGACTGTTTCGATAATTGACAAAAAGTGATAAATGGAAATAGTCAACTCTATAGAACATTTAGCCAAAGAGCCTGAAAGGCTTATCAAAAAATTGATTCCTACCGGATATCCATTTGCACTTTGGAGAAGTCCAAATAGCGAAAAGGCTTTTCTGATGATTGACATCATAAGTAAATCATCAAACCAAATTCGTCCCGATGAATGGTCAATAGAAAATACTTCTGAGTGTTTCGTAATTAATAATTATAGCGATTCTCATCCCCCTACTCCTCAAGTAATCAGGGGAAATTTGATTCTCACTATTGAAGACAAAGATGTTCAGCTCAGCATAGATCCTAAGGCCTCTTCTTCAGATCTCGAATCATTCATGACTCATCTTAATAAAAGTGAAATTGAAAGCGTCGAAAGTAATGATGCTGTTTTAAAAGAGTCTTCTGATTTTGAGGAGAGTGTAAAAAAAGCCATTGATACTATAAATGAAAGTGATCTCCAGAAAGTGGTTCTGAGTCGCTTTAAAGATTTTGATGTGGCAAGAGGGTTTAAGGCGTTTCGCTTTTTTAGAAAGATTTCAGCCAATTACCCAAATGCCTTTTGCTACATTGTTTCTTCATCAAATAATGGAGTATGGATAGGTGCAACTCCCGAGAGGCTCCTTACCATTAGAGAAGAGAAAAACTTTACCACAGATGCACTCGCTGGCACACAAAAGATTCAAGACAACACTAGTCTTGCCAACATCGCCTGGACTCAAAAAGAAATAGAGGAACAAGCAATGGTGAGTAGATATATTATTGACTGCTTCAAAAAAATAAGGCTTAGAGAATTTGAAGAACACGGACCTAAAACGGCAAAAGCAGGAAATCTGGCTCATTTAAAAACATCCTTTAAAGTAGATATGAAAGCAACTAATACTCCGGATCTAGGAAGTATTATGCTCGATTTACTTCATCCTACTTCAGCCGTATGTGGATTTCCAAGAGCGATGGCAAATCAGTTTATTAAAGAGAATGAGCAATTTGACAGAGAATTGTTCACAGGCTTCCTGGGACCTGTTAATTTCCAAAAGGAAACGCTTCTCTATGTAAACTTAAGATGCATGAAAGTTGAAGGAAACAAAGTTCGCCTTTTTGCCGGTGCAGGTATCACGGCAGACTCTGATCCTAAGAAAGAGTTTGAAGAAACTCAACACAAAATGGGCACGCTACTCTCGGTACTGGAAACTGAATGAATAAAACTATTTACAATATATCGCAGTTTTTCGTTCAGAAGGGAATCAAGAGGATAGTGATGTCTCCAGGATCACGAAACGCTCCTTTGAGTATCTCGTTTTCACGCAATCCTCAAGTAGAAACTTTCAATGTGGTTGATGAACGATCCGCAGGTTTTATCGCCTTGGGTATGGCTATAAAATCCAAGAAACCTGTAGCATTGAGCTGCACCTCAGGGTCAGCTTTATTGAACTACTCACCTGCAGTTTCAGAAGCATATTATCAGCAAATTCCATTAATCATTATTTCTGCAGACAGACCTCAGGAATGGCTTAATCAGAGAGATGGGCAAACAATCAATCAAAATGGAGCACTATCCAATTTTGTGAAGTCTACATTCACTCTGCCGTCAGATTTGAGCCATGAGGATGCAATCTGGGAGTTTGAACGGAAAATCAATGAAGCAATAAACTTATCTGTGTCTGCTCCTGCCGGACCTGTCCATATCAATGTTCCATTTAGAGAACCTTTTTACCCTTCGAAAAATGAAGCATTTAGCTTTGAAAAAGTAAGATTGATAGAGCAACCTGCTCTTTCACACGACATAGATCTTTCGTCTTTAGCCCCTAGATGGGCGGGGTTTAAAAAGAGGTTAATTGTCGTGGGACAGGAGCCTGAAAATAAGGCTTTGAATGAGTTCATTGAGCGATTAGCAAATATTCCGGTCGTAGCTGATGTTATTAGCAACATTCAATCAGGTTCTGCAATTAGAACTCATGATCTGTTTTTGGCAAATCTGAATGAAGATCAATCGGAAAGTTTAAGACCAGAGTTGTTAATCACAACAGGAAAATCTGTCATATCTAAGAATCTTAAAATCTTTCTTAGAAAATACACGCCTTTAGAACACTGGCATTTTGAGGATACAGATCAGGTTGCTGACACTTTCAAATCACTTACGCACCATTTTAGGGCACCCCTTGAGCAACTT
Organism: Cyclobacteriaceae bacterium; assembly: GCA_049115715.1. Taxonomy (GTDB): domain Bacteria; phylum Bacteroidota; class Bacteroidia; order Cytophagales; family Cyclobacteriaceae; genus JAMZMI01. The sequence goes on from JAGDZQ010000025.1 coordinate 197,844, forward strand.
TTGAATGACATTGTCCGGAATCCATCACAAGATGATTTCAGTGAACAAGTAGAGCGAAATTATAACCAGAACTGGAACATACTTGAATCGAAAACCAGAGCAAGTATTAGTTCCGAAATACCTAAACAGGCATTCTCTGAAGTCTCTTCTTTTCATACGACAATTGGCTCGCTCCCTTCAGGAATTGATTTGCATTTGGCCAATAGTATGGCCGTTCGGTATGTTAATTTTTTCCAACAGGAGCTTAAAGATGCGGAGGTTTTCGCCAACAGGGGCACTAGCGGAATAGACGGATCCAATGGGGCTGCAGTTGGCAATGCCATCATTGGTGAAAAACCAGTCGTATTACTGACAGGAGACCTTAGTTTCTTCTACGACAGGAATGCCTTCTTTCATAATCATAAGTATAACAATCTAAAAATCATCGTCTTCAACAATCAAGGTGGCGGCATCTTTCGACTCATAAAGGGTCCCTCCGACTTACCTGAATTGGAGCAGCATTTTGAAACAAGGCATAATCATAGCGCCAGCTTCACAGCTGCTGAATATGGCTTTGATTATTATAAATCGACAGACAAAGCATCTCTGACAGATGCATTAAACAAAATATTTACAGATGATAAAACACCGAAACTTCTTGAGGTGTTTACTGAACCAGAAACAAATTCAGAATGCTTCAAATCAATGAAGCAGACTATTTTTGAAGCAATAAATAATATACAATGACAAAGCCAATATTTGACTGGAAGCCTATTAAAGAGTACGAGGATATCAAATTTGAATTCTTTGAAGGCATAGCAAAAATTACAATCAACCGACCTCAAGTTTACAACGCCTTCAGTCCTGATACTAATAAGGAAATGATCGAAGCAATGGATATTGCTCGAGAAATGGAGGATGTAGGTGTAGTGGTATTAACAGGAGAAGGAGACAAAGCTTTTTGTTCGGGAGGTGATCAAAATGTAAAAGGTGTTGGAGGGTATATTGGAACAGATGGTGTTCCAAGATTAAACGTTCTCGATCTTCATAAGAGAATACGGGAAATACCTAAACCTGTCGTCGCTATGGTAAACGGATACGCTATCGGTGGTGGGCACGTTCTTCACGTAGTTTGCGATTTAACGATAGCATCTGACAATGCAAAGTTTGGGCAGACAGGCCCAAAAGTCGGAAGTTTTGATGCTGGGTTTGGCTCCTCCTACCTCGCCAGGCACGTAGGTCAGAAAAAAGCAAGAGAGATTTGGTTCTTATGCCAACAGTATACTGCAAAGGAGGCTGAAGAAATGGGTATGGTCAATAAAGTTGTTCCTCTGGAAGAACTAGAGGCGACCACTGTAGAATGGTGCAGAATTATGCAGCAGAGAAGTCCGATGGCACTAAGAATGATTAAGAGAGGATTAAACGCAGAGCTGGATGGCCAAAGAGGGTTAATGGAATTGGCAGGAGATGCTACACTCATGTTTTATCTAATGGAAGAAGCACAGGAAGGAAAAAATGCCTTCTTAGAAAAGCGAGATCCAGACTTTAAAAAATTCCCTAAGTTTCCATAAAAGAAAATGTAGTCTAGGTTATTGAAAGAACTTTCAGCGCTATCCTATTGGCAGCCTTGCCCTGAAAAGGACAACACTCCGCTATCTATAGAGGACTTGATATTGAAAGTGGCTTCAATAATTTTTGAGACTTCCAAAATATTCTTTTCGTTAAAAGTAGCTGTCAACTGGCAGCTACCTAAACGTTTTTCATCAAAATCAACAGAAATTTCATACACATCCTCCAAGACTGAAAAGACCTCTTGAAGTGATGATTTCTTAAATTCAATTTTGTGTGTTTTCCATGCCAGATAGTTCATATCCTTAAGTTCTGTCTTTTCGATTTCAGAAGCTCCTACTTTCAATCTAGCACGCTCGCCTTTGCTTAATTCAACCTCATTTGCCATATCTCTCGCAGCAAAAGCCACAAGACCTGATTCCACCATTACTTCTGCTTGGCTAACTTCAGAATCCGCATTAACTACAAAAGAAGTTCCCAAAACACGTACGGTTGCACTGCTGGTTTCGATTAAAAATGGTCTTGATTCATCTCGCTTGACATTGAAATATGCTTTGCCATCCAATCTCACTTTCCTTACATCTCCAAACTCAACTACCTCTAGCTGAGCATCATCATGCAAAACGACCTCCGTCCCATCTTCAAGAGTACGAGATTCAATGGCCACAAAGTCTGGCAGTTCAGAGCTGCCACTATTGGACTGATAAATCGTGAATACGATACCCAAAAGAATAAGAAGTGAAGCGGCAAATTTGAACAAGCCAGTTTGCCATATCGGAATAACCTTCACATCATCTATTTGATGTGTAGACTCATCTTCTAAAATAGAATTTAGTAGTGAGGTATTTGCTGATTCTGGCTGAATACTATCCAACCAAACCTGCTTGTATTCAAGAAATGCCCTACTGTTTTCTTCAGATGCACTCCTCCATTTTAATACCTCTTCCTGCTCTCTCTTAGAAGCTTCACCAGAAAAATATTTTGCTAGTATCTCTTCCATTTGTATATGCTTAATTTGTCAACAAACATGTTTAATCATCCCCTTATTCCAATTCAAAAATTATCATTCTTTGGATCATAATCTATTGGCATTAGATCTCCTAAACGCTCCCATGACCAATATCCAAATGAAACAATGGATAAGCGGTCTTCGATTTTCCCATTTTGATCAACCAAAATTTCACCAGATTTCAGCTTGATAAATGATTTTTGTGGGCCAGGAGCTCTACTAGATTGCTCTTCGAAAGTCACCACATCTTGCGAGTCTTGTACAACCTTTAAGTTTTCATCTAAATAAGAGTTATTTCCGGCCTCTTTATAATATTCTACATATAGGTAATTGTCAAACGATAAGACCCAGCTCTTCCCTCCTTTTTGCTGTTTGATCAATTCTCGGCTCTTAACTTGTCTTAGCTCATCTCTCAGATTGTTTACGGTGGCCATTCTGTATCCGTCTTTTTTGAGATTATCATTGACCAGAGACTTTAAGAAATGAATCATAGATCCTTTATAAGCTAGCATGCGACTTTTCTTCCACCTTTTTCTTTGTTTTCTGGATTCGGGTTGCATCGTTTCGTAACGTGCTTGACCATGAAAATTTATCACATCACCTTGCTTATTGAAATAGTCAAGATCCAAAATAATTTGATACCCCAAAGCATAGTTGTTTATGACGAGTGGCTCATCAGAAATAACGTGAAGAAAATCCTTGGATTCACTGTAAGTGTATTCTAAAATATCAGGGTTTTCAATTTCACAGTACAAAGAGTTTTGAGAGGTTCCTAAAAGCTCTCTACTGAATGTTTTGAAGTGTCGGGAGCGTTCAGACTGCTTATTCACAAGCGGTTCTGATATTACCTCTATCCCTTTGAGTGTCTCAACTCGCTGTTCCATGAACGCATTTACAGTCATGGTCTTATCGACATCAGCCAAAAGATTATGCGAATTGGTCAGATATCCGATATGCGAAAACACAATGATGTAATTCCCAGGCTCAATATTGGCAATTCTATAGTTTCCATTTTTGTCGGTGGTTGTTCCAATCGTACTTCCTTGAATATAGACATTAGCTCCCTCAACTGGTTTTTTCGTATCGGACTCCCTTACCCAACCGGCTATGGAAATCTTCCTTACAGGCTCTACAATCTCAGCTCCTCTCTTTGATTGTCTTACTACAATTTGATCTTGTATTTTGACGTACTCCAGCCCTGTTCCAACAAATAAGATATTAAGGAGGTCATCTATTTTTACATTATTCCTCTTATAGGAGTATAAACTCCCTGGAGGAACTACGTTTGAATTATAGGAAAAGTCGTAGCTGGATTTGAATGAGATAGAATCAAAGATTATTTCTAACGGAAGGTTCTTAAAATTGACATCTATTGTGTCCTTCAATTGAGAAAAAGTAGTTGTTGGAATCCAAAAGATCACCAAAAGGGTCATATGAAAACCGAGTTTCCTAATCATCTCTTGAACTCTTTCAATTTTTCTCTCAAAACTTTTAAAGCTTTTCCCATTTGCACCTCAACTGTTTTAATCGATATCTCTAAATGATCCGCTATTTCCTGATATTTGAGTCCTTCTAGCCTGCTTAGTTTAAAAATCTCGCTGCATCTAGGAGGAAGATTATCTATCTCATCAAAGATCCGCTTTTGAAGTCCATCCGTGTTTACCTTTTCTTCATAAGCATCGTACCCCTCTTCCATGTAGCCTATAACATACTGCTTATAAGAGTCCTTTACTTTTGCATGCTTAAGGTAATTAAGGCAAGTATTGTGAACTGATCGATATAAATAGCTTTTGATGGACGAATCCGGAGCTAAGCGGTCACATTTCTCCCAAAATTTCACAAAAACTTCTTGCACTGCCTCATCTGCTTCTTCGGTTGAATCTACAAATCTCATTGAGTACGATTTTAATAAACCGTAGTATTGATTAAAGACGAGTTCAAAGGCAAGTTTATCTTTGCTTCTAAGGCGTTCTACAAGGAGCGTATCTGGATCTTGCAATTACTTTGTAATTATGCTAACTATCAATGGGAAAACTACTAGCTACATCGAACTAGCTAGCAGTAAAATAAATGAAAAATATGATTCTGATTTCGAAAAACGAGTAATAGAGGTAATAAAAAAATGGAATAATGGAGATAAAGAATTTGCATTTGAAAGTTCTGGCTCTACCGGGGAAAAGAATAAAATTCAACTTTCCAGAGATATAATGGAATACAGTGCCAAGTGCACGTTGGAAAAACTTGATCCTAAAAACAATTTCAAATCCAGCCTTATAGCAATTAATCCGAACTACATTGGAGGGACAATGGCAATCATCCGTGCCCTAATCGGGAAACACAATATTGAGTTTATAGAGCCTAAATCCAATCCTTTGGCAAAGACCAGCGAGCAAACTTATGACTTGGTATCGATGGTTCCATTGCAAATTCAAAGCATCTTGGATGCTGATCCACGTCTGTTTGAAAAAGTAAAAAACGTAATAATTGGTGGTGCCGATTTACAGAAGAAGTACATCGATCAAATCAAGCAGATAGAGAGAACAGATTTCTACCACAGCTATGGAATGACTGAGACTGCTTCTCATATCGCTCTTAAGAATTTGAAATACGAAACAGTTTTTGAAACCCTTGGAGATGTAGTGATCAAATCAGACAAAAATAGCTGCCTTAGCATTTCTGGGACGATTACGAACAACATTCTAGTGAAGACAACAGATATAGTTGAAATCATAGACGAATCACGCTTCAAGTGGATTGGAAGAGCAGATAATGTGATCAATACAGGAGGAGTAAAAGTTTTTCCGGAAGAAGTTGAATCCAAACTGGCAAATCAAATACCATTTCCTTTCTTTGTAGCAGGACTACCTGATGAAAGATTGGGGGAAAGAGTTGTTTTGATTATTGAATCGGATAAAAACCAGCTTCTTGATGATCTTAATTTCGAAGAAGTAAGCAAGTACGCAATCCCTAAATCCACAATCAACTTATCGTCATTCGTATACACGGAAACGAGTAAAATAAACAGATCATTAACGTTAAAAAAAATCCTAGGTGAAGATTAAAATATCTTATCAAACGCTCATATTGCCTCCTCCGTTTGCATTTGGCTATACGCTAGAGTTCGAAATAAAAGAAACTGAAATGGATGTGAGTTTTGAGTTGGAATACCTCAATAGGGACACGATTTCGGAAGAAGAAATACTAACTGAAGGTTTCACGACCAACGATGATTTCAAATGGTCTGGAAGCCTTGGAAAAGCTTGGTGTGATGAAATGGCTAATATCAAGGACATAGAGTTGAGCGATGTTGCAAATCATGAAAATGTTTGGATGCACTTCTCTATAAAAAGCGATAAGGAGGAAAAATCAGGACTTGTTCAAGATGTAGAGTTATGGGATTTCAGAATACAGGAGCTCATTCAGGCTATTTATGAGAAAGCCAAATACGAGTTTCCTCTGAAGGTAAAACTCATTGATTGCCTAGAGGGAAGAAATGAAACCTATATTATATCGGGTCAATTTGAGACTTTGAGTGCTCGCATCAACAAGAATGAACTTTCTTGGAGAGAGATGCAAGAAATGATGTCATTGGTGTTTTCCTCCGAGATAATTGAAAGTGCTGAGAAAAAACCCAATGAAAAGGGGCTGTGGATTGATGCTGAATCTGATGGGAATTTCTACAAACTAGATCTTAAAGAAGCAGATCTTAAGACGATACGTTCTGTCCTAAGGCCGTCATAGGCTTTTTGCGAATGATATCAATATTTCCTAAATTCTAGATTAATAAACAAAACACTAACCACAATTAATTATGAACAATCTAGGATTTATTGGAAAGCTCCTCTATGCACTGCCAATGGCAATGTTTGGGTTCTTTCATTTTATGGGTGCCGAAGGCATGAAAGGCATGGTGCCATCTTTCTTGCCAGGAGCTGTTTTTTGGGTATACTTAACAGGGGTTGCCTTAGTATTAGCTGCTGTTGCTATCATTATTGGAAAGAAAGCAAAACTTGCAACTACCCTACTTGGAGTGATGCTTTTATCATTTGCACTTTTACTTTGGTTATCAGGATTTATTGATCAAGCTCAACCTGATGCTAGTATGTTTTTGAAAGACACAGCCCTTGCCGGAGCTGCCTTCTTTATGAGCTCGCACTTAAAAAATTAGTCATTTAGAATAAGCTATAATTGCCCCCTCTTCTGAAGGAAGACAAATCCAGAGGGGGCATTTTTCTATCTTGATAGTACTTATGCTTCATCTTATGAAACAACTCATTTATCATAATTGAGTACGTCCCTTTTCCTCTCATTCTCTGCCCCCATTTTGAGTCATTTAGTTTACCTCCATGCATCTCATTAATCTGATGTAAAACCTTATCAGCTCTATCAGGGTAAGCCTCTTCTATCCAATCCTTAAAGATCTCAGCAATCTGGCCATTTAACCTTACTACAGTATAATGTATGTTAAGCGCTCCCGCTTCAGCTGTTGCTCTTACTACATCAGGAATATGATGATCGTTTAAACTAGGTATAATTGGAGCGTTCATGACAGCCACAGGAATGGACGCCTTAGAAAATTCTTCAATAATCTGCAATTTCTTCGCATAGCTAGCTGTCCGAGGTTCCAGCTTCAATCTTAACTTTTCGTCAATGGATGTAATAGAAAAACACACATGAATCAACGATAAAGAGGCTAACTCTTCGATTAGATCCATGTCTCGGGCAATTAAGCTGTTTTTGGTAAGGACACTCACGGGATGTCTGTATTTGAGTGCCACTTGTAGAATCTGACGTGTCAACTTCATCTTCGCCTCCAAAGGCTGATAGCAGTCTGTATTTCCAGAAAGCATGATTGGCTGAACTTTCCAATTTTTTGATAGAATCCGTTCTTCAAACTTGTTGGCTACATCAGGCTTGGCTATAATCTTACTTTCAAAATCTAGCCCCGCGCTGAACCCCCAATACGTGTGCGAGTTTCTGGCGTAGCAATAGATGCATCCGTGCTCACAGCCCTGATATGGATTAATAGAGTATTCAAAACCAATATCTTCGCTGTTATTTCTGCTCAATACATTTTTGGGAGATTCGTAGAAAACTTGGATTTGCCTTTTTGGAGTCTCATCGTAAACATCGATTCCTTCATCGTGTTCATAGGTTGATTTATTTTTTAAGAATGGGTTATTAGGATTGGTCTGTGCTCCTTTTCCTTTGATCATTATTAAAATTAACTAATAATATTAGCAATACTAATTTTATTAGTTAATTAATCTTAGATGTTTTTCTGAGAAGAAAAGCAGAACATATTCCTACAATAGCCCCCATCAAATGTGACTCCCAGCTTACGGCTGGGTTATAGGGAAATATGCCATAAACGAGCCCACCATAAAAGACTATAATCACGGTCGATATTAGTATAGAGGACATATCTCTTCTAAAGATACCAAAGGAAATGAGGAAGAAAGCTATGCCATACACCATACCACTTGCTCCTATATGATAGGAGTCTCTCCCAAAAAACCACACCAGAACGTTGGTGAAAAAAAAGCATTGAATAAAAACCTGAGTGGCTATTCTGTTATAGAAATAGTATATAGTTGTTCCCAAGAAAAGCAATGGAAATGTATTGGACATTAGATGAGTGAAACTACCGTGTACCAAAGGTGCCGTAAACACTCCAATGAGTCCATTTATTGTTCTGGGTCTAACTCCTAGAAATCCAAAATCCAAAAAGAGTAAACTTTCTAATCCAAAACTAATCCACATGACAAGCACCAAACGCAGTGGAGGCAAAAGGCTTGATTTATTCAATATTGCTATGGTTATAAAACAGAAAAAGCCACCCTAGGGTAGCTTTTAATATGATTTAATTCTTATTAGTTACTCGGGTTTTTGATCATTCCGAGTTCAACCAGCTTTGATTCTTCATAGGATACTGATAGGTATCCTAAGACGCCTCCAGATGCCTCTGCAATCTTCTTAGCAAGATCCTTCAAGCTTGAGTAGAGTGCAATGCTGAAATTTTTGTCAATCTTCGGGAAAATGAAATTGAGTTTTCTTAATTCTGTAGTGATGACAGGATTCCTAGATTCAGCATCGTCTGGTAGTTCTTCTATCAATTCATTGAAATGCTTTTCAAAATCATTCCCAACCAGCTTGTAATACTCTACAAGTCGCTCTCTTGCTCTGAGTTGTTTACTCTTCGATAGCTCAATCGCCTCTTGTCTCTCACTTTTGTCTATATTCCCATCTGCACCGGCAATCAAAATAGCCACATATACAGGTGATTTCAATAGCACACTTATCTCATCTTCTCTAAGATCTTTGAATTCTTCTATCATCATATTACATATTACAAACTTGCTCGAAAATAATAAAATTTAGACGGATGCATTAGCAAATGACTAATCAATTTTTCCATTTAGGATGAACTTGGCTGTAAGAGGAAAATGATCAGAAATTTTCCCTGCTTCCTGCACCACTCTCGCATCCACACAGGTAATATAGTTTTCATTGTAAAGGATATAATCGATCATCACTTCTGGATCTCCAGTACTATAGGTCCAGAAATCTACAGGGCTCTCCATGTAGTCTTTATGGCAAATGGAAGATCTTATGTTCTTGGCTGACATGATGATTTCCATAGCCAAATTATTATCATCAAGATATTCTGCATTGCTGTTGAAATCACCCATGAGAATAACGGGCATTTCGGAGGCATACTTTTCAAACAAAGATTTAACAACGTTGGCCTGTTGCACTCTAGCGTCTTCTTCAAAGGCCTCAAGGTGTAGGTTCATTACTTTGATGACTGCATCACCAAATTGTAAGTCAACTACTTGCACCAGACGATCAATGTAAAAGGAGTTATAGAAAAGCCCCTTACTCTCAGGCTTATCTAAAGTGATGGTTTCTGAGTCGAGCACTTTATAATTTGAAAAAATAGATTGACCAGAAATTATTCTTCCAAAATGTTGTGATGGAGGCCAATACGGAAATGGTAGATAGGCCTTATCCCAGTTTACAGATTCGTAAACTTCCGCATACCCAAGTGCTTGAGCTATTTCTTTAGATTGGTTGATATTCATAGACCTTTTTGCCATATAGTCTATTTCCTGTAAACCGATTATATCTGATTTCAGATTCTTAAAAAGATCAATCGTATTAGATAAATTATTCTCAAAAAGACTTGAAGATCTTTCTAAAGGCAAATTATTGGTCATACCGGAAAGATATCCTATATTGAAAGTTGTAACACTTAGTGTGTCTATTGGATTTGTATAATCAAATCCCAACCTATAGAGTCTGAAGTAATCTTCCTTTTTCTCTAAATTTGGTTTTTGGGCATAAAATAAAAACAGGATAAACCCTACTGTGAGTATTGCAAGAATTGCTAATATTATTATAAGTGGGTTCTTCATGTTAATTTGAGGTGAAATTTAATCTTATATTCTAATTACTAGTTCAATTGTATGGATTTTTCATTTTTAGTTTCAATCAGTGACGGTGACCAGGATTTCATCAAAGAGTTTATTGCAATTTTTGAATCCACGACACTCAAGCAAATAGAAAAAATGTCTGAAGACTTCAAAAACGGTGATTTTGATTCTCTTAAGAAAACAGCTCATCAGGTTAAACCAACTTCCGAGATGCTTAGTTTTAAGACTCACGATTTGGTCATCAAAATAAATAAAGAACCTGATACTACTACTGCTCAACAAATTGAAGAAATTTTAAGTGAAGCAAATGAAGTGCTGGTTGAGTTAAAGCAAGAGTTTTCATAGCTATTGTCTTTAGCCATCCTTACAAAGTTTCTTTCTCTCCCAAAATTGCTGGCGACTTTGCCCAAACATATAGATCAAGAACTGCAACAAACCTTGCCAATACTTCTCTAACAGCCAAGCTTACAGGAAGCACCTCCTTATTGTCAGCGGAATAAGCAATTACATCTAAATCGAAGTAGTTGGCAATAAATAATGATCTATAGCAATGAAAATCTTGCGTAATGATTGTGAATTTCTTTTGACCGAAAATAGAGTCTGCTCTTACTATAGAATCTAGAGTTCTCAGACCCGCAAAATCAAGTGTGATCGCTCCTTTGGGAACGTCCAATTCGACCAAAGCTTCGTACATATCTCTCGGCTCATTGTAGTGTATGGTTCTATTGTCGCCACTGACGATGATATGCCTGATCTTGTTTGCATGGTAAAGATCCGCGGCGGCTCTTATTCTCTCGTGAAAATATTTATTGAGTCCGTGCTTAGTGCGCTTACTAGTCCCGAGTATCAGGGCGACTTTATTCTCAGGCAAAAACTGATTGTCGTAATAAACTTGATCCTCCGTAGATGCAATTACCCAGAAATTTAACCCTGCAATCAAGGAGACCATGATTACGCCCAATACAAACAGATACTTAATGGCCTTCCAAATAAATTTCATTGTTTAGGCTATTTGACTAGCCTTCGTCTTTCGGGCTATCGCCAAAAAGTCCCAACTGATTCTCTTCTTTCTCAACTTCATTCTTAACAGCACTTTTAAGAGATTCGAGATCTACTTTAAGCTCTTCTTTTTTCGACTCTTCTTTCACAACAGTTGGCTCTGCTTCCTTCTGTCGTTCATCCGCCTTTGCAGGCTCTGGAGCTGCTTCCACAACTTCCTCTTCTTCTGGCTTATCTATCAAGTCAACTGATTGTATGGTCTGAATTGGAAATTTGTTTCCCATCGCCTTCCAGCCTTTAACATCAATAAGGTCTTCCAAATTGTATTCTTTAGTCTCTTTTTTGCGTCCTTCCTTGTAAACGACATTTACACTAGCACCAGCGTCATTATTTGCAAAAAGAAGCTTAGACCCTTTTGATTCGCCTACAAAGAGAAATCGTTTGTTAGGACTAGTCGTTTCTATAAGGAAACGCTTCAGATAGAATATTTTCCCTTCTGCATCATAATGAATAGCATTAATTGGTTGATCTGCTTTGAACTTACTTATTGATACTATCTGATTAGGGTCATATCGATTTGTTATTTCGAAAGAAGTAAGCTCATACGATCCATCTTTATAGAGTACTACAATCTGATCTTCGGCTTGGAAATTACCTAGTTTAACTCCTCGCTGATCCGTATTTAATCTACCTACTATGGCGTCATACCAAATATCCAAACCGCCTAGCGTAGAGACTCCCGCAGATTTAAACTGAACTTTTCTTACTGCATATTTGGTAAGGATATTACCTCCTGCTCCTCTTCCCTTAATCTCAATATCTGCAAAATCAAAATCGAATACTTTCTTGCGTGCCTTACTTGCCGGGGTTAATGAAACAGTGAGTATTTCTGCTTCTCCATTCGGGTTTGCCGAGAAATACATCAGTTTTGATCCCTTGGCTCCTTTCGTAGTATCATACTCTCGATCTCTTGTAACAGAAAGCACCTGAAAGCGCTTTATCATCGTTCTTCCAGTTTTACCATCCAGGTAGACAAGGTTATACACCATGCGCTCATCTCCCTTTTTAAAGACGCCCACATGGATGATATTTTTTCCCACGAATACTTTGTCCTGTATTCGGGTCACTTGAAATATCCCGTCTTTTCTGAAAACGATGATATCGTCAATGTCGGAGCAATCAGAGACAAACTCCTCTTTTTTGATTCCATAACCAATGAAACCGTCCGCTCTGTTGACATACAGCTTGGCATTATTAGCAGCAACTACAGTAGCCTTAATCGTATCGAAGTTGGCAATCTCAGTTTTACGCTCCCTTCCCTTTCCGTACTTGTCAAGCAAGTTTTGATAATAGGCAATAGCATATTCCGTGAGATTGGCAAGATGGTGCTCTGTTTCTTTGAGCTCTTCTTCAAGTTTTCGCATCAACTCGTCCGCCTTGAAAGTATCAAATTTTGATATTCTCTTGATCTTGATCTCGGTGAGTCTGACGATATCTTCCTCTACTATCTCTCTATAGAATTGATCCTTGAATGGGTCTAAGCCTTTGTCAATCGTCTCGATAACTGCCCCCCACGTTTCGCACTCTTCTATGTCTCGATATATTCGGTTTTCGATAAAGATTTTTTCCAATGAAGAGAAAAGGATCTTCTCTTTCAGCTCGTTTCTCCTTATCTCTAATTCCTGTTTCAGCAAATCAATGGTCTGATCTACTGATTGTTTCAAGATTTCGTCAACACCAAGAAACTTGGGTTTATCATCGTGAATAATACAGGCGTTTGGAGAGATTGATACTTCGCAATCTGTAAATGCGAAAAGTGCATCAATCGTAATATCAGGAGAGGTTCCTGGAGCGAGCTTAACAAGTATTTCAATATCCTTAGCTGTATTGTCAACTACTTGTTTAATCTTGATTTTACCCTTATCGTTTGCCTTGATAATAGAATCGATCAAGGATGTAGTAGTAGTACTAAATGGAATGTCTTTGATGACCAACGTCTTAGAATCAAGCTCCTCAATAGAGGCTCTTACCCTAATCTTACCCCCTCGTTTTCCATTGTTGTAATCGCTGACATCTACTTTCCCTCCCGTTTGAAAATCCGGAAACAATTGCACTTTCTTTCCTTTCAGCGTATTGATCGCGGCTTCTATTAGCTCTACAAAGTTGTGAGGAAGGATCTTAGTAGAAAGCCCCACTGCGATTCCTTCCACTCCCTGAGCTAGTAGCAAAGGAAACTTTACAGGAAAAGTGATAGGCTCCCTCTTTCTTCCATCATAAGAAAGCTGCCATTCGGTAGTCTGAGGGTTGAATATGACCTCAAGAGCAAATTTCGAAAGTCTTGCCTCAATATATCTGGGTGCTGCTGCACCATCACCGGTGCGAACATCTCCCCAGTTTCCCTGCATATCGATAAGCAGGTCCTTTTGTCCCATATTGACAATCGCATCTCCGATTGAAGCATCTCCATGGGGATGAAATTGCATGGCACTACCGATGATATTTGCCACCTTATTGTATCTACCATCGTCCATTTCCTTCATTGCATGAAGGATACGACGTTGTACAGGTTTTAATCCATCTTCTATGGCAGGGACTGCTCTTTCTAATATTACGTAGGATGCATAGTCGAGAAACCAGTTTTCATACATCCCGGAGACTGGGAGTACTTCTTGCAGGCTATCATCTTCATTTATCAACTCTTCACTCATTAATTAGGCAGGGAAAATTATTGTTTTAATATTCTTTTTAATTCTTTTTCGTCTACAGTCAAAACACCATTTTCAATAAGTCTTGGTGTAAGGTCTTTCCAGTTTGGGTCTTTGGAGAAGACAAACTTAAACATAGGCAAAGCTTCATCAAGCTGATCTGTGTTGGCCAAATTGATTGCGTGCCAGTATTTCATTTCAAGATTGTCAGGAAACATTTCTTCGGCAGCACTGTATAGCATACTCGCTTTTTCAAAGTCTCCATCTTCAAGAGCCACATCTCCATCATTCATATATTCATATGCCTGATGTACTTTCAATAACCTTCTCAGTTCGACTAATGGTTCTGCATGATCATCTACTCTAAGATCTACTTTCGTATCTTTCCATATTTTACCAGTTGATTCTCCTGAAACAACCAGAATAGCAGCTGACTGCTTCCCTCTTATATCTCCTCCGGATGCTTCGGCTGCTTCCAATGCAATCAACATTTTTTCAGCCAATGAGCCCTTAGCGTTTTCGAAAGCAACTGACATGGCTGGCCATACTTTGTCGTTTTTCATCATATTCGCCTGAACAGCATAGTTCTCACCTACAATACCTCCAGCCGATTTAATGTTTTTAGCTCCGGTATGATTTGCTGAATTTCCACTCGCATCAATAATCCCAACTTGTCTAAAATCCCTACCATCATCTGCCAGGAGCATGGCTGCTAGTGCTTTCTCGGCGCTTAACCCTGATTTCATTAAGGCTAGTCCCTGTGGGCCAAAAGCAGGGTTGGAAAAAGACTGTGTTGCCACCGCTCCTACTCCTGGTTCTGCCCATGTCACCACTGTACCTACGGAAAACCAATGTGACTGAACTGCAACTCCAATATCTCCCGTTTCAGGATCATAGGCCACAATTGAATAGGTGTGAACCAATGGGTTCTCTCGATCATATTGGGCAATACCTTTTCCATAAAGGAAAAACAGAAGTGCGAAGCAAATTGATTTACTTATTCTCATACTCAATCAATTCATCTAAAAATAGCTCAAGATATGGAACAAATCCAGATACATGTTCTCCTCCAGGAAGAGTAGTAAATTTTACAATGTTAGGAGATGCTCCATTTTCAATTAGTCTATCATAAGAGATTATAGAGTTTTGATAGGGGACAGTAATATCCGCATCTCCATGATACATATGAATGGGAATCTGTGGGATCCAGTTTACTAAACTATTATTCTCAAGGGCTTGATTGAATGTGTCAAAAGTCTCATCATCATTGTTGATAATAAATCCTTCCGTCAGGTAATCTGATATAACATCGGTCAGTTGTTGATTGACTTGACCTCCACTGAGTGATCCATCAAATAAATCAGGAATGCGGGAAGCATAGGGTTCATTGAAGTATTTATCTAAAGGCTCATTTAAGTCAAAACTCTCATTGTAACTCTGCGCTACATATGCCAAAAAGAAAGGCTGATGAAACGTCTCTAAGCTTAAAAAGTAATCCTTAAACGCCACTACATCATATCCTCCTGCTGCTGGAAAAGAAGCTTGCAATTCAAAAAAATCAACTTCGTTCTCCTCGTAGTATTTGTGTGCCGACATTGTTGCGTGTCCCCCTTGGGAATAGCCAGCCAAGTAAAGTTTAGGACTTAGGGCAAATCCTTTTTCTTCTGCTAAGGTTCTGGCCGCATAAATGTTATCAAATATCGATGTTGCTGTTAAATCAACTGCATAATAGGGATGCATAATATCAACCGAGCTTCCAAACCCTATAAAATCTGGCACCACAACCATTGTACCTATAGAAGCTAAACTGGCGTAAACTGACAATAAGTTATCATCGGATTTTAATTGGCTTGGGGCCTCAGAGTTACTAGCTATTGTTCCGTGTTGAAAACTAACTGTAGAGAGATTCCCTTCGAAGTTATCCGGCAGAACTACAAGGCTTGAAACTGTGATGTTTTCACCTTTATAAATTGTAAGGTACTCCGCCTTGTAAAAAGAGACATTGTAATTGAATTCTTCAAATGGTAAGTCTAGACCTGCAATAGTAAGCAGTGTTTGAACCTGAGTTGCTCCACGAGCGAATACTAACTCGCTTGAGACAAGGTCTCCTCTTTCCTGTATTTCGCTTACATCATCATCCGCACAAGATGAGATGATTAGTAAGGAAATAAGAAGTGGATAAATGGGGTGTTTAAAAAATTTCATTTCATCATAATTTAAAGATTTATGCCAGTGTCGGTTCTTCTACAATATCTTTTTCGACCTTGAGCCTATCTATTATAAACTTCTGCCGGTCAGGAGTGTTTTTCCCCATGTAAAAACCTAGCAAATCTTTTATCTTGGTGTCCTTTTGAAGGATAACCGGTTCCAACCTAATGTCTTCACCGATAAAAGCCCCAAATTCATTTGGAGAGATTTCACCTAATCCTTTGAAACGGGTAATTTCTGGCTTGCTTCCCAGTTCTTCAATCGCCTTTTGTTTCTCTTCAGGGCTATAACAGTAAATAGTCTTCTTCTTATTTCTGACTCTGAACAAAGGCGTGTCCAGAATGTATATGTGATTGTTTCTTACAAGTTCAGGGAAAAACTGAAGGAAGTATGTCAGCAAAAGTAGTCTGATGTGCATGCCATCAACATCGGCATCCGTCGCAACCACCACCTTTCGATATCTCAATCCTTCCAATCCATCTTCAATGTTTAGGGCGTGTTGGAGAAGATTAAACTCCTCATTTTCATAAACTACTTTCTTTGTCTGACCGAAACAATTAAATGGTTTTCCTCTGAGACTGAAGACCGCTTGTGTCTGAACGTTTCGTGATTTCGTAATAGAACCGCTTGCAGAATCTCCTTCCGTTATGAAGATCATTGTGTTCTCTAGCTTCTCTTCGTCTCCTTTTTTGTCATTATAATGAACACGACAATCTCGAAGCTTCTTATTATGAAGGTTAGCTTTTTTTGCTCTTTCGTTTGCTAGTTTCTTTATTCCAGCAATTTCTTTTCGTTCCCTCTCCGACTGAAGAATCCTTTTTAGGAGTGCATCGGCCGCTTCAGCGTTACGATGAAGGTAATTGTCTAACTCCGTCTTTAAAAAGTCACTTACAAAAGTCCTCATTGTAGGGCCCTCAGGAGCTACATTTTGAGAACCCAGTTTGGTTTTAGTCTGAGATTCGAAAACTGGCTCTTGAACTCTTACTGCCACTGCGGCTACAATTGATGCTCTTATATCCGCTGCATCGTAATCCTTTTTGTAGAAGTCTCTGACGGTTCTCACCACAGCCTCCCTGAAGGCTGCAAGATGCGTTCCACCATGTGTTGTATATTGCCCGTTTACAAAGGAATAATATTCTTCTCCATATTGATTAGCATGTGTGAGTGCTACTTCAATATCGGTTCCTTTCAAGTGTATGATTGGATATCTAAGTGCTTCTTCATCGCTTTTTCTCTTGAGAAGATCGAGAAGCCCATTTTCCGAATGATACTTCTTCCCATTGAAGTTGATTGTAAGGCCAGCATTTAAGAATGCATAATTCCAAAGCAGATTATCAAGATATTCCGGAATGAAGTGATAATGCTTGAATATCGTATCATCCGGCTCAAAAGCGATGGCGGTACCATTTCTTTCAGAGGTCTTAGCAAGCTTAGCATCGTTGATTAATTCTCCTCTTTCAAATTCTGCAATCTTCGTTTCCCCTTCTCTGAAGGATTGAACTTTGAAATATGTGCTGAGCGCATTTACTGCCTTTGTTCCAACTCCGTTTAGTCCAACAGACTTTTGAAAAGCTCCAGAATCATACTTTCCTCCTGTATTTATCTTAGAAACACAATCGACAACTTTACCCAACGGAATCCCTCTTCCAAAATCGCGGATTTCTACTCTGCTATCCGTTACTTTGATATGGATGGTTTTTCCATGTCCCATCATATGCTCATCGATGCAGTTATCAACGATTTCTTTTACCAGGACGTAAATACCATCATCTTGAGCCGATCCATCCCCGAGCTTCCCGATATACATACCAGGCCTTAGCCTAATATGTTCCTTCCAATCCAGTGATTTTATACTGTCTTCGGTATACTGTACTTCTGCCATTCTTAAGTTAATGATTAATCAGTCAATCTAGAATTAGATTCACGACATGAAATTTATAAAAAAAATCCGGTCTTTAAAGAGCGACTTTTCCACATTTGATTAAGGATTTGATTGAATCAAAAAACCATAAAATATTGCTAATCAGGTAGTTTTATTTCTTTTCAGAGAAAGAAAAATAAGTCCAATTATCCAGACTAAAACAAGTATTGGTCCCAGGTAATTTAGATATGCGTAGCTGCCTGACTGGAAGTGGTTTTGATTATTAATAACGGCGACATAACCAATGAGAAACGAAAAGTATAAATTAAGAACAAATGAGAATCCTTTAATCCAAGCATTTATTTCTTCTGAAGAGATAATACTACTTAGTGTCCTTTCTGCAAAAATCAGAAAAATGTTTAAAATCAGACTCGCCCCCACTACTACGTAGAAGAAATACTCTTTGTGTAAACTCCAGCCAGACACATCTGGATTTAAATTGACCATGACGGGCAAAAAGGCATACACAAAAAGCAGCGTTACCAAAAGAACAAGTAGTGATAAGATTTTAAGAGAATTGACAGCTTTTACCATAAATATTTAAATACTTGTAATTTCCATGTTAGGTATTGCACTAACAGCGCAAAAGTATGTCACCAAATCTATATCCCATTGACTGAGCAGGTTTTTGTTGAAGCTATCCAGAAGCACTCGGGAATTATCCACAAGGTTTTATACCTATATCTGGATGATAAGGATGAAAGAGCGGATTTAGCTCAGGAAATTCAGCTTCAGGCTTGGAAAGCAATTGAACGCTTCAGAGGAGATGCTCAGTTTTCTACCTGGTTGTACAGAGTAGCACTAAATACCGTCTTTGCATACAAAAGAAAAAAGAGAATCAAGCAGGATAGCATTGCGGATAGAGATTTTGTTGAAGAGCAATCGGAAACATCAGACAAGTCCGAACTTCTCCTTTTGGAAATAAAAAAATTATCTCAAGTCGATAGAGCCATTATAAGCCTGCATCTAGAGGACTATGATAATCGTGAAATCTCAGATATAACAGGACTATCTAAAAACAACGTAGGGGTAAAACTCCACAGGATAAAGGAATCATTGAAAACTAAATTAAACCCAAAAGATCATGGATGAACTCAAAATGCTTTGGGGTCAAATACGCGATGACAAAGAACTTGAGCTACTCACGCAGAGGAAAATTTCTGAGTCTATCAGATCTAAATCTACAGGCACATTATCGAAGTTGGAAAACAAAGTAAAGAAACGACTCTATTTCAGCTTACTGATGGTCTTAGCTCTTGCTTTAAGCATTCCCTTCATAGCGTTGATTTCTATTCAAATACTGCTCTCTATTCTTCTCGCAGCTTACTTAATTGGTGGGGTTTTGATCTTTCAAGAATATCGCTATCTAAAACAACACACGGCTATGGATCAAAACCTTCTGGCAGGAATAAAAGAATATCAAAAAAGGGTAAAGGACATATTGAGGTTTGAAGAAATCGTAAGCTTGATCTTATATCCGATATCCGCAGTTTCTGGTTTTCTGCTAGGGATGTTCTTACTCGATCCTCATACGGAATTGCTCAATGAGCCAAAGGATTGGTTTTTGTTAATCGTCCCTCTTATCATTCTCACCCCAATTTCTCACTTCCTAAATCGAAAAATAAATAACAGGTCTTTTAGAGAACATCTATCTAGCTTGGATGAGGATATAAAGGAATTAGAATACGGAACTTAGTTAATGACCTAAAACACAAAAGCCATTCAGGATATCCCAAATGGCTTTCGTCGTATTGGTTAAGTTAGTCTTTTCTGCTATCTCTAAGCCTCTTCAATCCGTAAATCCCCCCTGCTGCCAAGAGTAAACTCAATCCTCCATCTATTGGGGTAGCTGGAGGAGCGCTTGGCTGAGCTAATGCGGGAATTGATATCCCTATTAAGATTAGAGCAAATGCAAATATTTTTACTGCGTTATTCATAGGAATTAGTTTAAGAATTTTTTGATCATTGAACCATTTTCTGACCTCACAACAATCACGAATAGTCCTGCTTCATTAAAATTCAAGATTGCCTTTTTGTCAGAAAAATCTACATCATTGTACGATGCTAAGACAGCTCCACTTAGGGAGTAAATTTTAATATCAGCACGGTCAAAATCATCCTTGGCTTGAATATTCAATCCTTGTTCGTTGGAGAAAATGATCAAATCATCAGACTCTTTCAATTCATCGAATGCCAAAACCTCAACTGGATTCAGAACAAGTTCAAATCTCTTGGATGCAAAAACTGACGCTGAATTGGTGAAAGAAATTTCATTATGCTCATTAAAATCATAAAGCTCACCAGTAAGTTTGTCAAGAATCATAATATCAACACTTTTGTCAACACCCACAATTTCTTTTAGGCTTAAAACATACTCCCCTGCTTCTGCTAAATCCATTCCCAATTGAACCTTAATAATTTCCGAATGAGGTACTGGCAAAGCTTGAATTGCATATTTTTCATCTTCATTGAATGAATAAAATGAAATCAATTCATTACCGGATAACTTCAATGCATCAAGGCCAAGGTCTTTGCCTAAGGTGGCATTTTCAGTAAACCCTATTAGTATCTCATTGTAAAGTCCGTTTCCTGAGACAGATAGCCGGATCATCTCTTTCTTTTCTGTTTTTCTGTAGTGATTAGCGTCGGCATTTGCACCTGTGGTGGTCTCCTGCATATCAGAAGTAAATGATACATTACCAGCTGTTGTAGCATGTACAAAGAACCCTTGGGTAGAAGCTATGAATCCATTTTCAGCTGGAGAAGTCCCAGCTGAACCTGTTCCGACCAAGTCCACGATACTTACTACTCCTACCTCGCTTACGGTAATGTAATCACCTCCCCTAGCTGCCCCTTCATTTGTTCCGCCATCGTCCCATAAGTAGATGATACCATCAATGACGTTTGTCCCATTTCCCGCTCGAAAGTCTTCCATCGAAATCGCAGCGGCATATGGATTGGCAACCAAATTGAAGCCATCTCCAACATTGGTAACTGAGACGCTTTTATCACCACTAACCGGTGAACCTGTAAATGAAACTGAGGGAGAAACGGCATCATATCCTACGAAAAAACCTGCCCCAGAACTTAAGTTGGTTACCGTTGGGATTGTAAAAACAGAATTTTCCTCATCATATCCATAAAAATAGTCCGCTCCAAGGCTTGCAACAGTAGCTCCACCCACCGGTGAGCCTAAAATACTATATCCTCCACTCCCGGTTGTATTTCTAAACACTGTCAAATTTCCAGCCCCAGTTTCATCTCCAAGAATCACTAGCGAAGACCCTGAAAGGGCTTCAGCTTCTCCATCCAAGATGAGTTCACCATTAACGACTGTTGTTCCAGCACTTATTAATAAAACAATACCCGTCTCCACTTTCAGAGAGGCCATTTCAATATCATCAGCAATTGTAGGACTTGCAATTCCGGCTGGCACAATTGCACTCAAAGTAGCAATCGGCAACCCATTCGACCAGTTACTTCCTGTAGCCCATTGAGTATCTGATGAGCTTGTCCAAACGGTAATGTCATTTGCTAATCCTGGTGTTCCTCCATCGGCTGCTGATCCAATCCAATAAGTCATATCAGAGTTATCAGCTCCAACATTTCCCAAGGATAATGATGGACCTAAACCATTTGGATACTCTATATCATCAGAATACGTCACCTCATCTAGCGTTATTCCATTCGCATTCTTCAAAGTAATGGTTTCGCCAGAATTAACAAGACTACCCGAACCCCATTCAAATACCTGATACCCATTTCCCATATAAGAAGACTCATCTACAGCAATAATGGCATATTCGAAAGCCGCCAATTCCGCACCTGCTTCAAATGAAATGGTGAATGCATCTGAAATAAAATAACCTTCCAATTCCACAGTGGTATTGCCTGAATTATAAATCTCAACAAATTCAAAAGCGGTATCATCTCCCAAATCTGTTGAAGGGTTATACATTATTTCAGTAATAAGTAAGGGTGCAATTTCATCGTCTTCAATGGTAACAGTATGAACTGATGGCGAAATCAAAATCCCTGTGGAGGTTGTTTCTGTGAGAGTAATCTCGATTGTTTCATCTGAGCTCCCAACGTCTGCATGAATATCTAGACTAACGTTTTGAGTTGAAGATGATGAAAAGGATAAAGTTGTAGTATTCAAAGTAAAGTCATTTGCCAATACTCCTGATTCAGCTGATCCTCCAGTCACAGTTACGCTCAGATCAACAGGAGTCCCACCGTAATTGCTGAGAACAACTGGTATTGTTGTTGAAAAAGTACCGTCAGTTTCTGTTTCGGTACTTGATATAAAGGAAAAACCAACTGACTCAGTGGTTGACTCTGAAATAACAATCTCATCAAATGCAATATCCTCATCACCCGCATTAAGCTTTATTAATTCGACTGATAAAACCAAAGAGTTTCCCGAAACAGAAAAGCTTGAAGAAAACTGAGTAAAAGTCTCACTCATTTTAGTTCCATCACCTACGCCATCAAAATCAGTGTCTATTGCGGGTTCAGTATTCGTACCTCCCTCGGCTGCAATCGATAGAAGTTTTATTGCCGCTCCTCCGTCAACTGAATACAAAAAGCTTACCTCCGTATCAGCATCCCAATCTTGGTTGACTCCATCATCGTCCTCCGCTAAATAAACCGAAAAATCCAAGTTACTTACACCCGAAATATCAATTGCGTTAAATGTCAAAGTAACGGTGGATGATTGATTAGCTACTTCTAAATCAGCACCATCTGTATCCTGTGCCGCAAAAAAAGAAGTCCCTTGAACTCCTGCAAAATTAGGGCTGATGTCAGAACCATCAGTAATACCATAATAATCAGAGGTTGATCCGATCTCCCCAGAAGCTCCAGGTGAAATAGTATATCGCACTCCACCCGAACCATCAGATTCGAAACTCTCTTGTAGAAGTTGAGATTTGGCATCAACAATTCCTATCAAAACCATCAACATGACTAAAATTTTCTTCATAAGTATATTTTTAATGGAAAGAAACATTACGATAGATTCCTTGATTAAAAATAGTGTATTTTCAGTGGAAAGACTGTGATCAAAGTATTATCATTTTATGAGCCTATCATATTGAAGTTCTATTTGACCATAATCAATCAAAAAAACATATGCGATCATTTTCAGAGCCAACATAAGGGAATATTTTGATGTCTTTGTTATTCAAATACTGGATGCGCTTAAATGTTTATGAACAAGAACCTGATTAAATTTATCAGTCGATACGAGACAATTGCGCTATTTCAGATGAGAATCTTCATCCAACCAAGTACAACCATGAATGACATAAAAGCTACTACTTCAACCATGAAAATTTTGTTAATCATCTTCTCACTGGGGTTTTGCCAGCTAGGGTTTTCTCAAAATTATGCTGAAATCTCCAATCCAAACACCGGGACAATCGAGGTTCAGACTAATATAAGGAATGAAAAAAGTGCTACAATCGGAAGCCCTTATTTAAATAAAGAGTGGAATTCCGGGGTTGTTCATTTGAAGGACGGAAAGGTGATGGAGATTGAGTTTCTTAATTTCAATGTAGAGAAGGGATTGGTCTCATATATGAAAAACAATGTTGTTTACAATAGCTCACAAAACCTTAACGTTGAAAAATTTCAAATTGGTAATCAAGTTTTTCTATCCCATACGATAAACTCAAAAGCCTTTTTTCTTCAAGTATTATCTCAGGGAGAGGAGATTACATTGCTTAAAAAGGCAATTTGTGATTTCGTAGCTGGACAGCCATCAAAAGGCTACATAGAGGCTACAAGTGACAAATACGTACATAAGGCTGAGTATTATGTAAAAAAAGAGGGGCAAGAAGTGATAAAAATCAAGGCCAAGAAGAAAGAAATCGTTGCTTTAGTTGGTGATAAGAAAGATGAGGTTTCTGATTTTATCTCCGACAATGTTTTGAATCTCAAAAACGAATCTGAGCTTATTCAGGTATTTGACTATTACAACCTGATCAGTCAAGAGTAAAATCAGAGGCTTTTCCGCACCGGTTTGAAAAGAGAATTTGAGGAACTTATCTGAGCTTACTCATCTGATTATACTCTTTGATCTTTTCATTTATTCTTTTATAATCAAGATGTCCATTCATTTCATTGAGACAATCTACAATTGCAAGAGCCTTTCTCATTCTGCTATCCTTATTTTTCACCTGATTGACAATGTAAATGAGGCTCCTTTGTTTCCCAGAAGTTAAGTTATGAAAGTGAGTATCTCCTTCATGATCTTGTTCTAAAAGGACTGCAAGTTCTTCGGGCATTTCCATTCCATAATCCGAAGTATCCAACTCCAGCTTAACCCACAAGTCATCTCCCACTTCAATCTTCAGCTTGTTTTGAAGCTTTTTATTGATCAAAATGAAAAAATCTCCTTGCCTTGGCATCAGCGAAGAATGAATTGACACTTTTTCATTGATTGAGCAAATAACTCTTATGTTATTTTCTTTCCCGCCCGATATCATATCAGCGATAGTTTCTCGAGGTACTGGAATGTGAAGGTTGTAAACCTTATTATCCACGAAAGTTGAAAGTACTGATTTGAAGGTTATCATTCGCTAGACTCCAAACTGCCCTAAATTCTCGCAAGTCAAGCATGCATTCGCAAAGCGGTCGTAGGTTTCATAAGAAGGACCCGGCCTACCCAAAAGAGTTATTATTTTATCAAGACGAACCCAGTCTTTTCCAACCAATACAAAAAAACCGTCAGCGAGAGACTTCAATTCCTTGATAACACCCTGAGCAACACCTATTTCGAATTGATTTTCAAAAAAATGGACTTTACCCAATTCACCGGCATTTATTTTTTCTTGTACTATTTCATGAAAATCTGGATCGACAGGTAAGTATTTATCATTATCTTCGACTCTTATTGCTCCCTCATCCATGCTATTTACATATTTATTGAATTTAAAAATAGAAAATAATCGTTGTGCTGAGGTATGAAAACTGCTTAATTTTCCAACAACTTCAATACAGCCATTCTTTTCCAAAAAGCTTATATTGTAAAGTTAGCCCACATTAATCTATAGATGATTTCGAGAATATTAAAGGTTTTCATGAATGAATGGTTGATAGTTTCAGCCATTTTACTTAACTCAGTACTTATCTTTTTGATGGGTTTTGAAGGGTTCCACGAAGATCCTTTCATGTCCCTTTTGGATCATCTGTTCACTTTATTTTTCATTCTAGAGATAATAGTGAAAGTTGCATTCAACGGATGGAGGCAATATATAAATGTCGCTTGGAATAAATTTGATTTCATTCTGGTAGCGATCTCAATACCGTCACTATTTGAGTTGGTTATCCATATTCCAGATATCTCCTATCTCCTTGTCTTTAGACTACTTAGGGTTTTGAGAATTCTAAGATTCATGAGATTTATCCCCAACATCTCTCAGATGATTGCTGGAATTGTTCGAGCTTTTCGAGCATCTATTTTCGTGTTTGTTGCTATTTTCATTTATAACATACTGCTTGCTGTTCTCAGCAGCTACTTATTTAAGAACTCAGCACCCGAGTTTTTCTCTAATCCGGTAATTTCTCTATATTCAGTGTTTCAGGTGTTTACACTTGAGGGTTGGAATGAAATACCAAGTGCCATCATTTCCAATATGGATCCTGAGTCATGGAAGGTTCCACTCACTAGGCTCTTTTTCGTTTTCGTTGTGTTGACAGGAGGTATTTTTGGGATGTCAATTGTGAATGCCATTTTTGTTGACGAAATGGTCAGGGACAACAATGATGACCTTCAAATTCAGATTGAAGAACTAAGCAAGAAAATCGACGTTCTTATTGAGGAAAAAGGAAAAGAATAATGATCTTGAATACCACCTATTTAAAAGTTAAAAGCGCTACTCTCTTTATCGTAATTATACTTTTTGCAGTTGGATGCGCCTCAATGAAGGAGTCTGTAAAGGCTCGGAAAATGCTTGAGAAATGTGGTTACAATCTCAAAGAAGTCCAGCTTGATCTGATTGATTTTAACTCCAACATAACTTTCGATAATTCTACAAACAAGATTGATGTTAAAAATCCTGGCAAGGAGACTTTGGGTATGGCCAAAGAGATAAAAGCAGGTAATTTCAATGTAGACTTGTCCAGTCTAAAATTCAATGCAGTCTTAGAAATAACTAATCCCAATGACTCAGAGGTTGCTTTAGATTCCCTTAAGTTAAAAGCATATCTCGATGACGCTTTCCTTGTGGATGTGAGACACCTGGAGCATACAATAATCCCTCCCAATTCCTCTAATTTAACTAATGTCATTATCAACATTCCTACGGCATTTCCTATCAAACCTCTATTGGAAGCTGAAAATGTAGTTCTGAAAGGAAAGGTTTGGCTCAATCTTAATTTAACTAAGAAGACCAATATCACTTTGCCAATTCCCGTTTCGGTCAAAAAGGAAATTCCAAGAGAAGAAATTAATGCTGCAATTGAGGAAGAAAAAGATCAAAAGATTAAATCCCTATTGGATTACATCTCTTCTCAAGGAATCGATAAGCTTAGGAAAAAGCTTAAAAAGAAATTTTAAGCCCCTACCAGACCATCTTAATAATAGCTATACGGCGGAGGGTTATTTCCGCTTAGTCTCACATACATATTGACTTTGGCTTTGTGATTTGACAGATGATCATGAACAGTAAGAAGTCCTTCCATTCGCGTCATGTCATTTCCTCCAAAGCTCTTAATTTGTCCCTTGAGATCTTCATCCGACACGCTTGCAATGATCTCCCAGGCTTCAGATAATTGACCTTTTACGAATGCTTTCAAGTCTTCTTTGCTCATGCTTTCGATATCCATCTCAGGCTGTTCGGCTGGTGGTGGAATATCTTTCAGGTAAAGATTTGCAATGACTTTAGAGGAACCTCCTATGTGCACGATCTGTTCTGAAAAGGTTCTCAACTCTTCATGTGGTCTATATCCAAGCTGATCACCAGGCATTGAATCTATCAAAGCGATAACTTGTGATATGGCAGCTTCCCAAACAGGAGCATGGCCTTCAACGAAAAGAAAAGTGGGGGACTTAATTTCTTCCACCTTTTCCGGTGGAGTGCAATAACTAAGTAGCACAGCTATCACAAGACAGCTGGCTACCATGACATGGCTTTTCATAATTTAGATTGGTTTGTTTGTATCATCAAGATACGAACTTTACCACTCCGTATGAAAAATCCCTTTTTTGTCTATTCTCTCGTAAGTATGTGATCCGAAATGGTCTCTCTGAGCTTGGATCAAGTTCAAAGGCAATTTATCACTTGTATAAGCATCGAAATAACTCATACAAGCAGCTAAACCTGAAGCAGGTATACCCGATGAGACGGCAAATGCAAGAACTTTTCGAGCAGCTCCTATAGATGCATTGACTTCTTTCGCAAAATGATCATCCAAAAGCAAACTATTGAGTTCGTTATCTTTTTCAAAAGCCTTGCGCATATCTTCTAGCAATTCTGCTCTTATGATACAGCCCCCACGCCAGATTTTAGAGATTACTTCCAGATTAAGCTCATAATTATATTCCTTGGATGCGGCCACAAGCTGTGTCATTCCCTGTGCGTAGGTAACTATAAAAGCAAAATATAGTGCTGCCTCTACTTCCTCAACAGAAGGAGCATTTTCAGAAACAGTCGGTTTAGGATAAAGCTTATTTGCTAATATCCTTTCATCTTTGAATGAAGAGATGGCTCTCATACTTACAGATACGTCAATCGTAGGAATTGGAATTCCTAAATCCATTGCATTTTGAGAGGTCCATTTTCCAGTACCTTTTTGCTTGGCTTTATCAAGAATCATGTCCACCAAGTGGTTGGAAGAGTCTTCATCTATTTTATTGAATATCTCCGACGTGATTTCTACCAAGAATGATTTAAGTCTCGCTTGATTCCAGCTTGTAAATATCTCTCCGAGTTCCTGATTATCTTTCGACAATCCATTTTTCAACACATTGTAAGACTCTGATATCAATTGCATCAAGCCATACTCAATACCATTGTGAACCATCTTCACATAGTTACCAGCAGATTTAGCTCCCATATAATCAACACACGGTTCGCCATTCACCTTTGCAGATACTGCTTCAAATATTGGTTTTACAAGTGCATATGCTTCCTGATCACCTCCAGGCATAATACTGGGACCAAACCTAGCTCCCTTCGCTCCACCCGAAACACCAGAGCCAATGAAAAACATGCCTTTTTCTTTTAGATAGGCTGCTCTTCGGTCAGTGTCTGTGAAAAATGAATTTCCTCCATCAATCAAGAGATCTCCCTTATCGAGATGAGGAAGTAAGTCTTCAATAACAGAATCTACAGGTCCACCGGCAGGAACTAGCAGCATGATTTTGCGCGGAGTGGATAGATTCTTGATAAAATCTAACTTATCAGTAGTACCATCTACCTTCTTCCCTGCTCCTTCCACTCTTAGAGCATCCACTTTCTCCTGATCAGTATCCAATCCAAAAGCTGAAAAATCATTATCTGCAACGTTAAGGATAAAGTTCCTTCCCATCACTCCCAGGCCAACCAGGCCAAAATCATATGATGCACTCATTTTTAAATTATTTATAAGACGCCAAAACTTTTGTTTTGACCTCCTTGTTACCAAAAGAATAACTAAAATTCGAAGTTTAGCATTATCTCATTAATTTCCACCAGAATTCAATAAAATATCGAAATATTTGTAAAATTTTCATCTTTTCGAGCATTTCATTATGTCAAAAATAAAACTAGAAGACCAAGTTTTGGTCATATTTGGAGCATCCGGAGACTTAACCATGCGCAAGCTAATTCCGGCTGTTTTTAATTTATATAAAAGAGGTTTTCTACCCGAAACATACCAAATATTAGGAGTAAGTAGAACTAAATATTCGAATGAGGAGTATCAAAAAATCTCTGTCATCGAAAATGCGCATTTAGAAAAGGAAGACAAAAATGACCTCAAGTCTTTTTGCAAACATGTTGGTTATCAATCGATTGACACCTCTGATCTTGAGGGTTATAAAACTTTGAATGAGCGTCTCGAAAAAGTCTTTCAAGAAAAAGGAGGCTCGCAAAATTCCATTTTCTACCTATCCACTCCTCCTAGTTTATACGAAGTTGTAAGTAAAAATCTAGCAAAGGTTGGACTTAATAAAGAGGATAAAGGATGGAAAAGATTAATCATAGAGAAGCCATTTGGATATGATCTGGAGTCAGCAAATGACTTGAACTCCAAACTTCTGAAGTGTTTCAATGAAGAACAGATTTATAGAATAGATCATTACCTAGGCAAAGAAACTGTTCAGAATTTGCTGGTAACTCGATTTGCTAATAGCATTTTTGAACCTCTATGGAATAGAAATTATATTCAGAGGGTTGAAATTACATCGGGAGAAAGTGTAGGTGTTGAAAAGCGCGGAGGTTACTATGACAAGTCTGGTGCTATGCGAGACATGATTCAAAACCACCTACTGCAACTCGTATCTTTGGTAGCTATGGAGCCTCCAGTGAAAATGGATGCTGATTCTATAAGAAATGAAAAAAATAGATTATTCCAATCCATAAGACCACTGAGTGAAGAAGAGATTCGCACAGATGTAATAAGAGGCCAGTACACTTCTTCATCTTATCAAGGAGAGCCTTTTACAGGGTATCGTGAAGAACCAGGTGTTGATCCTGATTCTAGAACTGAGACTTTTGCTGCAATCAAGTTTTATATAGACAACTGGAGGTGGGCGGATGTCCCTTTTTATATAAGAAGTGGAAAGCGTCTTCCGACAAGGGTTTCGGAGGTTGTCATTCATTTCAAACCCAACCATCATCACCTCTTTAGCAACAGTAGACTTGCTGCAAATCAGAATATTTTAGTTTTTAGGATTCAACCTAACGAAGGTATTTTGTTGAAATTCGGTCTTAAAGTGCCTGGAACTGGATTTAATGTTGATACGGTAAACATGGACTTCCTTTACGATGACCTAGCCGACTCATACGTTCCTGAGGCTTACGAAAGATTACTTCTTGATTGTATGCAAGGAGATGCTACGTTATATGCTAGAGGAGATAGTGTTATCAAGGCGTGGGAATTTATCGATCCGATTTTAAAGGCATGGAAAGAGGATCACAGTATCCCTGTGTATGGATATCCGGCAGGCACGTGGGGACCTGAAAAAGCCATTAACATGATTGATGGTGAAAACATGTCATGGAGAAATCCATGCAAGAACCTGACCGATGATGGTATCTATTGTGAATTGTAAAAGACTTAATAATCAATGAATAAACATATATATGAATCGCCAGCAGAAGTTGCTGAAAACTTTGCTCAGTTCTTCCTAAATCTCACAAAGGGCAATGAGGAATTCCACGTTGCACTTTCAGGAGGGTCTACTCCTAAAATTCTCTTCGACTTCATTTCGCAAAATCTTGCATCAGAATTCGACTGGAGTAAAATCCATCTTTGGTGGGGAGACGAAAGATGCGTGCCTCCTACTGATTCTGATAGCAATTATAAAATGACAAAGGAGCGTTTGATCGATCACATCTCAATTCCTGAGTCGAACGTCCATCGTGTTTTAGGAGAAAATACACCAAAGGAAGAAGCTATGCGATATGCTGAAGAAATAGAGAAAGCGATTCCTTCTCAAAACTCCTTGCCACAATTTGATCTCATTCTCCTTGGCATGGGAGATGATGGACATACTGCTTCTATTTTCCCTCATGAAATAGAATTGTTAAATTCTAAGCAGACTTGCGATGTTGCGGTTCATCCGGAATCGGGCCAAAACAGAATAACAATAACAGGAGATACGCTTAACAATGCTTCCAACATTGTATTTCTCGTAACTGGAGCAAATAAAAAGGAGAAAATTCAGTCTATTTTCACAAAGGTTGGTGGCTATCTTGACTATCCAGCTGCACACATAAAACCAAGTGAGGGGAATCTTTTCTGGTTTATGGACAAGGCTGCTTGGGGAAATAGTTGATTTTATTTGATCTCGATACCAATCACTTATTATTTTTGCCGAAATTAGAAATTAACAACACCTAAAACCATGAGGCTCGGGCAATTAGCTAGAAAATTTGATATTACTACTCAGGACATAGTAGCCTATACAAAATCAAGAGGTGTAGAGATTAATCCTCACCCGAATTCCAAGCTAGATGATGACCTTGAGGCCATGGTGGTTGAACATTTTGATATTCTACCCGTCGTAGAAGAAGAGATCGTTGATGAAGCTGAAGTCTCCACCATGTCTGAAACGAAAGTAGAAGAGCCTGAAGAAGTAGAAGAGCCTGAAGAAGTGAAAGATGAAATTGAAATCATACCTGAACAGGAAGTAGAATCAATACAAGAGGAGAAAGAAGAAATAGCTGAGTCTGAAGCTTTGCAAGAAGAACAAAATGTGTCTGAGCCGATTCCCACGGTCAATGGAATCGAAGAATCTATTGCAGATGATTCTGATGACAGAAAGGTTGCTACCGTAGGTGAATTACTAGAAGATGAATCAGAATCTTTGATTGAGGTTGTTGATTTGATCAAAGCTCCAAAAGTTGAGCTTCAGGGGCTTAAGGTTGTTGGTAAGATAGAATTGCCTGAGCCTAAAACTAAAGAAGAAAATACAGAAGAAGTAGCTGAATCAATTCCCGAAAAGCCACAAAAGAGTCAAAAAAGCAAGCGAGGTGGAAGACAGCCTTTGAGTGAAGAGGAAAGAGAAAAAAGGAGATTAAAAGCTAAAGAACGAAGATTAGAAAAAGAAGCTTGGGAAGCTCGCAAAAAGAAGATCATTCAGGAGAGAAAGAAAAAGGAGTTAAAAGAGAAGTTTTACAAAGAAAAAATTGAAACTGATGCTCCGGTGCAAATATCAAAGCCAAAGAAAAAGAAGAAGAAAAAAGATGTTGCCGTGAGGGAGGAAGCGCATCTTCCTAAACCAAAAACAGCACTAGGCAAATTTTGGAGGTGGCTGAACACTTAGAAGAGATTCCCCATTTATATCGTTTAAACCAGAAGCCGTTTGACATTCCGAGTGGCTTTTTTCGTTAGTCAGCTTGTAGAAACCTATTGCTACTTCTTTCACCATCAGCCATTTTCATTGATCTCATGAGTTTGACCCTTGTGTAAATGAATCAAGAGCAAAACTGTGGAGAGGCTTAAAATAATTCAATTACAAGATTTTATTGAAGGGTTGAGTTCTGGATATTGAGCCTATTTATCTGGTGCGCTTAAGTATTTTACACCTCGATCTACACGCTGAAGGTCATTCACTGGCCGTGCGCCCCAGGGGAATCCATCTTGTCACAGACGCCATACTGGCGTGACTAGGATAATGAAAACAAAGCTGATTAATTATTCTGCTTCTTAAAACCTATGCATAGTACAATCACTCCACAACAATATTGCTTGATCCGTGTAAATCTGCCCCAGTCATTACGGATGGAATGAGCACGAAGGGAATGATCGAAAATCTAATGTGATCTTTGAAAAAAGATATCGAAGTTCGACTTCTCAGCTATTGTGCAACGTATGAAATCAATACTTTCTATTCAAAATCTCACTAAGAATGACAGCCTTCTTAGCTTGGTCAGCGTCTTGAAGTGAAGCAAGAATCTCACTACCAATTGTGGACCCTTCCTCTACCTCCTCTTGTCTATTTAGCTTAGTTTTAAAATGTTCATCGCGTTCAAAAGATAAATCTGCCCCTTCTGCCTGCACAATTGACTTCTCATAAATTTCTCGACTTTCATCATCAGCAAACCTTCTGTGGGTATGATCTTGATTTATACTATCGATCTCTTCCTCTTCTTTTTGCTTTTGCAACGACTCTTCTTCTGCTCTAGCCTCTTCGATTCTTCGTTGCTGATCTGCATATTCATCTTCTTGAGGTTCTACATCCTCTACTTGAGTAAATTCCTTGAGAAGATCTTCGAAACTTACGGGCTTTTTATATGACCGTTCGGTTGATTGATCAGCGGATCCTTCAGGTTGGTTCTCGCCTTTTTTCTTTTTCATCATACGGGTAATGAGGTAGATCGCGCCAAAAGCCAAATAGACCCAAAATTGAATGTTATCCATAGTATCCTATATGTAGAAATTTGTCTTAAATTTGATGGTTAATATCAAGTTCAACACCACCATTACTTCATGCAATTAACCCGTCTGGAAATAAAAGGATTCAAGAGCTTCGCGGATAAAGTTACAATAAATTTCGATGAGGGGATAACGGGTATCGTGGGACCTAATGGGTGTGGCAAGTCCAACGTAGTGGACTCTATAAGATGGGTACTGGGGGAGCAAAAAACTCGGGTGCTAAGATCCGACAAAATGGAGAATGTAATCTTCAACGGCACTAAAGCTCGAAAACCTACTCAGTTGGCAGAAGTGTCTCTGACTTTCAACAACACCAAGAATATCCTTCCTACGGAATACTCTCAAGTTACGATTACAAGAAGGTATTTCAGATCGGGTGAAAGTGAATACTTGCTCAACAATGTTGCCTGTCGGTTAAAAGATATCACAAACTTATTTCTGGATACAGGAATCGCTTCTAATACGTACGCCATCATCGAATTGAAGATGGTTGATGATCTTTTGAATGACAAAGACAACTCCAGAAGAAGCCTGTTTGAAGAAGCAGCGGGGGTTTCTAAATTTAAAATTCGGAAGAAAGAAACCCTGAAGAAGCTTGGTGATACTGATGATGACTTAGATCGTGTAGAGGATTTGCTTTTTGAAATAGAAAAGAACCTAAAGTCTCTTGAGAAGCAAGCCAGACAGGCAAAAAAGTATTACGAAATCAAAGAAGAGTACAAATTAAAAAGCATTGCTCTTGCTAAAAAATCTATTACTGCTCAAACGGAAGCTCAATCCAACATTGAAAAACAGATCGAAGAGAGTAGCGATAAAAAGGAAGGACTTATAGCTCAGTTAAATGAAAAAGAAGCAGCCATAGAGAAATCCAAAGCAGATTTAGTCACCAAGGAAAAACTACTTTCGTCCAGACAAAAATCACTAAACGAGCATGTTGGGAAAATTCGGCAGTACGAAAGTGATAAGAAAATCAAAAATGAGCGTCAGCGATTCTTACACGACCGCATCGACAACTTAAAGGAGCAGCTGGTTCAAGATCGTGAAAGCAATGAAAGAGCCTTGTTCTCTCTCAAAAGTCTGGATAAAGAGAGGGAGACAGCTCAATCCATACTTTCAGAAATCAACCATAGACTTGAGCATTTGAAATCTGATCATGAAGAACAGAAAAACAAAACTCAGGAAGCTCAGTCGATCCTAACGGAAAACAATCAACAGTTTTCATCCAAGCGTGAGGAAGTCTATCAGATCAATAAGGAAATTGAAATCAAGGAGATTCAAATAAGCACGCTCCAAAATGAATTAAAGCAATCCAGAGAGGACTCCTCTACTCACTCGGAAAGTTTGAAAAGTTTCGAATCTAAAATTCTTGAAGTACAACAAGAAAAGGAATATAAAACAGAAGAAATCACCAAGCTCACCAATAAAGAAGAGGCTATAAAAGAAAAGGTAGAATCTATTCAAAAAAGAATCGACCTCATGCGTGAGGAACTATCTAAAATCAATAGAGAACTTGATGCCAAACAAAATGAATATAACCTCACCAAATCTTTAGTTGACAACCTTGAGGGATTTCCGGAAGCAATCAAATTCCTCAAGAAGAGCAACAACTGGGGTGATGCTCCACTCTTATCTGATGTTATAACTTGTCCCGAGGAATATCGAATACCAATTGAAAACTACCTTGAGTCATATATGAATTATTATGTGGTTAACTCAAGAGCTGATGCTTTAAAAGCAGTTAATCTACTAAGTGATGCTTCCAGAGGCAGGGCTCATTTTTTCATATTAGATTCTCTGGGTGATCATGTCTCTGAAGCCCCATTACTTGAAAACGCCGTAGCGGCAACTGAGGTGGTGGAATATGATGATAAATACAAAAAACTGATTAGCTACCTTCTCGAAAATGTCTACATATTCGAAAATGAGCTCCCGGAAAATCCCAACCCAAATGCTACATTCGTTGAAAAGGGTGGGAAAATTATT
The DNA here is from genome assembly GCA_049115715.1 of Cyclobacteriaceae bacterium. GTDB lineage: Bacteria > Bacteroidota > Bacteroidia > Cytophagales > Cyclobacteriaceae > JAMZMI01. Next base: position 232,743 of record JAGDZQ010000025.1, read on the forward strand.
CATAAGAAATTCAACATTTCTGGAGGCTCAGTAGGACTCTTCGAAGGAAAAAGGATAGGTCGAGCCAAAAATCTCGAAAAGCTCGCAGTAAAAATCAAAGAGCTAACCAAAAAGCAACAGCATACAGAGAGCAGCCTAAATGAAAACATATCGGAGCTCTCTCAACTGAAAGATTCCAGCCAAGCAGATGAGCTCACAGCATTGCAACAGGAAATCAATCAGGTAAACGAAACGTATGTTTCTCTTAAGACCAAGCAAGAGCAATTCAACGAAATGCTCTCGTCAAACGAAACCAAGAGAGAAGACATAGAGGACAGAATAAGTGATCTCAGTGAAGAATTGGAATCGCTACGCCCTCAACAAAAAGAAAACAATGAGCTTCTGGAGTCTCTTCAAGAACAGGTAGAAATCCATAAAACTGAGCTGGAGGAATTAAATGAATTGCTGAGTCAAAAATCGACGGCTTACAACGAAGGAAATGTCCTCTTCCATCGACAGCAAAACAAAGTCAACTCTATTACTCAAGAAATTAGCTATAAGGAAGAAGCAGCTAGTAGTAGCGAAGCAAGGATTCAACGAAACCAAACAGATCTGCAGCGAGCTACCGGCGACTTAAATGAATTGGTCAAAAAATCCGAAGAAAGCGACGATGATTTGATCTCAATGTACGAGGAGAAAGAAGCAATAGAAAAAGGTGTCAACGAATCGGAGAAAGAATACTATCAGGTTCGGGGAATTATAGATGAGGAAGATAAGCTTGTCAGGGAAATTCAACGAATGCGTGAATCTACCGATCAGGTATTGATGCAATGGCAAGAAAAACTAAATGAAACCAAGCTCAAATTAAACTCTGTAAAAGAACGCTTATCTGTTGAGTTCAATGTAGATCTAAATCAGGTTGAAATATTTGATGACGAAGAAGAGCTCAGCAAATCAGAAGAAGAACTACGCCAAAGCGTTGAAAAGCTTAAAAGCAAAATTGATAACATAGGCCCAATCAATCCTATGGCAATGGAAGCTTATGAAGAAATCAAAGAGCGGCATGACTTTATAGGAGAACAAAAGGAGGATCTGATTAAAGCCAAAGAATCTCTACTGGCAACTATTGGAGAAATAGACGAAGTTGCCAGAACTACATTCCTAGAAGCTTTCAACAAAATCAGAGATAATTTCATCAAAGTATTCCGAACCTTATTTACAGAGGAAGACGATTGCGAATTGAAGCTTTCTGACCCAGATAATCCACTTGAGTCCTCTATTGAGATTATGGCTAAGCCAAAGGGCAAAAGACCGCTTACTATTAATCAACTTTCAGGAGGTGAGAAGACTTTGACAGCCACTTCACTCCTATTTGCTATCTATCTTATCAAGCCTGCCCCTTTCTGTATTTTCGATGAGGTGGATGCCCCACTGGACGATGCTAACATTGATAAGTTCAATGAAATTATAAGGAAGTTCTCCAAAGAGTCTCAATTTATTATTGTTACACACAATAAGCGAACAATGGCCAGTACTGATATCGTTTACGGTATTACCATGATCGAGCAAGGGGTCTCAAGAGTAGTTCCTGTGGATTTGAGAGAGCTGGCTTGATCAATATGAAGACACCAATCACTTACGAAATAAGCCCTTCTTTTTTTCTGGTTTAGAGTTAGTGAGTTTGAATATAATTGGAACCACCATTTTTTGCCTGACTGTTTCAACGCTATTCTCATATTCTCTTGCTGGAATAAACTGTGGGCATTCTTTTATTACTCGAATAGCTTCTCTGTCAATAGAAGAATGTACCCCTTTTACTGCTTTCACAGAAGTTGTATCCACATTACCATCTTTATTCACAATAAACTGAACATATACTTTGCCCTCAATATCAAGCCTGCGAGCCTCATCAGGATATTTCATATTCTCTGATAAGTATTTGTAAAAACTCGATATACCTCCAGGGAATTCAGCTGGAACTTCTACAATCCTGAATTCACTAGGTGTGTCTGAATTCTTTTCTTGAGAAAATAAGCAAATAGAAAGACACATTATCTATGATATGAGGAGTAATTTCATAAATACAATGCTAAAAAAAATTCTCAAACCATTTATTATGCCGGTTTAATAAAAAATAACATTGATCAATTAGTGAAAACATGGGTATTCAATCCTAAATTCATTCCATATAATGTCATTATCCAGATATGAGTAAATTAAGGCAAGCCAATACCATTGATGAGGTCATCTCAATACTTAATGAAATCATCGAAAATTCAGAATCTAACAAGGAGACATTTGGCTACTTCGCAGCACTCTATCAACAGGTTACAGTCAAAGTAAAAGAAGGAATTGAATCCGATTTTTTCGATGATGGTGAAAGAATGGAACGCTTAGATGTCATCTTCGCTAATAGATATATAGCTGCTTACTATTCATATCAAAACAATGAGTCCGTAACTGCATCATGGCAAAAAGCCTTTGCTCTCTCATCAAGATACTGGCCAATTGTTTTACAACATTTACTCATTGGCATGAACGCTCACATCAATCTGGACTTAGGTATTGCGGCAGCTGAAGTCATGAAGAGAAAAAACATTGAGAGTTTAGAAAATGATTTCAACAAAATCAATGAAATACTGTCTTCTCTTGTGATTAAAGTAGAAAACGATCTTGCCGCCATATGGCCTACCCTTAAAGTAATGTTAAAACTGGCTGGAAAAGTTGACAATTTTCTGGTTGATTTCAGTATGAAACTTGCCAGAGATGGTGCTTGGAAATTTGCAAAGAGCATTGCGAATAAATCAGGTACTAACTGGGAAGGAGCAATTTCACAAAGAGATCAAAAAGTAGCTCGGAATGCTAAACTAATTACCAACCCTGGAATCTTGATAAGCCTGATTTTCGGTATTGTCAGATTGGGTGAATGGCATTCAATTCCAGTAAAGATTAGAGAACTGTTAGACTAAATAATCAGATGCCCTACTTCACTTGAACTTTGGGACTTTCTACATTGAAAACTTCGCCATCATCCATCATAACTCTTACGGTTATTTTCTGTGACATTGGGAAGTCCAGTGGTCTAGATAGATGAATGAAAATGGATTCGAATTGATACCACTTTTTTTCCTCTTCTATAAAATCCTCAAAACTCACAGGTTCTGCTCCGTATTCCGATGAGGCTTTGAAAAGTATTGATAAGTTCTCTCCTGCTGAATAAACAACGCCCCCAGAACCTACAGAATCTTCAGAGAATATGGACAATGATGATATAATTGCATCAGGAGAAGGTGGTGCAGGATCAGCAAAAGCGGCACTTATAAAACTAAAATCAAGACGAAAAGCCTGATCTAGAGGCTCAAAATCTAATTCTTCGTACCATAGCATGATTCCAAATTCCGTAGCGCTTATGGTGTCGGGAGTTACATCATCGAAAACAACCTCTTCAAGCATGTACCTTGAGTTATGCTTTGAAATCTTGCCTACACCCAATTCAATACTTCCAATCTTGTAAACACCCTTTCTTGTTTTAATGTCGTCGTTACATGAAAAAGGAACACCTGAAATAAATATGAATGCTATTACGATAAGTTTTTTCATCAATTCGATTCTTAGCGATATAACCTCGCTTGTTTCACATAAACCTTTCTAGGGCTGACTCGTGAGTCTACTTTAAACTCTATATCCACACCAAAGTCATTGAAAGTACAGTTGCAATTATGTGGCAGATTGTAATAAAACCTTCGCTTAATTTCTTTGGCATATCTTCCCATCTCAAAGACTTCTTCGTCGGTCATCACTCGCTTTCCTTCATATTCAGGTAGATTAGAAAAGGATAAATACTCCAACATAAACTCATCATTAGGATCGATTGACCAGGTAAATAGAATCATTTGGTCGTGAATTACTCCTGGTTCTGGAAATACGATACTGCTCTCGCCATGCTGAACATTAATCACATAGCCAGGATTAGAATTGTATAAATTTTTGGTAACCAAAACCCCATTCGCATCCTCATCAGGAAATGAACGATGAACCAAAATTCCCATCGCGCATGAAAGATGGTCTATTTTGAAATAATCTCGTTCTTCATAAGCTCTCCAATTCCAAAGACTTGCCCAAACTCGTTTAATTGCTCTTTCAATTGTCTTCTTATCATGATCTTTTTTTGCAGAATACGAATCATAGAGTCCAGCTCCTGAAAAAGCCTCTAAATCCTCTGCATTGGTGGAAGATCGAAAACGAAAAGCGTCGAATTCTGAAAAATTATTAAGCTTTTGGCTGACCATACTAACCAGAGATGGATCAATGGATGAGTTAATAATACTATCTCTGAGTTTCTCAAGGCTGTTATTTCTAAATTCTGCATCACTTGCAAATAATGGATCCGATATGAGTTTCTCCAAATACTGGGTAAGGCCATATCTTTCCATGTGTTGATCATAGTAATAAAAGGGAATGGCAAATGCATTTTCAGGAGTCGGAATAAGTGTACTCATATTCTTTAGTTCTGCAAAATTGGTAGCTTTACCTCCTACTCGATCTACAAACCTAAAATCAACATCCTCAATACCTGAGATTTCCGAATAGCTCAAATTCTTTTTTAAATACGTAACCTTATTAGGCTCTTTTGACTCCCAATATTTACTTGCTTCCCCAATAGAGGCTTCTCTAAGTTCATAGCCTTCTCCTTTTACCCTTAGGTAAATCAACTTGCCTAATAGTGAATTGATATCAGCATCATCCCAAGCTCCTCTCAATGCCATATTTGGAATATTCCTACTGTGGCTCAAAACATTGATATGACTAAGCGGAGTTTGAAACTCCGAAGTAATAATTCCTGCAACAACAGGCAGGTCGTTTGGTACACCATCAGTCAATACGATATTTCTTCTTCCTACATAAGTATTTCCCAGTTCTTCCGAAGAAATTTTCCGAAGATATCCATAGTTCTCGGCTTCATTTAAACCTTGATAAATCTGTCCTTTGTAGAGTTCTTCTGAAGAAATGATATTGGTAGAAGAACACAACTCCCAGTCAGATTCAATTGGAAAGAAACGAAGCTTGCTCTTATCCAAAAAGGAAGTTTCTAGAATTTTGTTATAAACCGTCTCAATCTGATCACAATTCATCTCAATAGCTGAGACATATTGAAGCACATATTGATCAATTCCCTTGTAATAATTCAAACTCGCTAAATAGAGGAATCGATTTGGGTTATCTGTATACTGAGTCTGATTGAAATAGAAATGACCTCTATTGAAATCTAAAATTTGTTCAGAAAAAGTAAAATGAAGTTTGAACCTGTCACTATTCATATAATAGAGCAAATCAGTTCTGGTATCATAAATGATTTTCACCTGTTGAACATCTCCCAAGTTGCTGCGAGACGGGGATCCACTCAATAAATCGAATGCCAGCGGTGCTATTAACTCATTGAAGTAATCAAGATTTTCGTAGCTACCTCTCAGCATACCTATACCCAAAACTGTGCTTTTGGAAGGAACTGCTATTTCTCTTGAGAAGTAGCCCTCTTTACTAATAGTTAGTGTATCGTACTGATTCTGAGCATTACTATTGCGATGAAATATGCCGCGCTTATCTACTTTTACTGTCTCGTTCCCATCAGACAGTATTTTGAAGGACGAGAGTCTATCATCTTCTTTAATTGTCATCACATAAATGCCTGTCTGAAGTCTTGGAAAAAGGTAAGATTCGCCCCCTGAAATGTTTTCCTGATACAGATTCTTTCCGTCTAGTCCGATGATCTTTATTGTGAATTTTTTGTCCCCACTCCAAATCATTGAATTGTTGAAGAACTGAAAATTTAGATCATCAGAATTCTCATATTTTAATACAAAATCACCAAATGAATTTGTTGAAATCTCTTGATTTCGATTGAGAAGCTCCACTCTCGCACCAACTACATCGTTTTGAGTACCTACGTCATAGAGATGTCCGTTGAAAACAACCTGTGCGCTTACAGATGTATATAGTAAAATTATAAACGTACAAAAGAATGTCCTTATCATTAATTTGATGTGTTCTCATGCTGAGCCACAAGATTTACAAAAGGACACTATAGTTTTTAATATAGTTGTATACCAAAGAATATTAACAACCAACAAGCTCCATAAGGAATCTGCTCAAGAAATTTTCAATGTGAATTACTTCAATTCCAACTCTTGCGTATCGTTATACCCGACACCTCGTAACTCTTCAAAAGTAGTTACCATTTCTTGAAGCATTTTTTTATCGGAAGCAGCTAGATTATTGGTTTGACCAATATCATCTTTCAGATTGTATAATTGGTATTCGCTATCATTACCAAGCTCTATATTTACTTGAGTATTAACTGGATTTCCTTTGTATGGAGGAATCATCAGCCAATCTCCCTTTCTAAGAGCAGTTCTGGTAGTAGCCTCTAAAACAAGAGATTCGCGCCCCGTCTTGCTTTCTCCCATCAAGACATCTAGCAGTTCCTGACTATCCGCTTCTTTCGCATTAGCCCCTACCAATTTTGATAAAGAAGCAAGCAAGTCCATCTGGCATACCAATGCTTCGGATACTTGTGGTGTTATTTTGCCCTTCCAGTAAGTGATAAAAGGTACTCTGGTTCCTGCCTCGAAAAGGCTATATTTTCCTCCTCTTAACACGCCAGCAGGTTTATGATTTCCGATTTTCTCAACTGCATCATCATAGTATCCATCGTTTAAGACAGGTCCATTGTCACTTGAAAGTATAATAAGGGTATTTTCCAACAGCCCCTCTTCTTCCAGCGTTTTCATAAATTCTCCTACACACCAGTCAGCCTCAAGAATCACATCTCCTCTTGGCCCCAATCCTGACGTGCCAACAAAGCGGGGATGAGGAGTACGAGGGACGTGCGGCTGCTGCATAGCGTAATACAAAAAGAACGGTTGATCTTTGGGCTTTTTCACATAGTTCTGAGCTTTGTTTAGAAAGTGATCTGCCATATCGGCATCACTCCATTTAGCCGCTTCTCCTCCCTTCATAAAACCGATTCGGGGTATTCCATTTACTATGCTATTGTTGTGGCCATGATGCCACTTCATAGTCAGCAGCTCAGGATTGTCAAGCCCCGTAGGTTCTCCTTCAAAATTTTTCTTGTAATTAATCTCAATAGGGTCATTTGGATCCAAACCTACCACATTGCCATTTTCAATATAAACCGTTGGTACTCGATCCTGAGTAGCAGCCATGATGTACGAATGATCGAACCCTACTTCGTTTGGACCTGGGGATACTCTTTGATTCCAATCTACAACCCCTGTACCTAACCCTAAGTGCCACTTGCCCACTATAGCAGTTTGGTAGCCATTTTCTCTAAGCACCCCAGGCAAGGTTTGCTGATTTGTGTCAATGAGCAATGGGGCGGTTCCTGGCAATATCTTAGCATCTTTATTTCTCCATGGGTAAGTCCCGGTAAGTAAGGCGTATCTACTAGGAGTACAAGTAGCTGATGAGGCATATGCATTTGTAAAACGGACTCCACCCTGTGCCAGCGCATCAATATTTGGGGTTTTTAAGGATTCCGCTCCATAAGAACTCAAATCTCCATACCCTAAATCATCAAGATAGATAACAACGATGTTGGGTTTGGTGTCTCCTTCCGTTTCCTGTGATTTCTTCTTAGGCTGGCAGCTTAATAAGAAAACGGAACCTAATAGTACCGAAAGCGTGTATTTGGTGATACTGAGAATTGCTTGATTCTTTTTGTAATTCAACATTGTTGGGTAAGTTTTTAAAAAGGCATTGTTATAGCTGAGTTTATTTCAACTTGGGAACAAGTTAGCAGAAGAGCTTGATTCTAGCAAAACAACCGTTTGAGCATTGATAATCTACAAGTCAATTCCAATTTTAACAGACAAATAAATAATTCCTCTTCACTCCGTTGTAACAAAAAAAGACCGGAGGAAATCCCACGGCCTTTTTTGAAAAGCTAAAATTAATTAATAGGTAGTCGCACTATTCCAGTTCATAAGGTAAGTAATGCGAATATTTCCTATCGTAGGACTGGTAATGGTTTGTACCAATTGCATTTTAGTAAACGATTGATAAATAATCTCAAAACTAAACACAGTACCACCTTCCACTGATTCTGTTAACGTTAAAGAGTTATCAGTGGCAACCCAAGTCCCTGTAAACAAAATATTATTATTGTCTTCAAGAACAAACGAGCCATCTCTCTCCAAAGTAAATCTGGAAATCACTCCGCTTCCGTCAGATTGACCATCTACGTAAAATTCATCTACACTCCAGTCTCCATAGGACATGGACGTAGCAGTCGGTGTTTCTGGTTCAGCGCAGGATATGAACGCTATTACCATTCCTGTCAGTGCTATATAATTAAATAATTTATTCATGATTATTTAGTTTTAACGATTCTAAAGTTTTTCGATTCTTTGCCTTTTCTGATTTGAAGATTATAAATACCATCATCCAGATGAGCTATAGAAATCTTTTGTTGGAAACCATTTTCTTGTTTGTCAAGCACTTCAGAAATTCTTACTTGTCCCGACATAGTCATGATATCTACTTGATATGATCCGAAGTTACCTCCGTCCAGCTCAATATTCACATAGTCAGATGACGGATTTGGATAAGTTGAAGCAACTATCCTTCCTCCACTTCTTCCTCCGCTATTATCCTCAGGGGTCGAAGTAAGATCAATAGCATTTGATGTTACTGTACATCCTCCAGGATAGTCAACTTCCACAGTGTAAGTAGCTCCATCGGTGATGTTTATACTAGTAAAACCTGTTTTATTATTAAGTTTCACACCGTTACGTAACCACCTTATCTCCATGTAATCATTACCATTGATCTTGGCAACCAGCGTAGCTCCTTCCAATTCAAGTACTACATTATTTGGTATACCTGAGAAGTCATAAGCTGAGTTATTCGGGAAAGAAGCAGAACAACCAGAACCATCTACATAAGATACTTCTAAGTAAAAGAAAGTCTCCTCCGATATTGGATCTGAAGTAAGGTACGTTTGGTTGTTTTGATTTCCAGCTACTGGCTGTCCCGAAGGTTGTCCAGTCTCTGCATTGATCAATTGATATACGTGGTTTGAATTTACTGAGTTAGTCAAACTAAAAGTAACTCCACCTTCACCACATCCTCCATCTATCTGTGTGACATAGTTGTCAATTAGAACATTAGGTAAAGAAATGTTATTCACAACAATCTCATTAGACGAAGGACTTAAGCAAAGCACATCTCCATCAGCAGAGGTAGTTCCTACTTGTACTGAGTAAGTACCGCTCCTGGTGACCTCTATGGTATTACTATTACTTAATCCGTCCTGAGAGGATATCGAACCACCATACCAATCATAAAAACCAAATCCCGCAGGTGCTGTGAGTATTACAGAACCTCCCCCACTACAGAAAGTCAAATCTCCTGTTGATGTCAGAACCGGAGCATCAGTAGGTAAATCACTAATTATTATGTCAAAAGCTCCAGTCATTGTGGTACAGGTAACTCTATCGTCATCACTAGTCCATTCTACAGTGTAAGAGCCTCCTTCAGAAAGACCGAAAGTTGATGACTCTGTAGCAGCTATTTCGGTACCGTTTCTAAAGATTCTAACGATCCCCGAATTGGTTGCAGACCCATCTTCAAGGAATCGCAAGGTTGTTTCATCACAAACTACAAATTGCTCTCCTTCTCCTGCATTGTCATACGACCCATTTACAAGCACTTGAACACCGAAATCAGGAAGCGCCACGTCTGTGACTACCACATTTGCAGAACTTGGACTTGCGCAACCTTCACCGAATGGCAAATTAGATACTTGCACAGAGTACGAACCACCTTCAGTGACAGTGATTGTTTGAGTCCCGACTCCACCAACACTACCTCCAGACCACTGATAGAAGCTAAAGCCATCAGGTGCTGATAGAACCACTTCACCAGTTCCTTCACAGAAAGTCAAATCTCCACTTACAACTGTAACAACAGGAGCTTCTTCTATACTCTCTGAAATGTTGATCGTGATTGTTGGAGACATTGTTGTGCATACTCCATTCAACGCATCGTTAGTCCACTCAAAAGAGTACTCACCTGATTCACCAATACTTATCGATGAGCTTGTCGTGGTTGCGAACGCAACTCCTCCTCGATAAACTGTATAAATACCGCCATTTGAGCCTAATAGATTGTTGTATTCAGCATCATAAAACTGAATCGTTGTTGCATCACAATCATTAAGTGTTTCACCTCCCTCGAAGAATATTCCTTCAGATGAAGACCTAATTGTAAACTCCTGACTATAAGTAGTTTCTAACTCAAGTGTCTCTGATCTGCTGGAACAGCCAACAGAAAAAGGAATATTAGATACTTCTACATAGTAATCACCGTCAACGTCTACTGTAATCGATTGGGTAGTTTCATCAGTTGACCACTTATAGTATGTAAAACCTGCAGTTGCTTCAAGTACAACTTCTCCATCTCCGTCGCAGGTACCAAGACTTCCGCTTACAACAGTAATTTCAGGAACTGCAGGCAATGCCACATTCTCAATCAGGTAACTCTCTGTGAGGTAAGAGCAAGTTCCATCGTTGACCCTTGCAAAATAAGCCCCAGCCTCACTTAATTCACTATTCGAAATCTGGTAGAAAGTGCTGATTGGTGTATTGAGATCATCTCTAAACCACTCAATATTGTTAGTCAACCATGATCCATCTGGACGATAGATACGTAATACAACAGACGAGCTTGCCTCTTCACAAATTGTCTTACCATCTCCATCAACTACGACTTCATATTGGTTACTGATATCTGAATCACGTACATTCAATTCATAGTTTTCCAATACCTCTAATTCTTCTGTATAGGTTGATGTGTTAGCATTACAAGTCAGATTACCAGAAGAGCTGGAGGAAGATACCATGATCCCTATATCAATTGATTCAGTAACCAATCCAATGTTGATTTCAGTGTCATTCACATCAGGATCATAAGTAAGTGTTCCAAGTGATGATGCATCAGCAACATTAAATAGCTCATAAGTGAAATAGTTCTGAACATTGTCGATACTCACAATAATTTCTTCTGAATCGCACAAAGTTTGACTTGGCAAATTAAAAGATGCATCTGATGGAATAGGCGCAACTACCTCAATTGATTCTTCTGAAAACGCCCCAGACACATCAAAGTCTTCATTAATATCTACAAATGTGTAATCCTCCGCATAAAGCTCAAATTTGAATTCTCTGTTGTTATCATCCGATTCCAATACATCAGAAGGAAGTTTGAAAGTAATATCTCCTTTACCTTCCGATATATTAAATTGATATCCTCCTACTTCACCGCTATTACTAAATTCATCTTCATAATAAACAAATAGCATATTCTCTGCTCCAAATCGGCCTCTAATTTCATAGCTCAAAGTAATATCATCCGCAATGCAAGCTTCTTCTGAATCCAAGTTGGTTATTAATAAAGCTTGTCTAGCAACATTAATTTCAGTTCCGATATAGTCAAAAGGAAGAGCATCAGCAAATGTGAATCCTACATGCTCAATATAAAAACCTCCTTTGATCTCTTCTTGTCTCCATCTGAACCTGGTCTCACTCGTCTTCATTGCTGAAGTAACTTCAAAGCCGAAAGTATCTCCATTCAAAGTCTCTTCTGCATCTGCTTCAGGGAAAGAAGCCAACTCAGAATAAGTGGCTCCACCGTCTGTTGAGAATTCAAAAATGATACTTTGATCTGTCGTTAAATCTTCAGGAAGTTGATCAAACGTAATATCGAATTCAAAAAGAAGTGCATCATCCAACTCACCCACTTCAAAATCACGGGTAGTAATAAGACCTCTCCCTGTGGAGCTTTCAAAACTCACATCATTGCCGGCATCAACGTCTCCACTTATAAAGTTATCTTCACTATCCTCAAGTGTTCCGATTGCACTTTCATTCAAGATTGCACCAATATCTCCAATTGCACCATTCTCTGAAAGTTCAACTCTAAAACCAAGTTTATTGCCAGAGACGAATGAAGGAAGGTCTACTGAGATGTCACCTATCCCAAGTTGAGAGGCAAGTAACCAATCATCTCCACCGTACTCCAATATTAGATTACTATTGAAAGTGCTGAAATCATTAGTTGTAGATTCATCATTCTCAACATTTATTCCAAAACTGACAGCATTTCCAGCATAGATAACTGCGTTTTCATCCCCTAAATACTCAACACTTATTGCTTTAAGGAATACATCTAGGTCAGAAACATGCTCCTCTTCAAAAAGATAGTATACCTCGTCACCTTCTGTGATGGTAGCTGTAAGCATTACGCTATAAGTCCCATTTTCAACAAACAAAGGAACAGAAGCAGTAAAACCTGAACCAAGCGTTGAAGTTGTTCCTATTACAATGTTTTCACCTGTTTCAGGATCTTCTATATCGATCGTAAACACGTACTCGGTACCTGAAGGAAAGTTACTTTCGTCTAATACTTCCGAGTCAAAATTCCAATCATAGCTGAAGGACTCTCCATTAAACGCCGCATCTGTTGGGTCACTTTGCTCCCAGATGTAGTTGTCTATGTTTGGAACAATTACATTCAAGGTTTGTGCTGGATCGAGGTTTACTCCCTTCACGTATTCAGCATCGCTCAAAGCATTAGATTCACCCTTTACAACCTCTATATTGTAAACTCTCCAGTTATCTTTATCCAATCCGAGATTCAACTTTTGAATCCACCTGAAATGAGTGGCAGCCGTCAAATATATCTCAGGAATCTCCACAGAGTACGAACCTGAAGGATAAACAAGTCCTTCCGTTTCGTATATCGCATCAGCAATTTCCAATGTCTGGAATGTAGCTCCTGCATCAGTTGAAGCCTGAAGTTCCGGAAGGGTAAGAAGAGAAGAATAGTCTCCGTCGTACCAAGTAAAATCAAATTCCAGAGTTGCACTCCCAAAATCCTCTAAATCAAAGGCTCTTGTCAATAATGACCTGTCACCTGATTGATTAAATCTAAAATCGCTATACCCACTTGAACCAGTGCTACTAGTAGCACGCCCTTCGATTGCAATAATGTCCTCCTCTTCTTCTACATATTCCGTATCAGCCGCAGCTCTAAATACATCAGAAGTTCCTTCTTTCACAAATGGAATCACTTCAAGGTCATATGCAAGATCAGTGTCTTCAAAAGGGAATGAAGGAATGTTGACTGTAACTTGGACTGCTCCGGTTTGATCACTTTCTGCTAGTGTTACATACTCGCCACTTTGTCCCATCACAATCGCAAACTCAACATCAGATGGGAAAGGCCCTTCTGCGTTATACTCTACCACAAACTCCTCTCCCAAAATGAAATCCGTCTCCTCAAGAGTAGATACGCTCACAGATAATTCTTCAAGAATCAAATCTGGTTTTAAAGTGAATCCTTCTTCTGCTATTGGAACCAAATGGAAGTTTTCTACCGATAGCCCCTGAAGAGCCAAACCATTATCCAAAACTAAGGCAGAGTAGATTTCGGTATTCACAAATCTAATCAAGACGTTATCCGTCCATGCCTCTTCTGGCATATCAATAAATCCTGGAAATACCTGAACACTATTTCCTGTCAGAGTACCTGTTTCCAAATCTTCCCATGTATCACCATCGTCAAGTGAATATTGCAACAAAATATCCTCATCGTGATCGTACCAAAAAGTTGTCAAACTCACACTCACTCTTCCTCCTAAAGTAAAGTCCAAAGGAATTGATATAGCAGATCTCATTCCATCTTCATAAAGGAAGTAGTTAGAGCCAGAACTATATGCTCCTTCTCTCAAATCAACAGGAAAGAACAGGCCTCCTTCCTCCTGATCACTACCCCAATTTTCATCTATAGAAACATCATAGGTGGACAGATTACCATTTGTAATCGTGAATCTAAAATCAGCATTATTATCTTCATAATCAATTCCCAAAGGAAGTGTCGCAGATAGGATACCATCAATATCCTCACCTTCTACAATCATCATATATTCCTCAGTTTCATTATCATATATTTCCAGATTGATAGAAGCTCCACTTCCTATTTCTCCTACTACCTCGTAGGTGATATCAATAACATTCCCTGGGTAGACAATCTCATCGTTTCCATCCGTTACAGCATCAGCAGATGTAATTGCAATATTTGTGATTAACACCTCTCCAACTACAAGTTCTACAGAGTTGGATTCAACATCTTGGTGACTTGCAAGAATGAGCAAATCATACGTATCAGAAACAACGGAAGGAACTGCAACTGAATGTGTTCCTGCTACAGTAAATTCTCCAAAACTTATTGAACCTTCAAGAGGTCTATCTAGAATCAACTCATACGTTGTACCAGCTGGAAACTCTCCTTCCACTTCAAATTCGATATCAAAACTTCCGCTTGGATATAAATCCAGATTGGCATTATCAATAGACATCAATGTAATTGCTGGAGCCAAAACATCAAGATCTAGTCCATTGTAATTGATATAGCCAGGATCCAAAATATTCGTTCCACCCATAAGCGTAATATTTTGCAACTCCCACACATCCAAATCCACACCGTTATTAGAAGCTTGACGGAATCTAATCCAAGTAGTAGGACTTGCCATTCCAGCGGGTAGTACGGTGTTATCCAATTCGTACGTCTCACCTGATTCTCCAGCTTCGTTGATGCTAAAGCTTTGAATTTCTGTAAAAGAAGTTCCATCTGTTGAAAACTCAACAACCACTTCCGTACCTGAAGGGCTTCTTACAGAGTTAGTTCTACTCAAAGTAAAAGTCAAAGTAAGATCATCTGTAGAGGCTATTGAGAACGACGGAGTAGTTAAGCTTCTTTCTCCAGCCAAAGAAAATTCCACTTTGGTATCTCCATCTTCAACCATATCGTCACCCTCGATTATAAGATCTTCCTCCTCATTATAATCCGCAAAAACATTTTCATTCACTGCCACTAAAGGCACGGCTCCATCATAAATCTTAACTTGAATATCTGAGTTATCAGTATATTCAACATGAGTAGGAATATTACCAGTGATCACTATCTCATCCGTTACCCCATCTATTACAACCATTTCATTATCTAACAAAAAGGTGTTGTTGATTAAAACAGTGTAATCTTCCGTATTGACATCAAACCCAGCAGCATCAGCAGTGACTGTAATCTCATCTCCTGCATAGGCAGAACCACCGGAGATATTGACCTCATCAGCATCTTCTATGGAAGAAACCGTCACACTATAGTTACTGACAAAAGGAGAACCAACTGAAACATCTGCACCAACTACATAAAAAGCAATGCTCATATCATTTAGAAACCAGTATGAACTAAAAGCAGCTAAATCAATAGCTTTCTGTCTTACTCTGATTCGAGTAGTAGCCGTTTTAGCCTCATTTGGTAGCGTATAGTCGTATGTGGTATTTGCATTACTTGTAATTTCATCAAGACCATTGTCCTCTTCTAAATCAATCCAATTGCTATCGTCTGTGGTATACTGAATCAAAATAGCATTATCTATAGATAGGCTTCCATTTGGATCAATAGTTACGGAAAGGGTAACATAATCTTCTCCAGATAGATCCAATATATCAGTCGTCGCACTTCTAATTCCTGCTTCAGAAAATTGATAACCAAACCCATTGTTAGAAGATCCGGTAATTGATAGATCAGCGTTCTCAAATTCAATCATTGGGTCATCTATGTTTCCGTAGATACCAGCAATATTAACATCCACATTCTGATCACCAATATCCAAAGGCCAAGTACTAGCCAAAATACCGTTTATCGAAACTTCTGTATCAAATATAGTTCGATCTTCCGGGTCTAAAATAGTACCATTATATAGGTAAAAAGTAGCTCCAGAGGTAAAACCAAAAGCCGAGTAATCAACCTCCACATCCTCTCCTATAAATGGATCAAAAGTATCAGAATTTGGAGTGATGGTTGGTGAGTTAATAAATAAGGTTCCTACCGACTCCTCATTGAATTGAACAAAAGTTCCACTATACTCTATTAAATCAATACTGCTAAGTGCCCATGTCTCTGTAGCTGCAGCAATGGTTGCTCCATTGTTTTGGCTAATTCTAAACCTTACATTAGTTGTGTTGAGCGTTTGTGATAATGCAAATACTAACTCTCCATTACTCTCAGAAATCGAGGCATCTCCTTGCTGATCGGTAAGTGGTGAGTAGTTAGCCCCCATATCTGTAGAATATTCTACGATTAGTTCATTGGCTGGTACTACATCTGTTGCGTCAACATCCAAAACAAGCGTAAAGAAATGATCCGAAGTAAGATCGTAATCAGGTGTAGTGATTTCTCTTGCAATCATATCCTGATCCATTAGTAAAGGGTATCCTACACTGACAGTTCCTGAGGTTGTTAGGTTTCCCGCCATTTCGCTAAACTCCGAAACAACATCACCAATGGTTCCGTCTTCTCCTGCTACAATCCAGAAATCAAGATTCCCAGTCATATTGGGAATTTCACCTTCCAATATATCTGCCAAAGATGTGCTACTTGCGAGAACATAATCCTCCACATCATCTTCCGCATCTAGAAAACCATTGGAATTGGTATCCACTATTAAGTAAAAGGTTGTTCCAGCAGGGTATCCATCGGCTGTATAGTCCACATCTAAATCTCCAAATGTATAATATGGAGCAACGGTAAAATCATTAATCGTTATAGACTGTGCATTAGTCGTAAATACAGCAAACGCTGTTAATGCGACCAGCATCAGCACCTTAGGGGTTAGGCTCAAAAGTTTCACATATAAATTTTTCATTATTGCAGATTTTAGTCGTTAAAATAATTTGAATCCAACTCTGAAAGAATTGCTAAAAATCACATTGGCAAAGTTGGAATCTGTTCCTTCTTGAAACAGCTCTCCATCCACTTCAATATCACTGTAAATTCTTCGGTTGTATTGAAACCCTATTTCTGTTCCTATATAGAATCTTGAATTGAAATGATAGTCAGCTCCAGTTGATAAGCCTACTCCATATTGAAAATACCCTCTCGATCCTGTTGAGAAGGAAAAGTTATTAATAGAAGAAGTCCCGAAGTTGGGCAACTGGGTGGTCCCATCCATGGAAGGGCCTGTAGAAGACTCTCTACTTGCTGTCTTGCTTGATATGATGAAATCAAAAGCAGCATAGGATCTAAATTTCCCATCTCTTTGAAAGTGATACTCGACACCCGGCATTAAGGTATAGGTATTGTCATTTGTCACAACATCTGGGGTACTTTGAGAATTGTCAAAATCAATATAAATACCCAATCGAGGCACAATGGCTTCTGACACGAAATATCTGGCGCGAAATTGGCCAAAGTCCAAAAGAGAAGTTCCTGTAAAAGGGCTTCCAGTAATTTCAATTAGCAAATCCGATACCTCCGGCCCCTGTATTTCGCCTCCATCATCCTGGGCAAATACAGTCTCCTTCGATAAAAGAAGTGCTAGAAGAATAAAGTATATTTTCTTCATAGCGTTGTTTATTATGTGAAAAGTTTATTTGTGGCGGTTATTGAATGTTTAGGCGGTTACCAAGTGTAGTCTATTCCTTACAAACTTAGGAATATTATATTTTATCAACAACTGACTTTTATCATATTTTTTATTTTCAATATAACTATTTATAGATAGTGCATTTAGAACGGATTTGAGGCAATATCTGATTAGCAACAAAAAGAACAGCTTCTATGGAAGCAAAATAAGGAAACCTGTAAATTCTCTTAATTTTCACCCTATCGACCAACAGCAACATTTACCCGATCAACTATATGAAACTGTCGATTAAAATTCCAACTCAGTTAATAACCATCAATTGATGCTTTCTTGAAAATCGGCTCTATTCCACAGCAAAAACCTCTATAAAATTAAAATAGTCATGTTTCTATGTCATAGAAAATTGATCAAAGACTATCAATCATCCAGATAAGAAAACACCTCAATTCTAGGAAAAGTGAAACTTCTTATATTTTCATATTTCGAATAATGTTCCATCATTATCACATAAAACCCATTTGAAATAAGGGTTAAACCTTCTCCCCGGTACCTAGTCTAAGAAAGAAAACCTTACAGAAGTGTTGACAGAAGTCTTTATGTAGGTATAAAAGAATAAAACCGCAGAACTTATGATCACATCTACTGAAAAAACTTCCGCAAAAGCGATTAAAAAGGGCTTTATTAAATTTTTCATCCTTGCCGTTCTCTATATCTCCTTATTATCTGCGTTTGCCTTTTGAAACACGATCAAGGCTGAGACGTTGGGTACGGGTGTTGTCTAACTCAAGACCGCAAACCAATCACCTAATTCACTCAATGAAAGCCTACCGTCAATTCTTCCTAATATCTGTTTTAGTTTTTTTATCCTGCTCAGCACTTGCCCAACAAAGAGCCGTAGAACTTTCAGGCACATTGCAAGGATCAGAAAATGAACCAGTGGCTTTCTCCACAGTAGCATTGCTGAATCAGGACTCCACCTATATCGCAGGCGCACTAAGTGACGAGAAGGGTACTTTCTTAATTCCTATAAAATGTTGGAGTAGGAGTATCTTTTTTGAATCCAAACTACATTATGAATTATCAACAGTGACTTTCACTACAGTGGAAACTACAGTGGATTGGATATAAACGGAATCCGATCGATTGACAACAGCCGCTATGGAATAAATGGCACTTTTATTTTTGGAAATAAAAAACTTAAATCCTCTAGAAGATCAAAAAGTGCGTTGGATGACGAGCTGATTAGGATTTCAGGATAATTCAGTCCCTCACCTATCTAGCCATTCCTTAAATTCATTGACGCGCTCTCGCGAAACGATAATTTGATCTTCATCAAAGTGATCAATTATGATTTCCAATCTTGAATTGGTAAAGGCAATAATGTCTTTGATAAAGTTGAGATTGACAATGAATTTTCTAGAAACCTTAAAAAAATCAGATTTTGACAACAACTCCGCAACCCTGTCCACAGTAAAGTCGATTAAATATCTCCTACCCTCTTTTGTGAAAATATAGGTGCCCCTATCTTGACTGAATACCAATTGGATATCTCCTGTAGGTATTGCTTTCAAATGTTCTCCCACTCTTACAACAAACCGCTCTTTGCCCTTTGGCTGTAAGGAATGAATTAAGTTGTATATGGCAGGATTAGACGATAATTCCTTTGGACGATGAAAAGTTTCCTCAAACTTTTTGATTGCTGATTCTAATTCTTTTGGGTCGATTGGTTTCAGCAAATAGTCAACACTGTTGGCTTTGAAAGCCTTCAACGCATACTCGTCATAAGCAGTGGTGAAGATGATAGGAGTATTGATGGAAACTTGATCAAAGATATCAAATGAATTACCATCCGCTAGTTGGATATCCATAAAAAGGATGTCATATTTCAAAGCTGGAAGCGAAATCGTCGCACTCTCTACGGAATCGAATTTTGCTACAAACTGGTAATCAAGTCTTATCAACGTGATTAACTCTCTCATTCGCTTAGCAGCTAATTGCTCATCTTCTATAATTATATACTTCATTCTGATAATTTCAATACAGGGATTTTGACAATAAATTCAACTTCAGAGTTTGTGATTTCAACTTGACGATCTGTAAGAAAATCATATCTGGATTTTAAATTGCTCAGTCCAATTCCCGTCGAATCCTTCTCTAACTTTTCTTGTATGTTATTACTTACCTGACAATGCAGATCAGTCACCACAACCTCAATTGTAAGCGGCTTGCTTTCTGAGACAATATTGTGCTTGATAGCATTTTCAATTAAAATCTGAAGTGCTATTGGTGGAATCATTCCTTCTTTGGATTGAAGGTCGAGATCAAGTTTGAGATTATCTCCAAATCTTATCTTTTGAAGAAACACATAGTTCTTCAGAAATGAAAGTTCATCTTCCAAAGGGACCAATTCCAAATCTTTTTTGTCCAAAACATATCGGTAAACTTGTGAAAGATTTCTGATGAACTCAACGGCCTTTGCTTGGTCATCATATACAAGAGACGATAGGGCATTCAATGAATTAAATAAAAAATGAGGGTTCACCTGATTTTTCAAAGACTCATATTTCGACTTTAGGCTATCATTTTTGAACTGTTCAGCTTGAATCGCAGCTTGTTTCCATTCTCGCAAAAAAGCTTTCCCGTGCATAAAAGTGCTAATTACAAATGTCACCAAGATGGCCGGAACAAACCACTTCCAAGATAATCGGGAAAGAAACTCTTCTGAGGTAAGCTTGCCAAACAAAACCAGATAAACGTACAGAATTCCTGACACCACCGATGACACATAGAGAACGGTTGAGGTCAATGTGATAAAAAGTCTTTTTCCGGGTTGCTTAATCCAGCTAATGCTAGTGCCATTTAAAAAATTAGCCAGATAGGCATTTCCCTTCCAAAGAAATATCCAGAAAAAACCATTGAGCAATATTTCTTCCCAATTAACCTCCGAAAGATTTTGGATACCACGCTCCAGAAACAACTCTTGAAACGTCCCTCCTAGAAAGAAAATCAGTATCGACTCAATAAGCTCTTTTTTCCAGCTTAGCTTTTTTGACCTTTTAATCATTCGTTACAATTTTTCACCATCTCTTCCAGTCCCTTTTTGCCCCAAGTAGGAAAGATAGTATCCTCTGGTGATTCTGAATCATAAAGCGCCTTTGCTTTTTCGAAATAACTACATGCTTCTTCAGTGCTACTCCCAAAAAACTGGGCAGTCCCGTAGTGCATTTGACCCAAGAAAAGAGTAGCTCTTGGGTTATTTTCATCATATTTCAATGCTGCATTGAATAATTGAAAAATGGTAGGAGAAAGCGTTCTTCCTCTTACTGCCGGGTCTATGGACAAACGAAGCATTTGAATGAATCCTTCTAAAGCAATAAGCTCTGAATTTTTGGCGATTTTCTTTCCCACTTCCACAGATTTGAGTGCTGTATTCAGCATATCCTCCTTTTCATCGGCTTCAAGCTTCAATGCCCCAAAAGTTAATGCCAGGGCGTGATAGTAAGATGGAAGCCATTCGTTGGTCTCTTTGAGTTTTATGCGTTCGAAATAATTAGCTGCAGCTATATAATTATCGATACTATCTGATTGTGCAATCATCTCTTTTCCTTTCAATATGGCTTTTGAAAATTTACCACTCTGAGCAAAATTCAGAGTTGAGAGTAAAACCAACGCTATATATAATGTCAGTTTCATATTAATTGATATTTATGGTTTGCACGACTAGATTCTGATCAACTTTGAAAACGCATTCTTCATATTTCGGAGGCCCAAACCGTCCATTTGCGTTGTTAGAAAATGCATAATCTTCCGTTGGAATTCCGACAATATTCTTATCAAGCTCCCCATTGTTATTCTCATCATGATAAATCGAAAATGCATACTCTCCGCTTGGTACATTTTCGAATATCAGTTCCACTTCTTTTTCATCCATCACTTCTGCATCATCATACATAAAAAATGACCCCATGTAATTTTCCTTTGAGTTGTAAAGCCCGACTTTGACTTTACCATTTGATGAGCTGAAATTCTTGATGATGATTTTTAGCGTGTTCTCCTCCTGAGCCACAGCTTGACCGAAGCTCAGTGAAATGATTGCGATTACAATTAAATGTTTCATATGTGTATTGTTTATGGTTTATTATAAATTTTCTAGTTGATTCTTATTTGACCCTATTGTCAAAAAGCATCCCAGAAGAAGAAATCTTTTGGAGGGAAGTCTTACTGCTTCTGACAAATATTTCCCAGGTGTTTCATCTGATTCGGCATAGCGATACCCAAAGGTTTGCTCCTGTCCAAGCACATTGCTTATCGAGAAGTATACAATCCATTTTTTTGCAGGTAGCCAAGCCATATTATAGCTCAGGTCGTGATAGACTTGAGTTAAGCTTTCATTGAAGCCGTCTTTTGAGGGATCGTCGTATGGGCGCCCAGAGGTGATTGAGTAAGTGACCCCAACCTGACTTCTCAATAACTGAAACCATCTCTTGGTCACCACTGATAAATTGTGGGCGGAAGTAAATCCGGGAGCGGCCTTTTCAGGAAAATTCAAAAATTTTCTTTCTGATTGCAACCAGGAATAAGATATCCAGTAATCAAGATTTTTAATACCACTTTTATCTCTCCAAAAAAGGTCAAGTCCGTAAGCATAGCCGTACCCACTATTAGCATAAGTTTCAGCATCAAAAGCATCCTGAAAACGTGTGAGTTTATCGTAATCCTTGAGGTACCCTTCTACTCTAAATACACGTCCCTCCTTTATTCTCTGAAAATTCAAGATTAGGTGGTTGGCACTTTCTTGTTTAATAGATTTTGAGAATCTCAGAAATCTATCTTCCGGGTCTTGAAAATATTTACCAACTGCTACAGACACCTGCCCGCTATCGCCTAATTTGTGAGCAATCGATATTCGTGGAGCCAAGTTGTATGACTTCAAGTATGTCTCATATTCTGATCTAAGCCCTCCTCGCAACACCCATCTCTCAGATAAATAGTGATCTAGCTCAGCGAAGATTACGGGTCGAAATTGATTAAATGCAAGTCGAGCAAAAGTTGTGGAAGCACTTATGTTCTCTTCAAAATCTTTAATAAAGAATTCTACACCACTATTGAGTAAAGTTTTATCGCTGAACGAATGACTATACTTTCCCTTTAAGTGGTAGTTGATTATCGGAGACCGAGACCTGAATTCATTGAAACGCGTATAGTCATAATTGTATGTATATGAACCCCCTAGGAAGAAAAAGTCCGACTCTCCTACTGGTTTTTCGAAGCTGAGCGTACCAAAAAGAAAATCATTCTTTACATCGACGGCATTAAATCCCTTTTCATTCAAAATAGTTTTTTGATCTAGTTTAAAGCTTCCACTACTTGTCATCATCATAGCTCTAAGTCGTGTTCCATCCGTAAAATCCTTCTTATAAGCTGCTGTCGCGTCGATGCTCTGTGTGCCTTGTCTCCAATGAATGCGCTGCGAAATCAAATGGTTATATGGATTGAGATTGATGTACCCCGCCTTGACATAGATAGACTGATCACTCCAGCTTTGGGTGATAGACGCATCTGCACCTACTGACAGGAGAGACAAGTCAATTTTCGATTGATTATCTACATCCGAAGACCTGAGTACTAGCGCTGATGACAGAGCTTGTCCATACTCAGCACTGTATCCGCCTGTGCTAAAAAAAGCTCCTTTAAATAGGAAAGGAGAAAATCGACTTCTAGTTGGAATAGAGGGAGCAGCTGTGCCGTAGAAATTTGCCACCTCCGTACCATCAATAAATACTTTGGTTTCATTGGAGGTGCCCCCTCTTACAAACAGTCTTCCTGTTTCTCCATTTTTCTGTGTACCAGGAAGTGTGTTGAGTGCACCAGGAATATCAGCTGTAGCTCCTGCTGTCATGGCTATGTCTAGGCTTTTTAAAACAACCGATTTTTTTTCATCACTAGCTTCAAAAGCCCCTGCCGTAATGGTAACAGCATCCATTTTATTGAAGGCATCTTTGAGTTGAACTTTTAAAGAAACTAGACTCTTAAGATCCAAGGTCTGTTGATAAGTTTCATAGCCTACAAAACTCACTATGAGTATTTGAGTACCCTCTTCATAAGTCTCGAAATTGAAGTATCCCGAAAGATCAGATGTAGTCCCGTCGTAAGTATCTTTAAGGTAGACGTTAGCACCGATCAACCCTTCTCCATTCTGATCTTGTACAATTCCTTCGATCAACATTTGAGATGAAGCAGAAAGGCTTAAAAAGAAAGCGAGATAGATTTGTATGAATGTTTTCATTTCGAATCGTTTTGATGATTCGAAAGTGATGAATAGTGTCTCTGAAATGAATTTTAGATTACCGAACTGTTGAATTTTGAGGATGAATTGTAAAAAAATAATCGCCGACCCAACCAAAAAATATCAATCTCCGTAATAATTTATTATGCATGCATAACATTTTTACATATATTTGATTTTAGTATGCATGCATAACATTTTACATTTACCAGATTCAAATAATAAACATCATGGAAGCAGTAGCAGAAAAGACATCAATCAAAGGAGGAGAATTTATCATTCGTGAAACAGAAGCTCACGAAATATTCATACCGGAGGAGTTCACTGAAGAACAGAAAATGATGGCTGCCGCTACACAAGACTTCATCGATACGGAAATCACCCCCCATATAGACCGGATCGACAGCCTCGAAGAGGGCATGATGGCTTCTCTCATGACAAAGGCAGGAGAGCTAGGCCTCTTAGGTGTAGCTGTTCCTGAGGCATACGGGGGCTTGGGTATGAACTTCAACACCAGCATGTTGATGGCAGACATCATTGCTGCTGCAGGTTCTTTCTCTACTGCATACGGTGCTCATACTGGCATTGGAACACTACCAATACTGTATTATGGAACTGAGGAGCAAAAACAAAAATACCTTCCATTACTTGCCTCAGGTGAGTGGAAAGCTTGCTATTGTCTCACCGAACCTGATGCTGGCTCAGATGCAAACAGTGGTAAGACAAAAGCCAAGCTTTCAGAAGATGGAAAAAGTTACCTGATCACTGGCCAGAAGATGTGGATTTCTAATGCAGGATTCGCTGACTTATTTATTGTCTTTGCCAAAATAGAGGATGACAAAAATCTAACAGCGTTTCTTGTTGAAAAAAGCTTTGGAGGCATCACGATGAACGATGAAGAAAAGAAACTTGGTATTAAAGGTTCCTCTACTCGTCAGGTCTTTTTTAATGATACACCAGTACCAGTAGCAAACATGCTTTCTGATAGAGAGAATGGATTCAAAATCGCTGTGAACGTACTGAATGTTGGCAGAATCAAACTAGGCTGTGGAGTAATTAACGGCTGCAAAAGTGTAGCCAATATGGCTACTAATTATTCCAATGAAAGAAAGCAGTTCGAAACGCCAATCTCAAGTTTTGGAGCGATTCAGACAAAATTGGCAAATATGGCAACTCGTACGTACGCCGTAGAATCCGCCTCCTACCGAGCAGGACAAAATATAGACGATCGTATCAACTCTTTGATAGAAGAGGGACTGGATCCTGGCAAAGCCAAACTGAAAGCCTTGGAGCAGTTTTCGATCGAATGTGCCATTATCAAAATTCACGGGTCGGAGGTTTTGGATTATGTGGTGGATGAAGGGGTTCAAGTTTATGGCGGCATGGGATTTTCTGAGGAAGCACCAATGGCAAGGGCTTACCGAGATGCGAGAATCACCAGAATATACGAAGGCACCAATGAGATTAATCGCATGCTAATCGTAGGCATGATTCTGAAAAGAGCTATGAAAGGCGAAATTGACCTCCTAGGCCCTGCAATGGCTGTGGCTAAGGAGTTGACTTCTGTTCCTTCCTTTGAAACACCCGACCTAAGTCTACCATTGGCCGAGGAAAAAGAGGTTCTTAAAAAACTTAAAAAATCTGCTTTGATGGTTGCTGGAAAAGCTGCTGAGACTTTCGGCCCTAAGCTCAACGATGAGCAAGAAATCCTTATGCATATCGCGGATATGTTAATTGAGATCTACGCTGCAGAATCCACAATCTTAAGGACTGAAAAGCTAATGAGCTTGTATGGAGATGAGGGTTCTAAATTG
This sequence comes from Cyclobacteriaceae bacterium, assembly GCA_049115715.1. GTDB lineage: Bacteria > Bacteroidota > Bacteroidia > Cytophagales > Cyclobacteriaceae > JAMZMI01. The sequence continues at coordinate 258,328 of JAGDZQ010000025.1, forward strand.
TATCAGAACATGGCAAGTCTGTACCTATATGAGGCAGTAGCCAAAATCAAAAATCATGGAGATGAAGCTGTCGCGTGTTTTACTGAAGGGGATGAACTGAAAGTAATGCTTATGGGCATGAAACGATTTACAAAAACCAATCCGGTAAACACTCGCAATCTTAGAAGGGGTATCGCAGAAAAGATGATCGAACAAAATGCTTTCCCATACTCGCTTTACAAGTAGCTCGCTGAAGAAATTAGTTTTGTTGAAATCCAAAGAGTCTTGGCATCCGCCAAGACTTTTTTTATATATCTCCCAACAACCTTTCTTTAGATTAGTTTATCTGATAATTTTAATCATGCTTTGTCAGATTTGCGTTTCTTATTCAGGATCGCAAAATTGACTGGGTGTTTATTAGCAGTAGAAATTCTTCATTGCGAAGCGTTTTAATTTGTTCGATATAACAATCTCACCTAGCTGACGGAGCACAAATAACAAAGCTTAAAAGGAAGGGTCTTAATGGAATTCAAAAAACTCACCACAAAAGAGAAAGCGCTTTCTCTCAATTTGGATGAAAAAGTATACGGTACCGTCGCTGAAATTGGTGGTGGACAAGAGGTAGCAAACTGGTTTTTTAAAGCAGGTGCCGCTTCCGGAACTATCGCTAAGTCAATGTCGGCTTATGACATGACTTTCAGTGATGCCATCTATGGCAAAAGTGCCCGATACGTATGTGAAGAGAAACTGCTGAAGATGTTGGAACGAGAGTATTCTCTCCTATCTCAGCGACTCACACAAAGAGCTAAACGTACCCACTTTTTCGCTTTTGCGAATACTGTGGAAACAATCAATTTCAAAAGAAGCAACCAGGGACATGGTTGGATTGGTTGTCGTTTTCAGAAGCACCCAGGATCCAAACCAAATGATTGTGTAATTCACATAGTATTAAAGGATAACGATCCCCTTTGGCAGCAACAGATTTTAGGTATGGTGGGTATAAACCTGATCCATGCGTGCTCAACCCTAAGCGAGCCTGAAGAAATTATCAGTTCACTAAGAGATAATATCCATCACTCAAGAGTTGAAATAGATTTTTTCCGAATAGAAGGGCCGGACTTTCCTCACGTGGATAACCGTCTTATGGCTCTTAAACTAGTGAAAAACGGACTGACTCATGCAACAATGTTTGACAAAGATGGAAATGTGTTGCAACCATCTGAAGCGCTATATAAGAAAAACATTTTTGTTTTAAGAGGAAGATTCAGACCAGTCACGCACGTAAATGTAGACATGATGTTTACGGGAATGCGTGCGTTTAAAAATGAACAGGACGTTGAGAAAAAGGATATAGTATCGATTGTGGAATTGACGTTAAATGATTTGACTCTTGCAGGAGAAGTAGATGAAACTGATTTTCTTGATCGAGTAGACTTGCTTTGTTCTTTGGGTCAGAATGTTTTGATTTCCAATTATCAGGAACACTACAAACTGGCTTCTTATCTCTCCAAGTTTACCAGACAAAAGAAGATTGGAATTGTGCTTGGCTATTACAACCTCGAACGAATATTTGATGAATCTTATTACGAAAATCTTAATGGAGGAATCCTTGAATCTTTCGGAAGATTGTTTGGAAGCAATGTAAAACTTTATGTATACCCTGCGAAAACCAATGAATCTGATGAACTTCTGAACTTGAGTAAATATGCTCCTCCTGAACATTTGCATTATTTAATGGAATACCTCAAACACAATGATAAAGTTGAAGATGTCTCGGGAGCAAATGAAGAGTATCTGCACATTATTTCGGATAAGGTTCTTGAAATGATTAAGAAAGATGAAGCTGAATGGGAAAATTCAGTCCCTAATCGAGTGGCGGATGCTATCAAGGAAAATCATTTATTCAATTTTCCTTATGAAGTTCCTCAAGATGAGGATGATCTCGCATAGTAGTAGCGACTTGACTTACGGCATTTAAACATCTATTTTACCACTCCTACTATGGCATAACCTTTTGAGTGCGACTTAGGGTCATTTTGCTATATTTGAGACTCTAACAATTTAGTAATATGGCAGCAAGAGGTTCATTCTCAAACAAACTGGGTTTCATTTTAGCAGCAGCAGGTTCCGCTGTTGGATTGGGGAATATTTGGAAGTTTCCGTTTGAGGTAGGATTAGGTGGTGGAGCTGCTTTTGTGGCTATGTATCTTGTTTTCTGTTTCTTGCTTTGCTTCCCGGTAATGGTTACGGAAATTGCCATTGGAAGAAAGACTCAAAAAAACCCCGTGGGAGCTTTCGTTAAGCTTGGGTTTAAGAACTGGAAGTTTTTAGGAATTATCGGGCTACTCGCTGGCGTGGTTATTCTCTCCTTTTACAACGTAATTGCAGGGTGGGCATTTGGCTATTTCATAGAAATGGCTCTGGGCAATTTTGAAGTCAGTAAGAACTTCAGCCTTTTCACTTCAGATTGGTTTAAAGTCGGGATTTACTCAATCGTATTTATGTTGGCCACAGCACATTTCGTTTCCAGAGGAGTTTCTGCTGGTATTGAGAAGTTAGCCAAAGTGTTAATGCCTTCTCTAATTGTCATGATCTTGCTTTTGGTTGCCTATTCCTTTACGCTTCCAAATGCCATGGCCGGTGTGAAGTTTTATTTGGTCCCCGATTTCTCGGCTATCAACATTAGTACCATTGGAGGAGCCCTTAGACAGGCTTTTTTCTCGCTTTCACTTGGGATGGGAGCCTTGATTACTTACGGTAGCTACCTCTCCAAAAATGATAATATTATCTCTTCAGCTGCTTTCATTACGCTTGCAGATGTGGGAATTGCCTTTATTGCCGGGTTGATGATTTTCCCTTTCGTGGCATATAACAATGGAGGAGATATGAGTTTAGTGCAATCTGATCAGGCTGGACCTGGTCTGATTTTCGTAACGCTACCTGGTGTTTTTGAGACTTTAGGTTCTGGACTTGGCGCTTTCATTGGTGCTTTCTTTTTCTTATTGCTTTCGTTTGCAGCACTTACCTCCACAGTTTCACTTCTAGAAGTCCCTGTATCCTACGTGGTAGATGAATATGGCACAAACAGAAAGAAGGCTGTGATCATAGTAGCATTGGTCATTTTCTTAGTCGGTATCCCATCTCTCCTTGCAAATGGAGCTTCAGATTTCTTTGGAAATGCATTTAAGATTCCGGGCTCAACGGATTTTCTCTCTCTGATGGCAGGTCTTGCCGATATCATGCTTCTTGGAGGCGGTTGCTTAATCGTTACGTTTGCAGCATATGTATGGAAAAAGCATAATTTACATGAGGAGATTGCCTCTGGGTTTGATGGCTACCATCAGAGCTTTGTGAAAAGCGGAATTGATTTCCTTATCTCTTACTTGTGCCCTCTTGTTCTCGGTATTCTTTTCGTTCTTGTTTTACTCAATAATTTCTTTGGGATTCAGCTACTGTAGATAAATAGCCGATTTTTGAATAGAAGGGTTTATCTCTGAACAATAGATTTTATTGATAAAGGAGCTTACTTCGAAACAAAGTCGTTAAGCAAAACCTCCTAAAAATTTCGAAAATCAAGAAATCCCAGACTCATTTTAATGAATCAAGGGCAAAGTAATGTTTCTTCTACATATTACTCACTAAGAATTGAATCTACGTTTTTTAGCATTGTATTTCTGCATAGTAGAGACTCCCATTCTGAGGTAATATCATATGGCTCAGCATTTTCAACTTAGATGCGATTTCTAAAGTGTAATGCACTCTGTATAGGTCTTAAGAAACAGAATTAGAAACTTATTGAAAAGGATAGTTTTTTCTGTTGTTTTTTGTCACTCGAGTTACGCGAATATGATGTCTGCAAAAGAGCATCAGCGAATGCATGACCAATGAAAACACAAAGATGTGCGAAGAATAAAACACCAAATGAGCATATGGACACTTTAAAAACATCCTTTCGATAAAAATTTATAGCTGAATTGCTTCAAATCATCTTGCCTTTTTCAACATGGTCGATATCAGCCAGTTTAAAGCCCAATTGAACAAAAAAAAGCCTGAATCGAAACGATTCAGGCTTTTCACTTACTTTATTAAATTTAATTAATTAAGGTCTAGGATCTGCTCTCCAACAAAGGATATCATCTATAAAGACAACTGCAGAGGCATTTGTTGCTCTAAACCAACAACGCACTTTTTGAGCATCTCCAAGCGCTGTAAAACTGCTAGTTCCAGTTAGCCAAGCTCCCTTAGTTGAAATATCAAAAGTAGTTCCACCCCATTCTACTGGAAGGTAGAACAACTGGAAGAAAGCTCCGTCACCACTTTCAACATAATATGAGAAATGTACATTGTACGTTTCTCCTGCTGTAAAGTTAAATCTAGGAGCACTAGCTGCAGTCCAATCTCCAGCTCCAGTTTGATACTCTAATCTACCGCTTGTAGCTCCGCTTTTGGATCTTTCAGTACTTTTAGTAAATGCACCCTCTGGCACCCATAAATCTAACTGGGCATCATCATCAACATTATTACCAAAACCTTCATCAAATTCAAAGCCACCTAGGCTTGGATCGAACATGAAGTCATAATTAGGATCTACAGAAATTTCTTCAAATGAATCCAAAGTATAAAAATCAAGCGAAACTAGGTCATTATCACCAGTAGGAGTATAATCAAATGTTATGGTATCGGATGAATACAACATCTCATCTGCTATATCTAAATACACTATGGTAGCATCTGTACCATCAACTCTAACTGAGGCTACACTAGGATTAATTACAGTTCCATTATTTCTGATCGTAACATCAAATTTTGACCCGACTCCTACAGGAGGCGTATCAATCTCTCTTGAAAATGCAATAGAAATAGTAGAACGATCAACGCGACTTGCTTCACTAACCAATATAGGAGCCGTAGATGGAATCGTCTTTATCGCATTCGTAAACGAAAGTGTATCTGATCCTCTTGGACGGAACCTAGAAGAGATAAGCTCTATATCATAAGTACCTAAACTTTTGTAAAGAATAGTTACAGTATCAGCATTATCTTGATTCGTAGGCTCATACACCTCCGGAGTTCCTCCTTCAAAATACCAAGTATTCGAACCTGGTTCTCCTGTAGAAGTCACAAAGTAAGTGATCGAACTTCCCGCTTCAATCTCAGATTCGCCATTATCCGTGATAGTAATAGCTCCCTGTGGCTCTAACAAGTAATCCAGAACTTCAGATTCAAAAGACGCAGTTATTGAATCTATTACTTCAATTGTATAGGTAGTATCGATAACAGCACCTACCTGCTCTGTTTCGATCCATGCATCCCCTTTATACTCTTGGGTTAGGCTAACCTCAAATGTACCAATCTTCATAAAATCGGCTCTAAACCTGTTTTCAGAGGTAGTTGTCACTGATTGACCATTTATTTCAACGACCCCTTCTGGAAAAGACCAGGTTCTTGATACCACTCCTTGTGATACATCTGCAAAGTCAACGTGCGTTCCTACTTCTATTGTGTTCTCAAAGAACTCCTCAGAAAGGTAGACCACAAAGTGATTGGGTTGTACACCCGGCAGTTCGTAATCATTGGAACACGAATAGATAATCACTATTCCAATTAACAAACATATATTTCTTAGAATTTTTTTCATTTTATTAAATTTTGTTTCCCAATTACCATTAATTCCCACTTGTTAGGGAAGGATTGGCTTGAACTTCCTGACTTGGAATAGGCAAATATTTTAAGACTTCAGGGTTAGCTATATATCTAGCCGCTTTTACGACAAAGTCATTCCTAGGTCCATTGATATCTAATAAAGCTTCATGCTCATCTATAATATCAGTATCTCCACGGCTTATCTCCTCGTTTAATCGAGCCTGAAATACTTCCACACCGATACCCCATCTAGCTAAATCCTTGAATCTATGTCCTTCTGCGTAAAGCTCCAATGGTCTTTCAACCATTCGAAGGTGCGTAAGAACTGACTCTTTGGACGGTGCTACGTAACTTCTTGTAGTTCCGATAGAAGCAAAAAGTGGCTTATGAAATTCTGGAAAAGTATTGCTATTTGCATCAAGGTACTCTTGAAGCGTAAAAACACCAGCTCTCTCTCTTACCATATCAATGTAATCTATCGCTGTTTCAAAGTCATTATCTGCTTCTAGAACTGCTTCTGCATACATAAGCAAGACATCAGCATATCTAATGTGTCTATGGTTAATACCTGACTTGAATGGTGTCAACTCACCAGCTCTATCATACCAATTAGACCATTTCTTAGTGTAAGCCGACTGTCCTCCATTATACGCATCAGCAGCATTCGCATCATCCTCATAGTATAAGCCATCACTGTTTTGATCTACAATAGATGCATGCATTCTTCTTGACTGAGCATAAACCACCCCACCGTCAATATTTTTAACATCTAGAGAGTCTGGCTCATCAAATATGAAAAGTTCGTGCATCCAGTATGTAGGCTGTACCACGTGAAATCCTCCTTTGTCTTGAGTAGCCATAGAAGATATGATCGTCGTAGCTTCAGCTCCAATTGCTTGAGGATTGTTGTCATGCAGACCTCCTCCAACACCTGGCACAAGACTTTCTGAATATACTACTTCAAAAATAGACTCAGAATTATGTTCGTTAAGCGAAGTGAAATTATCTAAGATATCCGGAACAAGAGAATACACTCCTGCATCGATTACTTCTTTGAATTCATCTCTTGCTTCAGCAAAAGAACCAATAAACAAATGAGTCTTACCTAACATTGTTTTAGCTGCACCCCATGTTGCTCTACCAACATCATTACCTGTCCATGTTTGTGGAAGGCTGGTAGCAGCAAACTCTAAATCCGGAATCAATACCTGATCCGTAACTTCCTGAATGCTCGAAAACGGCTTAGTAAACTCTTCTGGACTCTTAGGAACTTCAGTATGTATAACGGCACCACCAAAAGTATGAGCAACCTGAAAATAGAAGAAAGCTCTCAAAAATTTGGCTTGTCCTTCCATCAGTAACTTGTCTTCTTCAGTCAAGTCTTCTATCGTGGTTTCTGCAAGAGCCTCCAATACCTGGTTTGCTCTAAAAATCCCAACATACAAATCTGCCCACTTCTCTCTAACCTGTGGTTGAGCATTCGTGAAAGCCAAATTATTCCACTGGAAATGTCCAGCATGCCACCAGTTTGTGCCTGAAAGGTCTGCCATGATATACTCATAAGCTAGCCCGGCTCCACTAATTGATTCAAATTGCGTCGCTGCATACACTGTGGTCAAAGCAGACTGAAAGTCAGTCGTAGATTTCCAAAATGTATCAGGAGTGATTGTATTTGGATTTTGCTGATCCAAAAAATCTGATTCATCACAGCTTGCCACAACGAATAGTGTGCAAACTATTAAAGCAAATATTTTTAAATTTTTCATTGTTAATTCGCTATTAAATTAAAATTCAACCTGAACACCCATCAAGAATCTTCTTGCAACTGGATAGTTACTAATATCAACACCTCTGGTGTATAGACCATCACCTCCTACTTCAGGATCGTATCCTGTATACTCGGTAAATGTGAACGGGTTCATAGCAGTAAAATAGAATCTTGCTTTAGTGATATACTCACCGATTATTCTATCCGGGATAGTATAACCCAAAGTAATGTTTCTGATTCTAGTATAAGTTCCATCTTCTAAGTAATAGTCAGATGCTGCTCTTACATTATTACCAGTAGAGCTTCCATCAAAACGAGGTATGTCAGAAGTTGGATTCTGTGGTGTCCACATTCTATTTAGATCTCTATGTCTTCCAGAAATATATCCCAACAATCTTGATCCATTGTAAATATCAGCTCCGAAAGAAGTATACGTTTGTACAAAAAGATCAAAACCCTTGAATTTAGCATTTAAAGCCAGTCCTGTTTCAAAGTCAGATTGTCCAGATCCTGCATAAACACGATCATTGTCATCCAAAACACCGTCTCCTGCATCCATGATTCCATCATCATCAGTATCAACAGTTAGTTGGTCTATATACATCATATCACCCAAGACTGCACTTTGATCCCAGTAGTTATCCAAGTCTTCCTGTGTTTTAGCAATACCTATAGACTTATACAAAAAGAATGCACCTGCTTCATGACCTTGTGTCACGAAAGTAGTCTCATCAATACTATTACCTTCAAATTGCACCGGTCTACCACCGCTAAAAGTTAATCCAGTTTTTCCATTAAGGTTTGTAACCTTGTTTCTGTTTCTGGTGAAAGTCCACTGAGCTCCCCATTCCAAACCAAAAGAAGTCTGATCGTTGTACGAAAGAGCAGCCTCAATTCCCTTATTGGTCATATCTCCTGCATTTACAGCCACTTGGTTATAATGCCAAAAAGCGTTGCTTGGCCAGGTTCCTGTTGATGGAGGTAAATTTTCATTTAAGATCATATCCTCCTTATCATTTTCGTAGTAATCAAATGTAAACTGAAGCTTACCATCTAAAAGCTCTCCATCTAATCCTATATTTCTAGAAATTGCAGTTTCCCAACTAAGTGCATTGTTAGCAAATTCTCTGGATATTGTTCCATTGCTCAATTGTTCAGTGACTCCAAAAGGATAGTTCACACCACCTTCAACTGTTGGGATATAAGAATATGGAGCAACCAATTGATTTCCTACTCTTCCATAACTTGCTCTTACTTTTAATCCAGTCAATACATTGGATGAAGGGAAAAAGCCTTCTTCCGCAATATTCCAACCAGCTGATGCTCCCCAGAAATTTTCGTATCGATTACTCTTCGCGAAATTTGAAGAACCATCTCTTCTCCCAATAAGAGAGACCAGATACTTGTCTTTATAATCATAAGTTACACGAGCCAACTTACCTGCAAGTGTTTGTGTATTTCTTGTACCTGCTGGTTGCGAACCTGAAATCCCTCCAGAGAACTGTCTAGTCTCGTTACTGAGTAGTCCTGTAACAGACGCACCAACAAGCTTCTGATCAAATCTCTCATAGGTTAACCCTACAGTAGCCCCAACACTATGATCTCCAAATTCACGCTTATAATTAAGAAGTCCTTCTAAAACATTTCTATTAGACCAATTATAATTTTCACTTAAGAAAGCGATTTCATCACTAGCCAGGATGTTTAAATCTCCATTAGGATCATATATTAATACTTGAGGACGAAACTGAGTATTTCTTGCCTGAAAAGTATTTCTTCCCAAATTTGCCTGAACCTTCAAACCTTTAATTATCTCATACTCCATATTCATGGCGTAATTGGTAGTATTAATCTTCGTTTCATTCTCAACATTGAGAATTCTAGCTAACCACCCGTAAGTAAAAAGATTAATATCCTCATCTATCTGTATACCAGCTGTACCTACCTGTCTTGCTTGATCAACAGGTCGGTTAAAAGGATCCTGCAAAACGGCAAACTCGTAAAGAGCCCAAGGTTCCTGTTCTCTATTTTCCTCTGTAAGTCCAACAGAGAAAAACGCTCTGAACTTATCAAGCTTGTATTCTCCAGTAAGACGTGTAGAAAGTCTATCGAAACCTGAATTTATTAAAATACCATCTTGCTTAAAATAATTTGTTGTTGCAGAGAAAGTAAGGTTTTCCTGACCTCCGGAAACAGTTACGGCATAATTCTGAATAGAAGCATTGTTATTCGTCACAAAATCAACAAAATCGGTATTGAACCATAGCGCATTTTGATTTCTTGCAGTTGTAGTATTCTCCTGTCCTACAGTATTAGTTCGAAGTTCTGTAACGTAAAGTTGTTCTTCTGAATCGTTCAACGGAATACCCGAGGTTACGTTTTGTATCCCTCCATAAGCTGTGAAGCTTACCTTCATCTTACCTTTGGTACCTCTTTTGGTTGTGATTAAAACCACCCCGTTTGAGGCTCTAACACCATATATTGCAGCAGAAGCTCCATCCTTTAGGATATCAATAGTCTTAATCTGCTCGGGAGCTATATTAGGAGTTCCTTGAAAAGGAATACCATCCACAACATAAAGTGGATTAGAACCATTAAGAGAACCAAGTCCTCTAATCTGAATATTTACTCCTTGACCAGGTCTACCACTAGAAGCTTGAACGTTCACTCCTGCCATTCTGCCTTGAAGAGCCTCCCCTACATCAGCTGTAGGTTGAATGACGATATCTTCAGCACTAATAGAGGCAACTGCACCAGTTACTTCCTTTTTACGCTGACTACCGTAACCAACAACTACAACTTCATCTAACTGCTTGTAGTCAGACTTCATTTTTATGTCAATTACCGTTTTTCCTCCAACTGAAACTTCTTGCGATAGATAACCTACGAAACTAAACACAAGCACTGCATCTTCTCCACCTGTGGAAACGGAATAGTTACCATCTATATCCGTTACTGTACCATTAGTGGTACCCTTCTCAATCACGGTAACCCCAGGAAGTCCTGAGCCGTCTTCTGCATCAATAATTGATCCCTTCACGACCTGCTGCGCATAAGACAGCAAACTCATCGGAAAGAGAACAAAAAAGATCCACCTCTTCGATTTAAGGTAATTTTTCTTCATCCAAAATTTGTTTAAGTTATTAATTTGACAAAATACCCCTTGTTTTTACACAAAGAATTAAGACAAACATAATCCCGAAGGATACCTTTATAAAAATAACAAACTAGATAAAAACTAGACAGAAGTTTAATATTGCCCCTTTTAGGGATATAACAGCCTATTTTGTACTGAACAAACTAGATCGATTAGGTTTTTAACCACCCAATTATCCTGTAAATTTGTATTATCAAATTCGTAAAAAATTGATCATGTTGACTAACACTAGACAAAAGTATGGTTTAAGGTTTGGACTTACATTCCTAATGGGGATGACAGCTTTATTAAGCTCAGCTCAAAAATTCAGTCACATCGAAACTCAATCCGGACTTGATAATCTGTTCGACATCAATTGCGTTGCTGTAGCAGATTTTGACAATGATGATGATTTAGATGTGTTCGCTGTTGTAAGGCATTACTTCGATAAAGAAAATGAAGAAACTCATAAACTGTTTTCTAACAACGGAGATGGTACTTTTTCTGACATAACAAAAGAAGCACGCATTTTTAATACCCTTGACTACACGGGACTTGATTCAAAAAAATATGTTGGTACCAGGACGGGTGCTTCGTGGGTCGACTATGACAATGATGGATTTCCAGATCTTTTTTTAACCAACCTATATTATTTGGAACTGCTCCATAATAACGGAGATGGCACATTCACAGATATAACAGAACAATCTGGATTCACCACTAATGAATGCTACAACTCTGGTGCTACCTGGTTCGATTATAACAACGATGGGTTTCTTGATGTATACATCGTGAAAATGGGAGACTGTGATGCAAACTTATTCTATAAAAATAATGGGGATGGCACCTTCTCTGATGTAACAGAAGAAATGGGCGTTTCTGGCAGCAAAACGTTTTCATGGTCTAGTATTCCAATAGATGCCAATGAGGATGGGTGGATGGACTTGTACGTAGCAAACGATTTTGGCAATCACAACGAGCTATTCATCAATCAGGTGGGAACGGGATTTATTGAAGAAGGAGAGAAATACAACGTGCAAGGTAATTTTGATAGCATGGGGTTAACTGTTGGTGATTTCAATAATGATGGTCATTTTGACATCTATGTCACCAATATTAATCGTGGTTCATTATATCAGGGCAATGGTGTTGATTCATTTACTAATAGAGCCGAGGAGCTTAAAGTATTGAATTCTGCCTGGTCTTGGGGAACTCAATTTTTAGATTATGATCATGATGGGGATGAAGATTTGACGGTCGCCAGTGGTTGGAACCAAGAATGGCACAATTTTTTGTTTGAAAATCCTATCGACGAAGGTACAGAGGAGTTTATAAATAAGACTGAAGAGGTTAACCTTCAAGGTGAAACCTGGAGCCACGGATTTACTTCTTTTGATTACGATAACGACGGTGATCTTGATATGATCTTTTCCAATGTTGGTAAACAAGCTTACTTTTTTGAAAATGACGCCTCTCAAAAAAATGAGGCAAATGATAAAAACTGGCTTAGAATAAACTTCGAGGGTACATCCTCTAACAGAGACGGAATAGGTGCTATAGTTAAACTTTCTTCTGGCAGTGTGGAATTGCATAAATTTTACCATGGAACGGCTGGCTATTTATCGCAAAGCCTCAATGGTGTTCATTTTGGGTTAGGGAGTATATCAACCATCGATAAGGTTCACATTAAATGGCCTTCTGGCATTCAGGATACGTTTGAAAACTTATCTCCCAATATGATTATCAATGCGGTAGAAGGATCAGGGTATACGATTTTGGATAATGAGGCATCAAAAACGCCCGGTTGTACAGATCCTAAATCCTGTAACTACTCTCCTACTGCCACACTTGATGATGGGTCATGTCAATATCTGGAAACTTTTACCATTACAGGACCCTCCATATCTGGTAACCTACAAACTGTAACTTATCAATATCCTAAAACAGAGGGAAGTGAATATGAGTGGGTAGTTGATAATGGGACTATTCTAAATGGCCAGAACTCAGAGAGCGTAACGATTAAATGGGGAATTGGGACTCAGGCTTCAATAAGCGTTAGAGAGGTAAATGGTTGCTATAGTGAGAATGTTGAAAAAACGGTCGAGCTAGTCAAAAGTGAATTGCCTGAAAATGTTTCTGTCGCCAGACTTTGGAACGAAGCACTTTTGGAAGCAATTAGAAAGGATTATGCACGTCCAACCATTCACGCTCGCAACTTATTTCATACAAGCATAGCGATGTATGACTCTTGGGCGATATATGACGAAACGGCTGAAACTTACCTTCTCGGTAAGACGGTAAAGAACTATTTCAATCAATTTGATGGATTCAATACGACAGTAGAGACTAACGAAGCACGGCAGATGACAATAAGCTTTGCAGCTTATCGATTATTATCGTATCGCTTTAAAGATTCTCCGAATGCGGAAGCAAGCCTTTCCTTGTTTGACGACATTATGGACTATTTGGGCTACAACAAGAACCTTTCTTCAACAAGCTACTCTACCGGAGATCCGGCTACTCTGGGGAATTTCATTGCCGCCTCAATTATTGATTACGGAAAAATTGATGGGGCAAATGAGTCAGCCAAATATTCAAACATTCATTATCAACCTGTGAACCCTTCTCTTGTACCAATATTGGGAGGAAATACATTATTGCAAGATCCCAATCGGTGGCAACCTCTAACGTTGGACATATTCATAGATCAGAGTGGAAACCCGAGGGAGGGAACAACTCCAGATTTTTTAAGCCCCGAGTGGGGAAATGTTCACCCATTTTCACTCATACCTGAACAGCTTAGCTCTTTTGAAAGAGAGGGGAATACTTATAATGTTTATTTTGATCCGGGGCAACCACCATTGCTTGACACCTTAAATGACAATGAGATAAGTGAGCTCTATCGATGGAATTTCTCTCTTGTATCTATCTGGAGTGCTCAGCTTGATCCAGAAGACGGAGTAATGTGGGATATTTCACCTGCTAGTTTAGGAAATATAAAATTAGATGAACTGCCAAAGCAACTAGCCAATCACACAGATTTTTATGATCTCATAAATGGTGGTTCTTTAATTAATGAAGGTAGAAACCTAAACCCCGTTTCCGGATCTCCATATCCTCCTCAAGTCGTTCCAAGGGGAGATTTTGCGAGGGTACTGGCCGAATTTTGGGCAGATGGGCCTGATTCTGAAACTCCTCCGGGTCATTGGTTCGTTCTTCTGAACCATGTCTCTGATCATCCAGAATTTGAAGCACGTTTGGAAGGAAAAGGGGAAGTTTTAGAACCTTTAGAGTGGGATATCAAATCATATTTTGCTCTCGGAGGAGCTATGCATGATGCCGCTATTTCTGCCTGGGGAATAAAGGGCTGGTATGATTATATACGTCCCATATCGGCTATTCGCTATATGGCTGAGAGAGGCCAAAGTTCCGATCCAGACAAGGCTAATTATGATGTTGCAGGAATCCCATTAACGCCTGGCTACATTGAAATGATTGAAGATGGTGATGAATTGGCAGGATTAAACAATGAGAATGTAGGTAAAATCAAACTATATGCTTGGAAAGGACACAGTAGCATTTCAAATACCCTCTCAGATAAAGCCGGAGTAGGTTGGATTCTTGCTGAAAATTGGTGGCCATATCAAAGACCTTCTTTTGTAACTCCTCCATTCGCTGGATACGTATCTGGCCATTCTACTTATTCGAGAGCTGCTGCCGAAGTTATGACCTTATTGACAGGGAGTGAATATTTCCCTGGTGGTGTTGGCGAATTCATAGCGAAAAAGAACGAATTCCTCGTTTTTGAAGATGGCCCTAGTCAGGACATTGTACTTCAATGGGCTACCTACCAAGATGCCTCAGATCAATGCAGCCTTTCAAGAATTTGGGGAGGTATACACCCCCCTGCTGATGATATTCCTGGTAGGTTGATTGGATACGAAATTGGAATTGGTGCTTTCAAGCATGCTAAAACATATTTTGAAGGCAGTAACACTCTTGCCAACGTGGCAAATTCAGGAACTCCTGATATTTATCCCAATCCTATAATACAGCAAAAAAAGCTTATTGTGACTCATACGAGCAGTAATGATCGTTTCGTGGTTTATAACCTCAACGGAAAACCTGTTAAAATTCAGGAGATGAGTTACAATCAAGACAAGAGACAAACAACTTTGAAATTCGCCAATTTGGCTAAAGGAATTTACCTACTCGTAGGACAAGCAGGGAGTACCAAATTCATCGTACAATAGCGTTCTAAATCCAGAGTCAAATAAATTCATAGGTGATGATTATAAATAAGGTCATGAAGAAAAACTTGTTCGTTTTACTACTCTTCCAAATAATGGTGTTGAGTTCAACACAGTCTAATTCTCAAACTTTTTTTCGAGCAGATATTCAAGCTGGTTTTTCTTCCATTCAAGCTGCTAATGGCGTGTCAGTAGCTGACTTTGATCTGGATAATGACCTTGACATCTTTGTACAAGAAAGGTTCGATGAAGATGAAACTAGTGGTGTATATCAGGGGAGGCTTTTTAGAAACAATAATGATGGTTCGTTTACAGATATAACCTCAGAGAGTGGTATTGATACTCACTTTGATTACTCTGAGAACATTCCAATCTTCTTTGATGGCGGGCATATGGGAGCCTCTTGGGGAGACTACAATCGTGACAATTATCCAGACCTGTTTTTATCAGGGTTATTTAGAGATATTCTTTATCGTAACAATGGGGATGGCACATTCACTGATGTGACTTCTGAAGCTGGTTTCCAACCGATAAATGAGTGTCACAATGTGGGTGCAACATGGTTTGATTACGATAATGATGGTTTTATTGATCTTTTCATACCCAAGTTTGGACAATGTGAGAACTCCAGACTTTATCATAACAATGGTGATGGGACATTCACTGAAAATGCGGTAAGTGCCGGAGTGGGAAGCAGGTTTGGAGTTCCTTCCTATTTAGGAATTCCATTCGATTTCAATCAAGATGGATACATGGACTTATACGTTTCAAATGATTTTGGTGAAAAAAACTTTCTATATATCAATCAAAATGGTACGTCATTCACCGAGCAGGCAGAAAGCTATGGACTAGAAGATAATGGAACCCAAAGCATGGGAATGGATATAGCCGATTTCAATCAAGATGGATTATTTGATCTTTATATTACAAACATTGACGAAAGTTCTCTTTATCAAAATAATGGGGGAAATAGTTTTACCAATGTTTCGGAAAACCTTGGAGTATTTAGCACTGAGTGGGCTTGGGGCATAGATTTTTTCGATTATGATCTAGATAAGGATGAAGATCTTTTTGTCGCAAATGGGTTTCAAAATGCCTATCAAACCAAACTATATAAAAGTCAAATATCGGGAGAAACTGTCACCTTTAGTGACGTGGCAGAAGAAGAAGGATTGGGAGGAATGAACAGGAGTTATGGGCTTGTTGCGTTTGATTATGATAATGATGGTGATCTTGACATATTTCATACAGACAGAGAGACGGCTCCTTATTTTTATGAAAACCGAACTATAGAATCAAATGCCGCACTGAAATGGATAAAAATAAGCTTAGAGGGCACTGAGTCAAATATAAATGGATTTGGTAGTATCGTCGAAGTGCATACTGGAGATGATATTCAAATAAGATCTTATCACGGCGCTACGCTTTTCGGCCAAAATATCCAACCTGTTCATGTTGGTTTAGGGAGCGTTGCAACAGTAGATAAGGTAGTTGTAAAATGGCCCTCAGGTAGAATAGATGAGTATTTGGACATTGATGCCAATCAGCATGTAAAAGCAAAAGAGGCTGATGGGTTAACGACTTTACCTACGAATGTTTCCATAAAAATTCCAGGTTGCACTGACCTGAACTCTTGTTCGTATGATCCAAGCGCGACTATCAATGATGGTTCTTGTACCTATTTAGAGCCAAAAAATATAACTGGAAATGCTTCCGTTGGAGTTTTGACAGAACAAACCTACTCCTACCCTACTACAAGCGGAAGCAGCTACCAATGGGAAGTATCAAATGGACATATTGTAGAAGGACAGGGAGAGTCATCCATCAAAGTCAAGTGGGGAATTGGGAAGCAAGGTAAAATCACAGTTATTGAGCGCAATAACTGCGAAGGAACTCCTGTGTCATATAACGTAAGCCTTAACGCAGCGCAAGCACCTGAAAACGCCTCTGTAGCTCGAATGTGGAACGAAGTACTGCTAGAAGCTGTCAGAAAAGATTTTGCTCGCCCAACTATACATGCAAGGAACCTTTTTCACACAAGTATAGCGATGTATGATGCTTGGGCAATATTCAATAACACATCTGAAACATACCTTATCGGAAAGCAACGTCACAATTACATCAATAGCTTCGATGGTTTTGAGACTTCCGTAAGCGAGAAAGCAGCCATAGAAACTGCCATTAGCTACGCTTCTTACAGGATTTTGAGTCATCGTTTTCAATTCTCTCCGAATCAAGAGATCACCCAGCAGAACTTTGACAACTTGATGAGTCTGCAAGATCACGATATATCCTTTACCTCCACAGATTACAGCACAGGTAACCCAGCTGCACTTGGAAACTTTATCGCCAAATCAGTAATTGATTATGGGAAAATAGATGGGTCTCATGAAGACCTCTTCTATCCAAATATTTATTACGAACCAATAAATGATCCATTAACTCCAGACCTGCCCGGTAATCCATCTATATCTGATGCTCACAGATGGCAACCCCTTCAACTCGAGGTTTTTATTGATCAGGCTGGAAACTTGATTTCCGGCACCACACCAGAGTTTCTAAGTCCTGAGTGGGGAAATGTAAATTCCTTCTCGCTTAAAGATGAAGATGCCAATACATACACTAGAGATGGAAATGATTACGTTGTTTATCACGACCCAGGAACCCCTCCCTTTCTAAATCAAAGTAAAGCAACCAATACGGATTTGGATTTGTACAAATGGAACTTCGCAATGGTTTCAATCTGGAGTGCTCACTTGGATCCTACCGATGGTGTCATGTGGGATATTTCACCAAAAGGCATTGGAAACATCGATATTGCCACCTTTCCAACCAAATTAGAAGACCACTCTCTGTTTTACAACCTGCTTGAGGGTGGTGACAATAGCAATGGACGTACTACCAATCCTATTACAGGAAGTCCCTATGAATCTCAAATGGTGCCTAGAGGAGATTATGCTAGAGTTTTGGCGGAATTTTGGGCAGATGGACCCGACTCAGAGACTCCTCCCGGACATTGGTTCGTGCTATTAAATCATGTGAATGATCATCCTGATTTTGAAAGAAAATTCAATGGAAACGGAGAAACGCTCGATCCTCTTGAGTGGGATGTAAAAGCCTATTTTACTATGGGAGGTGCTATGCACGACGCTGCTATATCGGCCTGGAGTATAAAAGGATGGCATGACTACATTCGACCAATTTCGGCCATACGATACATGGCAGAAAATGGACAATCTTCAGACCCGTCATTGCCCAACTATCATGAAAATGGGATACCACTGGTAGATGGATACATAGAATTGGTTGAAGCCGACGACCCACTTGCAAGTCCTGATCAAGAGAATATTGGGAAAATCAAGGTCTTCGCATGGAAAGGTCATAGCTCCATTGTGAATACTTCTACAGATCAAGCCGGAGTTGGGTGGATACTTGCAGAAAATTGGTGGCCATATCAGCGTCCCTCGTTTGTGACTCCACCATTTGCTGGTTTTGTCTCAGGTCACTCCACTTACTCTAGAGCAGCGGCTGAAGTGATGACTTTACTTACCGGAAGTGAATATTTCCCTGGAGGAATGGGCGAATTTGTAGCCAAGAAAAATGAATTTCTCGTATTTGAGGAAGGGCCGAGTCAGGATATTGTGCTTCAATGGGCCACTTACCAAGATGCTTCTGACCAATGTAGCCTTTCCAGAATATGGGGTGGTATACACCCTCCTGCTGATGATATTCCGGGAAGACTAATAGGAGAAAAAATAGGTAAAGAAGCCTATGAAGAAGCTCTTGAATACTTTAATGCAAATCTACTAAGCACTTCTAATTCCTTTAAAAAATCAATTGTCTGGCCTAATCCTGTTGAAGGGACTGACAACATTTTCATTGACGACATTTATGAAAATTTGGAACTGGTCGATCTAAGTGGTAAAAGTCTAAGTAACATAGAGGTCTCTTACGATTTGGATTCAAAAGTCTCTAAAATATCTCTTAACAATATTCCTGCAGGTCTTTACCTATTGCAGAATAAAGATAATTCCTGGAAAATCGTAGTGAAATAAGCCACTTCCATCAGGCTCTTTCATTCAAACAAAATGGATCATCTGACAATCAACCGTGAAGATGTCGAAAAATCGCCCATTTGAACGTTCAGCAAATAATTAGCAGGTCTTAGGTCAAAAGAGAACTCAAAGACCTGCTGGATTTCTTTTTTGTAGATCTTTCTGGTTTCAATTTTCCTTCCTGTCAAATCATATAGATTCAAGCTGACCTGACCTTTGAAAGGACTATTGAGACTGACTTGGAAACTTCCATCGTTAGAATTGGGTGAAATATTCAACACATCTTGCTCTTGTAAACGCTGTTCTGAACTGAGCGGAACACCTTCACTCATCACGGTTTCTGTAAATAAAGAATTCACTATCCCATTAAAAGCTCTTACCCTGAAATACCAGCTACTAAATAGATCGATCTCGGTCAGATTGACTGAACTCTCATCACTTCCAATCTTAACTGACTCAAAATTGACAAAATCAGGATTTTTCGAATATTGAATATCAAACCCTGTTTCGTTTTCAGAGTTATCAACCCAAGTAAGCGATACTTTCTCTGAATCACGCTCAACAGAAAGTCCAGTAGGTTTCTCAATCACCTCATCCCACAAAGTCACAACTTGATTTACGACTACATCGTTATAAACTGAGGTATTTCCATCAGGCCATTCGATCCTAACTTCATCTAAACTTGATCTGTCTCCTAAGCCAAAAAAAGCTTCGGCTGGCTCCTGAGCATAAAAACTTGTCCCTGATGTAATTTGCCTCATTTGACTTAAGTCTCCAGCCACAATTTTCACCACTGAACCTATACCATAATAGTTTTTGCTACTGCTCATTCTTGGTTGGATGCAAATAAAGTTGTTTTGTGTTTCGGACTCTTCTAATTGATTTTCATAGTAAATAACAGGGATCTTTGATTGATTGCTTCCCTGCAACGATTGCAAATAATCCAGATCACCATCTCTATCTGCATCAAAGGCAATCAAACTGGATGCGTTGAGTTCATCATTGAACATGGACTCATCAGATACATTTACGAATCTTCCCTCATCGTTTATCCACAGTTGGGATTGATCCTTGGGCCAATTCAAATTACCATTTGTAATGGCCAAATCTTGCCAGCCATCGTTGTTTATATCTGCAAATGTGCAGCCCCAATCCCAACCACTGAGCTTCACTCCCAGTGGATCAGCTGCGTCAACAAAAAATCTCTTTTCATTGACAATTGCGTTTTTCAATAAATGATTTCCTGCTCCACCAGTTGTAATATTTGTTGTATAAAAATCAAAATCGCCATCATTGTCATAATCACCAATGGTTACCCCCATTTCACTAAATGGACTATCCATTCTCAATTCCTCGGCCATGTCATGAAAGGCAAGGCTCCCATCGTTAATCCATGTTTGATTCGGTCCTCCGTCTATGCATATATAGATATCCTGCTTGCCATCCAGATTCACGTCCGTAATGATCGATTGCCAACTTCTATAGTCTTCTAGCCCGATACCACTTGATTCAGACCGATCGCTAAACGTACCATCCGTGTTATTTACAAAAAGACTCGTTTTTCCAAACCACATTGTGAGCAACAAATCAAGATATCCGTCGCTGTTTAGATCTCCTGCGCTCAAGCCACCAATAGCATACTGTCCAATCCCATCATATTTATCTCCCAGCACAAGCCCCGCACTCTCTGTAACATCCACAAAATTTCCACTAGAAAGCTGCTTAAAAAGATTCAAGCTCACCCGATCCTCGCAATCTTTGGATTCAAAACATTGTTCACCCACAACCACTAGATCCAGCAGCCGATCTGCATCATAGTCAAACCACAGAGATGCTCGGCTTTGTATATCCAGATCAAGCCCAACCAACTCCGCTACGTCCGTAAACGATCCATCTCCATCATTTCGATACAGTTTATTCGGTACATTCACATTCGCACATGCATAAAAATCAATATCCCCATCCCCATCAAAATCGGAAGCTGATATCCCATGCCCATACTCTTCCTCCATTGAGGAAACAACAAACAATCCTACCTGACTTGTCTTTGTTTCAAACTTTGGAGTTTGAGCATTGAGCATCAAAATCAAAGAAATACTCAGAAAACAAAAAAGAGTGGTGCTCTTCATTTTAAATAAAATTTTGAGGATAGATTGATTTCTATTTCATCTTTATCAGACCGAGAAACCAATTCCAATTATTTTGCAATTTACCATCATGTAATGCTATTAGCAGAATTCTTCGTGTCTCTTTTGCTCTTAATCAATCTGTTCTAATAAAGAGTCCGGGATCTTCTTCATTGAAATAGATGACATAGCTGCCTCGCGGTAATCTGCTTACGTTCGCATCTTTTCCCTTTCCTTCCATTACTACATTGTCACCTCCATCATAGATTTTGTAGTCTGCAGTCCTAGAGAAATAAATCATATGATTGGTCTTGTAAGGAGTAAAAGTGACAGGTTCCGGATAAAAGTGAAAGTCAATTTCTCTTGAATACAAATATTTCCCATCTGGAAAAGTGTATTTGATTCTAAACTTATTTGCCCCCTCCTCTATTTTAGGATAATGAATGTAAGAAGCTTCTTCAAACCTACCACTTGCTTCAATTGCTGCCTCTTCCTGCCAAAGACCGTTTTGGATTTTTTCAACTGAAAATATACCAGTTTCCTTCTCTCCTAGTGTTTTCCAAATTAGAGTGGAATCCGAAATGTTGATTTCACTAAATGAGAATATACTATGGTAAAAAATAGCGTCTGGATTGATTACTATAGGATTGCAGCTATCCTTATGAATAATATTAATCAAAACTGGAGCAAATAAATCTACACCGCTAAAATCAAGCTTGATAGCACTTGTTCGCGTATTGAAATTGACACTGCTACCGTTGACTTTTATCTCTTTTATACAAAAATCCTTGGCTACAGGATCAAAAGAGTTTTGAATAAAAACAGGACTCCCCTTATAAACTCCGGCCATACTAGTCGTACCTGGAACCTGACTCGAGATCACGCTTAGATTGAAAAATATGTAGTATAAAAGGAAAGACACTTAGACGAATTTGAATCAAAAATGAATTTAAGAAAAAAAGCTTTAACCACTTAGTATTGTTGAAAAATAGACACTGCATAAAGAATTTAAAACGCTCAACATGTTTTCCTATTGGGCTAACTTTACAATGAGTCATATGTCTTTCGTATAGGTAAGATTGAAATTATCTAATTCATAAAGGACAAGTCACTCGTTTTTATTAAAAGCTAAGAATGAATTTAACACGAGCCCTGATTAAAAATTGCATTTGCCTCTTCCTTTTAATTGCTCTGGGAAGTTGCTCCTTGAAAGTAGTGAACTTTGTAAATAATGAGTCTTCTTTTGCTCAATACAAGACCTTTGGAATTGCGAATTACAAAACAAACAATGCGGCTCTTGCTGCAGAAGGAATGATTCTTTTTAACAATATTGAGAAAAGCATTTCGGAGCAGATGACACGCAGGGAATATCAAAAGTTTGATTCAAATCCCGATGTGCTAATCAGATATGAGATCATTGCAAATCGTGTCACAGATACACAAATCAATAACAACATCACTTCCACATATAACTATTACAATCCATTGCCTACCACCAGAACCTTTACCGAAGCTGCGCTTTTGTTGGAAATGATCGATTTAAAAACTAAAAAACTCGTTTGGCAGGCAAGCGTGGATTTAAGCCAGTATGAGAAAAAAAGTCAACAATCCGAAATCATAAAAAAAGCTGTAAGCGCCCTTTATGACACATATTTATACAAAGCCGGAAGCAATAAACCGGACGAATCTCTGAAAGAAGCTAAATGAACGAGCCAAGCTTTTTATCCCTCCTCCCTCCCATATTAGGTATTATATTGGCCATTAAAACTAAGCAGGTAATTCCCTCACTTTTGCTTGGGCTTTTGCTTGGGTACCTTATACTGTCTAATTGGAACCCATTAGAAGGCATACTCGGAACTATTGATGCTTTGGTCAATGTATTTGAAAGTAAAGGAAATACGCGTACAGTCTTATTTACACTTCTTATTGGAGCACTTATTCAATTAATCAAATACTCCGGAGGTATAGAAGGATTTGTCTATCTGGCAAAAAAGAGGGTAGAAAAATCAAAAAATCCGAAATCAAAATTGCAGGTTTTTGCAGCACTTACAGGCTTTCTCATCTTCATTGAATCCAACATTTCTATATTGACCGTCGGAACTGTTTTCCAATCTCTATTTAAGAAATTTGGGATTTCCAAAACAAAACTTGCTTACATAGCCGATTCGAGCAGTGCTCCTTCGTGTATCCTTTTCCCTGTCAATGCGTGGGGAGCATACATTATGGGCTTACTGCTGATATATGATTATCTGCCTCCATTCAAGACTTTGATGGCTTCAATTCCTTTCAATTTTTATCCTATTCTTACTCTGGGACTGGTTTTCTATACCGCCATCTCAGGCAAAAGCTTTGGAGCCATGAGATCATTTGATGAAAAGGAGTCTGTCCCAGACACGGAAGAAGACACAGGACGAGAAGATGGAAAAGTCATCAACATGATGTTACCTCTTGGGCTCATGATATTGTCAATGCCCCTATTTTTGATTTTAACGGGGTATAACGACTCGTTTGAGGGATCGCTAATGGAAATACTTTGGCAATGCATAGATAACGCCTCAGGCTCCTCTTCCGTGCTTTACGCTGTGAGTTTAGGAGTAATTACCGCAGGAATACTATTCTTGTATCAAAAAATAGTCACCCTGCCTTCATTCATTGATCAATCTCTTCAGGGTATGAAAGACATGCTTTCTATGGCCATTCTTATGGTATTGGCATTTGCTCTGGGTTCGCTTTGTAAAGAACTCGGAACCGGCTCATATGTTGCTTCTATTACCGAAGACTGGTTATCACCGGCAGTTGCTCCAGCCCTTATATTTATCACCAGTTGCTTCATTGCATTCTCCACAGGGACTTCTTGGGGGACTTTCGCTATAATGATTGCGATTGCTATGCCATTGGCTCAGTCATTGGAACTTAACGTACCGCTAGCTCTTGCAGCAGTGCTGGGTGGTGGAGTATTTGGAGATCACTGCTCTCCAATCTCCGATACAACCTTAATTTCATCTATGGCATCTGGGGTAGATCATATCGATCATGTAAGAACACAGCTACCCTATGCGCTTTTCACAGGCGGGCTTTCAATCGTACTTTACTTGATTTTTGGATTTCTAATGGCTTAGCAAATCCTCAGAGTAATAAGCTTTTGCGAATTCTCTTCCGTTGTAGTTGCTGCGCATCGTTTCGCCATATGCACCGGCAGAACGAACAGCAATAAAATCACCCCTTTTGGTCTTAGGAAGTGAAGTCTTCTTTCCGAAAAAATCTGATGACTCACATATGGGGCCGACTATGTCGTAAATTTCATCAGGCTCATTACTTGAAATGTTTTCAATTTTATGCTCTGCCTGATAAAGAGCAGGTCGCATCAGCTCTGTCATACCCCCGTCCAAAATAGCAAATTTGGTTTGGCCTCCTTCTTTCATGTAAAGCACTCTGCTAATAAGAGAGCCACATTGCCCTACTATAGACCTTCCAAGCTCAAAGTGAACCTCTTGGTTGGGCATTACTTTGAGATGATCCTTGAAGACCTGAAAATAAGACTTAAAATCTGGAATTGGGTTTGCTTCAGGGTCTCCATAATCTATACCCAAACCGCCACCCAAATTGAGATGAGGTAATCTGAAGCCCTCCTCTACCAACTTACCTTGAAGTAGATTAACTCTACCAGCAAGTACCTTGAATCTCTCCAGATCAACGATTTGAGAACCAATATGATAGTGAAGTCCAATAAACGAGATGTTGTCACAAGACTTAATAGTCGGAAGTGAAGCCAATAACTCATCAGTCGAAACTCCAAACTTATTTTCCTTAGAACCTGTAGTGATGTAATGATGCGTCCCAGCCTCTATTTCAGGGTTTATACGCATCGAGATGTTGGCTATTTTACCTAATCTTCCCGCAATCTCATCTATCACCAAAAGCTCCGCAATCGATTCTACATTAAAAGAAAAGATCTCCTCATTTAGTGCAAATTCTATTTCCTTATCGGTCTTGCCTACTCCCGCCAGAACTATTTGATCCGCTCTGAAGCCATTTTCAAGTGCTATTTTGATTTCTCCTCCGCTCACACAATCTACACCAAGGCCAGCCTCTCTTATCACATTCAATATTTTGGCATTCACATTTGCTTTAAGGGCATAATGAACGTGATAATTATTTACGTTTCCTTTTTTCAGAGCCTCAACGGTATCTTTTAAAAGCGAAAGGTCATAATAATAGAAGGGCGTTTCGATCGCCGAAAATGAAGTGAGAAGATTTTTCACTTGATCTTATTTACAATATTTTTTAATAATAGAGGGAGCTTCTTTTACTTCAAGAGCACGTGCTTTGTTGAAATCAGAGCAAGCACCTTTCTCCTTACCCATGTGAATCTTAAGTGCTCCACGGTATAGGTATGCCTCTCCAAAATTGTTGTCTAAATCAATTGCCGCGGTGTATGATTCGAAAGCCCCATCTACATATCCAAGCTGATGCTTGGCTCTTGCCGCAAGAAAATGTGCCTGAGCGGTATTCTCATTGATATCCAAAGCTTGCTCCGCCCATATCACCGCTTTGTTGTAGAGCTCTTTTTCGTAGTAGAGTTTAGAGAGAGACATTTTAGCATTAATGTTTTTATCATCCATCTTCACAATAGATGCAAAATCTGCCTCAGCTTTAGCAAGATCTCCTAATTCTTGATAAGCCCTACCTCTGCTATAAACGGTTTTGATATTCGAAGAACTTGACTCAATATCCCTGCTGTATTCTTCAATCGCTTCTTTGTATTTGCCTTGATCAAACAACTCATCTCCTTTATTCGATGATCCGCCATCACAGGATACTACCAAAAAGGCAAACACAATAATTCCCCAAACGTTACTCAGTTTCATTCTTCTAAATTTAAAAGCGCAAAGATACCCTTGCTTATGCAAAAGCAAGCATCATATTGGGGAATTGGTAAAGATTTTTAAGAACTAAACGCTTACGTTATTTTCTCTAAGCGCACTATTAAGCGAGGTTTTCTTATCAGTGCTTTCTTTTCTCTTACCGATGATAAGCGCACAAGGTACCTGATACTCACCAGCAGCAAATTTCTTAGGAATCGTACCTGGAATCACTACAGACCTTTCTGGCACATATCCTCTATGCTCAACAGGCTCTGGACCCGTAACATCTATTATTTTCGAGCTCATGGTCAATACCACATTGGCTCCCAATACGGCTTCCTTACCTACTCTAACTCCTTCTACGACGATACATCTTGAGCCTATGAAGGCATTATCTTCAATAATGACCGGAGCAGCCTGTACAGGCTCTAGTACTCCTCCTATGCCAACACCACCACTCAAGTGAACGTTCTTACCAATCTGAGCACAGCTACCTACTGTAGCCCAAGTATCCACCATAGTGCCTTCGTCCACATATGCCCCTATATTAACGTATGATGGCATTAACACAGTGCCACTAGAAATGTACGCACCATATCTTGCGATAGCATGTGGGACGACTCTTACTCCGAGTTGATCGTAATTTGATTTTAGTTTGATCTTATCATGAAACTGAAAAGGGCCTACCTCAATCAATTGCATTTTCATTAAAGGAAAATAAAGGATCACAGCCTTCTTAAGCCATTCATGAACCACCCATCCATCTTCGGATGGCGAGGCAATGCGACGCTTGCCCATATCCAAATCATCGATAAGGCTTTTAATTGCGACAGCTACTTCCTTCTTCTCGATCATAGAACGATCTTCCCATGCTGCCTCTATAAGTTTTTGTAAATCCATGTTAGGTTTGTGTTTTCCCTCCTTTCAAAAGAATAAGAGTGAATCAAAAAAAAATATTTATCGCTTCTGTTCTTAAGGCTGTAGACGATGTTCGCAATTACGACAAGCTAGCAGACTCTTTAGCGAAGGCAAATAAATACGAAATATTCATTTTAGGAAAAGGAAGAGATAAAAAATCTGGGAATAACAAAATTTACTTTCGCACTACAGGACATTTTCAGCGATTAAGTTTCAGAAGGCTCCTTATTCAATTTATTTTTTTTCTTGAGGTCATTCGGATAAAACCTGATGTTCTTCTAATCACCACAATAGAGCTTTTGCCAATTGCTACATTTTGCAAAGTTTTGCTCCGCTGTAGACTGGTCTTTGATGTTCAGGAGAATCACTATTCCAATTTTAAAAACCAACCCGAATATCATAAAGTTTCAGGTGCCATTTTAAGCCTAACAGTTCTTGCATTTGAGAAAATGTTTTATCCATTTGTTGATCATTTCATACTGGCAGAATCAATTTACAAATCAGAAACCCATGGACTAAAAGACAGGTTCTCAATACTCGAAAATAAAGCTATTGTTGATGTTCAAAAAGGAAGGAATTCGAGCTGGGAATACGGATATCATTTGAACATAATATTCACAGGGACACTATCTGAATATTCAGGAATTGAAACTTCAATTCAGTTATTCGAAAAAATAAATCAAAAGTACCCGAACAGTACATTCACCATAGTAGGAGTTTACCATCAAGCGCGTATTAAAAAACTGCTTAATGAAGCATGCCGTACATCAAGATCAATTAAACTATTCATTGATTCGAATCCTGTAGAGCATCATAAAATCGAAGACCAAATTCTCAAAGCAGATCTTGGTATAATTGGATATACTCCTAACCCAACAAACCAGAATAGGACACCTACAAAGCTCTTCGAATACGCAAGCTATGGCTTGCCATATCTTATCTACGATCATCCCCATTGGAAAACTATAACTGAGAAAATAGGAGGAGGAATCGTGATGGATTTTGTCGATTTAGATGTAGAAGGCCTTTTGAAAGCCCTCGACAACATTAAAAAATGGGATCGAGAAAAAGGTCAATGGAGAGAAGAAACACAAACACTCATAGATTTATTCGAAACTTTACTACAAGACTCATAAACTCCTGATATATAATTTTTTATATACTAGATAAAATTACTAATGAAAAATATTTTTAGACTTGTCTAAATTTATATTTACCTTTGAGTCAGTTATGGAGCTTAGCTTAGCAGAAGAAAATTATTTAAAGTCAATTTATCACCTGTCCGAAAACGGAAATGGTGATGTATCTACCAACTCTATTGCAGATGATCTAAAAACAAAACCCGCATCGGTCAGTGACATGATGAGGAAGTTGTCTGAAAAAGGAGTTATCACCTACAAGAAATATAAGGGTGTTCAAGTATCCGAACCGGGTCGAAAGGTTGCCTTAAACGTCATTCGAAAACATCGACTTTGGGAGGTCTTTCTTCTAGAAAAATTAGGATTTAAATGGGATGAGGTTCACGACATAGCCGAGCAACTTGAGCACATCAAGTCTCCTCTTTTGATAAAAAAACTAGATGAGTTTTTGGGATTCCCCTCAGTTGATCCTCATGGAGATCCAATCCCCGACGAGAACGGTGAGATCAAAGTTGAGCCTCAAAAACCACTTACAGAATTGGAGATAGGAGAAGAAGGAACCGTTGTTAATGTCCCTGATAGTAATCCTGCACTTTTGCGGCATTTGGATCAGATAAAAATGAGACTCGGATCGAAGGTCTCTGTGCAAGAAAAGGTTGAGTTCGATGGCTCACTTTTGATTTCAATAAACGATCAATCTCCGATCTATTTATCAGGTGCTATTTCGCAAAATATTATGCTAAAGAAAAAATGAAAAACATAGGACTTGTATCATTATTAGCCACCCTCCTATTCTTTGGTTGTGAGGTGAAAGAGAAAAAATCAGACAGCTCCAAACTCCAAATTCTTACAACTACAGGAATGCTCTATGATGCCGTTACCAACATAGCCAAAGACAAAGTTGATGTCGAAGCACTCATGGGGCCAGGAGTAGATCCGCATTTATACAAAGCTTCTCAAGGCGATTTGAGCAAGCTCAATAATGCTGATATTGTTTTCTATAATGGCTTGCTATTGGAGGGCAAGATGAGTGAAATTCTGGACAAGCTAGCTCGAATAAAACCAATAGTAGCCGCTGCAAATTCAATTCCTGACAGCCTCCTATTGACGGCTGCACATTATGAAAATGCCTTCGATCCTCATATTTGGTTTGATGTGAATATTTGGAAATATGCTATTGAGGAAATTTCGAAATCACTTCAAAAACACGACTCTGCCAATGCAGATTTTTATGCTCAAAACACAAAAGGCTACTTATTAGGTTTGGACACGCTCCACTCCTATGTAAGGCAAAAAATACAATCTATTCCAGAGAAACAGCGAATCCTTGTTACAGCTCATGATGCGTTTGGTTACTTCGGGAAAGCCTACGAAATAGAGGTTGTGGGATTACAAGGCATATCTACTGTTTCAGATTTTGGTCTCAGAGACATTTCCAATCTAACCGACCTAATCATGGAGAATAATATTAAGGCCATTTTCATAGAAACAAGCGTTTCTGATAAGGCAATAAATGCAGTAGTGACCGGATGTCAGAACAAAGGTCATGATGTGAAAATCGGAGGTAGTCTCTACTCCGACGCAATGGGGCCATTTGATACGGCTGAAGGCACGTACATTGGTATGGTGAAAAAGAATGTGGACGTCATAACAGAATCTTTGAGATGATTAAGCAAGTAGAAAATCCTGCACTGGAAATCCATGATTTGACGGTCAGCTATGACCGAAAACCAGTCCTATGGGGGATTGATCTCAGTGTTCCAAAAGGAGCTATAGCTGGGATAATTGGTCCAAATGGCGCTGGAAAGTCTACTTTGATCAAATCTATTATGGGCTTGATTCCTACAAGTTCCGGGTACTGTAAGATCTTTGATCAGGAATTGGATGTGGTCAGAAAAAAAGTAAGTTATGTCCCTCAAAGAGAATCTGTAGACTGGGACTTCCCCACCTCCGTTCTCGATGTAGTAATGATGGGAAGGTACGCCAATATTGGTCTACTTAAACGTCCCAGAAAAGCTGATAGGGAAGCTGCCATGCATGCACTAAAGCTTGTTGGGATGGATAGTTTTAAGAGTCGGCAAATCTCACAGTTATCTGGAGGACAACAGCAACGTGTATTTCTGGCAAGAGCCTTAACACAAGATGCAGACATCTATTTCATGGATGAACCATTTGCGGGAGTTGACGCTGCGACTGAAAAGGCTATCATTCAGATTTTGAAGAAAATTGCTTCTGAGGGCAAAACGATTATTGTTGTTCATCATGATCTGCAATCTGTCAAAACATATTTTGATTGGGTAATCATGCTCAATTTAAGGTTGGTTGCTTCCGGCCCGACGGAAGAAACATTTACTCCTGAGATGTTGGAAGAAACTTATGGAGGTAAACTTACCCTCCTATCTGAGGTAGGCGATTTGATGAAAAATGAACAATTTCCAACAAGAGAATAGCTGGCTATGTCCGATCTTTTTTTCGATTTTTTCTCTTTTCAAAACCCTAATGTAAGATATGTTGTACTAGGGTCAGTTCTATTGTCTATCAGCTCGGCCATAGTTGGCTGTTTTACGTTTTTGAAGAAAAAAGCACTAATTGGAGATGTCGTATCACATGCTGTCCTGCCCGGGATTTGTCTTTCCTTTATTTTAACTGGAACAAAGAATCCCTTTTA
Source organism: Cyclobacteriaceae bacterium (assembly GCA_049115715.1). Taxonomy (GTDB): domain Bacteria; phylum Bacteroidota; class Bacteroidia; order Cytophagales; family Cyclobacteriaceae; genus JAMZMI01. The sequence goes on from JAGDZQ010000025.1 coordinate 288,875, forward strand.
CTTAATTATAGGAGCGTTTTTTACTGGGTGGCTTTCTATAGTCATACTAGACTATATCGTAAAGCATTCTAAAATCAAAGAGGACACTGCTACGGGAATCTCTTTATCTGTGTTTTTTGGCCTTGGCATTTTGCTCTTGACCGTAATCCAACACTCCGGTAACGCCAATCAGACAGGACTAGATTCTTTCCTATTTGGAAAAGCTGCAGCATTGGTGGGGCAAGACCTGATTGCATTTGCCTCAATAGCTATAATCATATTGATCATCGTCTTTTTGTTTTACAAAGAGTTTAAGCTGATTGCTTTTGATCAGGAATATGCTTCTTCTCTTGGTATACCTGTGAGAGTTTTTGATTTGCTTCTCACCTCAATCACTGTGATGGCTGTAGTCACAGGTATTCAGGCTGTTGGCGTGGTACTAATGGCGGCAATGCTCATAACTCCTGCAGCCGCTGCAAGATTCTGGACTGATCGACTTTCCATTATGCTCGTATTGGCAGCCATATTTGGAGCTATTTCTGGAATCACAGGGGCTTTTATTTCCTATACCACGCCATCAATGCCTACTGGCCCTTGGATCGTGATGATTGTATCGATTATTGCGGTTGCTTCATTTTTTATGGCTCCAGAGAAAGGGATTATCATTAAGCACTTAAAACAAAGAAGAATCAGGTCGCAACTTTTAGAGGAAAACTTACTAAAAGCTTTTTATCAAATGGGCGAAGCTGCGGATAGCTTCAAAGACTCCAGAACACATGATGAACTAAGTGAAATGAGAAGGTTCAAGTCCGGCCAATTAAGTAAAGGATTGAACAGGTTGAAAAAAAATGGCTTTATTAACTATTCAAATGGGGAATGGAAATTAACAAAAGTTGGCTTTGACAAAGGAAAAAGAGTAATCCGACTTCACAGACTATGGGAATTGTACCTGACCAAATACCTTAAAATAGCTCCTGATCATGTTCATGAAGATGCTGATACCATCGAGCATGTGATCACTCCTGAATTAGAAACCAGACTTAAAAAACTATTGGAATATCCTGAACAAGATCCTCACGACTCTGCAATACCATATGATTGAATTTAACTAAGAATTAGTAATGAATAGTTAGTAATTAGGAAAGTATTGAATGAATAAAAAGAGTATCATATTGACCAAAACTTACAAATTCGCAATTGTAGAAAATGGATAGCATTATTATCATATTGACCGGATCTCTAGTCGCAATTTGTTGTAGCATATTGGGTTGCTTTCTTATTCTTAGAAAAATGGCAATGGTGAGTGATGCTATTTCTCATGCGGTGCTTCCGGGTATCGTAATAGCGTTTATGCTTGGAGGTGACTTAGATTCTATTTGGATGTTACTTGGAGCAGGAATCGTTGGGGTATTCACTACTTTCCTAATAGAATTTTTCCACCAAAAAGGAAAGCTTCAAACGGATGCTTCTATCGGGGTAACTTTCACATGGCTTTTTGCTATCGGAGTGATCATGGTTACTTATTACGCTGGAGACGCCCATATAGATCAGGATTGTGTCCTTTATGGTGAGATTGCATATGTGCCACTGGATTTGATAATAACCGATTCAGGATCAGTGCTGGGGCCAAAAGCACTCATTGTACTCTTAGTGGTATTTATAGCTATCGTATTGATCATTGTTCCATTCTTCAAAGAGTTTCTTATAACATCTTTTGACCCTTCTTTTGCTTTGGCTGCAGGGATGTCAGTATCACTTTGGCACTACCTCCTTATGAGTCTGGTGTCTATTACTACAGTAGCGTCCTTCGAATCAGTTGGAGCTATATTGGTAGTTGCATTCCTAATCGTACCTCCAGCCACTGCTTACCTAATCAGCAACCGTTTAAAAAACATGATATTCATTAGCTGTGGTATTGGTGTTATCGTATCCATTCTAGGATATTACTTAGCCTACATGATTGATGGTTCCATTGCCGGAGCGATGGCTACAGTGAGTGGGATAATTTTTGGTTTGGTTTTCATGATGAAAAGGATGCTTAACAAACAAATAGCCAGTAGTCTTAAACATCAGGAAGCTCTCCAAAATCCAACAATCTAGCGGCTCAAACACGCTTATCAGGGAAGATCAACTTAGCTTTGCCCAATGATTCAAGATACCATCATAGCACTGGCAACTCCTCCAGGTATTGGAGCAATCGGGGTAATACGAGTTTCTGGAGTGAAGACATTTGAAATTGTCAATTCCGTCTTCCGAGGAAAGGATATAATGGAGGAAAAAAGTCACACTATACACTTAGGAACAATAAGAGATGATGGAGTAATTATAGATGAGGTTTTACTTTCTCTTTTTCGAGGGCCAAACTCTTACACCAGAGAAGATGTAATCGAAATCTCTTGCCATGGCAGCAACTACATAATACAACAGCTAATCAGAGTCCTTCTAAAACAAGGCTGCAGGCTTGCCAAACCAGGAGAGTTTACTCAGCGCGCATTTTTGAATGGTCGATTTGACCTTGCACAAGCAGAGGCTGTAGCAGACCTAATCGCTTCCGAAAATCAATCTATGCATACCGCAGCTATGAATCAGATGCGGGGAGGCTTTTCGGCAGAGATTAAAAAATTGAGAGAAGAGCTTGTCCATTTTGCGAGCATGATTGAATTAGAATTGGACTTCTCAGAGGAAGACGTGGAATTTGCTAGTAGAGAGGACTTGAAAAAACTTATTTACGATCTCAAAACGCTCATCTTAAGACTTACAGAGAGTTTCAAACTTGGCAATGTGATTAAAAACGGAATTCCCACCGTGATTGCAGGAAAGCCCAACGCCGGTAAATCTACGCTACTCAATGCCCTACTCAACGAAGAGAAAGCGATTGTTTCGGATATTCCTGGGACAACAAGAGACATAATCGAAGATGTAATTAATGTAGATGGTGTTGCTTTTCGTTTCACCGATACAGCTGGTATTAGAGCTACTAAGGATAAAGTCGAAGCGATCGGAGTTGAACGTACTCATACGAAGATGAAGGAGGCCGCCATCATTATCTATCTCATTGACTTAATTAATGACCACTCAGATGAGGTAATCAAGCAAATAGACCATCTCAAATCGTTGGATATCCCGTATTTACTGATAGGAAACAAGATAGATAAGGCGCAAAAAGAGCTTCAGACACTATTGGAAAAAGAAAATGCTTTATTCATCTCAGCAAGCCAGAAAGAGAATCTCGAAAATCTAAAGGAAGCTTTGAAGAAAAGGGTCTCTCTAGATGACTTTCAAAATGGCAACACTGTGGTCACGAACTTGAGGCATTATGAAGGTTTAGTAGAGACTGATAAAGCTCTGGATCAGGTTATTAGGAGTATTGATGATCAGATGACCAACGATTTTGTAGCCATGGACATCAGACAGGCACTACACTACCTTGGGGAAATTACGGGAGAGATTACAACGGATGATTTGTTGGATAATATTTTCAGTAAATTTTGTATTGGAAAATAACAGTTGATTGTCTTTTATTCTCATAGCCTAAACACGAATCATTTGAATCATAAGAAGATAGAAAAAATCAAAAATACCGATTCAATAACCCCAATGATTGAGAGTTTCTCCTAGTATTGGCCAATTGATAAAGAGGCCATCCAAACCTTAGAAAGTCGTGTACTTCATAGAAAATTAAAGCGAAAAGAATTTGTATTGAAAACCGGGAAAATCTGCAAACATTTAACTTTTGTGATTTCCGGATACCTGAAAATGTGGGATGCAAGATTGCTGTTGGAGCTGTAAAAGACCCGTGGGGAAACGTGCTGGGAATTATATACAACCCTGATTTCCAATTTAAGTTGAATGAACTCCAACCAGCCATTCTGGATCGGCTCGCTTTAATTTAACATCTACTATTCATTCAAAAACTTACTACCATCTACATCTACTGTCACACTCCATCCTGAATTGTGTCTAACCTTCAAACAATAAAAATATAATCATGGTTAGTGAAAATTTTGATGTACAAAGCGTAAGTATCAATGTCAACCCAGACAAAGTTTTTGAGTTTTTGGCAGAGCCAACGAATGTTCCCAAATGGGCTGTAGGCTTCTCTGAAGTCGACGGAAAAACCGCTATTATGGAAACCCCGAGTGGGAAAATGAAAGTTGGAATGGAGATGATTTGCAATAAGGATCTTGGAACAATCGATACTTTGATGACAATGCCTGACGGTAGCACCGGTAAAGTGTTTTCAAGAGTGACTGAAAATGACGGAGGAGCGTCTTCTGTTTTTACTTTTGTTTTGATGGCTCCCCCTGTTCCTCTCGAAGAAATAGAGGGGACATTAGCTCAGCAGAAAAAGCAGTTAGCGGAAGAGCTTTTGATCCTTAAATCCATTTTAGAAGAGGAGAGCAAGTCATGAAACAGAATAACACTTCTATTAATCATTGGGCTGTTTTAGCTGCCAGTGTGATTAACTTTTCAATTGCATTTATTTGGTATGGACCATTGTTTGGAGATGCATGGATTAAAGGGTCTGAGGTAATAAACCCCAGCACTCCTCCCACCTGGGCAACTATTTCTGCCTTTGTCGTAGGATGGTTTTCATGCTATGGAATTGCGCTACTCCTAAAATGGACAAACCGTACAGGGTGGCGACAAGGATTGACAATGGGGCTATTGGTGTCAATCGCCTTTTTATTGCAAGTAGTCATTGGGCCATGGTTGTTTGCAGGACGGTTTTTACTGTTTGCTGTCAATATGCCTTACTTCTCTCTGTCAGCTATTTTGGGAGGAGTCATTATTGGTGTCTGGCAAAAACCAGTAAAAACCTGAATCATTCCATTCGAAAGTGAAAAGGTAAATCAATGGAAGAGGTGTGATAAATATTGCGCCTCTTTCTATATTAGAACTCAATATCTATGAAAAAAGAAGACTCAGGTTTGGAGGACGAAAGATTAATTGAACAAAGTCTCTTAGGCAACAAAGAGGCACTGGAAAGTTTAATCAAAAAACATCAGGAATGGGTCTACAATGTAGCCATAAACCTCACAGGTGAGACGGAAGAAGCGCTAGACCTGATGCAGGAGACGTTAATTAAAGTGATCACTAACCTAAGCAAATTCGAATGTAAAAGTCAGTTTAGGACATGGGCGTATCGCATTATCAAAAACCATTTTTTGAACACTCAGCGATTCCAAAACTATCATCAGACCATACCGTGGGAAGCGTTTGGTGATGGTCTGGATAGTATTATAGATGAGAATCTGCATGATAGCCCCAAAATAGAAAAAGACCTGCTCATAGAAGAAGCCAAGCTAAGCTGTATGAAAGGTATGCTGCTATGCCTTACACCTGAGCAAAGACTAATATACGTAATGGGAGAACTCTTTGAAACTCCTGATTCGATGGCCAGTGAGGTAATGGAAATTTCGAAAGCAAACTTCAGGAAAAAACTAAGTCGAGCAAGGGAGCAATTGTACGGTTTTATGAACAATAAATGTGGGCTGATCAACAAAGCCAATCCATGCCGATGTGCCAAGAAGACTGTTGGTTTTATAAAGAAAGGTTATGTGAATCCTGAAAATCTTCAATTTCAAAAAAACGTTATTTCAAGAATCAGTGAAGTCGCTAAAGGTAAACTTGATGATTTTGAAAGCGATGGAAAAGAGGCATATCGAAAATTGTATCAATCACATTACTATCAAAAGCCCAAGAATAGGCTGTCCTCACTCAAAAAAATATTAGACTCAGAAGTGGTGAGGAAAACATTCGAAATATAGTCTGAAATACGTGTGCTCATCAACGCAAATACCGCAATCATTAAGCTAAAATTATCGAAGAATCAGCCTGCAAGAAAACGATCCGTATCGCGTGCAAAATGATTTACCATTCATAAGGGTATTAACCCACGTCTAATGCAGAAGGATTTTCAAAACAGAATCAATTGGATATAAGGGAATTTTCAACTCATTTACCCATCAAAATTGCCATATTAGAAATGTCTGGAAAATAACTCCCTATCTCTCCATATTTTATTTCAACATACTGGAACTCTTCGCTTGAATGAAGTACATTAGTTAGGCCAGCTATTGAAATTATGTATAAACCCGATATTCCGGCCAATTACTTCTTGAAGAAGTCAATTGATAGTGATAAATCCGTCACAGCAATAAAACTTGAACTAATGATTTATTTTGCCCATGCATGGCACCTTGCCATACTGGGCACCTCCCTAATAAATGAAGCAGTTCTGGCCTGGAGACATGGACCAGTGATCGAATCCATTCACCTGCGATACAACAAAAGAGGGGTTAATCTATTTGCCAACCTAGATGCGGGTACTTCTAATAAGTTGAAAAAATCTGATAAATACTTTCTAGACCAAATCTGGACACACTATTGTCGAATGAGTGAACAAGAAATGATCTCTCAATGCCACAAACCAAATACCCCATGGGAGTCAACCTACAAAAAAAGCTCCAGCAAAATTGTAATTGATAATCTTCTTATAAAGAAATACTATCGTAGACTGATTGCAACAGATCCAAATTTCGCGGATTTAGAGGACGATTCAATCACAGAGTATTCTGATGTAGGGTAAGAAAGAATTGGAAATGATCATATCAATCTGATCTCCTCTCTATTTCAAAAACCCCTTCAACAGCTCACTTAATACTTTCAGATCTTTTCCTTTATCCCTAGCCAATTTATTTTCATCGGTATGATCAAAAGAGACATACCGAATCTCAATAAAGTTCACTCCTTTCGCTACCAGCCCGTTCCTTTTTCGATCTGCATAATTTGCTATTTGCTGAGTGCGGGTTATTCCGCTTACGGTTTTGCGATTAGGGTTATCTATAGAATCAGCTCCTAGCGGCTCAACCAGTTCAATTGCAAGGTTGAGTTCAGGATAGTAAGCATCTATGGGCAATGCACTTCTCGTTTTGCCATCCTTATGATAATCACCAAAGATAAAACTGAATTTATGTTGCCTGGATGCAATTTCATTCAATAACTCATCACAAAGCGTTATTAGGTAGTGCTCGTCACTTTCTGAATCGGTCTTTTTTGTCTTTTGTTTTTTAGTGAGGCCTGTATCATTTGGTGCATCCGAAACATAGGTAGCGCCTTCCCTCAAGAAATACCAAAAAGTGTTTTTGTCCTTTCTCTCAGCATGCAATTGAGGAATTTTATTCAACGCTTTCTCCTCATCCAAAGCTCTGAGCACCTTCCTGATTGGCAAACCCTTCTTCTCGTCTTTAGTAAATACTCCTGCCTTGATAAAGTCGGGCATAAGCTCCTTTGCCGCAACAACATCCCCTTTTGTGTTCCGCTCAAAATAAGCTGAGACAACTTGATTGATGGATTCTATTTTTTCTTCTTGCATACTTTTCAGCTCGCAATTTACCCATTAATAGACTCATGGGTGTTTATTCTTTCCTTATAGCTACACTGCTACGCCTTGGGGTAATTGCATTTAACTTTCATTAATCAATTTCAATGATCTTGACAGACAAAAAAGGACTTCTTAAAACGGATAAGATTCCTAGGGAATGACTTGCTTTGAGTAGAAAGTATTTGATCTGAAGTCATGCGCTACAATAACGAATTATCATCCCCACAATCATCCCGTAAGGGATCTTCTGAGTTGAGTCCTATTCCACCCCTGTAGTCATCCTGCAGGGGTCTTCTGCGCTTTCAAAGAGTATCACAACGGACTTTCTTGATGAATAAGATTCCTTCCAGTATGACTTCTCGGCATATAAATACACCAATCCCGTGCGCACTGTAAGCGTCTTATACATCCTTGTATTTTTTAAACGCGAATGCCATGTACTACTCCCTTTTCCTGCTTAGTTTATATGAATTGGTTACGTAACTTCACCTCTTAAAAAATTAGCAAGTTCTATTTCTATGCACAAAGAAGCCATTGATAACGCAGCAGCCTTGATCAAATCTAAACAGGACGGAGTACTTTCTACACTCTCCCTTAAATTGGACGGTTTTCCGTTTGGTTCTGTGGTCCCCTACTGTCTGGACAATGCCGGATGGCCTGTCGTTCTCATCTCCACTATCGCAGAACATACCAAGAACATCAAAGCAGACAATCGTTGCTCGCTTACCGTCGTGATGGATGGCGAAGATGTACAGGCAAATGGAAGGATTTGCATGGTTGGGCATATGGAGGAACTTCTCTACGAGGAAAAGGAGATTATGGAACGCTACTATACGCAGTTTCCAAACTCTAGATCGTATGATGCTACACACGATTTTTCGTTTTACCGATTGGCTCCTGTTTCGATCCGCTACATCGGTGGATTTGGCCAGATTCATTGGTTTTCTCCTGATGAATTCAAATGAACCTTGATCCACACTCAGTCTTTAAGTCTTTATATAGCAGGTAAAACTGTCCTTTTGTATTCATAATATTGTCCTTTGCGTCAGATAATTGGTTTGCCTTACCCCTCTTGCCAATCGCCAAACTGATCTTCTATTTGTTCTATAACCTCGACATAAACAGTGGACTTAGGGCGATCAGGAAATAATGAGGAAAAATTAAAGTTTGCAGTGTCAAAATATTTTTCCTTTCACAAAAAATGGGTTTTATACTGCTTCACGAGTGAGAACCATTGAAAATTCTTCTTATCTCGATCCTATTTTAGCATATAATTGCGAATGGTTCCATTTATTGGTACATTACGCGATAGAAAACTACGATGGGAGCAGTAGCTACATTCATAAGAGAATTACAAGCATATGAAGAATTGGCATTCTCCACAGAGGAGCTTTTGACAAAAACTTCAGCGCCAGTGTCTTCCATTAAAAAAGAGCTGGCAAGACTGGCTTCAGACAATCAAATCCTAAACCTTCGAAAAGGTTTCTATATCATTATACCGCCTAGCTACCAGCACTACAAAAAGTTACCCATTGAATTATATGCAGATAAGCTTTTTGGTGCATTGAAGAAACCCTATTACGTCAGTTTCTATTCTGCGGCCACCTACCATGGTGCTGCACACCAGCGGATTCAGCAGGATTATATAGTTACTACTCCGCCTGCTCTCAGAAATATTGATAAGGGGAACATAAAAATCAGATTCTTTAACAGCTCAAACTGGCCGGCCAAAAACATTATTCAAAAGAAATCAGACGCAGGCTATTTCAATCTCTCCTCTCCTGCGCTCACATTTGTAGATTTGATCGAGAACCAATATCAATTAGGTGGTTTGAACAGGATGTTGGCTATTTTAGAAGAGCTTTCGGAAATACTTATTAAAGAAGATGTAGCCGATTTGATTACCTGGTATACCAATAAAAGTGTCTTGCAAAGAATGGGCTACCTGCTCGAAACAATGGAATGGAACACCGAAGCAACCGAACTACTTTTCGATCACCTACATAAAGAGACTTTCTTTCCCACACTCCTGAGTCCTGATAAAGGGCAGAAAGCCGGAAGCACAGGTAATCGCTGGAAAATAGATGTAAATCTGCAACTAGAAAGCGACTTATGATCCCAAAGACCTACATCGCCAAATGGAAAGATCAAGCTCCCTGGAACTCCAATGAACAAGTGGAGCAAGACCTTATTATATCACGAACTCTGGTTGAGTTATTTTCTGACTGTTATATACAAGAAAATCTAGCGTTTAGAGGAGGTACAGCATTGCACAAGCTTTACTTAAATCCTGCGCCCAGATATTCAGAAGACATTGATCTTATACAAATAAAAGAAGGACCGATCAAACCTATACTTAAGAGAATCAATGAATTGATCACTTTTTTCGAAGAAGAAAGAGTAGTAAAAGTAAAGGCCAATAACAATACCATCGTCTATCGTTTCTCCTCAGAATACACACCAGATATTCGCCTTCTGTTAAAAATAGAAATTAATTGTAGAGAACATTTCAATGTATTAGGTTGGAAAACCTTTCCTTTTGAAGTCAAAAGCGATTGGTTTTCCGGCAAAGCAGAAATAACCACCTATCATCTCGATGAATTGCTCGGAACTAAGCTGAGAGCACTATATCAGCGAAGTAAAGGAAGAGATCTTTTTGATCTTCATTACGCGCATGAGCAGGTAAGTATAGATGTAGATAAAATGTTGCATTGCTATAGTAAATACATGGCATTTGCGGTAAAAAAGCCCCCGACAGCAAAACAGTTTTTACTCAACCTAGAAGAAAAGCAGTCAAGCCGGGGTTTCACAGGAGACATGGAAGCACTGTTACGGTCGGGTATTTCTTATGATGAGAAAAAAGCTTTTGAATGGGTTAAGGGTATAGTAGAAAGTATTGATAAAAAAGAAATGAGCTAAGCAACAATGGCAATAAAAAAATCAGAATTATACAGCTCCCTGTGGGCCAGTTGTGATGAGTTAAGAGGTGGAATGGATGCCAGCCAGTATAAAGATTATGTATTGGTCATGCTATTTATCAAATACATCAGTGATAAATGGGCTGGTCAGCCTTACTCCCCTATTACCATCCCCGAGGGAGCCAGTTTCAAAGATATGATTGCGCTCAAGGGCAAGCCCGATATTGGTGATCAGATCAATAAGAAGATTATTGCTCCATTGAAAGAGGCTAATCATTTATCCGATATGCCTGATTTTAATGACCCTGTTAAGCTTGGCGATGGAGATGAGATGGTAGATCGCTTGACTAGTCTCATTGCCATATTTGAGAAACCAGCGCTGGACTTTAGTAAGAACAGAGCAGAAGGTGATGATATACTAGGAGACGCTTATGAGTACCTCATGCGGCACTTTGCTACAGAGAGTGGCAAAAGCAAAGGCCAATTCTATACACCTGCAGAGGTAAGTAGAATCATGGCCATGATCATTGGAATTTCAGAAGCCAATACTTCTGCCAAAACAGAAGTCTATGACCCTACATGCGGCTCAGGATCATTGCTGCTTAGAATAGGAACTGCAGCAAGCACTAAAGTAACATTATACGGACAGGAGAAAGATTCGGCAACATCTGCCCTCTCTCGGATGAACATGATTTTGCACGATTACCCAACTGCCGAAATCAAGCAGGGCAACACCTTAGCCAAACCCTTGTTTGAAGATGGAGGAACCTTAATGCAGTTCGACTATGTAGTAGCCAATCCCCCTTTTAGTGACAAGCGCTGGAGCAATGGCCTGAGCTTACCAAAAGACGGGAACTACAATCGTTTTGAAGGATTCGGAGTGCCTCCATCGAAGAATGGTGACTTTGCTTACCTCTTGCACATCGTAAGATCGCTAAAGCGAAACGGTAAAGGAGCTGTGATTTTGCCTCATGGTGTGTTGTTTAGGGGAAATGCAGAAGCCGAGATAAGGACTAACCTGATCAAGAAAGGGTATATCAAAGGGATTATCGGCTTACCTGCCAACTTGTTTTATGGCACAGGTATTCCCGCTTGTATCATCCTTCTGGATAAAGAAAATGCTTTGAATAGAAAAGCCATTTTTATGATGGATGCCAGTAGAGGCTTTATTAAAGATGGCAATAAAAACAGGCTCAGAGAGCAGGACATCAGAAACATTACCGATGTATTCAATACGCAACAGGAAGTGCATGGATATAGCCGAGTGGTATCCATTCATGAGATTGAACAAAACGAGTACAATCTCAATATTCCAAGATACATTGACAGTCAGGAAAAAGAAGATATACAAGACATAGACGCTCATCTCAATGGTGGTATTCCTAATCAGGATATTGATGATTTACATCAGTACTGGAAAGTGTACCCTTCTTTGAAGAAAACACTCTTTAGTGAGTTGAGAGCGGGCTATTCAAAACTTAACATTGCCCAAGAGGAAATTAACGACACCATTTATCACCATGAAGAATTTGTAACCTTCATGGATACCATGGACACCCTTTTTCAAAAGTGGAGCAAGCAAAGCGAAACATATCTCAAAAAACAAGACAAGCAATGCCACCCGAAAGAGATCATAGCAAAGTTATCCAATAATCTACTGTCCACTTATGGCAACAAACCGCTCATTGATCAATACAATATCTATCAGCACCTACTGAGCTACTGGCTGGAGGTAATGCAGGATGATGCTTATATCATTTCTTATGATGGATGGAAAGCGGAAACTTATAGAATAGAGGTAGAGAACAAGCAGAAAAAGAAAGTAGACAAGGGATGGGATTGTGACCTGATCCCAAAAGAATTGGTTATCAACAGATATTTCCAAAAGGAAAAGGAAGCACTTCAAGCTTTGGAAGCTAAAAAGGAAACGCTGACTACTGAAATAACAGAATTAGAAGAAGAACACAGTGGTGAGGATGGTTTGTTTGCCGAGCTGGATAAAGTGAACAAAGGCCATGCACAGAAGCGGGTAAAAGAAATACAAAAGGAGAAAGATCCCGATTTAGCAGATGAGCTAAAAGCCTTGCAACAGTATGTAAAGCTGCATACCGACTTAGCCGCCACCAACAAAGAAATCAAGAAAGGAGAAAATGATCTAGATGATGTACTCTATGCCAAATACCCCACCCTTACACAAGAAGAAATAAAAATACTGGTTGTCAATGATAAATGGCTAACAACCACTGAAATAGCCATTAAAAGTGAAATAGATCAAATTAGTCAGCGACTAACCAATCGGATCAAAGAACTGGCAGAACGCTACGATACACCGCTACCTACTTTAGTAAAAGAGACGGCTGATTTGGAGGCTACCGTAAACGATCACTTAGCTAAAATGGGATTTGTATGGGGATAGTAGAAGAATACAAACAAACAGTGGTAGGGCCAATTCCACAGGATTGGGAACTTGTAAGACTTAAAGAAGTTTCTCTGAACGATACTCAAAACGGCATTTATAAGCCTGATACGTTTTCGGGTAGAGGTTGTGAGATCGTAAATATGAAAGAACTTTTTAGGGACAAAATTATATCAAATACAATCCCTATGAAACAATTAGAATTAAATGAATTTGAGAAGCAAAGGTTTTTATTGCAAGAGGGAGATTTGCTGTTTGCAAGACGTTCTCTGGTTTTAGATGGAGTTGGTAAGTGTTCCATTGTAGGTAGTTTATCTAAACAAACGACCTTTGAATCTTCCATTATTAGAGTTACCCCTAATTCCAAAATAGCAAAGTCGAAATTCCTTTTTTATTATACTTCCAGTGGCATAGGTCGTACTAAAATGATAGGCTTAGCACGCCAAGTTGCAGTGTCAGGCATAACAGGCACAGATTTATTAACATACCCTATACCTCTTCCACCTCTCCCCGAACAACAAGCCATAGCCAAAGTCCTTTCAGACACAGATAAACTCATTCAATCCTTAGAGAAAAAGATAGCCAAGAAGAAGCTGATTAAGCAAGGTATTATGCAGAAGCTTTTGACTCCTAAGGAGGGGTGGGAAGTGAAGAAGTTGGGGAAAGTAGCGGAAATAAATATGGGGCAATCACCACATTCTGTAAACTACAATTCAAATGGCCATGGTTTACCACTTATTCAGGGAAATGCAGATTTAAAGAATAGGAAGACAATTATTCGAAGTTATACATCACAAATCACCAAAGTATGTAATAAAGGTGATATAATAATGTCGGTACGCGCTCCTGTAGGTGCAGTTGCTCTAGCTTCCTTCAAGGCATGCATTGGAAGAGGTGTATGTGCCATAAGATATGAGAACAATTATCTATATCATTACCTAATTCATTTAGAATCAAAATGGTCAAGTTTTTCAACAGGTTCAACCTTTGATTCAATTAATTCAGATACTTTGAAAAATCTGGAAATAGCTATTCCAAGTATTGAGAGCCAATTTCAAATTGCATCGATATTAGACAAGGTTGACTCTGAATTAGATTGTCTGATTAGTTTATTATCAAAACGTAGACTCTCCAAACAAGGCCTGATGCAACAACTTCTAACCGGTAAAATTAGATTATCATGCCAGGAGAAATAGAAAGAATCACCCAAAACCGCATTGTCCAATTATTCCAAGAAAAGGATGGATTGAATTACGAATATCTTGGCAACTGGGAGGAACGTGAAAACAATAGCAACATTGAGGAAACCTTGCTCACCAAATACTTAGCGCGTCAGGGCTACTCTGCTACCCATATCAGTAAAGCAATTTTTGAATTACAGTCAGTCGCCTCCAATTTCAACGACAGCCTGTACACTACCAACAGAGAAGTATACAAAAAGCTACGCTTCGGTGTAAAGGTAAAAGTGAATGCAGGAGACAACTACGAGACCGTGGAGCTGTTCAATTGGAAAGATCCACTTGACAATGACTTTGCTATTGCTGAAGAAGTCACCTACAAGGGCAACAAAACCAAGCGACCTGATATTGTCATTTACGTTAATGGAATTGCCCTGGGTATTATTGAACTCAAGCGTGGCATTGTGGATATTGGGGAAGGCATTCGACAAAACATTACCAACCAACAAGATCGCTTTATTCAGCCCTTCTTTTCTACCATTCAAATACTATTTGCAGGCAGTGATTCTGAAGGATTGCGCTACGGCACCATCAATACAGAAGAGAAGTTTTATTTGAATTGGAAGGAGGATATTGATGATGTCAGCAGATTGATCATTGATAAATACCTGATCAAAATATGCTCCAAAGAGCGATTCATGGAGTTACTCTATGACTTTGTGCTCTTTGATGGAGGAGTTAAGAAACTACCAAGAGTACATCAGTACTTTGGTGTAAAGGCCGCCCAGCAATTTGTCAAACGATACGAAGGAGGCATTATCTGGCATACCCAGGGCAGTGGTAAGAGTTTGACCATGGTATATCTCGCCAAATGGATATTGAGATACAACCCCCATGCTCGAATAGCCATCCTCACAGATAGAACAGAACTGGATAAACAAATAGAGGATGTGTTCATTGATGCCGGAGAAAAAATATACCGAACAAGTAGCGGCAAAGATTTAATGTTGCAATTAGGTCAGGCTACACCTCGTCTGCTCTGTTCGCTCGTTCATAAGTTTGGTAAGAAGGACGTTAAGAATTTTGAGAAATTCATCCAAGAGCTAAAGAACAACCCCATTCCTGTCTTGGGAGAGCTATTTGTATTTGTAGATGAATGTCACCGCACGCAAAGTGGTCGGTTGCACAAGACCATGAAAGCCATGCTACCCAATGCAGTCTTCATAGGCTTTACGGGTACACCACTATTGAAAAAGGACAAGCAGACCAGTTTGGAAGTGTTTGGCAAATACATTCATACCTACAAGTTCAATGAAGGAGTCGAGGATAAAGTCATTCTTGACTTGATGTACGAACCCCGTGACATAGATCAAAAGCTGACCTCCCAAAAAAAGATTGACGAATGGTTCAAAGCAAAAACGAAAGGACTCAACGACTTTCAGAAATCTGAGCTAAAGAAGAAATGGGGAACCATGCAGAACGTACTCAGCAGTCGTTCTAGAATGGATAAAATAGTAGCAGACATCACATTTGATTTTACTACCCAGCGTTTATTAGAATACGGTAAATTCAATGCCATTTTGGTTGCCAATTCCATCTATGAAGCATGTGAATATTACAAACTGTTTCAAAAGACGGAATTCAAAGGCAAATGCGCTGTAGTGACCTCCTATAATCCTCAGACCAAAGATGTAACCACTGAAGATACGGGAGCAAATACCGAAACTCAGAAAGAGGCCATTTACAACCTTTATGAAGAAATTCTCAAAGAGGTAAAACCACAACCTAACAAAACCAAAACTGAGAGTTACGAAGACTGGGCTAAGTTGAAGTTTAAAAAAGAGCCCGCCAATATGAAAATACTAGTGGTGGTGTCTAAGTTACTCACAGGGTTTGATGCGCCGAGTTGCGCTTATATCTATCTGGACAAGAGTATGCAAGATCATGGCCTCTTTCAAGCCATTTGTAGAACCAACAGAGTAAACGGAGAAGAAAAAGACTTTGGCTATATCGTAGATTATAGAAATCTCTTCGATAGCGTTGGAGCAGCGATATCCGTGTATACATCGGAGTTGGATATGGATGATTTTGATGCCAAAGACATTGGGATCATGCTGGAAGACAGATTAACTGTAGGTAAAAAGCGGTTGGATAACGCATTGGAAGCACTCGCCATTTTATGCGAGCCTGTAAATCCTCCCAAGAGCACTTTGGACTACATACACTACTTCTGTGGCAACCCTGAAAAGGAGGAAGCATTAAAAGAAACTGCATCGCAGCGAACAACTTTGTACAAAAGCACAGTTGCTTTCATAAGAGCTTATGCCAATATTGCCGATGAAATGGAGGAAGCGGGATATTCATTAAAGGAAACTGAGGGCATCAAAAAAGAACTTGATTTCTATCTCAAACTCCGCGAAGAAATCAGAAAGGCATCCGGCGAAACGCTTGACCTAAAGACCTATGAAGCGGATATGCGGCACTTGATTGATACCTACATTCAAGCTGACGAACCGGAAAACATCTCCCCTTTTGGCGATATGTCATTATTAGAGATCATTACCAATGCGGGTATTGGAGAGGCAATTGGCTCACTACCCAAGAGCATCAAAGGAAATCGTGGAGCTATAGCAGAGACGATTGAGAATAATGTAAGAAAGAAGATCATAAAAGAGCATTTATTTGACCCGGCTTTTTTTGAAAGAATGTCAAAACTGCTGGATGAACTAATCAAAGAACGCAAAGCCAATGCCATCAGCTATGAAGAGTATTTGAAGCGAATTGCTCAGTTGGCCATGGATGTAAATGCGGGTAAAGGAGACGACACTCCTACTGCCATGAAAACCAAAGGCATGAGGGCATTGTATAATATACTTGATCATGACGAAAGGTTGGTGACTAAGATTGATTCGTCATTAAAAAGTGATGGGCCTGCCAATTGGCGCGGAAATACAGCAAAAGAAAATGTAATCAAGGAAATTATTTATAATCTCTTAAAAGATGGGATTCAAGAAGTTCCAAATGATCAATTGGCAGCTGACTCTCAGGAAGAATATGGTTTAAAAGCTAAGGTGGAGAAAATATTTGACCTTTTGGAGGAGCACAAGGAGTACTAAATGCAACAAATAGAACTTGGAAATATCAGCATTGATGTGGAGCAGAAGAATGTAAAAAACATTCACCTAAGTGTCTACCCTCCAAATGGTAAGGTTCGCATAGCTGCTCCTTCTAAGATGGATCTGGATACTATCAGAGTTTTTGCTATCTCAAAGTTGCAATGGATCAAAAAGCAGCAGGAATCTCTACAGTCTCAAGTGCGTGAAACGCCAAGAGAATATATCAACAGAGAAAGTCATTACTTTCTGGGTAAGCGTTATTTATTGAAGGTAGTTGAGCAGAAAGGACGACCCAGAATAGAGATTGATCACAAGTACATTCATCTATTGATTAGACCAAATACAGATTACCAAAAAAGAAAAGAAATCCTTGACTCCTGGTATCGCAGAGAGCTTAAACGAATTGTCCCTAAGCTACTACAGAAATGGGAGAAGAAAACAGGCGTGGAAAGCAACGAATTCAGGATTAAGAAAATGAAAACCAAATGGGGTACTTGCAACACAAAAGCAAAACGGATTTGGTTGAATTTAGAGTTGGCGAAGAAGCCAGTAGAATGCTTAGAATACATCATCGTACATGAATTGGTACACTTACTAGAAAGAAGTCACAATGCCCGCTTTGTAGCCTTCATGGATGAGTTCATGCCTAAGTGGCAATTTCACAGAGATGAATTAAACAGGCTGCCCTACAGCCATATAGATTGGGGGTATTGATTATGGAAGAAAAAAAAGAAGATAAGGAAGTGGAATTATTTGAACGATATAAACTTTTAGTTGCAGCTAGAAATTTTCATTATGAGAATTTTAATAAATGGCTTACCTATTTCTATGTAGCTAATGCAGCCGTTTTTGTAGGCTATATACAATTAATAAGTTCTCCCAAACTTGATAAAATTCAGTCTGCTCAATACCCTGTTTTAATATTTGGTTTTGCGGCTGGTCTATTACTGTACTGGTCAAGTAAAGGGTATTACTATTGGAATATCAACTTTATCATGTTAGTGAATCATTACGAAAAGAAACTTCTAAAATGGAAAAAAAGAGAGCGGATATATTCAATGTTTGCAAATAAGAGTGTACAAAATAATTATTTCAACCCTTCATCGGGAGCAAATTTCAGTACCTCTAAAATAGCCATATTGTTTGCATACATAATCGTTACATCATGGGGAGCACTACTTGCTAATTCCATTCTAAGTCTACCAAGTTTGACATCACTCTACTTATATGATTGGCTGATACCCATTGTTTCAATAGTGCTGTCAGGTACAATAATAATTGGGATTATTTGGTTATTCGGAAAAAAAGAGAAACACATACTTTGGAGTAATACAGTCCCTCTACATGATTTAGAAATTAAGTAACTCAAACATATGTCAATCTACGCCAATACTAAAGGAACACTAGCCCAGATAAAGGAGAAACCTTTCAAACTGGAAAAGGAAATCCAAGACCTCTTTGAAGCTAACCTCTCCCCTTTTCTATATTAAAACATCAACAACATATTTCCATCCAAATGTCGCCTAAAGTATAATCCCATTATCTAGTCTTTGCGTCGAGCTAAATAACTTCTTACCTTTCATTTATAACCGATAAACCCTCGATATATAGAAAATGGAAGATCAACTCATCAAGCTCGCCGAATTAAATACCCTTGAAGAAAAGCAACCAGCTTACGCGCTGGCTGAAAACACAGATCTGGTACTGATCAAATATGGAGACAGTGTTTCAATACTCTATGGCAGATGTCAACATAGAGGAGCGCTGATGTCGGACGCTACAGTAATTGGCGATGATATAGTCTGCGGACTCCACAACTGGGACTATCGATACGATACGGGGGTGAGTGCCTACAACAACAGTGAGAAGCTCCACAAGTTCAAAGAAATCATCAAGGGAGAGGCTGTTTGGGTGCAAAGAGAAGAAGTACTTGCGTTTCAAAAAGACAATCCACAGCCATTCAATAGAGAAGAATATCAAGGCACGTATGCCGATACGCACCCTGAGGCTACAGAACCTTACACGAGAGAGATTGGAGAGTTGGCCAAAAATGGACTGAAAAACTTAGGCCATCATGGGTTTACTGAAGCTATGGGTGTGGATAGAAACACGCTTCCTAAGTGGGAAAACATTCAGTTTCTTCCAGCACAAATGGCAAAAAAACCATTACTAGATGATCATGAAGTATCTACTAAAGTTGTCATTGGCCCAAGAGCTAAGAAACCATTAGAGTTGGACATTCCACTTTTTGTGTCCGATATGAGTTTCGGGGCGCTCAGTAGAGAAGCCAAAATTGCCTTAGCTAAAGGCGCAGAAAAAGCAGGTACGGGTATCTGTTCCGGTGAGGGTGGAATGCTTCCTGACGAGCAAGCCAGCAACTCCAGATATTTTTATGAGCTGGCTTCTGCACAGTTTGGGTTTACTTGGGACAAGTTGGAAAAGGTTCAAGCCTTTCATTTCAAGGGAGGTCAGGGAGCCAAAACAGGAACTGGAGGACATTTACCTGGCAACAAGGTACAAGGAGAAATTGCAAAAGTAAGAGGACTCGAACCAGGCCACTCAGCGATCAGTCCAGCCACATTTCCTGAGTTTAAGGGAATAGATGATTTCAAAGACTTTGCAGCAAAGGTTAGAGAAGTTTCAGGAGGAATTCCTGTAGGATATAAACTAGCCGCAAGTCATATCGAAAAGGATATTGCGTTTGCTCTGGAAGCAGGTGCAGATTACATTATACTAGATGGGCGTGGTGGTGGAACAGGTGCTGCTCCAACGGTACTAAGAAACAACATCAATGTCCCTACTATTCCAGCATTGGCGAGAGCACGTAAATTCATTGATGATCAAGGTGTGAATGATGTATCATTGGTCATTACCGGAGGGTTAAGAATAGCAGAAGACTTTGCCAAAGCACTGATGCTCGGCGCGGATGCTATAGCTGTTTCAAATTCCGCTTTACAAGCAATTGGCTGCTTGGGAATGAGAGCCTGCCATACGAATAACTGCCCTGTTGGGATCGCAACTCAAAAAGAGAACCTTAGATCAAGGCTACTCATAGAAAGCTCAGCAGAAAGGCTCAACAACTTTTTCACCGCGAGCAATGACCTGATCAAAGTAATCGCTCGATCATGCGGGTATGACGATATCAGCCAATTCAACAAAGATGATTTGTCGACTTTCGATTGGGATTTGTATAAACTAACCGGAATCAATTATGCTGGCATAGGAGATCATGTTTGAGGTCTTTACCTTAATCGTTGCGGTATCGGCGCTACTCTCTTATGT
Source organism: Cyclobacteriaceae bacterium (assembly GCA_049115715.1). GTDB lineage: Bacteria > Bacteroidota > Bacteroidia > Cytophagales > Cyclobacteriaceae > JAMZMI01. The sequence goes on from JAGDZQ010000025.1 coordinate 309,151, forward strand.
TAATCATAAGTTCTTAAAACTTCCGCCAACAATCGGAGTGCTTATTTTGAGCATTGTGGTTTCTTTACTATTAGGTAGTCTGAAACTTATCAATATTCAGTGGTTTCATCAGGCTTGTAGTATTGTAACTACGCTTGACTTCCGTACGATCTTGTTTGACTTCCTGCTCAGTTTTTTGCTTTTTGCAGGAGCTATTCATGTCAACTTGAGAAACCTACTTCAGGAGAAAACGCCTGTTATTCTGTTTTCAACTATAGGCGTAATTATCTCTACAGCCATCACTGGGTCTTTGATATACTTTATAGCAGGTCTGATAGGAATAGAAATCACTTATTTGCAAGGTCTGATTTTCGGTGCTTTGATTGCTCCTACAGACCCTGTTGCTGTGCTTAGTTTATTGCAGAAAGCTAACGTGAACAAAAAGCTCGAAATCAAAATAATAGGGGAATCCCTATTTAACGATGGAGTAGGAATCGTCGTATTTCTCTCGCTACTAGCCCTTGCTGGTGGCGTAGGTCAACATGGTGGTGGCGAGGTAACAGCTGGAACCATTGCAGAATCGTTTGCTGTAGAAGCAGGTGGAGGAATCGTACTGGGGTTATTCTTAGGTTGGTTAGGCATTTTCTTCTTAAAAGCCATCAAAGACGAACCTGTGATAGAGGTTCATATAACCTTAGGAATTGTAATGGCTGGTTATTCTTTGGCATCACTGATCGGAGTATCAGGAGCTCTGGCAATGGTTATCGCCGGAATTATGATTGGAAATAGACTAGCTAAACCTGATATGCCTGAATCATTGAAAGCAAACCTGAATACCTTTTGGAAGATTCTTGATGAAGTGCTCAATGCTGTTCTGTTCGTATTGATTGGACTTGAAATATTGGTGCTAGGATTTGAAATGGATTACATGATATTGGGAATAATCGCCATTCCAATAGTATTACTTGCTCGATACGTTTCAGTATTCATAAGCAATGCAGGTATTTCAAAAGCTCACCGATCATCCAAGAATGATCTCTTTATTTTGACTTGGGCTGGACTAAGAGGCGGTATTTCTATCGCTTTGGCCTTGACACTCATGGACCATCATAATCGAGAGCCAATCTTATACATTACTTACACAGTGGTCTTATTTTCAATCATCGTGCAAGGCCTCTCCGTCGGAAAGATTGTTAAGAAGCTAAAACCATGATCACGGGCAAGCCAAATATCATCCCGAGGTTTGAAGGAAGTATTCCTACACTCACCACAGCACAAATGATTGAAGTGGATCGTTTGATGATTGAGGAATATAAGATCGAACTCATCCAAATGATGGAAAATGCAGGCAGATGTCTGGCCATCTTAGCGAGAGATCGATTTCTTGAAGAACCTGCAGCTGGCAAAAAGATTGTCGTTCTGGCTGGCACGGGTGGAAATGGTGGTGGTGCACTTGTATGTGCACGAAGGCTGTCTTCTTGGGGTTTTGATGTCGAAGTATTCCTTACACATGAGGATCGAATGACTCCAGTCCCTCAACATCAGTTGGATATATTGAAACAAATGGGACTTCTTGTAAAATCATGTGAGGAGTTAGATAAAGACAGAAAAACGAATCTTATCATAGATGGTATAATTGGTTATAGTCTGAAAGGGGCTCCCAGAGGTGCAGCCAAAGACATGATTCATTGGGCGAACAACAGCTCGGCTCCTATCCTATCGCTTGATACACCTTCAGGAATTGACCTAACTTCTGGAACCGTATATGATCTGGTGATAAAAGCGGAAGCGACGCTTACTTTGGCTTTGCCAAAGAAGGGACTTTATGAAAGCTCTGCGAAAAGCTTAAGAGGAGAATTGTATCTTGGTGATATAAGTGTTCCTCCTTCGCTTTATAAAGAGCCTTCGTTAGGAATGGATATAGATAACCCTTTTGAGGGGAGTGATATTGTGAGAATTGATTAGCCCGAATAATTCGGGGATTAATTATTTAGAAAGATAGCACTCTGATTTACAGAGTAATTGATTTAGACGGGATAAAAATGCATAGCCCAAATTTGGGTTATGCTCAGTCAAGCTGACAGTAGGGCAAGCTCCTGACAGGGTTTGATTGATAGTGCGAACTTGGAAAAGTGATTAATGAAGTTTAAAAAATAAATGGAGTGTAAACGTGTTTGATTTTTGTCTTGCAATGCGCTTGCGGGATTTGCTATGGAGCACGAGCGTCCAGGATAGCAGCGGCATCCTTTTTCTTGTTTTTACAAGAAAAAGATATAGCGGATAGCCTGATAAGACGCCCAACTTTTCAAATGAGTTTACCTATTTCAAGTACCTAAATATTAGAGTTATGAGCAAAAAAACAGTTTGGCACAAAGTATTGGAAGACAAAACGGAACTCCCTGAGGGAAGGGTAATGACCGTAACGGCGGGTCACAAAGGAATCTGTCTTACTCATTTCAAAGGAAAATATTCTGCTCTGGACAATCAATGTCCGCACCAAAAGGGGCCACTCGGTGAGGGTTCGATAGAAGATGGTGCTTTGAGATGCCCTTGGCATGGGTGGGATTTTGATCCTTGTACGGGGAAAGCTCCGGGTTTTGATGACGGTGGGGTTCCTACTTATCAGCTCAAAGAAGACGGTGATGCCATCTATGTAGGACTTGAGGAAGAGGACGATCATGAGGCGACCATTTCTGACGTAATGGTAGAAACGATGGTCAACTGGGGAGTCACCAAAGTATTTGGCATGGTGGGACACTCCAACCTTGGGTTTGCTGACGCGATGAGAAGGCAAGAGGAAAAAGGAAATCTCAACTTTTTCGGCATTCGTCATGAAGGAGCTGCGGCATTTGCGTGCTCGGCCTATAGCAAGCTAACCGGCAAACCTGCCGCTTGCTTTACGATTGCAGGTCCGGGTGCAACCAATCTCTACACGGGTCTCTGGGATGCAAAGGTTGATCGTGCTCCGGTTTTGGCGCTTACAGGACAAGTAGCCACTCAAGTTGTGGGAACGGGTAATTTTCAGGAAGTGGATTTAGTGAGGGCGTTTGATACGGTGGCAGAGTTTAACCAACGTGCTCAGGTCAATTCAAAACATGCCGAATTGATGGGATTGGCTGTGAAGCATGCCATTCTGAAAAGGGATGTTTCGCATTTGACTTTCCCAGATGAAGTTCAGGAAACCAAAGCGCCTGCTTCCTCTAAACCCTCATCGCCTGATGGCAGGATGGCGGCACAGCAAATCCTTCCACCAGAAGAATCGATTAATGCTGCTATTGATTTATTGAAGGGGGCAAAACGTCCTGTGATCGTAGTTGGACATGGGGCAAAATTCCATATGGAGGAAATCATTGCCTTTGCGGAAAGCTGTTACGCTCCCGTGCTCACGACATTTAAGGGGAAAGGACTGATTGGGGATAATCATGAATTAGGATGCGGAGTACTTGGCAGAAGTGGCACTCCTATTGCCTCTTGGTTTATGAATGAGGCAGATTTGTTGCTCGTTTTAGGTGCGTCATTCTCCAATCATACGGGCATTACTGATCATATTCCTACGATACAAGTTGATTTTGATGCATTGGCCTTGAGCAAATTTCACAAAATAGATGTTCCCGTTTGGGGTGAAATCTCAGCTACCATGAAAATACTTACGCGTGAGCTGAGTGGTAAAATGGACACCAAAGACCAGCGAGCTGAAATAGCTGAAAGGTGGAGCATTTGGAGAGAAGAAAAAGCGAAAAGGTTGTTAGAAGACCATGGCAATGGAACAAGCTCTATTGCTGTGTTTGATTCACTTACAAGACTGGGACCAAAAGATGGAGTCATGTGTGTGGATGTTGGTAACAATGCTTATTCATTTGGCAGGTATTTCGAAACTGAAAAGCATGACTTTCTGATGTCTGGGTATCTTGGATCAATAGGCTTTGCCGTGCCTGCATCTATGGGAGCATTTGCAGCTGTGGGAAAGACGAGATCGATTGTAGCAGTTGCGGGAGATGGTGGTTTTTGCCAATATCTTGCTGAAATCACTACGTTGGTCAAATATCAAATGCCTGTCAAAGTAGTGATCCTCAACAATGGAGAATTAGGTAAGATCTCTAAGGAGCAGCGTGCGGGAGAATTTGATGTTTGGAAAACAAGCCTCAGCAATCCAAACTTTTCTGAATATGCGGCTTCATGCGGTGCATGGTCCAAGCGGGTAACTAGTAAAAGCGAGCTAGATGCTGGAATGAAAGCGCTCTTTGAGCAAGAAGGCCCTGGGCTTCTTGAGGTCATGACGGATGTAAACCTTATCTAACCATGAACAGATTCTTAATAGCTTTTGTTGTAGTCTTCGTTTTGGCTCAAACATCATTGCTTGGACAATCGTGGAGTCTGGGTGCTGCGGGCATATATGGTGATGATATCGAATCTTTCGGGGCTCACTTTCGGGGTTATTATAATTTCAAAAACGATCGAGTTTGTTTTGGCCCTGAATTTTCGCATTTCTTCAAGAAAACCGAAACACATAATGGTGAGGAAGTCACAACCAAATTGAGTGAGGTAAACTTCAACCTGCATTACGTATTCGAGTTGACTGAGCATTTTGGAGTATATCCACTTACGGGAGTCAATCTCAGTTTTGAAACGGAAGAATTTGAGGTCAACGGTGAGCCTCATTCAGAATCTATCACTGAGTTTGGGAGCAACCTTGGATTTGGCATTCACCGAACCTTCGGAAGGCTGATGTTTTTTGGAGAGTACGATCACCTATTTAGTAAACTAAGTCAGAACTCCTTCTTGATTGGAGTCTTTTATATTATTGGAAAAAAACCCACAAGTGAACATGAGTAATTGGAAAAACATTAATGGTATCGATTTAGAGACACTTAAGAGCAATAGAAAGTCATTGCATCAAGCCGTTCAAATTGTAAGCACGCTCCCTCGAAATGTGTTGCCACATGACCCAACGGATGCCACTGCCAGTCTTGTATGGAATACCAAGACGAATGGTCTGGAATCTATCCCCGTTCCTAATCCAAAAGGTATTGACATTCGGGCAGGCCTGGCTTTTCATTCCTTCTCACTTTACATATCTGAAAATGGAGATATCATATCCTCATTTGCTTTAGAAGGAAAATCCATAATCGAGGGTTTCGGTTGGCTAAAAAAGGAGTTGGCTAAAGCGGACATCCCTACTGAAAAACTGAACCTCGATCTACCTTATGAGATAGAAAAATACGATTACTCAAAAGTGCTATCAGTGGATTATTCTTCACTCAAAGAATATGCTTTTCTCTATGATAATACGCTACACGTTCTGACTTCTCTAGTAGAAAAATATGAGAATGCATTTGATATTCGTTGCTGGCCGCATCACTTTGATCTGGCTACTCTGATACCTGTTGAGCTAGATGAGAAGGATGAAATAGTAAAAAGCATAGGAATCGGTCTTTCTCCTGGAGATGAAGGTGTGGAAGAGCCATACGTATATGTAAATGTTTGGCCGAATGTAGATTTTGCTGTTTTAAGTCAGAATCAATTACCTGCGGGACATTGGAATGCAGAAGGTTGGTCAGGAGCTGTACTCACCTATACGGAACTGCTAAAAGCGACAGATCAGCAAGAAAGCTTCAGTGGATTCATCGATCAATCATTAAGTGTCATTTCCAGCAATATAAAATAACCGATCATGCGGCTGATGAAGTATTGGTTTCTTCAGGACTCATTCAATATGATGAAGAGAATGGGCATGAGAGACATGATGAACCTCTGCGAGCTGCTAGCCATGAAGACCTTCAAAAAAGGTGATGAGATTCATGAGCAGTTTGAAGAGGATCATCTCATCTACTTCATTAAAAAAGGTCATGTGAAAATTGGGGTTAAAGAGAGTGATCAATTTTTAATCAAATACAATCTTGGCAAGGGCAATATTTTTGGCGAGCCGAAGCTGACTACTGGTGAAGATGGAGAACCCTACTCTGCCATCGCCATGTCCGATTGTGTGATTTGCTTTATTGAAGTCAGCAGAATGGAAGAACTAATGGAACAGTATCCTAAGCTTCACAACTCTGTACTTAAAATAGCTGGGCTAAAGTTCCAGAGAATTGAAAGACGATTGGATGATATTTTATACAAGGATGCGGAGGCTAGAATAACTGACTTTCTTATAGACTTTGTAAAGGAAAACGCTGAATCAGAAGATGATCTAAAAGTAAAGAACATCTTTTCGCACAGTGAGATAGCTAAACTCACTTCTACCAGTCGTCAGACGGTGAATAATGTGATTAGTAAGTTGAGGAAGTCCAAACGACTGGAATATGGTAGAAAGGAAATTCGAATGCTACCTGATCAAAAAACTAATTTGAGTTAGAATCAATCTTCTTATAGAATGGACAAGCAATTGGCTAAAAGTAAAATTCTTCATTGAACGACATTATATGATCAAAGACATAGATAAAATAACCAAGGTAGATACAGGATATAGCCCTGTAACTACCTTTTTAGCAATGTATAACCAAAGAGAGTGTATACTGGCTTAGATTATTCTAATCCTACTTTGTCAGATTTGTAGCCCTTATCCAAAACAGTCAAATTGAGCTCGTCGAAATTCTTTGCTAAAAGACGTTTCGACCTTAGCTGAGAAGGCAGCCCCAACTTAACAATTCTGCTAATTTGACAAAGTAGGATTAAACAGCGTTCTCAATAAAAGATATCTAGTTGCATATCATTTCCCAGACTAGCTTCCCCATTGATATACATTTGTCCATCGACGTATGGATTGGTATTAGCATATCCTGATTGATAATTTCCTACCGAGAAACCAAACGTGTACGTTTGATCCTTAACCAATTCAAAGCCAGGATCTAGGGCTATCGAATTAGCATAAAAACTAAGACCTATATTCTGTGTTGCCACGACTGTCCCTCCAATTCCTTCACCCTCATAAAGCGTGACGGTTGTTCCGCTATATGCTGAACACATATTCAAACCTAAAGATGACACCTCTCCGTGGGATGTTGCTACAAATGATTGAGCTACGGCAATGCTATTTCCAAGACATCCTTCATAAGCTCCGATATTAATAACCCCTTTTTCCGCCACTAAGATGACCTCAAGTGGATCGTTTAAATGTCCCTTAATTGTTGCATTGTCCAGCGATGTGGTATTGCTATCAAAGCCATCTTTGGAGACAGAAATTTCGTAAGAAGCGTAACCGTCTAAAACTCGAATTTGATCAGTTGCTGCGGCGATAGTCTTGTTGTACAATTCTACTCCATTTGAGGAAACTATAACGTTCGCATCTGTCAGTGCGTAAGAGGCGGTTGCTTCATCGAAAACGTGCACAGACATCAGAAAGTCAAAAGTTTCTACAATAGCAAAACTAAAATCAACATAGCCAAAATCGACGGAAGGTACATCTGCTGTAGAAAGCACTTCAGGTGTAACTTTAGATGAGCCATCTGCCGTAATAGAAAAATCAATAGGCAAAGGATCGTTTACAAGATAGGCTAGTTCACTCCCTTCAAGAGGAGTAGCATAGATTGTTGAACCAGCATCGTCAATGACAAAGTACTCCGTCAGCATATAGCTTCCTACTTCTAATGAAATAGGTTCGCTTATATAGCTCCCATTAAACTCAATTACGTTCAACTCCTCCTGACTGTAAACCACAGTCCCTCCTGTTGATTCAATAGTAACAACGATCTTAGAAGCTGCAGCCGTTGTGGAGACGACCCTCCCTCCAGATGGCGTATCATTTCCGGATACCTCGAAAGAGAAAGTAACATCGCCCTGAGCATTTGATAAATCTTCGTTTTCACGGCAGGATGTAAACCCTATCACGATAACAAGTAAAAGTGTTTTAATAATATTTTTCATAATGTTTGAATTAATAGGTTCTTTTTTTAAGTGAATACTGAGCCAAGCTTGGCCCGTCTCCAGATGCGCATCATTGAAAGACAAGACAAATTTGAATAGAACGGGATTTTGTGTTATCAGGCAAAAGTGGGATTGTACTAAATACCCCTTTAGGGTGATTGGAGTCGCGGAGTAGGTATCAGGTTACTTTTGAGGCAAGGAGAATTAATGAGACATAAGCTTAATACAAACCTCTCAGAAAAAATATCCAATCACGTTCAACGCATTTTTACTAATCAATTGAGAAATAGTTACTCTTCATTTGCTAAACTTGAGGAACTATTATAATACCTCTTTTGGGGTATGAAGATGAGATCTAAGCCGAATATCTTTGTTATACAAGTCCAAATAAATACTTTAACATAAACCATAAAACAATGGCAAACCGACTTTTAATTGCAACTCTTTACTCAAATGGCTCTATCAATTTTATTAATGTAACCCCTAACAATACAAGGTTGAATGAGGGTGATAGCGTTTACTTAATAGTAGAATCAGGAAACATTGCAGTAAATGGTGGTGATACCGCTACGATCAATATAAGTTTCACAGGCACTTGTCCTTTTCCCAGCCCCATAGCACCAATCACAGGTATTGCCCTTGGTACGATTACCAGTTTAGGGACAATTGCATCAACAAAGAAAAAAATAGATGCGGATTATCAAATCACCATCACTTATAATGATGTGACGTACGAAGAAGATCCAAAAATGACTGTAAAACCTGGAGATGGTGATATCTAATAAGAGTTAAGTTGATATGAAGTTAAAATGGATAGCCTATTATTTATTAGTAGGCTTTTTTCATCTTTTTACGCTTGCACAAGATCAAAAAGTAGCGGATAGTCTGAGGAAGATATATCTTCATAATAACCTAGAAGATACTATCAAACCCGAACTACTTGGAAGTCTTTCATTTAATGAAGTCAATAATCTCAACTTAGCATTGAGTTACGCAGAGGAGTTGACTCAGTTGGCTCAAAAAAACCTTCAATTCAACAGTGCGGACAAAAAAAACTTATACTACCTATCTCTCGGTTTTTTTTTAAAGGGAAATGTTAAACGTAAATTGGGAGATTTAGATGAAGCTCTAGAAGCCTATTTAAAAAGTATAACTATTGCCAAAGAAGCTGGAAAAAAAAGGTTAGAAGGCAATGCATATGGGGCAATTGCTGACATTTATTCATTTTCAAATAATCACTCCAATGCAATACTTTACTATCGTAAGGCTATTGAAATGTTAAGGCAATCGAAAGACTCTATTGAACTAGCAACAGTAATTTTAAATACGGGAGATGAATACTTAATTGATCAAGACTATGACTCTGCACTTGCTTATTTCGCTGAGTCGGGAGCAATTTTTGAAAAGGTTAACTACCCAATCGGAAAAGCTTACAACCTTGGCAATATCGGAATGGTTTATGCAAATACAGGGGAAGATGAACTGGCCGAAAAGAACATCAATGAAGCCATTGGAATACTAGAAGAAGCTGGCGATTTTTATCCTGTCTGTTTTTATCTCATCTCCATATCAGATATCTATCAAGAAAAAGGAGATATTGACATTGCTTTGAATTATGCCAATAGAAGCTTACAACTTGCCGAGAAAAATGGACTTAAACAACAGATAAGTGATGCCAACCTAAAATTATCAGAGTTGCGGGAAAAGACTGGGGATCATGGAGAATCACTTAAACATTACAAAAATCATATCGCATACAGGGATAGTGTAAACAATATTGAAACCATCCGGAATATTGCAGATCAGCGCACCGAATTTGAAGTCAATCTAAAGGAGAAAGAAATCGACTTGCTTGAAAAAAGTAGAACGCTAGACAGAACCTATATCATCATTGCCATTATCCTGCTAATTCTATCCATCGTCTTATTACTCTACTTTCGTCAAAGATTTCTAACAGCAAAGCTCGTCGCAATTAATGAGAGAAAACAGCATGATGAAAAAATTGCAGGTCTTTTAACTGCTCAAGAAACCAAGGCACTGCAGTCAATGGTAAAAGGAAGAGATAATGAAAGAAAGCGACTTGCTCAGGAATTGCACAACCATTTTGGTAGCCTACTGGCTACTATCAAAGTAAACGTCAATGGAATTGATGAAGAGGCAATCCCCAATCACTCAACTCTATCCACCCTGGTTGATCAAGCATGCTCAGATATTCGAAACATATCACATATGATGAATATGGGCGTTTCAGAAGATTTCGGACTTGTTCCTGCACTGAAAGAACTGACAGCTCATTTGCGACGATCTGGTGAACTGAAGGTTGAGTTCAAGGCTTCTATGGCTAATCAAGCAATGGAGTCAGATGAAGAGATCATCATCTATAGGATTGTGCAAGAATTGGTCAGCAATGTACTCAAGCACGCTAAAGCAACCAAGTTAAGTATCTCGCTTACCTACTTCGAAGAAGAAAGTCTGATCAACATCATGGTGCAAGACAATGGAAGGGGATTCCAAAAGCTATCTGAAAATACGAACTCAGATGGAATGGGAATCAAAAGTCTGGAAGAAATGGTCACTTCCCATGATGGGGAAATGACAATGGATAGTAGTCCCAAAAGCGGCACCACAGTAAACATTGATTGGCCTCTTAAACAAAACACTTCTGAGTTATGATAAAGGTATTAATTGTAGATGATCACCCCCTATTTGCGGAAGGCGTAAAATCTATGTTCAAGCCCGATGATAATATCACGATTGCTCATTGCACTACAAATGGCAATGAGGCTCCCCATATACTTGATAAGAATGAAATAGACGTCATACTCATGGATATCAGTATGCCCATACTTGATGGTATTGAAACCATGAATCTCATTAAGAGCAAAGGCCATGATATTCCAGTCCTCATGCTTACGATGCACCAATCCATGAAACAAATCAAAGGTGCACTAGAGAAAGGTGCTCAAGGGTATATCCTAAAAGACGCCTCAAAAGCAGAGCTTAAAAAGGCCATTGAACTTACAAGCGAACGTAAAAACTATTTTCATCCCAAAATCAATGATCAGGTATTTGACTATTTCAGAGGAAAATCAGCTTCCAAAACCGTAGAGCAGGAGCTCTCAGAAAGAGAAATAGAAGTCATTCAGTGTCTTGCCAATGGTATGAATACGAAAGCAATTGCAAATGCACTCTTTATCAGTGAACACACTGTGAAAACGCATAGGAGAAATATCATGCATAAACTTCATGTGAAGACATCTGCTGAGCTAATCAAGTTGGCAATGGATAAAGAGATCATTTGATTGCATGATCTAAGTGGTTTGATTATCAAAGCAAAATTTGAAGCTCGAACTGATTCACAGAAGCTACTTCAAACAATCTTTCATGGGCGTCTTTTTGCTACATTTGCCGGCTAAACGTATCGCATCAAAAATGTCTGAATTCCCTCCTTGCCCAAGTTGCAAATCCGAATACGCTTATCCTTCTGATGGGCTGCTCATGTGTCCGGAATGCGGTCATGAATGGAACCCGAGCGATGAAGAGGAAAGCTCTGAGCCTATAATCAAAGATGCTAACGGTAATCCATTGCAGGACGGAGACTCGGTGGTGGTGGTCAAAGACTTGCCGGTAAAAGGAGCACCTAAGCCAATCAAGTCTGGCACAAAAGTCAAAAACATCAGATTGATAGATGGCGATCACAATATCGATTGTAAAATAGATGGCTTTGGTGCCATGCAATTGAAATCTGAATTTGTAAAAAAAGCTTGAATCTAAAAAAGAATTCAGTTCCAATGAACCTTAAAACACCAATCGGCAGGTTAAGATTAACAGCCATTCTTGAAGGAATAAGTTATCTCCTATTTGCCGTTACTATGCCTCTCAAATATTTACTGGAGATCCCTCAACCAAACTACTTTGTAGGCATGGCTCATGGGGTACTTTTCCTGCTTTATGGCATTCTGTGCTTTCAAAACATCTACATCTATAGGTGGAGTTTTAAGGTATCCATCTTAGTATTGGCAGCTTCTCTGATCCCTTTTGCTACTTTTTATGCCGATCATAAGATTTTTAAGAAAGAGCAGAAAGTTGATTGATTTGAGTTGCAGTTTTAAGCCTTTCTCATAGAGTTCAAGCATTTGGTAGGTTTCAGATCATACAACACTTCAGAATCCTTTTTGCATTATTTTAGATGTTAAAATGAATTAAACTGCTAAATGAAAAAACTTCTTGTTCTCGTCCTTGGACTCGTTTTTTTAAATCTCCCAGCTCGGGAACGCATAAAAGTTACCCCTGAAACTAATTTCATTGAATTATCAGGAAAGACATGGCTCTACCGCGATTCTTCCACCCTAATGTCGATTCATGAAATTCGCGCATTGCCTGAATCGGTTTGGAAGCGAGAGGATTTTGATGGTTTTTCTCAAGCTCATGGGTGGACAAGAGCTTTTTTCTTGAATGATTCCGATGAGTCATTTGACAAAATATTGTATCTAAACAATCCTTTCCTTCAGGAAGCGAATGTGCATTTTGTAGTTAACGATTGTCTCCAACACGGAAAAGTACTAACCGGCCTGGGAAGACCTACAAGCAATAAGTACTATTCGGATCCTATGTATCCGATAAATATTCGCTTCCCTCCAAAAAGTAGCGTCGACGTGTTTATTCGTTCTTCTGATACTTTCTCAACTACAAACACCCCCTTATTTCTTCTAAGTGAAGAAGAATCTCAAAAATTAAAAGACTTCAGGTATCAAATTAGTTTTTCCTGGGCGGGGCTTGTGCTTCTATCAATCACTCTGGCTTTATTTCTGTATTTACATACAAAGCAAAAAATCTTCATATACTATACACTCCTTGGCATAGGCTCAGCAATTGCTATATCTGCCAACATCGGAGTAGTTCTTTTATTTATAAAATCTGATCCTTATCAGCTGTTGAACAACTATTATGAACTAGGAGGTGCATTAATGATCAATTTCATGCCACGATTCTTAAATTGTATCGTACCTATTTCAACAATCAACCGAACCTTGTGGAAGGTCGTAAAATGGGCTGGGTATCTATCTTTTCTTGTCGTATTCCTCTATTGCCTGCCTTTATTCAAATTCAATTACCGTTTTTCCAAGTTCACCATTGACTTTTTCGTAAGCCTATCGAGCATCATATTCATATACCTGCTTATTGCTCTGGCGATAGCTGCCTTTCGGAAAATCCACAGAGCACCTAGTCTTTTCTTCGTTTATCTCATTTATCTGGGAGTTGCATTTGGGGTAATTCTGTTTCCATTCGTCGGAATTAATAACAAAGGACTGCATACGACCTACATAATGGTAGCTGGGTCTGTATTCGAAACAGTAGCATTTATGTTTTTTATGGCACAGGTGACTTTGGGAGTCTACAGTGATAGAGATAGACTAAACAAGCAAGTACAAAGTAATCAGGAAGCCATGATGAATACCATTGTCAAAGGACAGGAAGATGAAAGAAAGCGCTTTGCAGAAGATATGCACAATGGATTTAGCCAAATGATTTCATCTCTCAATCTTAATCTGAAAAGTTTGGAAAACACTGGATCTCATCAAACAAACAAGAGGTTAGATATTTTCCAAACTTCTAAATCTATATTGAATGATATGTACATCGAACTAAAAAGCATCTGCTTTAACCTGATGCCTCATACATTAGTTTCAGCAGGAATTGAGGAGGCACTGAAAGAATCTGCAAACAGAATCAGCAGAAATGAAGAACTAAGGGTTGACGTCTCGGTGTATAATATAGATCAGCGTCTGCCTGAAGTTATTGAAATCTCGCTTTACCGCATTTCCCAGGAATGGATCAATAATATCATCAAACATTCCGATGCAACTAAAATCCAGCTACAAATCACCGGTGATAAAAAAGAAATTACGCTCATGATTGAAGATAATGGAAGAGGGTTCGACACTTCCCTCCTCACGTCAGAAAAGGGAAATGGTTGGAAGAGTATTTATTCAAGAGCAAGCCTTATCAAAGGAGAAATAGAACTGGATTCATCTCCCAATATGCGTGGCACTTCTTTTATCCTTAACACCCCTATCGCTAAGAAGATTGCTGTTAAAAAAGAGGATGCTGTTCCGGCACAATGACTTACTAAGAAGGCGGTAATACACTTCTGTTTTTGCAGATTTCAGCATAGTACCTTCCACTTTCTCTTAAGGTTCTTTCCTGAGTCTTATAATTGGTATGATAAAGGCCAAATCGAGCACTATTGCCTTCGGCCCACTCAAAATTGTCGAGTAAAGACCAATGATAATATCTTTGAACGTCTACTCCACTTTCAATAATCTTGGATAGGGCTTTCAAATGATCATAAATGAATTTCGACCTGTATGCATCATGCTTGTCACACGTTCCATTTTCTGTTATGTAAATAGGGAGCTTGTACTTCTCGTAAATAGCCTCACAAATTACCCCAAGTCCTTCAGGATGAATCTCCCATCCCAAGTCATTTTTAGAGCCTTCTTCTGAGACACATCTTTCTCCAAACAACTCAAAGGGCTTCCAAACTCCCTTGATCATATCACGGGAATAGTAGTTCACACCAATGAAATCCGCAAACAGGCCTTCTTTCATTTTAAAATTGCCAGATGTAAGAGGAAACATCATTTCACCCAAAGTCATTGCTTCCAGAAACACATTCTGGAAGACACGTTCTTGAAGCTTTGCAGCCATTTTTGATAACAATCTCTTGTCAATTGGGTCAAAGATTCTGAGGTGATGGGCCACCCCTACTTTAGGGCTTTGATTCGCATCGGTATAATAAGAATGAATCAACTCGTACGCTCGCTGATGTGCTATCACCAAATGTCTGGCTCCCTTTAAAAAACCCTTAATATCTCCTTGATGTCCCGGAGGCCAAACCCCATCAAAATATCCAAAAAACAGATATACGTTAGGTTCATTGATAGTAATCCAGTCTGTAACCAGATCTCCAAGTTGCTCTATCACATAAGCGACATAATTTTGAAAACGGCTAACCGACAAAGGATTGACCCAGCCTCCATCATCTTCCATCCATAGCGGATTGGAGAAATGCCAAAGGGTTACAAGAGGTTTTACTTCTTTATCTATTAGAAGTTGAATTTCTTTTCTGTATAAAGCTATTCCTTCCTCAGAGAATTCTCCTTCTTCAGGTTCTATCCTACTCCATTCCAAGCCCATTCTGTAGGTCTGACAGTTAAGATCAACAATAAGTACCACATCAGACTCAATTCTGTTGATATGATCACAGGCCGCTTTGGAGTGAGAACCATCTTTGATTTTGCCTTGCTCAGACCATCGATACCAATTGTGATTTTGTTCACCTCCTTCTATATGCGTAGCGGCAGTAGCCGTTCCGAGCATTAGGTCTCCAGGTAAGTCAAATGTTTCCAAGCTTGCTATTCAAATTTTGAATCAAGTTAGAAAATTAGATAAATACCAATTCAGAAAAGGGCTTTGTGGTTGTGTTATCATTTGACTAACACCTCCTTATAAACATAGGCTAAGTTTCCATCTTAAAGGAGTAGATCTTACGAAGAAACTTATTCAGATTGAGGGAAACCAGACACAAGCATGACTAAAAATAATCAAATCAGGTTTTCAACTAGACAATTACTGAATCTAATGTCCAGAGCAACCGTTTGAATAGAACAAAAAGTACAAATAAACTTATCTTAATCAAATAAATAGCCGCCTTTTTCAGCTATTAAAGTAATAAACCCAACTAGGTCTTAAGACCGATGCGATGTTAGGCAAATACATTTTATCAATTCTTTTTGGAGCATTAGCACTTATGGTTTTTGCCAATGATGGAGATGAGATTGATTTCAAAACCTCAATCCTGCCCCTTCTGGAAAAAAAGTGCAACACATGTCATAGAGCCGGACCTCTTAAGGGTGGCGTTAATACAAAAAGATATCAAGAAGAAGAAAGGGTTGTAAAAGATGGAAGGTTTTGGTTCAAAGCGCTGAATCAAATTAAGACTCGGGAAATGCCCCCTTCTACTGAACCTGTGCTGACCGATGAAGAGTATCATATTTTGGTTGATGGCATAGAAAACATCCTCAGAAAAGCACTGAAAAACCAAAACCCGGGAAGCGTTGTAGCTCGGCGACTCAGTCACACAGAATATAAGCACACAGTAATGGATCTTACGGGTGTAGAGTTTGACGCTAGACTCTTCTTCCCTTCAGACGGATCAGGTGGTGGTGGTTTTGACAATCAAGGAAAGGCGTTATTTATCACCCCACTCAAACTGGAGCGCTATTATGATGCAGCCACCATCATCGTCGCAGATTTGTACAGAGATGCGGCTCTGTGGAAAAAGGTAGTTCCAAAATCATACAAACTTACATTTTGGATGAAATTCACCAACTGGTTCAAAGGGATAATTTTTGACAATTATCAGGAAACCCATACACCGGATAAGGTAGCATCCGAATCAATCATTCCATTTGCCTCCAAAGCTTTTCGACGTTATCTGAAACTCGAAGAAAAGGAAAAATTGATGACCTTTTTCTCAGAGGTGTACCAACATAAGGATACGATCAAAAACCCTCAGCGCTTTAACGAAAGTATAATGGAGACATTAAAAGTTGTGCTGGTATCGCCCAATTTCATATATAGAGCTGAAGAAGAAAGCGACAAGAAGGTCCCTTTTGAACTAAATGACTTTGAGTTGGCTTCTCGCCTGTCCTATTTCATTTGGTCGAGTATGCCTGACGAAGAACTATTCGAATTGGCCAGACAGGAAAAGCTTCATGACACTTTGGTTATAGCAGCTCAAGTCAAGCGGATGCTCAAGCATCCAAAGGCAAAGCGATTCGCGGAATCGTTCTCTAGCCAATGGCTGGAAATAGGCGAATTGATCGAACCTAAACCTATTGTTGATCCAGAAAAATTCCCAGAGTTCAATACCTCTTTACGCAAGTCTATGTTTCAGGAAACGGTAGATTATTTCTATCATGTCCTTACCGAATCCAAAGACTTCTCTGAATTGCTCAACGGCAATTACACGTTTCTAAATGAAGAATTGGCTGACTTTTATGGGCTTGACCCCATTAAAGGAGACACACTGCGGATGGTGATGCTCGATAACCCCAACAGAGGTGGGGTTCTGGGCATGGGCAGTGTACTCACTACTACTTCATTGCCAACACGCACAAGTCCTGTACTGAGAGGGAAGTGGGTACTGGAGCAGATATTGGGGCAGCCGCCTCCGCCACCTCCGCCCAATGTAGGTGAAATTCCGGAAGACGCTGAAGTACAGAAAAACCTTGGATTGAGAGCTTTGCTAGAAATACATCGATCTAAACCCGAATGTGTGTCCTGCCATGAAAAAATGGATCCAATAGGTCTGGGATTGGAAAACTTTGATGCAATAGGCAGATGGAGAACCAGTTACGGAGAGGTTGAAATTGACCCTTCCGGGGTGTTAGGAAAAGATGGGGCTTTTCAGGGGCCAGCTGAGCTCAAGACTATGATAAGTAACAAGAGAGAGGCATTCGCATTGAATCTTTCCAAAAAAATGCTGTCTTATGCCGTAGGAAGATCAATCTTGTTTACCGATCAAACCATCATAGAAGAACTCCAAACCTGTCTTTTGGAAAATGATTTTCACACTGAAAAGTTCATCATTGAGTTGGTAAAGAGCTACCCGTTTCGACTTAAGAAAAATGATTTTCGTAAAAAAGCGAATGAAGTATGAGTAAGAAGTGGCAAATATCGAGAAGAAAAATGCTGAAAGGTGTCGGAGCTATGATCGCTCTTCCATACCTAGAAGCCATGGCCATGCCTGGAATGAGTTCTTTTGTAAAGGAGAAATCTACACAAAGAGCGGCTTTCCTATTTATGCCAAACGGTGTTCATCCCGAAAGGTGGACTCCAAGTAAATTCGGAAGCGACTTTGAGCTATCACCTCTTTTAAGTCCTTTGGAAAGCCTCAAGCAAGATTTACTGGTTCTAGGAGAGTTGATGAACAAAAATGCCACCTTATACGGTGCTGATGGTCATTATTCTAAATCAGCAAACCTTTTGACCTGTATGCCTATCCAAAAGACTACAGGGGAAAATATACATAGTGGAGGCATATCAATCGACCAGCTCATTGCGAATGAGGTGGGTCATCAAACGCTTTTTCCTTCTTTGGAATATGGACTTGACAGAATCACCACTGGAGTAGACACCAATGTGGGGCTGACCAGACTATATGGATCGAGTATTTCCTGGAAAACTGCAACACAACCTTTATCCAAAGAAATTGACCCTAAGTTGGCTTTTGACAGATTGTTCAGAGGATATGTTCCTGGTAAAAAGGTAACGGAAGACCCTTGGAAAAAGAGCGTATTAGATTTGGTGAGAGACGATGCTCAAAAGTTAAAAAACACCCTGGGAAGATCTGACCAGAACAAAATAGAGGAGTATCTGGAATCTATCAGATCCATCGAGAAAAGAATCGTAAATGAGGAAAATAAGGAAAAATTTGAATCCAATATTACGGAAGACTTCAAAAAAGAGCTCTCTCGTATGGATCAAAGACTCGATGAATATCAAGATACTTATCTGGAAATAGATATCACCAAAAAGACGAGGCTCATGCTAGACATTATGGCTCTTGCTTTTTGGAGTGATGCCAGCCGAGTTTCCACTTTCATGTTCGCAAATTCTGTAAGCAATAGAAATTTTTCCTTCTTAGAAGGCGTAGAAGGCAACCATCATTCTATTTCCCATCACGGAAATGATCCTGAGAAAATGGAACAATACGCTCGAATTAACATATGGCACATCGAGCAGTATGCCTATTTACTCAACAAATTAAAATCAATCCAGGAAGGAGATAAAACCCTTCTAGATAATTCTATGATCACTTTCGCATCGGGATTACGAGATGGGAATCGACACTCTCCCTACAACATCCCTTTACTTGTTGCAGGAAAAGGCGGGGGCGTTTTTAAAACGGGACAAAACCTCGAATTCAAGAAAAACACGCCATTGGCTAATCTATATCTTTCTATGGCTCAGGGTATGAATATTCAAATCAACGAATTCGCCGATAGCTCTGGGACTTTATCCGAAATCCTTGCTTGATTGAAAACCATCAGCAGTAATCATCAATAATTGTAATTAAGAATTTTAGTGAATAAGAAATATAACATTGCCTGGCTTTTTGCCCTGCTCATACTGCCAGCATTCATTGTTTTTTCCATACCATTTTTATCCATTGATGACTTACCTCCCATTTTATCATTCATCGGTAGGTTTCATCCGGTGATTTTGCATTTTCCAATTGTACTGATCTCGCTAGTGCTAATCATGGAGCTGTTGGTCCGATTTCAAGTTTTCACGAATGTGATTAATGCCATCAGTTTTATTCTTTCTCTCGCCGCTCTGTCTGGTTTGATAGTGGCCATTGCAGGGTATTTATTATATGTTTCAGAAGCCTATGAAGGAAACCTTGCCATTAACCACTTTTGGGGTGGTGTTTTGTCCTGCGTAGGCATATTGCTCACTACATTTTTTTACTTCGTGTCTCTTCAGCATAAAAGAAACTACAGACAGTTCTATTTTACTTTTCTGCTTCTCACCAATGGAACAATCGCTTATACCAGCCATTTGGGAGGTTCGCTTACACATGGACGAGATTATTTGACGGAGTATTTACCTCAGATTGTAGGAAACAATGATCTAGAACTCAAACCTGTGGAGGAGATGATGGTTTATGAGGACTTGATCGTTCCCTTTTTTGAAACCAAATGCATGAGCTGCCACAACGAACACAAAACAAAGGGCGGGCTACTCATGACCTCATACGAATCATTGCTGAAAGGTGGAAGCGGAGAACCTCCTACCATCACAGAAGGGGATGCCGATCACAGTGGCCTTTTCCAAAGGGTCATACTACCGGCTGAACATAAAGATCGCATGCCTCCAGAAGGAAAGAAAGGTCTAACCGAAAGAGAAATTGCACTTTTAAAATTTTGGATAAACGATGGTGCTAAAAAAGAACTTGCCATAAAAGAAGCTTCTAAAAAAAGTGAAGTGAATGATCTTATCCAGCGTTACTTACCAGAATCAATCAAATTAAGTCAAAAACTAATATCTAAAGAACAGCATCGGCAAAAGACTAAGCAAGTGCTTATGGAACTTTCAAAAGAACTTCGGGTAAGTATTAAGGAAGATCCAACTCAAAAAGACAGCTTCGTTTTGTCTACGACCTTCCCTCCACACCCATTTACTGGCAATCAATTGGCGGAATTGGGGTCTTATTTTTCAAGCTTTAGTATGGCTTCTCTGGTAAGCAGCGATATTACAGATGACGACTTATATTTTGTTGGCAAAATGACTAACCTCAAAACATTGTACTTGCAAAAAACTGGGTTAACAGGTTCGGGGTTCGTGCATATAAGTAAGCTACCAAATCTTGAGGTTTTGAATCTATCCTTTACCAATATTGAAGATGCTTTTCTTCTGGAATTGATTAAATTTCCTACCTTAAAAACCATTTACCTGCTAGAAACCAAAGTTTCTCCTGAAGTAATTGAAGCAGTTAGAAAGAACCGCCCCGGCCTTCAAATCAGATTGGAAGAGGGGCCATACTATTGATCTCATAGGATTTGAAAATTCTGCAATTTTTATTGTAGCGTCGATATGAGGTTTAAAACCTACTTAAAACTATACCTACCCTCAAACTTTGTCAATTCCACTCTCATCTTTCCTACTCGCATATTCGCGTCTATTCTGACAGGAAGTTTTACTCCATCTTTCTCTATCACCCAAAACAACACTGCTTTCTCTTCTGTGAAAGTTCGAGTCACAGGAAACAGAACAATTACCTTATACGCAGAATAGCTTTTTCCGTGAAACTTAATCTTCTCCCTGCCAGCAAACTCGATCCCAAAATCCCACACTTTATGATCTTCCAGTGTGCTTATCATAACACTATCTCCTTCAATAAAAGAATCCCAATCCAAATCACGAAAGAAAAGATATGAACCCATAATATCATAAGTACGATCATTTATTGTAAGTAACCATTCTTTGTCTTCCACCTTCTCCGGCTTGGTTGACCTTCCCTTAACAGAAACTTTCATAGAATCGTAATCAAATTCATTGACCTGATCCCATTTCTCTCCTCCCTTGGTGGTATGAGCTTCAGAGTAAATAGCTTTTAGATCTTTCGACCTGAGCTTAGAGGTATATACATCATCGATGTTTTTAACAAAGCTCAGATACCAAGCGGTCTTAGCTCGAAGAACAACATTGAAATACTCCGTTTCATCCTGATAGCTAAATACAGAATCTATAGTAGCGGCAGCAGACCCTAGCGGCAACCACCCTCCGTAAGATATTTTATATTCTAGCTTTTCGCCTAGGTAAGGAAAATCACCATCATTCATTTGATCCTGTGCAATTGAGGATAAGATGCTGATAATAGAAAAAAATAAGACACAGTAGTAACCCTTGATCATGGTTCCGGATAAGGTGGCAAAGTAAACATTGAGAATGTACCTAACCAACCTCTCCTTCATAAATCTCAAAGATCAACCTGATAACAAGTTCAAAATAGGAGTAGCTTATCAGAACAAACGCAGCACAAATATTTGGGTGCTTTAACCGGCTCTCCGCTATATCTTTTTCCATTTAATCAATGGAAAAAGGATAACGCCTCGATCCGGAGCGCATGGCTCAAGCAAAATTTATTTGTCCGCGAAATGGAACATGCAAAAGCTAATTGCAACTCTGACTGTATTTGGATTGATTATCATAATTACCGAAATTGTTATGAAACCATAAATCACACCCATGAAAGAATATAAAAAAGAAGATATAACCATCACTTGGGAGTCGGAAAAATGCATTCATGCCGCAGCTTGTGCAAAAGGACTCCCAGGAGTTTTTAAACCACAAGAACGCCCCTGGATTCAGGTAGATGGTGCAAGCAAAGATGAAATAATTGAGCAGGTCAAAAAGTGTCCAAGTGGAGCCCTTGGAATCAAAGATTAAGAAATAAAAAACCCTTTTCTCTTTCGAAAAAAGGGCTTTCATTACTTATTAAATATCCTTAAAGTGAAGCTAAGTAGCTTTTTACCTGATTGTAAACTTGCTCTCCTGTAAAGCCAAACTTCTCATCTAATACACCTGCTGGTGCTGAGTAGCCAAAGTGATCAAGTCCAAACACCTTACCCTTTGCTCCAACTAGCTGAGCCAGTGTAACAGGAAGACCTGCAGTCAGACCGAATACAGGCTTTGAATCATCAAGAACTGATAACTGATAATCTGCTGACTGATCTCTGAACAACCCTTCAGAAGGCACAGAAACAATGTTCACATTGATACCGTCTTTCTCAAGTAATTCTGTTGCAGCAATCAGAGTAGAAACCTCAGAACCATTCGCTATAAGAGTTATATCGGCTCCCTCGGAAGTTTTCACCCGATAAGCTCCTTTTTCAGCCTGTAATGCATCCTCGTATCGAGAGTTATCAGACGGTACATCTTTGATTCCCTGTCTTGACAAAATCAACCCTGTAGGCGTCTCCTTATTCTCAAGAGCCATCTTCCAGGCAATAGTTGTCTCCGCAGCATCCGCAGGTCTCAAAGCAAGCATACTTCTATTGCCTTTATGATTTTTCAACTGCTCAAGCAATCTCAATTGCGCCTCTTGCTCAATCGGTTGATGAGTTGGTCCATCCTCTCCTACTCTGAATGCATCATGCGTCCAAAGGTAGATTACAGGAAGCTCCATCAATGAAGAAAGCCTATAAGCTGGTTTCTGATAATCAGAGAATATAAAAAATGTCCCAACTACAGGAATAACTCCACCATGCAGCGCCATTCCATTCGCCATAGCAGCCATACTAAACTCACATACTCCAGCGTGTAAGAAATTAGCATCGAAGTTTCCTGGCGTAAATGCTTTTGACTGCTTTAAGAATCCGTCCGTCTTATCACTATTTGCTAAATCAGCGGAAGCTACGATTAGGTTTTCAACCTTATCAGCCAAATAGCCCATCACAGATGCAGAAGCATCACGGGAAGCGGCGTTCTCCTTTTGAGGGATACTTGCAAAATCAATTTCAGGAATCTCTCCTGTGAAAAATTGATCTAATTTTTCCGAAAGAGCAGCATTCTCATCTCTCCAGGCTTTTTCAGTTGCCTTGGAAGTCTCTACCTCTTTACTTTTCCTTTCAGCGATCTCTTTGTACAAAGTCTCTACCTCAGGAAAAATCACAAACGGATCCTCAAGGCTTCCACCTAAGCCCTCAATTGTTTTTTCGTAAGAAGCTTTTGTTGCGCCGACTGGCTTACCATGAAGCTCAGAATACCCCTCATATGGATTCCCATCAGCATCTTTACACCCTTTTCCCATCACCGTTTTACCGATAATCAAAAATGGCTTCCCACTAGTGGCGTTTGCCTCTTTTAGAGCCTCGCGAATTTGATCATGGTCATTTCCATCAATCGTCTTCACAGCCCAACCCCAAGCTTCATATTTCTTTGCCGTGTCTTCTATTGTAACTTCCTTGGTGTATGTAGAAAGCTGAACATCATTAGAATCATAGAACATGATCAAATTATCCAAGCCTAGGTAGCCAGCTATTCTTCCTACTCCTTGAGAAATCTCTTCCTGAATACCCCCATCCGAAATGAAAGCATATATTTTATGATCAATCCAGCTACCAAACTTAGCTCCAAGGAATTTGGCAGCAAGAGCCGCTCCTGCTCCCATTGCGTGCCCTTGTCCAAGAGGACCTGATGTATTCTCTACACCCCTTGCAACATCTACTTCCGGGTGTCCTGGAGTCACAGAACCCCACTGACGAAAATCTGATACGTCTTTCTTAGCATAATTTCCCAATAGATAAAGCTGAGAATATAGCATTGGAGACATGTGTCCCGGATCAAGAAAGAATCGATCTCTAAAAGTCCATGTAGGATCTTTCGGATCATACTTCAAAAATTCACTGAATAAAATATGAATAAAATCAGCTCCTCCCATTGCTCCTCCCGGATGTCCTGATTTTGCTTTCTCTACCATAGCCGCTGAAAGAACACGTATGTTATCTACAGCTTTTTGATCTTTTGGTTGATTACTCATTATTATAATTAGTTATTAAATAGATGCTTTTTAAAGTTGAATATCGATACCATCCCATTTCGAAAACTAAATATGGAATGCTTGAATAATTTCGCAAAACTAGTCAATCAAGTCAATTGTGAGAATTCTTGGAAATATTAAGATTAAATACGCTTTAAAACTTACGCAAGTATAATATAGTCACAATGACTATATCTCTTAATTTTCAAAATAAGAACATTTTCGAATAAAGTTCTTCAAATACAGAATACTCAAAAATAAGTATTAACAGAAAATAGGCTCGTTTTTAAACCAAAATTAAAATTAACACAAATTCTTTGCGAGTCTCACAATGTTTTGAAACAAAACGTACTTAAATTTGTATTTCATTAATTTAGATAAAAGTGAGTCGATTCACTTGAAATTATATTTTAAGTTTTTAGTATTCCGCCTAATTTTATTTTAATTCGCGGTTGAATACAATATTTTGATGTCATTTTATCTGCTTAAAGGGAAGAAGTCGTATGAAGAATAAAACATTATACAGAGAGGAGTTTGAGCACGATTCCTGCGGTGTTGGATGCATTGCGAATTTAAATAATAAAGCCGATCACAGTGTTGTGAAAGATGCCTTGGTAATGCTTACCAACATGGAGCATCGAGGAGCTACCGGTAGTGATGAAAACACTGGCGATGGAGCTGGTATTCTTACTCAAATACCACACTCATTCTTTAAAACAGAGCTTGAAAAATTTGCAATAAACCTTCCTAAAAGAGGCACCTACGGTGTTGGGATGATTTACCTGCCTAAGAATTATCAGATAAGAGAAAAATGTCGTGCAATTTTAAATAATTGCATTCAAAATCTGGGCTTAAGCCTTATTGGATATAGATGGGTTCCTATTGATGAGCAAGTACCCGGACACGAATCAAAAGCCGCAGAACCTTACATAGAACAGGTCTTTGTGGGAGCTAATGAAAAAATGTCTGAGGAAGAGCTCGAAAGAAAACTTTTCGTTCTTAGCAACTTCGCTTCCCATGAAATCCAAGGAAACGTAAAAGGAGAAAACGGAGACTTCTATGTGTGCAGTTTTTCATGTAGAAAAATCATTTATAAAGGTCAGTTAAAAACCGATCAGGTCGAAAGATATTATCACGATCTTCAAAACGAAAACTATACCTCAGTTTTCGCCATCGTACACTCAAGGTTTTCAACTAACACATTCCCTAATTGGAAACTCGCACAGCCATTCAGATATCTCGCTCATAACGGGGAAATCAATACCATTCGTGGTAACGTAAATAAGATGAAATCCAAAGAAGCCAACATGTCTTCTAAGTATTTCACAGAAAAAGAATTAAAATGGCTTCTTCCGGTAACTGACCAAAAAAATTCAGATTCAGCCAATCTTGACGCTTTAATAGAACTTCTACACCTTGGAGGTCGATCATTACCGCATGTAATGATGATGCTTGTTCCTGAAGCATGGCAAGACAATAAATTTATGGATGCTGACAAAAAAGCATTCTATAAATATCAAGCTGCACTAATGGAGCCTTGGGATGGCCCTGCCGCACTGTTTTTTACAAACGGAAAAGAACTCGGCGCAACGCTAGACAGAAATGGTCTTCGACCAGTTCGTTATTGTGTTACCAAAGACAAAAGGCTAATCATGGCTTCTGAGGCAGGAGTTATTCCTGTGGATCCGGCCATAATAGAAGAAAAAGGTCGTCTTCAACCTGGAAAAATGCTTTGGATAGATCTTCCAAACCAAAGAATTGTAAGGGACGAGGAGATTAAAAAGCAAGTAATTTCGAGCAAACCATATTTCGAGTGGATTAAAGAGCATAGGATCAAACTTAAACTCCTACCAATTCCTGAGTTTAAAGTTGAGGATGTAGATCCAGATTTGCTCAAAAAACAAATAAAAGCTTACGGTTATACTCAGGAAGACCTCAAGTTAATCATTGAGCCAATGGCTACTCTAGCTAAAGAGCCAATTGGATCTATGGGCTCTGACTCTCCTTTGGCTGTTTTGTCAAAGCAAAGTCAGCATGTTTCCAATTACTTCAAGCAATATTTTGCACAAGTATCCAACCCTCCTATCGACCCGATTCGAGAGCGCTTGGTTATGTCTCTGTTTACAAGAGTAGGTGAAGCTCTTAATATTCTGGATGAAACTCCGGATCACACAAAACAAATTCACATCTCTCAGCCTGTGCTTTCACATAGCGCTTATCATAAGCTGTTAAACCAGAGTGAGATTGGCTTTGCTTACGAAAAAATAAGTGCCGTTTATGATCCTTCATTGAAGACATTGAAGCAAGCACTTGAGGACGTATGCAGAGAAGTGCAGAAAGCAGTTGACTCCAATAAGAAGATAGTTGTGGTCAGCAACAGAGACATCAACGAGAAGATGGTTCCAATTCCATCTCTACTTTATACAGGAGCTGTTCAGCATCACCTTGTTAAAAACAACAGTAGAACTAAGACGGGTCTTGTCATTGAAGCAGGAGATGCATGGGAAACGCATCACTTTGCAACGATAATAGGTTATGGAGCTAGTGCGGTGTACCCTTTCAAGGTGTACGATGTAATTAAGGATTTACACGACAAAAACATCCTTAGTCAAGAAAAGGAGCTCAATACTTACTATGAGAACTTCTCAACTGGTGTAGGCGGAGGATTGCTGAAGATTTTATCCAAAATGGGTATCAGCACACTTCAATCTTATCAAGGTGCTCAGATATTCGAGTGCGTTGGTCTTGGCTCTGAGGTAATTTCTAAGTGTTTCAAAGGAACCGTAAGCAGATTGGACGGGCTTACTTTCGAAGATTTAGAAAAAGAGGCACTAATCAAACACCATGCTGGTTTTGCATCAAACAAAGACTTGCTGGAAGTGGGTGGTTTTTTCCAATGGAAACAAAACGGTGAAGCACACTTGCTAAACCCTGAGACCATTCATCTTCTTCAGAAGTCTACTTCTTTAAATGACTACAGCTTATTTAAGAAGTACTCAAATGCAATCTATAACCATCAATCTAAGAATACGACATTAAGAAGTCTCTTTGATTTCAAAACACGACCTTCAATTCCATTGGAAGAAGTAGAGCCAGTTGAAAATATCCTAACTCGATTTGCGACTGGAGCAATGTCTTTTGGATCTATCTCTCATGAAGCGCATTCTACTCTGGCTATCGCCATGAATAGAATCGGAGGCAAGAGCAATAGCGGAGAAGGTGGAGAAGATGAAGAAAGATTCGAACGCAAGCCAAACGGCGATTGGGAAAGATCTGCGATAAAGCAAATTGCCTCTGGGCGATTTGGTGTTACAAGTAACTACCTTAAAGAAGCAGTTGAACTACAAATAAAAGTTGCTCAGGGAGCCAAGCCTGGTGAAGGCGGACAACTACCTGGTCACAAAGTAGATGATTGGATTGCTAAGGTGAGACATTCAACTCCTGGAGTAGGCTTAATTTCACCTCCTCCACACCACGACATATATTCTATCGAAGATCTTAAACAATTGATTTATGATCTAAAAAACGCAAACAGGCATGCTAGAATCAATGTAAAGCTTGTTTCCGAAGCTGGAGTTGGTACAATTGCATCAGGAGTAGCTAAAGCCAAAGCGGATGTCGTGCTTGTTTCAGGTGCTGATGGAGGCACTGGAGCTTCTCCTCTTAGCTCAATCAGACATGCGGGATTACCTTGGGAAATGGGATTATCGGAAGCTCATCAAACCCTTCTCAAAAACAATCTGCGAAGTAGAATCGTATTGCAGTCTGATGGAAAGATGATGACAGGCCGTGACGTGGCTGTAGCAACCCTACTTGGGGCTGAAGAATACGGTTTCTCAACTACAGCGCTCATTGTAGAAGGGTGTATCATGATGAGAAAATGTCATCTCAATACCTGTCCTGTTGGCATTGCAACGCAAAGGCCTGAATTAAGAAAGCTATTCACAGGAAATCCTGATCATGTGGTGAATTTCTTCACATTTATCGCACAGGAGTTAAGAGAGATTATGGCTGAACTTGGCTTCAAGACAGTCAACGATATGGTAGGTCAATCTGAAGTACTCAAAGTAAGATCAGATTTAGAACACTGGAAGCTCAAGAAAATTGACTTCTCTCCTATCCTTAATAAGGAGATGGTTCCTGAGTCTTTCGGCGTATTTCAGCAAATCGAACAAAATCACGAGCTTGAAAATGTTCTAGACAGAAAGATCATAAAAGACTATCTGGAAAAGGAACAGAATCACAGGCTTTATAAAATTATCAATACCGACAGATCTGTTGGTACCATGTTCTCTCATGAAGTTTCCAAAAAATATGGAAGCAAAGGAATACAGCTTAACAAAGCCAAAGTTGTATTTCAAGGGTCTGCTGGACAAAGTTTCGGGGCGTTCTTGGCACCCGGTATAGAATTCGAGCTTCAAGGTGAGGCAAATGATTACTGTGGAAAAGGATTATCCGGAGGTAATCTGGTTATAAAAGTGCCAGAAGAAACGACTTTCAATCCAAGTGATAACATCATCATTGGAAATGTTGCTTTCTATGGGGCAACTTCTGGAAAAGCCTATATCAATGGAATGGCTGGAGAACGCTTCTGCGTGAGAAATTCTGGTGTTGAAACTGTAGTTGAAGGAATCGGTGATCATGGCTGTGAGTACATGACAGGTGGTAAAGTGATCGTGCTTGGAGAGACGGGAGGAAACTTTGCCGCAGGTATGAGCGGAGGTATCGCTTATGTACTTGACAGCAACAAAGTGTTCAACGATCGAATCAACATGGAAATGGTTTCTCTGGAAGAATTGGACACTGAAGATTTGATCTATGTGAAAACAGAAATCGAACAACATGCCGAGTTGACCGAGAGTTTGAAAGCAAAGGAGATATTGGCAGATTGGGACGCTTATAAGTCTCAATTCGTAAAAGTCATGCCAAATGACTTGAAAAGAGTTTTAGAAGAAAAGAGGTTAAAAGAAAAAGTAGCATAATGGGTGCAGTTGACGGTTTTTTAAAGTTTGATCGGGAGCTTCCGGGCTCAAGAGATCCTAAGAAGAGAATTTCTGATTATAAAGAGATTTACGAGCCTTTTGCTGAAGAAAAAACAAACAAGCAGGCTGCAAGGTGTATGGATTGTGGAGTTCCATTTTGCCACAGTGGTTGTCCGCTTGGCAATCAAATTCCTGACTTCAATGATGCTGTATACAAAGAAGATTGGGAATCTGCAATTAGCATCCTTTCTTCTACAAACAACTTCCCTGAGTTTACTGGACGTATTTGTCCTGCTCCGTGCGAGGCATCATGTGTGCTAGGTATCAATAAAAACCCAGTTTCAATCGAGCATATTGAAAAATCAATTGCGGAAACAGCTTGGGAGAAAGGGTACATCAAGGCCAATCCTCCTAAAAAGAGAACAGGAAAATCTGTAGCCGTGATTGGCTCTGGACCTGCAGGATTAGCAGCTGCAGCTCAACTAAATCAGGCTGGTCACAATGTAACTGTTTTAGAAAGAGCAGAGAGAGTTGGCGGACTATTGAGATATGGGATTCCTGATTTCAAACTTGAGAAATGGACAATCGATCGTCGAGTTGCAGTTCTTGAAGAGGAAGGGATCAATTTCAGAACAAATGCCAACGTAGGTGAAAACGTATCTATCGACAGCCTAAAAGAGGAATTCGATTCTATCCTTCTTTGCGGAGGTTCTACAGTTCCTAGAGAACTACCTCTTCCCGGTAAGGATTTGAAAGGAATCCACTTTGCAATGGACTTCTTGAGCCAGCAAAATAATAGGGTGAGCGAATCCAAAAACGAGCTCATCAATCATCAAGGTCAAGCGACAGAAGCTCCTATTCTTGCAACTGATAAACATGTAATCGTAATTGGTGGTGGAGACACAGGATCGGATTGTGTAGGTACTTCTAACAGGCATGGAGCAAAATCCGTTACTCAAATCGAATTACTATCCAAGCCGCCAGAAGGAAGAACGGAGCAAAACCCATGGCCAGAATGGCCTACTACGTTACGTACTTCTTCTTCTCACGAAGAAGGGTGCGATAGAGATTGGTCTGTACTTACTAAAGAATTCATTGGTAATGAAAAAGGAGAACTCACTGGTCTGAAAATTGTAAAGATAAAATGGGCAGGCAGAGGGTTTGAAGAGATTGAAGGATCAGAAGAAGTCATCCCTTGTGATCTTGTTCTGGTAGCTGCAGGATTCGTTCATCCACAAAAAGAAGGTATGATCGAGCAGCTAGGAGTTGAACTTGATCAAAGGGGCAATGTAAAGACCAACAACTATCAGACAAGCGAAGATGAAGTCTTTGCCGCTGGCGACATGAGAAGAGGTCAATCTCTCGTAGTATGGGCCATCTCGGAAGGACGAGAAGCTGCTAGAGCACTAGACACTTTCTTAATGGGATCTTCACTCTTACCTTCAAAGCAGGAGTCTTATTTTAAGTTGAGTTAAGAAACCAAGATCATTAGGATTAATAGGATCTAATTCTCAATTCTCTAATTTCAAAATCTTTCCCCTTTCCGTATTTTACAAGCTCAGAGAGCTTGTAAAATTCAAGGGTATTCAGGTCCTTCAGACTGAAATCGTCTCGATAGATTGTATCCATAATTTCAAACTCATATCGATCTCCAAAGTTAATCAGCCAATACCTGTGCCCCACCCTTAAACTACTCAATGCCAACCCTGCCATAATTTTAAAATATATTTGAATAATAAAATCGAAAATATTGATTCTAAATTTTAATGCAAGCCAAAAAAGCATTAAAATTGAGAGAAATAAATTAAATCTAACCATCTACAAAATGAAATTCTTTACTCAATCAGTACTCAACTTATTTGTAATCGGAGTACTTGCAATCGCCACTATCAGCTGCGGTGGCTCATCTAAAAAAGAATCTAAAGCTGAGGATGTTGCTTTTTCTGAAGCAGACGAAAAAATTACCGGTGACATTGATAAAGTACTTGGTGACTTACCTTCACCATCAGAGGTTCCATATACTATGCAGTCGATTGATGCAGATTTCAATCCTACCTTAGTCAATGATCTATCCAGAGTAGAGGAATATCAAACTAGTGAAGATGAAGCGGCACTTAATCTTGGTATATACGCTACAGATATGGGTTACCTAGCTTCTTATCAAAAAGTGCAGGAGGCCATGAAATACATGGAGAGTTGCCATGGATTGGCTGAGACATTGGGAGTGGCTTCAGTATTTGACGTAAATACAATGGAGAAATTCCAAAACAATCTTGATAACCCAGAAGAGTTGAACAATATCATGAACGAAGCGATTCTCGAAGCTGAAACAAGATTAGAAAGTACAGATAGAGCAAGTATTGCTGCTTTGGTTTTAACTGGAAGCTTCGTGGAAGGTCTTTACCTAGCCACTAAGGTTATTGAAACATATCCTACTGACATTCTGGATGAGGAAACTAGAAACATCCTTTTAGAACCAATGATCCAAATCGTTCTTGATCAGAAAACGCCTCTATTGGATGTAATAGCAATGCTAAAAGATCTTCCTCAAGATGACATCATTGCTAAAATGATCACTGAGCTAAATATTCTTAGACTTCTCTATGATGGTGATCTGGCAGAAATCGAAGAAAAAATAAAATCCAACACTGGAAGTTTTGTTGTGACTCAAGAGATGCTTATCGACATTACAACCGAAGTAAAGCGAGTTAGAAAAGATATCATTGAGCTTTAGATTCTAATTTTTATCTTTTTCAGAAAGCATTAGAGATATCTTTAATGCTTTTTGTATTTTAAGTGATCCTGCCTAAACGCCTATTATCATGAGTGAAGAGATCTTAAATTCCATAATTCAGCTTTTAGCCATTGTTGCCAAAGAGGATGATGTAACGCTAGATGAAAGGGCTGCTATTAGAAACTTCCTTTCTGATAGTTTACCCGCCAATGAGGCTAATAGGTATATGGATTTATTTGACAACCTGTCTCAAAACGCGACCGACGATAAAGAGGCTGAGCGCAAAAAGATTGTCGAAGAATGTGCAAGGATCAATACAGAACAAACTTCGAAGCAAAAAGTAGCCATCGTTCTTAATTTGATCATCTTGATTGCCGCTGATGGCGAGGTGTCTGAAAGAGAAAAAGAGCTTCTTTATTTTATCAGCGAGCAAATCAACATATCTAAGCAGGTCACCGATCTAATAAAAGCTTTTGTAATCTATGAGGAAAGAAACAAGATAATTTCATCCAATGTTCTCGTAATTGATGATGGCACTCAAGACATTCCTGATAAGTGCAAACACCTCATAAGCAATGGTTTATCAGGGTTTATCTTCGTTTTGCGTATTCCTGAGATTGATATTTTCCTTTCTAAATATATTGGAGAGTATGATTTGGAATTAAATGGCTCCACCATGAAGAGCCAAAGGATTTATATTTTCTCTACTGGTAGTGTTATTAAATCCTCAGACTTCTCCCCTATCTATCACAGTGAAGTTGTCAACTGTTTCAGGAAGATTGCAAGCGAAGAACATATTACGTTTACAGCTAGAAATATTTCATTCAGTTTTAAGAATGGAAATATCGGCTTAAGAGACATCAATATAGAAGAAGACTCAGGACAGCTCATAGCCCTAATGGGTGGATCAGGAGCAGGGAAATCAACGCTACTCAATGTCCTCAATGGCAATGAGCAACCTTCAAAGGGGAATGTACGAATTAATGGTGTGGACATCCACACCCAAAAAAGTAAGATCGAGGGTGTAATTGGATACGTTCCTCAAGACGATCTATTGATCGAGGAATTGACCGTATACGATAACCTATATTATGCAGCCAAGCTTTGTTTCAAAAACCTGACTCACATTCAGCTTCATGAGCTCGTAAATAAGACACTAGAATCGCTTGGGCTCTTCGAAACACGAAAGCTACGAGTAGGATCGCCTTTAGATAAGACCATATCCGGAGGACAGAGAAAGCGGCTCAATATTGGGTTAGAATTATTGAGAGAGCCATCCGTTCTGTTTGTTGACGAACCTACAAGTGGTTTATCATCACGCGACTCTGAGAACATCATGGACTTACTAAAGGAGCTCTCGCTAAAGGGAAAGATGGTTTTCGTTGTAATTCACCAGCCATCAGAGGACATTTTCAAAATGTTTGACAAGCTTGTTATTCTGGATGTTGGAGGGTATCAAGTATATTATGGCAACCCAATTGGAGCCATTAGTTACTTCAAAGAAATTGCAAAAATTGTAGACCCAGCAAGCTCTACTAACCCCGAACAGATTTTTAATATCATTGAATCAAAAGTGATCAATGAATATGGAAACTTTACAAAACAAAGAAAAGTAACTCCTGATCAATGGTACCATCACTTTAAAGATCGTATTAGTATCAATCAGATTAAGGAGACAGATGTTGTTCCTCACAAAACACTTCATGTACCTAATAAGATAAAGCAGCTAGGTATATTCTCTATTAGAGATTTGAAGTCAAAGTTGAGCAATCGCCAATATCTGGTAATCAACTTTTTGGAAGCTCCAGTACTGGCCCTATTACTTGCCTTTATTGTAAAGTATGTCCCTGAGGATACTTCTGTTTACCACTTCAAGGAGAATATCAATATTCCCGTCTTCTTTTTCATGAGCGTGATTGTTGCCCTGTTTATGGGACTTACTGTGAGTGCTGAAGAGATCATAAAAGACAGGAAAATACTTAAGCGAGAAGCATTCCTAAACCTAAGTAAAGGAAGCTATCTTTTCTCTAAGCTTCTAATCCTATTCAGCCTATCCGCAATACAAACGCTTATGTTTATGCTTATAGGAACTACAATATTGGAAGTCCAAGGCATGTCTCTTACACTCTGGGGTGTTTTGTTTTCTGTATCGTGCTTTGCCAATGTACTTGGGTTAAATATATCAGCCTCTTTCAAATCAGCTGTTACGGTTTACATTCTTATCCCCCTCTTAGTGATACCTCAATTAATTTTGAGCGGTGTAGTGGTCAACTTCGATAAACTTCATCCAACTATCACTACCGACGACAAAGTCCCGCTAATAGGCGAATTAATGGCTTCCAGGTGGGCGTTCGAAGCGCTTGCAGTTGCTCAATTCACCGATAACGCGTACGAAAGCAATTTCTATTCTTTCGATAAAGTCATGGCTCAATCAGAGTATAAAACAATTTATCTGTTTCCAAGACTTGAATCCAATTTGGAGTTAGTTCATCACAAAATTGATGGTGCCACATCGGAAGACAGTGTGAAAATCATTGATAAATTAGATGTCATCAAAAAAGAATTAGAAAAGGAAACAATGCGTATTTCCGGAGCTGAATTTGACCAGATGGAGGATCTTACCATTGCAAGATTCAATGACGGCACTTATGAAGCCACTCTTGAGTTTATGAAACGTCTTAAGAACTATTATAATCTAAGATCCAAAAAGGCAAATGAAGAAAGACAAGCTGTCTTCAAAGAATATACATCCAATCCCGAAATGAAAGATTGGTTCATCAAATTGAGGCAGCAAAATGAAAATGAAGCTATCGCTCAATTGGTGAAGAATATTGCAACAGATAAGCGCATTTTGGAGCATAATGGAGAGTTGATCCAAAAAATATATCCCGTATACTCAGATCCTGAGTTTCCAGATCACTTCTTAGATTTTAGAACTCAGTTTTATGCTCCTCAAAAGCATCTGGCAGGCAGTCTGATTTCGACTCCCCTTTTCAACATTTGTATGATATGGTTCATGACCATATTGCTATTCGTAACGCTGTATTTTGATCTGCTCAGAAAATTAATCTCTCTATTCTAGAAAGGTGTTTTTCTATATTTCCAAAATACTCAGTTTTCTGGTCGATCCTTTTGTGTGGATTATTGCAGGATTGGTTTTCGGAGTTTTGAAGAAGATTAATTGGATCAAGTACATATCATTGCTCCTCCTAATTGCTTTATCCAATCCTCTGCTCTCCAACTATGCTATGTCTAAATGGGAGCCAAAACCTGTGAAAAAAGAGACCTTACCCCTATTTGATGTTGCAATTGTATTATCGGGAATGATTAGAACCGCACAGCTCCCAAATGATCAGGTGCATTTCTCAGATGCCGCAGATAGACTTACGGAAGCCATCAACTTATATAAAGAAGGAATCGTTCAAAAGATTCTAATTTCAGGAGGTTCAGGGTCGACTATCTATAATGAAATAGAAAGTGAGCTGATCCATTCACTGACCTTGTCGTGTGGTATAAGCGATAGAGACATCATTCTAGAGAAAAACTCTCGAAATACTCATGAGAATGCCAAGCTTTCTGTTCAAGTGCTACAGAAGGAAAACCTTCTTAACCGTAAAATTTTATTGATCACATCAGCTTTTCATATTCCCAGAGCCACCGATTGCTTTACGAAAGAAGGGATTGACGTTGTGGCATTTCCGGTAGACTTCAGAGCTGCTGATGGCAAGTTTAACCTTGGGATGTTTGTACCCACTGCGGACTCACTAAGTATCTGGAAAATATTATTCTCAGAATGGGTAGGGATTCTAGTCTACAAGACGCTGGGATATGCATAAAAAAACCTATTCCGAGGGGAATAGGTCTTATCTATTTATCCTAAACTGAATTAAATCAGATTTATTCTTCTTCTTTTTTCTTTGCTGGGGCTTTTTTCTTTGGTGCAGCCTTTGCTTTCTTCTCAACTTTCTCTTCAGAAACTTCAGCAACTACTTCCTCAACAACAGGAGCAGATTCTTCAGCAACTACAGCAACAGGCTCTTCTTTAACCTCCGCCTTCTTAGTTGATTTTTTTGGTGCGTTTTTACTGTCAAATTCAGCCTTAATTGCCTCAATATCAACGTTTTTAATAAGCGGGGCACTATTCAATCTCTTGATAGTATTCACACGAGCTTTCGCCCTTGATTTATTTTTTCTTCCCTTTCTTTCTAGTCTAGTTACTGCCATTTTTAGATCATTTCCTTTAAACGAGACGCAAATTTACTCGTTTAGTTAGATTTGTGCAAAATTATTATATGGCAACTTCGAAACCTTCTATTCCGAAAGGAACACGTGATTTTGGACCCGAGGAATCTTCTCGCAGAAACTACATTATTGATAAGATCAAATCAAATTTCTTAAAATACGGTTTCAATCAAATTGAAACCCCTTCCATGGAGCAATTGAGTACGCTTATGGGTAAATACGGTGACGAAGGAGACCAGCTGGTATTTAAGATTGTAAACTCTGGAGATTATTTATCAAATACCACTGAAGAAGATTATTCCAATGGAAGCAAGCAACTTCTTCCGAAAATTTCGGAAAAGGGATTAAGATATGACCTGACTGTCCCATTCGCCAGATATGTAGTTCAGCACAGAAATGACATTACTTTTCCTTTCAAAAGATTTCAAATACAACCGGTTTGGAGAGCTGACAGACCGCAAAAAGGAAGATATCGTGAGTTTTATCAATGCGACGCTGATATAATAGGAACGGATTCAATCTGGAATGAAGTCAACCTTACCTTTTTGATCCATGATGTTTTCAATGATCTGAAATATTCCAATTTTACACTTAAAGTAAACCACAGAAGTGTTTTGGACGGACTTGCTACTTATGTTGGGTTGGAAGGTAAAACCATCCCTTTTTGTGTTGCGATTGATAAGCTAGATAAAATCGGAGAAGAAAAAGTGCGTACAGAACTTTCTGAACTTGGAGCTAAAACAACAGAACTGGATGATCTATTCTCTCTTTTTGCACAAGACCATAAAAGTGAGGAAAAAATAACTACTCTGCTTGAAAAATTACCAGAAAACAAAGGCTTGAATGAACTGCAGGAATACTTCAGACTGTTAAGCAAGGGAGAAAACTACAAGCTCAATATTGAACTTGATTTCAGTTTGGCAAGAGGGCTCACTTATTATACAGGTATGATTTTCGAAGTAAAATCAAATGATGTGAAAATCGGAAGTATCTCAGGAGGCGGTCGGTACGATAATTTGACGGGAGTATTCGGACTTGATGGTGTGTCTGGGGTAGGAATTTCTTTCGGTTTGGATCGAATATATGACGTGCTTCTTGATAGAGGCTTATTCCCAGAGGAGTCCGACAGAGGAGTTGAAATTGCCATATTGCATTTTGATTCTGAGTCTTTTGATCACGGCATTGATCTACTGATGAAGTTGAGAGACGCAGAAATATCATGTGAGATTTATCCAGATCTAGTTAAGATCAAAAAGCAATTTGCGTTTGCTGATAAAATCAAATCAAAATTTTCGTTGGTGATTGGCTCTGATGAAATCAAATCTCAGAAATACAGTTTGAAGAACATGTCTTCTGGGGAGCAACAAACACTTTCTCTAGAGGAGATTATAAAGATTGTTAGAAGCAACTAAAATGACGATCTTTTGCGTTGTACCTACTAATGCTTTCGTTCTTGAAAACCATACTCCTTTTACTTTGCCTGCTTTCGCTGAGAGCGCAAGCGCAGCACTTTAGTAATCTGGGTAGATTCTCAATCGATTACGAACGTGGTTGCTCGCCTACCACCATTCATATTTCACAACATGATTTCTTGGACAAGCCACGGTC
This sequence comes from Cyclobacteriaceae bacterium, assembly GCA_049115715.1. GTDB lineage: Bacteria > Bacteroidota > Bacteroidia > Cytophagales > Cyclobacteriaceae > JAMZMI01. The sequence goes on from JAGDZQ010000025.1 coordinate 346,670, forward strand.
TTTTTCATTTCACAGTGAAGATCAATTTGTATCAGATACATCTTTCACTTATTCGGTACCAGGAGATTACCAAATCATACAACTTATTGGAGAAGACATAAGTCCAAAAACCGACACGCTTACCTTTACGGTATACGACTCTCCCTTACCTGGCTTTGATATCTACTCATGCAATGGTGATCAATTGGAGGTTGAGATAAGCAGTCAGAATTACGATTATCATCGCGTGTACTTTACCTCAACCGATTCTATTGATGTTTTTGAAGATGATCCCAATCCTCAATTTCAATATTTGACTTCAACAGCCTCTATTAGAGTTAAAGGTTTATTTAATGATAGCTTTAATCAGAGCTGTGGAGAGGCGTTACAGACCATTCAAATAGAACCTTTATTGTTTGCAGCCTCTATTGATTCTGCTTTCTTCTCTCAAAATTGTGACAATACTTTTTCCCTTGATCTAGCTGTATCAAACACTTCGAACTTCAAGTACAAAGTAGAAATTGAAGACCGATCAACCAAGACTGAACTCTATGAAGGTGCAATTGGTGCGGATTTGAAAATCGATGACATCTCTATCGGTTCAGAATCAGAAAAGTGTATTTCAATAAGCTCTCTTGACCCCTGCACTGGTGAATCACTTGAAAGTGACTCATATTGTCTTTTGGTAAATTTTACCGAACTTGAAAATTTCGCAGGTGCTTTCTCTAGCTACAGTGGATCAAACATATTTCTCCATTTTGGAAATTCTAATGAAGAATTACTCAAGATCTTGAGAAAAAATGAAAGAGGTGAATATACCCGGCTTGCAAACCAGCCAGCTAATCAAACAGTAGACCCTGTCCCTTCTTCAAGGCGCTATCAATATCAAATATCTTACCTCCAATCAAACTGTGACACCTTAGGAAACTTGATTAACCTCTCCCCTCCCTATATTCGAATCCTCTCGAAAGGTCAAATAAACAACACCATTACACTTCAAGTGGATGACCCTGTGAACAAACTAACCGATGATACTTTTGAAATATCATTGTTGATGTATAATTCTGATAGTACAGAAACGTTCACAAGTGCTTTCGATGGTTCATTTACGTTGAGACCGACCCTGGGTGAGTTTCAAAAAATACGTTTGTCCTATTTTTATCCGGAACATAACCTGACCATATATTCGAACGAAATATCAACAAGAATCAATCATGTGGTTCACGTACCTAAAGCTTTTACGCCTGATAATAGAGATGGATTAAATGACGAATTGATGTTTTATGGCCTACCTTCCAACTCAGGTAACCTTCAGATTTACAATAGATGGGGAGAACTGATCTATGAATCCAACCAAATTGCTATCGGTTGGAACGGAAGATCAAAAGAGGGGAAAGCTCCTCAGGGCAGCTACAGATATAAACTTAGTTATAAAACTCCCAACGGGGAAAACCGCTCCCAAGTGGGTACATTTGTTTTGATTAGAGAATAAAAAGGATACATATGCTAGATATGATGAAAATGATGGGCAAGCTGAAGGAAGTTCAGGAAAAAATGAAAGTTGCCCAAGACGAATTAAAGGATATTACAGCAGAAGCTGAATCAGGAGCAGGCATTGTAAAAGCGGTTGTAAATGGAAAAAAGGAAGTTATCTCGCTAGATATAGATTCATCCATTATTAATACTGAAGATGCCGAAATGATGAAAGACCTAGTTATTGCGGCTATTAACAAGGCAATGATCGAAGTGGATGTTAAAGCAAAAGATCATTTAAGCTCTTCTACTCAGGGAATGATTCCTAATATCCCTGGTTTTGACCTTAACAATATGATCTAAATGGCAATCGTTTCAGTTGTCATTCTAAATTACAACGGAAGAGATTATTTGGAGAAATTTCTTCCATCCGTCATACAAAATTCCCCTGATGCTCAAATAATAGTAGCTGATAATTGCTCCACCGATGACTCTGTATCTTTATTGAGATCAGAATTCCCTTCAATTCAGCTTATAGAGCTGAAGGAAAACAATGGCTATGCAGGAGGCTATAATTTAGCTCTCAAACAAGTAGAGTCAGAATACTACATGCTGCTTAACTCTGATGTGGAAGTCACTAGTGATTGGCTTGATTCAATGGTTGATTTTCTGCAACAAAACCCTTCTTATGCAGCAGTTCAGCCCAAAATTCTTGACTACAAGCACAAAGATTACTTTGAATATGCTGGAGCATCCGGAGGTTTTGTAGACCGCTTAGGTTATCCGTATTGCAGAGGTAGAATTTTCGATGAGGTTGAAAAAGACCTTGAGCAATACAATGAAACTACAGATGTATTCTGGTGTTCTGGTGCCTGCTTGCTCATTAGAGCAAACGTTTTTCATGATCTTAGCGGATTTGATGCTGATTTTTTTGCTCACATGGAAGAAATCGATCTTTGCTGGAGAATAAAAAATAAGGGATTCAAACTTGCATGTGTGCCAGAATCGCATGTTTACCATGTTGGAGGTGGGACTTTAGATAAGACTAAGCCTAATAAAACTTATCTCAACTTCAGAAACAATCTCATTATGCTTGCCAAGAACCTCTCTTGGGAAAAAGCTCTTTTTTTTATTCCAATAAGAATGGTTTTAGATCTGGTAGCAGGAATAAAATTCTGGAAGGATCAATCGTTTCAGCATTTCATAGCAATATTAAGAGCTCAGCTCCACTTCATTCTTTCTCTAACCAAAACATATAAAAAGAGAAAAGAGACTAGAAGAAACCTTCTAGGGAAGAATTTTCTGCTAATTCAGTACTATTTAATGGGAAAGAAAACTTTTAAAGAGATTAATAATACCAAATAGAATTATCCCTTCTGCGTAGCATTTTCCTGAAGTTCATAATAAAAGCCAGCCCCAAATAAACGATTATAGGGGAACCAAAAGTTATAAACGAAGAGTATATGAAAAACAAGCGTATACTAGACGTTGGGATTCTGAGTTTTTCACCTAACCTTGTGCAAACACCAAAAGCATATTTTTCTACTATTTCCTGCATTTTTCACTAAAAGAAACATTACTGGGCAAAGATACAAAAGTGAAAACACTTTGTTTGAGATGCATTTAGAATAAAGTATATTTTTAAGTATTATTGCGGTGAAATGCGTGGTTTAACCTCCACAATTCAAATAAAAAGAAAAGCATAAAATAATGATTCACATGAAAAAACTTAACCTTGCGATTGCGCTTCTTGCGGGAACAGTCTTTCTATCAGGCTGTACGCTAAGCAAGATGATCAAACTTGCTGCAAATCAGGATTTAAAAGTTGAACCAAATCCGCTTGAAGTTCACGGAGGAAATGTTCCACTTGAAATGTCAGCAGTACTTCCTCCAAAAATGTTGCCGACTGGAAAAGTATACACCATCAATGCTATATATAAGTATGATGACAAAGAGGTAGCAGTTGGGTCTGTAGAATTCAAGGCAGATGATTTCCCTAACAGTAGTTCTACAACTTCAAGAAAATCTCAGGAATTCACATTCCCTTATCAAGAAGGAATGAATCCAGGTGAATTATTGATAGAAGGTGTTGCTTCCGATCCAAGAAACGGAAAATCAAAAACTTCTCCAAGATTGAGCATTGCAAAAGGTCTGGTAATGACTTCAAGCTTTGCTAAACCTGTTGCTTTCTCTTCTTACGCGGATCATGGATATGTTGAAAGAGAAGAACTAATCCCTACCAAGGTTGATTTCTTTTTTGAGCAAGGTGTTTCAAGATTAAACCCCTATTTCAAAGTTAGTGGTGATAACAACAGAACAAGAAGTAGTGGACTTTCAGCTTTTATTGCTGAGAAAAATGTCACAAGAACTGTAACAATTACAGGAACTCACTCTCCTGAAGGTACTGAAACTATAAACAGCAATCTTGCTGAGGATAGAGCTAAGGCAATCGAAAACTTCTATAGAAAGCAAATGAGGAAGTACGATTACAAAGGAATGGCTGATTCTATCAAGTTTATCATCAAGCCAGTCGTACAAGATTGGGCAGCTGTAAAAGCTGGACTTAAATCTTATGATGGCATTTCTGATGAAAGCAAAAGCCAAATCCTTAAAATCATCAATGGTACTGGATCTTTTGAGGATAAATCAGAAGCAATCTCTTCGCTTTCTGATTACAAGAAATTACTTGAAGATTTCTACCCTGGCTTAAGAACTGCTAAAACTGAAATATTAACAGTTAAACCTAAGAAATCAAACGCTTCAATTGCTATACTAGCGAAACAAATTGTTGCTGAAAAAGTAAGCAAGGATACACTCACTGCTTCTGAACTTCTTTTTGCTGCGACTCTTACCCCTTCTTTGACAGAAAAAGAAGACATCTACAAAGCTGCAAGTGGATCAGGATCATGGATCGCTCACAACAACTTAGGAGCTGTTTACTTAGACATGGCTGCTAAAAAATCTGGTTCTGAAGCAAAAGGTTTAGTAGAGCAAGCGGTTACTCAGTTTGAAATTGCAAAGAAGAAAAATGACAAATCTTCTGAAGTTCTGGCAAATATTGCTGCTGCATATGTAATGCAAGGAGATTATGCAAAAGCTTATGACGCTACTTTAGCTGCTGAAGGTTCTTCTCCATCAAATGATGTGAAAGGAAAGACTAAAGCAATGAAAGGTTCTGTTCAGGTTATCAAGGGAGAATATGAGGCTTCAAAAGCTTCTTTCGCTTCTGCTAAAGAATCTGACATAGTAAACTTTGATTCTGGCTTGGCTTCTCTTCTTAATGGAAATTATGAAGAAGCTAAAGGTTTGCTTAGCAAAGTTGATAGTGAAGATTTAGGTGCTGAAGCAGCATACTTAAGAGCAATTGTTGGTGCAAGACTAAACGATGCTTCTGCGGTAACTTCAAACCTAAAATCTGCAGTATCTAAAGATCCTTCATTAAAGGATAAGGCGTTGAACGATTTAGAGTTCGGCAAATTCGCAAATGCAGTAGCACAAGCAGTTAAGTAATTACTGAAAACTTCAAAAAAAGCCTTCCATTTATGGGAGGCTTTTTTATTTATATTTTGTCTTAATCGATTACTTTTACCCCTTCATAATTCAATATACAAATGCGAGAAATACAATTCAGAGAAGCACTTAGGGAAGCGATGAACGAAGAAATGAGAAGAGACGAGAAGGTGTTTCTTATGGGCGAGGAAGTAGCTGAATACAACGGTGCTTATAAAGTAAGTCAAGGAATGCTTGACGAATTTGGAGAGAAAAGGGTTATTGATACTCCAATTGCAGAACTGGGTTTTGGAGGACTCGGTGTTGGAGCTGCTATGAATGGCTTAAGACCTATCATAGAATTCATGACATTCAACTTTTCTCTGGTCGCTATTGATCAAATTATCAACAGTGCAGCCAAAATGATGTCCATGTCAGGAGGTCAGATTAATGTTCCAATTGTGTTCAGAGGACCAACAGGGAATGCTGGTCAGCTTAGTTCGCAACATTCACAAAACTTTGAGAACTGGTTCGCAAATACATCAGGTCTAAAAGTGGTAGTTCCTTCAAATCCATATGATGCAAAAGGTTTGCTTAAATCTGCAATTAGAGATAATGATCCTGTGATTTTCATGGAATCTGAATTGATGTATGGAGATAAAGGAGCTGTTCCTGAAGGTGAATATTTAATCCCTATTGGACAGGCTGAAGTTGTTAGAGAAGGGAATACGGCAACTTTAGTTTCATTTGGTAAGATGATGAAGGTTGCTAATCAGACCGCTGATGAAATGGCTAAGGAAGGTGTTGACCTTGAGGTCATTGATCTGAAATCTGTAAGACCAATTGATTATCAAACAATCGTTAATTCGGTCAAAAAAACCAACAGACTTGTAATCCTTGAAGAAGCATGGCCCCTGGCTTCAATATCAAGTGAATTGAGTCATCACATACAAAGAAATGCATTCGATTACCTTGATGCTCCAGTACACAGGATTACGAATAAGGATCTTCCATTGCCTTACGCTCCTACCCTGATTGAGGAAATCCTTCCAAACGTAAAAAGAACAATTGAAGCTGTAAATGCTGTTTGCTATAGATAGTTGCACTCCTTTCAAGAAATGACAATAAAAAAGGGTTGAATTTTATAAATTCAACCCTTTTTCTTTTATTAGTTAAGTTCATCCTATTTCAGCAAGCCTGATAGTGCTTTGGCTCCACCCATTTTGTTCATCGTTTTCATCATTTTTCTCATTTGATCAAACTGCTTGATCAATTGATTAACCTGACTAATTGATGTTCCACTACCTTTAGCTATTCTTTGCCTTCTGGATCCGTTAATAATTTCTGGGTTTTCCCTTTCTTTAGGTGTCATTGACTTTATGATCGACTCAATTGGCTTTAGCGAATCATCATCAATATCTACGTCTTTTATTGCTTTGCCAACTCCTGGAATCATTCCCAATAGATCTTTCATGTTGCCCATCTTTTTGATTTGCTCCATCTGAGAAAGAAAATCATCAAACCCAAATTGGTTCTTTTTGATTTTTTTATTGATTCGCCTGGTCTCTTCTTCATCAAAGGTCTGCTGTGCCTTTTCCACCAATGAAAGCACATCTCCCATTCCAAGGATACGCTTCGCCATTCTATCAGGATAGAATAGATCAATCGCTTCCATTTTTTCGCCTGTACTGATATACTTAATCGGCTTTTGTACTTCGTTTCGAATGGATAGCGCAGCTCCTCCACGAGTATCTCCATCTAGCTTAGTAAGCACTACTCCATCAAAATTAAGTCGATCGTTGAATGTCTTAGCAGTATTCACAGCATCTTGCCCTGTCATGGAATCCACCACAAACAAAGTCTCAGCAGGGTTAATCTCGCGCTTGATAGCTTCAATCTCATTCATCATGACATCATCCACAGCAAGGCGACCAGCAGTATCAATGATCAGAGACTTTTTCCCATTCTCTTTCGCATGCTTAACCGCATTTTTTGCAATCTTAATGGGATCCTTTTCCTCCTTATCAAAGTAGACCTCCACTCCTATTTGCTCTCCAAGAACCTTAAGTTGATCAATTGCCGCAGGACGATAAACATCACAGGCCGCCAGCAATACGGTACGTCCTTGTTTCTTAAATTGATTTGCAAGCTTGCCAGAAAAGGTAGTCTTTCCTGAACCTTGAAGTCCAGATATAAGCACCACGTTGGGGTTCCCTTCAAGGCTGATAGGAACGTTGGTTTCGCCCATTAGTGAAGCTAATTCTTCAGCTACAATCTTTGTCAACAACTGCCCAGGAGAAACTGCAATCAGAACATCCTGCCCAAGTGCTTCTTGTTTGATTTTATCCGTGACCTCTTTAGCCACTTTAAAGTTAACATCAGCATCAATTAGAGCTCTGCGAATCTCTTTAACAGTAGCCGCGACATTGATTTCTGTAATACTTCCTTGCCCCTTAAGCGTTTTAAACGCCCTATCTAATTTTACACTTAAATTATCAAACATTGATTTTCTATTATTACACCGCAAATCTAATTAAACCACTTCTTTCGAAACATTATTTTCTCAATTCAGTATTAGTTATTATGCAGTACCTTGTATAACACACTAACAAATATTAAGACTTATATATGAAAACGGTAAAAATAGCATTCCTATTAATATTCGCATTCTCGACAACTTTTGTTTTAGCTCAAAACCGTGCTAAGGAAAAAGACATCATTGGAAACTGGAAAATTGTAATCGAGATCGAAGACGCACTCGATGAAGCTAAAGATGATCTTGATGATGATGGAGAAGTCTTTGCCAAATTGGTTTTATCATCAGTATCTAGCTTGGTGGAAAACATCATTGATGAAATAGACATTTACATTGAATTCATGCCAAACGGAAAACTTGAGATTAATGTAAACGCCTTTGATGAAGAAGAAATTGATTATGGAACGTGGGAATTAGATAGTAAAGGGAGGCTGTATATTGACGATACCGATGATTTTGATCTGGATAATGATTATTGGATTCTGAAGGACGGTGTTTTGGTAAATAGCGACCCTGATAGCGAAAAATATGTCTACATGGTAAATCTCGACAAATAAAAAATACCCAATATAGGGTATTTTAAATATCATATTTTTACTATCTCTTTGAGAATCAATTAACAATTACCTACATTTGTTGATAATATCTCAAGGAAATAGTAAAAAAAATGAAAAACAGAAAATTCATTCATACCTTATTCATGGGACTTCTGTACATCGCCTTAATTTCTTTTTTTGGATGTCAGGAAGGCACCTCTCCTTTAGATTTTGCTGATTTAGGAAATAGTGCCGTTAAAACTTTGTCTTTTTTCCTTAACTAATTAAGGTTATTTTTCAAGTATTTCTTTTAGACTAGCTGGGGAATATTGGATTGACTTCAATGTCTTGTCATCTTCTTTTCTATAAACGAGAAATTTCCCATCTTCTTCTTTGAAATAGGCTGCAGTATCTTTTTCTTTTTTGTAATATTCAATTGTATCTAGTGCTTCCTGCTCAGTCTTACAGGCTTTACTCATATTGGAGCGCTGAACCTCGTTGAAGAGCTCAACAAATTTCTCTCCTAAACCAAACTCCAAAACAGCTCCCGACAACACATACTGAATATCGCATAAAGCATCGGCTATTTCTATTAAATCCTTATCCTTTATAGCTTCTTTTAACTCATCAAGTTCTTCAGCTATTAAAGAAACTCTAAGATCACATCTAGCCTCACTAGGTATCTGAGGGCCTGCAAGATTGGGATGCTTAAAAGTCTTATGAAATTCTGCTACTTGATTGAGAGCGTCTATTTTATCCATGGTGTTTACTTATTAGTCTTTTCTTTCTTAATGGCCAATCTTAGAAAATAAATGAAGCCACCGAAAACGAAGCAAAGATTAACGATCATGCTAATAATTGTAGTGATTTCCATAAGATTATTTTTTACTGAAAGTCTTATACAATGACTTATTAATAGCCAAACCAATAAGAAGCACAAATCCCCATTGCGTAACAATCGTAGCATTGCTATAAATATCTAACATATTCCAGCTACCATCGCTTGTAAACCATGGGTCTGAACTATAGTCACGTGACATCCACCAGTAAATCAAGAACACCCCCGTAAACAAGTTAATGATCATGCTGTACTTGAAATAAGCGTCCGAGACCTTAAAATCAGAATCCAAATCAATGAAATCATGCTTGAATTTTATGAGTCCATACTTCATTGTTGCAATACAGATAAACAAACCGCTCAGCACTAATCCTATTCCCCAAACCCAATCTTGATTTGAAAAGAAATCTAATGAATAGGCTGATGGGAAACCGAAAAATACGAACGCAACGAAAAGCAAGATTAAGGTGGTTTTCGCTCTAACTCCCGCCTGCTCAAGGTTACTTTTGAAAAGCTGGAGCATCGGCAAAAAAGAACTAAACGCCGCTAAAGTAAGTGCCAGAAAGAATACGACTGACATGAAGTAACCTCCTGTAATCTGTGCAAACAGCTTAGGTATAATCGTAAATGTCAATGCTTGACTCCCCGATTGCAAGTGAGCAACTGCATCTGCTTCCGTTGATGCAAGGGCAAAGACGGCAGGAAGAATGGCCATACCGGCAAATAGCGATGCTGTGTTATTCCCAAATGCTCCTATAAAGGTATTTAACGTAACATCTTCTTTTGACCTTGAGTAAGAGGAAATCGTAATCATCAATCCCCATCCTGCTCCTGTTGACCAGGCTGATTGAGACAATGCCTCCAACCAAACTTTAGAGTCTTTAAAATGCTCAGGGTTTATTGCAAACATGTACTCCAGCCCTCGTATACCATTGTCCATGCTTAGAGCAGAAATAGCCACAATTGCCAGGAGAATGAATAGGCTTGGAATCAAAATTTTATTTGCTTTTTCTAAACCCTTTTTGATCCCTCTTCCTATTACGATTATTCCGATAATGATAACAATGATGTAAATGACAACAGTCGCAATACTTCCACTAGAAAGTCCATCCCATTGCTCACTTAAGTAATTTGGATTAGATGACAGGGTATCGCTTAAAGATAAACCACTGACCACATTTTCATAAAGGTTATAAATAGAAATACCTAAGTATTCAATAGACCAAGCAGTGACAACCGAATAATAGAAAGCTATGCCAAGTGTGCATACCGTGATAAAGAATCCTAACCATGTAAGATTTTCTCCTGCCAACTTGCCAAAAGACCCGATAACTCCACTTCTAAATCGCTTTCCTATTGAAAACTCTGCTAGAAGTAATGGGACAGACCATACCAAAAGAAAAAGAATCCAAAGTAAAATGAAAGAGCCTCCATACTGCCCAGCAAGTCGCGGGAACCTCCAGAGGTTCCCAGCACCAATGGCCATTCCCAGCGATGCTAAAATGATCCCCCACCTATTACTAAACTCCTGTCTCTCTGACATTATTAATTAGTCTTCTTTCTTACTTACTGAAACAACTGCTTTGTATAGATAGAATAGAATAAAAGCTAACAAGACAAGTCCTGCGTATCCTCCTACAATAGGTATCTCACCAAGAGAAACATCTAATCCCAATGCCACCAGAACTGCTATTAAAATACCCATTAATGCCTCCCCTGTGATAAGTCCAGATGCTATTAATAGGCCTGCATTGGATGCTTTGTCTTGAAGTTTCTCTTTGATTCCATTTTTACTAAAGTTTCTTTGAATCATCCAAGCAATAACTCCTCCAATAAATATGGATGAATCCAACTCAAATGGGAGGTAAATTCCTACAGCAACAGCAAGAACCGGCATTTTAAAACTAGAGCCTATCTTTTTGAGGTATTGATCAAATGCAATAATTACAACTCCGATTGCTCCCCCTATTGAAATTATGGTCCATGGAAGCTCACCACCGAAAATACCAGTAGCGACACTCATCATCAATGTTGCCTGAGGAGCTGTAAGCGGATCGGGATGTTCCAGAGTAGGATTTCCAATTCCTTTGGATATCAATAATAAGTTTAAAACGAGTGGAATTACAACAGCTCCGGCAACTACACCGATCATCTGCATGATTTGCTGATTTTTCGGTGTGGCTCCAAGTATGTGTCCCGCCTTAAGATCTTGCATGTTGTCACCTGCAATCGCAGCTGCGCAACAAACCATAGCGCCTACAAGAATAGCCCCGGCAGCTCCTTTACCAGGATTTGATGATCCCATTAAAAGTAATAGCATAATTGCTGTGGTGAGAATGGTCGCAATGGTGACTCCTGAAATAGGGTTGTTCGAGCTTCCAACCAATCCAGCCATATAACCGGCTACAGCTGAAAACAAAAACCCTGCAATGATCATCATCAGCGCCATGAAAAGCGTAACAGGAACATTCCCGATTATAGATAGATAGATAAAGAAGATTGGCACTACCATTATCCCTATACCCATAAAAACCCATGACATTGGTGTATCTAACTCCGTCCTGAGTGTTTCACCTAGCTTGGATGTCCCATTCTTAAATGCTTCCACTCCTGATGTGAAAGCGGAGGAGAGTGCGGATCGCAAATTAATTAATGCCCATAGTCCCCCAACCACCATGGCTCCAACTCCAAGATATCTCATCTTCACACTCCACAAAGCACCTCCCATTGCTTCAGGGGATATTTGAGAGATTTCATCAAACTTTCCTGCGGCGATCAACTCTGCAGCAACTGCATCATACCCGTTCAGCCAAACATAAATGGGTATACCGAACCACCACGTAATCACTCCTCCCAAAAAAACCAAAGTTGAGATATTGAGTCCTACGATGTAGCCAACAGCAACCAGAGCTGGTGATAGGTTCATGCTGAAATATAAATATGCTTTTTGATTGAGAACTGCGGCTTTCTCAAAAATGCCATGCCATAACCCCAAGGCTTCATTTCCAAACTTAAAGACCCCTCCAATCAGACTACCAAAAACAAGATACTTCACAGATTTACCACCACTTTCACCTGTTTTCAATACTTCTGCTGTCGCCACGCCTTCAGGAAACATCAGTTTCTCTTTTACTATAAGCGCTTTTCGTAGTGGTATTGTAAAGAGTACACCTAGAACTCCTCCGCTAACAGCAATCAGTGTTGTCTCTACGTAATTGAATTCTTCCCAATACCCCATAATCACCAGAGCGGGTATGGTAAATATGACACCTGCAGCTACGGATTCACCTGCCGAAGCTGCAGTCTGAACCATGTTGTTTTCCAAAATATTAGAGTCTCGAAAAATTTTCAAAACCGCCATAGAGATAACCGCTGCTGGAATCGATGCTGAAACAGTAAGGCCAGAAAACAACCCAAAATACGCGTTGGCAGCTCCAAGGACAGCTGATAAAACCGCTCCAATAATTATTGAACGAAAGGTAAGCTCATTAAGACGAGTCTCTGGAGCAATGTAAGGCTTTGACATAAGGGGGTGTTGTTGTTGAACGCGAAAGCTAACAAAAATGAATTAATTGAGAAGAAAAACAAAAAAGGCGATGCAAGCATCGCCTTATATTTGATCAATGGTAATTAAACCATTTATGTGTCTCAACTAGTTCTTACATCATGAGGAACTACTTCTCCTGAGAGAGAGCAGCAAGTAACCTAAGTCCTTCTTTTAGATATGGGTCTTCCGAAAGCTTTTTAGCTTTATCTTCTTCTTCATTTTCCTCTTCAGTCACCACCTCATCTTCATTGAGTTTAGTAGACATATCTAGCGCATCCCTTTCTGATTTCCTTTCATTATAGTTTAGGGATATTGATTTTTCACTTCGTAGTTTCTTAATTCTATCCACTTCTTTTACCCAATCCTTCAGATCTTCATCTTCATCAAGATGCTTCATATACATCTTGTTTAATTTATTGATCATGACACTGGTAACTTGATTCGTAGGCCTGAAATCTGAACTTTGAATTTCATCCCAAGGCAAAGCATTTGGCCTACTACCCTCTCCTACATCTTCTCTCAAGTACGGTGTGGGAAATAGAATATCGGGTGCTACCCCCATTCTTTGTGTGCTACTTCCTGTCACACGATAAAACTTTGCCAAGGTTAACTTCATCTGCCCTACAGCAAAATCTCCTGAAATAATGCCGCTCCTCATGGCAACCATCCTTTCCATTTCTTCCTGATCAATATTTTTCTTTCGAAGCTCTCTGTTTATTTCATTTGCAACGTTTCTCTCAAGTCCAATCAAATTTTGCACGGTTCCTTTTCCAAAAGAATTTTCACCAACAACGATTCCTCTTTTATAATCCTGAATGGCTCCAGAAAAAATCTCTGAAGCTGAAGCACTATACCTGTTTACCAAGACAGCCAAAGGACCACCATAGAAAACTTCTCCTCCATCAGGGTCCTCTGAGATATCTACATTATTAGAAGGGTTTCTTACTTGAACAATAGGCCCGTTCGGAATAAATAAGCCTGTAAGTGAGATCGCCTCGTCCAACGAACCTCCTCCATTATATCGAAGGTCAATCATTAATCCATCTATACCTTCCTCTTCGAGTTCCGTAATGAGTTTTTTCACGTCTCTGGTCGTACTCTTATAATCTTCTACTCCTTTACCTCGCTCCTCAAAATCTATATAAAAGCTTGGTAATGTAATAACTCCCAAATTGTAGGTTTTCCTTCCCTCTGTGATAGGGATAATCTCGGCTTTTGCTGAGGAAGCCTCAAGTTTGATCTTATCTCGTATCAATCTTATCGTATCTGGAGGTGATCCGGCATCTTGATTTCCTTTAAGGATTTGAAGTCTGACAATTGAGCCCTTGGGGCCTCTTATTTGCTGCACTACTTCGTCTAATCTCCATCCGATTACATCTTCAAATTCGCTTCCATCCCCTTGTGCAACGCCAATGATCTTATCGTCTTTTTGAAGATATTTACTTTTGTAAGCCGGCCCACCTGGTATAATGTCAGCAACTACAGTATAATCTAGTTGCTGTGTAAGACTTGCTCCAATTCCCTCTAGGGATTTGGACATTTCAATCTTAAAGTTGTCTCTATCGATTGGTGAAAAGAAATCAGTGTGAGGATCGTAAGCACTCGTGAAAGAGTTGATGTAAGACTGATAAACATCTTCACTGTTGTACTGACGAAGTGCCTTCTCAATTCTATTGTACCGCTTGGTTAAGGAAGTCACTATACCATCCCATTCTTTGCCTGTAAGCTTGTAACTAAGCGCCTGATTCTTAATTATCTTCCTCCAAATCTCATTGATCTCCGCTCTGTCCTTAGCATAAGGTTTTTCTGATCTGTCGCTTTCTAAAACCTCATCCTTATCAAAATCTGGTTCCGTCTTCAATAGTTCATATACATAATCAATCCTCTCCAAGGCTCGCTTTCTATATAGTTTAAACACTTGAAAACCAAAATCCAGATTCCCATCTAAAATATGATCATCTAGATCTACACGATACTTTTCAAAATAAGTAATATCATGTGCCAGAAAATATGATTTGTTTGGATCTAATGATTCGAAGTAGTTATTAAATATGATTGACGAAAGAGAATCGTTAATCAATGCCTTGCGGTAGTGATAATTATTTAAAAGACTTACAATAACAGCAGTCTCTATTGGATGTTCTGGTTTGGGTTTTAATTCTTGTAAAGAATCATCTTGAAATATAAATTCCTTAACAGGACTAGCTCCAAAAACCTGCTGTGAGAGAATAAAAACTCCTAAAAACCAAAATACCTTCTTCATATTTTATCTGTTGTTTTAATCTTCGTTGATTGTTATCAAAAACAATACCTAAAAATATTCTTTCACTTTAAACACGGAAGAACACCCAAAATGTTCACGTCGTATCCTTAAATTAACCTTCCCAAACCAAGGCTCCTGCTCCGAGGACGGCTGCATTTTTATTCATCATGCCTGAAGGGAGTAATTTGACCTTACCTTGATACACTGGAAGCAAATTCTCCTCCATATGTTTTCTCGCAGGATCAAAAATCCACTTGCCAGCTTTTGCCAAGCCTCCTAACAAGAAAAATGCTTCAGGGTGAGAGAATGTTACAAAATTGGCCAGTTGTTCTCCTAGAATTCTTCCAGTCATTTCGAATGCTTCGATGGCGATTGGATCACCGTTTTCAGCTGCTTTGGTAATGATCTCCCCATGAAGATCATTGTAAGAATAATTTCTTAATACACTTTCCTCTGTAGAGTCACTTATAAGATAGAATACAGTTCTTTTCAAACCTGTAGATGAAACATATGCTTCAAGTCCGCCTCTTCTTTTCAATCCTGTCCATCTACCATTTTTATCTATAACAATATGACCTAATTCTCCAGCTTGAGAATCATGTCCTAAAATTAACTTATTGTCATAGACGATTCCGCTTCCAAGTCCTGTGCCCAGCGTAATTACCATGAAGTTGGACATCCCCTTAGCGTCTCCAAATTTCATTTCACCAATAGCTGCGGCGTTTGCATCATTGGTTAAGAAAACAGGTAAATGAAACCTATTCTTGAGTCGTTCACTAAATGCTAAAATCCCTTTCCATGGCAGGTTAGCTGCATGTTCGATTGTTCCTCTGTAATAGTTCGCATTAGGTGCTCCCACACCTATTCCAACTATTTCATGCTCAAATGAGATGTTGGATTTTAGCTTATCTATCTCCGCTACCAGCTTATCCAGATAATCCTCAAAGTCCTTATGTTCTGAAGTCCCAAAGTTCGATTGCTCAAAAATCTCACCTTGATCATCCACCAACCCTAGTTTTGTCAGAGTCCCTCCAATATCAATTCCTATCGCTATTTTCTTCAATGCCTAGCAGCTTTAAATAAGTCTCAAATTTCAAAGATATGCATATCAGGAATATATGAAAGCGATTTACACCGTGGAGGGCCAATAAATAGTGTCCAATCAATTTTCTTTTCTGTTTTGAAGTATTTTTAACAAAAAACAACGTTATGAAAATACTGGCATCCGACTAAAATAGCATTTCGATAATAAAGGGGGGTATATTTAAAATTAGGTGGTTTTCCTAAGTTTCGAAAAACACCCCCTTCCTTAAGAGCAAACAAATTAAGTTGGACGATTTTGAGATTGCGTTCTATTTTGGTCAACCGACCAGCTTTCACTAGCCTGATCAGTGAAATATATGAACCCATATTGATTGCAGCCAGACTAACGATAGTTGTAAATAATTCAGCTTCTTTACAATGACGGTGAATTACTGAAAATAGTAAGTTAGCAATCAATGCCACCCAAACCTGAGTTTTAATACCTTACACAAATGATATTAGGTGATATTTTCGCTTACAATAAAAACAGGTACTTTCTTCTAATAACCCTTTTTGTAGCCATTAATACAGTGCTTCACCCTCTAACTGCTGGATATGTGCCAACTGCTCTTGATGGAACTCCGAACTATAGTTCTGCATTTGCCACCAACTTTGTAACATGGGGAATAAGCTGGAATATTTTCGGAATAATTATAGGGGCTGGAATTGCCGCTTTTAAGAAGAAGGACGAGCCCTTGAGGATAATAACTGCAAAAGCATCTCTCAAAACAATTTTCTGGATTCAGTTTGTTTGTGCAATACTTCATGTTTCCTTCCTATTAACTGAACTTTTCAAATTCTTAACCTAGTAAAAGGACATATGAAGATTGATGGTTTTCTATACCGAATATCGATTTTACTCGTCATATTCATCCTTTCAGGTTGCAAGAATAGACTTGAAAAAAAGGAGAAAGAAGGATTTCAGGTTTTCACAGATTACGATCTGGCCATTAACGTTCCTTGTGAGTTACGAATTGATTCGACACTGGTTAATTTGAAGGAATTCAATGAAGTAAAAAGCTATGTTTGCCCTCAAATTTTTAAGGATAGTACAAGAAAGTCTTTTGATTTACCTAAGCTGATTAACAACGGAAATAATGTTTATCATTTGAAAATTTGGGAGAAGCAGAATAACCCAATTATTGAAGAGTCACTGGAAGCACAATTAAAAATCATTGAATCGTTTAACATTAACGAGATACAAGAAATAGAGGTCGACAACACTCTGGCCCTAATTTATGGACCAATTAAAATTTACACATGGGAAGCATTTATTCCCTTACAAAATAAATCTATATACATCGCAGTAAGTGGACTAAGTGCTAAAAGCGAACTGAAAAATATTCTGGAGGATTTAGTGCTTAAGAAATAATACGAAATGCCAACAAATGCTATGAATGAATGGGGTTTTATTGGTCAGGATATTGATGTGGGGATTGGAAAGTCCGCCACAAGTTTTAAATTTAACTCAAGGCATGGCTATGTGCGAGACGAGAGGTTAGTGCTTTCTAATCCCCACTCATCATAGCTAAAGGTTAGTAGCAACTTATAGCAAATATGACAAATACGAAATTTAAACCGGTAATTGGATATGTCTTATTGGTCATTGTTGCATTGGCCTCTTTTTACTACGTAGCGCGAGATCTCAAGTATTACTCTTTGGACGAAAATACATTAGATCGTTTTTGGAACACAAAATGGTGGTTACTTAGTCACTTAACAACGGCAATTCTAGCAGTAGTTTTAGGGCCTTTTCAGTTTTGGGCTGGATTTAGAAATAAGAACATCAAACTGCATCGACTGCTTGGAAAGATTTACATTGTTTCTATAGTAATTACCTCATTATGTGCTACATACTTAGCATGGAATACAGCTGTCAAAATTCATTTCACCTACGCTTTAACGCTTCAGATAGGAGCCGTTGTTTGGTTTTTAACTGTAAGTATGGCTTATCGAACAATCAGACTTAAAAGAATACAACAGCACAAAGAATGGATGATTCGAAGCTACATTGTAACCCTAGTATTCATAAGTTTTCGATTTTTCAATGAATATCTGGATCACTTACAAATAGGAACATTTGTCGAACGCGCGGCAACAATAGGCTATCTATCAACTTTTGTCCCACTATTTCTCGCTGAATTAGTTTTCAACTGGAACAAAAAGTAAAGCTGCTAACAAATGTTGATGTTGCGCAACTCCAAAAAAGAGTGAAAACGAGTTATTTCTATATTGAAAGTCCTCTAAATGCAATAAAACAGGTGCTCTGCTGCATCAAATCTCCGAATCATGTTGGAATTGGAGTTGTGCAACAAGCACAAACACTATCATCCATAAGCCAACTGAGCTATTTGCATAGGCTAGTGCGATGAGATACTTTCATAGAAATTTGAAAAGCCCAGCTTACGGATGATAGCTGGTTGGTATTAAATAAATAGTACATAGAAACTGGGCTGGCAACCCTTTGGGTATAAGTCATATTTAATGTAAATAGAGTAGATTTTTATGACCCAATTTTTATTTGCCTACGGCTTTTTGAAAAAAAGTCTTAGGTGCAACCCAGAACTAAAAGCACCAGATATACCTGGCAAGTGGATTGGGACAGGGTGCTATTCTGGCAAGATGTATATGGTAGATAGCTACCCTGGTGTCAAATACAGCAATATAGGTTCTGACTTTGTCATTGGGGAGGTGTTGCTACTTAAGAAAAATCCTTTCTTCTTAAAAGAAATGGACGAATATGAAATGTCCAAACCTTTGTATAAAAAGTGGCCATATGAATATGTCAGAAAAAAACGAGAGGTCATAATAAATAACAGGATGGTGAATTGTTGGGTATATGAATATGCACTTCCTGTTAAGACGTTTTCCAGAATTCTATCGGGAAACTTCCAAATGAAGAAAGAGTTAATCTTAATGAAGAATTAAACTTCCATAGGTCTCACAATCGTATGGGTATAGTTTCGACATTAGTTAAGTTATCAAACCGAAAAGGAATCAAATGGTTGAGAAAATCGAGGGTTGCATAATGCACCTTTAACAAAATTATGGATTTTGAATATCCATTTGGACTTAGAATATTAACATCTTTAAGGATCGTTTCTAAGATAATAATATCTAAATTGATCGATTGAATTATGTAAACAACAACCAAATGTCCCACATTAAACTACATAAGCTTCACTGCTTTTTAAATGATGAATCTGATGCTGATGAAGTTTTCTTAAAGCACAACAGCAAGAAAATCTGGCCTCTTGGTTTTTTTAAGTCAGTCAATTCAGGAGATATCAAAGAAATCGACTTGACAATGTCGCATGAAGATCCACATGAACCTTTAGTTATAGAGCTTTGGGATTATGACCTCCTAAGTGCCAACGATTTAATTGGGAGTTTTTCCCTAACTATCGGGGATGAAATAAAGGGGAGATTTCAGGCAAGCATGAAAGCTGAGAAAGGCAGCACAGCCTCTTACCTGCTGGATTGGGAAATTTTGGATTAATTAGAATATAGCAAAGTGTCAAATTTTCACGAATTGATAAATCAAAACAAGCCTACACTTGTGGACTTCTACGCTGATTGGTGCGGGCCATGCAAAATGATGCCCCCTATACTAAATGATGTGAAATCTCAGCTTGGAAGCAAGGTTCATATCTTAAAAGTAGACGTGGATAAAAATCAAAAGGCTGCCAATAAATACGGAATTAGGAGCATACCAACAGTCATACTTTTCAAAAACGGGAAAATAGCCTGGAGAAAAAACGGCGTACCCCAAGCAAACGAAATTAATGCTGCAATCAAGAAAGTATTGTAATCATACTATTTAATCAATTTTAACTATAAAGAACGTTTAATGAGCATGTTGAATCCTTGGCACAATGTCAGAATAGGTGCCAATGCACCAAGAGAAGTAAATGGAATCATCGAAATCCCGAAAAACACACGTGCGAAATATGAGTTGGACAAGGAATCCGGCATGTTGATATTAGACAGAGTAATATACTCTGCCATGCATTATCCAGCTAACTATGGTTTCATCCCGAAAACATACTGCGATGATAATGATCCTCTAGATATTTTGATTCTCACTCAGATAGTTGTGGATCCTCTTTGTATAGTACCTGCAAAAGTCATTGGTGCAATGCAAATGCTCGATCAAGGAGAAAAAGATGATAAAATCATTGCTGTAGCCTTGGGAGACATGAGCGTAAGTCACATTGAAGATATTGCCGAACTAGGCGATCATTTTGTGAAAGAACTTCAAAACTTTTTTGAAGATTACAAAAAGCTTGAAGACAAAACTGTGGTAATCGAGGATTTCCAAAACAAAGAAGTAGCCGTACAGATCGTAGAGAAGGCCATGTCGGATTACCAAGATAAATTTAAATAGTTATCTAGCGATTTCTCTAAAGGTCTTGTTTTTTGCCGCACTGTGTGCATGCTAAAATACCAACTAGGTTGGTGCTACCGCATGTATCACATTGATAGGTATTGGATTGCAATCTTTCTCCTTTTTCATCTACATAGACAATCTCTTGGTTGCACTTAGAGCAGCTATAATTATGGACTGATTCTAATCGCTGGATATAATCACAATTGGGACATTTGGATCGAACGGAATTCTTCCTTCTGTTGATATATGTCACTCGATACCAGAAAAAGAGTGGTATTATCAGCAGAAACAGTAAGGAATACATTGGAATGAGTTCGTTTCCCATGATTGCAAATCTGAATGATTTAGTTGAGGATTGGCCAAATTAGGCTAAACTTTAAATCCATTCACCTAGGGTTTATGCAATTATTTTTGACCTGAGTTTTGGCTTGATCAAAGATATCTACCATTGAGAGCTGTATAACGACTTTTTTCGGTTTCTTTGCTCAAGACCCATTTTGAAAATCACTAGTTTTCGACACTGCCACCAATGAAACTCTGTCTTCTTCTTTCTTTTACACTTATTGTAAATTTCGTGTTTAGTCAATCTCAGGTAAAGTATAAACTTGAAAACACGGACGGGTATTTCTATGCCTATGCCACTCCTTCAAATCCAAAGGGCATGCTGATCCTACTTCCTGATTTTAATCAGACCGAGGAAGATTTGCTCAAAAAAACCAAAATACCAGAGATGGCCTATATTCACGGGGTAGTAACCATAATAGTGCCATGCGGTAAGAAAGTATTTGCTGATCGAGAGATGGTCAAAACACTTACCGAGGTAGCTCGAAGATCCATCGAAGCTTATGAAATACCTGAAAATAAAGTAATACTAGGTGGATATGGTGCCGGAGGAACTATCGCATTGAAATATGCTGAGTACTGCCTAAAATACGAGCAGGACTATCCAATCACTCCCTCTGCTGTGTATGCTATAGAATCTCAGGTGGACGTGATAGAAGCGTATCGTGCTCTAGAGAATAAAATCGCCAAGAATCTGGATCCTAAGGCGGTCGTGGAGGCACGAATAGCTAAAACAATTATGGACAACACCCTAGGTGGTGGGCCTGAAAGTGATCTGTTTATGTACGGTGCAATAAGCCCATTCAATAGGATGGATGAAAAAAATGAAAACATCAAACTCCTAAAACATACTCCTATCAGGCTCTACAATGATACTGACATACTGTGGCACTTAACAGAAAACCAAACGAGCGTTTATGAAATGCCCATAGCGTCTGCTTCTGACATGGTATCAAGACTCCAATTAATGGGGAATAATCAAGCGGAACTGATCAAAACGGATGTTGACGTGAGCAAAATCAGAGAAAGAGATATAAATACAAGGACATCTATTGACGAAAAAGACCTGATGATATGGATATTAAGTCATCTTAAGATTGACTAAAACAGCTTAGCATCCTTTACTGTTTCCTTGTCAATTTCATAAAACTCATCATGTATATTGAAGGCTTCCTCTCCTTCCGACATAATATGAGTAAAGGTTCCGTCCTCATTCATTAGATAGCTATTGACATTATCCTGCATGTTGTAGGATAAAATGTTAATCACTTGCTGTTTAAGCAAATCGTCTTTTATGAGGAAAAGAGACTCCAGTCTTCTATCAAAACTTCTAACCATCATATCGGCACTTCCTGAATACACCAGCGGATCTCCTCCATTATGAAAATAGTATATCCTTGAATGCTCAAGGTAATCCCCAACAATGGATCGTACTTCGATATTTTCACTTAAACCAGGTCTTCCAGGCCTGATACAGCAGATGCCTCTTACGATTAGCTTAATAGATACTCCTGCTTGAGAGGCGCTGTATAGTGCTGAAATTGTTTCCTTATCCTGAAGAGAGTTGAGTTTAATTACAATTCCAGCTGAGAGACCATTTTTTGCATTTTCTTCTTCCTTTTTGATCAGCTCTATGAGCCTATCTCGCATTTCTCTTGGAGCTGTCAGCAGATATTTGTAATCATCGGGTCTTGAGTGTCCCGTTATTACATTGAAAAACTCCTGAACATCATTTGCATAACTTTCATCCGAGCTTAAGAGTCCCAAATCTGTATATAACTTCGATGTAGATTCATTGTAATTACCACTAGACATATGAACATATCGAGTGACCTTCTCCTTTTCTCTTCTTACGATTAATAAAAGCTTAGTATGAGTTTTTAAGGAGCCCACTCCATAAATCACAAAGCAACCCGCCTTTTGAAGCCTTTGAGCTTCTTTGAGGTTGTTTTCTTCATCAAATCTTGCTTTGACTTCAAAGAGTACAGATACGTGTTTACCATTTTCAGCAGCGTTGAGAAGGGCACTAACGATTCTAGAATTTTTGGCCACACGATAGATAGTCAATTTGATTGACAGCACGTTTGGATCCTCTGATGCCTGATCGAGCAAATCAAGAAGTGGGTTTATCGTATTATATGGATGATGTAAAAGTATGTCCCGGTCACGCAATATCTTAAACATATCTTGATGTGCATAATCAGACATGCTCATCGGCGGTACCGGAATCGGCGGTTCTGGAGTGTTTAATCTCAAATCCTGATGTCCGACAATTTGCCAAAGAGATGAATAATCCATCAAAGCCTCGTCTGGCACCTCTATTACATTTTCCGGCTCGATCTCATACTTAGCCATTAATTTCTTCAAAAGCCACTTATCATTGGTCTCCTCAATCTCAAGCCTCACTACCCTACCTGTTTTTCTGGTCTTGAGTTTTTTCTTAACCTCTTCTATGAAATTAGCTTCATCATCTTCAGACTCTTCCAGAGTAAAATCTCCATTCCTTGTTACTCTAAAAAGAGTATTCGAAACGATCTTAACATTTTTGAACAGCTCGCCAATGTGCGCTCTGATGACCTCCTCAATAGGCACAAAAACCACCTTACCATCTCTCTGTAATTCAAAAAACCTCGGGAGATTCTGAGGGATTTGAATGAAAGACATCTTCTTCTTTTCCTTTTTCTCCTTCTTTTCAGAAGTCTTAGTCACGACTCCAAAAATCATGACATTGTTGACAAGTATCGGAAATGTATGATAGTTGTCATAGAGCATCGGAGTGAGCATTGGAAAAATAATCCGATGAAAATAGCTTGACGCCTTCTCTTTCTCACCCTTCTCTAAGTTCTCAAATTTTTCTACAAGAAAGCCATGTTCCTGAAAAGTTGGCTTCAACTCCTCCTTGTAGATGGCACTCTGCTTTACTGCAAACTCCTTGAAACCAAGCAACAGCTTCATCTTAAATGGAATAACTCTCAGACCAGAGTAATCCACTCTTTCTTTTCCATAATCAAGGTAGTTATATAAACTACCTACTCTAATCATAAAAAACTCATCCGCGTTGGAGGCCGTAATGGCCAAAAACTTCAACTTATCAATTACATTTCGCCCTTCTTTTTGAGATTGGTCAAGCACCCTGTAGTTAAACTGTTGCCAGCTTAAATCCCTACTTATCAATTCACTTTGGTCAATCTGAACAGCTGTCTGATCTGTCATTGGTCAAGAAATTCTTATTCTAAAAAGGATAAAAAAAAGAGGCTAAAAGCCTCTTCCTGTAAAGATATTTGATTCTTCTATTATATAAGGCTCATGTCTTTCAAAACATTATTCATGTTTCGAACTGCATCAGCACTCTCTTTCAACTTAGCTTTTTCGGCATCATCAAGTGCAATTTCAACTATTTTTTCCACTCCATTTTTACCAATAAGGGCTGGAGCTCCTACGCATATATCATCGAGACCATACTCACCCTCTAGCAAGCATGAGCATGGGAACATTTTGCCACTATCACAAGCGATTGCTTGAACCAAAGCAGAAACTGCAGCTCCAGGAGCATACCAAGCTGACGTTCCAAGAAGTTTCGTCAAAGTTGCCCCTCCCACTTTTGTTTCTTCACGTACATAGTCAAGTTGATCACTTGTTAAGAATTCTGAAACGGGCACGCTATTTCTTGTTGCAAGTCGAGTCAATGGAATCATACCTGTATCGCTATGACCTCCAATTACCATACCGTCAACATCAGAAATCGGACATTCCAATGCCTCAGCCAATCTGTACTTAAATCTAGCTGAGTCCAATGCTCCTCCCATCCCAATAATTCTATTTTTAGGAAGGCCTGTTGCTTTATGAGCCAAATAAGTCATTGTATCCATAGGGTTTGAAACTACAATGATGATCACATTTGGCGACTGCTTAATCAAATTCTCTGAAACAGTTTTTACAATTCCAGCATTGGTAGAGATCAACTCTTCTCTGGTCATACCGGGCTTTCTTGGAATCCCAGAAGTGATTACTGCAACATCGCTGTTTGCTGTTTTAGAATAATCATTGGTAGCTCCTGTGATCTTAGTATCAAAACCGTTAAGAGAAGCGGTTTGCATCAAATCCATTGCTTTGCCTTCTGCAAAACCTTCTTTGATATCAACAAGAACTACTTCCGATGCAAAATCCTTAATGGCGATGTATTCTGCACAACTTGCACCGACTGCTCCGGCACCTACAACTGTTACTTTCATTTTATTGAGATTTGTAATTAATCAAGTACGAATTTCGCAGACAATATATCATACGTATACTGCTTTGGATAAATTCATACAAGAAGAATAAAGTTTAATTTGACGTTTAATATGGCTAAAGTACTACCCAGCCATCGAATCACAAAGCTTTCTTAACTGAACTATATCAGGAGTAAACAGTATTTAAATCAAATAAACCACCACTGTCTTTGTAAGTATCAAAGAGTCTCTGCGTATAATCATTATGTGTTTTTGCAAAGGCGGCCATTATTTTAGCCTTTATGGTTTGATGATGTTCCATAACTTCTGTCAAATTGACCTTAGGAATAACGAAAAGCTCTGTTTCATCAGATAGTACAATTGCTGTGTAGATTCTTTTGGTGTTTTCCAAAATCGCATTCTCTCCGAAGGCAGAGCCGTTTCTAAGAATCAGGAGTTTCTCGAACTCTCCATTGCGATCCAGATTAAGAGAAACTACTCCTTTCTTCGCAATATAAAGGGCGTGACTTGGATCATTGGAGAAGAATACTACTTCATTCTCATTGTACTTCCTTGTGTATATATAGGGTTGAAATTTTCCTAACTCATCATCGGTGAGTCCATTCAATAGTGTATTCTTCCTAAGAAAATCAAAAAGCTCTTTTTCCTCCTCCGAATATGTCTTCTTAAAATACTTCAGCATCACTCACGGATATTTTAAGTGTTTTTTTTGTCTTGGTTGTGATCTTAAACCTCTCGCCTATTCTAAGTCCAACCAGCCAGGCAATTTGCCCTCCTGTTTCCAGAATTAAAACGCGTCTTTTCAATGTTACGGGAATTTTATTATCAATCATAAAATCACTGACCATTTTTTCACCCTTCATACCCAATGGAGTGAACTTATCTCCTTTTCTCCATCCTCTTATTTTGATAGGCCATTTTATGGTGTCATAATCAAGATAAGCGCAGTTTGGGCTTCTATCTATTTGTACATCCCCATCAAGTTTTTCAAAAAGCAAGGTTGATTTCGAATGATTTGACCTATTCATACCTTCTGAAATCACCGTTACCTCTTCACTTTTCTTCTCCTCCTCAGCAATGATAATTCTGCCCCTGTCTACATTAAAACTGTGGCTAAATGAATGAAATATTGATCCTGATTTCCCATGCAATGTATTTGCAAAAACATCTTTACTTGTAACAAAGCTCAATCCATAGTCAGACAAAATCTCAGATAGAATCGATAAACTCTCATTAGTTTCTTCCACCCAAGAGGTATCGAGAATAAACAAACCTTTTTCTTCAGAAAGGTGGTTTTCAATAATCGAGTTCTTACTTGACAGTACCACCTCGGACACACCTCTCAAACGAGTCAAAGTGTCTTTGAATGTTTCCTCCAATGATGGATTAACCTCCTTCAAAGCAGGAATAACCTTATGCCTAATCAAATTTCTCTGATACTTAACTTTAGAGTTCGAGACGTCTTCTCTCCACTCAATAGAATTGGATTTCACATAGTCCAATATCTCAATCTGAGAGGCAAACATCATCGGACGAATAATTATTCCATTTTTCACTGGAATCCCCTTTATTCCTTGAGCTCCCGTTCCCTTGGTCAAATTAAGCAAGAGAGTCTCCAGAGAGTCATTAAGATGATGGGCTGTAGCAACCTTTATGTATCCTTTTTCTATCACTAAATCATTAAAAAAAGCATATCTGATATTTCTTGCGATCATCTGTATAGATCCTCCCGAGCTATACTCGGACTCCTCCACTTCTCTTACATGGACATTGATGTTATTGGTCTTCGCCCAGTTCACAACAAAGTCTCGGTCGGCAACAGAATCCTTCCCTCTTAAATTATAATTGACATGCGCTATAGAAAAAGTTAAGCCAGCGTCCAAAAACAAATGAGCCATGGCCATGGAATCAACACCTCCACTTACTGCGAGCAAAACATGATCGAGATTAGAAAAGAGTTTTTCAGAATCTACAAATTTTAATAGTGCCTTGATCATATGAATTAGAAAGAACTAACGTTGATCTTGTTAGTTTTGCGAGCCGATGTTTAAGATACAATATTATATATTCCTGTTGATCGCGTATGCAGCGATAAACCAATCTTTTGCTCAAGAGAAAAAAGATAAAATCAAATACAAAGCTGACATTGGAGAAAGGATCCGTAAGGATGGTGAACGTGTTCAAAAGCTGAGCTTCAATGTGGTTTTCAAACAGGAGAATACGACCGTTTATTGTGACAGTTCTTATTACTACAAAACGACAAATATCATGGAAGCTTACGGCCATGTTAAAATTGTCGAAGATTCTACCACGATAACAGGGGACTATCTTTTGTATAATGGAGACTTGAGAACTGCAAAGCTTAGGGACAATGTCATTTATCAAAAAGGTGAAAAAAAGCTATACACAGAGTTTCTTGATTATGATCTTGATAATGAAATTGCACATTACTTTAACAACGGAAAGCTGGTAGATGAAACCAATATACTCAAAAGCGAAATAGGGTATTTCTACAGTCAATGGGATTATGCCTTGTTTTGGAAAAATGTGTTTCTGGATGCTCCAGATTACGATTTGGAGACCGACACACTTAGATACAATACAGAAACCAAAATTGCCTACACATTTGGCCCCACTACAATAATCAAGGAGGATAGCACTATTTTAAATGCGCTAGCCGGAGAATTCAGAACGGAAGTTGATCAATCAGAATTTGTAGATGGACAAATAGAAACAGACGAGTATTTTATGGTCGGTGACGAGCTCTTCTTCGACGATATAGAAAAGTACTACAAAGCTGTAGGTAATGTAGTGCTAACTTCTAAAGAAGACAGCATCATCATCATAGGTGATGAAGGCTATTATGACAAAGAGGCAA
The DNA here is from genome assembly GCA_049115715.1 of Cyclobacteriaceae bacterium. Classification (GTDB taxonomy): domain Bacteria; phylum Bacteroidota; class Bacteroidia; order Cytophagales; family Cyclobacteriaceae; genus JAMZMI01. Next base: position 374,256 of record JAGDZQ010000025.1, read on the forward strand.
AAATAAGCAAGGTATTTGGTGGGCGACCGATCATGAAAAAGCCCATCAAAAATGACACGCTGTACCTATCTGCTGACACACTTGTAGCAGTTGAAAGTGACATTGATTCGTTGAAACGAATTCTCGCTTACTATGATGTTAAGCTTTATAAGAAAGGCTTATCAGGTATCTCAGATTCTATGGCATACTTCAAAAATGACTCGCTGCTATTCTTTTATGATGATCCTGTCATGTGGAATGCGAAAAATCAAAGCGAGAGTGACACGATATCACTTTTGATTAAAAATGAAAAGCTAGATAGAATGTATATGAATTCCAACGCCTTTCTCACCTCAGAAGACACGCTCATTAACTACAACCAGATAAAAGGTCGTGATATGACCTCCTACTTTATTGACAATAAAATCGATCATATGGATGTCAATGGAAATGGAGAGATGCTCTACTATAGCTTGGAGGAAGGGGATTCTGTATTGATGGGCATGAATAAAATCTTTTGCAGTCATATGAAAATTGAGTTCAGAGACAATAAGCTCATTCGTTTCAAAGTCTATGTGAATCCTGACGCCAATTTTATTCCGCCGCACGAGTTAACAGACGAAATCCAAAGGCTTGATAATTTTCAATGGAGAATAGAGGAACGTCCCGAACTATTCGATGTAGCTCCATATCTCGATAGCACACGAATTATTAATCCTGAAATACCATCAATAAAAGACTCAATATCTGATTTAGAGCCTGTAGAGATAAATAATGAGTTAAAAACAGATACTTCTGAAAAAGTATTTGCTACGCCTTCCAGTAACATCAATAAAGATCTTCAGGCTCCAACTAAAGACGTAAAAATCCCCTTAGAAAAGTCGGATGCCTTAAACAACGTTAAAAAAACTAAAATAGAAGGGCAATGATGTACTGGTGGTTTCAGTTTAGAAATCAAAACGGTTAAGTTTGCGGTCAATTTTCTCGAAATGATAAAAAATCCTCTTCATATAGTTTCGCTTTTTCTTGTTCTGATATTATTGGGATCGGGATGCAAATTCAGAAAAATCCAGAAAAGTGGAGACTGGAAAGTAAAATACGATGCTGCATTGGCATACTACGAAGAGAAGGATTACTACAGGTCTGGAATCCTGCTTGAAGAAATTCTCCCTATTATAAAAGGAACGCCTGAGGCTGAACTTGGCAACTTCTATCACGCCTACACATACTTTTACCAAGGTCAGTTTATTTTAAGTGCCCACTATTTCAAAACCTTTACCCAAGTATATGGACGAAGTGAATATGTGTTAGAGGCTGCTTACCAGCATGCAAATTCACTTTATGAACAGTCCCCAAGTTCGAGTTTGGATCAAACGAGTACTTATGAAGCGATTACTGCCCTTCAGAAATTTTTGAATAAGTATCCTTATTCCGAGTATTCTGAAAAAGCTGATAATCAAATCGACAGACTCCAGATAAAACTCGAAAAGAAGGCATATGAAAACGCAAAATTGTATTATAAGTTAAAACGCGGAAATACCGCAAAAGCAGCCATCGTAGCTTTTGACAATTTCCAATTCGATTATCCGGATTCAAAATATAGAGAGGAAGTCGCCTTTCTATCTATCGAAACGATATTCTTTTTATCAAAAGTGAGTATCTACTCAAAGCAAGAGGAACGATACAAAGAAACGATTGCTAAATATCAAAAATTTGTGGATAGATATCCTGATAGCAAATATTTGAAGCAAGCTGAAAAATATTATGCAGAAAGCATAGAACAATTACGTACATTTGCAGATCGGAAATCAAAGGGAAATTAATATAAGAACTAATGGCTAGTATCGCGTCAATAATCACAAGAAACAATCTGGACATATCAGCTCCTACTGGTAACATTTACGAATCACTTGCAGTGATAGGAAAAAGAGCCAGACAAATCAGTGCTCAGCAAAAAGAAGAGTTGAATTCTAAACTTGCTGAATTTGCTTCTTCTGTAGACAACCTTGAGGAAATTTTTGAAAACAGAGAGCAAATAGAGATTTCTAAGTTCTACGAAAAAATGCCTAAGCCTTCTACTGTGGCAATAGACGAATTCCTTGATCAAAAGCTTTCTTTCAGAACTCCAGATACTGAGGAGCTAGAATCATAGAAATCCGCCCATGCTGGCAGGAAAAAAGATTTTATTAGCGGTTTGTGGCTCTATTGCAGCCTACAAGACCGCTTTTTTTGTGCGCTTACTTGTCAAGGAAGGCGCAGAAGTCAAGGTTCTGATGACCGACAGTGCCAAAGATTTCGTTACCCCTCTCACTCTCGCTACCCTCTCTAAGAACCCTGTCTTATCTGAGTTTGTAAAAGACGATTCAGGACAGTGGAACAATCATGTAGATCTTGGCCTATGGGCTGATCTAATGATCATAGCTCCTCTAAGTGCAAATACACTTGGTAAAATGTGTCAGGGTATATGTGATAACTTGGTAATGGCCACATATCTTTCTGCTAAATGTCCGGTTATGGTAGCTCCCGCGATGGATCTGGATATGTATAAACATGATTCTACAAGGAGTAATCTGGATAGGCTCATTAAGTTTGGTCACATATTGTTAAATGCCGAGAGTGGAGAACTAGCAAGCGGGCTTGTAGGTGAAGGTAGGATGCTGGAACCTGAAAAGATTCTTAAAAGGGTGTTGGATCATTTCGAATTATGTGAGCAGTTTAGTAATAAAAAAGTCTTAATTACTTCTGGCCCGACACATGAAGCCATTGACCCTGTAAGGTTCATTGGCAATCACTCCTCTGGAAAAATGGGGAGATCAATCGCTACTGAACTTGCGAAGAGAGGGGCTCATGTTGTTTTCATCTCTGGACCGACTAACAACTACCCTATTCACGCCAATATTGAGGTGATCAAAGTGACCTCAGCAAATGATATGCTTGTCGAAACCGAGAGGGCATTTGATGATATTGACTTGGCTGTCTTTGCAGCAGCAGTTGCGGACTATCGACCTGAAATAATCTCGACTAATAAGATCAAGAAAAAGGAAGAAGAAATAGCGATCAAACTTGTCCCTAATCCGGATATAGCTAAAGAGATGGGCAAGAGAAAAAGACACCAATTCACTGTTGGGTTTGCCTTGGAAACAGATAATGAGGATTCAAATGCTGCAAAAAAGAGGGCTTCAAAAAACTTCGACTTGATTGTTTTAAATTCTTTGAATCATAAGGGTGCCGGTTTTGCTCATGACACAAACAAGGTAACTATATTTGATTCGGAAAATAAAGTCTATCCTTTTGAGTTAAAGAGAAAGGATGAAGTTGCAAGAGACTTGGTTGACTTGGTTTATAAAAAAATGCATGAATAGGTACATCGCCATTTTGTTGATTTTAATGAGTTCTGGAGCTTTTGCTCAAGAACTAAACTGTCGTGTAATTATCAATAGTCAGCAAATACAGACTCAAGAAAGAAGAATTTTCGATGATATGGAGACTGCATTCACTCAGTTTGTGAATGACAGAAAATGGACGGATGATGATTTCGAACTTGAAGAACGCATCAACTGTAATATCATTCTCACCCTTGATCCAAAGGATACAGAACCTGCTAGTGGTCGGTTTGGTGCATCGGTACAAATTCTTGCTTCCCGTCCTGTTTACGGCACTGACTATCAGACTATCATCTTCAATTTCGCTGATCGGGATTGGCTTTTTGAGTACCAGCCATCACAACCTCTTCAGTTCAATGAACAATCATTCACTAACAACATTACTTCGCTTCTTGCTTACTATGTCTACACAATCATTGGGGTTGACTATGATTCATTCAGCGAATTGGGTGGCACTAGGTTCTACCAAACAGCCAATCAAATCGTAAGCAATGCTCAAAGCTCCAATTACTCAGGATGGACGCAGTTCAACAGTGTAAGAAACAGATATTGGCTCAATGAAAATCTTATCAATGCTACTTTCGAGCCATTGAGAAAGGCTTTGTATCAATATCATATAAATGGTCTCGACATATTCACTCAAGAGCCTGATGAAGCGCGGACAAATATTCTTACTGGCTTAAAGGGTATTCAAACGGCCAATAGATCCAGACCGAGATCTATTTTGACGATCAGCTTTCTCGATGCAAAATCGGACGAGCTTACGCAAATTTTCAAAGAGGGAAACCCTAATGAAAAAAAACAGGCATATGACATATTGCGGTCAATAGACCCTGCCAGAACTGAGGTGTTCAAAAAGATTCTCGACTGATGTCTAAGAGGCAAATACTTGTTACTAACAACAATATAGAACAGTATTTAGCTAAGAAGCAGAAGCTCAGTTTCATTACAAAATCAGGAAGTGTCTTTTTTGCAGAACCTCTACTGATCAAATCGGAGATTTTAAAAATTAAAAACACAAGAGGTAAAAAGATGGATTTACCTTTGTCTGAAATAAAGGAAATTTGGGCTGAAGAAGTAGTAACAGAGTAAAATGATCAAGTCGCTTTCCATCAAAAATTACGCTTTAATCAAAGAGTTGGAGATGACTCCATCCCCTCATCTGAACATTGTTACGGGTGAGACTGGTGCTGGAAAGTCTATTATGCTGGGAGCGGCAGGGTTGCTTTTGGGAAATAGAGCAGACACCAAATCGCTTTTAGAAGATGATTCTAAATGCTTGATTGAGGGGATTTTCGATGTAAGAAGTTATGGTATTGAGCTTTTTTTTCAGGATAATGAGCTTGACTATGATGAGGAGTGCATCGTAAGAAGGGAAATCGTTCCAAGTGGGAAGTCCAGGGCATTTATCAATGATACTCCGGTGACTCTTGATGTAATGAAGGCATTGGGCGAAAGGCTCATGGATGTGCACTCTCAGCATGAATCGCTTCACCTTGCCAATAACGTATATCAGCAAGAAATACTTGACTTGTTCTCCAACAACAAGGCATTACTAGCGAATTACAAGTCCTTATACTCTTCGTATAAGAAAGAACAAAAGGTTCTTGACGAGCTCACTGCTCAGGCTCAGAAAAGTGTAGCAGATCAGGATTATAAGCAGTTTCTTTTCAATGAGTTGGAAGAGGCTAATTTGGAAGCAGAGGAGCAGGATAGTTTGGAAAAGGAGCTTCAGGTTCTTGAGCATGCAGAGGAGATAAAATCAAATCTGAATCAATTAGCTGCGCTTCTGGAAAGCTCTGATTATGCTGTTTTCAATCAGTTAAAGGAAGGACTGGCGTTACTTTCTTCAGTAAGGAATTATTCTAAGCCTTTGGAGGATTTTTACGATCGGTTGAGCTCCGCCAGCATAGAGTTAAAGGATCTGACGGATGAAATTGCTCGTGAAGAGGACAAGGTGTCCTTTGATCCTCAAAGAATACAAATAGTTAAAGACCGAATAGATCTGATCTATCGTCTGGAACAGAAACATCGGGTGGGTTCCGTACAGGAATTAATCCAAATAAGGAACGAAATTGATTCTCAGCTGGAATCTTTCTCGAATATCGATGGTGCTATAGAAAAGAGTAAAGCGTCACTCGATAAACTTGAAAAACAACTTCTGCGGACTGGTGAAAAATTGTCCGCTAGCAGAACAAAAAATGCAGTCAAATTCTCGAAAGAGATTGAGGGGATAATTCATAAACTTGGGATAGAGAACGGAAAAGTAAATTTTCAACTATCCAAAACTGATCCTCAGCCGAATGGTCTTGATAAGGTAGAGATGCTATTTTCAGCAAACAAGGGCGTGCTTCCGAAGGAACTGAAGCAGGTTACTTCTGGTGGGGAGTTCTCCAGACTCATATTTGCAGTCAAATACTTAATCGCTGACAAGACAGCTATGCCTACTATTATTTTCGATGAAATCGATACGGGCGTATCTGGTGAAGTAGCTTTACAAATGATCGGCATGATGAAAGAGATGTCCAAAAACCATCAGGTCATTGCGATAAGCCATTTACCGCAGTTTGCGGCTGGTGGGGATGCGCACTACTTTGTGTATAAGGATCATTCTGAGGATAAGTCTATCAGTAAAATCAAAAGGTTGAAAGAGGAAGAAAGGATAATGGAGATCGCTAAAATGATCGGGGGAAATGAGCCAGGGGATCACGCTTTGGTTAGTGCTAAGGAATTGCTGAGCAGCTCGATTTGAGCTAATTCAGGCTTGCAAAGTTAGAAAAGCAGAGACACTTAGCTTAAAAGCTTCTATAATGCCAAGTCTAATTAAATCGAATAATCATTATTATATTTGATTTTATCATGCTTTATGAAACTGACTATACTGGTATTAAGCAATTGACAGAATGTCAATGTATCACATCTCGAAAATCGAAAATTATAAAAGCAATCTGCTTATTTACCGTATTGATCTTTCTTATTACTCCTCTTGTGGTTATCTACGAACCTCAATTTTCAAATTCATATTGTTCTTTTTGCTTCTGTGGAAATAACCTAGAACAGTTTATCGATTCAATCAGTAAAGCCCTAAAGTGAAAGATTAATACCCTTTGGTTCTCAATTACAAATGAAGGTAATGTTTTGGTTGGGTCAAGCAGAATTTCAGAGTAACAGCTACACTATAAATGGTACTACGATAGATCTTCATGAAAGGATTCTTATAGCTATTAGAAACCTGTGATTTACATTAATAAAAGGCATTTTAAGCAGTGTACTTTTTGCTATAATTTTTTCAGTATTTCACGTCACTCCTACGAAAGTAGGAGTCCCATTAATATTCTGCTCAACACTGCGCTGATGGGATCACCTAGCCGGCCGCCCCACCTGCGTGAGCATGACGAACTTAGCTAGGTTAATCAATAATTGATGCTTTTCAAAGCAACATACGATACCCCTATTATTTTACGCTTAATCTGGTATTGGATAGTTTACGTAGATATAAATCGAAATCAGATTGATAGTCTCATGATCTGAAAGGTTTCCTTGTGCCAAGGAATTAAGGCTGGGAAGATGTCATGCGCAAAGTTTTCTTTTGTTTACCTATCTAATTGACTCTTACATTTCAAAAAAAAGGAAGTGTTGTTCGAAGGGACTGCTTTTGCAAAATAGACCCGACTGTGGGGAGCACGCTGGCCTTGCGGGGAAGGCGGGAATATCAGTAGAGGTGAAAAGATGCTTGTTCTCTCCTAATTCAAAAAAACTCGTTTGCGATTTGGTCGTGGCATTCTCTTGAATTCTTCTATTTTTGAGCTTTCATTAAAAAATCGAATTAACATGTCTAATAACTTACTGAAAGGAAAAAGAGGAATCATTTCGGGAGCGCTCGATGAAAACTCCATTGCGTGGAAGGTAGCATTGAAAGCACACGAACAAGGAGCGAAGATCACTTTGACGAATGCCCCAATCGCCATGAGAATGGGAGCGATCAATAATCTGGCAGAGCAAACTGGTAGCGAGATCATTCCTGCAGATGCTACTTCGGTCGAAGAGCTTGGAAATCTATTCTCAAAATCGACAGAGATCTTGGGCGGTAAGGTTGATTTTGTCCTGCACTCTATCGGTATGTCTCCTAACATCCGAAAGGGAAAGTCTTACGGCGAGTTGAATTATGACTGGTATCAGAAGTCTATTGATATATCAGCTTTGTCTTTTCATAAGATGATGGCTGTAGCTGAGAAGCAGGATGCTATAAGCGAATGGGGATCGGTAGTGGGGCTGTCTTACATTGCTGCTCAAAAAACGTTTCCTTTCTATACTGACATGGCTGATGCGAAGGCAGTGCTTGAATCTATAGCAAGGGGTTTTGGCTACAGGTTGGGCAAGTCTAAAAAAATAAGAGTGAATACGATATCACAATCTCCTACTAAGACGACTGCTGGTTCTGGTATAGGGGGATTTGATTCTTTCTTTGACTTTGCGGATAAGATGTCTCCTCTTGGAAATGCATCGGCTGAATCTTGCGCTGATTATTGTATTTTCTTATTCTCAGAGCTTAGCAAAATGATTACGATGCAGAACTTGTATCATGATGGCGGATATTCTATGACCGGAATCTCAGAGGAGATTATTGAGCAAATGGCTAAATAGCCTTCAGTTTGTAGTCGATGGTTCATAGTTAATAGAATTATGAACCATCAATTCTGGATGTTAATTGAGTTTAAAATGGCCTTCCAATTTGAAAACCTACGTGTTTGGCAAAGAAGTCTTGATTTGACACTAACCACTCATAAATTGACAAAAACTTTCCCTTCAGAAGAAAAATTTAATTTATCTAGTCAAATTCAGCGAGCAACTGACTCAATTAACTTAAATATTGCCGAAGGCTCCACTGGTCAGACTAAAAAAGAGTTTTCAAGATTTCTAAGTATTGCCTTAAGGTCAGCTATAGAAGTTGTAGCATGCCTTCAAATAGGAAAATCGTTTCAAATAATGATTTTAATATTATTTATAATGAACTAACTGAAATCATAAAAATGATTCAGGCTTTGAGAAATAGCTTAAATGATTCATGAAAAACTATCAGCCATCAACTAAAAGCTATTAACTAATGGTTGATTTCCCAAATGCAAAAATAAACCTTGGTCTCAACATTGTCTCCAAGAGACCAGATGGGTATCATGATATAGAAACGTGCTTCTACCCTATTCCTCTGTGTGACATTCTTGAGGTTGTAGCTTCTGATAAATTGCTGTTCACTTCGACAGGTCTTGATATTCCGGGAGATCCTAAAGGTAACTTGTGTCTGAAGGCGTATGATTTGATCAAATCGGCTTATGACATCCCTCCTGTTCATATTCATCTGCACAAAGTGATACCAATGGGAGCCGGGCTTGGTGGAGGTTCAGCCGATGGAGCGTTTACGCTCAAACTACTAAACGATAAATTTGATCTCAATATTGAGGCAGGGGAATTGGAAAGGCTTGCTGGTAAGCTTGGAAGTGATTGTCCTTTCTTTGTCAAAAATGAACCGGTTTTCGCTCAGGGTACTGGAACGGATTTTTCAGATATTGAAGTTTCCCTTAAAGGAAAATACATAGCTCTTGTACACCCTAAGGTTCATGTTTCTACTCAAGAGGCTTATGGAGGTGTGGTTCCTCGAAAACCGGCTAAGGGTATTCAAGAGATTTTACAAATGACCGTCTCGTCATGGCAGGAAGGCCTCATTAATGATTTTGAGAAGTCTGTTTTCGAAAACCATCCGTCTATAAAGGAGGTCAAAAGGCAACTTTACGAAGCTGGAGCGCTTTACGCTTCTATGAGCGGATCTGGGTCAAGTGTCTTTGGGATATTTGAGGAAAGGCCTGATGCTAAGCTTTTCGATGTTTACGAACTTTAGGTTGTTATTTAAGGTTACACATGATTAAGGTCAATCTCTAATCCTATCTTACCAATAGCACTTCTTGGGGTTGAATCTAAGAAAGACGATGTTACCCAAATTGCTTTGGATAACAATCGCTTTATCTTCTGAAGAGATAGCCTTTTAGTATCTTCTTTTTGACTTTCTGTTAAAATCTCTTTTTGGTCTTCCTGAATTAGGCCTTTGCTCCTTAGCTGCTTTTGGAACTTTGCTTTTCCGGCTAAAGGGGACTGCCGGCTCAAACCCTGGTATTTCTTCTTCTGGAATCTTCTGCTCTATTAGTTTTTCAATTCCATTGAGAAATTCTATTTCATCAAGACAAACTAAAGAAACGGCTTCTCCGCTAGCTCCTGCCCTTCCCGTTCTTCCTATTCTATGAACATAGTCTTCTGCAATGTTGGGCAACTCAAAGTTGATCACATGCGGAAGCAAAGGAATATCCAACCCTCTGGCTGCTATATCAGTAGCGACCAACACGCGTACACTTCCGCTCTTAAATCCAGCAAGTGCTTTGGTTCTGGCTCCTTGTGTTTTATTACCATGAATCTCGGCGGCCGCAAGACCACTTTTGGTGAGTTTCTTTCCCAACTTGTTGGCTCCATGCTTTGTCCGCATGAATATCAGAACTTGCTTCCAGTCTCCTTCTTTTATCAGCTTAGTCACCAAGTTGGCTTTATGCCCCTTATCGGTAAAGATGATTTTTTGATTTATTTTTTCTACCGTGGTATTTTCAGGGGTAGCTTCTACAGAAACAGGATTGTGAAGAAGGCTTTGTGCCAGTTTCTTAATCTCCTTTGAAAAGGTGGCTGAGAATAATAGACTTTGCCTTTTTCGAGGAATAAGATCGATAACTTTCTTGATGTCTCTCAAGAACCCCATGTCGAGCATTCTGTCGGCTTCATCGAGTACCAAAATCTCTACTTGATCCAAAGACAGTACTTTCTGATTGTGTAAATCTAAAAGTCGTCCTGGAGTTGCAATTAAAACATCTACTCCTTGTCTAAGTATTTTGGTTTGAGGCACAGCACTAACTCCTCCGAAAATGACAGTCGGCCTAAGGTGAAGAAACTCTCCGTAGCTGGTAACATCGTCATGGACCTGAGCGGCAAGTTCTCTGGTTGGTGTTAGAATTAAAGCTCTAATTGCTGGCTTGTTTCGCTGCTGTCCTGCCGAAAGCAACTGCAGCATTGGAAGTGCAAAACCGGCGGTTTTTCCTGTCCCTGTCTGTGCAGAGGCAAGAATATCTTTCCCCGACAAAACATGAGGAATGACCTTTTCCTGAATGGGAGAAGGCTCAGTGTATCCTTTTTTTGCTACAGCATGCAACAGGGATTTGGATAACCCTAATGATTCAAATGACATATTGATTGTTTACCCAAGTGACTTGGGAATAATTTTCTAGAGCTGGACGCACTCTGCCAGTCGTGAAGATTAATTTAAAAAAGTGGGTGAATAAAGGGACAAAGAATTGATATCTTCATCGAATGCGTTTCTAAATTCGATGTAAAGGTATGGTTTATTTAATCAATAACACTAGTATGGTTTTTGATTCGCTTTCTCCATCAATTTCATCAATCTTTTTTCCTCAGATGTCCACTCTATAAAGCTATTGGGATATCTTGATTTGATAGGCCTAAGCATATCTGATTCCCACAAACTTTCAATTGGTTTATTGTATAACTCGAATGACATCTCATTTCTGAGTCGTTCAACTACGGAGTACGGAATATCAAGAAGTTCGATGTATCGTCCGTAAGTAATGTCTTCATCCGGATTGAATAGGATGAGATAATTGGGAGCTTTTTTCTTAATAAACTTGTATAAAACGACTTGTAACTCATCTTCCGAAATAGCTTTATTATTCAATAAAATAAAACCCTCTTTCACTGTCAAATTCAAACGGTTATAATGTCTAGGAATATTTACCCTATACATATATGAGTCAGAAAGCTTGAATTTTAATTTTGAAACATCAATCTTTTCTAATGAATCAAGGAAATATTCAAACTGAGGATAGTATCTGGGCCAGAGATATTGCTTAATTCCGATATGATAAAAGGTTGGATGGTTTGTAGGGTATTTCGAGTGTTTTGCTCCGGCATCAAATCGAATTGTACGTATTCCTGACTTCTTAAATTCTAACTTCAAATCTTCAATATAAGACAAGGGAATCTTCTTGTCAACATGGAGGTTAAACAGTATCTGATCTCCTGAGATTTCACCCAATTTAGCTTTCTCCTTTACAATCATCTTAGAAAGACCCTCTCTCTGAATTTGATTTCCGCTATTTTCTAAAAAAATTATTGGTGATGAATTTTTAGAGGTGTCCTTCACAATAAACAAATTCGAAACCAATGATTTACGCTCAATCACATCTCCATGACTTATTCTTGGGAGTTCTAAATCGTACAAATAACTGATTGATTTTTGTTGTGTTTTGTGATTGATTGCATCTGTTGAAATGAAATTATGAAAAGAGAGCGAAAAGGATAATAAAATAAATATTGCTGTTAAAATAGAAAACCACTTTAGAGATTTGTCTCTCAACATCAACCTTAAAGTCGACCATGTACTAAGAAAAATAACAATCGGAAGTAGAATCAAAAAATATGAAAACTGATCAATTAGAGATAAGTCAAATTGAAGGGGTATCATTATTAAGCAGGTAGCAAATACACTCCCTACTCTGGAAAACCAAGCTAGAAAGTACCATGAAAAGGCTCTTTGATCATTTATAGTACGTCTTATTGAACGTTTAATTTTTGAGGGTCTCCATATTCCTAAATTGTCTAAGAAAAACTTCAATGCAAATTGATACCCCAATGCTGTGGCCAATGAGGCATAGAAAAGATTATAAACAAAGTTCTCTTTATCATTTAGTACCAATAAAATATCATGACCTAACCCGTAGGTCAAAATTCTCCAAGACTCTTTTGATAAATAAAAGAAGGCGTATAGGATATATGAAAATAGTATCCAAAGTAATACTCCCCGAATAAGGTGGTAGGGTTTAAAACTAATTCCATCTCTTAAAAACCCTTTAGCTAAAGTCATTATCGATTGTTCAAAATAATAATTTAAAAATGTTCTAGTGATAAAACTAGCTCTCTAACTTGAAACATATTGTTGCTTTGATTTTAAAATACATGTACCAACATATAACCTCTTTATATCTTTACGCGTTAGCTTACAAAATCGAAAAATTATGAGTCAATCATCTATTAAGAATATAAAACCTTTGGGTTTCCCATGGCAGACACAAGACCCGTTTATTTTTTGCGCTTATCATGAAGATAATTACCCTGAGGGAAATGAAAGTCTTGGGCCTGATGCCTCACTGGATGGCAGATCAATCGGACAGGACTTTCAAGGGAAAGATGGATGGAATATGTACCATGGCTCTACTGTACCTGGCTTTCCACAGCATCCACATTGTGGTTTCGAGACCGTGACGGTGGTACAGAAAGGCTTAGTTGATCATGCTGACTCAATGGGCGCAGCGGGTAGATTCGGAAATGGTGATGTGCAGTGGATGACTGCTGGGGGTGGGGTAAATCACTCCGAAATGTTTCCTTTGTTAAAACAGGATGAGCCAAATCCTTTCCTTTTATTTCAAATATGGTTGAACTTGCCCAAGGTGAGTAAGAAAGTAAACCCTCATTTTGCCATGCTATGGAGTGAGAATATTCCCAAAGTATTAGAAAAGGATGAACGGGGTATAGAAACTGAGATCACAGTGGTAGCAGGTAATTACAAAAGTACAGTACCACCAAAACCAGCTCCAGACTCATGGGCTGCAAATCCTGAAAATGAAGTGGGTATCTGGGTAGTGAAAATGTCAGCTAATGCGACTTGGGAAGTACCTACAGCAAGTGAAGGTGTCAATCGCTCTATTTACTTTTTTAAAGGTGATAGAGCATCCGTAGATGGAGAAGATCACCGACAGAGGGTAATTATTGAAACGTATACCAATCGAACTACTGTCATCAAAAATGGAAACACGGAAAGTCATTTTTTCTTACTCCAGGGAAAACCTATTAATGAACCTGTGGCTCAATATGGGCCATTTGTAGCCAATACAAATGCAGAAATCCAAGAGGTCATGCAAGAGTATCAGCGCACTCAGTTTGGTGGCTGGCCCTGGCCAAAAAATGATCAGGTGCACGATAAATCCAAAGGAAGATTTGCCAAGCATGCTGATGGTAGAATCGAGGAGAAGTAATTTACCTCACATTCTGATCAGCTTAATAGCAATTGCGAACATGCCCTTCCGCAACTTCCGGTTGACACTTGTTTAACGAAAAAGAGCTTGGTATTAATACCAAGCTCTTTTTCTATTCTCACAGACTAATGTAAAATCATGACTCTCTTAGGTGGTGACACGTTGTTTTCATCAAATACTTTGATCATATAGATTCCACTTGGAAGCGTGGTGACATCTACATTGACGCTACTCTGATTCCTAAGAATAATACCATGACCTACTTCTCTACCCGTCTGATCGTATAACACCCAATCCAAATCTTCTAACACTTTATCACTGAACTCAATTGTGAACTCCCTATCGGATGGATTCGGGAAGATATCAAACTGATCCAGATCAAATTTAGATATAGAGGTGATCGTTTCTGGTGTTGGGATTTCTTTCAAATCGGAAATCTCCATTTCTGTTGCCTGAAGTATTGTTCCTTTCTTCAATCCATCCGATTCTGTATCCAACTGTACAAATACAATAACCTTGAGCTTGTTGGGATCAAAGACGTTGCTTATATCCCACCCTGTGTTATAAGACAATATGGTTCCTTGCTCTATTGCTCCCACATTGGTAAAGCCTGCTGCACTTGGAAGCATTTTCCTCAATACATTTCTCAATGTATCGATTCCATATTCCTCATTAACTGGCTGGTCGTAGATATCTTCTACCACAGCAAACCGGAAAGACATCTCCAAATCTGAATCTGTATAACCTATCCTTGCTTCAAAATCAGCACTGATGGTTATTTCATGGATACCTCCTCCAATTGTCACATTGTTGATATTGAAACCAGGCTCATCTAACGCAACTGCGTTGAAGTCGTTGATTCCCCAACCGGTCTGATCATCTACCTGAGTTGACGTAAGATCATTGTCCTGAACAACTCCCGAAAGCACGGAACTTGGAGCAGCTGATAGTCCATAGTACCCTGACCTAGCTCCTGGATCTGCTACGTTTCTAAGGTTTAAAGTATCAGGCTCTTCTACCAGTGAGGTGAAATAGTTGATCAAGATTCCATCTGTTCTTATATTTCCAGAATTATCTGCGTCAATTATAAGTTCAGTTTCAATATTATTTAACACATCCAGACTAACCTGATCATTCAATGCATTGAACTGTTCCACGATAATCTTCTTCTCACGATTGAAGATCTTAAAGTCATCAAAAGCAAATACTTCTTTTTCTTTTAAACCAGGTATAAAGCCTAAAGCAAATCGGAATCGAATGTTTGGAGACGGGTCAAGCTTATGTGCTGACGTAACCCAGACAAACTGTTCTCCCGTCCACCCAGATCGCCTATCATTAGACCCATCGTTTGGAATAGTCGTTTGACCTGGAGCTCCTGACAATTGATCTCTGTTATACCAATTCTTACCCGATGCTGTCTGATCCTGAGCATCGTACTCTCCAAGAAGCGTCCAGCTACGACCATCATCGGTACTCTGCTGTATAACCACCCCATCTTGTACAGAAAGGTTTCTCGCGTGTCTGAAAGATAACGTTGGTAACGCAATATTGCTAATATCAAATGATGGTGAATAAACCCATTCATTACCATCCGTAGTATATGTGTCATCTAAAACTGCAGCCCAATGCGTTGTAAGTTCATCTTCTATAGATCCACTGTGAACCGAGTTATCATTTCCAAGACTCCAGGTCACAGAATCTCTTTCAGACCATCCATCTTCCGTTCTTGTACCTATAAACCACCCATTATTTCCAGAGTCAAAATCATGATTCAAATCCAAACTATTTGTAATACTAGTCACATGTTCAAGTACATTAATAGTGGCAGTGATAGAGGAATCACACTGAGAGTTTGAGATAAAATACACCTCAACATCATACGTCCCAGCTTGTGTGAAAATATAAGGAAGGGTAGCTGTCGCATTATTCCTCACATTAGGGTTAGTCATTCCTAATTCTACATTCAGTGAAGGAATGCTTAACCCTAAAGAATCGATCCTATAACTCGCACTTGTTGTATTATTAACATCTCGGAATATGAAGTCTATTTCCTGCCCAACAGTGGCTCCTTCCCACCTTACTTGTGGTTCTGGTTGTGTACCCAATTCAAAGAGGATTTCTTCTTCAGCAACACATAAGCCAGCATTGGTAGAGGCAGCTGCAAATTGAATTTGAGCCGCGATATAGTTGTTGCCAGGTTCAAAATCAATATCGTTTGTATTAGCTGCAATCTCATCTCTAGGGCTAAACCTATATTGCACTACCTTATCACTAATTGTGGTTTGAGTACCTGAAACCAATTCAGCCGAACCTGTAGCCGACCTTCCTCCTACCCAAACGATATCTAGCTCATCTATATTCAGGTTATCCATCACCAACTCGACGATAACTTCATCTGTATTACAAGCTTTCAATACATTAAGCGTCTGACCTCCCACTTCTAATGCATCTGGGCGAGGATAGATTGTCACATTTGCTTGGGATATTGGGCCTTCACAAATCACTCCTCCGACAGATATCTGCTGAGCTACCATTAAGGTTCCATTAAACTCCATATCGGTAGGAATTGTAAAATCAGAAGCCCAATCTCTAGCGTAAGTATTCGGTGTAGTTCCGTTTACGTCAGATGTTGGATCTGCAGGACTTGTGGAGCTAATGGAAAGCGGATCTCCGTTTTCATTGTACCAATTAAACTGGGTTTGTGCCCCGCTAAGATTGCCTTCCAAAGCCACACCAGAGTAAGGAATTCTAATGGACGTTGCTGTAACCTCATCATTACAGGCAGGATCAGGATCAAGTATCACCGGAGCATCAGGTGTACCCAATACAATCACAGAAACAGCTCCACTTTCACAACCTTCAAAACCTACAACTCCATTTCCAATATCTTGAGTTTGGGTCACTAAGAACTTGTAGAATCCGCCTGTAGGAAGGTTCGCTAAATCTAGGTTACTTGCATTGGCACTATTCCCTGAAAATACTGCCGTGGGGTCATCTGGTTCGTTGTTATCATCAAAATCTCTGTACCAGTTGGTCGTCTCTGTAGCACCATTACTTTCCGTAGTGATTTCTATATTAGAAGCACCCGAGTCGTCTATATCGTCTCTACAGAATACCGCCAAATCGTTAACATCAAAACCAGTAACAGTAGGAGCGCTTGGAATATCATAGATATTAACCGTAATGAATAACATTTCCGACAACTCCGTCTCACAACCTTCAAAATCCTGTCCTTCGCTATTTGGATTGATGTTCGAATTTTTCTGTTGAGAGATGAGATAGTATAAAGTTTCATTTTCCTGTTCACTGGCAAAAGCCAAATCCAAACTTGATATACTCAGGTTAGTATCTGTATTGTCATCATCATCAATTAATCTTCCAGTGGCACCTGCCTGTATCGTTCTGTTTGCATTGGCACGATAATAAAAGAATGTTGCATTCTGCTCAACAGTGACATCAACTGCAGTTTCTGTTTCACCTAATTCTCCTACACAGTAACTATATGCTATGTCAGACTGACCATCCACTAGTGGTGCGCTTGGATCCGGATATACCGTAACTGTAATTTTTACTGCATCACTTTCACAGCCAGGGAACTTGGTTCCCTCATTTTCCGCAATCGTCTGGGTCACCCAATACGTGTATATCGTTTCTGTAGTGGCAATATTGCTAAAACCTTCTATCTCAAGCTCATCTTGCTTAATGAAGCCTCCATTGAACGCATCAACATCTATTTGAGTCGTAGAGGGTGAAGTACCACTTCCATCGTCCAGATACCAGCTATAAACCGCATCATCTATTCTTGGTGTCTGGATGTTTTCCAGAGCATCTCCAGAGCATAAGAAGTAATCCGTTCTTCCAGTGCTAAAATCAGCTGCAATCGGTACATCAGGAATTGCATTTACATTAATTATGAATCTGCGCAGCTCTCCTTCGCAACCATCGAACTCAGCACCAATGTCGCTAGGGAAATTATTGTCAAAATTTCTCTGGGAAACAAAGAATGTAAGACTTGTGGAATCGAGAGCGGTATATCCAAATAGATTGGTAATATCAATTTGGGTAAGAATTAGATCCGAGTTGTCAAGAGAATCAACTACCAACGTATCTTGATTAAAAACTCTAAAATAACTCTCTGAAGGGGAGTCTAAGCTTAGCGTACCACCATTTATTTCTATTGGCTCAAGTGCTGCTATACTACCATCTTCTACACAATACTCATAATAAAAAGTACCCTCTGATTCAGCTTGTGCTGAATTCGTCAGATTAGCGTTATCCTCAAGAATGGCTCTTGGTTGCCCAGGCTCTGAATATAACTCGATTACGACTTTTCGAATGTCTGACTCGCACCCTTCAAAAGTGCTGCCATTCAATTCAATGTGATCCGACACAGTGAAGTAGAAAGTCCTAGTTTGGGTACCAGAAGCAGTAAACTCTCCTCCAAAGAACGCATCAGCAACATTTAGCGTGTCATTGTTATTGCCATCAAGTCCTGAAGGTATCGCACTTGACCCTGACAGATCGTTGTACCAGTTAAAACCTAAATCTGTATTTGTAAGGTCGAACAATCCAACAAGATTATGAATGGAATCGCCTTCACAATACTCAAGTAGATAATCTCCTACTCCATCTATGCCCCCGATATTCGAAAAATCATTTTTCAAAGCGGGTAAATCAGGTTTAGTCGACAATGTGAACTCTTTCTCTATAGTGGTGACGCAACCAGCTGTCGTTACAGGGTCAGACTCAAAGACTAATTTATACAAACCAGACTCATCTTCCATTGTATAGTCTAATCCGTCTCGATCCAAATCTCCGGGATTTAGTTCCGCTGTACTAAAAGTTCCTATTGATATGGTAAAATCAACTCCATCATGCTTAAGCAATTGATATCCTTCTTTTGCTATGGTTCTATCTTCAAAGCCATCAGCAGAAATGATTTCAACCAACACATCAAAAGCATTGTCATCTTCACAGTAGAATTCGTTCATGTTGGTAATAGTGACTTCAGGGTTCTTGTAGACTGTCACTAATTCCTTTGAAACCTCTATCTCTTCTCCCGATGCGTCATCAATAACAATCATAGCCACTTGTAGTGTCAAGCTAAAGTCTTCACCCAATATAGCATCAACTCCAGTTAAGTCAAGTGTCCAACCTGTTCTAGAAGATGGGTTCGCTACTACCGTGGTATCTGGTACTTGAGACAAGTACGTGCTTGTAACATTGGCACCTCTGGTACCATCAGCATAATTATATATTCGGATTGTATGAAAATCGGGATTGGTACCATCTACATCTCCCTCAAAGTCAATCTCAGTAGCAGAAATAATATCGAAAGGAAGAGGATCAATATCTGAGCAAAGTCCAGAAGCACTGATATTAGAATCAAAGAATACGGCAGTAGGTACGAGCACCCGAAGGTCAACTGACATTTGAGCCGTAGCACCAGTGTTATCGTTTGTCAAATCATATTCAATAGTATAGCTGCCTGCCGAAACTGTTGATGGTACAAATTTCTGGGAGTAGCCATCTTGATTTGGTGTCACATCTAAGAAATCATCATCAGTATTTGTTTGAGATAAACCACTACCACTCAAGACTACAGTGTGGTTTATTGGAGCAGAAAACTTGAGTCTTGTACCATCTACATCGTCGCTAGCAAAAGTTGTAATGTTTTTACTGTTTTCAAATCTGACAATAGCCACAGAATACAAAGTTGCTGCACTTTCGCAACTTTTAGCATCGATTACGGTAATCCAGAAACTATTAACGCCAACATTGTCTGATGTAAGAAGCAAGTCATTGAGCGTTGGCTCCCATGCTGCATTAGTGCTGTGTGTGGACACCAAAGTTGTTTGATTAGCATCAGAATAAATGTTAATCACATTTCCAGCTGTTATCGCACCAATTTTCATAGGAGTAAGAGTTCCATCAAAGTCTTCATAATTGTAAACTGTAACAGCATCTCCCAAACCATCTCCAGACACGCCGCTAGAATTTTCAAGGATGTAAGGTTGAATCTCAGAACCCGTTTCAGTGGTCACAATTTCTGGCGCGTTGAATGGAGCAATGGTCGTAAGCGTAGCAAATACAGCTCCATCACCTTCATTTGCCAGATATATATCTCCTGAACCTCCTGCCCTGACTATCTCATCTGCAGAAATTACGCTTGATCCAGAGGCAAATACTTCTAGCCCTGAAATAACCAATTGGTCTATTGCTACATCGTTAGAAGCATTATAAGTAATTGTTAAGTTAGTAGCGCTTGAATTATAACGAATTCCTAGACCTGAAGCATCTACATCAAGGTCAGCTCCATTATCAGTTACAGTACCGACAGAAGTGTTGAACTCAAAATTTTCAGGTAACTCTAGAACCATTGTTCTATTGGATCCTGAGCGCCTAAAGTCAGTGCTTATAGTTTCATCAATTACTATATCCGGTAAAGCGAAGAAATCTCCTTCTAAACATATATCTACCAGATTTGCGGTATTAACAATTACGCCCCCTGAAGAAATATCAATCTTAACTGGAGTTGGTCTTAGGTTAAGATTGTCTACAAAATCTTCCGATGTGATGTAAAGATCATACTCAGTCCTATCAGCGTCCAAAGCAATATCTACTTCTTCAGCACCTGCCGATGAGAATTGCAAAGTTCCAAAAGCGATGGTTGGTATAGCACTGCTGCTATTTGCAATATCTTTCAAATCCGTGCTTGTTATAGCTACACCGTCAGTAACGACCGCATAATATAGATTACCAGGCTCATCCAGGGTTGCTGAAAGGGTTACTTCTCTTCCTAAAACAACTGCACTTTCTCCTGAGATAACAGGAGGTACGTCATCAAAATCGATTACATATACCGTTGAAATTGCATTTGGATTCCCTGCTCCATCACTAATAGCTGCATTTTGCAGTTGCACAGTCACACTAGCATCCTGACCATCTGTAGGATCAATATCTAGTGTATAATTCGGACTTGTTCCATTAACTGCTGTAATAACTCCATTCGTAATATCAAAAGAAGCTATAACAGGGTCAGTTACTATCTCACTGAAATCCACTGAAATAGTAAATGGATCATTGTTTGAAGGGGTCGCCAAGGCATCAGAGAATGTCACTGTTGGTATCGTATTATCAATATCTACCATGGTTCCTAAACCTGTCCCTGATACTGCTGAGAAAATCATTGATGAATTACCCGCATCATCAGTAAATGACAACAAAAAGGTTACATCCCCGTCTACATCTATTGCACTGACAGTATAGGTTGTTTCGTATGACATTCCACCTGTATTCACAGAGATCGGAGTATTGTTGATTAAAGCTCCTCCACTTCTAAAAGTCACAACTGGTAGTCCTGACAAATCATCATCTATAGTGTAAGACAAAGTAACAATGTCTCCTGTTTTAGCTTTACTTGCATTTGTGTTATTCGAAACCAATGTGATATCCGAAGCAATAGGTGCTGTATTATCTATTGTATAAATAGTTGTACCTGTAGCTGCTGAATTCGCATTGCCTGCTACATCAGAGACATTGATACTTGCAGTAACATTACCATCATTACCAGCTGGTACATCCCATGCGTATGTCCATACTTTTGGATCTGTGGTAGCTGTCATGGCTGCATTCGTTACCAATCCGCCACTGATGCTTAATGTTGGGTCTGCTGCAAAGCTATTGGTCTCTACAAACGTAGCGGTGATCGTTACCAAATCCGCATCCTTAACTATTGCATCAGCATCATTACTACTCAATACAACTGTCGGCTGGGTCAAATCAATCACATAACTCTCCTCGCCGGTGATACCTGTACCTGGTACAAAAGAATTGTTGGCTATGTCTGTAATATCCTGCCCTCCTGAAAAGTCTATATTCAAACTGCCATCATCGCTGTAACCTGTTACAGTAACTTCATATACTGTAGTACTCACCGCGTTGAATCCTGTGATCGTTGACCCAGTTGGACCTGCCCCTATTACAAAGTCACTTATGTCTACTCCATTAACTGGCTCATTAAACGTGACTGCAAAAACTACTCCTGTCCCTCCTACTACATTCGTAAACTCAGCTGTTGGGGTCTGACGTACAATCGAGACTGTTGGAGCCGACTTATCTATAAATAAACCAGAATTAGAAATCGTTACCGTACTTCCCAAGTTACCCGCTGCATCTGCAAAAGATATCGTATACGATACCTCGCCTTCTATATCTAATGAAGAAACGGAAAAGACTGCTGTATAACGATTAGGATTGGCCATCGTCGAAACATCGGTCACAGTAACGGCATTTGATACTGATATGTTGCTGCTACGGAAACTAACAGTCGGGTTTCCAAACAAAGCTTCATCAAAATCTATAGTCAATGTGACCGTATTTCCTTCTCTAGCCAGAGTAGCCGGAGTAATCACATTATCCGAAGCGATCGCACTGCTACTAACTGTTGGTGCCGTGTTATCTATCGTATAAATAGTTGTACCTGTAGCTGCGGAATTCGCATTGCCTGCTACATCACTCACATTGATACTTACAGTTACATCACCATCTGCTGTCGTATTATCTGGTACATCCCATGCATATGTCCATACTTTTGGATCAGTCGTGGCTGTCATGGCTGCATTTGTTACCAATCCGCCACTGATACTTAACGTCGGGTCTGCAGCAAAGCTATTGGTCTCTACAA
>JAGDZQ010000026.1:0-45970 GCA_049115715.1 Cyclobacteriaceae bacterium
GGTGAATTGTATTATTATAAGATTGTAGAAGCTCAATAAGATGCACTTCAAAGCCAACTTCTCAAAAAAAAAGAGACTGGAAATTAAATCCGTCCATCAACACCTAACAAATATGTATCTATCAGGAGTGGCCTAAGTTAAAGCCTTGAAGTGTTTCACTTCAAGGTTTTTTTATTGCCTCTTTTTGTAGGCTGAGGTTTGTGGAGATAGGCTTCTCTGGAAGCATATCCGTCTACAAATCATCTCATTCGTCCCCCTATCAAAGATGTTAGTCTTTACTTTGAATACATTTGTCGAAAAGACGTCATTTTATAATAAATTCTTATATTTACATAATAATTGTTTTAGTGCTATTAAATATTAAAATAGTACTAATTAAAAAAGAATAGCTTCTTGTTTTAAGTTTCATTCTAACCGCCTGATCGATGAGTTCAAGAAAGTTGACCATTATTTCCTTCGTTTTTTTAACGTCTTGTTTTTTTATCACTCATGGTATTTCCGCTCAAAACGCAATGGGCGTTGGTACCGACACACCTAATCAAAACGCTGTGTTGGAGTTGGTTTCTCCTACCAGTGATCAAGGATTTTTAGTTCCCAGATATACTACAGCACAAAGGACTGCTACATCTTTTACCAGCAAACTTGCGGCTATTGATAATGGGTTAATGGTTTTTGACAGTGATGAAGGACAGTTCTATTTTTGGTTTGGAGGAGTTTGGCAGCAAGTAACCAACGTCTCTTCAGGTGGCGATATGGCTACCTCAACTTACGATACCAATTCGGATGGTACTGTTGATGATGCTTCACTAGTAAATGGCCTTTCTGTTGAAACGGCCGTTCCTGTTGGAGCCGTTTTCACGGATGATCAGACAGCTGGCACAGTTGCGGTCACAGCCACTGGGAACTTAGTTTCAACAGATGTACAGGCTGCATTGGAAGAATTGCAATCTGACATTGATTCGGATTTGGGTGGAGATATGCAGCAATCGGTCTTTGACGTCAATAGTGATAATGTGATAGATACGGTAGCCAATGCTGGATTTGTAAATGGGTTTACTGTTGAAAGTGCAGTACCTGCCTCTGCAGTCTTTACAGATAATCAAACTGCTGCAGAGGTGGAAGTCACTGCAACGGGTAATCTAGCCTCGACAGATGTACAAGCTGCTCTGGAAGAATTGCAATCAGAAATTGACTCGGATCTGGGAGGAGATATGTTGGGATCGGTCTACGATACTAATTCAGACAATGTAATAGACACAGTAACCAACGCAGGTTTTGTTAATGGTTTAACCGTAGAGACGGCTGTTCCGGCTTCCGCTGTTTTCACAGATGAGCAGACAGCAGCAGATGTTGAAGTTACTCCTTCCGGTAATCTTGCGGCAACCGAGGTGCAAGCGGCACTCGAAGAATTACAAGGTGACATAGATGCTACCGCTGCATCACCATGGACAGACACAGCTGGAGATCTCACCTATGATTTAGGAAATGTTGGTGTGGGCACTACGAATCCTGTAAGTAGATTCCAAGTGCATGACCGACTCCATATTAACAGATTCGTCAATTCTGGCTTTGACATATTGGATGCCTATTTTATTGGTCACAATGCTTATGTGGAGGAAAGTGATATAATTGGAGATTCACTTTATACAAATGAAACTGCTACGTCCAGTATGATTTTTTTCAATCAAGGACAAATAGAATTCCTTCATTCGGATACTTTAGCAGCAGGGACTAACCTGGCGGAAAATGAAAGCTTGGGAACCAGTCTGACACTGAAGAAATCAAGAGACGCTGAGTTTCGTGGTGCGGTTGAAGTAGGCCGATTAAGAGACTCAACTAATTTTAGCTCAGGAACACTTAGCTATGGAAATGGAGGATTTTTCGGGTACAATGGTGTGGATTGGATAAATCTCGGAGGCTTGAGTTTTCCCTCGCAAAACATTATTGATGAAAGTGGGTCTACACCACTTTACATTGAAAATACGGGAACTGCCGGAGTGGCTCGTTTTCAGGTGAATAACCCTAGTACTTTTGCCAGTGCTGTTGACATAATAAACAATTCGGACGATATAAATTCCGCTGGCTTGGTGATAAATCATGATGGACTTGGACCAGGAGCAGAAATTTTACTTAACGATGGGACCAATGCCGAGCGGGCTTTCTATTCAAAGACGGTGGGAACAGGTTCAGCTGGTCGGTTCGAAATAGAAAATGGGACTAATAATTCTGCCGCACTGTATGGAGGAATAATCACTGGAACCGGCATAGCAGTACAAGGGTATACTTCGGGTACGGGGCAAGCGGCAAGGTTTACAATAGACAATGCTTCTAATGGATCGATAGCCATGTCGGTTAGATCTGATGGAACTAATTCTACTGCCCTTTTTGAAAATACGAATTCAAGCGCAATTACTCCAACTGTGGAGATTTCCAACAATGGGACAGGAGCAGGTCTTACAATTCAGAACCCAGGTGGGACGACCTCATTTGGAGACATATCATTTATAAATGGAGATTTAGGAATTGGACAGTTCAGCCCATCCGCTAAACTGGATGTGGTCGGAGATACAGAGCTGAATGGCGATGCTGTGATCAGTGGGAATCTTACCAATTCAGGAGCAGTAATTCATAGTGGCACTAACATCGTAAATAACTCTGATTACGTAATTCAAAATACTGATTACATTATCAACTTGAATGGTACGGGCTTTCAAAGCTTCACGATTAACCTTCCCAAAGCCAACGATGCTGCAGGTAGAGAATTGATTTTTGTTGTTCAGGGAACGCAGATTCACTACGATATCGTTTTAGAAGCGGGGGATAATTTTGCTCGAAATAATGGTGTTATCAATACGACCAATTTATTGATGTCACAATACGCTTTTGGTGAATGGTATTTCCTCACGATAAAATCAGTCGGTAACATTTGGTATGTTACAAGCTTTCTGGTAAATGGAGCCGCCTAATATTCTCGATTTGAAATAAACTCAAACTGATATAATTCACCAAAAAAGTCTGAAAAAATGCTTTCTCGCCAATCTATTTCAATCACTTTCTTTGTTTTGGCCAGCCTATTTTTCTTGAGTGCAAATGCTCAGAATTCAATGGGTGTAGGTACTGATACTCCTAATCAGAATGCAGTATTGGAGCTGATATCGCCTACTGGCAATCAAGGGTTTTTAGTCCCGAGATATACCACCGCAGAGAGAACCGCTACCTCTTTTACAATAAACTTGACCGCCACCGAAAATGGCCTCATGGTTTTTGATTTAGACGAAGGGATTTTTTACGTCTGGTTAAATACTGCATGGCAACCCATCTCAAATGAAACTGTAACTGCCGGAACAGGTATTTCTATTGATGGATCAGGTGTGGTAACCAACACAGGAGATTTGGACAATACCAATGAGATTCAGGATTTGGATTTAACAGCAAATATTTTGACCGTGACTAACAATGCCTCTGCAACAGGTATTGATCTTACCCCTTATCTGGATAACACGAATTTGACAGAATCAGAAGTAGATGCTTTTGTAGCTAACGATGGATACTTGACAGCCGAAGTTGATGGATCAACGACCAATGAGATTCAGGATTTGGATTTAACAGCAAATATTTTGACCGTGACTAACAATGCCTCTGCAACAGGTATTGACCTTACTTCTTATCTGGATAACACGAATTTGACGGAATCAGAGGTGGATGCCTTTGTCGCCAACAACGGATATTTGACGTCCGAGGTTCAAGAAGCAAATGACGTCCCATTCGACCCAACCCTTCTTGGAGTTCTATCAAGTACAGATGTTCAAACAGCTCTGGATGATGTCACCACTGCCGTTGGTAATCTGGAGGGCTCTTTTAACGACGTAGGTTTTCCTGCTGGAAATATCATTTCAGACAATGCCTCCGTCGTTCAAGCACTTGATGAGCTTGAGGGAGCAATAGAAAGTCCAACTCCAATTTCACTTCAGGATGCTTACAACAATGGACCGACCATCACTACAGATTTAACAGGCCCGTTTGCTGTGACTGGATCTGAAGCAATAAGTTTAAGTGCAGGTTCTGGTCAGAACCTAAGCCTGACTACATCAGGAAACATTTTAATGACTGGAGGAAACGCCTCATTAGGAAGTACTGGCAATTTGCTAGTTTTGGGAACACTTGCTGCTGCTAGCAGTAATTTTACGGTCAATGCCTCAGGCAATGTTGATGCCACAGCCGGAACATTTACCAATGGATTGGTTACCCCATCACTTACTTTGTCTGGCACCAATAGCTTGAATCTAGTAACGGCATCTCAGACAGTGGGAAGTGCAAACCTGACTATTCCGGATTTGGCTGGAGTCAATAGCACCTTAGCACTTACAAGTGACTTAAGTTTACAATCTGCCTATAATAATGGCTCTTCTTTCACCACCGGGGGAGGGAATACATTTTCTGTCAATGGAACCGAAGCTATTACTCTGGGCTCATCCGCAAGTAATATAGCCTTAGCTACTGCAGCTAATTTGGAATTTTCAGGTGCTAATTTTTCTCTCTTAGCTACTGGAGATATGAATGTAATGGGGAAGTTCAATGTAAATGATGGACTGACAGGTAACATCAATCCAATAATGACGATCGAGCGAACTGATGGTAACTCGGCCACTCCCATTCAATTTTTAAACGCGGATAATTCGATTAGTATTGGAATGACCACTACAGAAGGGTTTGCTATCAGTGCGCCTGGAAATAACATTGGCTTAAGCGGAGATCTTCTGACTGTTACGAATGCTGGAGATGTTGGAATAGGAGTAACGAATCCATCAGCAAAACTAGATGTGAATGGAGCAGCAGAAATTAATGGAGCTTTGCAAGCCATTGGGAATGTCACTGCCAACTCCTACCAGTTCAGTAGTGCTATCACAAAAAGAGTAACAATAGGTGTACATCAATTCAGACCTGAAATTATTACAGGTGATGACAACAGCCTCATTGTGATTCATGGAAATGGAACTCGAGCTCAACCTTTGATTTCATCGGGTTCGGATCCAGATGCACATCTATCTGCACCCGTTAGCCTTCCTAACGGGGCAACTTTAACACTCTTCGAAGCTCAATTGTATCAAGCGCCAAGTTCGTCGCAACCCGTTACGATGCAACTATATAGAAAGACACTAGCAGGCGCTCCAGAACTAATGAGTACTGTTACGTATTCAACTACACCAGGAACTACGCAGTTGGTTTCTGATACAGATTTTGGAGGTTTTGAAGTCATAGACAATACCAACTATCAGTACTGGCTAAGGTTCACCGGAGAAGGAGGCGATTCATTGCTCAGTTATACCGCAGGAGTGAGATTGACTTACACCATAACTTCAGTTGATTAAATAGATGATTATGAAGAATCTTAATAAAATTCTGACATGCCTCTTTGTAGGATTTGGTATTCTTACATCTAATGCTCAGGTTACAAACACGGGGCTACCCGTGAGTATTGGGAGTGGGTTGCAAGTCTATATACCTACTACATTTGAGCAATCAGGGACACTCGTCAATGAAGGAACTTTGGAAGTAGAGGGCGATCTTTCTCTTCTTGGAGCATACACCGGAAACGGAGTGGTAGAAGCTTCAGGAACCACCCAGAATCTTGATTTTCAAGCATCAACGGTATCAACTTTGAATATAACAGGAGGCGATAAAACCCTACTTTCTCACCTTGTGGTAAATGACATCAATTTATCAAGCGCCCGATTGATTACTAATGATCAGGATTTTGAAGTCACAGGAAATATAAGCGGAGTAGATGCCTCTTCTCATATAGTTGGCAGACTCATTCGGTCAGGAACCGACCCCATTTTTTTCCCAATTGCAAATGCCACGAATCAAGTTTATGCGCCTATCACTATATCGAGCGTAGTAGGAACCGATCCCAAAATCTCAGTTGAATCATTTGAAACCAATCCACTTGGTATCGCAGGAAATGGACTTTTGGATGTCTCCAATGAGCGTTATTGGGAATTAGATCAGGTTTCGGGGGTTTTTGAAAGCGCCGTAGTTGAACTTCCGGTAATTGTCGAGCAGCTAAGCGGTCAGATAGAAGATTTGGTCATTGCAAAAGGAAGCAATGTTTCTGGCAGCTTTCATTCATTAGGTAGCTCCTCCTTTTCAGGTGATTTAACATCCGGTTCGGTGAGCTCTGCTACCCCATCTGGAGCAGGACTTTACACGCTGGGCTTGTTTTTTGACGAAACCCTGCGTGTCAATGACTCCACAGCACTTGTTGCCATTTATGAAAAAGCAGGAGGTGAGAATTGGCTCAACGATAGCGGCTGGCTATCCGAATCACTTGACACATGGAGTGGAGTAACAGTTTCTGATAAACGTGTGACTGCACTTAATCTTTCTGGAAACAACCTCATTGACACAATTCCACAAATAAATGAAGGACTTGAGTCTTTGACAGATTTAAATATTAGGAGCAATGAACTTAGGTCAATTCCAGACCTTACCCGCCTATCCGCTCTTACAAACTTTGAAGTCACCAACAATCGACTTGAATTTGGATCACTTGAACCAAACGTAGGGATTTCTGGAATTGCGTATAGCCCTCAAGGACTTGTCGGCTTAGAAAAAGAAGAACTATTTGAAACCGGGCAGTCGTATGAAATTAGTAGAGAAATCTCTGGAAGCACCAACACCTATGCGTGGTTCAAAGAAGACAAAGACGCGAACGTAACTTCAGTCGATAGCGACGGGAGCTCTGCCATTACCATTCCTATCAATGAATTTGACGATGAAGGGTTTTATTTCGCTAGAGTAACCAATCCTTTAGTATCAGGTTTGGAACTCACCACCGAAAAACTCTTTGTCAAAGTATCCTCACTCCAAAGAGATCAGACAGTACTAATGGAGCTCTTTGACGCAACCGGAGGCAGCAACTGGACGACAAACACTTCTTGGGGAACCGGCACGGTGAGCAGCGCGTGGCACGGAGTTACTGTAGATAACGATCGTGTAACAAGAGTAGAACTGCCCGAAAATGGATTGGACGGAGAAGTTCCAGCCTCTATGGCTGATATAGCAGGATTGACAGATCTGGATCTCTCAAGAAACGAATTGGTTTCCTTTCCAGATGTATCCAGCATTTCCGGATTACAAGACCTGGATCTCTCTGGTAATAAATTATTATTTGGATCCCTTGTTCCCAATCTACCAGTGATCACAGGAGGAGGCACATTTGACTATTCCGATCAGAAGAGGTTTGGGCAAACGGAATACGATACCCTTGATGCCGGCGGAAACAGAACCTTAGCCGATTTTGAAAATATCGATTTTGGTGATGATCAAGTAGCGTTTCAGTGGAAATTTGGCCCACTCAAACCAGGCGAACCATTCAATAATGATGTTGCCGATATCACTGACGCTAATGCACAGACCTATGAGATCACTGGTATTAACTTTGATAGTCAGGGAACCTACCGCTTGGTAGCATCCCACCCAGATATTCCAGATGAAGATTTTGTAATTGAGAGCAGGAATCAAAACATACTCGCCTCAACTGATTTTCTTGGCACCATCAATTTAGATGGGGCAGCAGTTTCCGATGCGGAGGTCGTAGTTTGGAGACAAACACCAACTGGCCCTTTCGTCAAAGAAGATAGCGCCTTTGTCAATAACTCTGGAGAATACTTGCTCGAAGATGTCGTTTTGGGAAATTTCGTAGTAGTAGCAAAGCCAAATAGAGATTTGGAAGAATATGAAAACACGATTCAGACCTATTACATCAGTGAAGAGACCTATAGCGAGGCTAACATAGTAGAGCTTCGTGAACCAACCCAAGGAATTGATATAGATCTAATATCATTCGAACCTGAAGTTGAAATAGGAACCGGTACCATTGGCGGTTTCATGGAATCTGACTTTGACGATGAGATCGTAGATGAAGAGACCGGAGCAAGAATTACTTCCAGACGTAAGGTTAGAAAAGCGGGATGTTCCATGCGAAGATTCAAATCACAAGGAAGACTTGGGGAGAATCTGCAAGATGATGTCGAAGAAGAAATTGCCTATTACGTAGAAACCGACGATGAAGGTTTTTTCAACTTCTCAGAAGTCGCAGACGGCAAGTACCTCTTAAATATCGAATTCCCCGGAGTGCCAGTATCCGAGAATGCCGAAGTAGTGTTTGAGATTGGCGGTGATCGGGAAAATCAAGTTTTCGATGTAAACGTTTTGATCACC
This sequence comes from Cyclobacteriaceae bacterium, assembly GCA_049115715.1. Classification (GTDB taxonomy): domain Bacteria; phylum Bacteroidota; class Bacteroidia; order Cytophagales; family Cyclobacteriaceae; genus JAMZMI01. Next base: position 8,224 of record JAGDZQ010000026.1, read on the forward strand.
GAAGAAGGGATCGAAGTAGATCAGGAAGAAATCCTTTATAACCTGAAACCATATGTCAAAAACATCAAGCTCTATCCTAACCCAACAGATGGCATCATGGCAATGGACTACCTTGTCTACAGAAGCATCGATGACCTGAAACTCCAGCTGGTTTCAACCGGCGGAGTGATTCTTGAAGAACATGTCATCGATCATTGGATGGGCAATCAACATACCACAATCGATCTTAGAGATTATGGAGTAGGCATCTACTATCTGGTCTTCACAGATGAAGCTGGCACCTTCTCGAACAGCATTAAAATAGGAAGAAAGTAACTCAATAACCCTCCGAAAGTCATTCCCAAAGAGAACCGATCTATGGCCTATAAGATTACAGTCCACGGAGAAGTTTAGAAAGAAGACTTTGGAGACAAAGAGCATACCCAGCCCCCAATAATCGTCTGGCTCTCCACTATATCTCCTGAGCAAAAAAGCTCAGGAGGATGCCGTTTCGATCCAGTCTAGTTTGCAAGAGCATTCACTTCGATCCGTAAAAACCTATCAGGCCAGCGTGTTGGGTCAGTATGTTTTCAGCAACTGTCATTCCAGAATTTTCTAGCATATTTTTAATTGAAAAGGGAAAAAATCAGGAATCCCATCCGTCGATTCAAAACCCTATCTAAGATTCACTTCTATGAAACCGTCCTTGAATCGAGGTGATAGTGAAGAACGTCATGCCTGTGAAGACAGGCATCCCATACTAGGTTTACACTGTTGTTTTCCAATAATGTTTCTTAGACGTCTTGTATAGAAGTAAACCATCTGGCATATTGAAATTTGGGATTCCTAGAATCAATTATTTAAAACAGATAATGGATATATGGTTAATAACTATATTCGATTGTTGTATGCCATAATGGTGAGAGAGTTTTATTTTCTTGAATAAATAATTTAGTACAAATCTATGAATACATTAAACCTAGCTGAAGTAAGAAAATATGTAGAAGAAAACGTAGGTGATTTTCATACCAAGAGAGTTGAAAAGTTAGGAGACCTCAAACTCAAAACTATCTTGCGAAGAAAAAACCCATATTTATTCAAAGCTAAAAACATCCTAACAGCCCAAGAGTTGATACAAGCTATTATTGATGCGTACATCTCTTCAAGCGAAGAAGGAATATTTGGAAATTGGCTTGAAGGATTAGCGATCTTCGTTAATAATAAGGTTTACGGAGGTGAAAAATCCGGAATACCTGGTGTTGATCTAGAATTCAACAAAGACAATATTAGATACATTGTTTCTGTAAAATCAGGGCCCGACTGGGGAAACGATAGTCAAATTAAAAAGATGGTAGATAATTTTAACTCAGCAAGGAAAGTACTTAGAACTTCAGGTTCAAAAGTGAACGTTCTGGCGGTAAACGGATGTTGTTATGGAAGAACAACACCAAAAAATAACTACAAACCGAATGGAGATTATTACAAGTTTTGTGGCCAAGTTTTTTGGGAATTCATTTCGGGAAATGATAAGTTGTACAAAGAAATTATAGAGCCCTTAGGTCATTTAGCTCAAGAAAAAAATGATGAATATTTAAAATCGTATGCGAAAAAGATAAACATGTTCACTAAAGAGCTAGCCAATGACTTTTTCAAGGATACCGGTGAAATAGATTGGGATAAGCTTCTAGAATTCAACTCTAAAGGAACAATGGTTAGCTAATTATTTCTACATGACGACTACTTGGCTGTAACTAGCTCTTGATTATGTCTATGAATTAAAGTTTCAAATTCCCTTCTCCACTCTGTCTCAGAAGTTCGTTTATATCTGGAATAATTAAATCCTTGTACTCTTTCAATTTCTTCACCCCTAATGACCTGCATTAACAATCGACCAACCGCATAGCCCAACCCCACAGGAACAGCGTTTCCTATTTGCTTATATTTATCCAACATACTTCCTTGTATTTCCCATTCATGAGGAAACTGCTGTATTTTCATATATTCCTGAACACTCAACGGTCGGTTTTCAGATGGATGACATAGGTCAGTTGCTGGCATAGCAGGATGAGTAACCAAAGTTGGACTAGGCTTATTCCAATCAAGTTTTCTCAGAAATCCGGTTTTCCCTCCTCCGGAATAATAGGATGCTCCCATTGCTTCCTTTTGAAGATCTTCATTCAAATTCTTCCAATTTTGCCCTGCTTTCAGAAGCCGGTAGTATTTCAACCTCTTTTCTGGGAAGTTGAGATGATCATGTTCATTACTATCCAAATCTTTAACAGCATCACGAAATGTCCTCCATTTCGGAAGTCCATACTCCTCTTTTTCTGAATGAGTGGGCTTCAAATAAGGAAGCTTTCCAGTATCCCTCGAACATATTAGAATTACTCTTTCTCTCTTTTGTGGAGTCCCAAAATTCGCAGCATTATACAGGTTGAAGTTCACACTATATCCAGCATTTTCAAGTCTATTAATAATATGATTCAAAGCACCTCCCGGTAATTCCTCAATCGAAAGTTCTTCGAATTCTTTTCCTCTTTCATTATGTGGCCGATGTTTCAATGGTGCGGAGAGTAGTCCTCTTACATTTTCGATAACTGCAAACCTCGGATTGAGATCAAGAATCATATCAATAAAAGTTAAAAAGACATTTCCCCTTTCATCTTCGAACGCTTTTCTTTTTCCTGCAGTACTAAATGCCTGACATGGTGGACCACCAACAACCAAATCTATTTCCTCATCATCATCCACTCCTGAGATAAAACGAACTTCTCTAGCAGAGTACTCTCGAATATCCCCAACCAAAGCAATATCAGGCTTGTTTTTTAAGATCGTTTTACGACATGCTTTATCTATTTCACTTGCGAACAAAGTTTGAAACCCTGCTCTTTCCAAGCCTAAATCCATACCCATTGCTCCACTAAAAAAACTCAGGACAACAGGACGGTTTCGATCTCTAGCTGTAAATCCATAAATCGCCTGATCCTCTGCAACACCGCAATGTGATGAACTAATTAATTCTTCAACAGATTTTTCATTTATTATCCACGTACTTCCAATTTTTTCCGATTTTAACTTAGAATCTCTGCATAGATTCCGAACTTGTTGAGGAGTAAGGCTGAGTTTAATAGATGCTTCGGTAACGCTTAACATAGGTACGCAATATTCTTTCTAAAAGGAAAATTTAATAGGTACCCAAATATAGAGTTAAAACGGCATACAACATTCGTTGATCTTGCACAACTCCAAAAAAGAGTGAAAGCTGGTTATTTCTCTATATTGAAAGTCTTCTAAATGCGATAAAACAGATATTTTGCCGCATCGAATCTCCGAATCATGTAGGAATTGGAGTTGTGCAACAAGCACAATCGCTAGCATGAATGAGCCAAATTGCCTCTAAGTGGTCACTTGATACTGTTCTTGGTATCCAGTATTTTAGTAGATATTTGAAAGTTCAGAGGCACATGTCATGTCTGAATGTTGGACTTTATCATGAAGCAACTCTCAATTCTACTTATTCTTTTATCTAATGTCTGCTCGGCTCAAGAAGTCAAAATTGACAGTTGTGGGTTGAACAATTCTTCTGTGCTAAATGAATTTGAGATCCAATATTTTAAACAAGAACTTTCTAAGCAGCTTGAACGACACGGATTTAACCTTATTAACAAGAAAATTGCGTTTGCACAGGGCAACTTCGGTAAAGGAATTATAACAAAGCAGGAATACTTTAATCAGTGGGGTCGTAGTTATTTTAATAACAACTCGCATGTTGTAAATCAGCTGATCGTTTTAAATGCAGAAGAACGAGTCAACTCTGGCGGATACGATGCAATCATAATTTCATGGTCGAAAATTTTAGTAGCGGGTAAGCATCGTAGAAAACTTATTGAGAATTTGAATAAGGTGAAAATCCAATAATGTGAGGCATGTTCCAAAGTGGATATAACCCTTAGCCTCTGTCACCACAGGCCGTGATGAAGATTGAAACACTCCTCTTTTTTCAACAAAGAATCATTTAGACAACTTCTCTAAAAATTCGCTCACATCTCCTAAACCATCAAAATCCCCTCTCAACACAGACCAAATACCGTGAGCACGGTATACCATCCCCTCAAATGGCGATCTAATTTTATTGCTACATTAATATTTGAATGCAATGAAAAATTCCGTCATATTACATCGCATCCTTGTTTTATCAATAATAACACTTGTGAGCTATGCCTTGCGAGCACAGGATGTCACCATTTTATCGCCAACAGGAAGTGAGGAAGTCAAGTTTAATACAACTCTTGATATCTCTTGGAGCAATTCCGGCCTTGGAGCCAACGATCAATTTTTACTTCAATACAACATCGATGGAGGCACTTTTACCAATATAGTTTCGATATTTCACTCTCAGCTGACCAACAATGGAGATGAATCCAGCTATACTTGGACGCTTCCAGACCTCAGTAGCAACTTGGACAACCAGATAAAGATCAGAGTCTTAAATAGTACCAATTCAGTATCCGATACAAGCAATGCTTTTCGTTTGTATTTCGAGCCATCTGTAGGGATCACTTCTCCCACGGGCACGGAAGAATTAAAATTCAACACAACACTAGATATCACATGGGACAATGCAGACTTAGGAGCCAATGACCAGTTTCTGCTACAATATCGAGTAGATGGAGGCTCTTTCACCAATATCGTTTCCCGCTTTCATTCACAGTTGACCAATGATGGCAGCCAGTCTTTATATACCTGGTCGTTACCAGATTTTAGTTCAGCATTGGACAATCAAATAGAAGTGCGAGTTCTGAATAGTACACGAAACGTGTCAGATACCAGCAATGCCTTTCGATTGTATTTTGAGCCATCCGTTGGTATCACTTCTCCCACAGGTGTGGAGGAATTGAAATTTAATACAACACTAGATATCACATGGGACAATGCGGACTTAGGAGCCAATGACCAGTTTCTGCTACAATATCGAGTAGACGGAGGATCATTTACCAATATCGTTTCCCGCTTTCACTCACAGCTGACTAACGATGGCAGCCAGTCACTATATACCTGGTCGTTACCGGATTTTAGCTCAGCGTTGGACAATCAAATAGAAGTACGAGTACTGAACAGTACGCGAAACGTGTCAGATACAAGCAACGCCTTTCGTTTGTATTTCGAGCCATCTGTCGGGATCACTTCTCCCACAGGTGTGGAGGAATTAAAATTCAACACGACTCTGGATATCACATGGGATAATGCAGACTTAGGAGCCAATGACCAGTTTCTGCTACAATATCGAGTAGACGGAGGATCATTTACCAATATCGTTTCCCGCTTTCACTCACAGCTGACTAACGATGGCAGCCAGTCACTATATACCTGGTCGTTACCGGATTTTAGTTCAGCGTTGGACAATCAAGTAGAAGTACGAGTGCTGAACAGTACTCGGAATGTGTCTGACACGAGCAATGCTTTTCGATTGTATTTTGAACCGTCAGTCACCATATCCTCTCCTGCAAATGGTGAATTTGTAGCGTTAAGCGCTCAAAAGACCATCACTTGGATCAATGCAGACTTAGGAGCCAATGACCAGTTTCTACTACAATACAGCATCGATGGAGGTTCTTTCATCAATATCGTTTCCCGCTTTCATTCACAATTGACCAATGTCGACGATGAGTCCTCTTACATCTGGCCAGTTCCAGCCACTGCGACAACAGATATCAAAGTCAAAGTAATAAACAGCACGCGCGGAGTTGAGGCAGTTACAAAATCATTTGTGCTTTGTGATGTGTGTCCGGGAGTATCGATTTATGCTCCAAATGGAGGGGAAATTTTTGCTGTTGGAGAAACGACTGAGATAGGTTGGAGTCTTGGCAGTACATGGGATCCTGCAGACAATGTTGTCATCGACTTCTCAAGCGATGGAGGCACAACCTACGAAATGCCAGAAATCTACAATGGCACTTACGATGCGATTTCAAACAACACCTTTCCTTTGGCTGTACCCAATGTGATCACCTCTCAAGGAATGATCAGGATTACAAATACTACCACAACAGATACAGACACAAGTGATGGCACTTTTGAAATACAACCAAACATCCTTGAAGCACCTACAGATCTATTTATTTTAGAAGATGCAAATGGCTCTCTTACGCTATCTTGGCTTGACAATGAAGCGAATGAAACAGGCTATCGAGTTGAATTTTCGGATGACAATACCAACTGGTCTCAGTATGGGAGCAATCTGCCAGCAGATACCCAATTAGACAATACAGCTGCTCTCTCTTTAGAAACTGCTTTCTGGTGGAGAGTGGTAGCTTTTAACGATGTAGCAAGTGCAGCCTCTACTTCTAAATATGCTGGAAGAATCTCTGCTCCGGGAACTGCCTTGAGCCTGGATGGAGTAGATGATTATGTGAGCATTCCTGATTCGGATGATTGGACCATCGGCAGTAATGATTTCACTTTTGAGTTTTGGTTCAAAGCCAATGACTTGACAGGCACTCCGACATTGGTCACCCAATCTGTAGGAGGAGCATCTTCAGCTTCTTCTTTCTACATCGGCTTGAACTACAATGGAGTAGGATCTATCAGCCTTTATACTACAACAGGAACCACATGGACGGATGAACTGCATAGTGATGCAGGAGTTGTCTCGGCAGGTAAGTGGTACCATGTTGCATTCACAAGAACTTCTATCGAATCAAAGATTTATTTAGATGGAGTTGAAACTACAAGCACGGGTACAGTAGCTGCTACAGTAGCAGATGGTACAAGACCCATTGAGTTTGGAGTTCAAGACGGTGCGCTTTATCTCAATGGAGAAGTGGACGAGTTTGGTTTTTGGAAAGTAGCCAGAACAGCTACTGAAATTGCAGATAATTGGCTGTTAACGAGAAATGGAAACGAAACAGGTCTTACAGCTTACTATCGTTTTGATCAAACAAATGACTCTGCTATTTTACCAGACAGAACAATCAATGCACTTGATGGAACTTTAAATACAGGAAGTAGCTCAGCTCAGTGGGTGACTTCAGAGGCACTTACAGAGACAGTTGTCACACTCGAAGTGCAAACTCCAAATGGAGGTGAGTCTCTCATGGTAAGTGAAGAATATGAAATCACTTGGACTACCGAAAACATTGAGCTGACGGATTTAATAGAAATTCGATTAAGCACGGACGGAGGCACATCATATTCGATACTTAATGATGGAACTTTTGCAACCTACAACGGCTCATTCCTATGGACCGTCCCTGATCAAATCACGGATATGGCAAGAATCCAAATTGCCAATACGACGACAGGGCTGACAGACGAAAGCAATGCCGATTTTAATATCATTCCTTTCAATTCCAATACCGCCCTTTCATTTTCCGGAGGCAATAAATACGTGCAGATACCTGATGCATCAGTGTTCGATATAGATACTGATTTTACAATAGAAACCTGGGTCAAGACAACAGCTACTGGACAGCAAGGGTTGGTAACTCAGGGACTTTCGTCAGATGGCTATGCCTTCTTTGCCCTTTCGGGAAATATTTATTTTCAATACTTCTCCTCAGGAGCTTACCAAAACGGAGCAAACGCATTGGCAGTGAATGTTCCAGGATTGCTTGATGGAGATTGGCACCATGTAGCCGTAGTGGTCAATGGTGGTACTGGTCAGTTATTTGCAGACGGAACACTGATGCAAACCATTTCTACGATGCTTGAGGTGGATGAGTCTACTTCTGATATTCATTTGGGATACAGCTCCAATGTAGGTGCATTAAATGGAAGTATGGACGAAGTTAGATTTTGGGACTATGCGCTATCCGATGCTGAGATTTTTGCCAATTATGCGGCGGAGTTGAGCGGGACAGAGGCAGGACTTAAAGCACTCTATAAGTTTTCGGAGGGTAGTGGTACTCTTGCAGGAAATGCAGTTGCCAATGAGAATCATGGAACACTAGTTAACCATGATGAAAGTGCAGATTGGGTTTCAGGGCCAGTTCTTGAGGCGGCAGTTACCGTTCCTGCAATTACTGTTACTTCACCAAATGGAGGTGAAACATGGGATGTGGGTACAGAGCAGATAGTATCCTGGACTTATGCTGGATTTGAGAATACCGATCTTATTGAGATTAGACTCAGTACAGATGGTGGAGAAAACTACACTATCGTGAATGATGGAACTTTTGCCACCTACCCTGACAATACCTTTAACTGGACAGTTCCTTCAAACCCTACAACACAAGGTAGAATTCAGGTGGTCAATACGACCAATCAGGTAAAAGATAGCAGTGATTTCGATTTTACCATCAATCAGCCTATCGTTCCTACTATAACGTTGCTTCAGCCTGGAGGAGGAGAATTTTGGGAAATCGGAACACAGCAAACAATTCAATGGACAGATGAAGGCTTTGACGGGACTGACAATATTGAAATCAGAATAAGTCGAGACGGAGGAGCTAACTACGATATCATAAGTCAGGGGATATTGGACTCAACATATCCGAGTAAGCAGATCAGTTGGACAGTAGAAGCACCAGCATCTACTACCGTGTTTATTCAGGTAGCCAACACAACCAAAAACGTGGAAGCCACTTCATTTGAAGCTTTAGAAATCGGTACTATCACCAGAACCATCACGGTCACCAGCCCCAATGGAGGAGAAACATGGATGCTGGAAAGCCCTGCTACGATAACCTGGGAATCTGAGGGGATGGACCCAACGGACAATCTACAGATTCAAATAAGTACTGATAACGGAGATACTTTCCCATTTACACCAGTCAATACGACTTTCAGTCAGTTTCCACAAAACACTTTTACATGGAGCTCTGTAGCAACCTCCTTGGGTTTGACGGACAATGCAATCGTTCGAATCACGAATACCACCAGAGGCATTTCGGATCAGAGCGATGGGCCATTTACGATTGCACCGGCGGCAGATGTAACAGCTCCATCGTTCAACAGCCAGCCAATAGTGGAAGTTGGAGTTACGGGTAAAAATGCTGTTGATATCACTGTCAATCTTAATGAGATTTCAACCGTTTACTACGTTGCATTAGAAGACGGCTTTAGTAGCCCAAATGCTACCCAGATAAAGGAGATAACTGAGGAAAACCCACTTGATGGACAGGTAATAGCAGGGTCTTTCGAATACGCGGAAGCGAACCAAGCTCAGTCCATTGCTACGACTGGGGAGTTTATTGTTGGAAGCCTGTATGACTTCTACTTCACTGCGGAAGACGCTGATGGAAATCTAAACCCAGGCTTTTCAAGACCAAATACGGTTGCTCAGCTATTCTTAACTCCTCTGGAGAAAGATTCAGCAGCCCTAAGAACCATGTATGATGAAATGGGCGGAGAGAACTGGACGGACATTCAAAATGACTGGACTGATGAAGCAAATGCTATTTCCTCTTGGAGCGAAGTTACCATTGCCAATGATAGAGTAACGGAGATCAATCTCTCAGGAAAAGGACTTAAAGGAGCCATGTCGAATGAAATCGCAGAGCAACTTGATCAGCTTACAAGTTTCGATATAGGCGATAATGACATTACGGATATCCCTGATTTTTCTGGGACATCATCTTTGACATCTCTTGTGGTTACAAATAATAGGCTCTCGTTTGACCCGATCATTCGCAATTTGGATGTAGATGGCTTCTCTTACGATCCGCAGAAAAAAATTGGGGAGATTAATTATGATAGAATTCCGGCTGGTACAAATAAAACATTGACCGCACCATTCCTTGGTTCTGGTGTCAATTATGAATGGAGATTTGGGCCATTGATTCCAGGGCAAGGTTTTAACAACGTCATTGAGGAGATACCAAACGACGCGGGTAAGGTGCAGTCTTATACCATTCAAAATATTACGGCTGCTGAGCAAGGCACTTACCGATTTAGAGCTACTCATGAAGATTCCAGACTGGTGGCAGGGTTTGAACTTGAAGGTAGAAATCAAAATATAGTTGGAATTACCGATCTCTTTGGTACGATTAGAAGTGATGGGACTCCTATTTCTGGAGGGGACGTTTTCATCTATAGACAGACACCCGAAGGTCCATTTGCTAAGGAAGATAGTACTGAGGTCTCTTCAAATGGCGGTTACTCGTTGATTGGGGTTGCATTGGGGAACTTCATCGTACAGATAAAACCAAATAGAGATAATAACCCAACTGCTATCCAAACATACTATATCAGCGCAGAGACTTATCTTGAAGCTGATACCTTGTTTTTGGATTCAAGACAGGACAACATTGATATAGACTTGAGGTTCTTTGTTCCAGCACCTATGCCAGAAACAGGTGCGACTATTTCAGGTTCTTTGGAGTCAGATTTTGAGGATTTACCAGAGGAGGAAGGATCAAGGATTACCTCAAGAAGGAAGGTAAGAAAAGCAGGTTGCTCCATGAGGAGGTTTAAGTCTCAGGGAAGACTAGGGCAGGATGATGTAGAGACGGAGATCGCGTATTACATCGAGACGGATGACGAAGGATTCTTCAGTTTTGTAGGCGTAGAGCCAGGACGCTATCTCATCAACATAGAATTCCCAGGTGTGCCGATGGACAATAAATCGGATATAGAGTTCTTCATAGATCCGGACAAAGAGAATCAGGTTTTCGATGTGGAAGCTTTGATTACAGAAGATGGAATTACAGTTGCAGCTCAGGAAATACTCTTCAACTGGAAACCGTACCTGAAGGAAGTGGTGATGTACCCCAATCCAACAGAAGGGATTTTAGGAATTGATTATCTCGTTTACCGAAACATCAAAGATTTGCAAATCAAGATTATCAATGCCGAGGGGAGAACAATGATCGAGCAAGAGGTGATGCACTTGAATGGAAGACATCACACATCCGTAGATATGACTCGACTAGCTTCCGGAGTGTACTTTATGGTCTTTACAGACAGAGCAGGCACTTTCATAGAACAATTTAAAGTGGGTAAGAAGTAGAACTTACAGACTCTTTATAGCTAGTTGTAGGAAGAAAGACCCTGATGAAAGTCGGGGTTTTTTCGTTTGATGGTCTTAGCCAAATCGCATTGAATCAATACTTATAATTTCTTCTTTGTTTTTGGAAACTCTTGATTACTTTCCCCAAGTTCTTGTCTTTCTTCTTTCTGTCCTGCGCATCTGATTCAAAATGCATTTTTTCCTTTTCCATTTTCCGAAAGTTGGCGTAGGAACCTTTGTCAATTTCTCCGTTTTCTACAGCCTCTAGTATAGCGCAACCCTTCTCATTTACATGACTACAATCTTTGAATTGGCAGTTTTGTGCGTATCTGAGAATGGTGTCAAAGGTAGTTTCCAGACCTTCCATAGTATCTGCAATTCCTACCTCACGCATTCCCGGATTATCTATCAGGATTGCTCCATTGCTCAATACAACCAGTTCTCGGTGGCTTGTGGTATGTTTTCCTTTATTTACATGCGAACTTATTTCACCCGTTTTCATTTCTGATTTACCAGAAAGACCGTTTAGAATCGTAGATTTTCCAACTCCCGAAGACCCTAACAAGCAGTAAGTTTTTCCTTTTTTGATGATGGTTTTTATCTGGTCATACCCCATAGCTTGGTTACTTACAGGGATTGGTGATATGTCCTTAACTCGAGAACCAATTCGATCTACAATAGAGTCCAATTCAGCTTTACTTACTAAGTCTATTTTACTGAGCACAATGACAGGAGTTACTTTGGAGGCGTTGCAAATCGTCAAATACCTTTCTAACCTGTTCAAATTAAAATCTCGATCTACGGCCTGAACGATTAGTGCGTAATCGATATTCGTAGCAATTATTTGTACCTGCTCAGACTTATTGACAGCTCGTCTTTCTAGTATAGAAGTTCGAGGGTAAAGGGCGTGAATCAAAGCTTTGCCTTGATCATATTCTGAAAAAGCAACCCAATCTCCAACTGCGGGAAGATCATATCTGCTTTCGGCGGCAAACCTTAAGTTGCCGAGGAGCTCTGAGTCAAATTCTCCGGTATTTGTTTTTATCGTATACCTGTCCTTGTGCTCGGATGCAATACGACCTACTCCGAATGAACCTAGGTTTTGATCCTTTCGAAACTTTTCCAAATCGGCGCTGTACCCTAAGTCTTCTAGAGTAAAAGTTTCCATTATGTTTTGTTTTTTCTCATGCGCAATACTTTTTGACCGGTACCTTCATGAATGAATTCTTGAATTACTTCAAATCCATATTTTTCATAAAAAGGTCTTCCTATTCTATTTTCTGCAAAGACTTCAACCTCCAATACTTCATGAAATTGACTTATGTATTGAATCATGGATGTACCAATTCCTTTTCCATGATACTTAGGATGTATAAAAAATCCTCCAATTTCATTTTTTAACATAGAAATAAATCCAACCGCTTTTCCGGACTTTTCATAGACCCAGGTGTCCGAACCAGGTAGGTAGACTTCAATCATTGCTTTTTTTACTTGAGCGTTAAACTCATCGGTCAAAAAGGGATGTGCTATCGCCACCGCCTTTTCCCAAACTATGATCAATTCGGGAATTTCACTTTCTCGATATTTTCGTATCATCCGTTTACTATTCCTTTGTATTTAGCTATTAAATGCTCCTTTATTTCTCGAAGCGGATAGTCTTCATAGACAGATAAATAATCAAGCGCTACACCGTCTATCTCTGCAATAAAGATGAAACTAAGAACGGTGCTGCGCGACGGATCAATGTCATCAAAGATTGTTCTTATAGATGCCAAAAGAAGAGAAGACCTTTCCTTTATTTGGTTGCTTAGCAGCTTCTTGGTGGAGGGCTGAAACATAATATTTAGATTCAATTGAAAGAAAAGCTTATCACTTTCCAACTGTGAAAATAAAGTGTCAATCAAAGTGAGCAACCTATTTTGCGCCGTGTCGAATGATTGTGATTTACTCATCTCTACCATCTGTTGGGTGGTTAGATCGAATATCTCTTTCAAGATTTCATCTTTCGATTTGAAATGATGATAAATCAACCCTTTGGAGACATTAGCTACCTCACAGATATTAGCGACCGATGTGTTCTCAAAACCTTGCGCAGCAAAAAGCTGAGTTGCAGCTCCAATTATTACATCCTTTTTGTTTTTCATATTTATAAACCGACCAGTCAGTCTGTAAAAATACTTCTTTTATTTTAAATAGATTTAGGAGCAGCAATTGCAAGCCTGAAACAGGAAATCTTATAATGAGAATTTGACTTCTGAGTCAATGAAAAAAGTTACGTAATCATTTATCTATGATAGGAGATGAGGCTTGAATCACACAGACATGAACGTTAAAGAGAAGAATGACCCCCGGCAGTGTATAAGTATTGCCGAGGGGTATTGTCAAATAATTTGTGCTAATTCCAGTTCTTTTCTGATTTCAACAAATTCTCAGCCTGACTTTCCATCCAGCTTGCCTTTACTCCTTCATCAGCAAAGAGGTACAATTTGTTGTTGATTATCTCGAAAGCATTTGGATCTGTATTGGCGGTAAACCCCTTGCTTGTTGCGAAAGCACAATACCCTCCAAACTGTGGGGTGTACATTTCAGGGTTTTCCATAAATTGGGTTTTATTTTCTTCAGAAGAGAAAACCCAATTGGCACCTTTCCACTCATAAGAATATGAATCATTGCCAACTATTGCTTCCCCCCTCGTAAAATATGCGACAGGGTCATAGCCATTGATTGCCTCATTTGAAAACATGGGTTGATTCACTTCCTTATGTCCCCAAGAGAGAGGAGAAACTCGTTTTACTTTGGAAATGATGAATATCAAAGCGATCAAACTCAGGAATGAAATAAGGATGATTTTAAGTGTCTTTTTCATTTTATCTGTTTTTCCAGTTTGAGTCTGCTTTTTGAATTCGATTGGGCAATAGCTTGAATAAAAACTTAGCTATCGGGTTTGAAAAAAGGTACGTTTTACCGTCTATCTTCAGGTCGTGATTTCCTGCTGCAACGTCCATTTTTCCTGTGCTCACAGCAAATGCACAATGGCCGTCATACTCTACTGTATGTATTTGATTCGTTGAGTCCATCATTTTTGGAGCTTAGTTGATCCCGTCCATTTGTTTGATCGGCCTCACCTCGATTGTACCCTCTGCATCATCAAACATTGGATTGGCCTTTGCGATTTCGATGGCTTCTTCCATACTTTCAGCTACGATATGGAAATAACCAACGATCACTTCTTTCGACTCATTGAATGGCCCGTCTTTGAATACGCCTTTGTTGCCATGAACAATTGCTCCTTTGGTTTCGAAAGGCTGAGCACCTTTCAGTTTTCCAGACTCCATCAGTCCTCCAATATATTGCCCTATTTTTTGGACATGGGCTTGCTGCTGTTCCGGGGAGAGTCCTTCTAAGTGATCACCTTTGGTTTTGATGAATATCATAAATTCTTGCATAATGTGTTTTTATTAATTGATGAATAAAATTGTATTATGACTAGTAGTCAAATGGATGGAAGCAAAAGGGACATTGAACTTTAAAAAAAGTCAATTTATTTTAGAGTACTGCCCTATCTTATTGTAAATGAGTGATTTACTGTTTTCTTCTAAGGGTAATTTTAGCGCTTCTTTCAGAAGTTTGATAGCGGTTTCGGACTCCTTGTTTTCAAAATGAAGAGCTGCTTTTGCAGTGTAGTAGGGCAGGTAGGAGCCAAAAGTCGCATCACCTCTTATTGCATCCAGCACATCTAATGCTGTTTGAGGGTTGGTCGTTTTAGAAAGGACGATGGCTCTGTTGAGTTGTACAACCGGAGAATGATCTATCTCTATCAACATGTCGTACAAAGACAAAATACTCTCCCAGTCCGTAGTGTCATAAGTAGGAGCAGTACAGTGCTGTGCCGATATAGTTGCCAGTATGTGATAAATAGACACCTCATTTTGTGAAGCGGCAAACTCCAGATAGTACAGTCCCTTTTTTATTAATTCCTGATCCCATTTGCTTCTGTCCTGATTTTCCAAGTCCTGAGGATGGTCAAACTCGTTAAGTCTTGATTTAAAACGTGAAGCATTTAGTGTCATCAGTGCCAGCAAAGCATAAGTATTGGATGATGCTATGTCTGGATGAGAAGTGATGATTTCAGCAAGTCGAATAGCCTCTTCACATACCTCATATTTGATCAGGCTATTTCCTGAAGTCGCGCTGTAGCCTTCATTGAACAATAAGTAGATGGCTTCTAATACACTTGATAGTCTGGCTTCAAGTGCTTTTCCTGAAGGTACTTCGAACGGAACGTCCGCTTCTTTGATTGTTTTTCTTGCGCGAACCAGCCTCTTATTGATGTTTTCCTCAGTTGTCAAGAATGCTTTTGCAATCTCAGGAATGCTAAACCCGCACAGTGTCTTTAAAGTGAGGGCAACCCGAGAGTCCGAGGAAACGGATGGGTGACAGCAAGTGAAAATCATTCGCAACTGGTCATCTGCAATTTCCTTATCAGTAAAAATGTGGTCTAAAGCAGGTTCAGAAGTCCATTCTGACCGTAGGTGATGGGCAATATCTGTAGCAAATTCTTCTTTATATTTTTCCCTTTTTAGAACATTAAGAACCTTGTGTTTTGCGACCTGATATATCCAACCCAAAGGATTGTCGGGAATTCCTGTATAAGTCCATTTGCGCAAAGCTTCAAGCATGGCTTCCTGAACCACGTCTTCTGCCAGCTCAATGTTCGATATTCCAAATGCTTTGGTAAGTACAGAAACTAGCTTGCCGTATTCGTGTCTGAATAGGTGATCAATTCTCTCGGATATGTTAGTTTCATTTTCGAGCATTTAGGATAATCGAATATCCAAGTAGTTAAGTTAAGAATTCTTTTCTCTATGAAGAGTCGACATTGGCTTAGCCTTTTGAGATTAGTGCTTTTAAAGTCTTTATGTTTAACGGAAACTCCAGAATGACATGTATCGTACCGAGATAAAACAAGACAGAAAAACCGATGGTGAAATTATAGCTGTATAGTGCAACCGCCATTATCCATATAAGGACTATCCAAATCGTTTTTGTTCGGCTCATGCTTTTATTCCACCCAATTATGGAAGTCTTCGAAAACCAATTGAGATAATGGTAAGTGTATGCAAAAGATATGAATACTTGAATCCTTATTCCGACTTCCGTGAGACTGTTAAATTCTTCTGCGGAAACCTGAAAAATTAGAGCTGCTACCATTTCATTGACACTGATTATCCTTGTTCCCAAAAAGGTAGATTTTAGAGTTTCTGAGAGCGAATAATTCCCAACATCAATGGGCATAATAAAAATGATCATTGGGATAAAGGCAAGTACTCCAGTATTGATAAGACCCAGATTGCTCTTACTTCTTCGCGCTCCGTAAAGCATGAAGAGAAGTGTAAAAAAGTAAATATGAATGATTGAAGGTAGAAAAACACCAATTACAATCAGTAGTTCTGGAATAAGAATGTGAATCGCAAAGGCAAGACCATAGCAAGCAAATATCCCCAAGACTAGCAATTTTAGATTTTTCAAAAAAGCGAGAATGGAGGCAAGCAGTATTGCCGCTAATATCAAAATGTCAAAATTGGTAATATGTGTATGTATGACAGTTAAGAAACTATTTTGAGGGGATGAATAAATGAAAAGAATGATAATCGCTGGAAGAATGAAACCGATAACTGCATACGTCCTTTTGGTTTGCTCTCCCGATGAAATGAAGAAGCTGTTTTTATCCAACCAGTGGATTTCAGTTAAGTAGTGGAGAGGTCCGAGTACACTATATGAAATGAAAAATAAATAAAAAGGAACATTGATCGCGATTAACAAAGAAAGTACCATCAACAGGAAGTTTAGGGCATCAATTTTCTCAGTTTTAGACCAAAGCATTACAGAAAATTGTCAACTTCCGTTACCACCTCGACAACCTCAACTCTTTGGAAAATGAGCTATTTCTAGCAAGACCATTCTATCGAATATAGTTACTTCCAAGTATCTGTCTCAGCCTGTGGTATAGGAAGAATAAACTTAGCATCTGTTGCTGGGGTAGATGGGTTACCTATACCATCGTCCCATCTTTTCAGATCATGAAAGATCAGTCCTTCATAAAGGAATTCTCTTTTCTTCTCTAATTTGATGCTGTCCATGAGAGCATCCGCGGTTCCAAAATCGCTGGCTTGAAGAGCAACTAGATTAGCTCGTGTTCTGATTTCGTTCAGATCAGCGATAGCATCAGCATCAATACTAGGGTTTTGTTGATAGATGGCTTCCGCGCGTGCCAGATAGATTTCTGCAAGTCGGATAGCGGGAATTACTCGATCAGACGCCATGAACTTCGATGGTGAGAAGAGCGAAGTACTCGTAATGTGCCTGTAGAAAGCAGCGTTTACGTCAGCTGCTGTGTATTGAGTGTTCGAATCACGATCTCTCATACCTCTCAAATCCGCATTGCTAAACTGAGGGCCGTTTTGAAGAGAAGTCGCCTTGGTAACGAGCCCTCCCCCAAGTACTCTGAATGCTCCGATCCCTACACCGTTGAGTGAAGCATAGTTGTTGGTCAGACCGGTTCCGCTGGTAATGTCCCCTGTATTATCAGAGATGGTTTGCTGAATGGCAAAGATGTCTTCCGTGCTGTTATTTGCATTGTTAAATGCTTCTACCGGAGTATTGACTAACTGAAAGGCATTTGCACCAAGTATATTGTCTGCAAAGCTCTCTGCATCATCATAAAGACCTTTATGCATGGCCAGCCTCATTAGATAAGCCTGACAGGTATAATAAGAAATATTGGTTCCATTTTTTCCAAGTGGTTGCAGCAGAGTTGATGCTTGTGTCAAATCCGTTTCTACTCGATCGTATATCGCACTGACTGTAGCCAGAGTAGGTGTTGTTATGTCTTCCACCTCTTCTATTGGTTCTGTTAATAATGGAATTGTAGTTGTGCTGGTGGTTGAAGCATCATATTCCGGCCCCCAGAGCCTTACCATCTCAAAGTATAGCATGGCTCTCATTGCCAGAGCCTCACCTTGTATTTTGTCTTTTTCGGTGGTTACATTATCAATGTTTTTGATGACGTTGTTCAGCAGATTGATCACTTCATAAGATCGTCTCCAATTAGACTCGATTCTCACATTGGTGTTTACAACGCTATTGTCAATGAAATCAGAATATAGCGGTGCATTTGATCTATCCCATGAAACTTCAGATCCATTTTGTGCCACGAATAGCGCTGGGATGAGCATAAAGTCTCCACCGAAAAGTTCTCCACCATCAACACCGTCGTAGATTCCCCCAAGGCTGTAGTAGGCACCACTCAAAGCAGATTTTATATTGGCCTCACTTTCGTACACATCTCCACTAATATTACCATCAGCATCCACGTCTAGCAAGCTGTCGCAAGAAGTCCCTAAAAGGATCATTAGAAATAGAGCTGCAAGGATATAGAGGCTGTTGCCGTATCCTAATATTTTATGCAATAAGTTCATATTTGCTTTCATGATCAAAGTCCTATTTTAATTCCGGTGATAAACATTCTAGGCTGAGGTGCAGTGAAGTTGTCGATACCTCGACTGATATTTTGACCAACTACTCCATCAAGCGGATCAACATAGTTGACATCAGGGTCATACCCGATGTAATCGGTGAAGGTCAAGAGATTTGATCCGCCGATGTAGACATCCATATACTCGATTCCCCATCCACTGGTGAGGGTTTGTGGCAGGTGAAAGGTAAAAGTCACATTTTTAAGTCTGATGTAACTCCCATCTTCTATCCATCTTGTTGAAGGGTTTGTGTTTTCCTCAGCTCTATCATACCTAGGGTATTTTGCGGTCTCCCCGTCTGCAGCTGAATACCACCTATTTACCTGATCCGCCAACTGGCTTAGTCCCTGATAACCACTATTAGCTATGAATTCTCCGGTTTCATAATAGAGGTCAACATTGCCTACAAACTGGAACATAAAACTTAGCTCCATGTTTTTATAACCTAGAGAGTTCGTTAATCCACCATAGTATCCAGGGTTTGGATTGCCTGCCTCAATTCTCTGTGCTGTTTCCCAATCGTCCGTGACATAGCGATCCCCAAACTTATCTATTTTGAATACGACAACATCATCTACCTCGGTAGCCGTTGGTTCTCTATTGAGATAATAAAGTGGATCGCCAAATTCAGGGTCAACACCTGCATATTCTCTCAAGAAGAATGTTCCCGCTGGCTGATCTTCAAGGAAGGCACTGGCGCCCACAATAAGTTGTGAACCACCTAGGTCTGTGATTTTATTTTGGTTAAATGAAATATTGAAGTCTGTACTCCAGGTGAAATTATTCGTTTTGACATTTGTCGTATTGAGACCAATTTCTATCCCGCTATTTTCCATTGACCCTATGTTTTTAAGAATAGAATTGAACCCACTTGTCTGAGATACAGGTACTGGAAAAAGGAGGTCGGTGGTTTTCTTATTGTAGTAATCAACAGAGCCAGAGATTCGCTCACCTATTCCAAACTCAAGCCCTACTCCGAGCTGAGCAGTACTTTCCCATTTCAATTTCGGGTTTGAAAGATTGGCAAGCCTGATGGCTTCATTATTTCCGTATGTAGCTCTGAAGTAATTACTCCTATATAAAAAGTCATCAAGTGGCACATTTCCAATGATCCCGTAACTTCCTTTAAGCTTCAAAAAGCTCAATGCCGGAATAGTTGACATAAAGTCTTCCTCCGAAAGTACCCATCCCGCGGAGACCGCTGGAAAAAACCCATATCTGTTGTCTTCTCCGAATTTAGAAGAACCATCTACTCTGCCGCTCAGCTGAACAATGTATTTGTTTCTGAAGCTATAATTGACTCTGGTAAAAGAAGAAACCAGCACATTTCCACTGGATGGAATATCTACTGTTCTAAGCAAAGGATCACCATCAGGCAGGTCTTTAAGGAAATCAATTCTCGGGTCATCCACCGATCTAAATGTGGATGATACATTAGATTCTTGATAAGATACTCCAAGTGTTGCTGATAACTTATTGTCAGAGTCAATTTCCGGTGAGTATGTTAGCCACGAATTTACAGTGTAGTTGGTAAGTTCTGTTTCGCTTAAATCTGATTTGCCAGTTGTTCCTCCTTCTTGAGTTTCTGGTCTCTGCTTAAGTTCACTTCGAAGATCGCTTCTATCCAGTCCTCCATTGATGTCAAATGATAGTTTATCACTGATATCATAAGTAAAACCCAAACTTCCGATTACGCTATGGTTGAATCCATAGTTGCTACTAAAATTTATCTCTGTAAGTGGGTTATATAGATCACTGAAAACAGCTAATTCGTAGTTATTGTCTGGATTGTAAGTATCAGATGGAGGAAGTGCAATTGCCTGAAGTGGTGATCCCAGATCCTGATCTTCTTTCAATCTCCAGTCTTTGGTATAGATGTAGTTGAAGTTTGCATTCGCCTTAAGCTTAGAAGTGATCTTAGCGTCCAAAGAGAGAGAACCATTCAGGCGATCAAATCTATTTCCAATCAATATACCTTCCTGTGTATTATAGCCCACTGAAGCAAAGTATCCTAATTTTTCTCCGCCTCCTTGTAGCCCAACGTTGGCTCTGTGAGAAAGGCCAGTCTGGAAGATTTCGTCTTGCCAATCTGTGTTTCCATTAAGCTGCCCATAAAAAGTTGGCAAAGGCATTGGGTCACCGAACAGTATTACGTCTGGTAAGTTAGTGTCATTATCTGAAGCCTCCCATCTTACTAGATTTTCTCTGGTTAATAGTGTTTCCAAATCCAACGAATTCTTAAAAAGTTGCAGTTGGTTTTCAATTACAAGTTGGTTAAACTCTTCTGGAGATAAAAAATCCAAAGTCTTTGGTGTTTGACTCACACCAAATTGATAGTCCAGATCAATTTTCATTTTTCCAGAGCTCCCAGACTTAGTTGTAATAATTACAACTCCGTTTGCCGCTCTGGAGCCGTATATGGCAGCTGCAGAAGCGTCCTTCAGCACCTCTATCGAAGCGATATTACTAGGATTGATGTTGGATTGATTACTTGAAACGAGTGGCACTCCATCCACTACATATAGAGGCTGGTTGGAGTTCGACAGTGTAGAACCACCTCGTACTCTTACTGTAGTATTTCCACCAAGTTTACCGCTTGAGTTTTGCACAAACATCCCTGTAGCTTTCCCCTGATTGGCTTGCTCAAGATTAATTAGTGGGCTTGAACTGATGTCTTCTCCTCCTATTTGAGAGATACTGCCTGTAATCTCGTTTTTGGATTGTTTTCCGTACCCCACAGAAAGTTCACCATCATCACCGCTCGATGGCTTCAAGCTTACGTTTACACTTGTCAGCCCTCCGATAAAAACCTTTTCGGATTTGTATCCTTCAAGAGAAATGATAAGCGTTTCGTATCCATCGACTACAGCGATTTTAAAAAAACCATCGGCAGCTGTATAGGTGCTAGCGTCCGTTTCGGAGACTTTTATCATCACTCCTGAAAGAGGACTTCCTTCGCTATCGGTTATTGTACCACTTACAGTAAGTTCTTGGGCGAAAAGGAGGTTGACAGAAAATATCAGTGTCAAGCAGGCGGTTAGTAATTTCATTAGGTAGAATTTGGATCAAAAATAACCAGAATCAGGATTCAATTTAAATGAAATTGAGAAAACAATAGAAGATGAATTGAGTTTGCAATCGATAACGCAACCTTATCAAGTCGCTAATTTCTCGGACATGTGTCAAGCTGAGCTTGGAGAAATGTCAGATTGAACTTGCCTAAACCTCCTTCACGCCAATTTAAAAGTTGCTTGAGTATGATGGCGGAATGTTAATTCAACTTAATTATTAGCTGCCAGCGAAAGGCCCATTTCCATTTAAGCGTAAAATTTTGCAGATCGGCTTGTTCCAGGATTTCCAAGAGCTCAATTTTTTTGAATCCACGAGCTACCGAAACAGCCGCATCATTTCTTACCATAAATGACTTTGAGAAAAACCGTGTAAGTATTTTAATAGAATAATAGGCTAGCCAGTGTCTATGAAGGTCGTTTACAATGATGGCTTTTTTAGCTTGATGCTTAAAATCCTTGAAAAGACCGATCAATTCTTCATTTGTAAAGTGGTGCAGAAATAGACAGCAATGAATAATATCAAATCGTTTTTTTTGAAATTCAGTATCAAAAATGTTCTCTGTTTGAAAAGTGATGTTTTCATAACGGGAAGTATGCTGCTCTGCATATTGTATGATGTGCGGGTTAGCGTCAATACCTATTAGTTCAACATCATGATCCTTCTTTTTGGCGATTTTGGCAAATTCGATCATGATATCACCTCCACCACAGCCAAGATCTGCAATTGAGGTTATATCGTTTTCCCTTAATATTTTTTTGAATGCGGTGAGGCTAATTTGATTTCCTCCAAGCCTCCTGTTAATAATGTCTAATTCCTTTAAGGTTTGACCAACGACAGATCCGCTGATTTCCAGATCGTCCATGATCTCTAGCTCGGTGGAGCGTTTCTCCAGCATTAGCTTTTGTGGATTTTGAGTAACATGCTCTCAAGCGTAAGTCCTGGACCAAAGGCAAAGCTGAGTACATTCTTATTATTGTCACTTTTAGTAAACTGACCTAACTCCGATTTTAATACGAAAAGTACTGTTGGAGAAGACATGTTTCCAAAATTTCGAAGTGTCTCGTAAGCATGATGGTTTTGCTCTTTTTCAATCCCCAGCTCCTGTTCTATGACTTCCAGAATCCGTTTTCCCCCTGGGTGAATGGCAAAATAGTCAACCGAAGAAAGTTCAAGTTGGATTTGCTCAAGCAAACGATTGGTTAGTCTCTTGATCCCATTTCTAATCGTATCGGGCACATTTGACGAAAGTCTCATAAGAAAACCGAGGTTCCCGATTTTCCATGACATTTCCTCTTTAGCTGTCAAATCCAAATCGCTGTAGAAGGATTGCATCTCCAAGCTCAAGCCTTTTGGTTTTTTTCCTACAACCATAGTAGCAGCCGCGCCATCAGCAAATAAGGTACTGGAGAGCAAGCTATCTTCATCGTCTGTATTTTGAAAGTGGATGCTACATAGCTCAACGCACACAATCAATACGTTTGCCTCTTTGTCATTTTTTACAATCTGATCTGCTATTTTCAGTGCATTGAATGCAGCGTAGCATCCCATGAAATTCACGGATGATCGGACGACATCCGTCTTCAATTTCATTCGCTCGATCAGGTCAATGTCTAAGCCTGGAGCATACATTCCTGTGCAACTCACAGTAATCAAATGTGTGATGTCCTGTGATTCAAAGTCTGACTGGTTCAGGCAATTCTTTGAAGCTTCTTCTGCAAGGATGATTGCTTCAGATTCATAAAGCTTCATTCTGGATTCCAGATCTGGAAAGGGCTTTAATTCTTTGTTTTTTGGATAAAAACTAAACTCATCAATAGATCTCGCATAGTCCTCAATGACCGAGTGCCGATACTTAATTCCACTGGCTCTGTAGAGAACTGTCAAAGCTCTTTTGTGTACTTCAGTAAGAGGTAAATGATTCTTCATGAACTCCGAAATTTCGCTTTGACTGATGCGATTTTCTGGTACTGCCGTTCCTATGGAAGAAATATATGCGGGCATAAAGATGAGCTTTGGTAATATTACTTAACTTTTGTGAGGAAGGTTCACCTGACTATATGAAAAAATCAACGCTACTGCATCTAAGATTTCCATTTTCATTTTTCTTGATGCCGGTTTTCATTTTTGCCTGCGCCATTCAGCAAAGCTTCGCTTGGTGGCAGGCCGGTTTGACCTTCGTGATTCTACACTTCATGGTCTATCCGGCAAGCAACGGATACAACAGCTACTTTGATAAAGACGAAGAAAGTATCGGAGGGTTAAAAACTCCACCAAAAGTTTCCAAAGAACTTTACTGGGCTTCACTTGCTTTGGACTTGATAGCTCTTGCATTAGGTTTTTTGATTTCACCGCTTTTTGTTCTCATGTTATTGATTTATGGACTGGTGTCAAAGGCATATAGTCATCCTGCGGTAAGACTTAAGCGTATGCCGATTCTAGGCTGGTTGGCTGCTGGGATTTTTCAGGGGTATTTTACTTTTCTTATTACAATAGTAGGACTGACTGGGTTTGGTATAAGTGACCTGCTGGATCTAAAGTTGCAGTTTGCCGCAGTGCTGACCTCCTTGATGCTGTTTGGCTCATATCCCATGACACAGATTTATCAGCATGGAGAGGATTCTAAAAGAGGAGATGTCACGCTAAGTCTAAAACTTGGGCTTCTTGGCACTTTTCATTTTACAGCGATCTTTTTTTCTATTTCGACAGCATTGTTTTTTGCATACTTCTCACAGTTCCTGGATGTATTCGTTGGCATAATTTTTACGCTTGGCCTCACACCGGTTTTGATATACTTTTCATTCTGGTATCTGAAAGCAAGGAAGGAGCCAGATTGTATTGACTATGATCATACGATGAAACTGAACTGGATTTCCTCGATTTGTCTCAATCTTTTCTTTGCATGGCTTCTATTTAGTTGAACGGTTGGCCGTGCGTTTGACTGATCAGAAATTTGGATACGGGTCTTAGGTATTTCCCAATTGAAACACCTATTCCCGAGGATCTGCCGCTTCCGAAAAGGTGTTGAATTTTTTGCCCGGCCCATAGTCTTGTCGAAAATTGCCGGGACCATGCGTCAGCGTAGTTTTTCTCCAATCTTGACCTATCAAACGAAGTTTCGTCAAATGCCTGCACGATATTTTCCGACAGTATTTTAGAAGAATGAATAGCCATGGCCATTCCGTTTCCACAAAGCGGAGTAATCATGCCAGCAGCATCACCACACATGAAAATATGGTCGTACAAGGGTTCTTGTTTTTCAAAAGTGATTTCGTTGATTACCTCGGGTTTTTCGAATAGGAATTCCGCATTGTCCAAGAGGTCTTTTAGAAAAGGATTCCTTGATAAAACAGCTTTTTCGAAAGCGCCAATACTTCCAAACTTTCTCAAGGGCTCGCGATGTGTGAGGTAGCAGAGGTTAAATTTTTGATCTTCAATTTGACTTATCCCGCAGTAGCCACCATTGAAATTATGGAGGGAAATCCTATTGGAAGGAAGGTCTGTTCGGAGATGGTATTTGACTCCCACATATGGAGATTTTTTCCTCAGAAACGCTCTGTCCAGTGTCTGGTCTAGCTTGGATCTTTTTCCGTAAGATCCGATCACGATTTTGGAAGAATGGCAGTTTCCTGATTTTGTTTCAACTGAAAAGTGATCTTCCTTGAATTCTGTTGAAATTACGGTAATGTTTTCCCTTAAATCCACTCCTGATTCTATAGCCCTCTTGCTTAGCCAATGATCGTATTGATACCGACTGATTCCAAAACCACCAAGATCTAGCCGCTGAGTGAAATTTTTACCACGAGTCGAGCTGAGTTGAAGCTCATCAATATGTGTGGGTTCGAAATCGACAGGGAACAGAGAATGACTCTCCAGAAACGGAATGACTTCATTAGAAATGTATTCTCCACAAACTCTGTGAAACGGATACGATTTTTTCTCGAAAAGAATGACACTCAACCCAGCTCTGCTTAGTAGAATACTATTAAACAACCCTGCCAAGCCACCCCCGATGATGATTACATCTGTCATGATGTCAAATTAGGCAAAGTCTGGAGCAACCTCAAGATTCCGAAAATGATTAGTCCTATTTTTGTCAAGTTTGTCAAATCGAGCCTACTGAAATTCTTTCCTATCAATATGTTTCATGAGCCTCAACTGACAGCTCTGAGTTGACAAAGACAGGGCTACCAAGTAGCTAGAATAGATATGCAATTCTCTTAAATCAAGCGGTCAAGTCTGAATTCCTTTTTGATTTTTTGACCATTTCGCCAAATGGTCATTTTGATTTTTAACCCACTTTTTTTTCTCAACAGGGCGTTGATCTCAGAGATACTGGAGTTTTCAAGATCAAGTCCGTTAATCTTCAAAACCTTATCTCCTTTAAGTACTCCAACCTTATGAGCGGGAGTGTTTTTGGTTACTTCGATTACCTTTAGAGAGTCCAGTTTTTTACCATCCGTGATAAGCGTTATTCCGCTCATATTATATTCAAACTGATCTTTGAAGTATTTTCCTCTCCTCAAGTAAACAGACTCTCTTGAGTAATCAAACACCACTTTAAACCTTTTGAGGATGTCTCCACCTATGGTTCCATGTCTTGAGCCACGCTTGATTGCTTTAGAATAGGCGCCACTTTCAGGTATTGAAATCAAAACGTTTGAGAAATTGAATTGGTCTATAGAGCAATTTTCGATTCTTCCAATGTAGCCTGGGATTTCGCCAGATAGCCCACGTCCCAGACGCGTAGGAGCAAGTTTTTGTGGCAATACAAGATGATCTGTTGCTTCAAGGTCGAGCAGGGCTGCATGACTTGCTCCTGTATCCACCATCATCCTGACAGTATCTGATTTTCCATCCTGATCAAAGACTTGATTGATATAGGGTTTGGTATCTACGATCTCAATTGGTACTCGCTTGTAAGAGCGTCTTGGTTTATAACTTTCAGGCCTATACAAGGTCAATATTTCCATGTCATAATCGATACTAACCACAAACCGGTTGAAAAGTTCATAGCCAATGATGCCGTATACTTCTTCACCCAAATTTTTGTGTAGCTCGAGGTAGTCTTTTTCGAGTACCAATACATTTAATGACTTTCCTTCTATCCCTCCTGAAAGTGTCATATTCACGTCTGCTGCTACGAAAGCTTTGACTGAGTCTATAATGCCAGGTCCATGAATGTTAATTTCTCTAACAAAATTAAGCGCCAACATATCGGCAAAGAGTCTTTCAGTAAGTATGATTGTTTCCGCTCCTGTATCAAGGATGAACTTTACTGTAGCAGAGCCATTGATCCTGATTGGCAATACGATCAAGTTGCTAAACTTCTCGAATTTGATTTCGACCTTATCAACATCCTCAGGCATGATAAAACCAATCTCCGTTTGAGATATTGCATTCTTTGGAAATAGAATACCAAGTAGGATTAAAATCCCGATGATAAGCGGCAAACTTTTCTTTGGCTGATGTTTTTTATTCATATTGTATCAAACAATAGAGATACAAGTCTCCCTAATCTTAATTTGATGTCAATAATTTAGCGAAACATTTATTAGAACTACCCCTACTTTGTCAAGTTTGTATTCCTTATTCAAAATTGTCAAATTGAGCTTGTCGAAATTCTTTTCAACTATGCGTTTTAAGAGTCTCTGTGTCTTCTGTTTATCGCGAAAATTCGGCATAGTAAACAAAAGGGAATTTCTAAACTTTATCGATGAAGAGAAAGAAGTCGTCCACTAATTATTGATCTAAGAACATAATAACGATGCTATCCAATTTAAGATTTGCCGATCGGGAAACAGAAAAAGCATTTGCCAGCTGGTACGTTTCGTTTGCGATGAAACCAACTGCAATGTCGATCAAGTTTATCCTGGTCTTCTATGCTTCTTTTGCCTTTCTGGATTATTATGCTTTTCCCATTTCGAGGGAATTGGTCTGGTTGATTCGTGGATTGACAGTTGGTTTTATAGGATTAGCATTAATCTGGTTCGAAAAATTCGTTACAAATGTCAAAGCTTTCAACGCAATCATTGTTTTAATAAGCTTCTTTTTGAGCTTGGGAGTGATTGCCATGATTCATTTTTCTGAGGAAACAGAGGTTGGAAAATATTTTTATTTCATCGCTCTTATTTTCATGTTTATATGGATGGGAGCTTTTTTAAATGTGCATTTGCTCCGCTATCTCTTTTTATCATTTGCCCTGTTGTTGATTTACGTTATAGTCATTGGTTTTTTTGGAAAAATGAATTTAAATACTTCTATCGCCATATTCTTTTCCATAGGGGGAATCATGTTTGGAGGAGGCTATAACTACAATGTTTTGGTAGTCAGGAGAACCCTCTTTTTGACACAAAAAAAATTGAAAGAGCAGAATGAAGCCATAAAAAGGGAGCTCATAGATACGCAGTACAACAAGAGTTTTCTGGATAAGGAAAAAGAGCGGCTCAATGAAAAAATCAAAGAGTTGATCAAAAATATCCCGGAGGCGCACCGAAAAGAGATATTATCCCTGATTAATCAAAAGCAGGGTGAGAGTGGCCAGGGTAGGCACGAGGAACTTCAAAAGAAAATATTTACGGAAAAACAGATTAAGACTTTGATTCATAAGTTTGGTCTCAATGAAGATCAAATCAAGTTTCTGAGTGGTCTCAGTATAGGGATGTCTTATGAAGAAATACGGGAAACATTTTTCCCACATTTGTCAATCAGAACAGTGGAGAATATGCCCACGACACTAAGAAGAACCTTCGGTTTGAATAGGGGAGGCAACCTGATTGAATTTTTAACTACTTTGTAACCCATTCATTATCAGTGCTTTGAGATTTTGTGAGTTGTTTTGTGAATTACATTTTACGTGGAAAATTTGGTACTAATCTAAGTTTGCTTGAATACCGCCACTAATTCGAGCACCATGAGGAACTCAAGCGAAAGAAGTATCAGATCATATTACCTATTAAAGCAAATTTTGGGAGGAATTGTATGCATCGTCTTGATTGCTACTAAGATGGATGCTCAGACGAATTCCCGCAGACTTGGAGTTAATCTGACAGATCTCTCTCCGTTTGGGACTCAATGGATTTATACCAATGCATTGAAACAGTCAAGCGGTTGGCTGATTAGAAATCTGGATGATGAGACAGACCCGATCAAGTCATCTACTGAGCTGAGAGTAGAACTATCGTCTGCATTCGACGGGCAAGGGTATCCTCTAAGCGTGCCGTTCGCATTTGATCATTCTGAAACGCAAGGAAAGAACTTAGGGGTCAGTTGTCTGGTTTTGAACGGCCAGCCTGACCCTTATTATTACCCATCGGGCAATTACTTACTGGTATTTGAGGGATCGGGAACCATAGTCATTCAAGGAGATGTCGATGGAGAGGCGCGGGTTTTTTCATCAGCAGGAGAGCACGAGGTTTCCATTACATCACCCACAAGTTTGGGGCTTGAGATTATCATCTTAGAATCAAATGTTGAAAACCCTATTCAAAATGTTCAGCTGATTTTCCCAGAATATGTGAACAATTACGTAGAGGTGAAATTTCAACCATCCTTTATTGATTTGATTCAAAACTTCGAAGTTGCTCGATTCATGAAACCCGCCCGCTCGGAAAACAATACAATCGAACACTGGGAAGATCGAACTACTTCAGACCATTTCTCCTACTTCATGGATACTGAAAATGATATCCTGATTGGCATGCCTTATGAGGACATTGCTGAATTATGTAATCTGGCTGGGGTGAACCCCTGGATCAATGTGCCATACAGGATTAACGACGCATATGCACGAAGTTTATCCCAACTGCTTCATAGCGCTATGAACGAGGAGCGAAAACTTCATTTGGAATATTCAAACGAGGCTTGGAACCCTAGCTATCCGCAAACCAGAGCATATATGCTGGAACAAGGAATGCTTTTAAACCTGGCAACAAGTGAAAACGAGGAGGTAGCAGAATTTGAAGCAGTGCATCGCTTTTATACGAAAAGAATGCTTGAGATCTTTGACATATTTGAAGAGGTATGGACAGAAGAAGATCGCTTTGTCAAAATTCATGCGTCTCAATCAGAGGGGTATACTGCGGACTTAGTTTTTGAGGCTTACGATTTAGAAAGTGTCAACCCTGATGGGAAGTTGCCTGATGCCGTTGCTATAGCTTCTTATATTGGCGTGACCCTATTTGACGACTTTGCTTCCAATGGATTGGATGTATGCAGTCATTCTCCTGAAGACCTGCTTGATACACTTAGATCCAGAGTTGATCAAGAGATGAGATCAATGATAGAAGCATGGAGCGAAAAGGCACAAGCTCGAGGCATTTCTCTTTATGCTTATGAGGGAGGTCAACATGTTACTGAGATAAACTTCCAACCTATGGAAGAATGTGCAGCGGCACGTGTGGCGGAAATGAACAGACTTCCTGAAATGGCGGATTTCTTTTGTCAGGTATTTGAAAACTGGTATGAAGCATACAATGGAGATCTCTTTATGGTTTTTAATCTCATGGAGGGGCCAGATGATTTTGGGTCTTTTGGGATACTAGAAAGTCAATGGCAGGAAACAAACCTTTCGGCAAAGTGGAAGGGAATCGATAAGTGTGTTTGGAGAGATAATGATGAACTTAGTTCGGATTTGTTTAATCAGGATATTCTGGTTTACCCTAACCCAGCTCATGATTATATACGGCTAACACTTGATGAAGATGATATCAACTATCAAATTATTGATATGCTTGGAAGAATAGTAAAGAAGGGGTTGCTTGATCGAAGTAGAGATAACATCTCGATCGAAAAACTTGCGGAAGGAACTTACGTCTTAAATGTCTATAGCCCGTCTTCAGGTAATAAATGGCAATCACGCTTTTTGAAAAAGAAGAAAATAAATTAGATAAAGGGTCAATTCCTACACAACTAAAAGAAGAAAAATCATAATTAATATAAATTTAGTCCTAATTAATTGGCTTTAGTCTTTTTTGTCTTTAGCTTTAATTTCTTAAAATCTAAAACTCTGCCGTCATGAAAAAATTTCCGCTTACCCTTTTAGTATTCATTCTAACCTTGTCAGCGTATTCACAAACAATCCGTATTGCCGATAACAATGCAGGTGCTCCAACGGGTACGCATGTCTATGCTACTCTTCAGGAAGCAATAGATGCTACTGTACCTGGTGATATTATACATGTAATCCCAAGCCCGAATAACTATGGAGATGTAACAATCGAGGTTGCCAATTCTGGAATATCAATTTTTGGAATAGGTTTCAATCCGGATAAAGATGGGCCAGCGAAAAGTAATATCAATAGAATCAATGTATATGGTTCTGATATAAGAATTTCTGGTTTGGTAATATCAGATTACATCTTTTTTGGAACCAATTCTAATACACTCAGTAATGTATCTGTAGAAAACTGTGATATTGATAGAATAGATTCTTCTACTTCTACAAGCTTTACCGGATCAAATATCATAATTCGAAACTGCTTTGTTGGTCGTCCAGCAACTTTTGATGTAGCCATAAGCTTGTCCAACCGAATCAGTAATTCGGTAATCACCAATTGTATTCTAGGAGGCTATACTGGAACAAGTACTGCTTACGGTTCTATACTGGCTTATAATGGAGCTGTGATCAAAAATAACATCTTCTTTGGTGATGGAGATGCAAACAGAAACGCTTTTGACGGGCTTTTTAACAGCACGGTTTCTAATAATATCTTTTTTGGAAGACAGCCTCAGGATCGAAATGGTATGACTAATACAACATTTAATAATAACATAGCTGTTGGAACCGCAAATGATGCTTTGCCACCAAAGACTTCCGATGGAGTTACTGGAAATTCTAATATTACAAGCATTACTGATGCTACCTTGATATTTGAAAATGCCAGTATCATAATAGGAAATTCTTGGGATTTGACTTGGGAGCCTACACTTGCATCGGGAGCTACGGCTCTTGTGGGTACAGGTGTGGATGGAACCGATGTTGGACCGACAGGAAGCACAATTCCATGGGATGGAACCGGGGTTTCGCTTCCATTGATTCAATCGGTGATATCAAGTGAAGTAATCAAACAGGGAGATAACCTGGATGTTACGATTAAGGCTAGAGGTAATTAATTAAGATTATGAGCCACCGTAAAATATATATTACGGTATGCCTGCTCTGTTCTGCTCTGTTTGGTTTAGCCCAATCCGATACATGGATTGTAGACAATAACATTCAGAGTCCGACAGGGAGTCATATTTTTACAGATCTGCCAGCGGCCATTTCAGCTGCAGCTTCTGGGGATATCATTTATGTAAAGGCAAGTTCGACTGTCTACACTAATGCAACTCTGGATAAAACTTTAACCATTATTGGTGAAGGTTTCAATGGGCTTGCGTCCACTGTGGATAGGTTAACGATCTCAATGGATGCCTCATTTTCTGAGATTTATGGGATGAAGATTACGGATCAGATTGTTTTCAATGGATCTGGTACGGCTATAGATTTATCTGATGTTCTTATCTCTCATAATTTTGTTGAGGAGATTATATGGAATTCCGGTACTTCAACTGACTCGATTAGAAACCTGACGATAGATGCCAATATTATAGGAAGCGGACAGGCTACAGGAGGTATTGAGGCACTCTTTCTTAATGATCGAACGGCTGGTTTTCTAAGTATTGTGAACAATGTCTTCTACGGTACTACTTCTGCCACAGAGGGAGCATCTATAAGAGCCTTCAACGCTTTTATTGCCAATAATCTTTTTGTCGGTTCCGGAACAGAAAAGGCTTTTGATTTAATTTCTAATTGTAGTGTTAGTTCTAATATCTTTTTTGGTCGCTCTCCAGAGGCATTGGATGGAGCATCTACAGGAAATATATTTGCTCAAAATTATGCTTTTGGAACAACAGATGATACATTCACTACAACTTTGGCTACCATTGGATCAGATGGAGGAGGTAATCTGAATCTCGATCCTCAATTATTGAACATTACACAATCTACGACTTGGGATTTTGATTTATTTACCGTTGAATATGATTACCCTCCCTTATCCGACCCGCCACCAATAGGTCCATCAGAAACCTCTTTTTCAGAAACCGGCGAATGGCTACCAACGATTGAGTCCATGTCAGGAGGGGTCGAAATCCCAGAAGGAGCGGATTTAACTTTAGATGTAAGTGCTTTTATCGATTCAGAAATTCATGACGTTCCTACCCTGTCCCAATTTGAGTATTTTATCGATGATGATCCGGGTTTTGGGCTGGCTACCATGGCTTCTGAATCTCCATCTACTGCTAATTTTTTAGGCACTGTTAGTTTTTCGACTAATGCACTAACTCCAGGCTTCCACGTCATATACTTGCGCGCTCTTGATCAGCAGCGATGGGGTCTTTATAAAAGTTACCCTGTGTATATAGTTGATAATATCATTTCAGGTTTTGATATAGATGGGTTAGAATATTTTTTTGATGCAGACCCGGGAGCAGGATTAGCAACTCAGATTGCGGTTAGTCGGTCGAATACGATAATGGATTTATTGGAGACGACAGATGCATCTTCCCTGACTACAGGTTTTCACAATTTTTTCATAAGGGCAATTGATCAGCACGGAAGATGGGGTTTACCCCAAAGTAACCTTATATATGTGGACAATACCAGTCCTACGACCATTTCACTGGTTCAGGCTGTTGAGTACTTTTTTGATGACGATCCCGGTTATGGTTCAGGAACCGCTTTAACTGTTTCAACTCCTGCCAACACGGTGGATTTTATGGATGCAATTGCTACCACAGGGATTTCTACAGGTTTTCATAATCTCTTTATCCGAGCTCAAGATGATGGAGGTGTGTGGGGTTTGCCTGTTAGTAAACTCGTATATGCAGATCCGTCAGGAGCCACAGATGTTGCCAACATAGTGGCCGGTGAATTCTTCTATGACAATGATCCTGGATACGGGATGGGAGCATCTTTGACAATTCCTACTCCTGATGATACTCTGGAAGTGGTGGATAATATTAAGGCTGATACCCTCTCACTGGGATTTCACAACCTCTTTATTCGAGTTCAGGATGACGGAGGAATATGGAGTCAGCCCATAGCAAGACTACTTTACGTGGATGCCTCCGGTGGTGCGTTGGCTTCCGATATAAGTAGTTTTGAGTATTTCTTTGATGTCGATCCTGGATATGGAGCAGCAACTTCATTGACAGTTGCATCTCCGGCAACAAACGTGGAAGTTTTAGAAAATCTGGATGCTTCTGCAGTTACGACGGGTTTTCACAACCTCTTTATTCGAGCTCAAGACGATGGAGGATCATGGAGCCTTCCTATCTCTAAATTGGTATATGTAGATGCCTCTGGAGCGGGTTCTGTGACTCAAATTCAAGCAGCAGAATATTTCTTTGATGAAGATCCTGGCTATGGTTCTGCAACAGCTGTTGACGTAACTGATGGTACTTCCATAGATGAACTGATTACAACTGCAGCGAGTACACTTACATTAGGTTTTCACAATTTTTTCATCAGAGTTCAGGACACAGGTGGTCGCTGGGGTTTACCCGAATCGAGGCTTTTGTACGTGGATCAAGCAGGGAATGTAAATTCAGATATTGCGGAGATGGAATATTTCTTTGATGCAGACCCTGGTTACGGATTGGGTACATCGATACTTATTGATCCAGCTGAGCCAAACCCAATTAGAAACTTGATTTTGGATGCTTCTGCTTTGCCTTCAGGCAATCATACCTTGGGTGTCAGGGCCAAAAATGAATCAGATGTATGGGGTGTCACACAACATGAATCTTTCATAAGCTTTCCTCCTTCACGTGAATTGGATTCTGTTTCGTTGATTGTTTTCTATAATGAAACGGACGGAGCGAATTGGGATCAAAATACCGGTTGGATTACAGGGAGCTTGGATACCTGGTATGGAGTTAACTTGAAGAACAACAGGGTTGACTCGATCAACCTCAAGGCAAACAATTTAAGTGGAGCACTGCCAAGACCACTTGGGTTCGTAGATGAATTGACTTACATGTCTCTTGCGGAAAACATCCTGCAGGACACAATACCATCAAGTTTTGCTGATTTGAATAAGCTGGTGACACTGGAGCTTCATGCGAATCAATTCAATGAAATACCGGATTTGTCATCTATCGCAACTTTGGAGAACGTGGCACTGGATTCAAATTTCTTTGATTTTGGTGATCTTGAGCCTTTAGTTGCAGTTTCGAATTATACCTACGAAAATCAGAAGATATTCGATGACTTTCCAATCGACTCTACGGTTGCAGTAGGTCAGTCTGTTGATATCAACAAACTCGTAGAAGGTGTTAATAATACTTATCAGTGGTTCTTAAATGAGGAATTGATTGAGTTTGGTGATTTGGAAGATTATTCGATAGTCAGCTTTTCTTCTCAGGATACGGGTACTTATGTCCTTCGAATAAATAACACTGTCATTACTGATCTGGAGTTGGAGACACAGCCGTTTCATTTGGGATTATCCGATTTTGAGGAGGATTCATTGGCAATGGTTTCTCTTTATAATTCATTGGATGGAGCTAACTGGACTGACAACTCCTCCTGGTTGGTAGACCCTCTGTCCAGCTGGTCAGGATTGACTTTGCAAGACGGAAGAGTTACGACCGTTGATTTGACATCCAATAACCTAATAGGAATTCTACCAGAAGACCTCAACTACGCTGATTCTTTGGTTTCGGTTAACTTTTCAGATAATGCGATCAGGGATACCATTCCTTCTTCTTTCGAAAGTTTCGACTACTTAACTAGTCTGGATGTTTCTGGCAATAAAATTACTTCATTGCCAAATTTCAAAGTATTGCCTGAGCTTTTGACTTTGGATGTATCTCAAAACAAACTTCAGTTTGGTGATTTGGAGAAAAACCTGGGAATACCGACTTTCAATTACCTGAATCAGGATAGTATTGGTGTTGCTGCAGATACAATCGTAGATGTAGATGTGAATTTGGAAATCGAGCGTATGGTAAGTGGCCCGAATAATACCTATCGCTGGTTACTAAATGGAAATCCTATAACCGGAAACGCCACTTCGAATACGGATGCGCTCCTTGTAGAAACCATCGAGTTTGCTGATGAAGGAAACTATGTGCTTGAAGTAAACAATACTCAAATCACAGACCTAACGCTCTATACCAAAGCCTTTGGGTTGGGTGTGAGTAGTCTTGAGAGAGATACAAAAGCACTACTAGCATTGTATGACGCTACGGATGGGGACAACTGGACAACAGCAGTAAACTGGACAACAGCTGATATTACCACAACACCATGGGATGGAGTGACATTGGGAGGAACGAACAATGATCGTGTCACTGAGATCAATCTACGTGAGTTTGGACTCAAGGATACGATCCCAACTGATATCAGAGATATCACCAGTTTGCAAGTAGCAGATTTAGCTGACAATGATATAGCTGCAATACCAAACCTATCTGGTATGCCTAGCCTGACTAGCCTTAACTTGGATAGTAATAGACTGGTCTTTCGATATCTGAAACCAAATGTAGGAGTTGATGGGGTTTCATATATAAACCAGAAACGTTTCGGACTATCACGTCTAGACACATTGGACGCTGGTTCTCCAGCTGTGCTGGATGATTTTGCAGGGATCAATTTTGGAGATGGATCAGAGTTTCAGTGGAAATTTGGGCCACTCGTGCCGGGTCAACCTTTCAACCCTGAGGTTGAAGACATTGCAGGAGCAACAGAACAATCGCTATCCATAGAAGATGTCAATATCAACAGTCAGGGAACCTATCAGCTAATTGTGACTAATGACGATGTTCCTGGCCTTGATTTGGGAAGTAGAAACCAAAACATCCTAGCGAAAACAGATTTCTTTGGTAAGGTAAGCCTAAATGGAACTTCACTGAAAGCAAATGAGGCCGAGGTAGTTGTATGGAGGAAAACACCAACAGGTCCTTTTGTGAAGGAGGACAGTACATTCGTGGATGCATCTGGCGATTATATTTTAGAAGATGTAGTTCTTGGAACATTTGTAGTATTGGTGAGACCCGACCGGGCACTTCCACAGTTTGAGAGCACTATTCAGACTTACTATATAAGTGCAGATACTTACACAGAAGCAGATGAGCTTTTGTTGGAAGATGAAACCGATGGAATAGACATTGAACTGATTGATTTTACTCCTGAGCCTGTACCCGGTACGGCTACCATAAGTGGAGAAGTAATATCTGATTTCGATGATGATATTTTAGAGGAAGGAGGTAGTCGTGTAACGTCTAGGAGAAAGGTTAGAAAAGCAGGTTGCTCGATGAGAAGGTTTAAATCTCAAGGAAGGTTTAATGGAATCAATCAAGATGATGTTGAAGAAGAAGTTGCCTATTACATTGAAACGGATGATGAAGGGTTTTTCAACTTCAGCCAAGTGGCAGATGGGAAATATCAACTGAGTATTGAATTTCCAGGGGTTCCGCTTTCGGAAAATGCGGAAGTTGTTTTTGAGATCGGAGGAGATCGTTCAAATCAGGTTTTCGATGTAAATGTGCTGATAACGGAAGCTGGTATAGAAGTAGATCAGGAGGAGATACTTTATACACTTAAACCTTACTTGAAGGACGTGAATTTGTATCCAAACCCTACTGAGGGAGTAATGGCGATGGATTATGTGATTAATAGAAAAGTAGATGATCTGAAAATGCAGCTTGTTTCCAATGCAGGAATAATTCTAGTGGATCAAAAAGTAGATCATCATCAAGGACTGCATCATGCAACTATTGATCTGACTAAGTACGAGTCCGGGATTTACTATTTGATTTTTACAGATGAGGCAGGAACTTTCGCTCATCCGATCAAAATAGGAAGGAAGTAGTACTTAAAACTTAAGCTAAAAAAGAAACCCTGAGTGGCAATAGCCGCACAGGGTTTTTTGATTTAGTAGGAAATCTTAAAGTCTACTTTGTGGATCAAGCGTAAAATCTGTGAAGCGATTGTATTTCTCTTTTGAAGCTACAATTTTTCTGTTCACTTGATCTGCTTATTTTGATGAATCTAGCTGAGGACGTCATGCTCACGCAGGTGGGCATCCTATCAGTACTGAGTTAGAGTAGAATAGGCCACTCCTGATAAATACATAGTTGTTAGGTTTTGATGGACGGATTTAATTTCCAGTCTCTTTTTTTTTGAGAAGGTGGCTTTGAAGTGCATCTTATTTAGCTTCTACAATCT
>JAGDZQ010000027.1:0-45007 GCA_049115715.1 Cyclobacteriaceae bacterium
TTTTAAAATCGGGTTCAGGTTAGTAGGTTCTGGTTGGCTGATTCCGAAATTCGGAGCGACAAGGTTTACTTCTTATGCGATGATTATTTCGTGTATTTGTGTAATCGTTCATTACACCTTGACGATTGAAGTATCCCAGATTTTTTCCTTTCCAGTTGAAGTCTATTGGATTGGGTTATTGATGGCAGTGGTTGCCACAGTCATTCCTTCTTACCTAATTTCTTATTCCATCAAAACGCTCGGAGCAGGGAGTTTCTCCATCATGGGAAGTTTAGGCCCAATCTCGACGGTATTGCTAGCTTATTTCTTTTTAAACGAAAGACTAAGTCTGATTCAATTCATTGGAGCTGCTGTGGTGATCACAGGTGTGATGGTTGGGGAGAGGAAAGTCAAGGCTAAATAGTCAATCACTATTTAATTCCCTAACATATCTGGGCTCACAATCAACCTTTCCTACCAACCTTGTTCAGATCATAATTAATAAAGAACCCTCTCAACACCATTGCCAATATAATGGGGATGATCGCTTCGTGTAGCGGTTGAGGTAGTATGCCCCAAAAGATTAGTAGCAGCAAGTACAGGATACTTGTCACCAAGAAATATTTGGATAAAAACTTCTGATACTTTTTTACTTTAAGAAAGTAGATAAACGGGATATGCAGAGGAGTCGCCCATAGGAGATTCATGTTGCTTTCGGATAAATGCACTGTCCCTGTCCAAAGGAAAGTACACCACCAGCCGAAAATCCCAACGAATGTATATAGAAGAACATCGATCCAGTGAGTCCGTTTTCCTGTTTTGAAATCTCGATTTGTAAAAAATCCAATTACAAAGAATACAACTACAAAAGTGTTGAAGGGAGTCCAAATACTCACCGCGTTCTCCTCAGGCTTGGACTTATACACGTTGACGGTTTTACTTATTAAAGGAAGCACAGTAGAGCCTCTTGTGATTGTAGAGCCTTCAAGTCCCTTTTGTAGGTAGTCGGGAAGAAACATATATTCCTCGGGAGCAGCTATTTTATCTATCTGATAACCCAAACCAATATCAATGATCCAATCACCCCAAGGTTGATATTCAAGGTATCTGTCCATAAGATCTCGGATAGTGAGATCTTCCTCCACATAGTCGTAGTTAAACTTGATTTCCTTGCCTAAAGCATTTCTCAAGATATCCCTGATTCTAGACGAGCAGTTATCATACACATAGTTGTAGTAGTACTCCCGGTTTTCCGGTTTGTAATTTTCCAGCAGGTAATTGTATAGAGTCAATTTTTCCTCTGGGGTGAGGTTCAAATACTGTTCGACTATGTATCTATTGTCCCTTACATAGGCGTTTTTAAATCGCTCGTATTTTCCAAGGCCAAGCTGGTAGAGCATCTTGCCTCGGGCAAAATTCCAGTAGAAGTTTTCCTGATCAAAGTCAAAAACACCCCAGTTGAAAACATAGTCTACGTTTCTGGAAGTATCATAAACCCTGACGGCACTATGTCCAAATGCTGAATAGAGCTCACCTTGGTAAGGCCCAAGAGTCATCACCGCGATTTCCAGATTTTCTCCCCTTACCCCTTGTGCAAAACCACCTTGAAATAAACTGAAGGAAAAAACCAGAATTAAAGCTCTAAGAAAATTCATATGGCAAATGGGTTTTGTATTTTTAGGCTGTGTATATCAGTGTTGCAGACATCCTTAATCTAGCTTCAAAGCTAACTTTTAAACGCCTAATAAATGCAACGAAGATATATGCAAGCTTCTTGCAATCAAAGTATTCGAAGAAGGCTCAGATTTCGGGTTTGCCTATCAGCATTTCAATGGAGCCTACTACAGCGTGCAACCTGAGGTGCCCAGAATGTCCAAGCGGATTGCGTTCGTTTACACGCCCTACCGGGAAAATGAGTGATTCAGTTCTCAGAAATATTATCGATGAACTACATGAGACGCTCTTCTACTTGATTTTCTATTTTCAAGGAGAACCCTATTTACATCCAGAATTTTTGGAGATGGTCAAGTACGCTTCGTCCAAAAAAATCTATACGGCTACATCAACCAATGCTCATTTTCTTACAGAAGAAATAGCTCAACAAACTGTGGAATCAGGATTGGATCGAATGATTATTTCCATTGACGGAGCTACTCAAGAAACATACGAATCTTATAGAAAAGAGGGACAATTGTCAAAAGTTCTTGAGGGGACGAAAAACGTAGTGCAAGCCAAAAAAAGACTTGGAAAAAGAACCCCTCAGGTCGTATGGCAGTTTTTGGTTGTGAAACCAAATGAACATGAGATTAATGAGATTAGAAATCTTGCCAGAGAATATGAGGTGGACAAAGTAGCTTTCAAAACAGCTCAGATTTACGATTATGAAAATGGAAATGAGTTGATTCCTGCTCAGGATAAGTACTCACGCTACCAGAAAGAAGTGGATGGGTCATATTCACCTAAGAACAAAGCACTAGATGAGTGTTGGAAAATGTGGCATTCTTGTGTGATAACCTGGGATGGAAAAGTAGTTCCTTGTTGCTTCGACAAAGACGCAGCGCACGAGCTTGGAAATGTAGCCAATAGTGGTTTCGCTCCAGTTTGGAAATCAAAAGCATATGACGATTTCCGAGACATTTTGCTTAATTCAAGAAGTGAGATTGAGATGTGCAAGAACTGCTCAGAAGGCGGAAAAGTATGGGCTTAAAATTTTAGATCGGATACTTTAAAACCGATATCATTCGTTAACCACATTACAAACATCTTCATTCGCTAAAATCTCTATTGGGTTGGCTTTTTCAATTATGAAATTCCTGATAGATACGCTTACCGAAAGCTTGAAATTTCCAAAAAACAGTTTTTTAGTGTCATTGCAACTAAAAGTGTAAAAATTGGGTCAAAAGAGGCAAAAGGTAAACGCTACGTTAATATTTAGCTGGTGGAATCGTAATTTTGCGCTTTAGTTGATCCGTTTATAAAGTTCATGAATCTGTCTCTCTCAAAATCTCTCATTTTAGTATTTCTAACGTTTTTTACTTGTTGGAATGTCGTTGCTCAAGCATCTTTTTTTGGCTTAAAGGGAGGCTATAATATATCCTCACTTAGCTCATCTGGTCAATCAAAAATAAAACTTGAAGATCGAAACGCTTTCAATGTAGCGGGTGTGATTTCATTTCGAGAATGGCAATCAAAATGGGGATTCTCCTTGGAGCCAGGTTATACGCTGAAAGGGACTCTGACCAATGCTGATACACTCGACTACAGGTTTCACTATTTGACGCTTCCGTTGTTGGTTGACTGCTATCCAATCAAACGACTTAAGATTAGTGCGGGCCCTGAAATAAGTTATTTAGTATCCACTAAAAACAAGGTAAACGATACTATCAAAGTAAATCTTCTAAATACCTACGGTAATCGGCTTGAGTTTTCAGCAACAATCGGAGCGGCGTATGAACTTGATTATTTTGTTGATATTGGAATTAGGTACAATGCGAGTTTGACGAAAATTTCTGATTTCGATCCTGAGTTAGGCATGAAAAACCTACGCAATCAGTATTTTCAAGTCTATCTTCTATTCAAGA
The DNA here is from genome assembly GCA_049115715.1 of Cyclobacteriaceae bacterium. GTDB lineage: Bacteria > Bacteroidota > Bacteroidia > Cytophagales > Cyclobacteriaceae > JAMZMI01. The sequence continues at coordinate 3,561 of JAGDZQ010000027.1, forward strand.
TTGCCAATTAGGAATTTAAATAAAACAGAAGGGCTTTATAATAATTTCACCAGTTTTTCTGAATGACTTTTAGAAACTCCTCGTGAACCGATCCAGCCGCAACCATTTCTCTTCCAAACAGGAAATCGGTTCCTCCTTTGAAATCTGTAACCTTTCCTCCCGCTTCCTGCACAAGAATAACACCAGCTGCAATATCGTAGGAGTTAAGATTGTATTCGAAGAAGCCTTCACACCTTCCACAGGCAACATAGGCCATATCCACAGCAGCACTACCTATTCTTCTAAGCCCATGGCAGTTTTTCATTAAATCATTTAAGATCGCAAGGTAGTTTTCTAGCTTATGAAATTGGTAATAAGGGAACCCCGTGGCGAAAAGACTGTCTTCAGTTTTGGTTACTGGAGTGACATGAATTGGCTTGTTATTCAAAAATGCTCCCCCTCCCTTCCAAGCGTAGAAGGACTCGTTTCTATTGACTTCATGAACTACACCGAGGATGATCTCATTTTGGTACATCAGAGCAACGCTCACCGCATAGGTGGGTAGTCCGTGAATAAAGTTGGTGGTGCCATCGAGTGGGTCTATAATCCAGATGTATTCCTTGTCTGTTTCATCCGGAGTGTCTTCCTCAGTAATAAATCCGGAATCAGGAAGGATCTCTTTCAATCCTTGCACAATCAACTCTTCGGTTTGTTTATCGACATAGGAAACCAGATCACTTTTTCCCTTCAGCTCTACCTTCGAGGAAGAGAAACCTTCAGCCTCTTTACTGATAAAATCAGCTGCCAGTGAGCAAAGGACTCGTACTTGTTCGGTAATTTCAGGTAAATGGATCATTTCTCTTTTCCTTCAATAATGATCACAAATTCTCCCTTGACAGTATTTTCATTAAAATGATGTATGACTTCTTTTACTGACCCTGTCACGGTCTCTTCAAATTTCTTGGTGAGCTCTCTAGATACTGAGATGGCTCTTTCTTCACCTAAAAACTCACCTATTTGATTGAGCGTCTTGATTAATCGATGTGGGGATTCATAAAGAACTATACTTCTGGTTTCTTCAGCTAATGCTTTAAACTTAGTTTGCCTCCCTTTTTTATGAGGAAGAAACCCCTCAAAAACGAACCGATCTGTAGGAAATCCTGACTTAACCAGAGCAGGAACGAATGCTGTTGCACCTGGCAAACAATCTACTTTAATACCTTCCTTTACTGCTTCTCTCACAATTAGAAAACCAGGATCAGAAATTCCAGGAGTACCTGCATCGGTGATTAATGCAAAAGTTTCGCCGGCTTTGATTCTCTCTATGATTTGATTCGTTCGGTGGTGCTCGTTGAAAGCGTGGAAGCTTTCTGTAGGAGTCGAAATGCTGTAATGTTTCAGTAGAACACCAGAAGTGCGGGTATCTTCGGCCAAAATTTTGTCTACAGACTTAAGCACTTCAACAGCTCGATAAGTCATATCTCCCAAATTGCCAATGGGTGTAGGCACAAGGAAAAGAGCTGCCACAGTTTCCATTCTTATTTCAATAGCAGGTCAATGGCCGAAGCTAGTTCTCGATCATTATCTGTGACTACATTGCCAGCATCGTGCGTAGTGAGCTCAATTGTCACTTGATTATACACATTTGACCAATTAGGATGATGATCCATTTTTTCTGCAATAATGGCTACTTTGCTCATGAAGCCGAAGGCTTCAACAAAATTGCTAAAAGTGAAAGTGCGTTTGAGTTTGTTGTCTGCTTCTACCCACATGTCTATTTTAATTTACAATGCAATGCTCCCCTTTACTTGATGGGCCTTATTGTATACTTCCAATACTTCTTGGCTGCTATTTGGATTTGCAAGTGCGCTTATGCTAATATACTTTCCATTGGAGCTTTCTTTGAAAGAAACATCCGATTCTGGAAGTAGCGATAAAATCTCGTTTTTCTTATCCTTCGGAACGATGAACTTGAAGTTATACTTTCCAGGGAAGGTATGCTGCGATTCCAGCTTTTCTCTAAATGCCTCTTGATCCCAACTCATAGTATGAAGATAAAAAAAGCCGATTTAAAAAACCGGCTTTGAATGCTTTTAGTAAAATTTATACCGTTTGTCTTCAATGTCTGCGAACTCTTTGACCGCATTGTCAAGCCGCTGAGTTGCCATCAAAGGATAGAACGAGAGCGGGAAGTTTGCGATTACAGTTTTTCTAGAAGTTCTGCTGCTGTTTACCTGAGATGTGTACGCATCATAATTTTCCAGATCTTCTGGAGCACTTTTAGTTGTTGCGATGAGTAAGATTACACCATTGTCCACTTGGAATGGAGCTGTTTTTTCGCCTTCTTCAAGTGAAAATGCCACGCCAATTGCTTCTGGAGCAAATCCTACGTTTGGAAATGAGTTTGAGGAAAGCGTAAGGTCTGCACTTCCACTACGAGCTCCTTCTCCATAAGCAGATTTAAGCGCTTCCGTATCTTCATCTGTAAGTCCATTTATTTTAGCTATGATGTGTTCAGCTTTCTTTTGGTTTAGAATTTTAACTCTTACCTCTCCTGTAACTTGTTTCAAGTTTGCCGTTCCTTTTTCCTGAATAGATGTCAAAGAAGCTACAATATAAGTGTTGTCTACATCGAAAACTTCAGATACAGAACCTTCTGAGGCCTTATTGTATGCCCATGAAACAATACTTCTACCATTTGTGATAGTTCCGAGTCTTTTGTCGTTTTTGCCAATATTAGAAGCAGACTTTACAGCAAATCCTTGCGCTTCAGCTTTTTCTTTAAGGTCTGCCGCATCTGAGCTTTCTGTAGCAAGGATGTCTGCAGTTCTATAAATCTCATTTAAGGTTGCATCACTTGAGAAAAGCTCTCTTTCCAATCGCGCTACTTTATACACCTTGTTAGTTTTGGGCTCATCTATTCGAATGATATGATATCCGAAAGAGGTTTCCACCGGCTTAGAAATTAAACCTGTTCCTCTGTGTCCAAAAGCAGCATCTTTGAATTCTTGAACGAAGTTTCCGTTTTCACCGAACCATCCCAAGTCTCCACCATTATTAGCGTTGCTTCTGTCTTCGCTGTTTTCAGCAGCCAGTGCGGTAAAGTCAGCTCCTCTTTTCAATCTGTTTAAGATTCCCTGCGCCTTAGATTTAGCTGTAGCTTTTGCTTCGTCGGTAGAGCCAACAGGCTTTATAAGAATGTGACTTCCTTTTACGAAGGACTCATTGCCTTCTTCAATCGCTGATAGTTTGTAAACATTGTAGCTTCCATTCTCCAATACTGCTTCTGTGATAGTTCCTACTTCCATAACTTCATCCTCATCCATTAGAGATGCAGGAATCAGAGAAGGGTTAGTAATTGATTCAAATGGATTGTCAGATTCAGAGTTTATTGATACATACGAAGAATCGTTTTGAGCACTTGCCAACCCTTCTCTAAGTATATTGATATCATCCAATACAAACGCAGTGTCTTCCGCAGAAGGCTTCACATCGAAAACTATGTAATTTAAGTTTCTAGATTCTTCTCTTTCGAAATCTTTAGCATTTTTCGACAGATAAGCATTCATCTCACTATCAGATACTTCAAAAAGACTATCTGCTACCGAGAAGAAGGGAACGTATAGGTAATCAACAGTTATGTTGCTGTTCTGAGCAACGTACAAGCTTTTAGCCTCGGCCTGAGTTACGTAATCAGTCTTTTCAAATAAACGATCATATTTTTCAATAGCTCTATTTGGTCTAAGAGATGCTTCGAAACTATTCCAAGATTGTCTTTGAGCTGGGGGTGCGCTTGCCAAATTGTTGAGTGCGTTCAATACAGTTTCTTTGCTGAACTGTCCTGTGTTCGGATCTGTAAAAAACTGCTTGATTTGAGGAGAAATGTTGTTTCCCTGAACCATATCTACCACTTCTGCATCCGTTACTTTGATACCTAGATTATCAAGCTCTTTTTGATAAGCTTTCTCGATAATCAAAGCGTTCCAGGCTTCTGTTCTGATATTAGCCATATCATCCGAAGAGGGAGTTCTTCCTGCATTTGCACGATACACCAGAGCCAATTGATTTACTTTATCATTGAATGTTTCGTAAGAAACATCTGATCCAGAAATTTCTGCTACTTCTCTATCGCTTCCTCCTAAAAGGGATGAGTTTGATTGGAAGAAATCTGTCGCGATAAACGCGAACATGGAGAATGCCACAAACCCAACAACGATCTTGCCCATTCTTTTCCTAAGCGTACTTATTAATGCCATTTTTTATTAAGCCATTTTTGGTAAAGACGGCAAAAATAGACAGATAGATACTAATTAAAAAATGATTCTAAATGTTTGATTTACAGCGACTCTTCCAAATTTGCTCTAAACAATTTGACTTTGTCAATACGTCTATCTTCAATAGACATGATCGTGAAAACGAAAGGGGGAATATCGATGATGTCATTCACCTTTGGTAAATTCTCATGATAGTTAAGAATTAGTCCTCCAAGTGTGTCATATTCTCCTACAGGGAGCTCAAATTCATACTTTTCATTCAGGTAGTCAACTTCATGTCGAGCGCTCAATATGTAGTTGTCATTATCTATTTTCTCTTCTACAAGAAACTCATCATCATGTTCATCTCGGATTTCTCCGAAAATTTCCTCGATGACATCCTCCATAGTTACGATTCCTGAGGTGCCTCCATACTCATCTACAACCAAAGCGATGCTTTTGCGATCAGAGATGAACTGAATTAAAAGTTCATTGGCAAGCATAGACTCTGGCACAATTGTAATGGGTGTCAGCATTTCTTTGATGTTTTCAGGCTTTTTGAACATTGCGAGAGAATGACAATAGCCGATTACATCATCTATGGATTCATCGTATACGATGATTTTAGAATGACCGCTTGTGATGAATAACTTTTTTAATTCAGAGATGTCATCTTCAGCGTCCAATGCAATGATTTCTGTGCGGGGAATCATACATTCTCTAACCCGGACTGTTTTAAATTCTATAGCATTGTTGAGGATTTTTGCGTCTACTTCGGACTCTTCCTCTGCCTCAATATTTAGAATGTTCTTTTTGATGTAGTTATTGAGATCTGTAAGGCCAAAGACAGGTTTATCTTCCGAATAATCAAATCTGAGCACTTTAGAGATGAGAAATGATGAGAGGTTGGCGATCAAATAAACAATCGGGTAAAGTCCATAATAAATTATGGCCATGGGGAATGCTAGTACCGTCAGCATAAAATCCGGATTAATCATAAAAAGACTTTTTGGAACGAATTCCGCAGTGATTAATACGATAATGGTACTTAGAATTGATTGAGAAATAAGAATAAAAATATCCCCAGAGATTGCTTCAGGAAGTATGCTTACAAGCCAGGGTTCCAATAGCTTAGCCATGAGAATACCATAAAGAACAATAGCAAGGTTATTTCCTACTAAAGTGGTTGCAAGAAAGTGGGAGCGTTTGTTGATGAAGGTGGAGAGGATCTTACCCGTTCGCTTTCCCCTTTTGTTCATAAGCTCGATATGAAGCATATCGGCTGAGATAAAAGCGATTTCCATTCCTGAAAAAAATGCCGAAAATAGTAAGCACAAGAAGATGCCAACGTATAAATAGGGGTCGTTCATTTATGCTTTTTCTTTTCAGAATCCGGTTTCATTCTGTTTTTTCGATATCCATATATAAAAAGAAGTCCCAGACTGATCATAAAAATACTGTATGCCTGACCGATTCCCAAAACCATGGCTTCATATATTCCAATAACGAAAAAGGCGATGGCTGATGCAAAAAGAAGGATATCAAGGAGTTTCATCTTCGTCTTCTTCTACTTTTAATGTGCCTGATGGGTTCATTATTTTGTAGGACTCAAAATCTTCGTCCGCTTCTAACCCTTCTCCGGTATGCACCTCATCATCGGAGACTATTGTGACAAAACGATCTGTATAGAACTTTTCCTCTGCAGGAGACCAGTATAGCTCCTCAGTAGTCAACTCATCTCCACTTTCGATATTTTGAACTACTACATTCCCCTCACCTCTATACACATCTTCTTCGGCAGTATAGTAGACATAATCTGCTTCGAAAGTAGACTCGACCTCCCCAAAATCATCGAGATATTCAAGATACATTCCTTTAGGCCATTCTCTATCATCGTTTTCAAAATCGAGTTGTTTTTGAGCCTTAAGAATCATTACAAGCTGTCCAGAATCACTCAGCTTGGTATAGACACTATCCATTGTAATGGTAGGTCCATCATAGAGTTCCTGATTGATGAGTTCTTTTCTTTTTTGACACGAGGAAAAAAGAATCATTGTCAAAAGAAACACTACTGATAAAACAAAAAAACGATCAAAGATTAGTTCTGAGATCGTTTTTTTTAGATTTTCTTTCGAATTAATTGGCAGGTCTTCTCTCAAGTTTAACAGATTGATTGATCCAACATTCCACCTGAATGGCGTCACCCTCTTTATAGTTTTCATTAAATATGTCCTCTATAGAAGGGAATTGTTCTTTAGCCTTAGACATGTATTCTCCATTTCCAGCTTTTTGATACATTTCGTATGCTGCGATGAAAACGGATCTGTCAAGAACCTTACTCACGTTACCCTTGCAATCGTTGAAGCTGGTCATATACAAATCGCCGATCAGCTTGTATGCATCAGAATTTGAAGGGTCAAACGAAAGTGACCTTCTTGCCTGACTTCTTGCTGTGACTTTGTCTCCCATGCTTGAGTAAATTCTTGCAATGCTCATATAGATTTCAGCTTTCTTCTCATTATCCTCAGTTAGGTCAATCGCCTTTTGATAATACTCCATTGCCTTTTCAGTATCCCCCTCACTACCAGATTTGACTGCAATGAATTTTGCAATTCCAAAGTCAGGAGTGTTTTCATTGATAATTTCAGCTGATCTTAATGCAAGTGGTCTGTCGAGGCAAGATTGATCTTTTAGAAGCGTGAAAATGGTTTTAGCCATTTTGTAATCCTGAGTCTCTTCCATCTTAGGTCCAAGGTTTTGCTCTATAAAATCACAATCAACCTTGACAGTTGCTGTAAGAAGTTTATCCACTATCTCTGCAATTTTGTCAAGCTTTTCCACCTTTCCACCATTTGCTTTTTGATGGGCAATCACATCCGTCACATTCGTATAAATATCAAATACTTCCTCATCAGTGATAGCACCTTTGGTTAGTTTGTATCTTCTTACTACATCCATGTATGCGGTAAGGTTGCTGCTATAGAAGTCATTTCCGTTTAGCTCAAAAGCCTTGGTAAACGTCTCCATCATTTCAGGATACTTGCTTTGAGTCTTTTTATAGTACTTGTAAGAAGTCAATGCTTTCCTATTCATAACATCAGCCTCTTCGCCAAAATATTTGATTCTTAGATCATACATTTTGAGCGCTTTCTCCTGATACTTTAAGATTTCGGGAGCTTCTGTAGCAGCCTCCGAAAGTCCTTGATATATGGAAGCTCCATTGATGTATATGGATTTGTTTAAATCGGGAGTGTTTTTCAACAACCACGCTAGATTCTTTTCAGATTCGGCATAGTTTTTTGCTTTTAACATATCCGTGTAAAGCGCATTTTTCTCCTTTGCGATATCAATGGAATCACCCCAGTTCCATCCCGGTTGCGCGACTGCTACAGAGGTAAAAGCCAGAAAAAAACAAATACCAAGTATGTGTTTCACTACTAATTTCATAAGTCTGTTATTGTTAATCATATCTTCTCTTTATAAACCATCGATCGTTCATGGTAGCACCAAGCACAAATTGAAAATAGTTTTCTCTTATCAAATCGTTTTTTGTTGTGCCCTTTACTCCAAACTTAAAGCCTAAGTCAAGGCTCGAAGCATTTATCATTGGTAGAGCTAAACCAAAATTAATACCAAAGTCATTAATTTTCTTATCATTCAAGATGTAGGGAGACTCCTTATAGGAGAAACCTAAGCGATATTTTGCTCTCGCAAAATAATTTTTTACGTTTTGGTAATTTGGGGTGTATTCTGCTCCTAGAGAGAGGGAAGAGGCATTTCGAAAGATTTCTCCAGGTTCTTGAGTAGAGGTTTCACTCCATCTCTGAGTTCTTATATCTAACCCAACTTTATAATGTGCCAATTTTTCATAAGAAATACCAAATCCAACAGTGATTGGGAGTTCAAAATTCGCGGATTCGTTGGTGCTAATCTCTTGTTGATCTACGCTTATTCCATTAAGCGTTTGTCTTTCAAAGAAGATATCACGGCTGCCACTCAGCTCATTTGAAATACTATACGTGGCTCCAAGGTTCAGATATTTATCCTCTTTTAATTTAACATGATATGCGGCTCCTACAGAGAGATTAAAATCTGAATATGAGGTAGTTTCTTGATATGCAATGATAAAATCTTGCCCACTTATGGTTCCTGTGCTGTCTAATAATAATTTAATTGTGGATTCATCAGTTACCGTTCCAAAGACATATGATGCTCTAAAACCCAAGGAAAGGTTATCAAATACCCGAAAGCCATTTGCCCATATCAATTGGCTTAAGCCACCGTCTCCAAAATAATCTGTTTGGGAGGTGTAGATGTCGTCGATAGGTTCTTTAGAGACAGTATGGTAATTGACTGTACCTAGTGGTAGTGCAGCAATCGAGGTGACCCATCGTGATCTGCTTATAAGAGGGAAGCTCAGGGCTAGATATCTCAGACCTAAGCTAGACTCTTTGTTGGATTCAACTGTAGTATTTAGTTTCCTGAAATCTCCAAGAATCCCAACTTGAAATGAGCTAAGTGTATTGTAGGTAAGTAACGCTGGATTTTCCAGATTAATGTTCCTTGTTGAGGGTGTTCCGATTCCTACCCCTCCCATAGCAAAGTTATGAGGAAGACCCTGGAAAGAAATTTCCCCTATTCCATTACTGGAGTAAGGTGAACTCACCTGTGAAAATGCGGTTGCACTTACCGATAGAGTTACTATAAAAACACAGAGTCTGATACGATTCATTCTTGATTCAAAATTCTATTTAATCCTCTCAGCACTAAAAATGAGTCTGCAAAGATGGGTTGTTTTAGTTTGGATTCAAAGCTTGGAGCGTCCCCACCGGTAAGGATTACGATTAAACCCGAATATTGTAGGCGGAACCCCTCGATAAAACCGTTCAATTCGTGAATTATTGCATCATAAGACCCTATTGTCATGCAGGCTTTTGTGCTTTTTCCTGGAAGAATTCCCTTTTGTGGTTGCCAATCTTTTCTGATATCGGGAAGTTTTTCAGTATAATCAGACATGGACTTCATTCTCATTTGCAATCCCGGAGAAATTATTCCACCCTGAAACGTCGCATTGGGAGTTACCAGATCATAGGTAATGCATGATCCCATGTCAATAATTAGGACGTTCTTTTCAGGGTATCTATCATTGGCTCCCACAGCTCCGACTAACCGATCTATTCCTAGCGTTTGAGGAGTATCATAGTCAATTGAAATTGGTAATTCACTTTGCCTGGATATGATTGATGGAGATAGTTTTTCAAACAGGTTTAAAATTTCACTTTCTAAGCCTCCAACTGAAATGAACCCAATCTTGTGCGGATGGATATTTTCGCAGTAGCTTTTCAAACCCATTAAGTCCTCCCAAGTACTCGTTTCTAAAAGTTCATCGCCCTCAAAAAGACCAGACTTAATTCTGCTATTGCCAATATCGACAACTATGTTTTTTTTATTCTCCACTTTTGTATGCTTCACCAAAAATAGGTAACCTCCATTGAAGAATCTGTATCGAGCAATTGGGATTATGTCTGGCTCATCGCTGGACGGACTGGATATTTGTCTCTCAAGTTTTTCGGAACTCAATAATAGCTGGGATTTTGAAATCGAAAGAGCAACCACAACAAATATCCCTGAAGGGCTCAAAGAGCAACTTAGGAACTCAACGGGTATGGATGCAGAAGCTCTGGAGGCGTTGGATATCGAGTATGGGATTTGGGTCGGCGAAGCTGTGAAGCAATTTATTCACTCCATCAAAGGAGAAATTGACTTGGTTGCGCTTCATGGCCATACCGTATTTCATGAGCCAGCTCAGGGAATAAGTAAGCAATTGGGTAAAGGGGCTCTAGTTGCTGAGATATGTGGTATTGATGTAGTAGACGATTTTAGAATCGATGACATTAGATTGGGAGGGCAGGGTGCTCCGTTGGTTCCTGTAGGAGAATATCATTTGTTTAAGGGTTTTGAGGGTTTTGTTAACCTTGGAGGAATCGCTAATATCTCTGTGTTGAGGGGAGATGAAATTAAGGCATGGGATATCTGCCCTTGTAATCAAGTATTAAATTATTTTTCTGCAATACTTGGAAAGTCGTTCGATGACGGGGGAGCACTTGCCAAAGCTGGAGAAATAAATCAAAGCTGGCTCGAAGGACTACAGGAACTTGATTTTTTCCAAAAGGAAGGTCCAAAATCTCTAAGTAATCAATGGGGTTACGAAAATATAATAAACAGAACGAAATTGGATGCAAGCGATGTTCTTCGAACTTACACTCAATTGATAACAGACATGATTTCAAGCGATATTTCTAGAAATGTAAGTAAGGGGTCAAAGGTTCTTTTTACAGGGGGAGGGGCTTACAACTCCTTCCTTATCGAGTTGATGAAGCACAACTTAAGTGGAGATGCACAGGTATCGATTCCTGAAAAGGACATCATAGAGTTCAAGGAAGCACTCATTTTTGGTTTTCTTGGATTACTAAAAAAACTGGGACGTCCCAATGTCTTTGCTTCTGTTACAGGAGCAACAGCTGATAGTGTCTCCGGGACAATTCATAAGCCTTAGTATCGATTCGTCTCAAGTAATTGCTTCGGGATTAAGTAGGGATAGTTTAATATATAGGTAAAATAGCATGGAATATTCGGGTGCAGGCTCTATTTTTAGAAGGTGACTCAGGGAAACTTATTTGGAGAAACGATTTGGTTTTCGTTTACGGAGTGATATTTTAGTGGGTAATATCGGATTACCACCTGAAAATCCTTAATGAAAATTTTCTCAAAAAATAGCCTCGTACACCTCATTTTCCTTATTGGGCTTTTCTTTTCATCACTTAACCTGAGTGCTGGTATAGCAAATGATGGCGAGCTGAAACTGGAGCAAGTCCATGAAACCCAGCAAGAGGCAGACCACAGTGAAGACGATCATCACGCAGAAGAGGGTGGCCATGATCATGGTAAGGCACCAGGAAGCTGGAGTGTAATCCCGTTTGCGCTGTTGTTGGTAATGATCGCCACGGGTCCTTTGTTTTACGAGCACTTTTGGCATAAGCATTATCCGAAGGTTGCCATACTCTTGGCTTCAATAGTAGTTGTCTATTACTTGTTTTTTCTTCACAATCAACATAGTCCGGTTCACTCACTGTTTGAATACGTCCAGTTCATCGCGCTGCTCACGGGGTTATTTGTGGCTTCCGGCGGGGTAATGATTACCGTAGATAAAGATGCCAAACCACTTACCAATGTGATGATTTTGGCTATAGGAGCTGTAATTGCTAACATCATAGGTACTACTGGTGCCAGCATGCTTTTGATACGTCCTTTTATGCGACTTAATAGCAATAGGATCAAATCATACCACATTATCTTTTTCATTTTTCTGGTAAGTAACATTGGAGGAAGTCTTACTCCGATTGGAGATCCTCCACTATTTCTAGGCTTTTTGAAAGGAGTTCCTTTTTTCTGGACAATGTTTCACAATATCATTCCATGGAGTTTTGCAGTGATTTTGCTCCTAGGAATCTTTTACATTTTTGATAAGAGAAACAAGGCAGACTATAGTTTCGGAGAAGAACTGCCTGTTCCGACTGGCAAAGTTTCGCTAAAAGGCTCAAGAAATTTCATCTGGCTCGCGATCATTATAGGAGCGGTATTTTTGGACCCAAACGTATTCCCTTGGGTTCCGGGGATTGAATATGAGGGTCAGACTTTTTCTTTTATTAGAGAACTAATCATGCTTACCTGCGCCTATTTGTCCTATAAGATGGCTAATAAGGATGCTTTGAGTGGGAACGACTTTAGTTTCGAACCTATTAGAGAAGTAGCGTTTATATTCATTGGTATTTTTGGCACGATGATGCCCGCCTTGGAGCTTGTCTCCAACTTTGCACAATCAAAAGAGGGAGCGGATTTGATCTCTCACAACACACTCTACTGGGGAACAGGTTTGTTGTCTGGTTTTCTGGACAATGCCCCTACATACTTGAACTTCCTCACTGCAGCGATGGCTTCATCTGGAGCCAATATTGGCAATATTCAGGAAGTGGTAGCTTTTTCTGAAGGGGGTTATCCTAATTCGGTTTTGGATCTGAAAGCAATATCAGTAGCCGCCGTATTTTTTGGGGCTATGACGTATATAGGTAACGGACCAAACTTCATGGTTAAATCCATAGCTGAGCAGGGCGGAATTAAGATGCCTTCATTCTTCGGCTATATTCTCCGTTTTTCGATCCCTATACTGGTTCCGATTTTCGTTATTGTTTGGCTTATCTTCTTTGCGTTTGCTTAGAAAAGCGCTTTGTGCAGTTTGATAAGTGTATCGTTCTTGTGCTCTTTTGGTACAAGTAATGAAATATTGTTCCTGCTCCCTCCGTAAGAAATCATCCTTATCGGTGTTTCATCCAACGATTTGAATAGGTCAGAGGCGACTCCTTTTTTCTCAGCGATTAAATCCCCAACAATACAAATGATCGTTTGATCTTTGTCCACTTCCACTTTGCCGTATTCAGATAGCTCCTTTTGTATCTTTCTTACATGAGTTGGGTTGTCAATCGTAAGAGATACAGCTATCTCTGAAGTTGTGATCATATCTATTGGTGTTTGATACTTTTCAAAGACCTCAAATATTCTTTTCAGAAAACCATATGCCATTACCATTCGACTAGACTTTATCTTAATAGCTGTAATCCCGTCCTTGGCAGCTATTGCTGTCACATCCTGTGTCTCGCTCTCAGTTGAGATCAAAGTACCATGCGCCTCTGGAACCATTGTGTTTTTGATTCTTACAGGCACTCCGTACTGATGAGCTGGCACGATGCAATGTGGGTGCAACACCTTTGCTCCGAAATATGCAAGCTCGCTCGCTTCTTCGAAACTGAGCTTCGAAATAGGTCGTGTGGTATCAATAATCCGAGGATCGTTGTTGTGCATTCCATCGATATCGGTCCATATTTGGACTTCTTCAGCATTACTTACAGCACCAATGATGGTGGCTGAGTAGTCACTTCCTCCTCTTGCCAGATTATCAACTCCACCGTCTGTGTTTCGAGCGATGAATCCTTGGGTGATGATTATTTTTTGATCGACTTCACTAAGAATTTTTTCAAGTTTCTTTTGAGTCATCTTTAGATCAGGTTCACAGTGCTTGTCGAGACTCATGAAATCATGAGCCATGATCATTGTTGCGTCACTGCCGATTTCTTCCAGAAGCGTGGTGAACAACCTCGTAGAGATTATTTCTCCCTGTACGACCATCATCTTAGTAGTCTGCTCCTGATATTTTTTGTCGATTAAGTTTTCAATGTCTTGAAAAACCTGATCAACGAAAGTAAGGGATGAGGCTTTTTTATCTTCTGAGCTCAAAAGCTCTTCAATGAAAGTATGGTATTTTGACTGAAGGTCTTTACTTGCCTTTAGAGCCTCATCTTTTTGTTTGTTTTCACAAAGCTCTGAGATGGCCACTAGAGAATTAGTGGTGCCTGAAACGGCTGATAAAACGACAACTTTTGTTCCCTTTTCAGTATTGATAAGATTCGCGACTTGCTTCATTCGCTCTGGCGAACCTACTGAAGTACCTCCGAATTTTAAGACTTTCATTTTGGTTGGATTATTTACTATTTGATTAGTGATTTGATTTTAGATCGACGTGGATGATCGATTTAGAAGCTGAGCATTTTAATGGCTGTAACTGCTGCTTCATCTCCCTTGTTGCCGTGCTTGCCACCAGCTCTGTCGAGTGCTTGTTTTTGATCGTTGGTAGTGAGTACTCCGAAAATTACAGGCTTGTCATATTTTAAGCCGACTTCTGTAATTCCTGTAGCGCATGCTTGACATATAAAGTCAAAGTGCTTGGTGTCTCCTTGAATTACGCACCCAAGACAGATAACAGCATCGATATCTTCCTCCTTAGCCATCCATTGAGCGCCTAAGGTAAGTTCGAAGCTACCTGGTACATTTTTACGGATTATGTTTTCTCGGCTTGCTCCACTATCTATCAGTGTCTGAAATGCTCCTGAGTAAAGAGATTCTGTTACTTCCTCGTTCCATTCGGAAACGACAATTGCGATTTTGAAACCGGAAATATCCTTTACTTCTGAAAGGTTATGATCGCTTAGGTTTTTATTTTTTGTAGCCATAAAAAAAGAAAGGGATAAAGCTCTGCTGCCTTATCCCTCTATTCATTTAATTTAAATTTTTGAATATTATTCGGCAGCTAGTCCTTGTAATCTAGCTTTCTGTTTCCTTGCCTCTGCAAGGAAAGTAGATTTACTGTACTTTTCTACGATAGTATTGTAGCTATTGGCTGCTTGTTTATAGTTTCCTGAAGCTTCGTATGCTGAGGCCAATTTTAAAAGATAAATCGGAGTGAATTCTTTGTTTGGCTTATGCGAAGTAGCTTTTTCGTAAAAAGAAATTGCCTGATCGTATTCTCCTAGCTGAGAATACGCATCTCCAGTAAGAGCATATGCTCTGGCCTGAAGAAGATTATCACTACTTGAAAAGTCCTCTAGCTGCAAAGTAGCACTTGTGTAGTTACCCAAGTTTAAGTGAGCCGCACCTGCATAGAATTTAGACAGGTTGGCTGCATCGGTTCCAGCATAGTCTTCTATGATAGACTCAAATCCAAGATTTATACCATCTCCTTTAAGTGCTTTATTTAAGCTGTCAGCTTCAAAGTAGAAAACGGCTTGAACCATTTCTCTCTGAGCATCAGTATTGTTGCTCTCGATATAGTATTTATATCCGAAAAATCCGAGAAATAGAATAGCAAGAACGCCACCTATTCCAAATACAAGATTCCTGTTCTTGGTATCGTTAAAGAATTCTTCTGCTTTTCCAGCAAGCATTTCAGGGTTTTCGAGTAATTCTACTCCTTCTTGCTTTTTGGTTTTAGTTTTTGCCATTTCAGAATCTAAAAAATTTAAGTCCGCAAAGATATACTTTTTGCACTAATCAGTTACAAATGGATAATCAGGTTCTGCATACACATCTGTATATGCATCAGATGCTGGAGGGAAATCAGATTTTTCAGCAAATTCTACTGACTCTACAACTCGTTTTTTGATTGCATTGTCTATTTCCTTCAGCTCCTCTTCTGTAGCATACTTTTTCTTAAGTATTACCGCTTTTACTTGTTCTATTGGGTCGCGCTGCTTGTATTCTTCTACTTCTTCCTTGGTTCTGTATTTAGCAGGGTCGGACATTGAGTGGCCTTTGTATCTATAGGTTCTCAGTTCTAGTAGTGTAGGACCATCGCCTCTTCTGGCTCTGTCAGCAGCTTCTGCCATCGCACCATGTACTGCTTCGACTGACATGGCGTCTACTGGAAATGAAGGCATCAGGTATGCATCTCCGAGTTTATATAAGTCTGTGACGTTGGAGGTTCTTTGTACAGAAGTTCCCATCGCATATCCATTGTTTTCGATTGCGAAGATCACAGGCAATTTCATGGTCATAGCAAGGTTCAGTGCTTCGTGAAAAGCACCTTGACGTACCGCACCGTCTCCCATATAGCATACACAAAGGTTATCTGTGCCACTGTACTTTTCAGCAAAGCCAATACCTGTTCCAAGTGGGATTTGCGCTCCAACAATACCATGACCGCCAAAAAACCCTCGCTCTTTGTCAAACATGTGCATAGAGCCTCCTTTTCCTTTGGATACTCCGGTAACTTTTCCATAAAGCTCAGCCATAATCGCATTGGGATCTGTACCGAGTGCTAGTGGATGTGCATGATCTCTATATGCAGTAATGTATTTGTCGCCTTCTTTTAGTGCAGAAATTGCTCCCGCAGCGCAAGCTTCCTGTCCTATATATAGGTGGCAAAAACCTCTTATTTTTTGCTGACCGTAAAGCTGACCTGATTTCTCCTCGAACCTTCTCATGAGCATCATGGATTCAAACCATGCCATGTAGGTTGCTTTATCAAAAGTTTCTTTCTTCGTTTTAGCCGCCATTGAGTTTAACCTTTCTTTCTAATGTTTAATTTTGGAGTCCGCTCCATTTGAAGTTGCGAAATTAACTGAAAATGGGTGCTCGGCAAAATATATGCTTCTCAAGACTTTAAAACTTCTGCATTTTAAGAATTACTCCGAGCAGGAAATTCAATTTTCCGAGGGGATTAATTGTGTTTTGGGTAAAAATGGGATGGGTAAAACAAATTTGCTCGACGCGATTTATTATCTCTCTATGACCAGAAGTGCAATGAATAGTACCGATACGCAGAATATCTGCCATGGAGATGGCTTCTTTTCTATAAATGGGGTCTTCGATCATGATGCTTCGCCATTGAAAGTGAATGCTTATTTTGAGTCAGGGAAAAAAAAGGCCATAAAGGTAGATGGGAAGGAGCCGGAAAAAATCAGTGAGCATATTGGAAAGATTCCATCTGTACTTACAACTCCTGATGATTCTGAGATCATAAAGGAGGGAAGCGAGATTAGACGCAAGTTATTTGATGGGGTCATCTCTCAGTTTGATGCTCAGTATCTGACGGATCTCATAGAGATGCAACGCATTTTGAAACAACGAAATAGTTTTTTGAAGCAAAATGAGGGAAGGCGAAATATCAACCGAACGCTATTGAGCGTTTATGACGAAAAACTCATTCCTCTCAATCTGGGTATTTGTAAGAAGCGAGTTGATTTCATTAAGATCTTTGGTGAATTCTTCGAGTCTAATTACATGCAAATTTTTGCGGGAGAGGAAACACCCGATATCTCCTTTAAGTCAGATTGTTTGGATGAAAATTTTGAAAAAAACTTTGCGGAATCTCTTGAGAAGGACTTGATCCTACAAAGAACGACTGTAGGTTGTCATAAGGATGATTATATATTTAAGTTAAATGAAAGGCCAATAAAGAAATTTGGTTCTCAGGGGCAACAAAAGTCGTTTATCATTGCGCTGAAGTTAGCGGTTTACGATTTTTTGAAGGATAAAAAAGGGTTTAACCCGCTTCTGCTTCTCGATGATATATTTGACAAATTGGACGATGAAAGGATTGGTCATTTGATTACCTTGTTGTCCGATACTGATAGATTTCCTCAGATTTTTATTACGGATGCTAGAGAGGAGCGCTCTAGAGATATTTTCAAACCGTTCGAAAATATTTCGTTCCTCAGTGTGGAAAATGGGAAAGTGAAATGAAGAAAGATAATACGCAATCATTCTCAACAGCATTTGAGAAATTCTTAAAATCGGAGAATCTGGATAAGACTTTTCAGGAGAAGAAACTGATTCAATCTTGGGAGCGTCTTATGGGGAAAACCATCTCGTCGCGAACGACAAAAGTTCAGGTGAGAAATAAGATTCTTTATGTCCAATTAACCTCCGCTCCTCTCAAACAGGAGATGATCAACTCCAGAGAAAAAATCCTCGAAATCATCGCCAAAGAGTTTGGGACTGGAGTGGTTGATGATATTAGGGTGCAGTAGCAGAGAGATCTTTGCTTTTTGTTTCATCTCGTCATTTCTACTGCAACCTTGCCGAAGGCTTGGGAGACTTGAGAATCCCACGAAAGGCCTATGGGATTCCTGATCTTAGTCAGGAATGGTGGCACACAGATTTTCAACATGATTTATTTTGGGGCTTAGTGTCCTCACAAGCAGCCTTTTTTCATAATGAGATTAAGGTCTTTTGCTTTATCCATTTTTGAATGCTGGTGATCGGGGTACGATGCATCAGGGATAGGAGCAGGTACCCCGCAGCGGAGCGAGGAGTACTGTGGATAGCCCGCCCGGATGCCCAAACCTATTAAAGTAGTCCTAAACAGAAAACGGTTGAGTTTGATCACAAGACACTAACTTATTCATTAAGCAGCATTGTGTGAGATTTTTTTTAAACGACCAAAACCGTCATGCTTATAACACTTTCCCAACTCTTCTTTTATTATTTTAGCGATGAACACTCTTCCTTTCTGGTTGCGATTCACTGCTAAATTTCTCTCTTTTTATCCTTAGTAAAAGGCTCATTCCGTGGCTTTCTGATATTAATTTATGTCTGAAATGGGGCATTATGTGTCGGGAATTTGGCTGTAGCGTGTAGCTAACTTTGCTAATAGTGAGCTACCTAATTCCGCCTAGACATGAAAACACTTTTACGATCCGCCTTACTTTTCTTATCAGTTATCGCTTTTGGTCAAAACAATTCGCTTGATTTTGATGGAAGTGACGACTTTGTTTCATTGACAAGAACTACCCTCGCTTCGGGGCTCACTTTTGAGGCCTGGATCAAAACAACTTCCACAGATGCCACAAGCGACTATGCTGGCAATGCAGCCTTGACCATTATCGGAGATCATGATAACAATGTTCGTGGCTCCTTCGGCATACATGGAGGTATAGTTCGCTATACCCAATGGACAGGTACAGCTCTTAATTTTGATATAGTGGATGGAACTACTATTGTCAATGATGGGAAGTGGCATCATGTGGCAGTGACGCATGATCAGACTACCAGAGTAGCTTCAATCTATGTAGATGGTGTGTTGGATGTATCAGCAGCCACCACCGTTTATCAAACATTAATGGCTTATGATCGAATTGGGGGCAGTTATTTGAACTCAAGTGGGACTAGTGATTTATTTGACGGAGAGATAGATGAGGTGAGGATATGGAATGATGTGCGTTCCTCTTCGGAAATCAGTGACAATGTTTACACGACTTTCTCTTCGGCAACTGGTTTGATTGCCTCTTACGATTTCAATCATGCATCGGGAAATTTGATTGATCAAACGGGGAGCAACAATGGGACTTTGAATGGAGGTTTGACTTATGTTACTTCTGGTGCACTTGCACCCACTATTTATCAGGCAACAGGCGCATCGAGCTCTGGCTTCACTGCCAATTGGCTTGCGGTTTCGAATGCTACGACTTTTACGATAGAAATTGATGATAATGCAGGCTTTAGCTCACCATCGAGTTTTACAGCTTCTTCCCCTACGTCTTCTTTGGAGTCAACAAGCGAAACATTAGCTACAGGAACAAAATATTATTACCGTGCTCAGTTTGAGGATGGAGCATTCACAAGTCCGTATTCTGAGACTCGGGAATTTATGGTTCAGCCAGGCAATGCACTGGCTTTTGATGGAACGGGACAGTATGTAAGTATTCTTGACAATGATGCCTTGAGCTTTGGAAATGGTACAACAGACTCTCCTATGACTGTAGAGGCTTGGGTGTTTTTAGATCAAATTACCTCTCGTACCATTGTATCAAAGCGTTCTAGTCAAAATGAATGGCACTTGGTCATAAGCAGCGATAGTCGAATTTCTGTGACTTTAGCTGATCAATCATCTGGTGGATTCTTGTTCGGAGAAAGTGCTGTGATACCCTTTAATACAGGGGAGTGGTATCACATCGCATTTACCTATAGTGGAAGCTCCAGTGCATCAGGAATCAAGACTTACTTAAATGGCGTTCTGCAGACACAGGTGCCAGGCTCATCTGGCTCTTACACAGCCATGGAAAATACGAGCTCAGCAGTAGAAATAGGAACTATAAACTCAGGTGGGTCAACCAACTTTGATGGACTTATCGACGAGGTGAGAATTTGGAATGAAGAGAGAACGCAATCTGAAATTCAAAACAATATTTATCAATCGGTTATCGGCAATGAATCAGGCTTGATCGCTTATTACCGATTCGATGAAGTATCAGGCCTAAACCTTCCAGACCTGTCGGGCAATGCATTGGATGGCACACTTACCAATATGTCCGGAACGGAATGGACATCTTCTGGAGCTTTGACGCAACCTGCTCCTGTGGCTCCAACCAATGTCGTGGCTTATGAAGATGGTGGAAACATCACCATTGACTGGACAGACAATGCGTCCAATGAATCCGCATTTAAAGTTTATCGTTCTGCAGATTTTGCATTCACTTCCTCTGAAGAGATTACCGGATTATCTCTTGGAGTGGATGCCAATACGGCAACTTTTACTGAAGACAACACTAAAAGATTCTACAGAGTTGCGGCAATCAACGCAGGAGGTGAAACCGAGTCTGCTGCGGAGTTTGCTACTACAGACGCATTTGCAGGGACAGGAATGGAGTTCACAGCGCTGACCGATCGGGTGGTTATATCCAATCCTGGAAATTTCGCAGAAAATTTAATCACAGCGGAAGCTTGGATAAAGACAACAAGCACTACGGCGTTTAATCGCGTGATTTCTTGTGGAAATGCCGGAGCTCAGCGTTGGTCCTTAAGCGTTAATGCAACTGGCTGGGGCTTTTCGACAGGTAAGGTGGTTGCGGCTGCCCAATTTGGCGGAAATAACTCTTTTGCCGGAAGCACCACGAATGTTAATGATGGGAAATGGCATCATGTTGCGGCTACATATAATTTAACCACCACGGCTCTTCAAATTTATGTCGATGGGGTTCTGGAGGGTTCTGGTAGCTCTTCTGGCTCTTCTACGATTACAGCCGCACATGTAAATCTTGGTAATTTCTACACAACTTGGAACCAATCCTTGCAGGGCCAACTTGATGAAGTAAAAATTTGGAACAATATTAAATCTGACTTCTCTGACCGATTTGGTCCGGTAGACCTAAGTATTGCACAACCGAATCTTATCGCGTATTATCCTTTTGATGAAAATACAGGAACAAAAGTGGTGGATAGAAGTGGTAACACAAACAATGGAGAAATCACAGGAGCCACGTATACACTTTCCACAGTTGGGCAACCGGATAGCTATCAGCCGACTGCTGTTTCTGTAAGTGGCTTTACAGCAAATTGGGAGGCAATTGCTACAGCCACCACTTTGACAATCGAGGTGGATGACAATGCGAGCTTCAGCTCTCCGTCGAGTTTTGCAGCCACATCTCCTACAGCCTCTTCTGAGGTGATTAGTGAGCCTTTAGTTGCAGGAACGAAATACTATTATCGGTTTCGATTCAGTGATGGGACATTCACAAGTCCATACTCTGAGATAAGGGAGTTTATGGTAGCTCCTGGTAATGCCTTGGATTTTGATGGGACGGAGGATTATGTGAATATTTCGAATAGTGCCAGCGTCCAGAACTTAACTTCTTATACGGTAGAGGCATGGGTAAAGCCAGATGCCATTGTCAACTATAATCCGATTTTTTTTAAAACCAATGGGTCTGGTTCTGATATTGAAATTTATGGGAGAGCAGATGGTTATTCGATTGTGCATAATCGAAATAACGGAGGTAGCACTGTTAACAAAATTGGCAGCAATGCTGGTATTGCTGGACAGTGGCATCATTTAGCGGTTACTTATGATGAAGCAACAACGACTCTTAAAATATTTGTTGATGGAGTGGAAAACTTGTCGGATGCTACAATGCCAGTGCCTCTTACGAATGCCTATTCTCTGGAATTGGGAAGGGCTACTACGTTCGGAAATTATGAGTTGGCCGGCGAATTGGATGAGGTTAGAATTTGGAATGTAGCCAGAAGTCAAGCGGACATTCAAAATAATCAATACAAGGAACTTGCAGGCAATGAGACAGGATTAATCGCCTACTACCGATTCGATGAGTCCTCTGGAACCAATCTTCCTGACCTTGCGAATAATAATGATGGTACTTTAACCAACATGGTCGGTGATGAATGGACTAGCTCTGATGCAATGCTACAAGTACCTGAAGCACCGACTGGGTTAGTAGCCTATAGGTCATCTTCTACCGAGATTACTCTGGAATGGACAGATAATACCACCCATGAAACGGGTTATTTGGTTGAGCGTGCAGACGATTTTGGTTTTACCACGAATGTTACCACGGTTGATGCTACGCTATCGACTAATGCTACTTCGTATGTTCACAGCGCAGGAGCAAGTGCCGGATATTTTTATCGAGTTACTCCTACGAATGGTTTGGAGGATGTTTCCAGCCAATCTTCTGTTGAGTTTGCTACGACGGAAGCTTTTTCTGGAAGTGCCTTGAGCATTTTCACGGGTCAGCGAGTCCTTCTTCCAAATAATACGGATTTTGATAACAGCACCATTACAGCTGAGGCATGGGTCAATACTACCAGTACAGATTTATTTACCAGAGTATTGGCCAGGGGAAATGGAGGTAATCAAAGATGGTCTTTGAATATTGGCTGGACAGGAGAAGTAGGCAAAGTAGTTGCAGTTATTCAGGGAAGTCCATTTGCACAAGCAACCAGTATCACAAGTGTTAATGATGGGAAATGGCATCACATTGCGGCAACCTATGATATGACGACATTGACTGCCACAGTTTATGTGGACGGAGTTTTAGAAGATACAAATACCGGAACAGGTCCTACATATGACACGCCTAATTTCATGTCACTGGGAAGTTACAATACCTCTGGGAACGAATTGGACGGATTGGTTGATGAAGTGAAAATATGGTCAAACCTGAAAACCGATTTTTCTGATCGATACACTCCCGTAGATTTAAGTATTTCCCAACCCAATTTGATCGCTTATTATCCTCTTGATGAAAATACCGGAACCAAAGTGGTTGACCGAAGTGGCAATACAAATGATGGAGATATTACGGGGGCTAATTATGTTGCTTCTTCAGCAGGACAACCCATACTCAGTGACCCAACTGATGTAACGGTAAATGGCCTGACCATCAATTGGGAGGTCATTCCTTCAGCTACAGGCTTGACCTTTGATTTGGATGATGATAGTGATTTCAGCTCCCCGATTCTTTCGGATGTTGCCGTTGCAAACCCAACCGGAAGTAGTGAAGCGGTCACACAGGATTTATCAGCTTATAAGAATCAACAATTGTATCACCGCATTCGGTTCACCGATGGAGCTTTTCAGAGTGTGTATTCGGAAACAGTATCGTTTTATGTAGAACCCAATTATGCACTTGAGTTCGATGGCGTTAATGATTATGTGGATTTAACATCCCATTTGGCCGAGCTTGATTTCGATGCTCCTGCTACCATCGAATTTTGGTATAAATCACCGGAGGATTATACAACCATAGCTGAAGAAATTTTTGCGTTAGGTTCAACAGGAGGAACCAGTGAGTTTTTGATCAGGTATGGTCAATTTGGTGGCGGACTGACCAATCCTGTGATTACGGTCGCTCACTGGAATTCATCTTCCACATTGACAGCATCAGCTTTTACATCTTCGAATACTTCAACGTATATCGACTCATGGCATCACTATGCGGTTGTGGCAACAGGGACAGCCTATCAAATTTATGTTGATGGTACTCAGGTTACTACCTCTTATGCAAGTACAGGATCAAATGCCAATGATGGGTATTATGGAGACGGTATAGCACCGACTGTTGCCCGAATAGGAGCAAGAGGAAATTCACAATCCGGGTCTTTTGCAAAAGGTCAAATAGATGAAGTGAGAATCTGGGATGTGGCAAGAACCACGGAACAAATCGCAGCATTCAAAGACTTTGAGTTGGATGGTGGAGAGCCTGACCTTGTTGCGTATTACGATTTTTCTGATGGCCCGAATCAAAGTACACTGACTGATCGGGAAAATGACGTTCCTGATCTGAATGGTACATTGACCAATATGGATGCTACTACTGACTGGATTGTTGCGACGCATGGAGTTGCGGATGCGGGCGCTTTGGATGTGATAAACCCAACACCAACCATTACCAGTTCAGAATCGGGAACGACGAATCTTTCACCGTTTTCCGTCACGATCACCTTTGACGAAGTAATCACCAATTTTGATATTTCAGATATCGCTGTTGGAAATGGGGCAGCAGCTAATTTGGCTACTTCGGATAATATTATTTTCACCGCAGACATTACTCCCGGTGCGGAAGGAACAGTTACTGTCAATGCTGCGGCAGATGTCGTTACCGATTTGACCGGAAATGGGAATGCTGTTGCCACGGAGTTTAGTATTGATTATGCTATTCCAGAAAATGCACTTTCATTTGATGGGAGTAGCAACTATGTCAACTTGCCTATCAGTCTGAGTACAGCAATCACGCAGGACTTTACCGTGGAGGCTTGGATCAACCCAAATACCATAGGAAGATATGAAGCCATTTTATCTAATATGGAATGGACTGGAGGCTCAGAGTCTGGCTATATGTTGACATTGCATGAGACAGGAGAGCTGGTTGCACGGATGTACACGGGAACGGATGTTGCCACGGAAATAAGGACACCAATTACTGCCAGCGGATGGCAGCATGTTGCCATGACTTATGAGGGCACTACACTGAGCTTATATTTAGATGGTAAGCTGTCCGCATCAGCAGCAGCATCCGGTGCAATTGATTATTCCCCAACTCCCATAGGAATTAACATCGGACGATATGTTGATTCCAACGAAACGTATTACTATGATGGCTTGATTGATGAAGTCAGAATCTGGAATGTAGCCAGAACGAATCTGGAGATAGCCAATAATGCCAATACTACCTTGAGTGGAGAAACGGGACTGATCGCATCCTACGATTTCAACCATTCCTCTGGAGACTTGCTTGATCTCGAAGGAACATATGATGGAACAGTGATAGGAGCAACCTATGTAGCTTCAACTGCATTGGTAGGAGATGAAATTGTTCCCGTACTTACCGGATTAGCGCTTTCCAACATTACGCAAACAGGACTAGATGTAGATATCACCGTCAACGAAAGCTCGACGCTTTACTATTTTGTAACTGATGAAGTCACAGTCCCAACAGCAACCCAAATCATAAATGGAGAATATGGAGCAGGCCAGCCGGCGGATAACTTTGGAAGCTTCGGTGGAGTAACAGGAGCACAAAATTTTGGCGTTGGAGATGCCATGAATTCTCCACCAGAATTGGTTCAGAATACCAGTTACACCATTTATTGGCTAGCGGAAGATGCCGCGACTAACCAATCTGCGATCGTTTCGGAGGCATTTACTACAGAAGCCGCTCCACCGGATGTTACATTCTCAACAATTGCTCTTATTGATGATGATTTGATACAAGGGTCTACTGACAATCTGATTTACAAATTTCAAATGAGCGTGAGTGGTGGCAGCATTACAACTGAAGGCTTCTTCTTTGAATTTATAGGCACGTTTGCTGCATCCGATTTCGCCATCAGTGGATTTACCTTATTAAGCAATACTACAGATGATTTTGGATCATCAACTCCTGTTGCTTCGGCAAGTTATGAGCCAGGAGCACCTGTTCCAGCTAATAGCACGGGCTGGTCATTTAGCAATACTTATAATGATGGAGATAACATTTTTTTCTACGTGACGGCAGATATTGATGCAGCCGCTATTCCTGGCAATGTCTTTAGTATTTCCTTCCCGGATGCAGAGAATAACTTTGGTATCGCCGATCCTAAAAACAGAATAGATGGAGGGCTTCAGGTTGGTAGAGCTTACAATATTCTTGCTTCAGATGCCATTGCACCGAGCCTTGCTGCTTCTAATCCGCTGAGTCCGGCGGACGGAGCTTCAAACATTTCTCTTTCGGGGGTTACTTTCTCAATCACTTTGGATGAAAATATTCAGAAAGGAACCGGAAATATTGAGTTTCGATTAACCTCTGACAACAGTTTAATCGGAAGTGTCGATGTTTCAAGTATTGGAATTGCAAATGCTACTGCAACCATTACTCCTTCTTTCAATTTGTTTTGTGGCAATGATTTTTACATTACAATGGGGGCGGGTGTCTTAGAAGACCTTGCTGGCAATGATTTTGCCGGCTTGAATCCAGGTGATTGGAATTTTACAACGCCAAATATCCCAACATTAAATTTTGGTGCGATTACGATTCAGGATAATACCAATTGTAGCGGAGGAGGTAATGGAGCAGTGGATGTGACGAATGCCATTCTGCAGGATGGTGTGCCAAGTGCTGCATCTAACTTCACATTTGAGTGGTTTGCAGGAGACGCACCTACTGGACCAACTATTGGCACATCCGCTTCTATAGCTAACCTTAGTTCGGGAGACTACACTCTAGTCGTTACCAATGCTTCAACCACATGTCAATCAGCCGCTGCAGGTTTTATCATTAATGATAACCTTAGCGACGCGCCAGTCATTTCTTCTGCGCTTCAGGATGACCGTTTTTGTGTCGGAGCAAATGGAGAAATCACAGTGACTGCAAGCTCCACAAGTGAACCAGCCGATTATACTTTCAAGCTGTATGCAGGAATTGGAACCGGCACCACTCCAATTCTGGATGAGGTAAGAGTCGGGTCAACTGGATTTGTTCAGCAAAGCCTTGAATCCGGTATTTATACCATCGAAGTAATCAACAACGAAACTTTATGTTTTTCTACTGAGCAGGTTACCATTCAGGACGATTCAATTTTGCCAGTGCTGAATTTGACGAATGTTGTAATCAGCGAAGAAACCGATTGCGGTGCTGTGGACGGAAGTATCAATATTGGAGCTGCGATTGAGGAAAGCTCGGTTGTGCAAAACAGTGCCAACTACTCATTTCAATGGTACGAAGGATCAGGTACAGGAGGAAATGCAGTTGGCACAAACAGTGCGACCTTATCTTCTTTTGCTGCCACTACCTATACAGTGGTGTTCACCAATACCACAACCGGATGTGTCGCTACTCAGGAAATTATTTTAGGATTGGACGATCAGGTAGCCCCTACTGCAATTGCTCAAAACATCTCCGTGTCACTTGATGCTTCTGGTAATGCGAGCGTCACAGCAACGGAGGTCGACAATGGTTCGGCAGACAATTGTGGTATTGCAACAACTGTTCTAGATGTTACAGACTTCACTTGTGCCAATGTTGGTCCAAACGCCGTGGTGCTTACAGTAACCGATGGAAATGGAAATGTGAATACAGCAAATGCAACCGTAACTGTAGTTGATGACATTAACCCTGTTGCGGTAACTCAAAATATCAATGTTACTTTGGATGCTTCGGGCAATGCAACTATTCTTCCATCTCAAGTAGACGATGGTTCCTCTGACAATTGCGGAGCGCCAAGTCTAAGCTTAGACATCACCACTTTCACTTGCGCCGATCTTGGAGCGAATACAGTTACTTTAACTGCGACAGATGGCGCAGGTAATACACATGCTGCTATAGCTACAGTCACAATTATTGATGACATTGTACCAGTTGCAGTCTTCCAGAATATCGAGGTTAGTTTAGATGCTTCGGGCAATGCAACGATTCTCCCATCTCAGATAGACAATGGCTCATCTGATAATTGTGGAACACCAAACTTAAGTTTGGATATCACTTCATTCACTTGCGCCAACCTTGGAACCAATGCGGTTGTATTAACGGCAACTGATGCGGCAGGGAATAGTCATATGGCAAATGCTACAGTTGCCATCGTTGATGATATTGACCCGGTTGCCGTAACTCAAAATATCACCGTAAGTTTGGATGCTTCAGGTAATGCAACCATTCTTCCATCTCAAATAGACAATGGCTCGTCTGACAATTGCGGAGCACCAAGCTTGAGCTTGGATATCACTTCATTTACCTGTGCTGATCTTGGATCGAATACAGTTACTTTAACAGCAACAGATGGATCGAGTAATAGCCATACTGCAACCGCCACGGTTACCATAGTTGATGACATTAACCCTGTTGTGGTAACTCAAAATATCAGTGTTACTTTGGATGCTGCCGGAAACGCCACAATTACTCCTGCACAAATTGATAATGGTTCCTCAGACAATTGCGGAACACCAAGCCTAAGCTTAGATATTACCACTTTCACTTGTGCTGATCTTGGAGCGAATACCGTAACAATGACTGCAACTGATGGATCAGGCAACAATCACACTGCAACCGCGACCGTCACCGTGACGGATAACATTGCGCCTGTAGCAGTTGCTCAGAATATCGAGGTTAGTTTAGATGCTTCTGGTAATGCGACAATAACACCATCCGATGTTAACAATGACTCGTCTGACAACTGTGGAGCACCGAGCTTAAGTCTGGATATTACTGCATTCACTTGTGCCAATCTCGGAACCAATGCAGTTGTGTTAACCGCTACCGATGCAGCTGGGAATAGCCACACAGCAAATGCAACAGTTACCATAGTGGATGATATTGACCCGGTTGCAGTCGCCCAGAATATCGAGGTTAGTTTAGATGCTTCAGGCAATGCAACTATTCTCCCATCTCAAGTAGATAATGGTTCCTCAGACAATTGCGGAGTACCAAGCTTAAGCTTGGATGTGACCGATTTCACTTGTGCCAACCTTGGAACCAATGCAGTTGTGTTAACCGCTACTGATGCGGCCGGCAATAGTCATACAGCGACTGCTACAGTTACAGTAGTTGATGATATTGCCCCGGTTGCAGTCACACAAAATGTCAGCGTAACTCTTGATGCCTCCGGTAACGCTTCCATTACCCCTGCTCAGATAGACAATGGATCAAGTGATAATTGTGGAGTGCCAAGTTTAAGCTTAGATATCACTGATTTCACCTGTGCCAACCTCGGAGCGAATACGGTCACATTAACTGCGACTGACGGATCAGGAAACAGTCACACTGCAACCGCCACTATCACCGTGACTGATAACATTGCTCCAGTTGCTGTTGCTCAAAACATAGAGGTAAGTTTAGATGCTGCTGGCAATGCTACAATAGCACCATCCGATGTTAACAATGGCTCGTCTGACAACTGTGGAACACCAACCTTGAGTTTGGATGTAACTGCATTTACGTGTACGGATATTGGAGCGAACACAGTTGTATTAACTGCTACCGATGCGGCAGGCAATAGCCACACTGCGAATGCAACAGTTACAATCGTTGATGATATTGACCCAGTTGCCGTAGCTCAAAATATCACCGTAAGTCTGGATGCTTCTGGAAATGTAACGATTCTCCCATCTCAAGTAGACAATGGTTCATCTGATAATTGTGGGACACCAAGCTTGAGCTTGGATATCACTTCATTTACCTGTGCTGATCTTGGATCGAATACAGTTACTTTAACAGCAACAGATGGATCGAGTAATAGCCATACTGCAACCGCCACTGTTACAGTAGTTGATGATATTGATCCGGTTGCTGTTGCTCAAAATATCACTGTTACCTTGGATGTTTCTGGAGACGTAACGATTACTCCAGCTCAGATAGACGATGGGTCGAGTGATAATTGTGGTACGCCAAGTCTAAGCTTAGATATCACGGATTTCACTTGTGTCAACCTCGGAGCGAATACCGTAACCCTTACTGCAACTGATGGATCGGGTAACAGTCACACTGCAACCGCCACTATCACCGTGACTGATAACATTGCCCCTGTAGCAGTTGCTCAGAATATCGAGGTTAGCTTAGATGCTTCTGGTAATGCGACATTAGCACCATCCGATGTTAACAATGGTTCTTCAGACAACTGCGGAACACCAAGTTTGAGCTTGGATATAACCGAATTCACTTGTGCTGATATTGGTGCCAATACAGTAGTGTTAACAGCTACCGATGAAGCTGGGAATAGTCATACGGCAAATGCTACAGTTACAATAGTTGATGATATTGACCCAGTTGCCGTAGCTCAAAACATCTCAGTGTCACTCGATGCTTCGGGTAATGTGAGCGTCACAGCAGCTGAGGTTGACAATGGCTCATCGGACAATTGTGGCATTGCCACAACTACTCTTGATATCACAGACTTCACTTGCACCGATGTTGGTGCAAATCCTGTGGTGCTTACGGTAACAGATGTAAATGGAAATGAGAATACGGCGAATGCAACTGTAACAGTGGTTGATGACATTGACCCGGTTGCGGTAACCCAAAATATCAATGTTACATTGGATGCATCTGGAAACGCAACGATTACTCCAGCTCAGATAGACAATGGCTCATCTGACAATTGCGGAACACCAAGCCTAAGCTTAGACATCACCACTTTCACTTGTGCTGATCTTGGAGCGAATACCGTGACACTTACGGCAACAGATGGAGCAGGAAACACTCATACTGCAATTGCCACGGTTACCGTACTTGACGATCTTGCACCAGTTGCAGTCGCCCAGAATATCGAGGTTAGTTTAGATACTTCGGGAAATGCAACCATCACAGTGGCTCAAATTGACAATGGATCCTCTGATAATTGTGGAACGCCAAGCTTGAGTTTGGATGTAACCGAATTTTCTTGTGCTGATATTGGCGCCAATACCGTGACCCTAACCGTGACGGATTCCAATGGCAATGAAAACACGGCTACTGCAACCGTTACGATTACAGACACGACCGTTCCGGTGGCGATTGCCCAAGACCTTACGATCCAACTTGACGCAGTAGGCAATGCAACACTTGCAGCCTCCGATATTAACAATGGGTCTACAGATAATTGCGGCATTCAGGGTATGACACTAAGCCAAACTGCTTTTACCTGTAGTCATCTTGGAGCAAATACCGTAACGCTCACCGTGACTGATGTCAATGGCAATGAAGGTACTGCCGATGCGGTTGTGACGGTAGAAGACAGTATTGATCCTACGTCCATTGGCCAAGACATTGAAATTTCACTAGATGCATCGGGCAATGCAACGATTACCCCAACCCAAATCGACAATGGTTCGAGTGATAGCTGTGAATCTGTGACGTTGAGTTTAGATCAAACCGATTTTGACTGTACGCATATTGGCGCAAACACAGTTACGTTGACAGCTACGGACGGAAGTGGCAATACAGGCACTACAACTGTGGTAGTAACCGTAACAGAATCTATTGCTCCCATTGCAGTGGCTCGAGACCTCACTGTGGAATTAGATGCTACGGGCAATGCGGTGATCATCCCATCTCAGGTAGACAATGGCTCAAGTGACAATTGCGGTATTGCAAGTATGAGTTTGGACAAAACAGCCTTCACCTGTGCAGATGCAGGAGACAACACGGTTACTTTAACAGTGATAGATAATATTGGGAACCAAAGTATCGCTACAGCAACAGTTACTGTAACTGCGACGGGTTTATCGGAAGTAATCACACAAGACCTGACAGTAGCTTTAGATGAGAATGGAATAGTGTCCATCACCCCCCAGCAGGTAGACAATGGGTCTTCCAATGGGTGCTCGGCGTTGACCTTATCATTGGATCAATCCACATTTGATTGCAACGATGTTGGTGAAAACTTCGTGACGCTTACAGGAACTGATGAGGGTGGAGCTACGCAATCAGCTACTGCAACGATCACAGTAGTAGACAATACAGACCCGGTACTTTCCTTACAATCCAAAACTTTTGAGTTGGATGCTGGAGGAAATGTGACAATCTCAGCCTCCGATTTGGTAACTAATTCGGATGATTGTTTGACTTTCGCACTTTCCAAAGCGGACTTTAGCTGCTCTGACATAGGAGACAATACCGTAACCGTAACAGCAACCGATGCAGGAGGCAACACAGCTTCTCAAGAAGTAAACGTTACCATTGGAGAAGGGGAGGGAGGAGCTGATTTTACGATCATAACCAGCTCTCAATCATTATGTGAAGGAGCAAATGTCAACATGCTTCCGGTAGTGAATACAACCGGAAATGCATTCCGATTTAGTTCAGGAACTTACCTTCAAATAGATGAAACGGATGCGTCCGAGATAGATATTTCGGACTCAAAACCATTCACTATTGAAATGTGGTTCAGGCCCGAACTTAACGCCAAAGGCGTACTAATAAGTAGAAAGGCAATAGAAGAAGCTAGTAGAGGTTATGAAATTTATTTCGAGAACGGTCAAGTAGGTTTTAGTTTGAAAAGTGCAACCACTGGTGATTCCGTAATAGTCACCACCAATGGATCTGAGCTTTCGTTGAACACTTGGCACCATCTGGCCGTGAGCTATGATGGGTATAAAACAATCCGAACAATCATTGATGGAGAAAATACCACGCAATCCATAACTGAGCATACTTCAAGTGGTATTTCCGACGAAGGCACCCCAATTTACTTTGGTACTCGTAATGCTAGCGAACTTCCCTTTAATGGAGCGATAGACGAGATAAGACTTTGGAATACCGAAAGAACGCTCTACGAAATCCAACAACTGAAAAATGTTCGCGTTGATGCCAGTTTCAACCACCACGGGTTGATGGTTCATTATGATTTTGAGGGTGTAGAAGATTCGTATGTACCTGATCGTACGACCGATTTGAGCATTGGTGCTGATATCGTGGGTAATATGGAATTGGTCAGTAGGGAAGAGCAAGCGATGGATTTGGATAACTACACGTATAAACTGCTTACCAATGTAGAAACCTCCCGTAGCAGGGCAGCAAAGCCAAACCGTTTTACGATCGTTGAAGGAGGAGGAGGTCTCAATGCAGCATCAGCAGGCACCATCGAAATGTGGGTAAAGTGGGAAGGCAATCAATTTGGGAAAGAAGGAATATTTGGTGTTTTAACAGCCAGGCAATCGCCAAGCAATAAGTTCACCAATAGTCTTCTTGGGTTGGATCACACTGACCCCAATCAGGCTCACCTTATTTGGAGGCCTTTTACAGCATACCGAAATGCAATCGTAAGTTCCACTACGCTTAATGAAGGTTGGCACCACATAGCTGTTACATTCAAATATGACCGCACAAATGGGGGAGATCACAGAATGTATATCGATGGAGAGCTGGTAGGCTCGTCAAATGTGAATTCCGTAATGCGTAATGACCCGAATGCATTCCTCTCAATTGGGAGCTGGTATCAATACCGATACGATGCAAGGCGGAGAAGATACAGGAGTTTTTCGACTGCCTTTATGCGTGGTGGTTTGGATGAGGTCAGGATATGGAGAAATGTTGCTTTGAGTCAGGAGGTTATTCAACAAAACATGGAGGCGTTCAAAAATATACGCCCACTTCCTTTGACTGTTTACTTTGATTTTGAAGATGCTAGACCATTATCAAATTATATTACCAACAAATCTCGCTATGAGGTAGATGGGAGGACCTCCCGTTTGAGCTTGACAGACCGTCTGATTGAAGTTCCAAACCCGGAGTTTATTACCAACGGCATTTTGCTTAACGAGAACAATGGTAGTGCACATACCATCGAAGTGACAAACAAGTCGAGCGGATGCCAAAGCACTATGAGTGTAGATATCCCGACTGGAGAATCCAACGGGGTTTCAATCACTTCTACCACCAATCCAATATCATGTGATGGGGAAGCATTGGAAAAAGTCTTAGTGGCCAATGAGGGTGTAGAAGGAGACTTGCAATGGTATAAAAATGGATATAAGATTCCTGGAGCAAATGCTAACACTTATACCGCCACTTCTGTAGGTGACTATAGTTTGGAAACTACCAGTGCTTCTGGTTGCAGTTCTGTTTCCGGCACAATAGAAGTGCGATCTATGGTTCTTACTGGGGAAATCGAAGGCTCTGCAGAGCGATATGGTTGTGGAACAACTCAACTGGTTATCAATCATGAAAACGCTAACTATTTCTACCTGCAATACTACACTAGAGGAGCATGGAGAGTAAGGAGTCGATCCAGAGAACCAAATTTCGATGTGACAGCCGGAACATATCGCGTCTTGATGAGTTCTCTGGGCGGGTGCAGAATAACGACAGATCCTGTGGTGGTGAAACCATCTCTTGAGTACCGATCCAGAATAAGTGACCTTAAAGGAAGACCGTTCTCTACTCAAACGAATAGTAAAGGAGAAAGCGAATATGTAGGTTTTGCCGGTTCTTGGGGGAGATCCTATTACAATCACAGTCCGGCACTCGTTACTTATGAGTGGTTGAAAGATGGTGAAGTGGTCTCCAATAGCAGCAAATATCAATTTAACCAAACAGGTCTTTATGAGCTGATTATAAGGGATAAAAATACGGATTGCGTGTTTGAAGGAACGAAGATTAGTATTCTTGAAGCTCCAAGTGCTAAAATAGTTTCAACGCCAATTACCGGAGATTCCAGAGGACGTTTCAGACTGAAAGCAACGGTAGATGCTACAGCTGCACAAAAAGCAGGAATGAAGTTCTATTGGGAGGTTAACGGTAGAAGATATCGCGCTACAAGTTTTTACTATACGGGCTATCCAAACTACAAGTATCGTTTTGTAATGGAAGTTGGAGGAGCATTCTTTTATTCCAATTCCATCCAATCACGCCCGAGAACCTTAAAAGTGAAGGCAGAAGCTTCTCCATTTAAGCTTTGTGGAAGGAGATACATCAGGAGAGGAACGATTTCTGATGCCAATGCTTCGGTTAATAGAGCGTTTGGGGTTGTATACAAGTACTATTATTATTACCGTGGTAGATGGAGATTTACCGGACGGGGCACTTCAGGTACTTATCACGTTAGACGTCCGGGCTATTACAGCTTTATTGCCACAACCCGCTCAGGCAGTCGTGCTAAAAGTAGACCCGTATCGGTCAGGCAAATAAGATCCTGTAGATATGACATTGATCCGGAGGAGCTGACCGATTCGCTTTATGTTGATACTTCGGATTTAGGTTCGGAACTTGATGCACTTGCATCTTGGGAGCAGCAAGATCTTGACGAGTTGGAAACCGATGAAATAGAAATAATAGATGAACCGGAGATTTTAGAAAACACTCTGGCAGCAGGTTTTGAAAGTGAAATTACTATCTCCCCACAGCCAGCTTCTAATTATGCCAATGTCAGGATTTATGACGCACTGTTGGGAAATGCAAAAGACCTGAAACTAAAGATATACGATCTGTCGGGAGTTGAAATAAGCAGGCAATTGCTTGAAGATTTGACATTTGGCCAATCGAGTACTGAAATAAGGCTGGATGATCTCCCGGATGGGATTTACCTCTATACCATAGAGCATGAAGGCAAAAAGATAAATGATGGTCGAATCGTAATATTGAAGAAATAAGATGCTCAATTTCAGGAACATGAAAAAATTCGCTGTTACGTCTATTTTGACATTCGTTTTAGGTTCAGCGCTTGCCCAGGATTTAAGTTTCACTGCTTCAGTTGAGAGCGGCTGTGCGCCACTTTCTATAGACTTCACAAACACTTCCACAGATGAAAGTGCCGTTAACATTGAGTGGGACATGGATGATGGAACAATCCTTACAGGAGATGAAGTTACACATACATTTGACGAGGGGGACTCCTATTTTGTAACCATGTCGGCTTACACAGCTGATTGGACACTGATTGATTTTGTGGATAAAATCATCACAGTTGAGGGGATTCAAGGATTTGGAACCAATACTGAGATTGCCTGTCCAGATGAGGAGGTGTTTTTCTTTGCTGATGCAGGAGCTACATCCTATAGCTGGGATTTTGGAGATGGCACTTCTGGTACAGGGGCTGAGGTAACCAAGTCCTATACTGAACTCGGTAGTTATACTGTTACCTTAACCGCCAATTATGAATCTTGTGGAGTCCAAACCCAAACGACCAGTGTGTCGATTGATTCAGGGTCTACCCCTGATGTAAGCATGCAATTTTCAGATGAAAATGTCTGTCCGGGAGAAGCAATTTCTTTTTTCACGCTCACGGAGGGAGAAACGTACCTATGGGATTTTGGCGATGGCAGTACCTCTAGTGACAAGTCTACCTCCCATGCCTATGAAAGCCTGGGCGAGTACACCGTGACTCTTTCGGTGACCAACGGATGTGGCAATACTGGCACGCATACACAAACAGTGAATCTTTCGTCTACTGCCAACTGGCCGGGCAATCTTGATTTTACTGTGAACAATACAGCTGTCTGTCCTAACCAAGAAGTGATTTTTGAGGGAATCGAAGGTAACTATACCTACCAGTTTGATTTGGGTAATGAAAAAGATACGATCGATACTGAATTGCCTGAACTTTCCTATGCTTATGATCAAGAAGGCTTTTATACAGTAGGATTAACCTATTTCAATGCTTGTGGGGCTGACACTACATTGTTTGTGACCGTGGATGTAACCACTGAGTTTAGTTTCGTAGATGAACTGTTTTTGGAAGCTGAAAAAGAAGCGATTTGCCCCAACACCACGAACAGCTACTCTGCTCCGGAAGGTTACGAATGGTACGTTTGGGACTTTGGAGATGGAAGCGACAAAGACAGTATTCGTTCGGCTGAAAATACCCACCTATACGAAAGCGTTGGAGAATTTGAAACAAAACTGAGGATCTACAATGCTTGTGGAGCAGATTCTTTGTTGACTACCTCGCTCATCGTTTCTACGGATTCTGAGGTCATTGATGACGATATCATCATTACACATGCAAGTACGGTGTGCCCGAATGCGGTAGTGGATTTCTTTATTGATCAGGCGTTTGAATCCTACATATGGTCTTTTGGCGATGGATCAGAACCTGTTGAATCCTCCTCGGGAAATATTGAATATACGTATGAGCAAAACGGTCAATATGAAGTTTCGTTGATTGTTTCCAATACCTGTGGAAATACCAGAGAAGTGATAACCAGTGTATTGGTAGATGACAATCAGGAAATCCCAACAGATCTTACGGTGGAATCAGACAATGCTCAGGTGTGCCCAGGTACCAGCGTTTCCTTTTTCACCCAAAGCGGATACCAATCCTATGTTTGGTTTTTGAATGATACGAAGCTGGACAGTACAGCATCACCTTCTTATGAAGCGGAACTTGACCAGGTTGGTGACGCCAATGTAGCAGTAAAGATTTACAATACTTGCGGTCGTTCGGCTACCTTTTCCACCAATGTGGAAGTGAGAGACGATTTGCCATTTGCTGAACAGGTTGATTTTTTCTCCTCAGCAACTTCCGCTTGTCCTGATGAAGTCCTTAACTTCTTTGTGACAGAAGACTTTTCTAACTATCAATGGAGTTTTGGAGATGGAGAAGTGATCGATGATGGGGATGATTTTGAAAGCTACAGTTTTGCCGAAGTTGGAGAATATGAAGTAAGGATTACCGTCACTAATAGCTGCGGTCAGGATTCGGTACTTACTCAGCTTATTTCTGTTGGCCTGGACTCACCGATACCAACTGATGTAGCACTTTCTGCAGAAGAGCCTAGCTCTTGCCCGGGCGCAGAAGTAAACCTAAGCACCTCTTTAGGATTTGAAAGGTACGTTTGGAACTTCGGTGACGGATCAAGTGCAGTCGAGACTACACTATCAGATGTAGTTTATGCTTACGCCAATGCTGGCAGCTACGACATATCTGTAACACTATTCAACAGCTGTGGAAGCGATTCTACCCTTAGCCTTACCCATGAAGTGAAAGAAAGCGCAGGATTTCCAGATCAACTATTTATTACCTCATCACCGCAATCCGCTTGCCCTGGAGAAGAGATGATCTTCCTGGCCCCAGAGGGTTATCAATCTTACGCTTGGGATTTTGGTGATGGATCAACCGATGCTGACTCCATTTCTGCCCAAAGTTCCAATATTTATGACACCATTGGAGAGTATACGGTAAGCGTCTCTTTCGAAAATACATGCGGAAACACCAATATACTCGATTATCTCGTTTCGATCCAATCAAACGCACCCTTTGACCCAACGCTTGTTTTAGAAGTTGATGCAGAGGCGAATTGTCCCGGAGATGCTTTTCTTTTTACTGCTCCTGATGGGTATAGCGATTACGTTTGGGATTTTGGGCCAGAAGCAAATGGTGAAACATTTTCCAATCAGCAAGAAGTTGCCTTTTCGTTTGATCAATTGGGAGAGCAAGAAGTCACTGTTTCTTTTCAAAACTCATGTGGGAATGATACTACGCTCTTTTCCACAGTATCTGTAGGAGAAGCGGTGAGCAGATTCGATGGAACCTTTCTTGAATTTCAAGATGGCGTGTGTCCCAATACTTCAATTATCTTTCAAACCAAGCTAGGCTATTCCGAATACAATTGGGACTTTGGGGATGGAACTACCTTAACCACCACTACAGCTGAGGCGTCACATGCATATGCTACATTGGATGCATTTGACCTTTCTCTGACTATCAAAAACGCCTGTGGCTCAGATACCACACTTGTGGCTGGTGTATTGATCGGAGATGATATTTTTATAGAAGAAGAAATTGCTTTTGATGCTCCCGAAGAAGTCTGTCCGGGAGAGCTTTTTGTTTTGAGCGGGCCAGTAGGCTTTATCCGATACGAATGGCTTGTAGATGGAGAAACGTTACTGACCGATGAATCTTCGATTCAATATGCATTGGACGAAGCAGGCTCATATGACTTTTCACTGTCGGTATTTAATGCGTGTGGTTCAGATACCACCTTTGCAGCCACTACGCTGGTAGGGGCTGGAAATGGCGAGCTCGATGATTTGATGACATTGACTTCCAGTGCTGACGAAGTATGCACAGGAAGTGAGGTAGGGTTTTTCTTAGAGGCCGAAGGTCTGGATACCCATTTCTGGACTGTAGGAAATGAGTCCTTTTTTGGAGATGAAGAAATCTTCATTGCTTTTGAAGAAGAAGGAACTTTCGATGTATCAGTTTTAGCAACCAATTTTTGTGGACAGGATACTACC
Source organism: Cyclobacteriaceae bacterium (assembly GCA_049115715.1). Lineage (GTDB taxonomy): Bacteria > Bacteroidota > Bacteroidia > Cytophagales > Cyclobacteriaceae > JAMZMI01. The sequence continues at coordinate 42,097 of JAGDZQ010000027.1, forward strand.
CTGACTACTTCGGTGATTGTTTCCAATACTTCACAAAATGGTGATCGTCTTATTGAACTTGAAGTGGACAAAGAAACGGCATGTGCAGGTGAAGCTTTTGAGTTTGAGGCAACACGTGGTTTTAAAACCTACGAATGGACCTTTGGAGATGGTGAAACGGAAACGTCTACTTCGGAGATTATTTCTCACGCTTATGCCTCTTTTGGTAACTACATTGTGAGTGTTTCCGCTTCGGATAATTGTAGCAATGTGTATGATATCAGTACGGTGGTGGAAGTTTCAGAAAGTCGGGATATCCTGTCAGAAATAGAACTCCAAACAAGTGCGGTAGAGGTTTGTCAAGACGAACCTATCAGCTTTTCTGTTCTCGGAGCAGACGATTCATTCACTTTCGAATGGATACTTGGTGATAGCACGGTGACCTCAGCATCGTCTGCATATTCTGTAGAAGTGACACAATCAGGCACCTATCAGGCGGCAGTGATGGTGAGCGACCTTTGCGGAAACAGTGCGATGCTTACCGCTGATTTCATTGTGAGCGAAAGTGCTCCACTATCCTTTGTAAACTTTGGAGTAGACGGAGATGAAGATAGAGCCGGTTGTCCGGGAGATGTAGTCACTTTCTTTTTCGAAGGAGAACACGAAAACGTTTGGAATTTTGGCGATGGCACTACCCTGTCTGGTATCGAAACAGTAGTAAGCGAAGACGGGATTGTATCCACGATTGTCAGACATGCCTATGCTGAAGCAGGAGTATATGATGTCACCTTAGATTTGACAAACAGTTGTAACGGTACTAGTTCACAGACTACTCAGGTAACCGTGGGGGGAGACTTTGCAGCGGAGACGTCTATTTCGCTATCCGCAGAAGACCCTGAGATTGGATATCCTCGATGCGCACTGATTACTTTGATTGCAAGCGGAGGAGTGGCTTTCGATTGGGACTTTGGCGATGGTGCTATTGGTTCATCTGTGAACCCAACCATCCAGCATTCATACGATGTTGCAGGGTCGTATCAAGTATTTGTTGATATCACAAACGGTTGTGGAATTGTTCAGAGAGAAAACATCACCATCACAGTAGCCAATCAAGCAGCACCAACTATAGTGCTGGTTGAAAGCACCAACCCTTCTTGTTTTGGTCTGCAAGACGGCTCATTGCAAGTCGATGCATCAGGCTTTGAACCCTTAACTTATCAATGGAATATTATTTCAAGTGATAACACCGAAAGCAAAATCGCAGCACTCAAATCAGGCGCCTACAGCGTTACCGTTACGGATCGCTTTGGGTGTTACTCAACAGAAGCTTTCATATTAGAAGAGGGTGGAGATATTACCCTGAACGAAACAGTAACGGATGCTAATTGTGGCGCAGCTGATGGAGCGATTAATTTAGGATTAGAGAACCCTGAGACATTTACATATCTCTGGAATGATGATAGCACCGATGGCGATCGAAGTAGCCTTGGAGCAGGAAACTATTCAGTTACTATCACTTCCACAACAGGTTGCACGCTGACGCAAAGCTTCAGCATCAATGAAACGGATGCCCCAGTGATAACATCAGATATTCAACAAGTTGCTTGTGCTGGTGAGGCAAACGGGAAAATCACCTTGAATCTGAACAGTACTGAAGTACAGTCCATCCTTTGGTCTACAGGATCAACTGAGAGTTTCATAGATGGACAGTCTGCGGGTGAATATTCCGTCACTGTTACAGGTACTAATGGCTGTATTTCCACTTCCAATTTTGTGCTAGATGATCCTCAGGAGATTCAGGTTGAGGTAACGAAAGAAGATGGAGTATGTGGAAGCAAAAAAGGATTTGCTTCTGTTGTCGCTTCCGGCGGTACCGGAACATTGAGTTATACGTGGAGCCATGGAAAAACAGGAAGCGAACTGGACGATTTGGATGGGGGGTCTTACACAGTCACAGTAAGCGATGAAAACGGATGTGAAAAAACAGCAGATGTAGAAATTGTCGAATCGGTAGTTCTTGAGGTTGAGTCAACGGTTACGAATGTCACTTGCTTTGGAGAAAGCAATGGGTCGATTTCCGTTACACCAAATAAAGGATTGGTTCCTTATTCCTATTCTTGGGCTACAGGAGAGACAACTTCCGAGTTGAGTAACCTTGCCGCAGGCAGCTATGAAGTCACCGTGACAGACGCAGAAGGGTGTAGCATTAATGAGTCTTTTGAAGTGACAGCTCCAGCAGAGCTGGCAGCAATTGATTTAGGAGTCGATAAAGAGATTTGTGTTGACGAGTCTGTGATATTTGAGGTTGCGGCTGTGTACGATTCAGTAATCTGGTCAACAGGCTCTAACGACCTTAGCATTACCATACGTAATGCTGATTTCGGTGGAGGAGAGACACTTGAACTTTGGGTGAAGGGCTTTAATGAAAACAAGTGTTTTGTTGCTGATACGGTCATACTGACCAGTAAAGTCTGCGAAGAGGAATTGGCAACAGTTAAGATTAAGGTTGAAGTATATCCAAACCCAGTTAATACGTTCACGAAAATTTCCTTTGGCTCTAAAGCGGACAGAACGATACGAATATTCTCATTGGAAGGAAAAGAAGTTGTTCCGTCTCTGAATACGAATCAGCAATCCGTCGATCTGGATTTAAGTAACTTGGATAATGGACTGTATTTGATTCAGGTGAGAGAAGGGGTAAGAGTGGAGACGGTGAGGGTGATTAAGAGGTAGGGGAGGTTATAAGTCCGCTTGGCTAAGAGTGCCTGATCAAGGCATCTCATTATTTCGATTTATGAAATCAACCTCAGAAGCAGAGTATCTGCATTTTCTTTCGTATTTGTTTCATTTCAGATAACTGAAATTATTTGTACAGTTCTCGTTTATCTCATATATTGAGGAATAAACTTTTTGAATTAGGCACTTAGTTCAT
>JAGDZQ010000028.1:0-72095 GCA_049115715.1 Cyclobacteriaceae bacterium
TCAACAGAGGTGAATTGTATTATTATAAGATTGTAAAAGCTCAATAAGATGCACTTCAAAGCCAACTTCTAAAAAAAAAAGAGACTGTAAATTAAATCCGTCCATCAAAACCTAAACAAATATGCATTTATCAGGAGTGGCCTAATTATTCAAAGTACCGTCTTCAACCCAGCACGCTATAGTAGCTATCTGAGCATTTGTAAGCGAGCCGCCTGAAGGAGGCATAGTTTTAGCCTCAGTTCGAATCATGATTCGATCAGCTTTGTCAATAATTTGCTGAGCAGTTTCCAGTACAGGCCTACTGCCAGAAGCACCTGTTGCATGACAACCTGAATTAGTCGCGCAGTTGGTACTAATTATAGTTGCCACATCATCCTTTAGGCTCACACCTGATAAAACTTGAATCTCATCAACCGTTTCACACCCATTACCATCTTTCAAGGTAACACTGTGCATTCCTGCTGAAACATCTTGAAACTCGCCTGTAGATACAAAATCAGATTTATCAAGCGAGTAAGAGTAAGTTCCATTTCCGCCTGTCGCATCGACACTGATCGTTGCTAAAGAAGTGCCGCATCCGGAAACTGTAGCTGATATTGATTGAGAAATATCACCATTGTCCACACCCACATTAGCATCAACTTGAGTTGTGCAGCCAGTGTCATCTTTCACCACTATCGTATAATCGCCAGCGGTCAATTCAGAAAAGGTATTGGAACTAACCTCAGCAGCACCATCAATCGAATAAGTATAAACTCCAGTACCTCCAGAAACGTTTACAACTAATTGCCCATCAGCTGCGCTACAATTTGCAACTGTCATTTCTGTTTGTGCTGAAATACTACCAATCGCAGCTTCTAGATCCACCATCAAAGTCGAAATACAGCCATTCCCATCTTCAATTTTTATTTCAAATTGCCCAGCTTGCAATCCTTCAAAAACACCTGAAGATTGAACCTTTTCGCCAAGACTATATTCAAATACTCCGTCTCCACCAGCTCCAACTACCGCAATTGATCCTGATGTAGAGCAGCCTGGTTTACTTACATTATCTAATGTCAAAGCGAGATCAGACAATGCGCAATCAAATTCCATTTCTAATAAGTCACTCTCCTTTTCACTAGAACATGATATGAGGTATCCAACGGAAATCAGAGTCAGGTAGAATATTTTTGATTTGATCATACTGCGATTAATGAGTTTTGACTTTTTAATGTAAAAAACTTTTTCAAAATGGTATCCCAAAATGACCATTATATAATTCAAGTCTTCAAAGATGTATCCTTAGCTGGACATTTTAGGATCAAAAAGCTAAAATCAATTACTCCACCAATCTTTCTTTCAGGTTTCTTTTTGCCCCTGGCCAGGTAGTTTTACTGCTGATATCTAACCCGATCAATAGCATCGCAACGAGAAAAATTGCCGCTATGATGAAAAATAGTTTCTTAGACTTTTTCATATCCGTAATGAGAACTCTTTATTTGCCGGAAAGTTTATCATACAAAAATGAATATAGAAGCAAAGTTGATAGAAAAGTTTGACACACAAGATGTGACAAGCTCATTTAAGAAAAGAGAGTTTGTTGTAGAATATGCAGAAAACCCTCAATACCCAGAGTTTATAAAATTCGAACTCATACAAAGTAATTGTTCTCAACTTGACAGCTACCAACCAGGAGATAATTTAAATATCTCATTTAACTTGAAAGGCAGGAAGTGGACAGACCCCAAAGGCGAGGTAAAATACTTCAATAGCCTGCAGGCATGGAAAATTGAAGGAAACAAATCATCAGCAGAAGTCCCTTCTCCACCAATGAGCGAGACACCTCCTCCCCCGACGCAAGCAGATAGCTGGATGGATCAGGGTGAGAAGTCAGACGATGATCTGCCTTTCTAACTCCTTTTTTTTCTAAAAGTGATCGGAATATAATCATCCGTTGGTAGCCCAATGTGGGCTAAGTCCCACTGGCTATCATAAGTTGATACCAATTGTCTAATGCATTCTACTCTGTCTTCAGTAGGAAAAGGACACTGATCCCAATAAAATATTTCAACACGATAATTGTATTGTTTTTTTATTCCGTTGACCTTTACCTCAACCTCTATTTCCTGTTCTTCGTTAAGTTGAGGGATTTCGATTCCAATTATACCCATGGTTAAATTAATTATAGTGCTAGGTTTAAATTCTAAGTAACAAAAAATGTACCTTTTAAGTTAAATCTCTTGTTATCAACATTTTAGTGAAAACACAACCTTATTTATTGACCGAATAAGAACACATCAATGTCCGATTTAATGGAGTTTAATAAAATTTTTCTTGCATGCTCAGTGCTACTGTTCCTCGTTGTTTCTTGCGACCCAAATTCAAAAGAAAAGCGACCATCCCCCTATGCCAATGATTCTACTTTGATAGGAGACGCCAAAATTCACATTAAATACAGCAGCCCGGGAGTTAAAAAAAGAAAAATATGGGGAGACCTTGTACCATATGGTAACATGTGGAGAACGGGAGCTAATGAAGCTACATTGTTTCAAACTTCAAAAGACATTACCCTGAATGGCCAAGTTTTGCCAGCGGGTAAGTATTCCGTTTTCGCAATTCCAGACGCATACAAATGGATATTGATCTTTAATAAAGACTGGAACCAATGGGGGGCTTATAATTATGACGAAAGTAAAGATGCTTTGAGATTGGAAATCAAGCCTCAAAAAACTGAAGTATTACAAGAAAGAATGAAATTCAGCTTCATTGAACAAAAGCTCGTTTTTCAATGGGAGTATCTAACTTTTGATTTAGGTATCGAGACGCTTTAAAATCTGCAGCCTCGGGAAGGAATCAATCTCGAAGAGCATCGTTTGCTAACTTCACCATGAGCTTGGTCATCGCATTGATCGTCTCATCGCAACCAAGAATCATAAACCTCTTTTTCATGAATTTAGGATCAATAAAGCCGATATAAACGTCCCCATACTCTTCCCATACCAAAATTTCTAAAGGCAAGTCAAGTGCGGTCGTCTGTTGACACGAAATCAATGTGGTAGTAAGGTCGGGATCTTCGAAGAGTATACTTCTTGTGGGAGATATTTTCTTACCTCTTTCTTCCGCTATTTTGTCATGAGAAACAGTCTCAAAGAATATTAAATTTTGTTCCTCAATCAAGGAAACAATTTTTTCTGTAGTCTCATCAACCCCTCTGGGGCTTTTATAAACAGTGAGGTTTTGTGCATGAACACTAAAAAAAGCACAAAATGAGAAAATGCAAATTAAGCTCCTAATCACAATTGACATCAGTATAGATTGTTAAATACCAAATCGCAATTTAGAAACTGTTTCAAGAAATAGATTAATTTTTAATCTTTAATTCCGATTCTCAATCAATTTTCAAGACTTTCTATTAACTCAGTTAGAAATTATTCACTTTTCCATTTCATAGCATTAAATTGAAGTCGCAAACACTCTATACCATGAACATTTACGCCAAGCTGACTTTTTTGTGCTTATTTCTTGTTGTAATTACTTCGTCGATCATATTCGTTTTTACAAACAACGAGGTGAAGCATGAGTATCGCCAGGAATTGCTGCTAAACATTACTAAACAGGCTGAATCAACGATTTCTAATATAGAACAATTCATTTTTTCTAGAATCAATGATGTGAATATGGCTACAAAAAATCCATATTTCAGAATCAGCGACATCTCAAATGATGAGCTTACTTCTCGTCTGCAGGAACTTGAAAACCTCAATGACCTTTATTATAATTTTTCATACTTCGATATGAATCGTGTCAGATTGGCTGATAGCAAAAGGCAGTCTGTTGGGAAACAAGAAGAAAATAAACTGTTTTGGACTCAGCTTTCAGATGATAACACATCCGTAATGGATGTTTCTATGTCTCCCGATATTGGGAGAGTGGTCATGCAATTTGCGTCAATCGTCAACGACTATTATGATGATTCTCCATCCGGTGTGCTAGTCGGACAGATATTGGTAGACGAGCTTTTTAGAATTATGGGTGATATCTCCCTAAGCAGTGACACAACAAGAAAACTAAGCGTAAATCTTATTAATAAAAACGGAACAATCCTCTACACTAATAATGATGACTTAATCCCTCTTACTTCTCAATATCCTCAATTTGAGCTGATAAAGGATCTTGCTGGTTCAAGGGTAAATTTTCTTGAAACCGAAAACAGCCTACTGTTCGTTGCAAAACAACAAAGCTACCTCAGCTACGAGGGGAACGATTGGATTCTATCTATCGGAATAGAAAAGGAAAAAGCGTTTTCGCCACTTGGAGCGATTCAAAACAGGATACTGATCGTTATCCTATCAGTACTAGCTCTCTCTATAATCCTTGCCCTTATAGCCGCCAATCTTTTTGTAAGACCTATTGTGAGGCTTAGTAAGAATGCGGAAGAAATTGGAAAAGGGAATTTTGATGTCAACATTGATATAAAATCAAATGATGAAGTGGGTAAATTGGCTCGACAGCTGGCAAGCTCTTCGCAAGTACTTTTGAAAAAACTTGAAGAGCAGCAAGAAACAAATAATAAGCTAGAGGAGCAAAACGAAGAAATTGAGAATCAAAAGTCTCAACTGGAATCGTTCAATAAACAGATATCCGATAGTATTTTATATGCTAAACGAATTCAAAATTCAATACTCCCAGATCTATCTTCTATCTCTAAAGTAGTTAAAGACGCATTCGTTATTTATAAACCTAAAGATGTCGTGAGTGGTGATTTCTATTGGTTTGAAAGAATAAGACAAGGAAGAAACGAATACCTCGTAATTGTGTGCGCAGACTGTACCGGACATGGAGTTCCGGGTGCAATTATGTCTATGATGGGAAGTAATCAGCTTACCAACATTGTCTATTACCAGAACTACCTTGATCCCAATAAGATTCTTGCTCGCATGGATAAGCAAATCAAAATGGAACTGCAGCAACGAGATACAGAGACTCATAGCAGAGATGGAATGGAAGTAGGACTATGCGTGATTAATCTGGACGATCTCCGGATGGAATTTTCCGGTGCGGGAATCCCCCTTCATCTGGTAAGAAATGGAGAGATCGAAACCTTTAAAAGCCCGAAGCTGATGATAGGCGGCATTGAAGGTGACGAAAGACAGGCTTCATCTCTTCTCAACAAAGAGGAAATACAGCTGGCTGAGGGTGATAAAATCTATCTAACCTCGGACGGTTTTCAGGATCAATTTGGAGGTGAAAACGATAAGAAGTTTATGATCAAGAATTTGAAGCAGTTGATTCTAGACAACTCTGATAAGGCAATGAAAGATCAAGAAGCGATTCTTAATAAATCATTTGATGATTGGAAAAACGACTCTGAGCAGACTGATGACGTTTTGATTATGGGAATTGAAATATAAAGATGATAGAAAATAATGCATCTGGCGGTTAGATCAATACCTAACTAAAAGACTTTCATCAACGGTGAGGTCATAAAGCTCTGCTAGCGCTACGTTTAGTGCTTCAAGCAGTTCCTCGTCAAGGTCAATATCCGGATCAACATTTTCTAGCTGCGCAAGGGTTAAACCTCGCTCACGAACCATCGTCAAATTCTTCAAGACAATTCTAGTCCAAGACTGAGGGCTAATGTTCTCTACACACCAATTTCTGTAATTACTCGCCTTAATCGCCATTCACTCAAAATTTAAAAGCAAAAACAGAAACATCATCATTCAATTTTGAATCACTAACCCAATCTTCTAGGTTTTGATTTAAAAATTGGTACTGCTGCTCCAAATTTTTCCCCTGAACTGATTTAATCATTTCTTCGAATTTCTCTTGAGAGAATTTCACACCATCCTGATTTTCTTGATTTTGAAATCCGTTGGAAAACATGTAATAAGTGTCCCCTTCCTTCATTTCAATTTTCTCAGCCATCAGATCATTTATATTATCATCCGACTCTCCTTCCAAAACAGTCATCTTTTTGTCATTAAAAATGATCATATTTTGATTTACCCCACTGAATTGCAACGTCCTGTCATTATTGTCAAACAAAGCCACAGAAACACGCAAATCACATTCAAGCTCTGCTGAGCCGGCCGCATCCACTTCACGCTTCAATTCCTTGATAATATCCCCTGTGTGAAAGATCTTCCTGTCTTGAATGAGGTCATTCAAAATAGAATCCGCAATCAAAGTTTTCAAAGATCCAATAATCCCTTTGCCATCAAATTCTATTAATGCAACGGCAGTGTAATCTTCTGATCTAAAATTGAGGCTGGTCGTCCAAATAAATTCTTCACTAAAAAAGTACTTGGTCTTATACAGCACAAAATGTTCGGAAAAAAGCCTACTTAGATAGCGTTCGTTTGGCAACATGGATTGTTGCAATAACCCTGCGTATCTAATACTATCAATAAGTCTTTTATTGATAGTATTTAGCTCTTTGGTACGTTCACTTACGCGATTCTCTAATTCACTGTTAGAGTCCTTTAGTTCTTTGATGTGGTCTTCACTATCCTGAGATATCTGATAAGTATCCATGGCTCTGTCAAGCACACCTTTCATCTCCTCAAAATTCCAAGGCTTTGTGATATATTTATAGATACCACATCGGTTAATACCATCTTTGATAGCTTCAATGTCAGTAAATCCTGTAAGGATGATTTTGATCATGTCAGGGTAATCCGGAAGAATTTTTTCCAGTAACTCCGTCCCCGTCATTTCAGGCATTCGCTGATCTGTAACGATTACCTGAATATCATTTTCTTTTAAGATCTGTATTGCGTCCAAGGGGTTCTCCGTTATAAAAACATTGAAGAACTTCCTGAAATTCGATTTAAACACCCTGAGGTTTGTCGCCTCATCATCCACGTAAAGAAGAGAATACTTCTTAACCTTCTTCACTTTATCATCAATCACCAAATTTCCCGTTTCCTGCATCTTCGAAGATATAATCTCTAATTATTGATTTTTAGCTTTCTACTTTCTCTGACTCTTTTTTGTCTTGTTTTACCACTGTCTTTGGAAGAGTAATAGCAAACTCAGTTCCTTCTCCCACTTTACTTGTCAACTCTACTCTACCACCGTGCTTCTCAATGATACCATATGTAATAGACATACCAAGACCAGTACCTTCACCAACTGCTTTTGTCGTGAAGAATGGTTCCCATATTCTACTTTTTATTTCATCCGGTATACCCATGCCATTATCTTTGATTCGAATAATAACTTCTTCTTTAGCTTCTTCAGTATAAATAGTGATTTCCGCATCCTTCTTATCTTCAGGCATTGCTTGAACGGCATTGTTTAGGATGTTCATAAATACTTGATTCAACTGACCAGGATAACATTCAATGTCCGCCATCTTATCTTCATAGAACTTGGAAACTTTAACCTTGTTCTTAGTCTTGTTTCTAAGTAGTGTCAATGTAGCATCTATGTTCTCGTTTATATTGGCAGTCTTCACTTCCTCCTCATCCAATCTAGAGAAGACTCTTAATCCTTTTACGATTTCAATAGTCCTTGTCACACCGTAGTTTACATCCTTGATTAGTTCATCAAGCTCCTCCATCATCTCGTCGTACTCGTGATCTTCTTTTAGTTCTCTGATACTTTCGAGAACCTCTTCAGGGTTATCTCCATCATCCAGTCTCGAGTATTCTTCTACTATTTCTCTCAAAGATTCAATCGACATTTTGATTGACACCATTCCTGAAGAGATAAAGTTAATAGGATTATTTATTTCATGCGCTATTCCAGCCGTAAGCTGACCAAGTGAAGCCATTTTCTCTGAGTGAACAAGTTGAGATTGTGCACTTTTGAGAGATTGAATTGCATCGTTGAGTTCTTTCTTACTCTTCTGTTCTTTCTTAAGCGTTTCCTTAATCTTTTTCTCTGCTAAGAATAACTTTTCATTATCCTGCAATTGTTTATCGGCCAATTCTCGAATTTCCACTTCAGAAGACTGTAGCTTCTTATATGCCTCGTTCAACTCACCCTGAGCTCCGATCAATTGCTCATTAATTTTAATTTGTTCTTCAGAACTCTTCAATAGTTTACCCTCAGACTCCTGCAACCTTTTGTTATTATCCTCAAGCTGTTTTCGTGATAGGTAGAGTTTCTTATTAATGATCTTCTGTTTCTGATAATTAACTTTAAGTTCTTCCTCTGATTTCTTAACCTTCACAAAAGCTTTATTTGCTGATAAGTAGTTGTCACTTGCTAGTTTCACCAATGGTCTGAATATAAAGGCTCCCTGCAAAAGTAAGAATCCGAAGAAAACTCCAAAAACCACCTTTTCCGATAAACTCAGTGCTGATTTGTGAAATTGAGAATCTTCAACTAAGAAATTAGCAATTTCATCTGAGGCATTCTGATATTTCTTAACAGTATTAATTAATGTTTCGATTGAGCCACGTAAAGATAAATAGCTCACGTCTGTTCTATCTGTTGTAAAATCAAGATCAAGAAGGTTTGATGAATTTATTCTCATTTCATCATAGAAAAACCTTAAATCTTCTTGCCTTTTCTTATACTCATCTGTTGCGAAAATTGGGGCTGAAACATTCAAGTCCTTGTCTCCGGATATAAGTGCCTCGTGGTTTTTCTTCCATATAGGGATAATTCTGGCAAGTTCGGTTTGAAAAACAGTAAAATTAGACTGTGTTTCAGAATATCCCATCCCCACTGCAGCCTTGGTCATCTGTTGTCCCAGGGCTCCTTGCTTGGTAGCTGTCTGAACTAACTTCGGGTCATTATTAAACACATCAATGATATTCTTCTGGAGGAAGAACACATAGTATGCAACTGATCCCGCTACAATTAATAGTGTAACAACGTAGGCAATTGCGTAAACATCTTTCTTTAACATATCATTCTGGATTGGTCAAACTCGCTGGTTTTGCATCTTAAACATATGCAATTAATGGTAAAATGAGAAACTTTTCATAGTCCATTCGACCGAACGGGACTATTGGGATATGAACGTGCAGATTTACGCGATGATCGATTTAAGGGCTTTCCAGAGCTAAAATCCTTGCAAAAAAATAGAGTCTGAATGGTTATTGATTAGTAAATTTAGGCTTTCGAAATCATTATTTGAAGTAGCGACGAAAATCACAAGCCTATTTTCACAGGTAGATGTTGGTAAGTTTGAAGTTTACTACTTAGATTTCGAATTTGTAATTAGAACAAACCGTAGTAAATGGATTACTTAAGAAGTTATAAAAACATATACGATCAAAATATCATTCTTATGTATAAGGGTGAATTAACTTTTGATCTAGTCACTTCTATGATTGGAACTTTGGAAGAGAGACTTGAGGAGCTGGAAGAGAACAGAAAGGTGAAAAAGAAGTTTTATAATGTAGCTACAGAGTGTATCCAAAACTTATACTACCATCTTGATGAAGTCAATACAGATGAGATAAAGGTAAGTAGCTATGATTCAAGATCCGCACTGATTCTAATTTCAGCCAGAAAGCGATTTTACAGTTTACAAACTGGCAACTATATTCCTGTGAACAAAATAGAAGAAATACAATCTCGACTTGATGACATAAATGGTGTAGGACCCGATGAGCTCAGAGCACTGTATAAGAAGGTTCTAAATGAACAAGAGTTTTCGGATAAAGGAACTGGCGGTCTTGGGTTTATAGATATAGCACGCAAGACCGGTGGCCAAAAATTGAGATATAAATTTCAACAAGTAACGGATAGAGTGTCTTACTTTACATTACAAGTTAGACTACCAAGAGACATTTAAGAAAGGAGACAGGGGATTTATGGAAAAGATATTTATTGAACCTAGCAGAGTAACACCTCTTATCGCTTTTGATCCTGAGACTAATATTCTTGAAATCAAAGGAAGGTCTAGTCCTGAGAATTCGATCTTGTTTTATGAACAGGTAATGAACCTGATTGATCAATTGATTGAAGAGGGAGTTGAAGAGCTTACTGCAAATTTTTCTTACGAATACTTCAATACAAGCTCTTCGAAATGTCTTTTTGACGTTTTCAAAAAACTAATGGCGTTTCAGGATGCTGATAGAGAGTTGATAATAAATTGGCACTATGAGGAGGACGATGAGGACATGATGGAAGCGGGAGAAGATTATGCCGATTTGCTGGATTTAGAAATTAATTTCATTGAATTAGAAGAGTTTTAAGTTCTAAGTAGCAATGGAAAGCCCAAGAGAATTATATCACGAAGAGATAAGAAAATTAAAAGAGTTTAGATCCAGACTTGAATCTCATTCTATATATAAGGAACAACTTGATGAGTTTTCTGATGATTACGAAGAGCTGGTAGCTCAGGCTAAAGTAATAACAAGAGTTTCAGACAGACTGCAAAAAAAGCTTGATGGTGCCAACCTTCAAATTCGAGAGCAGAACGATGAGATCAAGGATAAAAACGTAAAACTTACTGAAACGATTGATGAATTAGCTAAGGCTAAGGTTGGTAAGAAGGCTTCTACTATCATGCTAAGTGTTGCTTTGGGTCTTTTTGTTCTGGAACAAATAGTTGTTCAACCGTTCATTGAGGAGAATTTTTCGAACGGGTTTTATCTTGATTTCGTGCTTTTAGCAGCGATCTTCTTTCTTGTGAAATTCTTTGAATCTAAACTAGAGGGCTATTTTATGAACGCTCAAAAGAAACGTATCATAGAAGAGCAGAAAAAAGAAGGTAATCTAGAGTTTGCTGATATACCTCCTTCTCGCTAAAACTACTACCACGCCCCTTTTGAATACATGCCAACAAAATATCGCGAATTCTTTATTGGGTTGGAAATTCAAACTTTACATCTTGTTCAATTTACCAATCGCTTTCTTAGCTGGGTTGAGAGTTGTTTCTATTTCGGAAAACGAGTGTACCACTTCAATTCCATTTAAGTGGCTGAACAAAAATCCTTTCAAATCAATGTACTTCGCTGTTCAAAGTATGGCAGCAGAGCTATCTACTGCTATCAATTGTCAGATTGCAACGAAATGTCATGAACAGTCGATTGCATTTATAATTATAGATTGCAAAGCAAATTTCTTGAAAAAAGCGGACGGAAAAGTCCTATTTACCTGTTCTAACGCGAATGAGGCTTTTGACGCTGTAAATGAATGTTCTAAAAGCGGAGAAACTTCAGTTAGAACTTTCCTCACAACAGGAACTACCGCAGACGGAACTGTCGTTTCGAACTTTGAGTTTACTTGGTCATTTAAGGCTAGAAAATCATAAGTCTTTTAGAAGTTTGCTTCCTGAAGAAGTTTTCTGATTATTTTCAATTGTTTCAAGCGTCTGGTTTACTTCTGAAAAAGAAGCGTTTTCTTCCAGTTTCTGCAAAGAGCTTAAGCCCACAAGATCTAGCTTCATAAGCGCAGTATGAAAATCAATTTTATTTACATCCATGGAAGGCTGATATAAATCCTCTTTATCGCTTTTCACTCTGTTGATTAGACCCGCAGTTTCCAGCTCTGAGAAAGCTTGATGAATAAATCTATTGGGGATGAAAAGTTGTTTCGCAGGATCATCGAAAGAAACAGGTTTGTCATTAGTTACAAACCCCTTGATCACTCGATGAAGAATTATAAGCAACAACCGTTTTTTTAGCTTTCCGCTCAGTTTTTGATCTTCATTGGTATAGGTCCAAGTCGAAAAGTGTTGAATGGCATACGCAAATTCTGCTCCAAATAACAATATCCTCCAGCTCAACTGAAGCCAAATCAAGAAAAGAGGCAGAGCAGCAAAACTCCCGTATATGACACTATAGTTGGAAAGAAATACTTGTCCATTTATCCAGGCTAGTTGTATTAATTGATAGGCGGTCCCTGCTAAAATAGCGGCTATCATAGCTGGGCGAAGCTTAACAGAACCATTCGGAAATACGATGTAGAGTAGAAAAAGTAAAAACCATATTAAGGTATATGGAATAAGCTTAAGTGAGAAAAGTATGATAGGCTCGAAAAAACCAATAAACTCGAAACTTTCAGTAAAGCTCTGAATGCTATTGGCTATAAATACACTCGCTGAGCTTGAAAGAATTAGGATAAGGGGTCCCAGGAAAATAACAGCCATGTAATCCGTAACCTTTCGTTTTATAGACCTTCCTTGCTTAGTATTCCACACATGATTAAATGCAATCTCAATGTTATTCATCAAGCGCGCGACTGCATAAATCAAGAAAACCGCACTTATCCCGGAAATGATCCCTCCCCCTGCTTCTGAAAGCATCGTTTCAGCGAAACTGCTAACTTGATCCAGTATCTCTTGCTGACCACTTAAATACCGAGCTAATTCCTTCTTAACAAAACTCTTTAAGCCAAACATCTGAGCAATACCAAAGGCCATTGCCAGCACAGGAACGATAGAAAGCAAGGAGAAGAAAGTAAGTGCTGAGGCCTTTTCAGGACATTTATCTTTCTTGTATTCGGATAACGTAATCATCCAAATACGTATTTGCCTGTACAAATACGCTTCGCTTCTTGATAAGGTATTGAGAGGCGTGTTCCAGACTGTTTCCTTGAAAAAGGTTCTGAGCTTTGCTATCGGTTCAAATGACATCTGCTAAATCTAAATTGAATTCAATTTAGGCTTGATGACTCAATTATAAAAACAAAAAAAAGGAGCTTTTAGCTCCTCTTTAATCCATCACCTGCTGAATGACTTGATAATTTGAAAAAATTGAAATATTTATAATGGGTAAACAGCGGAGTTTCTGAATACCCTATGTCCAACTCAATTTTTTAGAAAATAATTATTAAACTGACCTTAACTCTAGAATTGTTACTTCCGGGAGAATCCCAACTCTACCAGGATAGCCTATAAAGCCATATCCTCGATTGACATATAGATACTGATCTTCTTCTTGATAGAGGTCAGCCCAACGGTCGTATATATACTGTGATGGACTCCACTTGAAATCTCCTATTTCAATTCCGAATTGCATACCATGGGTATGACCAGCCAGCATCAAATCAACATCCTGATATTCTTTCCTCACTTGTGCGTCCCAATGCGAAGGGTCATGAGACAATAAAAGCTTGAAGGGAATTTCTTCTACGCCCGCTATCGTTTTCTTCATATCTCCGTACTTAGAAAATCTTCCAGCTCCCCAGTTTTCCAATCCTAAAATCGCAATCTGATCGGAACCTTCTTTGATTACCCTGTTTTCATTAAGAAGAATGTCCCACCCCATATACTTGTGCATTTCATGAAGTTGCTTGACGTCTTTGTTTTTTCGCTCTTGACTCCAATCTCTGTTGTAATCTCCATAATCATGATTCCCCATGGTTGAGAATACACCCATTGGAGCTTTGATTTTTTTAAAGATATCAAGATAAGGTTTTGCTTCGCTACTTTGATTGTTGACAAGGTCGCCCGTAAAAAAGGCTATATCTGGTTTTTGAGCATTTAGTAAATCAACTCCTCCGCTCACTGCAGTTTTATTGAAAAAGCTCCCTGTATGAATATCGGAAATTTGGGCTACTCTGATTCCATCAAAAGCTTTAGGCAAATTCTTAAGAGCCATTGTTTTTTTTCTAACCCTATAATCATAGGCTCCTGAGACAATGCCGAAGCTAAGCGTTGCAATTGGGAGAGCTCCAGCTACAAGTGCTGCTTTTCCCATAAAGTCAGATCTGGATGTGTCTACGGGAGATTCCTGACGAGATGGAAATAGGTTAATCAAAGCAGCAAAACCTCTTCTTATATCATCCAAAAAGAGAAAAAGGACGGTAAATAATTTGCCGATTGTAAGCGCAAAAAATCCAGACATAATAAAGAGCCTCAGCCTTTTGAAGGCTTCAGGATCGAGCGAATTATAGAAGAGAATAGCTATAAAAAAACCAATCGAAACAGTGAAGTATAGCGAATAGGTTATTCTTTTAGAAAGAGGAGTCCATTGACTAACTACATCTTTAATGACTTGAAATATATACAAATCAAAAAGCAAGTAGATAATGGAAATGATGATAATGAAATAAATTCTACTCATAAAAAATGGCTGCCTTGGATTAAACCAAGACAGCCTTATTAAAGTTTATCAATATCTATTTTGATACAAAAATTAAACCGTGGCAGTTTCTAAAACTTGTGAGGTTTTTTTCTTCCTACTGTGAAACCAATACTTGATTCTGTAAATGATCGTAAACTGAACCGGTACAATGATCAACGTTAAGAAGGTAGCCACAATCAGACCGAAAATTACGGTCCAGGCCAAAGGTCCCCAGAAGATAACATTGTCTCCTCCCATGTATATTTTAGGATCGAATTGTGTAAACAATGAAAAGAAATCAATATTCAAACCAATAGCTAAAGGAATCAACCCTAAAACTGTTGTGATAGCAGTCAAAATAACTGGTCGTAACCTTGCCTTTCCTCCTTTGATCACAAGCTTTCTAACCGACTCTTTATCCAGATAATCCTCTTTCTCAAGACCAAGCTCAGCTTTTTTCCGATCAATTAGAAGCTGTGTATAGTCAAGTAAAACGACCCCATTGTTAACAACAATACCTGCTAACGAAATGATTCCCATCATCGTCATCATGATAACGAACGGCCAGCCCGTAATAATAAGCCCGCCAAATACGCCTATGAAACTTAGGAAAATAGCCACCATAATCATGGCTGGCTTTGATATCCCTCCAAATTGGAAAATCAGAATAAGCATGATCAACCCAAGTCCGGAAAAGAAGGCTCCCATCAAAAACTTCATCTGTTTATTCTGCTCCTCTATTTGACCCGTATAATCAATCTTAACACCATCAGGTTTGCCTGTAAAATCTTGCATCTCTTCCTGAATCTCGGCCACTATTGCTCCTGCATCCGTGTAGCCTGGTTGCAACCCAGAGTACACTGTAACAACTCTCTTGCCATCTTTATGCTTGATAGCGCTAAATGCTGAGGTATTTCTCTGGGAGGCAACAGCGGATAATGGAACTTCTTTGATCTTACCTGATGATTGATCTCTGAATGTAATATTCTGATTGAAGAGCGCGCTTGTATTGTACCTGTTGTCTTCATTGAAACGAACGTTGATATCATAGTCTTCCCCATCCTTTTTGTAGATACCTGCCTTCTCTCCAAAAATAGATCTTCTTAACTGGCGCCCAACTTGTCCTACAGCTACTCCCAATTCTCCGGCTTTCTTACGATCCACAACTACTTCCATAGATGGTTTGCCTTTATTGACATCAATTTTCAACTCCTCAATGCCAGCAATATTTTTTGAATTGATATGATTTCGCATCTTCTCAGCAACCACAATCAATTCATCATAGTCTTGGCCTTCAATTTCAATATTGATCGGGTATCCGGCAGGTGGCCCTACAGCATCTTTCTCAACTGAAATCGCGACACCAGGATAAATGCCTCTAAGGGCTTCCTGAACCTTTCCTCGCAACTTCTCAGAATCTTTGCCCTTTCTATATTTGAACTCCCTCATAGAAGCCTCGAACTTGCCTCGATTCGGCATCTCAGCTGCAGACCCACCATCTGTCATAGGGTTTCCTGCTCCCTCTCCTACTTGAGATACAGCTGACTCTACCAAGAAATTTTCATCATCGCTGATATACTCAGAGTCATTAATTATTGCGTAAACTCGCTTCTCAATATCCTTGGTAATCTCATTTGTTTTTTCGATCGAGGTACCTTCAGGGTACTCGATATATACAATGATCTGGTTTGGTGTATTGTCTGGAAAGAATTCAATTTTAGTTCTTTGCTCTCCAATAGAAACACCGAAAGCCATAAACACTCCGATCAGCATAAAGAAAGTGATACCAAAATACCAGAATACGTTCCCTCCTTTTATGGCATGAGTGATTCGTCTTTCATAGAAATTCTCAAACCAAACAAGCAATGTCCTCTGAAACCAGTTTGCTGCTTTTTTAACAGCATACTTGTATATCCAAAACAGAACCGCTGTAGTAATCATGACTGTACCCAAACCTTTCATCGGCCCTCCAACTACCATGATAAACACTCCAAAACCTCCTAAAAGGATACTTGTTCTTACAAGTTGCTTAACTGTAAGCTCCTTATCCCCAATCTCCATGAATTTGGAGACCAACATCGAGTTCATGAAAATGGCAACAAAAAGTGAAGACCCTAAAACCACAGATAGTGTTATTGGGAAGAAAATCATGAATTCTCCCATCATTCCCGGCCACATTCCAAGCGGAACGAAGGCTGCCACCGTAGTTGCCGTAGAAACAATGATAGGGTAGGCTATTTCTCCGATTCCTTTCTTTGCAGCTTGAATTCTGGTCATTCCTTCCTCTTCCATGAGTCGATATACGTTCTCCACCACCACAATACCGTTGTCTACTAACATACCTAGCCCCATAATCAACCCAAAGAGGATCATGGTATTAAGTGTGTATCCAAGCGTTGAAAGAATCATAAATGACATGAACATCGACATAGGAATCGCAAAACCCACAAATAATGCATTCCTAAATCCTAAGAAAAACATCAACACTGTTACAACTAGGATAATACCGAAGATGATATTATTTACTAGATCATCCACCTGATTCAAAGTTCTTGGTGCAGAATCATTGGCATAAGAAATTTCTAAATCTTGTGGAAAATATTCTTCTTGAGCCTTAGAAACGATTACGCGAATCTTATTTGCAGCCTCAATCATATTTTTGCCTGCTCGTTTCTTGATATCAAGCATCACTACATTCTCACCTAATGATCTTGCATAAGTAGTCTTGTCTTCTTCTCTAAACGATACTGAAGCAATGTCTTTAAGATAGACAGGGTCTCCCTTCTCGGATTTTACAACAAAGTTTTCCAGATCTTCTGGTTCTTCAATCTCCCCTAAAATCCTAATGGTTCTTCTCTGACCACTAACCTTCAGGTTTCCAGCTGACATTGTCATATTACCATTGCCAATGGCACCTAAAACATCGTCATAGTTAACCTTTGCCGCCATCATTTTATATATGTCAACCGCAACTTCAACTTCCTTCTCTTGAGCTCCTCGAATATCTACACCTTTGATTTCTTCCAAATCTTCAATCTCATCTTCCAGATACTCTCCAAACTCTTTGAGTTTATCAACAGGATAATCCCCCGTAATATTGATATTCATAATGGCAAGTTCCTCAGACAAATTGAGATCGAAAACGTTTGGCTCTACCTTCGCTCCATTAAAAAGTGGCCAATCTTCATTCGCTTTCTCCCCATCTACTTCATCTTTTACCTTTTGCTTTGCAGCCTCCACTGTAATACCCTCATCAAACTCAACAGTGATAATGGAGTAATCTTCCTGAGATGTAGATACAATTTCCACCACGTTGCTGATATCCTTGAGCTTATCTTCTAGGGCGTCTGTTATCAACCTCTCAATATCCTCAGCCGTGTTACCAGGGTATGGCGTACTGACGTATATTTTGGTCTCTTTTACCTCTGGGAAATTCTCCCGAGGCATATCAAAGTAGGAATTTAACCCGACCCATAAAAAGATACCGATCATCACGTAGATCACAGACGGGTTGTCTATGGCCCATGAGGACAATCGAAACTCCTTGTTTATTTTTTTATCTTGACTATCCATTCGACTACTTTGTTAAAATTTTAACTTCTTGGCCGTCTTTCACACTTCTTGCTCCTTCTTGGATGATACTCACCCCACTGGTTATTCCTGACAGTACTTCTACATTGTCTCCCTGAGTTTGCCCCGTGGTAATGATTTTCTTAACCGCTTTGCCAATGTTATCTGCTCCCACTTTTGAGATCACAAAAGCATATTGCTCGCCTTGAGCGTTCTCAGAAATGATACTCTGAGGAATCAAAATAGCTTCTTCACTTAGATAATCATTGATTAAAACTTTTGCCGTCATATTTGGCTTAATGAGTCGATCCTTATTCGGAACCGCGATTTCAACAATGAAAGACCTATTGTTTGGGTTAATGAAATTTCCCGTACGTCTCACCTTAGATTGTATCGTTTGATTCAATACGGGAAAATAAACCGTTACACTCTTACCTTTCGTGATTGTACTTATATGGGATTCAGGAACCGGCACCTCTAAATACATATCCGAAAGATTGATTATTCTGAACACTTCAGAACCTGGTCCTGCAGGAGCTACAACCGTTCCCTGCTCTTTGATTACATCGTCGATGACTCCTGAGAATGGTGCTGTGATTTTAAATTTACTTAGCTGACTTTTCATCTGATCTACTGCATTTTGCTGAGCTTCGTAATTGGATTTAGCTTGTAGATACTGAATCTCTGACCCTATCTTCTGCTTCCAAAGTCTATCCTGTCGTTCATAAGTAGTTTTCGATAAGGCCATCTGCGTTTCCATTTGAAGCAACTGACTTTTCATTCCTCCATCATCAATGGTGGCCAGAATCTGTCCTTTTTTAACCTCTTGTCCATCCTTTACATGAACTTTTACAAGAATACCTGCAGTTTCAGGGTAGATCAAAACATTTTGCTTGGTCGTAACATCGCCCTGCAATTCAATGAAGTGTTCGAACTTTTGCTTCTTAGCTTTGAAAGCAGTTACCAATGGTAGGTTTTTGTTTCCGACTTTCGTCCCGATTGCCTTATCTAGCATAGCAATATCTCCTGCAAGTACTTTTTGCTGAGCCGACAATTCTTTCTTTTTAGCTCTTATAGTCTCAAGGTCACCATTGGCTATCAAGTCCTTGATAGTTGTCTCCTCGCCTCCACATGATGTCAAAATCAAAGCGACAAGCGTAATTAAGGTTAGTAATGTGTTTTTCATCGTTATCGGTATTTCTAAAATTATCTTCTTGTTTTATTCTTCCTCTCTTCCAAGAGCTCTGTTAAGGTCTATTTTCGCAACTATTGCTTCAAATAGTGCATTGAAATAATTTGCTTGCGCATCTTTCAATGCACTATCAGCTTCTACTACTTCCAGATTAGAGCCAACACCCTCTTCATATTTGGTCTGAGAGATTCTAAATATTTTTTCTGCCAATTCCGCGTTTTCCTTTTGAACTTCAAATTTTTGCATCGCATTCGTAAAGGTTAGTTCTGCTTCCTTTACTTGAACTTCGATTAAGCTTTCAAATTCCTGTAGGCTGTTATCAATCTTCTTCAGCTCAATTTTCTGCTGTTGAATCTGATAGTTTCTTTGCAGACCTGTGAAAATGCTCCAATTGAGTCTCAAGCCAATTGATGAGTATTTGTACCACCCATCTGGACCAACTCCTCCCGCTTCTGAAAAATCGCTTCTTGTTGAAAACAGTCCTGTAAAATCCGGAGACTGAGTGCTATACCCAAGATTCGCAAAAGCTCCGATAGTAGGTAAAGCTTCTGCATACTTATTCTTCAAGTTCAACTCTTGTAGCTTTTTGTTCTCAATCAGGACTCTATAATCAGCACGATCATTGTAAACAACCTCATCGGTCACTCCGACTATAGATCTGCTGAGGACATCTTCAATTTTGCCAGAGAGTTTAAGCGGTTGATTGATTGGATAATTCATTTGAAACTTCAAAAGTCTCATCGACAGAATATTGAGATTCTTAAGGTTGTCTTCTTCGGATTTAAGGTTGTTCAAAGACACCTTCAACCTATCCACTTCAATTTCCTCTGCAAAACCGTTTTTGTTTAATTCTACAGTATTGCGATACAAAGTATCCAGTCTGGCTAGGTTTCCTGCAAACAATTTCAAGCGATCTTCATTGACCAGTACATTGAAATAGGCTTTTGCTACATCTGCTTTTCTTTGACCGGCTGTCTCTTCTTTTTGATTGACAGATAGTTCCTTAAATACTCTTGAAGCTTGAAGACCAACTATATACGAGCCATTGAAAATCAATTGATTAATACTTAGGCTTGCATCTCCAGCAGACTGAAGCTGGAAGAAGTTTTCCGCTGCATATACATCTCCCTCCTCAATACCCAATTGCTGTGCCTGATCAGCATTTGGGCCAATTGAAGAA
This sequence comes from Cyclobacteriaceae bacterium, assembly GCA_049115715.1. Lineage (GTDB taxonomy): Bacteria > Bacteroidota > Bacteroidia > Cytophagales > Cyclobacteriaceae > JAMZMI01. The sequence continues at coordinate 19,904 of JAGDZQ010000028.1, forward strand.
TTGGGACTCCATTGTCCATAAAATCGCTGCAAAGTGGGGCTTTTTTGAGCCACGACTGTGCCAGAAATCTGAGGCAAGCCAATTCCGATGGTTTCTTTTATCTGAGCTTCGGCAAGCTCTTCATCCAATATTGCATTCTTTACGTCAGTTGCATTTTCCAATGCATACTCAATACAGTCTTCCAGACTAAAAGTTTTCTCTTGTGCCGACAAAAAGATGGGCACCAAAAAGATCAGTATGGTGATTAATCTAATGTTCATGAAATTGATTGTTTTGCTTCTTGTGATTGATATTGCTTATATAATTGAGTTCCTTTCTCCGTCAATAGACCGTGTACAAAATGATCAAACACCTGCATTTGAACAGTTGGGAAATGAAATTTTGCCTTTGGAAAGAATCGTTCGTCAAAAACCATTTGTATTGTTTCAACCCTAAGAATGGAAAGAATCTCTTCATCAATCTCTTGACGATAATGTCCTTCACTTTTCCCTCTCCGAATGTTATCTATTACAGTTCCTCGAATAAACTCATTCTTGTAGTCTAAAAAGTGCTGCCACGCTTTTGAATGGTATTTTTGAAGGTCATATATCAATGATGGGTTCATCTTTTCCATATGCTCTCTTAGGCAGATAGAAATATTGAAAAGTTCTTCAATGGCATTGCTGGTATTTCTGGCTATATCAGTAAATTCTTGCTTTTCGGCTGCCATATGTGCTCTGGCCATTTCCGAAACCAATTCATCTTTATTAGTAAAGTATTGATATAAAGTCTTCTTGGACATAGACAGCTCTCTAGCTACATCATCCATCGAGACCGATCTCACTCCAAATTGAAAAAACAATTTCTCCGCTCCTTCTAAAATCTTTTCTTTCACGTATTAAATCTTGCTTCAATAATTTCTTAAAACTCAGGAAACTCCCAGTGCAACAAAAGTTTCCTGAGTTTCTACGAAACATTGTCTTCAGGGTTACCTTTTTGTGTGAAAAATTTTAAAGTTTATTTGAAATAGACTTTTGAAGCTTTCTAAGACTCTTTTCCCCGTTCAGGCAAAGTGAGTTGAATGCTCTATTATTCACTTCGCTTTATGCCCTTAGCATTTCAAAAAACTAAAAAAGCGTGCTCAATCCTTTTGAGAAATCAATGATTTTATCATTAAATCAAAACTTATTGAAAAGGAATGAAGGTTATTGAAAGCTTAAACCTCATCTCATTGAATTCGAAATACATCTAAATAATCGAGTGATCCAAAAACCTTACTTCAACTTTATTAAAAGGTGTCTAATCTTTTACAGATTCTTCTATTTTTGCGGTAATAATCAAAAGCCACTCATGATCTACATTTTCAAGAAATCTTCATCACAGTTTTACGTAGTTGGTAGTCACAAATTAATTGAACAGAAAGATCTTGAAAAACTATCGTGGCTTTTCTCAGGAGCTGAATTGCTAACTGAAGAATATATTAAAGGAAGCTTTATCGGTCCTAGGAAAGAGATGATTACTCCATGGAGCACCAATGCTGTGGAGATTGCTCAAAACGCTGGTATAGAAGGTTTGTTCCGGATAGAGCTCTTTCAAACTGGCATTACTGATTTCGATCCAATGCTTCAGCAAAAGCATGAGGACATTGACCAGAGTATTTTTACTCTTGAGATTACCCCAGAACCGATCAAATCGATTGAAGATTTGAAGACTTATAACACTACTGAAGGATTGGCTTTAAGTGACGAAGAAATTTCATTTCTAGAAAATGTTTCCTCTGAGATTGGGAGACCACTTACTGATTCAGAGGTATTCGGTTTTTCTCAAATAAACTCCGAGCACTGCCGACACAAAATTTTCAATGGCTCTTTTATCATTGATGGAGTAGAGCAAGAGGATTCTCTTTTCAAATGGATTAAGAAAACTTCTAAAGACAACCCTAATCTTATTGTATCAGCGTACAAGGATAATGTTGCTTTCGTGCAAGGACCAATTGCTGAGCAATTCGCCCCTGCAACTCAGGACAAGGCTGATTTCTTTGAAACAAAACAATATGAATCTGTAATCTCTCTCAAAGCCGAGACACACAATTTCCCTACAACAGTGGAGCCCTTTAACGGAGCTGCTACAGGATCTGGAGGAGAAATAAGAGATAGAATGGCAGGGGGACAGGGCAGTTTCCCATTGGCAGGAACTGCTGTATACATGACCTCTTATTCCAGATTGGAGAAGGGTAAGAAACATGAGGAGAGCGTAGCTCCGCGCCCTTGGTTATATCAATCCCCTAAAGAAATACTCATCAAGGCTTCAAACGGCGCAAGTGATTTTGGAAACAAATTTGGCCAACCGCTAATCACAGGCAGTCTGCTCACTTTTGAGCATGAGGAAAACGGCGAGACTCAGGGGTTCGACAAAGTAATCATGCAAGCAGGCGGGATAGGCTATGCAAAAAAGGAATTCTGCTTAAAGAAACCTGTTGGAAAAGGCGAAAAAGTGGTAATTCTAGGTGGTGATAACTATCGAATTGGCATGGGAGGAAGTGCTGTTTCTTCAGTCGATACAGGAGCTTTTTCTCAATCGCTTGAACTCAACGCGGTTCAGCGATCCAACCCAGAAATGCAAAAACGAGTATGCAATGCAATTCGCGCTATGGCTGAATTGGACAATAATCCGATCGTTTCCATCCACGATCATGGAGCTGGGGGACATTTGAATTGTCTCTCTGAGTTAGTGGAAGATTCTGGTGGGAATTTTGATCTGGATAAATTCCCGATTGGCGATCCTACATTGTCTGACAAAGAGCTTATTGGAAATGAGTCTCAGGAAAGAATGGGACTTGTAATTGATCCTACAAAAACTGAATACCTGAAAAATGTCTCAGAACGTGAAAGAGCTCCTTATTATGAAGTTGGGGACACTAATGGGGATATGGAACTTAACTTTTCCCGAAAGGGTCAAGACAAATTCCCGTTTGATTTAAAACTCGAACATCTATTTGGTTCTTCACCAAAGACTATATTAACAGATAAAACCTCTGACAAAACTTACAGTGATAAGTCTTATGAAATAGGCAAGCTGGATGAATATCTGGATGCTGTATTGCAACTAGAAGCAGTGGCTTGTAAAGATTGGTTGACGAATAAAGTCGATAGATCGGTTACTGGAAAAGTAGCTACCCAACAAACGGTTGGAGAGATTCAGGTTCCACTGAACAATGTGGCAGTCATGGCCATGGATTATAGAGGTGAAAAAGGTATGGCCACCTCAATAGGCCACTCTCCTATCTCGGCTCTCATCAACGCTGGAGCTGGTTCTCGAATCTCAGTGACAGAATCACTAACTAATCTCGTCTGGGCACCACTCACCCATGGGTTAGGCGGAGTTTCTCTAAGCGCGAATTGGATGTGGCCAGCAAAGAATGATGGTGAAAATGCAAGGCTTTATGAGGCTGTCAAGGAAATCAGTCAATTCACTTCTAGCCTTGGTATCAATATTCCCACAGGAAAGGATTCGCTCTCCATGGCTCAGAAATATGAGGATAAAAAAGTACTCGCTCCAGGAACTGTGATTATAAGTGCTGTTGGTGAGGTTTCGGATATTAGAAAGACAATTAACCCAAATATTGATACGAAGCATACAGATAGTAAACTTATCTATATAAGCTTCTCTTCCTCTGAACTAAAATTAGGGGGCAGCTCATTTGCTCAGACTAACTCTTACGTTGGAACAGAATGTCCGGACACTACCCCAGATATCGTAAAAAATTCATTTAATGCGATACAAGAGTTAATGTCTCAAGGATTGGTTCTGTCTGGTCATGACATTTCATCAGGAGGAATCGTTACTGCTTTGCTAGAGATGAATTTCCCTAACACATCAGGAGGAATGAACATCAATTTAGATGGATTTGAAAACGATGATGTGATAAAAGTCCTTTTCTCCGAAAATCCTGGAGTTATCATGCAAACAAGCGACGTTAGTCAGACAAGTGATATTCTTAAAAAGCATCATGCGCTTCACTTTGAGATTGGTCGCGTGACCAAAGAAAGAAATGTCAAGCTTAAATTGGGGAACTGGACCTCAAGTCTTGATATTGATTCGCTAAGAGATACCTGGTTCAAAACTTCTTACTTGTTCGATAAGGAACAAAGTGAGGCAACTCATGCCGAGGCAAGGTTCAAAAATTATAAATCACAACCCCTCTCTTATCAATTTCCAGAAGCATTTACAGGAAAGCAAGTTGATTTGGGCTTAGACCCAAATAGAAAAGAAAAGAGCGGAATCAAAGCAGCCATCATTCGCGAAAAAGGCGTCAATGGGGATAGAGAAATGGCTTACGCACTCTTCCTTGCCGGTTTTGATGTCAAGGACATTCATATGACTGATCTGGTATCAGGCAGAGAAGATCTCTCTGATGTCAATATGATTGTTTTCGTGGGTGGATTCTCAAACTCAGATGTGTTAGGATCAGGTAAAGGCTGGGCAGGTTCTTTTATATTTAATGATAAAGCCAAAACAGCTCTAGATAATTTTTATAAGCGTGAAGACACACTTAGTCTTGGAGTTTGCAATGGATGTCAGGTTGCTATGGAGCTTGGATTGATTTATCCTGAAATGGGAGATGCACATCCAAAAATGGAGCACAACAGTTCTGGCAAATTCGAATCGGCATTCGTAGATGTTGTAATCGAAGAAAACGAGACCGTGATGTTCAAATCGCTATGTGGCAGTCGATTGGGTATCTGGCTTGCGCATGGAGAAGGTAAATTCAATCTACCTGGTACCTCTGAAGACTACATCATACCTGTAAGATATGCTTATGATGAGTTTCCGGGCAATCCAAACGGTAGTGATCTGGGTGCTGCTGCAGTAGCTTCAAAAGATGGAAGACATGTAGCTATAATGCCACATTTGGAGCGTTCACTTTTCCCGTGGAACTGGCCTCATAATCGAGAAATAATAGAAGCAGAAGTAAGTCCATGGATGGAGCCATTTGCTAATGCGAGGGAGTGGATAAAAAACCAACAATAATTCATTCCTCAGCCTTTTGATTTTAAAAAAGAAAGAATACTTTTGCAGTCCGTTTTGGCCTATGGTGTAACTGGCAACACGTCTGGTTTTGGTCCAGAAGAGTCTAGGTTCGAGCCCTAGTAGGCCAACAAATTCCCGAATGATGCCAAATTTGGTTTAGTTCGGGTTTTTTTATTTAAAAGCAAGATGTCAACGACAGTAAAAATTTTTGCGGGTAAGGAGACGAATAAATTAGCTGGAGAGATAGCCAACAAATACGGACTCTCTCTCGGCCAATGTACTTCGCAAAAATTCAGTGACGGTGAACTTTCTTTCGGTTTTAATGAATCGGTAAGAGGATGTGATGTGTTTCTTATTCAATCTACCACACCTCCTAGCGATAACATTTTGGAGCTCTTGATGATGATTGATGCAGCCAAGAGAGCCAGTGCTAAATACGTGAGCGTTGTTATCCCCTATTTCGGATATGCGCGTCAAGACCGAAAGGATAAGCCAAGAGTTGCTATTGCCGCCAAATTAATGGCAAACCTGCTTTCAGCTGCCGGTGCAACCCGCGTGATGACGATGGACTTACATGCCGGTCAGATACAGGGCTTCTTCGACATACCTGTGGATCACTTGGATGGAACGGCGATCTTCGTTCCTTACCTGAGAAGTCTCAATCTACCCAACTTAATTTTTGCATCTCCGGATGTTGGAGGTTCAGCAAGGGCAAGAGCCTTTGCGAAGCATTTTGGTGCAGAGATTGTGATATGTGATAAGCATAGAAAAAGAGCCAACGAAATCGCTTCTATGCAAGTCATAGGAGATGTAAGCGGAAAGGATGTTGTGTTGATAGATGACATGGCAGATACTGCTGGAACAATATCAAAAGCGGCAAACCTGATTAAAGAAAAAGGGGCAAACAGCGTACGAGCTGTATGTACGCATGCCATTTTATCGGGAAGAGCATACGAAAACATAGAAGCTTCTTCTCTTGAGGAGTTAATCGTATCTGATACTATTCCATTAAAAAAGGAAAATTCAAAAATTAAAATTTTAACCGTAGCAGACTTGTTTGCAAGTGCGATCAAGAGTGTGCACGATTACGGTTCTATTAGTTCGTTATTCATTAACTAAATATATAATTATGAAAACTGTTGAGATTATAGGGTATAAAAGAGCAAATCTCGGCAAGTCTGAAGCAAAAAGACTTAGAGCCGAGGGTTACGTTCCATCTGTACTTTATGGAGGAGACGAGCAGATTCATTTCTACGCTCCAATGATCCTTTTTAGAGAAGTTGTTTACACGGATGAGGCTCACTTTGTAGAGCTAAATATCGAGGGTCACAAAACAAGGGCTATCCTTCAGGATATCCAGTTTCACCCAGTAAGCGAAATTATCTTGCATGCTGATTTCTTAGAATTGCATGTTGGTAAATACATTAAAATGGATATTCCTATTCACCCGATAGGGAGTGCTCCTGGTGTTGCAAATGGAGGTAAATTGATCAGAAAAGTTCGTTTTCTTTCTGTAAGAGCGCTTCCTAAGAACATGCCTGAGCACATCGATGTTGATGTATCCGAGCTAGGACTTGGAAAAACGATCAAGGTAGGCGAACTTAACGTGGGTGAATACGAGATACTAAACAGCTCATTGGTTTCAATTCTCGGTGTAGAAATTCCTAGAGCACTTAGAGGAAAATCCGCAGATGAAATTGAAGGTGAAGAAGGCGAAGAAGAAACAACTGAAGAAGAAGCAGCTTCTTAAAAATTTCTTTCATAAAACCATTGCAAATCCTACCTCCTATAGAGGTGGGATTTTTTATTTTAGCATAAGATGAAATATTTAATAGTAGGACTTGGAAACATCGGAGCTGAATACGAGCTCACAAGGCATAATATTGGTTTTTTGATTTTGGATCGTCTCGCGGATAGCGTGAATTCAAATTTCGAACAGGGTAGACACTCGTTTGTAACAGAGATGAAGTATAAAGGACGGACACTTACTTTGGTGAAACCTACCACCTATATGAACTTGAGTGGGAAAGCCGTTAATTACTGGATGAAAGAACTCAAAATTCCGAAAGAGAATGTGCTGGTAATCACAGATGATGTGGCGATTCCATACGGTAAGATTCGAATCAAGGCTAAGGGATCAAGTGGTGGTCACAATGGCTTAAAAAACGTAGAAGAATTAACCGGAGGCCAGGATTACCCACGGATGAGATTTGGTGTGGGTGATGATTACCCGAAAGGAAGACAAGTCGACTATGTATTGAGCCCTTTTAATAAAAAGGAAATGGAAGAGCTCGTACTTAACATTGACAGGGCTATTGATGCTATCTATGCATTTTGTACAATAGGAATTGGCCGAACCATGAATCAGTTTAATTAAGATTATGACTAACCATGACATTTCATTAGGTATTCAAATAATACCTAAAAGCAAAACTGATGATAACACATATGAGCTTGTAGATCATGCCATCGAGATCATTCAAAACTCAGGAGTCAAGCATATGATCACTCCATTCGAAACCGTAATGGAGGGAAAGTACGATCAGCTTATGGAAATAGCTGATCAAGCTCAAAAGGCGGTACTAAATGCTGGAGCGGATGAATGTTTGGTCTATTTTAGGATACATTATCGAAAAGACGCCCCAGTTTCTTTTGAAGAAAAGAGACTGGACAGATAATTGAAAAAGTCAATAATTATAGTTGGGGGCGGTGCAGCTGGATATTTTTCCGCAATAAACATTGCCGAGAAACACCCTGATTACGAAGTAACGATACTCGAAAAGACCAACAAATACCTTAGCAAGGTCAAGATCTCCGGCGGGGGGCGGTGCAATGTGACCAATGAGCGAAGCAAGCCCTCAGAGCTTACTGATTTTTATCCACGGGGAAACAAAAAACTATATCCTTTATTTAAAAAATTCTCGACGGACAGTATGGTGAACTGGTTGGCGCACAGAGGAGTAGAAACGCATGCGGAAGCCGATCATCGCATGTTTCCTAAATCCAACTCATCTCAAACCATAATAGATTGTTTTGTAAATGAGGCTTATCGTCTTGGTATCAATGTGCAGTTCAATTGTACGGTAAAGACTATTGATAAAAGGACCGACTATTGGGTATTGATAACTAATCAGGGTGAAATTGAGGCCAATAAAATAGTATTCGCTACGGGATCATCTGCCTCCTCTTTGTCTATATTGTCGAATTTAGGATTAAAGAAAACCGCCCTAGCTCCTTCCCTATTCACATTCAACATTGATGATAAAAGATTGAAAGACCTACCAGGTGTGAGTTTTCCTGAGGCTGAAGTAAGAGTTGTCAAAACAAAACTTCGGGATTCAGGGCCGATGCTCATTACGCACTGGGGGCTCAGCGGGCCTGCGATTCTTAAGCTATCTGCATGGGGAGCAACAGAACTTCAAGCATGTAATTATGATTTTCAAATTCTCGTCAACTATGTACCCGATTTCTCCTATGAAGAAGTAAAATCTGCAATGACCGAAATCAAGCAGAACCAACCAAAAAGAAAGACTCAGAATTATCCTGCATTTAATTTACCTAGAAGGTTTTGGGAAAGAATCTGCACTGTATGCGATATCGAAGAGAATGAGCAAAACGCAGACATTTCTAAAAAGCAAATCAATAAACTCACCGAAGAGTTGACTCAAGGACTTTATCAAGTTAATGGAAAGAGTACCTTCAAAGAAGAGTTTGTTACCTGTGGAGGAGTAGAGCTTAGCGAAATCAATATTGATACTTTCGAATGCAAGCGATTTCCAGGATTGTACTTAGCAGGAGAAGTGCTTAACATCGATGCTCTCACAGGAGGCTTCAACTTTCAGGCTTGTTGGAGTGGCGGATGGGTAATCTCTGAATCTATCTAGACTACTGGAAAAACGAAGGTTTTTAGGAGTAAGAGCCCCTATTTGTGGGCATAATAGCTCAATCATTAGTAGCGCTCATACCATTAACCTCAACCCGATATAAGAATGACTTAAAACCGTTTAATCGTCACTGTGAGCCTTTTGGCTTCAAGATTATACTAAAAAAGACGTAATAGTCTCATGGTTTCAAAGATTCCTACGGCTTTCCCGCTCATTACCCTTCCCAAAAGCCTCTGAATTACGGTTTTCAACAAAAAATAAGTCGAGCTCAAGTTGTTAAATGAATGAGCTGGATTCTGGTGAAGACTTGGATAAAGTATCACAGTCAGAAGTCTAAGTGAAGTTTATATCATCGATCATGGCGCAACCAAAGAAGCTCATCGTAAACAGTCGATTACAAGAAATCAAATCCTTTTCAGACATCATAATCCAAAGCGAGTTACACTGGCATCTTGTAATTTTCTAAAGTTTGGGTGGGCTTAAACAAGAAGTGACTGGCTTTCGCCAGTCACTATATCAATAGCTGATCGATATATCTTATTGAATGTAGTTTTATGCTACTTTCAGTTCCTTTGCTATTTTATTAACTACTATGTTGAAAGTTTCAAAACCAACCGGTTTCTGCAAAAAAGCTGTCGCATTCAAAACTTGAGCCAATGGCTTAAAGTTTTTATTGGACGACATCACCACAAACTTCGGCGGTACCGAAAGTGCTCTAATAATCTGAGGTCCTGTAAACTCAGGCATCTCTACATCCAGAAATACTAAATCCGGTTTCTTTATCACAATACCAGCAGCTCCTTTAATAGGGTCCGTATAAGTGTTCTCAATGAGAATCCCTCCGCACTTTTTGCAGAAATTTTCAATCATTAAGATTGAAACGGGATCATCATCGATTATTATAGCTCTTAGGGACACTTTGCTTGTTTTATTATACTAGCAATATGTCCTAAATCTTGTGACAGTAGAATTAATTTTCGGTGAACTACGGGTTTTAGGGCATGAATATCAATAAATCATGCTTAACATTATGAATAGAAATCACATCTACTTCATAAAATCATATCAAGCAATGGTAGCACCATTCTGACCTTTAGAATCAGGAGTAACGGAAACAAGCGCTCCATCTGAGTTCTCTGCAAACAACAACATGCCCTGTGATTCCACTCCCATAATCTTGCGAGGAGCGAGATTAGTGAGCACCACGACCTTTTTTCCTATCATTTCCTCTGCACCGAAATGCTTAGCAACTCCGCTTACTATTGTGCGCTGGTCTAGCCCTGTATCAACTGTAAACTTCAAAAGCTTATTCGATTTTTCTACCTTCTCAGCCGTCAGAATCTCACCAACCCTTAAGTCCATTTTCATAAAATCATCGTAAGTGATGCTTTCTTTTGCTGGAGCAACCTCGGGTATTATTAATGCTTCCGCTTCGTTGGCTTTCTTTGTATCCATAAGTTTTTGTACTTGTGACTCAACAGTCTCGTCTTCTATTTTTTCAAATAACAATGATGCCTTCTCAATCTGATGTCCATTTTCAAGCAAACCCAAACCTCCAGCATCACCCCAATTTTTGCCCTTTAGATTGAGCATGTTTTGTAATTTATCAGATGAGAATGGCAAAAATGGTTCTGATAGAATCGAAAGACTCGCAGAAATCTGCAAAGCAATATTCATAATCGTAGCTACGCGATCTTTATCTTCTTTTATAAGCTTCCACGGCTCAGTGTCGGCAAGGTATTTATTTCCTAGTCTTGCCAGCTCCATGAGGCCATTCAGCCCATCACGAAACTTATATTGCTCCAGAGACGATTCAATCTTAGCTGGGAATCCTTTAATTGCTTCAATGACTTGCTCATCAATATTCTGAAGTTCATTTCTTCCCGGCACTTTACCATCGTAGTACTTATGAGTCAGTACAAGTGCTCTATTGATGAAATTTCCAAAAATAGCAACTAGTTCACTATTGTTTCTTGTCTGAAAGTCTTTCCATGTGAAGTCATTGTCTTTTGTCTCAGGCGCATTGGCGGTAAGCACATATCTAAGGACATCTTGCTTCTCAGGAAACTCTTCGAGATATTCATGAAGCCAAACTGCCCAGTTTCTGGATGTAGATATTTTGTTTGACTCCAAATTCAAAAATTCATTCGCTGGCACGTTCTCAGGAAGTATGTAACTACCCTCTGCCTTCAGCAAAGCTGGAAATATAATGCAATGGAAAACGATATTATCCTTGCCAATGAAGTGTACAAGCTTGGTGTCTTCTTTTTTCCAATAATCCTCCCAATTCTTTCCCGCATCCTTAGCCCAATCCTTTGTAGCAGATATATACCCAATAGGTGCATCGAACCATACATATAGAACTTTGCCTTCCGCTCCCTCTACTGGAACGGGAATACCCCAATCCAGATCGCGAGTCATTGGTCTTGGCTTTAATCCATTATCAATCCAACTCTTACACTGGCCGCTCACATTTGGCTTCCATTCTTTGTGGTCTTCTAAAATCCATTTTTTCAACCAATCTTCGTACTGATCAAGTGGAAAATACCAGTGCTTCGTTTCCTTTTTTATAGGTGCTTCTCCACTCAGCATGGATTTTGGGTTGATCAACTCATTGGGACTCAGAGTAGATCCGCAGTTCTCACATTGATCGCCGTAAGCTTCAGGAAAAGAGCATGTGGGGCAAGTTCCTTTTATATACCTGTCAGCTAAAAATTGATTCTCCTTAGTATCATAAAATTGCTCGCTGGCCTTTTCAACGAATTTATCATTCTTATATAATTGCTCAAAAAAATCAGAAGCCGTTTCGTGATGTGTTTCAGAGCTGGTACGAGAATATATATCAAAGCTGATTCCGAATTTATCAAAAGAAGACTTGATTTGCTCATGATACTTATCCACTACCTGCTGAGGAGTTACACCTTCTTTTCTAGCCCGAAGAGTTATCGCGACTCCATGCTCATCCGACCCGCATATGAAGGCCACTTCCTTGCCTCTTCCTCTCAAATATCTTGCATAGATATCAGCTGGGATGTAAACACCAGCAAGGTGACCTATATGAACGGGACCGTTGGCATAAGGTAGTGCCGCAGTGATGGTAACTCTGTTAAATTCAGCCTTTGACATTTTCATTTTCTATTGAGCCGCAAATATAGAAAGATTGAAAACCCAAAAGCTTTGTGATAACTTTTTGATTTAAAGAAAACTCAGGGTTAATCCGTTTTTAGACCATTAAATTGAGCTCAGAAACCTTTAACATAAAAGAAAGTTGTGAAGCTATCTTATAACCGTTCTATTTGTGACATTAAAAATGATACCATATGATTAAGCATTTATCTTCAATACTCTTTGTATTTATTCTTACTATTTCAGCACATGCGCAATCCAGCGATAGCTATAAAGTTGAAATAGACCTCACTGCGACTGAAAACGATCAAATACCAGTCACTGTATACCCTCCTTCATCCGAATCGGATTTTGTGGAATACCATATGCCCAAAATCGTACCGGGGACATACAGCATTTCTGATTTCGGTAGATTCATAACTGATTTTAAAGCTTATGATTCCGATGGAAATGAGTTAGCTGCGGAGATTCTCTCCACAAATCGTTGGAAAATATCAAACGCCAACCTTGAGAAAATATCCTATAAAGTTCATGACACACGGGACGAGTTTGATGGCTACAATTCCGAGAGTGAAAACGTAGTATTTGAACCAGGAGGAACAGACATTCAAGATGATAAATTGTTCGTACTGAACACATTTGGTGTGATCGGTTATATCGATGGAATGAAATTCCGCCCTTATGAAGTTAGTATCACCCACCAAGAGAATTTGTTTGGTGCATCGGCACTAAAAAAATCAATTTCAAGCGCATCCGTTGACCTTTATACTGCCGATGATTTCAATTTCCTTGCAGATGGCCCCATCATGTATAGCGAACCTGATACAGTGAGTCGCAAGATTGCCAATGCAGAAATTTTAGTAGCTGTTTATTCTCCCAATAATGCGCTTACTGCACAAGCTGTAATGGATAACATTTACGACCTCATGGTAGCTCAGAGTAGCTATCTTGGAGGTGAGCTTCCGGTGGATAGATATGCTTATCTCATTACTCTTTTTGATGACAACACCATTTCTGGAGGTTACGGAGCGCTGGAGCACTCCTACTCATCTCTCTATTACCTACCTGAAAACGCCGGCGACAGAATTAGTCAAATCGTAAGAGATGTTGCAGCGCATGAGTTTTTTCACATCGTAACGCCTCTCAACATCCATTCTGAGGAAATAGGGGATTTTGATTACATAGATCCGAAAATGTCGGAGCATCTATGGCTTTATGAAGGCGTAACTGAATACAGCTCCATTCACGTGCAAGCTAGATATGGATTATACGATAGCCCTGAAATTTTTCTTGAGGAGATCGGCACTAAGCTCAAGGCTGCAGATGAATTTGGTCCGGATATTTCCTTTACAGAAATGAGTAGACGTATTCTTGAAGAAGATTTTGAGCCTCTTTATCGAAACGTTTACCAGAAGGGTGCTTTAATAGGAATGTGCTTAGATCTATACCTTTTGAAATATTCGGATGGCAAGAAAGATTTACCATGGTTGATGCAGGAACTAGCCAAAAAATACGGAAAGAGCACCTCTTTCAAAGACGAGAATTTGTTTGAGGTTATCACAGCTCTGACCTATCCAGAAGTTGGAGAGTTTCTAGAAAAATATGTTGCAGGATCAGATCCTCTTCCCTACAAAGAAGTGTTGAGCTGGGCTGGAGTCAGCTATGGAGAACCACAAACCGTAAAAGTTATTAGTATGGGAAAAATTTCCTTTGCTGCCAACGAGAAAAACCAGATTATAGTCGCTGATGTAAGTCAGATGAATGAATTTGGTAAGGATCTGAAACTCAAAAAAGGTGATGCTTTGGTAAACATTAACGGGGATGAAATGACTCTGGAAAACGTAGGAGATGTAATTGGAAAATATAGAGGTGAAGTCAAAGGAGGAGACAAAGTTTACTTTATTGTCGAAAGAGAGAAAAAAGGAAAGTTGAAGAGAAAAAAGCTTAAGGCTAAGGCTCTTGAAGTAGATACAAAATCGAATTATAAAATCGAATTCATGAAAGATCAAACAGAAGACCAAAAGTTAATTCTGGATGCATGGATTGGCAGTAAATAAGAAAAACTAGCAAATACTTCAAAAGGCCAGTTTGATTAAATTCAAGCTGGCCTTTCTCATTAAAGATTGTTAAAAAAATGGATCGCACCAGTCCAAACACCAAATAGCTACGTTTCTTTGTCATCGTGAGACTTGTTTTCCTATTTACTCTACTGCACTCCCTTTGCTATGTGTCCTTTGGACAAACCAACATTGCTGGTAAAATCGTAAATATAGATGGGGATGAAATTGCATTTGCTCACATATACAACAGAAGCAATGGGCTAGGAAGAGTAAGTGATATCAACGGGAAGTTCGACCTGATTGCTTCTAAGGGCGATACTATTGACTTCTCATTTGTTGGATATCAAAATCATTTCATCGTTGTAAACTCCACGCATCTGGCCAGCTACCTCAAAGTGACTCTTCCGGAAAATTCACATGTTCTTCCATCGATTACGATTTACGCTGACTCGGAATTTAGGGTTCCATTAAATCCGCAATTTGAACCGATGACCATTGAAGGAGTGACTATTGATACTGATAAACCTCCCATTCGACCCGGACAAATCACGGCCGGCGGAGGTGAAGGAATTGGAGGTATACCTGCTGGCGGTGTTACGATAAATGGTCCTATTACCTACTTCAGTAAGGATGAAAAGGAAAAGAGAAAAGCTGTTAAGGTCAAAAAAGAAGACAATGAGAGGATTACATACAGCCAGTTCATTACTCAAGATAGCATCAGACAAAAACTGATGTATCTCTATCAAATCGATAGCTCGCAATACAGCCGTTTGATGCTGAGGTTAAATAGGGAGTTTCCAGGAGTTCAAAAGGCCAACACCGATGAGGAAATATGGCATTGGATAATCAATTTCTTCAATGAAGCTGTCCCTGTAATCAAGGTATTTGACATGCACTAGTAATCAGCTAACCGTCCTCCTTCATCAATTAATTTTCGTAATTCATCATTAAATTCATCCTCCTCCAACAAATCCTCAATGTCAATATGAAATCTGTATTTCCAATAATGATTAATGATTTTAGGAATGTTAATTCTTTCTGATTCTGGATTATCCAACCTTAAGTCATCGCTCAAAGCAATCAAATCCTGAATAGGGAAAATCGCAAACATGCTAGGCGACTGAAGGTGCTGTTTAACGATATCAGTCACCACCCAAGGCTCACAGAAATATGGAGCATCACCTTCCTTATTTAATATCGAATTATAGAATCTTTGTGTCTGATCTGAATCCTCTTGCCACCACTCGCGCAACGTGGATACGTCATGGCTGCTCGTGCTTGTCACACTTAAGTATTGTGTGTCTTTAGGGTTCCAAAACTCTCTATCATCACTTGGCATTCGCTGAATAGCAAGACTCAATATTTGAAGATCTTTCATTACACCAGGAACACTTGATGGTACCATTCCAAGATCCTCTCCGCAAATAAGCATATCGGTTGCATCTCTTAGCATCGGGAGCTTTTCCATCGCTCGCTCACGCCAGAAATCATTGTGCCTTTCATAGAAATAATGATTGTATATTTCGTTTAATTTTTGTTTCAAATACGGATCTAAATCACGGTAAGAATATGTACTCTGAAACGAAATACGAGGGTTGAAATAATTCAATTTATCACCTGAAGAATCCTGCAAAAAAAGCACCTCTTCTACCAGCCTATACAAACCATTTCTTAGCCAAACATAAAAGTCTTTTTGCTCCGGTGAGTGCTTAATTAAAGTGTCAAAATGGATGCGAATTTTTCTTTGAGTATTGAAAGTTTCCTTCAGCTCAAAACAGCCATTCACAGGAGCCTTGAGGTAGTCATTTTTGATATCCGAAGTGTGGTTTCCAAAAACCCCTGTCAGTACATGTTCACGAATATAAGGCTTGCAAAATCGATCATAATCAAAGGAGATTCCCCAACGGGCTAGTTCACTTTCATGAAACGGAAGAGCCTTATTGAAGTGTCCTAAAGTCCCCTCCACGGCCTCCCATGGCATCTCCCAAATTCTAAAAAAACCAAGTATATGATCGATGCGAAAAACATCAAAGTATTCCGACATTTTCTTCATTCTGCTTTTCCACCAACTGTAGCCATCCTTTGACATTTCTTCCCAATTGTATGTGGGGAATCCCCAGTTTTGCCCCGTCACAGAGAAGTCATCTGGAGGAGCGCCAGTTTGCATATCCATATTAAATAGCTCTGGAGAAATCCACGCATCTACAGAATTTCTATAGATCCCAATTGGGATATCTCCCTTTAATACAACTCCGTTTTTTCGAGCATATTCAGTAGCATCTTTTAGCTGTTTATCCAGATGATATTGAATGTAATAATGCACCGCAATATCCTCATAATGGGAATGATCAGGCGATGCAAATTCAATCAATTCCTCATGAGTTATTGTTGAATACTTGCCCCAATTGGTAAAGTCAGCGGTTTTGTATTTATCGCGAAAAAAAGAAAAAACCGCATAAGCGATTATCCAACTTTCATTTGAATGTATAAAATTACTTAACTCATTAGAATTCAGAAACTTTTGCTTGCATTCATCAAAGCTATACTTGAAGAATTTGGACTTTAATTTCATCACTCCTTCATAATCGACCTCAGGAAGTAGATTCAATCTTTTTGACTCTTCTACTATCTGATTCTGAAGCTTTTTATCGTTTAGATTGCCTATCATTTGAAGGCTAGCATAAATCGGATGTAAGGCCTCAATGGATATCGCAGCATATGGATATGAGTCTACCCAGGTGTGGGTAGCGGCCGTATCGTTCACGGGCAAAATCTGAATGACCTTCAACCCTGTTCGCACTGACCAATCAACTAGTTTCTTGATGTCGGCAAACTCTCCTACTCCACTGCTCGTTTTTGTTCTTAGAGAGAATACCGGAACAGCAACCCCAGCTGATTTCCACATACCAACAGGGTATCTGAAATTCTCTTCCGAATGAATGATTATTTTCTTTTTATCAGACAACTGGTAAGGGAGAAAGTATCTGTTATCACCGGACTCCCATGTCACTATTTTTTTATCCTTTTTTCTAACAATAACAAATTTGTATTCGAAAGGGAGGTCATCTTTCCCAACCTCTATATCAGTCTTCCAAATCGGATAGTTCGCACCATCCATTGGAATGACTTTTTTCTCATCCCATTCGCCAAGAGACTTGACGCCTCCCAGGACACCAACTTCGTAATCAGCCCCTACCCTTGGTGCCCTAATTTGAAGTCGGATGTAGTGATTATTTACGTTATATTTAATATTATTTTTTATCTCAGATTCCCTTTTGAAAAATGATTTCTTAAATGGAGAGGTGTATAGTGAGTTTTCAATCGAATGAAGAGACCTCCAATAATCTTTCAAAAATACAATTTTGAAGTGATCATCAATTGCCACTTTTCTCTCATCGCCAAACTCGTGAATAAGATTTTCGGACTGGTCGTTCTTTAAAAAATAATGATAGTTGAATTCGCTTTCCTTGATATCAATTTCCGTCTCCCATAAACCGTCAGAGACTGGGTTCATTTGCAGTGCTTTTTCATGCTTACCTGCTCCCAATTCTTTTATCGATCCTGTGATGCAAAGAGCTTGCCCCCATTGCGTCTTATACTCAATTACAAATTTTACTTTCATGCTTTTACAACCTCATCTTTGTCTTCTACAAAACTCACGGAAAGCCCAGCTAAAATCAGCGAGACTCCTGCGATAACGAGTGCGAATATAGCATTCGAATCAAATAATCTTTTGATCATAGGCCCACCAAAAATGCCATTTACGATTTGAGGGAAAACAATAAAAAAATTAAAAATACCCATATAGATTCCCATTTTACCCGCAGGGATTGATCCCGCCAGTATGGCGTAAGGCATGGAAAGAATACTTGCCCAGGCAAAGCCAACACCAACCATAGATAGCAGAAGCCATTTAGGATCTGAAATAAAATAAATAGATAAGAATCCAGCTGCTCCAACAAATAGTGCGATGGCATGCGTGCGCTTCCGACCGAGCCTATTTGCAATCGCTGGAAGTAATAGAGCAAAGACAACAGAAACTGCATTGTAGACTGTAAACATCACTCCTACCCAATTTCCGGCATCATTGTATGCTTCGGATCCAGTATCTCCCTTAGACGCACCGTAAATGTGTTGAGCTATGGCTGGAGTAGTAAAAACCCACATAGAGAATAATGCGAACCAGCTAAAAAACTGAACCAAGCCAAGTTGCTTCATTGCCTTTGGCATTGCTGCGAAATCTTTGAAAATATTCAGGAGTCCACCAGTCTCCTCAGTGACCTCTTCCCCATTGTATTCAGCTAATTCTTCCGGAGGGTATTCCTTTGTCTTGCTCAGTGTCCAAATGATTGTCGATATAAAGACAACTGCTCCTACATAAAAACTAAAAATCACATTATCGGGAACTTGTCCTTCAGGCGCAACCTTTGAAACACCCATCCATTCTGCCAAAACGTAGGGAAGAAATGACCCTGCTACAGCTCCAATCCCAATCAATGTAGCCTGAACCGAAAAACCTGCCGTTCTTTGTTCTGAGGGAAGCATATCACCTACCAGCGCTCTAAAGGGCTCCATTGACACGTTAATTGACGCATCCATAATCATAAGCATACCTGCGCCTATGAACATAGGTGGAGCGATGGCAGTCAAAGTGCCAGAATTTGGCATTAAACAAAGCGCAATCGAAGCAAGAATTGCTCCCACCAGAAAATACGGCTTCCTTCTACCCAGCTTATTCCAGGTTCTATCACTATAGTGACCGATGATTGGTTGAACAATTAATCCTGTGATAGGAGCTGCTAACCAAAACCAGGACAAGTGTTCGATATCTGCTCCAAAATTTTGAAGCACCCTGCTAGCATTTGCGTTTTGTAGAGCGAATCCAAATTGAATTCCGAGGAATCCCATGCTCATATTCCAAATTTGAGCAACGGATAAATGAGGTTTTTTCATAGTGGGCTTAATAAAGATGTTCAGTAATTGTCTAGTTAATTTGGATCATATGAATGGCTTACATGATCTGCACTGATATTTTTTGCTGAAACAACCAAATCGCTTTTCAATGGCTATGATTTGGAAACAAACATTTACAAATTAGCAAATCCAGACATTTATAAAGGCATTCGATTTTGAAATTATCAATTTAACACCTGAGTTATGAATTGAATGCCAATGAATGATTGTTGTAATGGGTATAAGCCTATATTTGCAGAAATTTTTCATTTCAATCTAAAAACCAAGGTATGAAATTCAAACCCGGAGTTCTTACAGGCCAAGATGCCACCGACCTTCTTAACTACGCAAACGAAAATAATTTCGCTTTGCCAGCTGTTAACACAATTGGAACTAACACCATCAATGGAGTATTGGAAACCGCTAAGGCTTGCAACGCACCAGTAATTGTGCAATTCTCAAACGGAGGTGCTGCTTTCATTGCTGGTAAGTCTTTAAGTAATGATGGTCAAGCTGCAGCCATTGCAGGAGCTGTTTCTGGTGCTCATCACGTGCATCAATTGGCTGAAAAGTATGGCGTGTCTGTTATTCTCCACACTGACCATGCTGCCAAAAAATTACTTCCATGGATTGATGGATTGATTACAGAAAATGAAAAGCATTTCGACAAAACAGGTTCTCCGCTATTCAGTTCACATATGATTGATCTGTCTGAGGAGCCGATCGAAGAGAACATTGAAACTTGCGTTAAGTACTTAGAAAGAATGTCTAAAATGGGCATGACTTTAGAAATCGAGCTTGGTGTAACTGGTGGTGAAGAAGACGGAGTTGATAACACTGATGTAGATGTCTCTAAACTATACACGCAACCTGAAGAAGTTTCTTTCGCATACGAAGAGCTAAGAAAGGTAAGTCCTAATTTCACAGTAGCAGCCGCATTTGGAAACGTTCATGGAGTTTATAAGCCAGGAAATGTAAAACTTACTCCTAAGATTCTTAAGAACTCTCAGGATTACATACAAGAGAAATTCGGAACTGGTAAAAACCCAGTAAACTTTGTATTCCATGGTGGATCGGGATCTTCTACAGAAGAAATCAGAGAAGCAATCGACTATGGTGCTATCAAAATGAATATTGACACTGATACTCAGTGGGCATTCTGGGATGGTATTAGAGCGTATTATGCTTCGAAAGAAGGTTATCTACAGGGACAAATCGGAAGTCCTGATGGAGATGATAGTCCAAACAAAAAACATTACGATCCAAGAGTGTGGTTGAGAGAAGCTGAGAAAAGCTTCGTGACAAGGTTGAAATTGGCCTTCGAAGATCTCAACAACATTAACACCAATGTTTGATCTAAAACGAATCAAAAGCATGACCCTGGTATTTATTATCGGGGTTTTTGCTTTTACATGTTCTCAACAAAATACCAATAAAGATTCCATCACTTCATCAATCAACCCTGATTCTATCAAAATGAGACCTATCGTCTATCAGGTTTTCACTCGTCTCTTCGGAAATACCAATACTACCAATAAAGAATGGGGTACCATCACAGAAAATGGTACAGGGAAATTTGGAGACATCAACAAAACCGCACTTGCGGAAATCAAAAAAATGGGCATCACCCATGTTTGGTACACTGGAGTAATCGAACATGCACTTCTAACCGATTACACGGAATATGGTATTGAACTAGATGATGCAGACATTGTGAAGGGAAGAGCGGGATCGCCGTACGCTATAAAGGACTACTATGATGTAAATCCGGATCTGGCCAACAACGTACCCAATCGAATGGCCGAATTTGAGGATTTAATTGAAAGAACCCATGAAGCTGGCCTGAAGGTCTTAATCGACTTTGTCCCCAACCATGTAGCCAGAAAGTATCAGTCTGATGCCAAACCAGACGGAGTAGTTGATCTGGGAAGCAGTGATGACACGACAAAAGCTTTTGCTACAACCAATAACTTCTATTACATACCCAATCAATCTTTTGTGGTTCCGCAGGGTTACGAATCTCTGGGTGAGTTTGAATTTCCCAACAAAGATGGTTTCCACAGAGAGCATCCTGCTAAGGCAACTGGAAATGATGTGTTCTCAGCTAAGCCTTCCATAAATGATTGGTTCGAGACCGTAAAGCTTAACTATGGCGTAGATTATCTCAACAATAGGTCAACTCATTTTGATCCTATACCCGATACATGGATCAAAATGAAGGATATTCTTCTTTTCTGGGCAGGTAAGAACGTAGATGGATTTAGATGCGACATGGCTGAGATGGTTCCTGTCGAGTTTTGGGAATGGGCTACTGCTGAAGTTAAAAGGGAGTTTGAGGATATTACTTTCACTGCGGAGATTTACAATCCGAATGCCTATAGAGATTATATTTTCAGAGGTGGGTTTGATTATTTGTATGATAAAGTAGAAATGTACGATACGCTCAAGCACGTTGTGCAAGGTCATGCTTCTACAGATGACATCACTACCATCTGGCAAAGACAAGATGGCATTGGGCCAAACATGCTTAGGTTTCTTGAAAACCATGATGAGCAAAGAATCACTTCACCTGATTTTGCTGGAGAGGCACAGAAGGGAATTCCTATGATGGCAGTATCATCATTTATGCACACTGGCCCGGTGATGCTCTATTTCGGACAAGAGGTGGGCGAACCGGGGAAAGGGAATAGCGGTTTTGCAAGTGACGATGGTCGCACCACCATTTTTGATTACTGGGGAGTACCTGAGCACGTCAAATGGGTCAATGGAGGCAAATATGATGGTGGATTGCTATCAGCCGATCAGAAGTCTCTGAGACAAGCTTATATAGAGATACTCCAAGCCTGCAACGAAAATGAGGCATTGAGAGAAGGGCTATTTTATGATCTTCACTACTATAATCGCAATGAAGAATACACGGGCTACTCCGATCAAGTTTATGCCTTTGTCAGACACACCAAAGATCAGGTTCTACTTGTAATCGTAAACTTTGGTCAAGAGACTCAGCAAGCCAGAATCAAAATCCCTGAAGCTGCATGGGAGACTTTTGGAATTACTTCTGAAATAGTCTTTATAAAAGACAAACAATTCGATAGAACTACCACAACTGGATACAGAGATGAAAGCGAATTAAACGTTTCGATAGACAAACTTTGTTTTAAGATATTGGAGCTAAAGAAAAAGTAACCCCAAAACATCTAATATAGCAAGTGACCATAGATCCAAATGCGATAGGAAAGAAGTACGATAATATAGCCGGTTGGTGGAACGATCAGCACGTGGAATCATCGTACGGGTTGCCAGCATTTGAAAGAGCTCTTCAATTCAATAACCAAATCGAATCGGCACTTGATGTCGGTTGTGGGTCTGGAGGCAGGTTCATCAAAAAACTGTCTTCTTTAGGCTGTTCTGTAACAGGGATTGATGTTTCTGAAGGAATGATTGATTTAGCTAAATCCAATCATCCACAGCACAAATTCGTACTAGATGACATCTGCAAAGCTCAAATCAATGACAAATTTGACTTAGTTTATGCTTGGGACAGCATTTTCCATCTCCCTCTGAAAAAACATAAACCTGTAATATCTAAACTTTGTAAAGCGTTGAGACCACAGGGCATTATTCTTTACACTTTTGGGAATGATATAGGAGAACACATGGATACTTGGAAAAACGATACCTTCTATTACAGTTCAATTGGTATCAATGAAAATATAGCTCTATTAATTGAGTCAGGTATAAAAGTACTACACCTTGAAATAGACCAGTATCCAGAGAAGCATGTGGTAGTAATAGGCCAACTACAATAACTTATTCGTAAATCTCTTTGTCCAAAAATCATCTTCATTCAAACATAACCTACCAAATTTTCATCCCTTCGTTTGCTGATTCAAACGGTGATGGTATTGGGGATATCAATGGGATTATTTCCAAACTGGACTATTTCGTTGATCTTAGAATCGATTCTCTCTGGCTCTCTCCAATTCATTCTTCTCCCTCCTATCACAAATACGATGTAGTTGATTACTATAGCGTCGATGAGAGTTATGGTAGTATTGAGCACTTCAAAAATCTGGTTTCAAGTGCTCATCAAAAAGGAATCAAAATCATTATTGATCTTGTACTTAACCATTGCTCTAGTCAGCATCATTGGTTTCAAGAGGCTCTAAGCGGAAACGCATTTTACAAGGATTTCTTTATCTGGTCGACTCAGGAGCAAATAGAGGCCGAAGGTTCTTTGACTAAGGAAAAGTCGGCTGACAGTGATAATATCTATCAATGGAATAAGGTCGAGGGGGGTGATGAGCTGTATTTTTCTTTTTTCTGGAAAGAAATGCCGGATCTGAATTATGACAATCCAGAGGTAAGAAAAGAGGTGTTTAAGATCGGGACGTTCTGGCTTGAGGAAATGGGTGTTGATGGTTTCAGACTAGATGCTGCCAAGCATATCTATCCGGAAACTAGAATCGCTGATTGCCACGCATTTTGGAGAGAATTCAAACAAAAAATGCAGGTTGTTAAATCTGATGTTCATCTTCTGGGGGAGGTTTGGACTGATTTACAAGAGCAGGTTCCTTTCACTTTAGGCTTTACTTCTCTTTTCAATTTTGACTTGTCATATTCCATTTTGGAAACAGTAAAAAGGGAGAGAATAATTGATCCCGATGAAAACCCCGATTCATGGAAATTGCATGAGCGTCTGTCTTTGCTTGAAATCATTTCAGCTTATGAAGAAACCCTAAAAAAAACTCGCCCAGACTTCATAAGCACCACTTTCCTCACGAATCATGATATAGATAGAGTCATGTCTTTTCTCGGCGAAAGTGAGGAAAAAGCAAAGTTGGCAGCATCAATTCTATTCACCCTGCCCGGCTCACCTTGTATCTACTATGGGGAAGAAATTGGCATGAAGGGAACAAAACCTGACGAATACATACGAGAACCTTTCTTATGGGCTAAAGGCGATCGACAAAACTCGGCTTGGATTCAGTCAAAGTACAATCTGGAAAGCGATGCTCACACCCTGCACGAACAAAAGGAAGGAAAACCCTCTATCTACCAACATTACAAAAGTTTGATCAAGCTAAGAAAGTCGAATTCATCTCTTGAATTAGGGAAGTTTGCTCCATACCCAATTAACCAAGGTGGAATAATTGCATACTTAAGAAGTGATCCAAATTCACAGGTTTTGGTTATTCATAATCTTACGAAAGAGGAAAAGATTATCAGGCGAATTGCTGCATATCAAAACGTATTTTACACCACTGGCTTGGATTTGACCAGTAATATTGAGTCGTTTGCGCTTTCACCTTATTCAAGTTTGATTCTTAGTAAATAAACACCCCATGAAAAATATATCAGTAATCGGTTCAGGGACAATGGGAAATGGTATTGCCCATGTATTCGCTCAAAATGGATTCAAAGTCAATCTAATTGACATATCCGATGCGGCTCTTGAGAAAGCATTGAAAACCATCGAAAAGAACCTGAACCGTCAAGTAAGTAAAGAGTTGATTTCTGAGGACGTAAAAAATCAAGCACTTTCGAATATAACCACAAGCACTGATTTGGTTTCCGGAGTAAGTCAGGCTGATCTTGTAGTAGAAGCAGCTAGTGAGGATTTTAATATCAAAAAACAGATATTTCTAACAGTAGATCAGGCAGCTCCTGAAAATGCAATATTGGCGTCCAACACCTCCTCTATTTCCATTACCAAAATTGCCGCTGAAACCAATCGCCCCAACAAAGTCATTGGAATGCACTTTATGAATCCTGTACCAATCATGAAGCTTATCGAGGTAATTAAAGGTTATGCTACTTCTGAGGAAACTACCAATACGATCATGCAGCTAAGCAAAAGCTTGGATAAGGTTCCCGTCGAGGTAAATGACTACCCCGGTTTCGTTGCAAATAGGATTCTGATGCCGATGATCAATGAGGCGATCTACTCTCTATATGAAGGGGTTGCAGGTGTCAATGAAATAGATACTGTAATGAAGCTCGGAATGGCGCACCCAATGGGGCCATTGCAACTCGCAGACTTCATTGGGTTAGACGTTTGTCTCTCTATCCTTAAAGTGCTTTACGATGGATTTGGAAACCAGAAATACGCTCCATGTCCCCTCCTTGCTAATATGGTAACAGCAGGCTTTAAAGGCGTGAAATCGGGAGAAGGCTTTTACGAATATACTCCCGGATCTAAAGACTTAATTGTAAGCAAACAGTTCTGACCAAACCGTAGTATGGTGCGGTCAGATCAAATTTTTAAGAACATTAAAAAAGGTGCGGAGATCTATCTCCTCAGCACCTTTTTCATACTAGGTTGGTGTTCGATTCTTTACTTTTCTCCTAAGAAGTCAAGTACAAGCAAATCCTTTAGAAGAGGTTTATTTTTCTTCGCTACTTCTATGTGTGCTGGGTGAGGTAAGTACACATCCCTTGCTTCTTCATTTTCAAAAGTCAGGACAAAACAATGCGTGAGCCCTTTATTATATCCTTCCACACCAATCTCTTCGCCTCCTTCAAATTTCTTTATCTCCGGAATTTTGTCTTTCAAATCCAAAAAATCTTGAACAGCTTGTGCTCTTCTGTCTTCTGAAACCTCGTCCTTAAATTGGAAAGCCACCATATGTCTTAAAACGGGCTTCTTCTTTAACACCTTGGACGCGTAGGAGAAACTTATCACTCCAACTATCAACATCATTGCAATGCGAATTGAACTCTTTCTTATCATAATTTTTATTGTTTAATAATCGTTTGAGTATCTATTTGATATCCAGTCTATAGGAAACAAGTTCCTTTCCCTTGACCGATCCTGCAAAAAGGAATATTTGATCCCCTATTTTCTTTCCTGTGAGCCCATAGTATATTGGAAAACCAGTATCCAATTTCCCTGCTTCAATAAGCAGTCCTGTATCGCTTAAGATAAAGAGTTGAATGCTTTTATCATCTCTGGTCGCAACAGCAACTAATTCCTGATTGTCGCTCAGTGATAAACCATGCAGACGAGTTTGCCCTCTTATAAGTGTTTCACTATTATCAATAAAAACGGATTGTGGTATAATCTCGCCTTGTTCATTGACTCTAAAAACGCTCACTGCATCTCCGTGATAGTAGTACTCATCGAGATCCTTAATCCACCTGGTTGGCCCATAGTAAATATGATGACGATGACCAACAACCACATAATTCCTTCCTGATAGGCTAGCCGATATTACCGGGTACGCACCATTAAGAAAACGAGTATCATCATCTCCAATGTTGGATACATTTTCAAACCTCCCATCCTCGTACACCTTAAAGTTACTTAGTCCATTATCTTGAAATCCTCCCGTAAAAAGATATGTTTCACCTTTTGTCCGGTGTACGGACATACCAATAATACCATCCGTAAATATTGATTTCGTATCTGCAACAGACTGAACATGCTCAAGACTACCCTCATTGGTGATTTTGAAACTTGTAAGGCCAGGAGTGTTTTCAAGTCCTCCTACAAACAGGTAAGAAGCCTCCTTCATATGAATCACTTGAAGCGTTATAATAATACCCAAATAAGTCGAATCTGTATCTGCTGTTACATGTAGACTTTTGAGGTTTCCATTGGGTTTTATTTCAAATACTTCCACTGAATGAGCTCCCTTGAGCCCGGCAAACAGGTAGTCCTTGCCATCAATATTATCTGCAACAAGTCCTCGAACCTGATTTTTATTTCCTGCAGTCTTATAGCTTGTCTTGTATTTTAAGTCCCCCTCATCGGCTACTTCAAATACGTCAATCTTACTATTGTCTCCTGCGGTATAAGCATACTGTTTATTACCGACTTCATAAATAGTGGATGTAACTGTATTGTATGAGGTCTCCACTCTATTCACTTCTGTCAGCATGAATTTTTGCTGAGAAAAAAGCGATATACTACAGAGGGAAAAGAATAGCGTAACTGTCCAAACCGAGTTTTTCATATACTTCATTTAAACTGTTTAAAGAATTGATCCAGCAGCCGCAGTTGCTATTTCGTGATCTTGTTCTATACTTCCGCCGCTTATTCCAATTGCACCTATGATGATTCCATTTTTATCCTTGATAGGTACTCCTCCCGGAAAGGTAATGAGTCCGCCATTGGAATGCTCAATATTATAGATCGCTTCTCCGGGTTGGGCAATTTTGCCAATCTCCCCAGTAGGCGCGTCGAAGTACCTTGCCGTTTTGGCTTTTTTTATTGATACGTCTATGCTTCCAAGGTAAGATCCATCCATGCGTAAAAACGCTTTCAGGTTTGCTCCGGCATCCACTATGGCAATGTTTACTACCACACCCTCAGCCTTTGCCTTCTTTTCTGCCGCTTTCAATATCGCACTCGCTTGCTTGCTAGTTATATCTCCCGGCAATTGCGACTGAGCAAATACA
Source organism: Cyclobacteriaceae bacterium (assembly GCA_049115715.1). Classification (GTDB taxonomy): domain Bacteria; phylum Bacteroidota; class Bacteroidia; order Cytophagales; family Cyclobacteriaceae; genus JAMZMI01. Next base: position 47,340 of record JAGDZQ010000028.1, read on the forward strand.
GGAGTCTGAATTACTAACAACAAAATCATTCCCAAAATACAAATTCGATTCATTTTCATCTTTATTTAACTATAATAATATTCTTATTCGTTCTGACTTTTCAACTCAGATTGGCGCAAAGTTGGAAACTCCTCGAATCAAAAACCTTGAACTAGTTTAAGATTTTAAAACTGGTTCAACTTTGCCAAGTTCTCCTTCTAACAAAGTAATAGTTAGATGCTTTTTTCAAGACGTCTTTTTCGGATTTTACTTACGAACTCCTGTGTAATGCCTAGGTAGCTCGCTATTTGCTTATTCGTTACACGTCGGGCTATTTCAGGATAGCTTGTAACAAAGTGATGATAGCGCTGTTCTGCATCCATAATGTGATTGCGGATCAGTCTGTTCTGCCATGCTACAACTGCTTTTTGAGACATGATTCGAAATAGGTGTTCGACCTTGGGGATTTTTTGATACAGCAATTCTTTATTCGACTTGGTAATCCTAAGTATTCTACTGTTTTCGATTGCTTGTATATTCAATAGAGATGGTGTCTGGTTGGTAAAACTGTCTATATCCATAACCCACCAATCTTCCGCTGCGAAATAAAGTATCTTCTCTGCTCCCTCATCATCAGTTGCAAAGACTTTGAAGCACCCTTCCACTACAAACCCTTCAAACTTACAGACCTGCCCTTTTTTCAGCACAAACTCCCTCTTTTTCACCTCCCTCTCCTCATAATAATCACAAATCGAGGTTAACACTTCGGGTGGGATGTCGGCGTTTCTTAGAAAGTTATTTTTTAACAGGTCGTATTGCATCTCATGGCTAAAATACTGTGTTGAATCATAAAGAAATCAAAGTTTGTTCGAGGAATTAAAGTTTTAAATCGAAAAATATAAATTGCATCGCTCACAGAATAAAATTAACCCTATGAAAAAAATATCATTAGCTCTCTCACTTGTAGTCATCACACTACTTTCAACCTTTACAGCCTCTGCCGATTCTTTTGATCATAAGAAGGGCAAAAAAGTCCTTAGGCATGTCGTATGCTTTAAATTCAAAGAAGGTACAACGGATCAGCAGATCAAAGGTATCGTTGAGGAATTCAAATCACTGAAGACAAAAATCTCCGCTATCCATAAATTTGAATGGGGTATCAACAACAGCAAAGAAGGCTTTGATAAAGGTTTTACCCATTGCTTTACACTAACATTCAAGTCTGCTGCTGACTTTGAAGCTTACGTACCTCATAAGGATCATCAGGCTTTTGCCTCAAATGTTGGTGAGGTCGTTGAAGATGTATTTGTGGTGGATTACTGGACTAGCGAATGAGATTGAAAATCATTCAGTATTAAGAGAGTCAAGAGGATATTCTAAAATTCTATCGAACCCTGATGAAGCAGAATAACTTCTTATCACTTTTTTGAGCTCTCCAGATTCATCATATTTTTTTATCTGATCCTTGTGCATAGCAAGAAGAATGTCGTAAAAGCCATCATCGCGATCAAGTTCAGTAGCAACCCAATTATACCGATATGAATTGAACATAATGATCAAACTATCTCCCTCAATATCATCTACTTTCCACAGGTAATAATTATAATCTGTAGGTTCATCAAAGTCCTTTAAGACATAGACATCTCCTACTTGAGGATCGATTACATAAGATGACTCAAGTTTCTCATTTTTATTGTTGTTATAAATCAAAAAACCTATACCTAAAACAAGAATAGTCAAACCAATAAACAAGTACTTCGGAATACTCACTGTCGATTTTAAGGCTTTGACTTTTGTCTTCATACCTTCCTCCAAAGCGTTTTCGTCAGTGGACAATTGACAATTGGCACAATAGATCGTAGCTGATTTCTTGTACGGAAATAGCGGAATCCAAAATATGTGAGCGTAATGAGCGAAAATCGCCAGATACGAACTCTTCTCCTGACAGTTTGGGCATTCGTAAGCATCGAGCGATGCTTGCTTTATATTCTTAGTATTCCAGCCGTAAATGATCATTTGTTGGGTGGTTTATTAGATATTATCTGTTGTTACTTAAAAGACCTTTTCTTATCTCATTGCAAGTGCAGATTCATTTGCACGTTTGCTCTCTCGCTTCACAAAGGTTATGTTATGATCTAGGCTATGTTCACTCTTGTAAGCCCAACAGCGAACATAGCCCGGTACTTCTTAATCGTTTTCCGGAGAAATAAACTTATACACCAATCCTGCTAAGATTGCCCCAACAATTGGTGCTAACCAAAACAGCCATAGTTGATCAATAGCCCATCCTCCTGCAAAGATTGCCTGACTCGTGCTTCTGGCGGGGTTGACAGATGTGTTCGTGACCGGAATGCTTATCAAATGAATCAAGGTCAATCCAAGACCTATGGCCAATCCGGCAAACCCAGATGGAGCCTTAGAATGTGTAGCACCCAAAATGATAATCAAGAACATGAAGGTCATCGCTATTTCAGTAATCAGAGCTGATAGCATGCTATATCCGTCAGGAGAGTGTGCCCCAAATCCATTGGCAGCAAAACCACCAAGCTCAAATCCAGGTTTCCCACTTGCAATTAGGTATAGAACCCCAGCACCGGCGATTCCTCCCAACACCTGAGCAATAATGTAAGATGGTAGCTCCTTCTTATCAAATCGTCCTCCAATCCAAAGTCCGATACTCACAGCAGGATTGAGGTGGCACCCTGAGATGTGTCCTATCGCATAGGCCATGGTGACTACCGTCAAACCAAAGGCAATGGATACGCCGACAAAGCCAATGCCCAATTCTGGGTAACCTGCTGCTAAAACAGCACTTCCACATCCGCCAAGTACCAACCACATCGTTCCAATAAATTCTGCTACTAATTTTTTCATCATTTTCTATTTAGGTGTTGTTTATTTGGGTGATAGATAATTGCATAATGTGAAGAAACAAGTGCCTCTAACCACAACATTATTTGCAAAAATCACCTTCAATATAACGAAACAAAAATGAAGTGAGGATCTGAAAAAAAATGAGGTTGGCTTTTGTTCGAAAACGAAATCTTCACTTCGCTCGTTTAAAGCCACTTCAGATGTCTTAGATTATTCAAACAACATCTTCAATCTCACAAAAAGTGTCTTCTCCTTCAAAAATCATAGAGTCAATAATTAACTGCAAGACGAAATTAACTCCTGGTAGACGCATAAACCACCCCAGTGAAGCCCAACCTAGATTAATGTGTTCAAGCCCATTTGCAATCGCGTTCACACTTGATACTTCTATTCCATTGTAACTAACATATTTCACTTGTTGAAGGATTTCTCCTTCATAGTCTTCAGCATGCTTGAATATCAAGCCAAAAGTTTTTCTCCTTTCAAACCAACTTCTAACGGAAGAACATGAACTGCAATTCTTCCTAAAATAAATTGTTCCTATGGGGTGACTTTTCGGCACCCACAAAAAGTACCAAGAAGGCACAGTCGATTTGTAATTTGTCCATTCTAGTCCAAACCGACTTTCCATTGAACTAAATTCTTGAGGATTAGATAACCCAATAGTATATGCGATTGAAATCACCACTCCTGCCAACAAAACTGGAGACATATAAAAAGCGGAAAGTGGTATGAAGAATAACGTGAGAGACCACTGAATAGGGTTTCTTATGTAAGCATAAACTCCAGTGCGAACAAGTTGCTTCGTAGGATCGTAAGGAAAAGGTGTTCCTTTTCCCTTTTCATGTAAATCGATTAGTGCTATGAGTGAGGGGAAGATAATGATAAAACCAAGTTGGATGAGATAGGGTACATACCAAGTATGAAAATCAACATTTTTAGGGAAATACTGTAATGTCACAAACGGTATACCGAGACATATTATAAAGGCAATGCAGGCAAACTGAAACAGACTCCTAAAGCCAGTATGGATTTTCCTCAAACTAAACCTTGACCATAGAAATGCGGGAAAAAACACGATCAAAATGAGCAAAACTTCACCAATCAACCAATATTTGCCGAGATCGATAATCCCAAAGGACTCCATATAAGGCATAAATAAAATATCCGTCCAAAAAAGGATTGTAGCAACTAACCAGAGACGATTCCCTTTGAAGATAAAAGTCGGTAGAACACCCCAGATTATTAGCCAAACAAATAGTAAGTCATACGGCATAAAAACGGTAAGATTTTCAGAATGGTTAAAACTCCAAAACCCCAATTTTATACACACCCAATTCATAGGTAGCAGTGAGACTAGAACCCAAAGTGCTGAATAGAATATTGCCCAATTCAAATCTTGATTTTGCTCTTTACGCAGAATAAGAATGAGTAAAAAAATCAACGTGAACCCTACCAAGGAGGTACGTATTATCATTTGAAACTCCATATGTAACGTTAATTCTCTCCGAAATATGACCTGATCAGATGATTCGTGCTTTGGTAAATGGCTATTCTCTCAAGAGGCTCAAAATACCATGAGGGATTTAAATTACACTCGTACATAGTTGTCCAAACAACCGTATTTGCCCCACTTTCATCTTGATTTAAGGTGATTATGACTTTCTTCCAGCTCAGCCAATGATTAATATGAGTATCATCCGAAACCACATTGAAGACCACTTTGTCTTTCCCCTTTTCAGCAACTGCTAAATGTAAAACTCCTATTCCCTTGGTGCTTGATTCGAATTCAATCTTTCTATAATCACCCTTAGATAAACCAGTACCATCAATTAAAATTGGCTTTGGAAAACCTATTTTGAAAAACGAGGGCATGTTTCTCATAAAATCAGGACTGGTATTGAGATTATTTAAAGAAACATCTTTTGCTACCTCATAAGATACTACAACAGTATTAGTTTGTTTGGTTTCTAGGAGGACTGAGCCGAAAACAAAAAGTGGGGCAAAGAGAATAGCGTTGAGCTTGTTATTATCCTTAAATTTATTACTTACGAAAATGATCAGTGCAGCTACTCCATAAAATAATGGGGCTGCAAATATTATACAAACAATACCCTCACCAAGAAGAATGCCTGACATCAATAGAAAAAGAGTTATGACCTTGAATGTCACCCCATATACTGATTTGGGTGTATCCACAAACTTTACAACCAACACAGTCAAAAGTGCTGGTAAACCAATAAAGAGCAACGTTGTTTGCTCAAAGTGATTGATTACCAAAAGTCGATATACAAGACTTGTGATGGCCAGAATACCAACTAGGATGTATAATTTAATTTTCGATTTTTCTACTCTGTCTTTCTTGTTCATAGTTTCATTATTTTCAATAATTTTTGAAAAATATGGTTAAAAAAATATGCTACAGTTTTAGTAGCAATTTGAAAAACCAGTTTTGGTCTGATTTGGTAAACTTGTCCAACATCCCGTCGATCTTAAGTGAAAAATCGAGCAAATCTCCTGTGACGCTTTTGAACTCTTCTATTTCCTTCTTTTCTTTTCCTTCTACAGATTGAACTTGTTGCAATACTTTTAATATAGGCTCTATCTCTCTCCTTCTCCGCTCTCTGGATACTTGTCTGGCAAGTTCCCATATATCCTTATCCGCTAAGAAGAATTCCTTTCTTTCCCCTGCCTTAAATTCTTTCTGCACGATACCCCAGTCGATCAACCCTCGAATGTTCATGTTGGCATTACCACGTGAAATCTGAAGCTGTTCCATGATTTCGTCTGCAGAAAGCGGCTCCTTAGACAGCAACAAAAGTGCATGTATCTGCGCCATTGCTTTGTTGATGCCCCAGCTTGAACCAAGCATGCCCCAGGCTTGAATGAATTTATGTTTAGCTTCTTCGTATTCCATAAGTCAAAGGTATATAAACATTTTAAACTTTCAATAATTATTGAAAGTTTAAAATGAAATTTGCATTAACGATAAATTCTTAAAAAACTTAACTGTAATTGATCTGTAATTCGTAGACTACTATCGGTGATCCAAAACTGAAAAAATGAATACAAGCTTGATTGATTACATAAGGCGCTACATCGACCTATCGGACGAGGAGTGTGATTTGTTCCACTCCTTCTTAAAACCTCGAAAAATCAAGAAAAAGGAACATCTACTCCAAGCCGGGGACATCTGCAAGTCAAGATATTACATATCTGAAGGGTGTGTTCGGCTTTATTATTTTGATAAAAAGACAAATGAGCAAATCATCCATTTCGCGATAGATAATTGGTGGACGACAGACTATGATAGCCTCATCAATCAAGCTCCATCCGGATTGTTCATTCAGGCTATCGAGGATACGAAGATACTGGAGCTCCGAAATGAATCTTTCGAGAAGCTGTGCAATGAGTTGCCTCGTGTTGAGCGATTATTCAGGATCATAATGGAGAAGACATTTATTGCTTCACAAAGGAGAACAGCCTATATGCTCAGCCAATCAGGAAAAGAACTCTACGACACTTTTACTTCAGAGAACTTAGGGTTTACCCAAAGAATCCCTCAGTATATGCTAGCCTCATATCTGGGTATGACACCAGAGTTTATCAGCAAATTGAGAGCTGGTAAAAACTAGTTTCATTTCTTAATCATGATTAAGATTTTGAGATTAGACTCATCCTAATTTTGAATCATCAAACTCACAAAGAGACGTGCCTTTCGCTAAGGGTATTGTAATCATCTGATATTGGAGGCAAACGTCGATTTTGTGAATTATGGAAAATGAATTTCACATCAATGTTTCAAAATTATGGTTAACGAAAGAGTAAATATTCCCTCGATAAACGCAAACTATTACACCCCTCTTATCAAACTTGACGCTTCACTTAGGTCGAGTAGTCTAACGCTCACAACTCAATTGCTAATCTATATAAGAGCTTCACAGATCAACGGTTGTGCGTATTGTGTACAATTGCATATAAAAGAGGCTATAGAGAAAGGTGAAAAGCAATATCGCATTCATGCGCTACCTGCTTGGCAACACTCACCTTTTTTCACTGAAAAAGAGCAGGTGATTTTATCCATGACAGAAGAAATCACAGCTATAAGTGCAAAGGGTCTAACTGATGAGGTTTATGAAAAAGCAACTACTCTATTGAATGAGGAAGAAATAGCTGATGTCATCATGGCGACAACCTGTATCAATGCCTGGAATCGAATTGGCCGTGCCACTCTTCTTGTCCCAGACAAATCTCAGGATTGATTTTTACTCAATATTTCATCATTTAAACATTTATATGACATGATTAAAACATGGGTAGTATTAGCCTCGATCTTGACAATAATGGGTTGCTCAGACATGAGGGAAGGAAAACAAGATACTCTTGAGCAAAAGAAAGTAAACGTGGCTCTTCCTACAATTGGTATTTTAATCTTCGAAGGAGTAATCATCAACGAAGTAGTTGCTCCTCTTGATGTGTTTGCCAACTCGGCTAAAGATGGGAGTCCCTACTTCAATGTTGTATTAATTGCGAAGGAGAACAAAGTTTATCGCAGTGCTCATGGATTGAAAATTTTGCCCGATTTTGTGATTGAAAACACACCCGATTTGACTGTTTTGGTGGTGCCGAGCTCCTACACTCCTGCTGACCAGACGGCTGATAAAGAGCTAGTCGATTTCATAAGAGAACAAAACAAAAAGACAGACTACATAGCAAGTCACTGTGCCGGAGCATTTCTTATTGGGGAATCGGGGATTGCGGATAACAAAGAAATAGTCACTTACGTCACTGGTGGTGAGGCTCTGCAAAAAGACTACCCTAACCTACAAGTAGCTGACGATAGCAAAGTATCTGTAGTAGAGGATGGTAAATTCATCTCTTCTAATGGAAGCTTAATTAGCTATATCGCTTCGCTGGATCTATTGGAGAAAATGACCTCAAGGGAACATCGAATATTTGTAGAAGAATCGATTTTGCTTGATCGATTGAAGGGTGACTAGATTTCGTAAAATTAGACACTTAGTCAGTATCCCTATCGTCTTAATGTAGTTGCAAACTATAAATACGCTTCTTATATTCAGGATATGGATTCTAAAGAACTCGTATCCAAAAAAAGAATTGATTCCCTCGATGTACTTCGTGGATTGATCATAGTACTTATGGCCATTGACCATGTGCGAGATTTATGGAGTGTGGAAGCTTTTATGCCTGAGGATATTGAGAATACATATCCAGCTTATTATTTTACCAGATGGATTACACACTTCTGCGCACCAAACTTTGTGTTCTTGGCGGGTACTTCTGCCTTCCTATTTGGAACTAAGAAATACACAGGGCAGCTTAGTCGATTCTTATTTATACGAGGAGTGTGGCTGATTTTCATTGAGATCTTTGTGGTTAATCTTGGGATTTTCTTTATCCCATTATGGAGCAACTTCGGATTTGTACTTCAGGTAATTTGGGCAATAGGGGTCTCTATGATTGCACTATCTGGATTGGTTTGGTTAAGCCAAAGGTGGATTTTGGTGATTTCGCTCGTCATGATTTTCGGACATAACCTCTTGAACTTTGTCGTTCCTGAGGATTTAGGGTCATTTTCCAGTCTTTGGGTACTTCTTCATGAAAAGGGGCTAATTCCGATGAACTCAGACGGTAGTTATATTATTTGGGTCGCTTATCCGATCATCCCATGGATAGGTGCAATGGGTTTAGGTTATGTGTTTGGAAATGTAATGAAATGGGAATCCGCCAAGCGAATTTCATTACTATGGAAAGCAGGGCTTGGTGCTATCGGATTCTTTGTTGTTTTGAGGTATCTCAACATTTATGGAGACACCAACGATTGGGTCGTTCAGAAGGATCTGATGTTTACGGTCATGGATTTCATCAATACGCAGAAATACCCTCCTTCTCTCCTATTTCTTTGTATGACAATTGGGCCAGCGATGCTACTCCTGGTCTTGTTTGAAAAGTGGACAAAGCTCAATTCATTCTTTATCGTTTTCGGGAAGGTTCCATTCTTTTTCTATATCGTCCATTTTTACTTCATACACGCCACTTCTCTTTTTTACTATAAGATCCGATATGGGGAATGGTTCGATTTGATAAATACAGGGCCAAACGGATGGCCTGACTATTACAGTCCCTCCTTAATCTTAGTTTATATCGTGTGGGCACTGACGATTTTATTCTTCTACTTCCTTTGTAAGTGGTATAGCAAGTATAAGTTCAGTCATGATCATTGGTGGCTGAAATACATTTAATCTACTCTAAGACTAAAACTTCTCAGCAGATAAATAAAGTACCACCGGCCCCACTCCCGTATCCATTGATGAGGTAGTCCACTCATCTCTGTTCGGGCTTCTTCCAAAAAAGCCACCTTCCATGTAGTCCGCTCCGTGCGTAAAGAACATTTGATTATCTCCTCTTTTGCTAAACCATGCTTCTACAACCTGATAGGTCACCACTAGATTTTGATCCATCACCAAGTTCTCAGCGGATAAATCTGCCCTGATCCAATTGTCTTTCTTGTATGCTTTGGTATAAATTTCTTTGTCCAAAATACTCCGACCTGGTTTTCCATCTTGTACATCGTAAATATTAATTCTAAAAAGGATGCTGTCAAGGGTATTGAATCTCATATGAAAAGCTGCTTCTTTGAGAAGGTATTGGTTTCCTTCATTGAAGATTTGAAGCCCATATTCACCGTTGAAACCTACTGCTTTACGTCCGCTTTGTCCTGAAGTAGATTTGGTTACTTTTTGCCTACCTAGTTTTACTGAATCAGAATAATCAAACATATGATCAGAATCCGTTTTCAGTATAAAACCTGCTGACAATAGGCCTAAAACCAAAATTATCATTGTGAATAGAGAATTGTTCTTTTTCATGACATCCAATTTTTCATAAAAGACACCTTCAAAAATAGAAGGTTGCTTTTATGAAAAATTGGGCAATCACCTACTCGAAAAGATGATGCTATTATTTAGTTGTTAATAATCGAAATCAGATTTGTAGAAAAGTCAAACTCGATATCAAACGTTGTTGATTAGCTGTGAAACAAGCCTTGCTCCGAGCTTAGCCGTTTGATCATCTCTATCAAAGGAGGGATTAAGTTCTACAATATCTGCACTAATTAACTTTCCGGATTCTACAATCAATCTCATCGCTGCAAGTGCTAGAGTCGGATCAAAACCTAGTGGTGAGGGGGCACTTACGCCAGGGGCGTATGCACTTGAAAAGCCATCCAAATCAATGGTCAAATAAATATGGTCAACTTTTGAAATAAAGGTTTGAATAACCACTTCGACTTGTTGCCAATTGTCTGATCTAAACTCCTCTATTTCAATATAATCGACGTTGAGACTTTCGGCGGTTTGATAGAGTTGCTTGTTGTTCGCTTGAGTTTGAATGCCGAGACAGAGGTAGTTAAAATCGACTGGTTCCTCACTGATTTGGTAAAACGGGGTTCCTGAGTTTCGTTGAGGATTTGGTTTTCTTAAGTCAAAATGAGCGTCGAGGTTGATGATACCAATTTTGGACTTTTTCCCTTTTTGAATAAAGTGGTTCTTGATTCCCCTAAAGTGTGGATATGCCAGATCATGTCCGCCTCCTAATAAAATTGGGAAGTCATTTTGATCTAATACTTGTTTTACTTTCTCTTCAATAAGTTCATGAGCATCTTCAAGGTTCTCATCATCGCAAACAACATTTCCTATATCAAATAACTGTGCCCCATCCTCGCAATGATCCGCAAAACTGCCTAAAGCTTTTCTAACGGCATCAGCTCCTTCTTTTGTCCCGATCCTTCCATGATTTCTTCTGACTCCTTCATCGGATTGATAGCCCAGCAAAACAATAGACTTATCAGTATTCGATACGGGAAGCGCTTCACCTAAATCGTGAAATTGAATGCGCTGGTAGATATAAAGTGACTCTTCGGACAATCGACCTTTCCAAAGCTCTTTATCGGGAGGACTGTAAAATGCCATCTTTAAAACAGGTCTTCAAGTAATTCGTCTTCTACTCCTTCGGGGATGGTGACTTTGAGATTAGGCGATCTATCCATTTCTCTCTTAATAGCAAAAACAGCCTCTTCGTTTCTCGCCCAGCTTCTTCTTGCAATTCCATTGTTCACATCAAAGAAAAGCATGCTTTGGATTTTCTCCTCTGCTTCCTTTGTTCCATCGAGCAGCATTCCAAATCCTCCGTTGCTTACTTCTCCCCAACCGACTCCTCCTCCATTGTGAATGGAAACCCAGGTTGCTCCCCTGAAACTATCACCAATTACATTGTGAATGGACATATCCGCTGTAAATCTGCTTCCGTCATAGATATTACTAGTTTCTCTATAAGGGGAGTCAGTCCCGCTTACATCATGATGATCTCTCCCCAAAACCACAGGAGCGGAGATTTCTCCTTTCTCGATAGCGTCATTAAATGCCAATGCAATTTTCGCTCTGCCCTCCGCATCCGCGTATAGAATCCTTGCCTGTGACCCCACAACCATATTGTTGGCTGAAGCTTCTTCAATCCATTTGATATTATCCGTAAGTTGTTGTTTTATTTGAGAAGGAGCATCTACCCACATTTCATTCATAACCCTCAACGCAATCTTATCAGTCTTCTCCAAATCAAGTGGATTGGATGAAGTGCATACCCATCGAAATGGGCCAAATCCATAATCAAAACACATAGGTCCAAGTATATCCTGAACATAGGATGGGTACCTAAAATCAATCTTGTTTTCCGCCATCACGTCCGCCCCAGATCGTGAAGCTTCCAATAGAAAAGCATTGCCGTAATCGAAGAAATAAGTACCTGCATCGGCGTGTTTGTTTATAGCCTGAGCATGCCTTCTTAAGGATTTGTGAACCTCATCTTTGAATGAATCAGGACTTGTGCTCATAAGTCTATTGGATTCATCAAAACTTATATCAACTGGATAATAGCCTCCTGCATACGGGTTGTGAAGTGAGGTTTGATCTGATCCTATATCCACAAATATTTCCTCCTCATAAAATCGCTCCCATATTTCTACTACGTTTCCTATAAAGGCTAAAGAGACTACTTCCTTGTTTGATTTTGCTCTTTTTACTCGACTGATCAGTTCGTCTATATCAGTTATCAGTTCATCAACCCATCCTTGATCATGTCTCTTGATAGCAGCTTTTGGGTTTACTTCAGCACACACTGTTATGCAACCGGCAATATTTCCCGCTTTGGGCTGTGCGCCGCTCATCCCTCCAAGTCCAGCCGTAAGAAACAGTTTTCCGTTTGGTGTTTCCTTTGGTTTCAACTTCTTCCGGAAGGCATTCATCAAAGTAATAGTGGTTCCATGCACAATTCCCTGCGGCCCAATGTACATATAGGAGCCAGCAGTCATCTGACCATATTGCGTCACTCCAAGTGCATTGTAGCGTTCCCAGTCATCTGGCTTAGAGTAATTTGGTATCATCATTCCATTGGTAACCACGACTCTTGGTGCAAGCTTTGATGAGGGAAAAAGCCCCATGGGATGACCTGAATATATATGAAGTGTCTGCTCTTCGGTCATATTTGCCAAATACTTCATTACCATTAGATACTGCGCCCAATTTTGAAAAACTGATCCGTTACCTCCATATGTAATGAGCTCATGAGGATGCTGCGCTACTTTGGAATCAAGATTGTTTTGTATCATCAACATGATAGCGGCGGCCGCCTGAGACTTGGCTGGGTAGTCAGAAATGGGCCGGGCAATCATTTCATATTTGGGTCGAAAACGATACATGTAGATTCGTCCGTACTTGGTAAGTTCTTCTGCAAATTCTCCAGCTAACTCTGAATGCCAGTCCTTTGGAAAATAACGCAATGCGTTTCTAACTGCCAATTGCTTTTCCTCTTTGGAAAGAATGTCTTTTCTAATTGGGGCATGACTGATAGCCGAATCGTACGCTTCCTTCTCAGGAAGGTCGTTAGGTATGCCTTGAAGTATCTGTTGTTTAAAATTCGTCATCTTCAAAAATCATCAACTCTGATTCCGTCCTTCCAAACCTGACTTGGTTTCAGCCTTCCTTGATTATATAGTATTTCGCTATAGTTATCTGCCGAAAACAATGCAAAATCGGCTCTATTACCACTTTTCAGTATTCCCCTATCACTCAGGCTTAAAGCTTGAGCTGCGCGAAAGGTAATACCGGAAAGAACTTCTGCATTGGTCAGTTTCTCGAATGTACCTAGGGTTGATGCTTGCATCAATAAGTCTCCCATAGGTGCTGATCCGGGATTCCAATCACTTGCGATAGCCAGGCATATGCCAGCATCAAGGATTTTCCTAGCTGGGGCAAAATTGCATCCCAGCCCAATAGAGGCTCCAGGTAATGCCGTAGCTATTGTTTCGCTCTTAGCTAAAGCATCAATCTCCTGCTGCGTACTTGCTTCAAGATGGTCAACACTAATGGCTCCAATTCCTATAGCAGCTTTGCTTCCTCCTACACTGAATTGATCTGCATGAGCCACAATTTCAAATCCAAGCTCTTTCGCTTTTTCCAAATAAGGAATGATCTCTCTTTCAGTAAATGCTCCTTGTTCTATGAAGCAATCAATTCTTCGAGTCAGGTTTTCTTTTTTTATTTTCGGAAGAAGCTGATCCAATATCATATCCAAATATTGAGATGCCTCGCCTTCAAAATCTTTGGGTTTGATGTGAGCCGCCAGGCATGTAGAAACCAAATCAGAATGGCAAAGTTTATCAGCTTCGGCAATGGCTCTCAGCATTTTCAACTCATCATCAATGGAAAGACCATACCCACTCTTCACCTCAATGGTAGTCACTCCATCTGAAAGGTGTCGCTTGGCTCGATCAACAATACCTGAAACAAGTGTCTGCGTGGAGGCCTCTCTTGTTTGGGAAACAGTATCCCAAATCCCTCCTCCTTGCTCCGCTATTTCCAGATAAGAGCTCCCAGCGTTTCTAAGTGCATAGTCCCTAGATCTATTTCCCGCAAAGCATATATGAGTATGCGAATCAATAAATCCTGGCAGGCAAACGCAAGGGTCGTGTAACTCGACGACATCAACACCCTCTGAGCTAGAGAATTCTCTACTCATGTTGTCATAAGTTCCTACCTGCTCAATCACTCCATCAACAATCAAGAGTGCACCTCTAGAAATCACCTCAAGTTGATTATCAGAAATAGATCCTTTGATAGGCAGCTTATCCATGGTCACCAGTTGTGTTATAGGCCCGACTAGCTGTATCATCTGTAGATTTCAAATAGTTGTCTAAATGGAATATCGATATTGTCCACTTCCTCTACTTTCGAAATACCGAGCAACTCACCACTTTTTATGAGATCGACTGCAACTTCCATATTTCCATACATGATTTGATCTTTTTCGATGTGTGGGATTTTTGACCTTACATGCTCATGAATAGCTGTCATCTTATCTCCCGACTTTAGCGGAGCATGATAATCCAGAGCTTGAGCCGCACACATTAATTCTATGCCTAAAATCTTTTCGGTATTCTCAATCACTTTCAACGCTTTTCTCCCTCCAATCGACCCCATACTGACATGGTCTTCCTGCCCAAGGGAAGTCGGGATACTATCTGCACTAGAAGGGAAACAGAGTCCCTTGTTTTCACTGGCAAGTGCGGCAGAGGTATATTGTACAATCATAAAGCCTGAATTGGTTCCAGTATCCTTCATGAGCAGTTTGGGTACTCCAGGGGTATCTCCTTCTAACGATAGGTAGATTCTTCTGTCGGATATATTTCCTATTTCGGAGGCCGCAAGACAGGCATAATCTATTGCCATAGCCAAGGGTTGTCCATGGAAGTTGCCTCCGCTTATGGTGAGTTCTTCAGAAAAGATAACCGGATTATCAGTAACTGAATTTAGTTCGATTTCAAGCAATTCTTTCAGGTGAAGCCACGATGCTCGTGAAGCACCGTGGACTTGGGGTATACACCTTAAAGAATAGGGATCTTGCACCCTAGCGCAATTGGAGTGCGAATGCACAACTTCAGAATCGAGAAGGAGGTTCCGAATTCTGCTTGCAACAAACATGTTAGCGGGAAATGGCCTTAATTGATGTAATTCAGGTGAAAATGGCTTGACAGACCCTAAAAGTCCTTCGATCATCATGGCTCCCGTGATATCGGCATGATCGAGCAAATTGCCTAGCTTTTCTACAACCTTAACCGCATGAGCAGCGATAAACTGTGTCCCGTTGATAAGTGCAAGTCCTTCCTTTGGCGAAAGCTGAATGGGAGATAATCCCACATCTTTCATAAGGTCTTCAGTCAGCATTACTCTTCCATTCCACGTGACTTTTCCCAAACCTATAAGTGGAAGAAAAAGGTGCGACAGTGGTGCCAAATCTCCGGAAGCACCTACCGAACCTTGAGATGGAACTACAGGAATTGCGTGATTATCAATATGCCAAATAATTCGTCTTATCGTTTCTGGACTGATTCCTGAAAAGCCTTTGGATAGGGCGTGCACTTTAAGAATCAGCATCAGTTTTGCAATTTCTTCTGAGATAGAATCGCCCACTCCTACCGCATGACTCTTAAGCAAATTTTCCTGAAGCACTCCTGTCTCAAGTGAAGAGACTCTTGTTGTGCACAAAGGGCCAAACCCTGTATTAATTCCATATACAGCACGGTCGCCCAAGGCAATATTTTGAACAGTCTTGTGACAACTGCTTATTTTAGAAAGCACACTATCTCGTAAGATTCCCTCACACTTATCGCGAGCAATTGCGAGTGCGATCTCCCAGGTCAACTTCTGTTCTCCGTATTCAAAATATTGCTCCATTGATAATTGTTGTCTTACTTAAGTTTCAAAAATAGAGATTAGATTTAATGCTTCTAAATACCATTTTGATCAATAATTAATAACTATGAGTTATCAATTAGAATTAAGGCATTTTAAGTACTTCCAGGCTGTAGCTGAAGAGTTGAGTTTCAGAAAGGCGGCTGATCGATTATTTATATCTCAGCCAGGCTTGAGTAGACAAATCAAGCAGATGGAAGAAATTCTCAATGCTCAACTTTTGGAAAGAACGAAAAGGAGTGTAAAACTGACTCCTGCCGGGCAATATCTCAAAAATGAAATTGAGTATGTTTTCAATCATTTGAAAACTGTGAAAAGGAAGGTTGAGCTGCTTGATAGTGGTGAAGTAGGTGAGATAAGAATCGGATTTGTTGGATCTGCGATTCATCACGTCTTGCCTGAATTGATGTTGAAGCTAAATGATCGATTTCCTGATATCCATACGAACCTCAAAGAGCTTCCAAATCAGGCACAGGTAGATGCTGTAATAAATGATAAGCTGGATATGGGATTTGTAAGGATGTCTGGTAGCATCTCCGGATTGGAGTTTCGCCCTGTACATGAGGATACATTTTCGCTGATCTTACCCGCCAATCATGAAATTGACCCGCATACTTTTGTCAATATGAATCAGGTCAAGAAAGAAAAATTCATTCTATTCTCAAGCGATTATAGTCCTCAATATTTTGATAAAATAATGAGTATATGCGAAGATCAGGGGTTCACTCCGCAAGTATCGCATAAATCTGTTCATGCTTTTACGATATTCAAATTGGTCGAAAGCGGACTTGGGATTGCCATCGTACCGACATCATTGGTAGTAGGGTATCAACTGGGTATCAAAGCAATCGAATTATCCATGATACCTCAGAGAACTATTTTGTCAGCCATATGGAAATCTGACAATCGAAATAGAGCTGTACAGAATGCAATTGAAGTTTTGTTCAAGGATTAAATAACGATTTTCGACAACCTCTACATTCATTAAACACCATTTAATTTCTAGCCTTATGCGTTCCTTTTGAATCCAAATTCAAAATGATTCAAGCGATACAATCTATGATAAAATGATATTGGCTATACGGTCAATTCCTTGCGCTCAAGGGTTGTGATAACATTTTTTCCTCTATTGAGGTTTATTTGACGGCAAGTTCCTATTATCAATAATACAAGTCCAAACCTGTTTCGATATGCCTCACACTAAAAAACTTCTGCTGCACAATCGTGATGAAAAAATCCGTCATGAATTGAACCTCAATAACAGTGACATAGAAGAGAATTTCAAAATTGAGAAATTTAAAAAAATGGCAGAATCGCCTTACGCCTTTTATCGTGGTTCCAACCATTTATACTGGGAAGACTTTTATAACGACTGGCGGATTAATTTTTTCGGAGGCACATCATCGACGCTAACCTGGATTAACGGTGATGCACATATTTACAATTATGGTGCTTACTCCAATCACTACGGAGAAGCTATTTATTGTATGGATGATTTCGATGATGCTATTGTCGCAGATTATCAATTTGATCTTTGGAGAATGGCCATCAGCCTTCTTTTGGACTGCAGAGATAATGGAGTATTCGACGATCTTTCTCAAAGGAAGGCATTAAATACTTTTGCCAAGGCTTATCTCAAGGAGATGGTAGCTCACAAAAATGATGATCCGCAGAATGAAGTACATCTCAATAAAAACACATCGACTGGCATTCTTAAAAAATTCCTCAAAAAGGTAGAAAAAAAGAAAAGTCGCTTGAAAATGCTCGATAAGTGGACTCATTTTTCAGAAGGAACCAGAGTGTTTAATACGGATATTGAAAAACTGGAAAAACTCTCAAATGAAGAATATAGTAAAGTCGAGGATGCGGTTATTAACTACAGAAATACATTGGAATCTCGTTTCGATGATCCAGATGAACATTTTAAAGTAAAAGACATTGCCAAAAGAGTAAAAGCGGGAACAGGGTCACTGGGCTCTTCCAGATATTACATATTGCTGGAAGGAGATACAACATTGCAGGATGATGATGTGATTTTGGATATGAAACAACAAGCTAAACCTCCGCTTTATCGCCATATGAATAAAGATGAAAAGACGGAGTATGATCTCGCATTCCCCTTTGAAGGAGAACGCCACGCGGGAGCTTTCAAAGCATTGGCAGAGCATCCGGATAGGTATTTGGGATGGATCCAATTGGATGACATAAGCTTCTCAATTAAAGAAAGGTCGCCATATAAATGTGACTTCCCAAGTAATAAACTTAAGAAAAGCAAAGAGCTATTCTTCATGGCCGATGTATGGGGACAATTGCTTGCATCACGTCACAAGCGAGCTAGTTACGTCCTGAATTCGGATGCGCATGAAATGCCCATTGCTATTCAGAAAATGACCGAGGGTAAAGTCAGCGAGTTTAAAAATCTCGTCTCTTCTGTAGCTCTGAGGTACGCTGATAGGGTCGCAATAGACTATGAATGTTTCTTAAAAATGGTTGAGGAAAATTACGAATAGGAAGTCGTTCGCCTAAGGTCTATCAATGACTTTCAATAACTTCTACATCAGAAAGGTTCTCTGTAACTGCAAACTCTGTACGTCTATTTCGCTGATGTTCTTCCTTAGAACATTTCACTCCATTGCTACATTGATTTACTAATTTGCTCTCGCCGTATCCTTTGGCAGTAATTCGTCCTGAGTCTATGCCTTGAGTAATGATATAGGCTACTGCCGATTCTGCTCTTCTCTGGGATAACTTTTGGTTGTATCTATCGCTACCTCTGGAATCTGTGTGTGAGCTAAGCTCTATTTTTATTCCAGGGTTATCAACAAGAAGATCTACAAGCTTATTCAACTCAATAGCAGCATCGGGTCGAATATCCGCTTTGTTCAAATCATAGTAAATGTTTTCTAACTCTATGGCTTTACCAATTTCGATTTTCTCCAATGGGATCTCATAGTACAGCGTGTCGGCATCAAGGTTCTCTCCCACCGCATACCTCAAATGACCAGAAAAGTAATCATGGTGATGTGCCGAAGCTGCATATGAAACATTCTCGAGCGTTTGATAATATGCTGTACTATCGGCCAGCTTCTGCGTCTCAATGATTTCGCTGGTGAGCGAGTCTGTTACTGTCAGCGTAGCATCCGGAATAAACTTTTTTGTTTCAGCATCTATGGCTCTTAACTTCACAATGTATGATGGAATTATTTCCGTATATACGAATCTATAAATATCGTCATTGCCTTTTCCTCCGGGTCTATTGCTTGAAAAGTAACCTGAATTTCCCTCCATGACCAAACCAAAGTCATCGTATTCTGAGTTTAGGGGTTGTCCCATATTTTCAGGAACAGCCGATTTATCGTTTAGATTAATTCGGTACAAATCCAACCCTCCTAGACCTAAGTGTCCTTTCGAAGCAAAGTACAACAGCGTATCCTGATAGATAAATGGGAACATCTCTTCTGCTTGTGTATTGATTTTCAAACCCATATTCGTAGGTTCTGTCCAAAGCGTATCTCCGATAAAGTCCGAATAGAAAATATCTGATTTCCCCATGGTTCCAGGCATATCAGAAGCGAAATACAATCTTTTCGCATCACTGGTGATGGTTGGGTGACCGACTGAATAACTATCGCTATTGAAAGGTAAATCCACGGGTCTGGACCACTTTTCGCTTTCTCCTGTTTGCTCTGAATAGTAAAGCTTGAGATGATTGATACCGTCATCGCTTAGCTTTCTTCTTCCTTGATTGAAATTGTTTCGGGTAAAAATCATTCGTTTATCGTCCCCAAAAAACACAGCCGGTCCTTCATGATAAATGGTATTGATTCTCTTACTGAAACTAGAAAAGTAGTCTTCTGTGCTATCTGCGTTTTGAGTGTAGTACAAATCCAAATAGTAGGATTCATCCCAATAGTATTTGTTTTGAGGTAGTAGTTTTTCTATCTCTCTGCTGGAAACAAATACAATCCCATCCTTATAATAGGCAGGGCTGAAATCGGCTCTATCCGAATTCACTACAAGGTTCTCCATGAAATAGGCTGCCGTATCAATCTTAATCTCACTTACTTGATCGACTCTATTGAGACGATCGAGAGAAGCCCCAATTCCATTGGCAATCTCTTTGGCTTTGTCATAATCTCCATATAGAATCAAAACCTGTGCATAGTTGGCTTGATCTTGCTTGGTCATAACCGAACTGCCTTCTATTTTTTCATACCAGATTAGCGCTTCTTCATTATTGTTGATCAAACGATACGAATCTGCTATTTTCAAAATAGGGTAATCTTTGTCTAAATCACTTACTTCCAAAGCCGCTTTGTAACATTCGATTGCCTTGAGATAAATGAATCCGCTGTATAATCCATTGGCTTTGCCAATGATTCGATCATATTTTTTAGGAAGCTCCGCTCTCTGATTTGTGTCCTGAGCGGAAGTAAACAAAGTGACGGAGATGAAAACAAGTGTTAGGTAGGCGATTTTCACTTTCATGAATGTTAAAAGTATCTCGGTGTAAGTACTTTGGCTTTTGGTAGATCAAGAATAAAATTCAACATAAGCTCATGTGAAGTTCTGTTGAGATCGTTGTTGTTCAAGTCAAAGGCATATCCTATCTGCCACTGAGGTCCAATCTGAAGTGCTGCCAATAAACTGTTGCTTTCCTTCCAACGATGACTAACACCCAACCAAATAACGTTTTTGAGCAAAATATTTAGATTGAGATCTAACTGACCAGGCGCATTGGCTACTTCTTTGATTAGAATATTGGGCTTAAGAATAATCTCATTGGGCAAACCAAAAACGTATCCTGCTGTGATATAATAGTGGCGAACCAATCGGCTCGATGATTCAAGTTGCTGAGAACCAAACTTTGTTTTAAGCATCTGAGGTACGGAAAAACCAAAATAAAACTTATCGGAGTGTATCAATATCCCACTTCCCGCATTGAATTTCAAGGTGTTATCATCTTGAAGAAGTGGATCCTCAGGGTCATCTGCCAAGCTCAGAACGAAATCCTGATTTACCTGATGAAAGTTTGCCTGAAGTCCTAATGATACCTGAATATCTTTAGTAAGACCAATTCTATACGCATAACTAAAGTACGATGTATGTTCTTTTTTTACTCCAATCACATCCCTGTAAACCAACAATCCTAAGGATATAGGCTGATACTTCATAGGTGCATGAAGGCTTACAAACTGTGTAGATGGTGCTCCTTCAATCCCCACCCATTGATGCCTTGTCAAAAAACTTGCACTGATTCCTTTGTGAATACCTGCATAGGCAGGATTCATTGCCAACCCATTGTACATGTACTGGGTAATCATAAACTCTTGCTGGGCATTGGCCTCAATATTGGAAAATAGAATCCCAATCAAGGTTAGTATATAGAAAAAAGATACTTTAACAGATTTCATAATTCAAAATTATCCTTTTGCCTATCCTTAAATCCACTAATTTCTGCGAAACACATGAAAGTCTCGGTGAATAGAATCAATAGGTCATAAATGGCTTCAAATAGTCTTTTATAAATAGTTTAAACAACGCTCTCTATTTCAATACACGGTTATGACAATTCCGAATAACCGTTTACTAAGTTTTTAATTCCTTATTTCAAATGATCCTTTTTGGATTCGTTCTTTTCCATCCTTCTCTAGTTTCAACACATAGAAGTAAGCTCCGTCAGGTAGTTTCTTCGCTGAGTTTTGAACGTTGGATGAGCCTGTAAAGGCCTTTGCACTAGTAATGTCGCTTATGTAACCTGAGACTTCAAATACAACGTTACCCCATCTGTTGTAGACAACTATTGAGTTATCATTAAACTCGCTTAGACCGAGTATTCTCAAGAAATCATTATAGCTATCGTTGTTTGGAGTAATCAAGGTTGAGATAGGCAAGTCACCACATGAATATTGTGCATCGTCCAGATAGTTTGGAATACCATCTTCATCGCAATCATCCTCAGGATCTTCTAGCTCTTCTTCAGTAGGAATGCCGTCATTGTCATCATCCGGATCTTCAAAGTCTGGTATACCATCTCCGTCTGTATCTGTTGGATCATCAGGGTCCCCTATTTCATCACAGTCAAGCAAGCCATCAGAATCAGAATCCAGAGGTGCAATGACATTGATGTTTATCACACCTATTGCACACTTTTGATTATCTGCGTCATCACAAACCATATAAGAGAAACTGTCAGAACCTACATAACCATCTTCAGGCGTGTATTTGAATGAACCATCTACGTTCATCACAAGTGTTCCATTTAATGGCTCAATAATAGGTATCGCTCCGACCACTAAATTATCATTATCTGCATCTGTTACGAAATCAAGTACATTTCCTGTCACCCAAATACAGTTCTGAACTGAGTCTATCTCATGAACGACAGGCACAGGAGCAGAATTTGGCTTAACGACAACAATAGTTACAGTGGCTTGATCACATTTGGAAGGAAGTCCATCGTCACATATTTCATAAACGAAAGTATCCGTTCCTATGAAATCAATATCAGGAGTATAGGTAAATGTTCCATCTGTATTGATCACCAAAGACCCATTGCCTACATCGTCAATAGGTGTAGTATTTATGGTAAAGTTATCTCCGTCTGGATCAGCATCATTAACAAATAGATCATCCGTAACAGGTGTTTCACTATCTGTCTCATATGCATCATCATTAGCAACTACTGCATTATTGATAACAGGAATTGGTGTTTCAGTATCTTCATCATTTGGTGAATCTGGATCACCCTGATCGCCTTCTACGCTTGCAGTATTTGCATAGTCTCCGGTTTCGTTCACTGTTACCGTAATATCAAGAGTTTCTGTGATTCCATTGGCCAAGTTACCAATCGTCCAAAGACCAGTGGTCTCATCATAGACTCCTACACTTGCATCTGAAGAAACGAATGTATAACCGCTTGGAAGCACATCTGTAGCAGTAACTCCAGTTGCATCATTTGGTCCTGCGTTGTTGACAGTCAATGTGAAAGTCACATTCTCCGTTGCTTTAGGAGTAAGGTTATCCACGGTTTTAATGATACTCAAATCAGATTGCTGAACAGGGACAGGAGTCTCCGTATCCTCATCATCCGGTGAATCTGGATCATCTTGATCTCCTTCTACACTTGCACTATTTGCATAGTCACCAGTTGCGTTCACACTTACAGTGATATCCACAGTCTCTGTAACTCCGTTGGCCAGATTTCCAATTGTCCAAGCACCTGTTCCTTCATTATAATCACCTGTAGATGCAGAGGACGATACAAACGTGTACCCACTTGGTAATACATCAGTAGCTATTACTCCAGTAGCATCGCTCGGGCCTGCATTGTTGACGGTCAAAGTAAAGACTACATTTTCTCCTACTTTAGGAGCCATATTGTCTATGGTCTTGACAATGCTCAAATCCGACTGAGGAGTTGGAGTTGGAGTCTCAGTATCTTCATCATCCGGACTGTCAGGATCGTCCTGATCTCCTTCAACTGAAGCGCTGTTTGCATAATCACCTGCTGCATTGACATTTACCGTGATATCTACGGTCTCAGTAACTCCATTGGCTAAATTTCCAATTACCCAGATACCAGTGACTTCACTATAAGTACCCGTAGATGCTGAAGAAGAAACAAACGTGTAACCACTCGGAAGTACATCTGTAGCGGTAACTCCAGTCGCATTATTTGGTCCGGAATTATTTACTGTCAAAGTAAAGACTACATTTTCTCCAACATTAGGAGTCATGTTGTCAATCGTCTTAACAATACTTAGGTCAGATCTTTGCGGTACAGGTGTTTCAGTATCTTCATCATCTGGTGAATCAGGATCATCCTGATCGCCTTCCACGCTTGCGCTGTTTGCATAGTCTCCTGCTTGATTCACACTCACTGTGATATCCAATGTTTCGGTAGAGCCATTGGATAGATTTCCTATAGTCCAAGCACCAGTACCTTCATTATAGTTACCTGTAGATGCAGAGGAAGAAATAAATGTGTAGCCACTTGGGAGTACATCAGTTGCGAATACTCCAGTTGCATTACCCGGTCCAGCATTGTTGACAGTAAGCGTAAATACGATCTCCTCTCCTACATTCGGAGAAAGGTTATTCACCGTTTTATCAATGCTCAAGTCAGCTTCTAATACAGGCGTTGGAGTCTCTGTGTCTTCATCATCTGGACTATCTGGATCATCTTGGTCACCGTCTACGCTTGCACTGTTAGCATAATCACCTGCTGCGTTGACGCTTACCGTAATATCCAGCGTTTCTGTGATACCATTTGCTAAGCCTCCTATAGTCCAAAGACCTGTTGTCTCGTTGTAGGCACCTGCACTTGCAGATGATGATACAAACGTATAACCACTTGGAAGTACATCTGTAGCTACAACACCAGTTGCATCGCTTGGCCCTGCATTGTTGACTGTCAAAGTAAAGACTACATTCTCTCCTATTGTAGGAGTCATGTTATCTATTGTTTTAACGATGCTTAAGTCTGACAGGGCATTTGGTGTTGGAGTCTCTGTGTCCTCATCATCCGGAGTATCAGGATCATCTTGGTCACCTTCTACACTTGCACTGTTGGCATAATCACCTGTTGCATTCACATTCACGGTGATATCTAAAGTATGCGTAAGTCCAGCTGGCATGTTTCCTATTGTCCAGAAGCCACTAGCCTCATCATAATTACCTACTGTTGCGCTCGAACTAACAAATGTATATCCGCTCGGTAAGACATCTGAAGCTCTTACTCCGGTAGCATCGCTCGGACCAGCGTTATTCACAGTTAAAGTAAATACTACATCCTCACCAACATTTGGTGTGCTATTATCTATTGTTTTAACGATAGATAAATCTGCACTTGTGCTTGGCATGTCTGCATCAGTACAGGTGGTACATGTTGGTGTTGGGTCTTCGGTATCGCTCGTCACGGTAACTGTGTTCTCTAAGTTGCCGGTGAAGCTACTTGGTACACTTACGGTTACTGTATAAGTAACGGTCGCTCCATTAGCAATGCTGGCATTGTTGTCAGACAGGTTGCCTGTACCGCTTCCACCATTCGTGCTAGTCCAGCTGCCGGTCGTGCCGG
>JAGDZQ010000029.1:0-4884 GCA_049115715.1 Cyclobacteriaceae bacterium
TCCTTACCGTTAAAGCCGTAGGTGTAGCAACTCAGGCAAATTTTTATCGCAGTACCCTTCTTTTCTAGAGCCTTCCCCAAAAAAATCAGATTCACTTCTAATACCCTGACACAAGCAAAATATAAAAGAACGTTTGTACCTCTTTTGGTACACTTGCAAGATAGGTTTTTATTCGATTCGCTAAAAGTGTAGGCGTTTTTTTGATGGATGTGAGCCGTTGGATAATTACCACTATTTGCACTCACTTGATCGGCTTACATTCATTAAAAAAATGATCCAAGCAGGCTACTAAATTCATTCAGGGCATTGCCGTTGATCCTGCGCGGAAGGATGCACTGAACTTTCTTCTCGTTAATCTTGACCGTAATCGTCTTTTTTGTGCAGTTTCTAAAAGCCCCTGAGATCAGGGGTTGGGGTCGATTCCGCAGGCGTGGGCAAGAGGCAGAACCCTAATATGCCTTTTCGGATTGCACAAGTTTTCATTCGAGGCACTTCCGTTAATCAACCGCTAATCTTCCTTCAAAGCTCGGCATATTTGGGGGCTGACTGTGCGCTGACCGCACCCCATAGACCTGTGTGCCAGTGAAGGGCAGGTTTGCCGAAAATGATAAAAGCAAATTGGCCTTGTGGGTTGGCTAAATATGCGCTGCACTCTGATACCAATTCCATCGGCTGTGCTTCAGCTAAAGCGGATAACCATTTGTTAACTCATCAGTGTGGAGCGCATGTTTTAAGGCGTGAGGATTTGCTTTTATCATTTTTCGGATGCGTTAGCACCTGAACGGCTGGTGCTACAGGGCTATGGGCGGTAGATGCGGATAAACTAGGCGACTCTGGTGACTGCCCAGATAAAAACCATGCCGAAGGCATACCGATTTGGGTCTGGGCAGGCAGAGTAAGAGCGCGCCCGGAGGGCACCTATAAATGTACCAATGTGTCGGATTGCACTACTCTTTCTTCACGCCCATAAGGCGTGCGCACTGACCTTTCGACTTGCACTGCTCTGGATTGTGCGGTGGGTTAAAAAGGGTGGAACTGATCAATATCGGCTTGTAAATCTTCCATTTGATTCACTAAATAAGCTTCCGTTGAACTTACATATCTGTGCCCTGCCATGTACTGCACTTGCCGTAGATTATACTGTTTCAGCCAATGAGTAATCACACTTGTCCTCACTTGCTTAAAGTTGATGAACTGCTGATTATTCGATTTGATTTCATTGGTTAGCCCTTTCCAGATTTGTAAACTATCATTGGCTTTCTGTTGTCCTGCACTTGGCACTGGTAAAAACAGTCGGTTGGTTTCTTCTTCCTGATATTTTAACAACTCTGATCTTGTCGTAAACTGATACTCCATTAATTCGATTATTTGGTTGGATTTCAGTTCTAATGTCCTTTCGTTGCTCTTTCTGCTTCCTGATATGAAGGTTTTCCCTTCTTTTAATTTCAGGTCGTTTACCGTCAGTCTTTCCACTTCTGGAGTAGTGATTCCCTGATGGATCAAAAGACTTAAGATCGCTTTGTTTCTGGCTTTACTCAGTCGGTAAGTTGTGAACCAGTTTCTATTTGCCCTTTCATCATTTTCTGTCGGAACTTCATATTCATTGTAAAGACTTTCCAACTGTTGCTTATCAAGTATCTGATAGAGTTTCTTTGTTTTGCTGCCTCTGATTTTCAGGTGTTGGATTGGATTGTCTGCTCTTTTCCCTTGATCGATCTGCCAGTTAAAAAACTGCTTGATTACGTTCAAGCGGATGTTTCTAGTCTTGTTCTCTTGTCCTTTGTTTTGTAGGTGGTTGAGATAGCTTAATACTTCCTTTGCAGTTGCATTTTCTATTTCCGTATTGTCCTGATCCAACCAGCCCAAAAAGTCCAGTATGTAACTATTGTAGTGTTTTACCGTGCTTTTGCTCTTGCCTTGTCGCTGTAAATATTCTTTAAAGCTGCTCATTTTCCAACTCGATTAGATGCGTGTATATCTGAGTACTTTCTAAGCTGCTGTGACCTAAGAACCTTTGGATTTTCTGTAACTCCATTCCATTTGCAAGTAGATGTGTTGCAATGCTGTGACGCAAGGTATGTAAGCCTATATTCTTCTGTTGTAGTTCAATGCTTTCGGTATTTAGCTGTAGCAACTTCAATCGAGTATAGAGACTGCTTCCGATCATTGGTGTACCCATTCTGCCAATGAAGAGCGAACCTTCTTTCTGGCTTTTGATTAGTCCTAGTCTGTGATCGTAAACCCATTCTTGCAAGTGTTTTGATCCTGATTTGCTGAACGGAACAAAGCGTTCTTTGTAGTTCTTCCCTTTCCTGACGTGTAAGATTCTTCGATCAAAGTTGATGTCGTCTATGCTTAGATGCACACCCTCATTTCTTCTTAGCCCACAGCCATAAAACACCGTGAGCATTGCCCGATCTCTAGCATTAAAGGATTCTTGTTTTGGATGGTTGCTTTCTCTTTCGGTTGTTTTGTAGAGTTGTTGGATTTCTGTTTCTGTGAGTACGGTAATATTTCCCTTCTCTAATTTGAGTTGTCTTAGATTGACGGGTGGCACTCCTTGTGTTCCTTTATGGATCAGGAACTCGTAAAACTTTTCTAACGATTGGATATGCTTATTTAGATAGTTGTTAGAAAGGCCACCGCCCCGTCTTAGATTGCTTCTGCTGCTGATGTGGGTAAAATAGCTTTTGTAGTATTTGGGCTGTAATTCTGTGATCTGGTTGATTTTGTTGGTTTCCAAGTAATGCAGGAACTCTCTAATAATCGCTGGCATGTGGTCGGTGCTTTCTTTGCAGTAGCCCAAAATGTCCAGCCATTCCCGGTAAGCTTTCTCTAAGTATTCGTAAGAGGGATTTTTGAGGACTAACTTTTTCATTCGGTCATACCTTCTGGTGAACTTTTTGAACTACGCTTTTATCTTGCTGGTTTTCTTTGACTTAGATGGTTCATTTTCGGATTGAACCGATTTTGAACGTTCAGCTTCTTTGTTGAGTAAATTTTTTAAAGCCTGTAAACTTTCGTCAAGTGCATTATTGATTTGCGCTTTCAACTGGCGGTATTCTTCATAACTGGTGATCTGGTATTGATAGCCTTGGTTCTTATTGCCTTTCTCTCTTTTGAGGTAGTAATTGCTTTCCAGGTTGATTGTCCACCTTTTTTGATTGCTGTGGTTGATTCTTAGTTTCTTCCTGATTTCCCGATTGGTAAAGGCTTTCTTGTTCTCTACTTCCAGGTACGCTTTGATCTGCTCTAAATATTGTCGACAAGCTCCATTAAGTTCATCGGACTTACGGATCAGTATTTCTTTGAGTAACTGGTTTGCTGCTTCTACATCTTCCAGAGTGGTTTCTATGTACGCTTCTCCATTTTCGTCTGCCTTGAACTCTCTTTGATGCTGGTGATAAAAGGTCACTGCCTCAATGAACTGTAGATAGTGATTGTTTGTCCTTCTTGGTTTAAAGATCTCTTTGGGGATTTGTAGAAGTTCAGCATAAGGGTTTACTACTTTGATTGGCTCTAAAAGCCGCTGGCAGTTTCTAAGTAACTCTGATGATTGGCTCTCGGCTTCCGAGTTTATTTTTCCTGCACTGGCCTTTCTCTGATATTCCATGATTCGCCCGTCTTGCTCTTCTGATTCATCGAGGTAAATCAAAAAACTCCTGTTCGCATTGTCTTCATAAATCTGCTCTCTTGTCGTACAACCCGATACGCTCACTGGACCTTCTACCACTAAATGCAGTGTCCTTGTTTCTCCCTTTGTATTCTTGTGGGCTACCGTTTTGCTGATCCGCTTTTTACTTTGCAGCTCTCTGAGCGGGTAGAGTACGTTTTCAGCACCATCTAAATCCTCAATCAGGATTAGTTTATTCTTTAGTTCTCTTTGTCCGAAGTAGTAGAAGGCGTTTTCTGATAAAGTGGTGATTTCTATTCGGTCTTCTTCTGGCATCAGTTCGCCTACTTTTTCTTGTAGGTGGGTTTTGCCTGTGCCACTACTCCCTAGACTTACGATGTGCAAGGGTTGTGGTCGCTTTCTACTGGTGAAGATTAGGAACATAATCAAACGGTTAGTTTCTTCGCCTACTACTCCCGATTGTCCTATTAAGTCATTCGTCCTATCTAAAAGCCTCTCTGAGGCCAGGAAGGTTTCTGCTGATTTCCTTTCTTCATTGGATAGCTTGGGTGATTCGTAGGGTTTGGGTTGGTTCTCCTTTATTTGGTGCATTCGGTATTCTTCCAACTGACCTGTAAGCTCTGCCAGACTTGCTGCTATCACACTCGTGCCTATTTCTAATTTTTCTGCTACTCTTCTGATTAGCTTTTCGGTTTGAGTATCGTTATATAAATCCAAATTGTGACGAACTGGCGGAACGCTGCTTTCTTTCAACTCTACTTTTAAAGTCGCTCGCATCCGGTCAAGCCCTTCCAGTTTGATGCCGCCCAATACTGTCAGTTTTAGCAATTCATTGGAGTAGATCAGACTTTCAGGGTTCGTGCAGTTGAGCTTCTTTGACATATCTAAAACTTTTTGTTGAGGAATTATCCACAACAAAAGTAGATTTTAGTTTACCATATCTCAACTATAATTTCTCTTTATTTTCTATTAATTTAAAATAATTGAGCTTATCTCTACCTTTGACACATGCCTATTGGTGAGAACATAAAAAAAATCCGAGAACAAAAAGGGCTCTTACAAAAAGAGATAGCTACAGAACTTGGACTGGATAAGTCTTCTTATTCCAAGCTGGAAAAAGATTTAAGAGAAGTAAAGGTTTCTGAGCTTCAGAAGCTTTCTGGATTGTTTAGCATGACCATTGATCAGATTGTCAACTTTGAAGGTGACACGCCCAAGGAAGTGACCATTGAAGATAAGTCCGCTAACGA
>JAGDZQ010000030.1:0-135565 GCA_049115715.1 Cyclobacteriaceae bacterium
CAGCATATTTCGGGGTTTTATTAGCAAACCAAAATCCTCTAAATCAGTAAGTTAGATGCTATCGAGAGTGGCCTTTCTAAAGGCGAAATTCACAATTAAGAAACTTTTGATAGTGCTGGCTCAATATTACACCTTGAGATGTTTCACACCTCTTCCATTGATGAAAAGGTGCTGCCAAAAATCTAGCCCAGTGTTCATTTCTTAACGCTTTTCTCCAACCCAAAACAGGAATAAAATAAACTCGCCGGACTCATTGAAGTGAACATCTAAAGTGTTTTCAAGGCTCAGACAGTATTTTATTCTTTTCTGTTTTAAGTCAGAGAAAACCTAAAATGAACAAAGGGCGTGCAACATTTTTCTTTGAATATTTCAATCTCTCCACAGATTTTCCGCTTGATCCCGTTCAACGAGCTGAGTTGACCTAATCGCTTTCCAAAATTTTGAATTCCACCCTTCTATTTTGGCTTCTGCCCTCATCAGTTTCATTGGTGGCTACAGGCTTAGCTTTTCCATATCCAACTACTTCCATTTTTTCTGCAGCTATCCCTTTTTGCCTGAAATAGGTAAATACCGCTCTTGCACGTTGTTTTGATAATTTGATATTATAAGCATCGTTACCCACATTATCTGTGTGTCCCGATATTTCAATTTTCTGAATATGTCCTTCCTCGAGAAAGCCATAAATACGATTCAATTCTGGATATGAAGAGGTTTTCAAAACAGCCTTATTAAAATCAAAGAACACATTGTTAATCACAATTGTCGCTTCAGCCTCTATGGCTGTTAAAGTAAGGTTTTGCACGATTGTATCTGACTTTGTCTGTTTGTTAAAATCGAAACTCTGATTCTGAGAAAGATATCCATCCAGTCTTGCAAGTAGCCCGTATCTAGCTCCACCTCTCACTGTAAAATGAAATTTGTTTCCTTCCGTATTTACATTTCCTATGTCTACTCCATCAGGAAGTCGCTCCACCACAACTATAGCATTTTCAATTGCTTCTCCTGTTTTAGAGTCCGTCACTTCACCGTATACGGTCATAAATACTTCATCAGGTTCTGGATCCGCAAGATGACTGATCGACGCGGCAATCGGATTTGAAGCTTCTTCTATAAAAAGATCTTCTGCTTTGAATCTGAAAATATCCGTGTCTTCATCTTGATCTCCTCGCGAGAAGTAAATATGCTGTCCGGAAGATGGAATACTAAAATACTGATCATCCTGATCGCTGTTAATCCCAGCGCCAAGGTTTTCCGGAACTGACCATTTTTCCCAAGAATCATCCAGTCTGATAGAGACAAAGATGTCAGAACCGCCATACCCACTGATACCATTTGTAGAAAAATAGAGGGTCTTCCCGTCTTGGCTTAGAAATGGAGCAAAATCTTCTCCTGCGGTATTCAAATCTCCTCCCAGGTTTTTCGGCTCAGACCACACTTTCCCCTTTTTGAAAGAGACATATAAATCACGTGATCCGTAAGAATCGTCTCTTTCAATAGATGAAACGACAGCTTCTCCTGAAGGAACTAAGAAAAAATCAGCCTTTGAAGAATAATTGTATTCATTTTCGATTTCGATAGATTTTGGTTTTTCAAAACTATCTCCAACTCTTTTGGATACCGAGACACCCGAATACATTCTACCTTTAGATCCATACCTATTTCCCAATATGAGTACTTCTTCTCCATCTACCATGGTGATAGAGCTAATAAAATTAGGCCCATTGGTATTCAAAGGCGGCCCAAGGTTTTTTGCTGGTTTCCATTCTCCCGTTGCTTCATCCAATTCTGAAACCCATATGTCTACAGGATCATCAACACCTCCGATATTATCCGGATGATATTTTCTTCCAAAATATAGTCGCTTGC
The DNA here is from genome assembly GCA_049115715.1 of Cyclobacteriaceae bacterium. GTDB lineage: Bacteria > Bacteroidota > Bacteroidia > Cytophagales > Cyclobacteriaceae > JAMZMI01. The sequence continues at coordinate 1,867 of JAGDZQ010000030.1, forward strand.
CATCAGGTGAAATGATTGGACTGTCTTCACCATATGTACTATTGACATTGACTCCCAGGTTTTCAGTAACGACTGACTTGTTAAGCCCAGGAACCAGATTGATCAGAACACTAATCGGGATATTGGATGCGGAGATACCAATAGCATCAATACTATTGAAACCAGGGGCTGCTTCTCCATCAATTACCACTTTGATCGCGTAAACATCGTAGTTAGTATCATCAAAAAACAGATTAAGCAGTCTGCTTTCAATGGGGAGGGATCTTGGTTCTAATTCAAAAAGCAGATATTCATCGTATTGTTCATTGTAAGCATAAACAGCTTTCACTGCTCCAGGATTTTCTGACTCAGCGATTGCAACTTGTTTTGCTTTCATTGGTTTGTCGAATGACACCACTATGAATTGATCATTGTTGTCGTTCTTTGGCCTCCAGGCATTGGGATTATCTCCGCCGGCTGGCAGCACATTCGGCTTATGAAGTGCTTGAATAGCTGAGTAACCCAAGCGGCCATATTCCGAAGAAACATCTATGACTTCCGAGCCCCAAATCACCGTTTCTTGTGCTTGTGATAATAAACAAGCGCACAGACACAGCACGTAGATTGATAATTTATTCATAACAGTTAGGCTTTTCTATTTACTAATTACTCTTACTTCAACTCGACGATTCTTAGTTTTTGCTTCATCCGTCCGTTCTGTAGTAAGTGGCTGAGTGCCTCCGAAGGCTTTTGTTAAAACTCTGGATTTCTTTACCCCCTTCTTCAATAAATACTCTTTCACCGCCTCAACTCTGGCTTGGGAGAGACGCATATTTGCCTCTGCATTTCCAGCAAAATCTGTATGCCCTTCTAATTGTATTACCGTATTGGGTCGAGAGTCTAACCATTCTACCAGATTGTCAAGTTCAGAATTGGAGCTTTCGGTTATTCGATCACTTCCTCTGGCAAAAATCAGGTTTTCGAGTGTAATGAGTTCTTTTTCCTGATCAGGCTCTAAATACATGACAAAGCTATATGAGCCGTCTCCATCCTCATCTGTGATGACCGTCTCTTTCTTAGCAGGATTGAAATCCGATTTCTTTGCGGTGAAATTGTAGCTAGTCCCTTTAATTAGGAAAAATTCAAATTCTCCATCAGTCCCGCTTCTACCCATTCCCATATCATCGTAATAGGGCAATTTCTCATATAGAATCGAAGCTGTAACTGCGGAAGAGTCCTTCTTGCTGAGAACCTTGCCATAGACCTTTACAAATGTATCCTCCTGATCTTGGCCATAACTGATTGCCAATAGGAAGGAAAAAATGGTCGTAAAAAATATTTTACGCATGATTACTAGAGTTTTTAGAAAACGAATTAACGTAATTATTCCTGAAAATTACAAGTTTTTGTCCGCAGCAACCACCGTAGTAGGTACTATTTGCGCATAAATAACCGAGTCTTTTTCTATCCTAATTTTCTCTAGCTGGTTGACGAGTACATTTTTTCGATGAAGAAAATCGCTTCTCTCATCTATATTGATGGGTTCTGAAGGTGGCAAATCCACTTTTAGTGCATCAACTTGCACACCGTTTTTCCAAAATCGGAAACAAAGATGTGGACCATTTGCCAGTCCTGTGCTACCTACGTACCCAATGGTTTGGCCTTGCGTTACTTTGACTCCAGGGCGCATTCCTTTCGCAATCTTGGACATATGGAGATACTGTGTGGTGTAGTTGCTATTGTGCTTTACCTTGACATAGTTTCCGTTACCACTGTTATATCGAGCTTCCAACACGACACCATCTCCTACTGTTCTGATTGGCGTACCGGTTGGTGCCGCATAATCTGTACCTAAATGCGCCTTGTACCTCTTAAGGACAGGGTGATATCTACGAGGATTGTATCTGCTACTTATTCTTGAGTAGTTCAATGGTGCTCTTAGGAACGTTTTTCTAAGGCTATTTCCTTGTTCATCAAAGTAGCTTTCTTTGCCCTTATTGTCATAATTAATGGCGTAATAATCTTTGCCGTAGTGATTAAAATAAGCTCCTTTTATTTTACCAACGTTGATCACATCGTCTCCTACTTTATGAACTTCATAAATGGCTTTGAATGAATCTCCTTTTTGAATTCTGAAAAAATCCACTTGCCAGGCAAATATGTCAACCAATCTATTGACCAGAATAGGTGTGGCGCCTTGATCAAGCACTGCCTCATAAAGCGAAGTATTAATCTCAGCAACAACCGTTTCCTCTACTATGGTAATCGGTCTTTTATTTCTTGAAACGTAAATAGAGTCTGATAGGTGAAAAACCACATACTCAGTCTTGTCCGGCTCAAAAATGAAATGTGTGGCCTTGCTCAAAGAATCCGTCTTTTGAAAAATCGTAAACGGATAACCTGCTTTCAATTTTCTGACATCAAAAATGCCCTTTGAAGCATTTGCTACTTTGTAAATCGTCTCATCGCTTACTCCATACCCGGACAGGATTTCGGAAAGGTTCTGATTCCATTTTATTTTTCCTTGAATTTCTTGTAGTGAATCTACCTCTATGCCATACTTGATGGTAGAGGTAATTTCTTCCACTATAAGAGAGTCTTTTTGGGGTACTTCCAGATGTGCCTTCGAACTATTAGAAGTGCAAGAAGCCAGGAAAATACAGAATAGGGGAATTATCAGGAAATTGGCAATTCTCTCTAAAGTCATGTTAGGTATCGTGATAACTTGGTTTAATTATTTTGGGAGTAGGCTTTGAAACCTCCATCCAAAAACCGCACAAAGTTATCAACATTTAGGTCATACGCCTTCGGATTCACCAAAAGATCACCTTTTTCATCCAAAATGAGGTAAAATGGTTGAGCGTTATTCTCGAAAGCTATAATTTGAAAATCTGCGTTTTGCTTTCCTATTGTTTTCTTCAATTTGCCATCGTGCTTAGATTTATACCAATCAGACTCTGGCAGTTCCGTCTTATCATCTACATATAAAGCCAACAACACAAAATTGTCTCCAAGTCGCTCCAGTACCTTAGGATCTGACCAAACACGCTGCTCCATCTCGCGACAATTCACACATCCGTGCCCTGTAAAATCTACAAAAATGGGCTTTCCCTGAGACTGAGCGCAAGCTATGGCTTGATCATAATCAAAATATCCGTTTAGTCCGTATGGCCAGTGCAAAATATCGGAGTAAAGTGGTTCTTCGCATAATGGTGCCTTCTCCTCTTGATTCACAGCCATTATATTAAAGTCGTGGGTAGAAGTCGGAGGTAAAAACCCAGCCAGAGATTTAAGTGGTGCTCCGAACATTCCGGGGATTAAATACACCACAAAGGAAAAAACGCCTATGGAAAGGAAAAGTCGGCTTATTGATAGCGTCTCAATTACGCTATCACTTTTAAATCGAATTTTTCCGAGTAGGTATAAACCCAAAAGTGAAAATATAACAATCCAAAGAGCAAGGAACACTTCTCGATCCAAAATTCCCCAGTGATAAGCCAGATCAGCAATACTCAAAAACTTTAGCGCCAGCGCTAATTCCAAAAACCCCAAAACAACTTTTACACTATTGAGCCACCCTCCTGATTTTGGAAGGCCTTTCAACCAACTAGGGAAAAGGGCAAAGGCTGTAAACGGAATAGCAAAGGCTAGTGAGAAACCGAACATTGCAACTGTGCCATTGAGAATATTGCCATCCAGTGCTGTGAGTAGTGCCGTGCCCACTATTGGGACTGTGCATGAAAAACTCACTACGACAAGGGTAATAGCCATAAAGATGACTCCAACGTAACCTCCTCGATCTGCCTGCTCGTCGATTTTGTTTACGATGGAGTGCGGAAGCGTGATTTCAAATAATCCGAAAAAGGAAAGCGCAAATGCAATGAAAATAGAGAAAAGCGTAAGGTTGAATATCCAATTGGTGGACAGTTCATTCAGGGCAGAAAAACCGAAAAGTAGGGAAACCAGAAAACCTATGAAGGTAAATAGTATAATAATGGAGCCTCCAAAAACTGCTGCCATGCTAAGCCCTTTTGCTTTAGAGCCTCCTTGTTTCATAAAAATAGAAACTGTCATGGGAATCATTGGATATACGCAAGGAGTTGCCAAAGCTACGATTCCGGCCAATAGAGCCAATAAAAAAACATCAAACGCAGACTCTTCTGAGCCGATACTGAAGCTATCCGTCGATTTCGGTTCTTCTAAACTCTGAGAAGAATCATTTTTTTTTAACTCAAAGTCTTCTTCGAAAAGGATGCATTTACCATCTATTTCCGAACAGGTCTGATAGGTGCAAAGCCCAGTGATATTAAAATTGGCATCTTTGATTTTTATTTTCTGACGAAATTCTCCTTTTCCCTTGAAGTAAGTGTAATCTCCTTCCCACAAAGAATCATACTTTTTCTTCGGGTCGGTGGGGATAATACCTCCTATAAATGAAAAGCTATTATCAGGGTTGAATATGATCTCCGTGACCATAGGGCCAAGGTCTGGATCGAAATCAGAGGAATAGAGATACCAATCTTTGTCGATAGTGGCCTTGAAAATGACTTCAATTTCACTATCCACAGATGGGTTCTCCTCAGACAATGTTACTTCCCATTTGACAGGTTCAAGAATCTGAGCCTTAGCAACGCCAAACGTCGAAATGAATAAAAGAAAAATCAGGGCTTTCTTCATAATAGATAAATCCATATTATTTTCTAAGTTCCGAGAAGAACTTATAAAAGTAAGAAATCGTTTCAATGCCCTTGAAGAAATTAAAAAGACCATAGCTTTCGTTTGGAGAATGAATAGCATCTGAATCAAGTCCAAACCCCATCAGAATAGGGTCCAGCTCCAGCTCTTTTTGAAATAATGCTACGATGGGAATACTTCCGCCTTCTCTGGTCGGAATTGGGGTCTTTCCCCATGCGGTTTCAAAGGCCTTGCTTGTGGCACGGTAAGCATCAGAGTCTGTCGAGACAACTGCGGGTTCTCCCCCATGATGAGGAGTCACTTTAACTTTTACAGAGTCTGGAGCAAGCGATTTGAAATAGTCCGCGAAAAGAGTGGTGATTTCATCGCTAATCTGATTTGGGACTAATCTCATAGAGATTTTTGCGTACGCTTTAGACGGTAGCACGGTCTTAGCTCCCTCGCCAATATACCCTCCCCAGATTCCATTTACATCTAGAGAAGGGCGTATGCCTGTTCGTTCGATAGTTGAAAAACCAGATTCACCCTTCACCTCATCTATTCCAAGGTCTTCTTGATACGCATTCAAATCAAACGGTGCTTTTGCCATTGCATCGCGCTGGCTGGAAGTGAGTTCTGCTACTTTGTCGTAAAATCCGGGAATAGTCACTTTTCCATTCTCATCCTGCAGCTTATTGATCATTTCGCAGAGAATATTGATTGGGTTAGCAACTGCTCCTCCGTACACTCCAGAGTGTAGGTCTCGATTTGGACCTGTGACTTCTACTTCCAAATAGCTAAGCCCTCTAAGTCCCACCGTGATAGAGGGAGTATCATTGCTTATTATTGAAGTATCAGAGATCAGAATTACATCTGCTTTGAGTTTTTCTTTATTGTTTTTCACAAAAGATTCGAGATTGGAAGAGCCTACTTCTTCTTCTCCTTCTATCATGAATTTGGCATTGCAAAGCAAAGAATCTGTTTTTATCATTGACTCAAAGGCTTTCACATGCATATACATCTGCCCTTTGTCGTCGCATGCTCCTCTGGCATAAATCCTTTCATTTTTTATTACGGGATCAAACGGAGGTGAATCCCACAGTTCATATGGATCGGCTGGTTGCACATCGTAATGCCCGTAAACCAAAACGGTAGGCAGATCGGGATTGATGATTTTTTCAGCGTATACAATGGGATGAGCCGGGCCTTCCTTGGTCTCCACGATTTCTGAGATATCTGCTCCCGCTTCCAAAAAGCTCTTTTGAACAAATTCCGCTGCTTTTCGCACGTCTCCTTTAAACTTCGCGTCGGCACTTACTGATGGGATTCTCAGTAAATCGAGAAGTTCGTTGAGAAATTTTTGCTTGTTCTCCTCAAGGTATTTGATTGCTTGCATAGATATGGGGTCGGATTAGAATCCATCGTCTTCTTCTGTGGAATCAAGATTCTCCTCTGTATTTTCTTCTATTGTATTGAAATCTTCGTCATCTGCGACATCAAAATCATCCGGGTAAACCAAATTGAATGGTTCTTTAATCCCAAAGTATTTTAACCTAAAAGCATTTATGAAACCTAAAGTTTCGTTTTCATCACCACCAACCAAAACGAGTTCCCCCGGTTTGGATCTTCCGTAGTTCGACTTTTCGCTTATTTCAAGATTAAAATCAGAGTTAGATGAATATATTGATAGATTATTGGAGGCATATGATACATAGTACCAGGTACCAGGTGCCGCCTGAATGAATAGGTTTAGGACATCTTCATTGGCTTCATCTTTCTTAATTTCAAGAAAGCCATCGAGTTTGGCATTGATATCTGTATTGTAAATATTCGAAATGCCCAATTTCGTCGTATTGAACCAAGACTGATTGGACTCTGACCATTGCATCTTCACTCCTGAAATTACCAACGAGGTATTCAGATTGTCGCTCACATCTGTGAGAGGTACATAGTCTTTTAGACTCGATTTTTCATAGTCCTTGGCAGCTTCGTCCGAGGCAATATTGGAAAGCTTATAGAGAAGCTCAAGTGAAATATCGTTGGCTAAAGCCGGGCCCAATCTCTCCACTATGTCAACCAGCTCTGTCGCCATCAAATTCATATAAGATCCGCTATTGAAAATGTCGATTGCCAAAAGTGCGTCTATCTTATACTCGTTCGATTCCATATTGCCTGATCCAAGAACCGAGGAATTGACAATAACTTTTTCTGTAAAGGTGTTAAAGAAGTTGACCTTGCCTTCAAAAATCACATCTTTGGTATCGTCTGAATAGATCATGGTATGCCCCTCATACTCTTCTCCAGATGATTTCCCAGGTGCTTCAATTTTATAGATATTGTCAAGAGTATCGTAGGAGAGGTTTCCTTTCGCCAAGAAAAAATCCTCATCTGATGGTGCTTTTCTTTTCTCCACAAAAGAGGTATAAAGACTTCCTCTAAGGTCATAATGCAAGCCGGCAATTACAGGGTCTTCATCTTCGTAAAATGATTGATCTACGTCTATGGCAACATTTGGATCTTCATCGTTTTTAGAATATTTAATCCAAGAATTGTACCCTGGCTTTTCCAAATCCAGTTTGACAAATCCATCGAGCTCCAATGCTTTTTTATACGCAAACATCTTTACCCCTCCTTTGAAGTAAAATCCGGGAGAGATCAGCAAACTTTGTTTTTCCAACACCTCTCCTCCTGAAACGGTCATCTTCCTCGTTTTCTTTGGGGTGATGTATACATCTTCAAGATTAAATTCATTGAATCGAATAGCAAAAGTGTCCTTAGCTGTAACTAATTGATACATCGCTTCTCCTATAAACTTATTTCTGGAGATGATCTGGATATTTCCTGCATAGAGATAGTGATACTCATTTACAGTATCAATCTTGATCTGCGCGTTGTTGAAAGGCTGCAGCTCTGCATTTTCTAAAATAGTGGTCTCATTGTTTTCTGGAATGATCTCCGCATCTGCGACCTTGATATATGGAATTCCTTGAATATTTAGCTCTTTGGTATTGAAATCGTAGATCGCTTTTTCAGCATTGAAAGCCAGTGAATCCAATTCTTCTCTAGTTGTATAGAAATAGGATTTTTCAATTGGGATGTTAGGGGGCTTAGTCATCGTCACCACTGAATCTTCCAAATCCCAAATGGCATTGGTAATTGAAGTATTCATCTGAGCATACGGAAATGAAATGGCTGCCACTCCAGCCTTCTCTGGGTGTACATCTGCCACATTGTTTATAAGATCAAAATAGAGACTAATGTCATCTCCTGCCATGGCTGGCTTATCAGGGTTATCCGACAAAACTTCAAATTCAGCATGTCTTGCTGAGTAGGAGAATTCTTTAAACTCAAGTTCATTTGATACTGAAACTGAACCTCTGGTATTCATGGTTCCAGATCCAAACACACCCTGAGATGTGATGTTGACTTCTCCTTCCAACTCTGCCGTGGCATTATAAAATCTGAACGGCTCGTGCAGATTTTGCAAATACATACTGTCCACTCTGGGTTTCCAGTGCATTCTAAAAGGACCTAAAACTGCTTCCGGATAACTGGCTCCTCCTACAGTACCAGCTCCTATAAATCCATTTGTCCCAAAGGCTGCTACAGAATCCGGGTAGTAAACAAAGTCGTCAGAGTAGATGGTTGAGGTAATAAAATCGATCTTACCTCCTCCTCTAATACCATCATTACTTAAATAAATTTTCTCGTACGTCTTTGCCTGAGTACCATACAAGTTATATCCCTCAGGAGGCATGTCATGTATAAACCCAAGAGACTTATCTGGCATGATTTCCAGTGTTTCATCGAAAGTGGGGAAAATACCTCCTGAATTGAACTTGCCTTCAAAAGCTATGGCTTCATCTACAGATAAACTATCCTCATCAAAAGGCGGAATCAAAAACCTTACTGATTTGTCGTAAGCTCCGTTTAAAACGTCTACTCCATCAAAATACACAATCGCATCTTTGTCAGAGGTAAAATGAGGATAGCCAGCCGAAGGCTTAACCCCTGATTTATCATCTGAGTTGTCCAAATAGAGTGTGCCTGAAGTATCCGTAATCTCATTGCCAAGAGCCAGCTTATCGCCACCATCGGATAGTGAGTCCACCTGATGAAGTTCTATTCGGATGGAGTCCACGATTGGCATCTCCACTAGAAAATCTTCATAGTCAAAAAAGAAATCACGCCCTATGTAATGGAAATCTCCAGCTTCTATAAATCCATCAAATTTTATATTCCTTCCTTCTAAAACTGTAATATCTCCATTATTTGGTTCTACTTTAATTTTGAAGTCCGTGGTAGGATAAAACTTCGAAACTCCTCTTACTTTCAGCAATCCCGAATCCAACTTAATCGTTGCATTTGGCTTATTCGGTTCTAGTGATGGTATCAACAGATTGTCATAATCTACTCTTTGTGCAGAAGCTGCGTAATAATGAAATGCTTTGTCATAAAGGTCCACCTGACCTGTGCTTAGATTGTAATCTCCAAAACCGTATTGAGCAAGCGTGGTAAGGGCTGCATTGGCATGCGCTTTTTTCATGTCAAATTCATTGACTAGCTCATCTACATGAAAGGATGTAATCCCATATTTTTTTGCATAGAAAACGGGAGTAGCTACGGGATGAAAATGATAGCCGCTTGCCAGTTTTCTGAATCTCACGTCGCTATAATATTGATCAGATTCAATGATCGCAGGTATCAGGTCTTTTCCATCCATTATAGAAAAGTCGAGCGAATCTGTGTTCATGTCCCACTTGATCGTCTGAGCGTTTATATTAACATCAAAGTATGTGGACGCAAATGGCTGTGTATCGTACTTCTTGTTTTTCAGAACAGTCAGTTTATGTGCTGTAGCATCATATCGCATGCTTACAGCAGCGTGATAGATAGAATCTGTACCATGTTTGATTACAAATTCTCCATTGTCTGTTGTAACCGTAGAGTCTTCTCTGAAAGCAAATTTTTCTGCCCTTACAATAACCTTATTTCCTCGTCCATCTAGTGCTTCAAATGTGCCTCTCTCTCTGGAAACGGACATCCCGAATAGTCTATCTCCCGCAAGTGTGACACCTCCCTTATACTTCATTTTACTTCCCGGAAGATCGACTTTTATACCTGCTTCATTAGACATGAAAATAGGGTATTTAGTAGGAATTCTTCTGCTTCTTCTCTTTGGGCTTTTGAATTCGAAGTATCCTTCTATCGCTCCAGAAAAAAGTCCAGGATGCGAAAGTTTAGCATTTGGGGTCCAAAAATTAGCCTGATCTGCCTCAATATGGAATTCACCTAAACTCACCTCAGCGCCAAGTGCATTCTTGTATCGTCTTGGCCAGTTTATTTTTGCTTCTTTTCCTACATAAGTTCTGGAGCTGAGTAGAAACACTCCTGTCGTTTCCTTAATCTTAAAGGAGTCATATGGTGTTATGATCAGCATACTATTGTTGACCAAGTCAATTATAGGCCCTGAAACGATGGGGTGCTGATACTTGAGTTCTAATTCCTTTACAAAGTTTTCTGCATAGCCAACAATTGCTTGTCGTTTTGGTGCGGGTGCTTCATAGGTTGTTTCCGTACTTGTTTGGGGTTCGCTCCATGAATCGTCAGACGACCCCCAGTCATCCGAACTTCCCCAATCATCGTCTGAGCTACCCCAGTCATCATCAGATGAGCCCCAATCGTCATCCTGATCTTGAGCCCAAGGATCATCTTGAGAATCATCTGCCCACGGGTCTACTGCTTCCTCTTGTACTATGGGTTCGGGCTCTTCTACAATTTCTTCCTCATAGTAAACTTCCTCTTCTTCTTCAATGGGAGGAGCCACATAGTCATCCAGTAATTTGAAAGAAAAAGACCCCTCATCTGTTATCGTAGTGAGGTTTTTTGTTCTGACAAGAAATCGTCTTGCCATGAAAATATTGAGGCCTAGCAGAAAGTTTTTATACTGAGGCTTGGTCATGGACTTGACAGCCTCCTCGTTAATATCCAATAGGGCGCTAAGGTCGTGGGTATTGAGCCCGGCCTGAGTAACAGAATAAGCCAGATAGCTGAAATAATAAAAAAAGTCTGGATTGATTACATAGCCTTTTCTCTGCATCTGAGAAGCTATTGACTGGATTTGCTTCTTTTGAACAGTCGTAAACTTAGCGTTCCATGCATTCTGAAAATCAAAAGCTACTTTATTTCCTGCTTCCGTACCTACGCCTTTAATCGTGCTTACTGCCTGATTGAAAAATACAGGCAAATCTTCAGAAAAAGATCTCTGAGCATGAAGCATGAGGGAAAACCCCCACAAAAGCATAACCAATAAAAACCTGTTCATCTCATTAAAGTTAACCCGAATTATTCGAGATGTAAATGCTAAGAGCAAACAACACACTGTAATTCAACATTCAATAAAACCTTAACCAACCTTGTCCTTACAATACCAGCCCATATAGTTCGTCGATTAGGCAATAGGCAAACCACGAACCGCATCATCAGTTCAACGAGCACAACTTGATCATCTTTAGCAGGCAAATGCCTTTAACCTTTTTTCAATACCACCATCGCCCAATTCTCCAGCTCAGATTGATTCTCATGAACGAGTTGATGCTTACTCCCCTCGGCAATCAAATCTGACATTTCCCATGCATAGAAACCACTTAGAATTAAAAAAGCTCCCTTCTTCATTCTAGTTGCATAATCACCAACCTGATCCAGAAGTACATTTTTGTTGATATTGGCAAGTATTATATCGTATTGATTCTTGGAATCAATCTTATCAATGCCTCCCAATTGTAGTTCAATGTTTTCGCAATTGTTCAACGAAAAATTCTCCGAACTATTTTCAACACACCATTCATCAATATCTACAGCAGCTATCTGTGTAGCTCCTCTTTTATGTGCCATGATCGCCAAAGCTCCTGTTCCACAACCTACATCGAGTACACTTTTTCCTTCATGATCCAGAGAAAGCTGATATTTCAGGATTTGATGTGTAGTTGCATGGTGGCCAGTCCCAAAAGACATTTTAGGCGTAATGATGATTTCGTATGGAACGTCTGGACGAGGTTCGTGAAAAGTCGCCCGCACTATGCACTGGTCATCTACTATTACGGGATCGTAATTCTTTTCCCACTCTTCGTTCCAATTGGTTTTTTCTATTACTTCGAAAGAATAATCCAATTCATATTTCTGAGTGATTTCTTTTACTTCCTCTTCGTTCCAGTCATTCTGGTCACATGAGGCCAATACTCCCAATTCGTTTTCTTCAAACGCATCAAAAGCCAAAAGAGAGAGCTCAGCTATGATGAGTTCTCTCTTTTCTTCGTTGCAGTTGACCTGCAATCCTATAAAATTCTTCAAAATGCTTTCGCTATATCAGTAAAGTCCCTTGATTGCAAACTAGCTCCTCCTACAAGCCCGCCATCTACGTCTGCTTTTCCAAAAATATCTGCTGCATTTCCAGGCTTTACACTTCCACCATAGAGAATAGAGATGCTGTCTGCAGTTTCCTGATCATATTTATCTGCGATCACTCCTCGTATAAATGCATGCATTTCTTGTGCTTGATCTGAAGATGCGGTTACGCCAGTACCAATTGCCCAAACAGGCTCATACGCAATCACCACTTTTGATATCTCTTCTTTGGTAAGTCCGAAAAGCCCTTCTTCTATTTGTGCTTTGTTCAAGTCAAAGTGCCCCTCTGCCTCTCTTACTTCAAGTTTTTCCCCACAGCAATAGATTGGAATTAAGCCTGCATCCAAAACCTTCTTTGTCTTAAGTGCTAAAAGTGCATTGTCCTCACCGAAATACTCTCTTCGCTCACTGTGACCAATCGTCACATACTCTACACCTACAGACTTAAGCATGTCCAGAGAGATCTCCCCGGTATAAGCTCCACTCGCCTCAACATGGCAATTCTGAGCTCCCAAATGAACTTTCTTTGAAGATCCTATCAAAGATTTGACAGTTGTCAAATGTGTGAAGGGAGGGATAAGGATCACGTCCACATCACCAGAAACTTCGTCTGCCACCATATTCACAACTTCTGAAGCAAGGAGTTTCCCTCCATCCAGATCCAAATTCATTTTCCAGTTTCCTGCTGCAATTTTTCTTCTCATGATTCTATATTAGTCTTTATTTTGAGTTTTGTGTCTTTGATTAAAGCTTTTCCTTAAGGTATTGAGCTGTGTAATTTTCGGCTAATTTAATCATATCTTCCGGCAAGCCTGTGAAGCACACATTTCCTCCTTTATCTCCGCCTTCTGGTCCCATGTCTATGATCCAGTCTGCATTTTTTACAATCTCCATGTTGTGCTCGATTATCACCACCGAATTTCCAATATTCACCAAGGAGTTGATTGCGTCAAGCAACTTTTTTATGTCATGAAAGTGAAGCCCTGTTGTAGGCTCATCAAAGATGAAAAGTATATGGTCGTTCTTACTGCTAGCTCCTTTTCCTAGAAATGAGGCTAGTTTTACCCGCTGCGCCTCGCCTCCACTCAATGAATTGGATGACTGTCCCAACTTCACGTAACCAAGTCCTACATCAAACAATGGTTTTATTTTATTGACGATACCAGACCTGTCTTTAAAAAACTCGATGGCTTCTTCGACCGTAAGGTCTAGTATTTCGGAAATATCCTTGTCTTGGTATTTGACTTCCAATATCTCTTTCTTAAATCGTTTTCCGTGACAGTTTTCGCATTCCAGGTGTAAATCCGCCATGAATTGCATCTCTACCGTAACTGTTCCTTCTCCTTCACAAACGTCGCACCTTCCGCCATCTACATTAAATGAGAAATGAGCTGGCTTGAATCCGTTCTTTTTTGATAAATGCTGCTCCGAAAACAATTGGCGGATTCCATCATATGCTTTTACATAGGTAATCGGATTGGAGCGAGAGCTTTTTCCGATAGGATTTTGATCTACAAATTCGATTTGCGTGACCTTTCTATAGTCTCCAGAAATCTTCTCGTGTTTGCCCGTGAGATCACCAGTTACACCCAACATTTTTCCAATCGCCGGATACAAGATTCTCTTAACCAGTGTTGACTTTCCTGAACCGCTCACTCCTGTTATAACTGTTAAGATTCCAAGTGGGACCTCCACCTGTACATTCTTGAGGTTGTTTTCTCTGGCTCCTTCCACCGTTACTGATTGATTCCATTTTCTTCGTCTTGTTGGTGTGGATATAGATTCAATCCCTTTCAAGTACTTCGCTGTAAAAGATTTCGTCTCTCCATTTAACTCATCGATTTTTCCTTGGAAAACCAATTCTCCTCCATGTACCCCAGCGGCTGGCCCTATATCTATGATTTGATCTGCACATTCCATCACCTTTTCCTCATGCTCTACCACGATTACGGAATTGCCCAAGTCTCGCAGTGTAATCAAAACTTCTATCAGTTTATCTGTATCTCTTGGGTGAAGACCTATACTTGGTTCATCCAATATATACATAGATCCTACGAGTGCACTCCCCAGCGATGTGGCAAGTTTGATTCGCTGAAACTCTCCACCCGAAAGTGTACTAGTCAGTCTATTCAATGTCAAATAACCTAAGCCTACTTTATCCAAATAGGATAATCTGTTTTTGATCTCACTTAGAATTCTTTTCGCGACTGCATGTTGGTGATCGGTGAGTTTGATCGTATCAAAAAACTTAACCAAGTCCTCAACTGACATCAGCACCAGGTCCTGAATGGATTTGTCTGTGACTTTCACATTGGATGCATCTTTTCTAAGTCTTGTACCTCTACAATCGGGACAGACTGTTTTGCCTCGGTATCTCGAAAGCATCACACGATATTGAATCTTGTGCGTCTGTGTTTCTAAGTGCTTGAAAAAAGCATCGAGTCCCTCAAAGTATTCGTTTCCAGTCCAAAGCAACTCACGTTCTTCCTGATTCAATTCATTAACTGGGCGATGAATCGGAAAGTCAAATCGAATTCCATTTTTGATCAAAGGCTGTACCCAGGACTGCATGATTTCTCCCCTCCATGGGGCAACAGCTCCATCGTAGATCGATAAATTTGGGTTTGGGATGACCAAGTCCGGATCAATCCCCAATATTCTACCAAATCCATCACACCTTCTACATGCTCCATATGGATTGTTGAAACTGAAGAAATTCACGGATGGTTCTTCAAATCGAATTCCGTCTAGTTCGAATAGGTCAGAAAAATCTCGTTCTTCCTTTCCTACGATTCGAATCTTGCAATGACCTTCGCCCTCAAAAAAAGCCGTTTGGATAGAATCCGAAAGCCTGAATTGATTGGCTTCATCGTTTTTGGCACTTGATCGGTCTATAAGTATTTCTAATTGTGCCTTTTTGTTCAGCTTAGTTTCGAGAGTATCTTCAATAAATAAAACCTCTCCATCTGCTATGATTCGGGTGTATCCTTTACTCATAAGTACCCTCAATTCGTTCTCAATGGTTCGAGAATCTTTAACTTTTAGGGGTGCTGAGATGGTGAGTTTATCGCTTTCTTCAAACGAAGAAATATAATTTACGGCATCAGTTACTGTGTCTTTTCGAACAATTTCTCCCGAAACCGGAGAAAATGTTTCCCCTATTCGGGCAAATAATAATTTTAAATAATCATAAATTTCGGTAGTAGTTCCTACTGTAGATCGTGGGTTTCTGGTAGATACTTTTTGCTCTATTGCGATAGCTGGAGAGACCCCTTTGATGTAGTCCACTTCGGGTTTTTCCATCCGTCCCAAAAACTGTCTCGCATAGGAACTTAGGCTCTCCACATATTTGCGCTGACCCTCGGCAAAAAGTGTGTCAAATGCCAGTGAGGACTTCCCAGAGCCCGAAAGTCCGGTAATCACAACTAACTTATCCCGAGGGATTGCGACATCCAAATTCTTAAGGTTGTTTACTCTGGCACCCTTAATAATGATATGATCTTTGGGGTCGTGTTGATCGATTGATTTTGACATTTATAGAGAGAAATTAATTCTTATAACCAAGTAGGTGAAAGAAAGATTTGGATTGTTTGCAAAAGTAGAAATTAGATCGGAAGTTTTGTTTGTATTGAAAGATTCTAATACATTTGAATTTTCCACATTAAAAAAATCAAACCCTGACAATATGATTTGAACCTCTACGTTAACAAATAGGTGACTTACATGAGTAACGTAAAGATGACAGATGGACAATTAGTGTCCCTCTACAAGAATGGAAACGAAGAGTCTTTCGCAGTTCTACTTGAAAGACATAAGGACAGGGTATTTACCACAATTTATGTAATAGTAAAAGACAGATATCTAGCTGAGGATCTCATGCAAGATGTGTTTATTAAAGCTATTAAGACCATCAAATCTGGTCGATACAACGAGGAAGGAAAATTCTTACCATGGATTCTGAGGATTGCCCATAATCTGGCAATTGATAATTTCAGAAAAGAGAAGCGATACCCAATGATCGTGATGGAGGATGGAAGCAGCGTATTTAATACGATGGAGTTTTCTCAAGCACCAATTGAAAGTGAATACATTAAGCAGGACACTCATAATCTGCTAAAGCAATACATACAAGAACTTCCGGAAAATCAGAAAGAGGTTCTGGTAATGAGACACTACATGCAAATGAGCTTTCAGGAAATAGCTGATGCTACCGGCGTGAGTATCAATACAGCTTTAGGCAGGATGAGGTATGCTTTGATCAATTTACGTAAAAAATTAAAGCCCAAAGAAAATGCCTATGACAAAAACATTTACCGAAAATGACTTGGTTCGATTCCTATATGGCGAATTGAATGAAGAAGAAAGTGCCGAATTAAAACAAGCATTGATAACCAGCCCCGCACTTCAAGAAGAGCTTAATAATCTTCAAGAAGTAACCAATGGCCTCAAAAAGGTCAGTTATAAGCCTTCGAGAAAATCTTTGGACAGAATCCTCGATTTCTCAAAAGGATATGAAGTACACTCTGCCTAGTTTTGGGGTCATAGGTTGACCCTAAAAATCAGGTATGAATAAAAAAGAGCGGTATCAAGCCTTTGTTGATTACTTCAAAGAGGCATTTCCAGACCCTAAAACGGAGTTAAATTATAATAACCCGTTTGAGTTGGTCGTGGCTGTGGTGCTCAGTGCCCAATGCACGGATGTAAGAATCAACAAGGTTACTCCGAGGCTTTTCGAAGAGTTTCCAACGGCAGAGCACATGGCTGCTGCGTCGTTCGATGAGATATTTGAGCTTATCAGAAGTGTTTCTTACCCAAACAATAAATCCAAGCACCTGATCAGGCTAGCCAAATTAATCATGGAAGACTATGGAGGGGAAGTACCTGCGAAGCATGAAGACCTTCAAAAACTTCCTGGTGTTGGACGCAAAACTGCCAATGTAGTTGTCTCTGTATTGTACAATCAACCAGCCATGGCTGTTGATACGCACGTATTCCGTGTTTCTAAAAGATTGGGGCTAGTCACCCAGACAGCCAAGACTCCTCTGGAAGTGGAAAAACAATTGGTGAAGGGAATCCCTGATGAATACATCCATAAAGCTCACCATTGGCTCATTCTTCATGGAAGATATGTCTGCATCGCAAGAAATCCCAAATGCGAAAGCTGCCAGATTAAGCACTTTTGTAAGTATTGGGAGAAGTTGGTCTGAGTATTAATTTCTTTTTTTCAGGTTCAGAAAAACTCCAAGACTCATAAAAAACTTCTTGTGGTTAGTTCCTGTCAAGCTATTTCCCCTGAAATTGTTTAGCGAATACCCAAACTTGGTGTTTAGTCCAAAGTGTCCTTTGTATAAGCTTGATTCGATGAATGGATCAAATATAAAACCATCAAAGCTTTTATCAGAAAAGTTTTCATTAGTTCCGTAGATGTAATCCTTAAAATCATAATAGGTTAATCTAGTGCCAAAAGAGATTCTTATATTTCTATCATTTTTTAATCGAAAATTAATCGTTGGTTGAATCTGGTACTTTTGAGTTCTTGTTTTTGAAAAGTAATCTTCTCCTCTCGTAAGATCTAAAATAAGTATCGTTTGATGATCCCACTCATCGGAAGAACCAAATGAACGAATTGGCTCAACACTTCTTGTCTGTCCTACTCCTACTCCCCCCCACTAACTCAAATTGCATTCCATTTTTCAAATCCTTATAATAGACCAGAGAAATATCTCTATAAACAAGTCTGGAAAAATAATTACTGGATCCTTTTCCCGTCAAATGAGTCTTAACCCCGAGTGACTTTACGGGAGACCAAGCCATGTCCAAATCATAGACGTCATCTAGCACACGCCAGTCCGCGCCCATGTTGGCCTTTACATTGAAGTCTCCTTTTTGCTCCAAACCAGAAGTTCCGGGTAAATTATTGATATAGTTAATCGGTGCACTACATGAAAATGTGAGCACAAGAATTACAAGCAGTATCGAAAATTTGATCATGGTTCTTATTTAAAGGTAATAATTTTAAGTAGGAATCAATTTTTGTGAATTGCACCAAAAAGAATACTTCGTATAAAAATGAAAATCCTCTATATCCATCAGTATTTTAAAACTCCAGAAGAAGGTGGATGTACGAGATCCTACCATTTAGCGAAAGGGCTAATAGCGGGAGGCTATGAGGTGGAAATGATCACCTCACATGATAGCAAGCAGTCTGTAGAGAACATCGATGGCATAAAAGTAAGATATCTTCATATTCCCTATAGCAATCACTTTGGCTTCCTCAAAAGGATGCATGCTTTTTACAGATTTGTAAAATTGGCTATTCGAGAATCAGAGAAAGTCAGCAATGTAGATCTCGCTTATGTGATGACAACCCCCCTAAGTACAGGATTGATTGCTCAGCATCTAAAGAAAAAGAGAGGCATTCCTTATTACTTCGAAGTTGGAGACTTGTGGCCAGAAGCTCCTGTTCAAATGGGAGTGGTGAAAAACCACTTCTTAAAATCAATGCTTTATCGATTTGAAAGAACTTGTTATCGAGAGGCAAAAAGGGTTGTTGCACTATCTCCTGACATTAGAGATTATATCAAGCAAATAGTTCCTGAATCTAAGATTGATCTTGTTACCAATATTTCTCACTGTGAATACTACGAACCTAAATTCAATGTTAAAGTCTTCACAAACGAAAACACCTTTCGGATCGGTTACTTTGGAACATTGGGGAAAGCCAATGGCTTGGAGGTTTTCTTAAATCTTGCCAAGGAATCTGAAAAAACATCTTTGCCAATAGAGTTTCACATTATGGGAGAGGGGAGCGAGTTGGAGAATCTACAAAAAATTGCAAATCAATCTCCTAATGTCCTTTTCCATGATTTTGGGTCAAAAGAAAAGGTCAAGGAGATGCTTGACCAAATGGATGGAATTTATGTTTCATTCAAAAACATACCTGTATTGAGTACTGGAAGCCCCAATAAATTTTTTGATGGGCTTGCTGCAGGGAAATTGATCGTTATAAATTTCAAAGGATGGATAAAACAAGTCATTGAATCCAGCAATTGTGGATTTTATCACTCTCCAGAAAGCACTAGGGAGTTTGTTGATGGCATCAAATCCTATATAGATAATCCTGAAACCCTTGTCGATGCCCAAAAAAATGCTCGGAAACTTGGTGAAAGTAGCTTTGATAAAAAGCAATTGATAGCAAAACTCATAAAGTCAATAACTATATCTTAAGTTCACTTAAAAGAGAATGGCAGTATAAGCATAAAGCTCTACTTTTCACTGATGGATTCTTATCCTTTCGGCTTATAACCGGATAGTCTGAAAATTTTGTCATTGTCTTTTTCACCGATAAGACTTTTGATATCAACATCATTATTTGACATGTAAGACTCTACAATCTGCCACCCAATCCAGGCTCCTATTCTTCCAGGGCATTGCTGACTGATTTCATATACGTTGGGTCTCTCTCCTAAAAATTTTCGTTTCGTAAGATGGTTCGATTCATAAAGAACTTCGTTCTCAACAAAATTTGCCCAAATCACAGCGTGGTTATCTTCAGCCATTTTTAATTCCATAGGAGTATACCCCATGATAATTGAGTCTGGCGTGCATGGCATCAGCTGGCCGAGTAAGTAAAAACTCTTTCCAAAATCTATCATTTCGGAGAGAAGTGTTTCTTTCTTTCCTTTCGATACATAGGATCCGCTCAAAAATTTTATAATCGTGATGGGCAGGTGTTCTTTGTCATATCTACTCAAAATATACTTGGGAATATTAGCAGGAGGGTAGGCGGCATCATCTCCTATATAATAGTCTAGCCCAACTATAAGGAGGCTATCCGAAATATATAAATCATTGTAAAGTCCTGTGACAACAGTCTGAAGTCGCGGAATTTTCATTTCTGGAAAGAGGCTCTTCATTCTTCCCAAAGAAGCCTCAAGTGTCGTCTCAACTGAAGACATGTCTTCAAATTCCGACTTGGCTTGTCCGTACAATGTGTCGATCGAAGGCTCTTTTGTCAATTTGTAAAATTTGTCCGCTAATACAGAGTAGTTCGGGTATTCATCCGCATCCAAAAAGAGTCTCGAAAAGGAAGGATTGCTCTTCAAAACCTCCTCGACTTCCGCAGAAGAATTCGATCCAAACAGATCAGCTTCTATTCTGTCAATTGTCAAATCAACCGGTTCGCCTTCTATTGAAGTCTGTCTACATTCCTGTCCTGAGCATGATCCTAAGAAAAGAGCCCCGATCATTATGATTACTGCACGCATAGTCTTTAATTTTAAGTTCCCAAAAATAGCATTTCTAACATTGCACATGAGAAAGTTTATCATAATAGTCGCTCTGATTTCTGTTTCCTTATTAAGCAACGCTCAATCAAAGTTGGGATTGAAGTTTTCGCCAATTATTTCATCGAATAGAGTAGCATTGGTTGATAGCCTTTACGATGTAAAATCGAGTGGCTCAAATGGAACATTTTCGGTAGGGCTAATCTACGATCACGAAATCACCGAAACGTACTTTTTAAGTACAGGGCTAATTTTTCTACCTAAAAAAACGAGTTTTTCTGTTTCAAGCGAGGAAGCTTCAACTCCACTTCCTAGTGGTCTAAATCCTCGAGAAACGTATAGACTGCAATATCTCCAGGTTCCGATTACACTGAAGCTTTTTACAAATGAAGTAATGCCAGATGGACGTGTGTTTTTTCAGGTGGGGACGGCTCTTGAGGTTCTCGTTAACAATGAGCCGATGAAAGAAGATTACGATCTGGTGAAAGACTTTAAAAACACAGATTTCTCCGTGATTCTTGGTAGCGGATTTGAATATCGTGCAGGAATCAATACCACATTGTTTGCTGAAGTCTCTTATCAGAGAGGACTTGTCAATCAAATAAAAGCTCTTCGAGAAAATTTTCAAGAAGAGCTTTTTATAAGAAGTAATATTGTTGCTATTGACTTGGGGATCAAGTTTTAAGTTTCGATCAATTCCCCTCTATCATTTAATACATTGTATTCTGTAATAGCTAGAGATGAGTCTTCTATCAAGTTGACCCACTTTTGATATTTGAAGTACCATTTTACCCTTTTGGAAATAATCCCCTTAGTAAAGAATGAGTGTAAAAATGGATGAATACTTAACGTAAGTTTTCCTTCATTCTGATTCTTCATGACCAAATCAATTGTATTCTCGATTTGATCCGCGATCATAATAGATGCAGAAATCTGACCTGATCCACCACATGAAGGACAAACCTCGCGTGTAGCAATATTCAGTTCTGGTCTTACTCTTTGTCTTGTGATCTGAAGCAATCCAAATTTCGAAAGAGGCAATACAGTATGCTTAGATCGGTCATCTTTCATCTCGGCCTTAATCCGATCGAAAACCTTCTTGCGATTTTCCGCCTTTCGCATATCGATAAAGTCAACCACAATGATTCCACCCATATCTCTAAGTCGCAACTGTCTTGCGACTTCTGCTGCTGCTTCGAGATTTACAGTAAGTGCCGTGTTTTCCTGATTATCCTCTCTATTGGACTTGTTGCCACTGTTGACATCTACTACATGTAGTGCTTCGGTATGCTCAATAATTAGATATCCACCACTGGGAATGCTAACGCTTTTGCCAAAAGACATCTTGAGTTGCTTCTCAACTCCATATGCTTCAAAGGCTTTGACCTTGCTGCCATGGAATTTTAGAATTTTCTCTTTGTCTGGTGCTATCTTTTGGATATACGATTTGATCTCACCGTGAAGTTCTTTATCATCAACTATGATGCTATCGAAAGATTCATTGAGAACGTCACGTAGGATTGTGTTTGCTCGGTTGATTTCACCGATTACCTTATCTCTAGGGTTTGCTGTTCTTAAGGTTTTGATGCCTTTATCCCAAGTGTCTACAAGATTTCTTAAGTCGCTATCGAGCTCCTTTACGTCCTTACCTTGGGCGACTGTGCGAATAATAACGCCGAAATTTTCGGGCTTGATAGAACTGATTAATCGCTGAAGTCTCTTCCGCTCTGCGGAATCGCTAATTTTTTTGGAAACGCTTACTGCGTTAGAAAATGGTACCAGTACGATATATCGCCCGGCAATTGACAACTCACAAGAAAGTCTGGGTCCTTTGGTTGAAATGGGTTCTTTAGCTATCTGAACCAGTATTTTCTGGTTTTTGGTAAGCACCTGATTGATTTTTCCGAGCTTATTAATATCTGGTTCATGACTGAATCCAGTCAGCTTAGAGCTTGCGCTCTTTCTGTTTAATACAAGCTTTGAAAATTTATTTAGGGATTGAACCTGTGGACCTAAGTCGAGATAGTGCAAAAACGCATCTTTTTCATATCCAATGTCTATGAAAGCAGCATTGAGCCCCTGCACTACCTTTTTTACTGTACCCAAATAGATATCACCAACATTGAAAACGTTACCATCTTGTTCTTGATGGTACTCTACAAGTTGCTTATTCTTTAGAAGGGCAATCCGACATCCTTTTTGAGTTGAGTTTAATACTAGTTCAGTACTCACTACTCAAATATTTAAAATGTTCGGATATTATTTTTTCTTATGTCTGTTTTTTCTAAGTCTTTTCTTTCTCTTGTGAGTAGAAATCTTATGTCTTTTTCTTTTTTTACCGCAAGGCATAATTCTTGTTTTTTAGTTACTTAAATACTTTCTAATTCTTTTATATAATTAGAAGCTGTTGCTTTTAGGGCTTTATTAGCTTCCTCAAATTCCAAATATCTCTTGAAGGTTTTAATGCCTTCTGCGCTCTCACCGGTTTCCACGTATACAACACCTAGATAGAAGTGTGCTTCATGATCCGATTCATTCATCTCGATCAGCTTAATAAATCGATCTCTTGCACGATCCATCTGACCCGAACGAATTGCCAATAAACCCAAATTGAAAATAGCTTCTCTATTTTCAGGCTCTTGTTCTAAAATCTCCCGAAGCATCATGATCCCCTGCATTGGGTTTTCTGATACTACCAGAGTCATCGCGAACTTATTTCTTAAAGACATATTGCTCGAATCTTCAAGCATAAGTCTTTCTAAAATATCTCTGGTTTTGCTTCCTAAACCTGCCGCCTTCTTTTCATCGGAGGCTGTTTGAAAAGCTTTGTAATAAATCATCCCTGCTCTGTAACGACCAAAAAATGATGAATCCAAATTCAAAACCAATCTGGCGTATGCCTCTGCACTATCAACTAATTGATACTTCAGGTACACGCTCGCCAAAGAGTCCGCAAAGTTAATACTTTTTTCCTTACTTGATGATGATCCTATTTGATTTCTAAGCGAGATAATTACCTCATTATCAGCGTCACTAACATTGAGTTCGTGAGGCATTACATCAGTTATCACATCATTCTCTACAGCTACTCTGGGTAGCTGATATAAAAAAATAACAAGAAGGACTCCTACAATTATTACAATAATCTGGTGCGTGCGCATAGGCTAAACCTCTATTACAAGAGGTTTTTACTGTTTTTGATTTTCTCTACGAAGATCTTAGACGGCTTAAAACTTGGCACGAAGTGCTCGTCGATTACTATTGCCGTGTTCTTTGAAATGTTTCGAGCGATCTTTTTTGCTCTTTTCTTATTTACGAAACTGCCAAAGCCCCGTACGTAAATGTTCTCACCACCAGCCATAGAATTCTTGACTACTGAAAAAAAAGCCTCAACACTTACCTGTACATCTGCCTTGTCAATCCCTGTTTTATCAGCAATTTCGTTTATCACATCCTGCTTCGTCACAACTGTTTTTAATTTAATATTTAAATATCTCGCGTTTTTCCAGCGGCCAAATTTAAATTTGGCTTGGCAAATAAAAAACAATCCTCTGTATAAATAGCCTCCTTGCAAAGAATAAAAACACACTTTTCTGATACTCTAATCAACTGGTTTTCAAAAGCTAAGAGAGATTTGCCCTGGAGAGAAACCAAAAACCCCTATAGTATTTGGCTTTCTGAAATCATCTTACAGCAAACCCGAGTAGAGCAGGGACTCCCATATTATCAACGTTTTTTGGAGCATCATCCGGATGTACATTCTCTTGCTCAATGCACTGAAAAAAATGTTCTCAAATTATGGGAGGGGCTTGGGTACTATTCTCGAGCTCGAAATCTGCATGCTACCGCAAAGTACGTTTCTGAGGAGCTTGATGGTGTTTTCCCAGATACTTATGATGGTCTAATCAAGCTAAAGGGTATAGGTCCATACACAGCTGCGGCCATTGCTTCCATTGCTTTTGGTGAGGCTACTCCGGTGGTAGATGGAAACGTATTTCGATTTGTCTCCCGGTACTTTGGGGTTGAAGATGATATTTCAAAACCGGCTACCAGAAAGGTTTTTGAGAATCTCCTAAAGACGTTTATTCCAGAAGATCAGCCCGGAGATTTCAATCAGGCAACCATGGAATACGGAGCTCGTGTATGCGCTCCATCACCAAAATGTAGTGAGTGTGTCTTTGTTCAGGGTTGCTTTGCGTATAAAAATAAGTCTTACCGCAGGCTTCCATTCAAATCTCAAAAAGTAAAAACTGAGGAGGTTTTTATGGATTATGTTATTTTCGAAAAGGAGGGAAATTATCTTCTACAAGCAAGAAATAAGGGGATTTGGAATGGTCTTTACCAGTTTCATCTAGATGAAAAAAAGAGTCCTCAACTTCTGATTGATAAATTTGGTGGTGAAATTACTCGCCAATCTGAAAAAGTTAAACATTTGCTGACGCATCGAAAACTGTGGGTTACGTTTACCCATGTGAGGATAGATGATCAAAAGGATTTTCGTCATATAGCTAAGGAATTGAGCTTGGAAATCTTTAGCAAAGAAGAAATGTTAACTTTGCCTAGACCAAAAGTGATCGTCAATTATTTGCAGGAAATGGTTAATTGACTAATTTTAATATTACATCGAAATCAACATTTAATTAAAGTCAATACGGAATAGATATGTCAGGAGTTAATAAGGTAATATTAGTAGGCAGATTAGGTAAAGAGCCAGAGGTGAGACACCTGGAAAACGGTGCTTCGGTGGCTAACTTTTCTATTGCTACTTCTGAGACATACAAGGATAGAAACAGCGGTGAGAGAAAAGAGCAAACCGAATGGCACAATATTGTACTTTGGAGAGGTCTGGCGGATGTTGCTGAGAAATACCTTAAGAAGGGTGACATGGTTTACATAGAGGGTAAATTGAGAACTCGATCTTGGGAGAAAGATGGAATCACGAGATATACAACGGAAGTTGTAGGAGATAATATGACCATGCTTGGAGGAAATCCAAGTGGACAGGGAGGAAATGCTTCTTATTCGCCTCCTCAAACTACTGAAGCTGCTCCAAGTCAACCGGCGGAAAGCTCGACCTCTGGTTCTTCTGGCTTCAATGCAACTCCTCAGGAACAGGCAACAGATGATTTGCCTTTCTGATGTTTAACTAAACACTCATTTTTTGGAGACCTCAACAGACGACCCCTTCCCCACGGTTTTAGCAGCCTTTTCGGCAGATTTACCTATATCATTTTATTTACTGAACGGACTTGGGATTCTGTTCTTGTTGTTTTTATCCGGCTTGATCTCAGGCTCGGAAGTTGCTTTTTTCTCACTTAGCCATGAGCAGGTGCAGCAGGTGCGCACTTCTGATAACAAAAAGGATAAGTTTATTAGCCTTCTGATTTCAGATCCGAAGAGATTGCTTGCCAGCATTCTTATTCTGAATAATCTGATTAATATTTTCATCATTACGATATCGACTTTTGCAACATGGAGAATCGTAGGGAGCAAAGAGGCGGATGGTATTGTAATCATTGTTCTCACTGCTGTAATTACGATTCTTATTATCTTTTTTGGTGAAATCGTACCTAAGGTCTATGCGAATCACAACAATTTGAGTTTTGCTCGGGCTACCGCACCGATCTTGCGTGTTTCTGCTCGTATCTTAAAGCCTTTGGCGTGGTTACTTATGAACATCAGTAATGTGATAGAGTCCAAAATACAGCGAAAGGGCTACAACTTGTCTGTGGATGAAATCAATCATGCTTTGGAGATCACTTCGGAGCAGGAAGAGGTAACTGATGAGGAAAAGGATATGCTGAAGGGGATCGTCAACTTTAGTACGCTTTCAGTAAAACAGGTAATGAAATCCAGAATGGACATCACGGCTCTTGATGTAGAAACGGACTTTCATGAGTTGATGAATCAGGTTAATAAGACGGGTTATTCGAGAATTCCGATTTATGAAGAGACAGTTGATAAAATAGAGGGGATTCTCTACATCAAAGATTTATTGCCTCATTTGAATAAAGAGGATGATTTCACTTGGCAAACGCTGCTCAGGCCCGGGTTCTTCATTCCAGAAAGTAAAAAAATTGACGGCTTGCTTAAGGATTTTCAGGAAAGGCAGGTACACATGGCTATCGTAGTGGATGAGTATGGCGGAACTTCGGGGTTGATCACGCTTGAGGATGTGATAGAGGAGATTGTAGGCGAAATCAACGATGAGTTTGATGATGATCGAGATGTTGCTTTTGATAAACTTGATAACAGCACGTTCATTTTTGAGGGAAAAACCTCGCTGAATGATTTTTGTAAAATCGCCAATATCGATTCTTCTGTTTTTGAGGATGTGAAAGGTGATAGTGAATCTCTTGGTGGGTTGCTTCTGGAAATGAATAGCAAGCTGCCTAACGCTGGGGAAAAAATCGAATATGATTCGTTCGTTTTCACCGTTGTAGCGGTAGATCAAAAAAGAATAAAACGGATCAGGGTTAAGATTAATCCGAAAAAGAAGGATTCACCTATGGAATTTGAAGACTAATGCGCTTACTCGTAATCTTGTTGACAATTGTCGGCTTTGCTAGCTGCACTGCTGATTATCTTCCTAGACCAAAAGGGTATAACCGAATTGATCTGCCTCCTCATGAGTTTGTAAATCTGCCAGATACTATGCCGTACTCCTTCGAATACTCAAAGCACTCAGAGGTACGCCGTGATAAATCGTGGATTTCTGAAAGGTATTGGATTGATATTCACTATCCGGAAATGGGAGCGAACGTGCAGATTACGTATAAGCCTCTCAACAAGAATGACTCTTTGATTCAGGGTTATTATACGGATTCTTACCGATTGACAGCACAGCATAATGTGAAAGCGTATGCGATAGATGAGCTTATAATGGAATTGCCAAATGGTGATTTCGCTTCTGTGACTTCTCTGGAGGGTGAAATTCCTACTCCGTTTCAGTTTCATGTTTCGGATAGTAGTGATCATTTCTTGCGCGGAGCGCTTTATTTTGAAATTGCCACAAAGAATGATTCTCTGGCTCCTGTCATTGATTACTTAAAGACTGATATCGTGCATATGCTTCAGACGCTGAAGTGGAATAACTAAAAAACCGCCAACTGAAAGTGTGATAGGTTAGATATTCTTAATACCGCGTTAAGTTTCCAAGTTCCGTCAAAGGATTTTTATCGATTTTTCTGCTCTCTGAAAGTCATTCCAGTATGGAATCTATTCTCCACAAGCGAAACCTTAAGAGGCAGGGTCTCGAAGACAAATAAGAAAAGAGTAGTGATAGTCTCGTGATCTCAAAGATTCCTTCTGCGTCTCCTTCGACAGGCTCAGGGTGACACCTCGGAATGCACAGACAACCAATGGGTTATGTCAGAGCAGACTCAATGTCGTTAAATTATGAAACCTGCACTTCAGGAAGTCATTCACGAACAGCGTACTCAGAATTCGAATCTATAGTATCTCAAGGGTGATTTTTTCATATATAAAAGACTCCATTCTGGAGTGACACTTTAGCTTGACAACATTTGAAGTAACCAAACACCTCGTCAATATCTGTTGCTATTGGTTGTGGCATCTCCTTGAAAAAGGAATAATGTTCAATTCCCAGTTCTTCAACTTCTTCTTGTGGAGATAAAGTTTCCTCCATCGGCATCCTTCTTTCGTATGGTTCTGTATCGAAACCAATGATCCATGCTCTGGGTACGATGCGTCAAGGACTGAGTCAGCATCCTTTTTTCTGTTTTTCACAGAAAAAAGATAGAGATGAAGGCCTGCCCGGACGCCCAAATGGTATTTTACTGTTTGTATCTACTCAGCAAAAAAAACGCATGATGTGTTCTTCGATTCATGCCAATGTAGGGATGGTGAAACGATAAGGTTTTCTATCTTAGCTGCCTAGCAAATTATTACATGCCGAGCTTTTTTGACAGAAGTATAGAATTTCTCAAAGGTGTGGGTCCTCAAAGGGCTGAGCTAATTAAAAAGGAACTGCAAATTTTCACTTTCGCGGATCTGATCGAATATTATCCGTTTCGGTACGAGGATAGAACGAAGTTTTACAAAATAAGCGAAATCAATGAGAGCCTGCCTTTTGTTCAGGTGGTGGGGCAATTCAAGTCTTTTCAGATGGTAGGTGCTGGCAGAAAGCAGCGGCTTGTGGGTCAGTTTGGGGATGATACGGGTACGCTGGAGCTGGTTTGGTTTCAGGGGGCCAAGTGGATTCAAAGTAAGTTGAGTGTGGGGGTGGAGTATGTGGCGTTTGGGAAGGCGGCAAAGTTTGGTGGGAAATTCAGCGTGGCGCATCCTGAAGTAGATGTGTTGACTGAAAATAATAAAAAGGGGGCGTATCTGCAGCCGGTGTATCATACGACCGAAAAGCTGAAGGCGAGATTTATAGATAGTAAGGTGATCATGAAAATGATGAAGTCGCTACTTGTGGAGGCTGTGAATCACATCAACGAGACTTTGCCTCCTCCTCTGCTGGATCGGTATAAGTTGATCGATAAGAAATCTTCGCTGATTCAAATTCATTTTCCGAAAAATCCGAAAGCGCTACAATATGCTCGTGCGCGATTGAAGTTTGAGGAGCTTTTCTACATACAACTCAGGTTAATTAAACTGAAAATCTCACGTATAGATAGCTTTCCGGGGATCAGGTATAACAACAGTGATCTTCTGAATGTGTATTATGAAAAGCACTTGCCTTTTGAGTTGACGGGTGCTCAAAAACGAGTGGTGAAAGAAATCTACGGTGATTTCCGTTCGGGAAAGCAGATGAACAGGTTGGTGCAGGGTGATGTGGGGAGTGGAAAGACGATGGTGGCTTTCCTCTGTATGTTGATTGCGATTAGCAATGAAACGCAATGTGCGTTTATGGCTCCAACGGAAATACTGGCTGATCAACACTACAAGGGTCTGCTGGAGCAGGCTGAGCCTCTGGGGATAAAAATAGCCAAGCTCACCGGATCAAGTAAAGCTGCGGAACGCAGAAAAATTCACGCGGATCTGGAGGCTGGGGAAATTAAAATACTGGTGGGTACTCATGCGCTGATCGAAGATAAGGTTCAGTTTCAAAAACTGGGAATAGCGGTTATCGATGAGCAGCATCGCTTCGGGGTGGCACAAAGGGCAAAGCTTTGGAATAAAAACAGGGATGGCTTTCACCCTCATGTATTGGTGATGACTGCTACACCGATTCCTCGGACATTGGCCATGACGCTTTATGGGGATTTGGACATTTCGGTAATAGATGAAATGCCTGCTGGGCGAAAGCCTATCAAGACGTATCACATGCGGGATGGACATAGGTTGAAGATGTTCAAATTCATAGAGGATGAGGTAGAGAAGGGAAGGCAGGTTTATATCGTATATCCGCTTATAGAGGAGTCATCTAAGCTTGACTACAAGGATTTGATGGATGGGTACGAGAGTGTGGCAAGGCGTTTTCCAAATTATCCGCTTTCGATCGTGCATGGTAAAATGAAACCGGCGGATAAGGATTTTGAAATGGCTCGATTCGTGAAAGGTGAAACTAAAATCATGGTTGCTACGACGGTGATTGAGGTGGGAGTAAATGTGCCCAACGCGTCTATAATGGTGATTGAAAACGCGGAGCGTTTCGGTTTATCCCAGCTACATCAGCTGCGCGGACGTGTAGGGCGAGGTGCAGAACAGTCTCACTGTGTGCTCATGAGTGGAAATAAGCTGACTAACGAAAGCAAGGCCAGAATCAAAACGATGGTGGATACCAACGATGGTTTCAAAATAGCAGAAGTGGATTTGAAACTGCGAGGACCGGGTGACATGATGGGTACTCAGCAGAGTGGTGTGATGGATTTGAAAATCTCTGATCTTGGTCAGGATGGGGAGATTCTGAAACTTGCCAGATCAGTAGCTACTGAACTATTGAACAATGATCCCGATCTGACCACTCCTCAAAATCAGCTGATCCGAAAACAAGTGGATGCGCAGAGAAAGAGTGCTGTGAACTGGAGTAGGGTGAGTTGAGGTGTGATTTATGGTTCCGAATTGGCCATGTTTCAAACCCGTCCTCAATTTCCTTAAAACCCGGAAACACACAGAAAGGTATTTTTCGTATTTGCGAAAAAAACAATCAATATTTTGTTGAGTCTGTAAAAATTCCCGTTGAAACACACAAACCTCTCTTTTAAGTAAAAACGTTTTTTGTAAAGAGCATTTACAAAGTATCTTTAATAAGTAAACCAACCAGCTATATAATGAGAACTATCCAAATCTATTGGGCAATATGCCTATGGATTGGCTATAGCACAGCGTCTATATCCCAAGCCAAAGAAAGTACGCTCCCAGAATCACAAATTTCTGCTTCGGTGGTAGTGAATCACTATCTCAATGCTCCCAAAACTGTTCCGGTAAAATGGGCACAATTTGAAGAAAACGACCAAAGTTATTTCAAAGCCTTTTGTGAAGAGGGGCAGAAAAAGATTGTATTTCTATACAACGAGAAAGGTGCTTTGGTAGAAAAATGGAAGGTAATCGAACAGGTTCCTCAAACGATCAAAAAGTATCTCGATTTTGAATTTGCGAAGTATAAAACCTTGAGCTACTATCGAGTTGAGAATAAGGTTTCTAGCGAAGTTTATTTTTCTGTTCATATAGACAGTAAGTATAGAGGCTACAGAAATGTCCAATTCGATGTGTCAGGAAAAGCACTTGAAGATGGCATTTCGGAGTTTGTTGTAAGTAATTGAGAATCTTTTAAAATATTGGAAATGACCCAAGGGTATTGACTTCCGGAGAAATATAAATTCGCGGAATAATCTTTTCAACCAGCTATTGTTTCGATACCCTTTCCCCAAGGGTATTGAAACTTCTTTTCAGCTTACTCGTCTACTTCCGTAGATGGTAAATGATGAATCTGCAAAAAGACCTCCACAACCTTGTCAATGCTGAAGTAATCTCTTCTGAGACTGCAGATAAAATTCGGGATTATTATAAAGCCAAAGAAAAGTCTCTGGCGAATCCGCTGATGGTGGTCTTTGCAGTGATTGGGGCTACACTGGTTGGGCTTGGGATCATCTTGATAATCGCGCACAATTGGGATAACCTTCCTCTGATTACAAAAACTATTTTCGCATTTCTTCCCCTGCTAATCGGGCAACTTTTATGTGCTTTTACGATTATTAAAAAGCCTGATCATACGCTCTGGAAGGAAGCGAGCAGTACTTTTTTATTCTTTTCTATAGCAGCAGGAATCTCACTTATTGGACAAGTCTATCACATTCCCGGAAACTTAACTTCATTCATGTTTGTGTGGATGCTTTTGGCCCTTCCGATCATTTATCTTTTAAAATCGTCAACCGTTTCTCTTCTTTATATCATTGGCGTCACGTTCTACGGTTGCGAAGGGAATTACTTTTCCTCAGGAACTCAGGTGTATGATTTCTGGATTTTCCTTGCTGCAGCAATCCCCAACTACTTCTTTCTGGTGAAGAACCGCCCTGAAAGTAACTATACCTATTTTCATCACTGGATATTGCCTGCTTCACTGCTCATCACACTTGGTACATTGGCAAAGGATAATGGAGAGTTGATTTTGCTTGCATATGTCTGTCTGCTGGGGGTGTTCTACTTGCTTGGAAGCTCGCCAGAGGTGAGCACAGAAAAAGCCAGAAACAATGGGTATCTGATAATCGGTTCAAGTGGAATGGTTGGTTTTTTGACCTTCCTGACTTTTGACGGGTTTTGGTCTGAGCTTAGAGGAGAAAACTTTGCTATACCAGAAGTAATCATGTCTCCTGAGTTCATAGCTGTTTTTATGCTCTCTGCTATCGCGCTGTTCCTTCTTGTAAGGAAAATCAAAAGTCAATCAGCATCTGCAATCAAACCAATGGATATTGCCTTTCTCGTTTTTATAGTCAGTTTCATCGTCGGACTATATGCTTCTTTGGTTTTGATATTAATTAATCTGATGGTGTTTGCCATCGGCATTTGGTACATCAAATATGGCTCTTCCAAAAACCATCTCGGGTTTTTGAACTACGGGCTTATGATTATTTCCCTACTGATTATCTGTAGGGTTTTTGATTCGGATTTAAGTTTTGTTATCCGCGGTATCTTATTCGTGCTTGTGGGGGCAGGGTTCTTTGTCTCCAATTATCAAATGTTGAAAAGAAGAAAGGCGGATGAATAGACGGCACATAATTTTGATTTTGTTCCTGTTGGTGGCTTTTGCTCAATGGTACGTTCCATCTAAAATGATTCTGGACAAACAGGATGTTCTTGAAACGGGAATTCCTCATAAGTTTAGAACTCAGCTAGTTGATCCCTATGATCCTTTCAGGGGGAAATATATCCGATTGAATTTTGAAAGTAATGACATACATGTCGATGACCCAAGTGACTGGCATAGTGGCGAGCGTGTTTATGTAGTCCTTTCTGTAGACAGTATGGGCTTTTCCATTCCGTCGAGCATTTCCAAATCAAAACCTACCACAGATTCAGCATTTCTTGAGACAAAGGTTGACTACTTACAATACAACGATTTGAATCGAGCAATACTGGAGTACCCTTTTGACAGATACTATCTGGAGGAGACGAAAGCAGAGGTTGTAGAAGGAATCTACAATATAGCCGTACGCGACACTTCCAGTGTATCATACGCTCTTGTAAAAATCAAAAATGGCAAAGCTGTTTTGAAAGATGTGATTGTAGATGAAATCCCTATTTTGAATTTGGTCAATAGCGGGAAGAAATGAAATAGCTTTTTTGATTTCAAAAAAATCCATTTTCTAGTTCTCAATCTGTTTCTGGTTTAATTGATAGTTTTGCGCATATGTTCGATCGCTGGTTTAAAAAAATTGTCTTCTCATTTGCTACGTTTTTGAGTATTTCGGCTGCATTCTGCCAGATTCCTCAGATCGACAGTGTACAGTTCGAAGAGCATATTGCATATCTGGAAAGGAAACTAAACTTCACTTACTATAGCGAAGACCAGCAGCTTTGGTGGATCAATAAATTCAACTACAGTGAGGAAAGAGAGCAAATTCAAATCAGACACATCTCAACAAAGAGCCTGGGAAAAGTTGTAGGTAAAAAGTACAACATCAATTCTGTCAAACTGTCGGATCTCAATCCATTCAACCTTACGATTTCAAAAAGCAAGGAGGCACAAGGCAGGTTTGTAAAAGGATATGAGCTAAGCCTCCATACCGTAAAGGGAAGGCGACTAATCAGAAAAGAGCAAAACTCTCAAAGACTAACTCCTCGATCTTTTATCTATATCTCTTTACCTGAATTTCTCAATGATAATGAAGTGGGAGCAAGCGACTCGGTTTTCATCGCGTTTCAAAACGTAATCAACCACGCTTCTACCATATATAACCAAAAAGATGATGAGGCCAATTTTAAGATCATCTTTGAAACACTGCTTGGGAATCATCATTACGATGATGAAAACGGAGAAGTAAAGCGATATGGAGAGAAATTCAATGATTACATGATTTCATTTGAGGATTATCAGGAAAGGCAAAAACTAAAAAACGTTCTCTTCGGGTACGACCCAATTAACAATAGGTATTACGAACTCACAATCATGTCGGATGGTTCTCAGTCTATTCTCTATTTCACTATTGAAGAGGGAAAAGAGTTAGCACTTATTTCTGAGGACAAGGCGGTCAGAATTTGGTTTGCCAATAAATCAAAGATCCACCATCAAAATGCCGATTTTGAATTTGAACTGACCCACTTGCTGGAGTAGTGCAGGCTTATTTAATCATATAAACACTTGCTTGCATCATCTTTTACAAAATAGGACTTGTAGTTTTTGGCACTCTTATCCATACAACCGCATAGATCAAGAAGCTCCAAATTTTTGAAATCAATGGCATGGCTTTCGGCTTGAAGTGCGATATAGCCCTCCTTCACAGTATTTCCTTCTTTTGCAATCCAGTCTTCCGGGTGTTCTACACCAAATTTTGACCAATCACTACCGTCCTCCATTTTTCTTATGAATCCTCCATCTATCCTTGGATTTTCGAAAGTCAGTACCGTGTCTCCCTCAACTACAAAAATCATTGATTGATCTCCCAAGACAGTTGCTTCTACATGAACCCATTGATCTCCGTCGTAGGTTTTTGAAGTGGAACTGATGCAGTGCTTGCGGTTGATTTCTCCATCCATGTCTACTGTTGTTCCAGGAGTGCAGACATTGGCAGTTGTTCGCGTACCTGTTCCTAAACCTCCCAAAAGTTGAAGCTCAACCGAAACGGGGAAATCCTGATCGTATTCATTACTTACTGCAGATTGAGAGTGAAACATAATGCCACTATTCCTTACATTCCATGTAGCTCCGCCTTCAAGCTGCTCTCCTAAAAACCTGTAATCAAATTTGATTCTGTAATAAGAAAAAGGAGTTTGGTAATACATATGGCCATAATCTTCATTGAATCTTTCATACTTATCATAGCTGACTCTGATCATGCTATCCTCCGCTCGAAAGGTTTCTAACAGATTTACATTCATTGGATATCCTGAAAATTTGATGTCCCAACCCGTGAGGTCTTTTCCGTTAAAAAGCGAAAGCCATTCTTCTTTGTCCTGGTTTTCGTTACCTGCCGGTTGGCAGCTCCACAAAACGCTTAATGCTAAAATGGTCAGAGAGAGTAAAGTCGGTTTCTTATACATGCTTTTCATCTTTTATTCAGCTAAAGTTAATCCAATCTCCAATAGTGCCTAATTGTGATTAGGTGGGAACGGTTGCATCGACCTGGAAATTTTCAAAACATTACTTTAGTAAAAAAATCAACTTACCTAAAATGAAGAAAGTACTCTCAGTCCTCATCGTTCTTTTCCTTTTCAGTTCGTCCACTGCCGTTTCCCAAGACATTCTTATAGGAGAAAGACAAAGTTTCAACAAAGAATGGAAGTTTTTAAAGGGAGAAGCAGAAGATGCAGAAAATCCATCTTTTGATGATTCAGAATGGAGAACATTGGATTTGCCACATGACTGGGCGATCGAGGGGCCATTCAGTGTTGAATATAATGCAAGAGCTGGCGGTCTTCCATTTCATGGAACTGGATGGTATCGTAAAACATTTTCGCTTGAAAACACCTCTGATAAACATGTAGAAATTGCTTTTGATGGTGCCATGTACAATGCGCACGTTTGGATCAACGGTCAGTTCCTTGGAAACAGGCCGTTCGGCTACATGGGTTTTCAATATGATATTTCTAGTTATTTGAATGATGGTGAAGAAAATGTCATTGCAGTACGTCTTCAGCCTGAGGATTTGTCTTCAAGATGGTATCCTGGAGCGGGAATATATCGAAACGTATGGCTCTCCGTCAATGATCAAGTACATGTCAAAACATGGGGAACCTTTGTAACAACACCAGAAGTAAGTAGCAGTAAAGCACTCGTAAATGTTGAAACTGAAATCGAAAACACCAGCGAGTCGACCCAGAAAGTAAAATACATTACCACCATCCTCAACCACGGTGGAAAAAAGGTTTCCGCTTCAACGAAAAGCGCAGAAATTGCAGCAAAGAGCTCGGTTAAAAAATCTGTTCAGCTCAAAGTAGCTAAGCCTCATCTATGGGATGTGAGTGATCCATATCTATACACGGTGCATACCCAGATCGAACGAAATGGAAAAATTGTAGAGAACTACAAAAGCACGCTGGGTATCCGCACGATTGAATATGTAGTCGGAAAGGGGTTTTTCCTAAATGGAAAACTTACAAAAATGAATGGGGTCTGCCTACACCATGATCATGGACCACTGGGAGCAGCTGTAAATAGACGCGCCACCGAGCGTCAGCTCGAAATTATGAAATCAATGGGTGTAAATGCTATCAGAACCAGCCACAATCCTCCATCACCAGAGCAACTAGAGTTCTGTGATAAGCTGGGACTAATTGTACAAGTAGAAGCATTCGATTGTTGGGAGCTTCCAAAAGTGCCAAATGGATACAACAAATTCTTTGTGGAGTGGCATGAAAGAGATCTTAGAGACATGATCCGAAGAGATAGAAACCACCCGTCTGTAGTTATGTGGAGCATTGGGAATGAAATTAAAGAGCAATGGCGTGAGGACGGAAATATCTGGGCTAAAACCCTAGCAGATATCGTAAGAGACGAAGATAAAAGCAGACCTGTGAGTGCTGGATTCAACTCTGGAGATCCTGCAATTGACAATGGCCTTGCTCAGGAAGTCGACATTGTGGGTTTTAACTATAAACCTCTGAACTATGAAAAGTGGCTGAAGGAAAATCCTGAGTTTATAATCGTAGCATCTGAAACATCCTCAATTACAAGCACCAGAGGAGCGTATCACTTCCCGGTAGAAAAATACAAGACACACCCTTCAAGGCAAGTTACCAGCTACGACATCATCGGGCCAGTTTGGGCTTACCCTCCAGACATTGAGTTTGATGCTTTAGAGAAAAACCCTTCTGTCTTAGGAGAGTTTATCTGGACAGGGCAAGATTATCTGGGAGAACCAACTCCTTATGGTGGGAGAGACAACTCTACGAATGGATACTGGAACAGCGACTGGCCAGTACATCACTCTTATTTTGCTCCGGTAGATCTAGTCGGCTTTCCTAAAGATCGATATTATCTCTACCAGAGCCAGTGGTCTGAAGAGAAGATGATTCATCTTCTTCCCCATTGGAATTGGGAGGGGAGAGAAGAAGAAGAAATTCCCGTTTACAGCTATACCAACTGCGATGAGGCTGAGCTTTTCCTGAATGGGAAATCGCTTGGAAAACGTGTAAAAGGCGTTGACAAAACTCCAATCAAGATTGATTTCTTAAGATGGCCAGGAGGCGACTTCATGAGCAAGTACAGACTGAGGTGGGACGTGCCGTTTGAAGCCGGAGAGTTAAAGGTTATAGGATATGTAGATGGAAAGGTTGCTGAGGAGAAAGTAATTCGAACAGCAGGAAAACCACATCAAATAAAGCTAACGGCGGATCGAAAGGAAATCAGTGCAGACGGTCAGGATATCTCTTATGTAGCAGTAGAAGTACTTGACAAAGATGGAAACCCTTGCCCTTGGGCAGACGATCAAATTCGATTCTATGTAGAAGGAGCTGGAAGCCTCGTCGCTGTTGGGAATGGAGACCCTTCCAACATCATTCCGTTCAATGCTGATTATCAGCGTGCTTTTTTCGGTAAGTGCATGGCTATCGTAAAATCCCAAGATGGTGTCAAAGGTGAAATTAAAATCAAGGCAATTTCAATGGATGGTCGACTGAAAGAGGCAAATGCTGTAGTAAATACTAAATAAGTTGATAATCACTAGAGCTTTGCATTGTTCGTTTTTTGAAAGAGTATCGTGTTGAGATGCGTGCCGAGGTATGATACATGAAAGAATTTCGCTTGTCGAAATTCTTAGATAGGAATTGCTAACTTGATAATCCGTAATTGAGCAATCTGGCTTATGAATAATGATAAACTTCTCGTTGAAGAACGTTCTCGTGACATTGGTAAGTTTTTGGTAGGAAGACTTCTTCCCTTTCGCAAGAAAAGGCAAGTCGGCCCTTTTACTTTCATCGACCATATGGGACCAACTGTTCTTGAAAAGAGAAACTATATCAATGTAGACCAGCATCCCCACATTGGCTTATCGACACTTACCTATTTGCTCGCGGGCGAGATCGAACATCGAGACAGCACAAGGGCTGTTCAAATTATTCGTCCGGGTGATGTTGGTTTTATGACAGCTGGAAAAGGTGTGACACACACGGAGCGCACTCCCAATCAAAGTAAGGTGAGCGATTCTCTTTTTGTTCACGGTTACCAAGTATGGGTGGCAATGCCAAAAGACAAGGAGGAAATGGAACCACGTTTTGATTTTGTCGCATCTGACAAAATTCCAACTTTGGTCAATGGAGGTTTATCAATAAAAGTTGTGGCTGGTAAGGCTTTCGGGCTAGAATCACCTCTGCCTGTTCATTCGCCTCTTTTCATGGTTGATATCACGAGTGATTCTGATTCAGAATTGAAAATCGATGGACAAGTCGAAGGAGAAATTGCTTTTGTAGTTGTAAAGGGAAAGGTAAATGATGAAGATCAGGAAATTGAAACTGGACAAATGCTCATTTCTAAATCAGAAGATGAATGTCGTATAACACTAGAAAAAGGAACGCAACTACTCATGTTTGGAGGTAAACCTTTCCCAGAAGAACGATACTTGTATTGGAACTTCGTTTCCTCTTCCAAAGAACGACTTGAGCAAGCAAAGTCCGATTGGCAAAACAAACGCTTTCCTAAAGTACCAAGCGATAGTACTTATATTCCATTGCCATAATATCTACAGGTCAGGATAATGAACAACAAACTGAAGAATTACCCCTCCTAATCCAGCCTGCTTGACTGATCAACTTTCAATGCATATTCTGAAACACCTGTAACTTTTGCCGTCGAGCCATTTGTCAATGTTCCCTTTAAAAGTTTAGTGGAGCCGAACATTTGAATTCTGGAGTTTTTTAAGTCTATATCCAATGTATCAAACTTTATCCCGCCAGAATTCACAAACGACTTGTTTTCACTCTTGATGCTAAGATTGCCAAAGCTGTTATCTTTTTTACCCATAAACCTCACATTGCTTTTGGTAAGAATGAGGTTCAAGTCTGATCTCTTTTCCTTATTCATTTGAATATTGAAATCTGCTTTTTCAGCCTCTAGTCTATTGAAAACTTTATTGTCGACAAAAATTTTCAACGCCACATACGAGGCATTATTAGGTTCCGAAAAGCCATCAATGATTAAAGAATCTCCTTTCATGGTATATGCTACTTCAGAAAACTCGTCATCTACACCTGCCACTACCTCAATAGAATTATGATCCGAAAGTACCAGTAAAACCCTCCGCTCCATATCATTTGCCTGTAGATACCTCACCTCAGATAATTCAATAATGTTCGATTTTGCTTCTATTGACTTTCGCTCTTCCCCATTTACCCTCAGGTCAATCAAAACCACTAGAATATAAATCGTTATTGTAGCTAAAAATGTAAATAGTATTTTATTTCCTGTCTTCATTGTTTCCTTAATTAAATATCCAAATGACTTTTAAGTTCTTCTGACGTCACTCCTAACAAAGACGCTTGTCTAATAAACTCAGGAAGTATTTTTTTAAAAAACACTTCCTTTTTTTCTTCTTTGATCTTCGCAGGAGCTTCCTCGCTCACGAAATAGCCTATGCCACGCTTATTCTCTATGATTCCCTTGGCCTGCAACTCACTGAATGTTCTCATAATGGTATTTGGGTTTACCCCCATCTGGGACGCCATCTCTCTCACAGAGGGAATCTTCTCATCAGGTTTGTATCTTCCGTTCACTATCTTTTCAGATATACTATCCGCTATCTGCAGGTAAATGCTTTGATTATTTTCAAATTCCATCATACCTCCCTCTCTTTTAGTTTAAAATACGAGACTAGCAGTAAAACCAAGTTTGCCAATGAAGCAAGAATGGCGAATGCAGCATATGGAGGATCACCTTTTCTTTTTGGAAGAACCCAAGAGCCATCATCAGGAAGATTATATTTCTTCCAACCTAAAAACTCTGCAAAAAAGTAAAGAAGAGCAAAATGAAAAAATATCAATATAGTAACAGAAAAGAGTGTTTTTAGTAGTGGATGCTTTGTGAAAAAGGTCGTCCCAGTCAATGACGTGATTAATGGAAGGAATATAAGTGAGATGGTAAGTAGATAAATCCACCCAACAGATTCCTGACGAGAAATAATTCCGAAAATTTTAGACGCTTCGTCCAGGACGGAAACTTGGGAGTAGTCTGGATAAAACGAGGCTACTATTGAACCCTCAATTCCGTAAATGATTGAAAAAAGAAGTGGAAACATCAAAACATATAAACCGACTCTAGCGGAAAACTCAAAAACGAACTTTTCTAAAACAGTCGTTGGAAGCATGATATAACCAAACGCTTTTTCTTTGCTTCTCAACCCTGGAAATGAAGTCCCAGCTATAAGTATTCCTAATAAGAAAAAAGCGACAATAAAAAATGGGAATACATTATCTTCTGATAGCCCGTGAAATCTATTGGCCCGCTGGATGATCAGCAGAATTAAGCAAAGCCCAAATATAAAGCCAATCACGGCTTTCAAAATCAAACTGAAATTGATCAGCACATTTTGCTTTATTAACTCAATAAAGCGACTAAGATTAAAGGTGTTATTTGTTGTCATGGCTTTTGAAAAGTTGAGTCCCTTGGGTCACAGCGTTAAAAAGTAATTCAATATCTATAGAAGAGCTTCCGTTTAATTGCTCCGTGATAACCTTATAACCACCAGGGATTATCTCGCTATACAGAATGTTTGGATCATCGTTTGAAGGCGATAACGAAAAGCTCAACTCTGCTGAAATGTCAAGCATATCTTTCTCTAATATGACATTCCCACTATCAAGAATCATAATCTTGTCGATAAGGTTTTCTACGTCCTTTACCTGATGTGTAGAGATTACTACCAGCTGAGAGTCTTCTAATGATCCTGCCAGAACCCTCCTAAAAGTCGCTTTGGATGGAATGTCCATACCATTAGTCGGTTCGTCCAAAATCAAAAGGCTTGATTTAGTAGCAAGAGCAAATGAAATGAGAAACTTCTTTTTTTGACCGTACGACATTTTATGCAACGATTTATCCTCTGGTAATTCGAATTCCCCAAGGAGCTTTAGCATCAATTCGCGATCAAAACGGGGGTAAAAAGCTGCATGGGTTTTTATAAAAGTTTTGATCGCAATCGAAGGAAGGTGAAACTCTTCTGGCACGTAGTAGATTTCCTGCAAAAGCGAAGCTTGCCGTTTCGACGGAGTGTACCCCATCACCTCGACTTCACCAGATTTTGGAAAAAGCAAGCCCGCCATAGTTTTGAGCAACGTAGTTTTACCTGCTCCATTTTTACCCAAAAGCCCCAGAATACTTCCTGGCTTGAGGTCAAAAGTAAGGTTTTCGAAAAGTGGGTCATCTTTTTTATAAGCAAATCCCAACGACCGGACATTTATCATAATTTATTCGTTTACTGTATTATTATACTAGTACAGTGCAATAGTAAAAAACAAACCACTGCATTTCCAAATTTCCACCATAAAATTTCTGGCTGTAAAACAAAAAAAGGTGTTGTGGACATCCACAACACCTCATACTCTCTTGTCAAGAAAGAGACTTATCTTCTTATAATCTCAATTTCTCGCTCGAAATCGCTCGCTAGTTCATCAAAAGGTAAATGAATCCGAATTTCACCTTCATCATATTCCGCATAAATCAAATCTTGATTGATCTTATTCGTCAGGTTGAGCATTTCGATCATATAAGGGATTTCAAATTCATCGGTTTCGCTTCCAATATTTTGAAATACGAAAAGAAAACCATCCTTAACTTCAATCTTGATATTGTCTACGCTCACCCCTGGGACTCTCATTTTCAACATCCACTCTTGATCCGATTTTTTTAACCAAACCGCCGGTTGAGCCATTCCACCATTGATCTTATTGACCAATTCAGCTGTTTTTGCAAGATTCTTAATTAATAACTTATCTGCTACTTTCATCTCTTTCCTGTTTCGTCCTTTCAGCATTATACAAATTGAATGCCACATTGATTTAAGAGATTAACTGTGACACTCTGACTTTATTATGTGAAAACAATTGTCAATATGACACCCCTGATGAGAAACAGGGTCTTTGAACAGAAGTACGCTATTATTTTGTGACTTCTACTCCCTTCCAGAATGCTACGTGACCTTTGATATTCTTAGCCAATTCTGAAGTTTCTGGATAGTACCACGCCGCATCCGTATTTTCTTTTCCGTCCACTTCTAGTGAATAGTAGCTCGCGGTTCCTTTCCATGGACAAACAGAGTTCGTATTGCTTTCCTTGAAAAAATCTTTCTTGATAGAATCTGATGGGAAATAATGATTATTCTCTACAACTACCGTATCGTCGCTTTCCGCAATAAGTTGTCCGTTCCAATATGCTTTCATGTTATTATATTTTGATTACTCCTAAAACTGAAAAACACGAATTAAAGTTTTTGTGATCAAAACACTTGTCTTGCTATTGACTTTTGGGCATTTCAAATATCTTATTTGATGCACCCACACCTAGGGCTACATCATCGAATA
Organism: Cyclobacteriaceae bacterium; assembly: GCA_049115715.1. Classification (GTDB taxonomy): domain Bacteria; phylum Bacteroidota; class Bacteroidia; order Cytophagales; family Cyclobacteriaceae; genus JAMZMI01. The sequence continues at coordinate 44,337 of JAGDZQ010000030.1, forward strand.
CGAGCTCTCGCTCTCCCTTGCTTGTAGATACTCTAAGAGCAGTTGGCGTGAGCAACCCATGATAATCATGGTATTTTTCGTACTGTTTTGTCACTTCAAGCTTATTGCCAACCTTACTTTTTATGACCTCCCAATAGAGCACATAGTCTTCCCTGCCTAGATAATACGTTCTGCTCGTATAATCATCCTCATATACAAGCTTAATTAGTATCTCGCCTTCAAACAGTTGAAGACCTTCCAAATTCAATTTATGTTCATATTCTCTAAGAGAGCTCCCAAGATGAAAAACGTTTTCTATAGTCAAGTGCTCCAGTGGAGTCATTAGCTGCGGTTTTGAAGTCCCTGTCCATGGAGCAACCGTCCAGGCTACCCTGCCATTTGTCACTTCTGCGTATCGTTTCCCTTGCCAGGTTCCCTCTATTCGAATCTTATTCGGGGATTTAAAAGTCAATCTCATGGGGTACTTATCAAACTCTTTCGTAACCCACTGCCCATCTACCACCACGGTTCCGACTTGATCCCAAAGCTCCTGCCCATGAGCTTCGAAATGTTTCTTCAGAATGACTGGTAATTCCTGAGAAAAGGAAAAAACACTCATTAATAAAAAAACCATGACAAGAAACGTCCCTCTCAAGTTTACCATTATCCAAATTTACAAATATCAAATATACGTACGGAATTAAAAGCTCCTTCTGTTCTTGGATCAAACACCATGCCTATATCAATTAATGAAATACTCAAATACTCTCAGTGATGTGAATGAGATAAAAAAGAGGATAATAAAACGGGAAGTCATTTAAGTACTTATAAAGATCTGAGCGCGCCCAAAGTTGATCAATTTTAAGTTTGGGTAGAAAAAGCATTCTTTCAGGTAAGCCAATGAACGCTTTTCTCTAATTTTATGAGGACAGAATTTCATATGGAATTAAAAGATGTTTTGCGAAGAATTAAGATTGCCGGGCTCGTATTTCTCGGGGTTTTACTTACTGGGGTAGTAGGGTTCGGTATGATCAGTGGGGGTCAATGGTTTGATGCTTTTTATATGACAGCCATTACAATATCCACCATTGGGTTTCGTGAAGTTATCGATTTGGGAGATTCTAATATCGGAAAACTGTTCACAATCTTTATTGCATTTAGTGGGATCGGGGTAATGACCTATTTATTTTCAAATCTGGCAGCCCTGTTTATTGAAGGCGACATCCGAAAGACATTTTATAGAAAGAATATGATGAAGAAAATTGAAAAGATGAATGGGCATTATATCATCTGTGGTTGTGGACGAGTCGGCAAAAACATTGCGTTGGAGCTCTTTCAAACAGAAAGAGAATTTGTCTTGACAGATCTATCTGACGAGGTTTTGGAAAGGTTTAGCAATGAAATTCCCGATAAGATTTCTATTTCTGGAGACAGCACTGATGATACTTTTCTGGAAACGCTGGGAGTATCTCGCGCCGCAGGCATTTTTGCTACTGCTTCGGATGACAATACCAATTTGGTAATCTGCATTACAGCAAGACAGCTAAACCCAAATATTAAAATCATTTCCAGAATCAACGATATCACACATAGCAGGAAAATGAAACGGGCAGGTGCTGACAAAATCATCTCTCCAAATTTCATAGGAGGTAGGAGAATGGCTTCTGAGATGCTTCGGCCTGCAGCCACTTCATTTATGGACGATATGATGCGTTCCTCTCAGTTTGGGTTGAGGATGGAGGAAATAGTAGTCACTAAAAAATACGATGGCAAACCAATAGACGACCTTCCGTTTGATGGATGTGAGAAAACCATATTATTAGCACTGAAAGAAAACGACGATTGGGCCTATAATCCAAAAAAGAGCCTCGAAATGAAATACGGAAACCGATTGATTTTGATGACGACACCTAAGGAAAGAAAACTTATAGAAGAACGTCTGATATGAATCGCAGAAAATTTATTCAAAACACATCTTTACTTGGGCTTTCCACTCCGTTTCTATCATCATTTTCCAGTCCTACTCAAGAAATAATCAAACCACGAGCACTACCCAAGAACGGGACTGTTCAGCTAATTACACCAGCAAGTGCATTGACAAGAACAGCGTTTGAAAATACACTTGAAAACATCGATGCTCTTGGTTTTCAAGCAAAGTATTCTGACAATATTCGGGTAAGAAGTGGATTTCTGTCCGGTACGGACGAGCAACGAAAAGACGATTTGATGAATGCCTTCAAAGATGACAGTGTTGACGGCATTATTTGCGCCCGTGGAGGATACGGAACAGGAAGACTTCTTCCATTGATTGATTTTGATACGATTCGTGAAAATGCCAAAGTCTTCGTTGGATTCAGTGACATCACGGCCTTACATCTGGCTTTTTACCAAATGGCTGGATTGGTTTCATTTCATGGTCCTGTGGGAGCTTCAGCGGTAAACGATTTCAATACCGATTATCTATTTGATATCCTAAGCAAAGGGAAAAAGGTGAAGATCGAAAATGACGAATCTAGCCCAATTCGATCGGGCCTAGCTACAGGCCCCATGATTGGTGGCAATCTTAGTTTGCTTACAAGTCTTATGGGCACTCCGTTCGACATAAGTTACGACGATCATATTTTATTCATCGAAGAAGTTGGTGAATCTACTTACAGAGTAGACCGAATGCTTACTCAACTTCTAAATGCCGGAAAACTCGATAGGATAAGGGGCATTGCGTTAGGCTACTTTACAAACTGCGATACTAAAGAAGATGATCCATTTTTCGATTACTCTACTTCTTTAGATGAAGTTTTCAAGGATCGGTTTAAAGATTTGGATATTCCTATCGCTAAAGGCTTTCCTATCGGGCATGAATCACACAATGCCACTGTTCCAATTGGAATCCCCGCAGAACTAGATGCTGACAAAGGTCAAATCAAGTTTCTGGAATCCGCTGTTTTATAATGTCACTTGAAAACTTTTTCAAGCAAGCTCAAATTCAGGATGCTCTCCTGCAATCCTACCGATTGTATCTTCTAATCGTTCAATGCTTTTATTTGCTAATTGGTGCGGGGGCTTTTGCCGCAATTATTTTTTGCGATACGCCAAACCAGACGATCCTCCTCGTCCTATTGCAGGCTATAGTTTTCGCCTGCGCTATTTATACATCGATAAAAATGCAGGAAACCATAAAATCAAGAAAAGAAGATGTTGATTTCTGTCAAAGACATATTCTTGAATTTGAAAAGTCTCTCGAACCGGAGAATCAGGTTTTAACACGATTCAAAATATACCAGAAGATAGGAAAAGGGAATAAAGTTTTAAATCAGCCCAATATTGACAAGAAGCTGAAAGATCCAAGGATTATTGAAATATTACTAGAAAAGGGCAATGGCCACACACGAAAAATCATTGACGAATTAGTGCCAAAGTGCATTTTGATCATCTGGATTGCCTTGTTATCACTTTCTCTTTACCAGATGGTTTCTCAGCTTTAATCAAGAGGCAAGTCAGGATATTAAAAACCATTCGAGCAAATCAATTAAAATATTCGATTCGCAATTTCTTCTCATCCATCTCATTATTCCAGTCGTACTGCAAGTCTTCATGAAGTGTAGAAATCGCTTTTTCGATTTTAAAGATTTGTCTTTCGTAAAGGTTGAATAATGTGACGCTTTTTTGGAAAGGGATTTTTGAACCCTTCATTTTTTGGCAGAAATAGATCAGCAACTCGGCTTCAGCTTCCTTGGAAGCGACATATTTGATGTGCTTGTTTAGAAAACGAACAATCTTCCTGATGCTCTTTTTGGCCCAGTACAGATTGGCGCTATTTATTCCTTCAAATAACACATCAACCTCATCTTTGACTCGTGTCAAATAACCTGCGATATCATGATTATAGAAAAGAATGAAACTCAGGAGTTCTTTATTTTCGACTTTGTATTTCGCCATTCGCAAACACATCTCCTCAAGCTCAGCTATGTTTTTTTGCCTTAGTTCCTTTTTAATCGAGGATATGGTTTCAGGTTTCATTGAGTGAAAATAGTCAAAATGACCTTGCTGTTTGAAAAAGCGTTGATTCCTTTTATTTTTCAGTAATGAAAACCGACCTAACTGAAATTCAAACCTCTCTTCAAGAAATGTTTCTGAAGCATGTTCCTCCTCTTCAAATAAGGAAGAACAACAAAGATGTTTTTGAAGCTGCGGGTACAAAAGAAGCGATGCAAGGCAAACAAAAAGTTGACGGATTTTATTTCGGAAGTGTGATTCCAAAGCCAAAAGATATTCGACTCTACTACTTTCCTATTTACACACACCAATCAGAGTTTGAGTGGATTTCTGACGATTTAAGAAAATGCATGAAAGGAAAAAGCTGCTTTCACATCAAAAAGCTAAGTCCAGACTTGGAAGCAGAGATTCAATCCATGATCACTAAAGGGGTAGAGGTTTACTTAAAAAATGATCTCATTTAAAGAATTCTTGGTTATCGTGCTTTCCGAAAAACCTTTTGGCGATTCAGAATACGATAGGGTTCGGACTATCAAAACTTCCTTCTGGAACCCGATCCAAAACTTTGATATCCGTGAGATCTCTTTCACCACGCTCACCCGAAAGTAACAATCCGTTGTAATCTTTATAATCTTCCCATGGGTTGATAAAAGCAGGGTCTGAGTCATCCGCATTTTTGAAAAATGCCCATTGTTTTATCAATCTGGTATCAATACTTACCCAGACCTCATATCCATTTTGTGGAGTAACTCCCACTTCTTCAAATGTCAAGCCCAACACATCGCATGCCTCTCCAGACACTGTTTCTTCCTCTCTTTCATAACTTAGCGTGACACCTGAATCTTTAAGTTTAAATGGCATAACCAGCCAATAAGAATCGTTGATCCATATATTCTTCCCTCTCTCAAGATCACTTTGCAACGTTTCCCTATCTGTCACTTCCTCACCGTCAACCCAAACTTTACCAGTTTGAGAATTCATATCCAGCGTAATTACTTTCGCCTCGTTCAGAAAATCAATCCGAACTCTATTGTTCTCTTTGTCCCAGAGCAAAGTTCTCGCTCCAAAAAAATTCCAATAGAGCACATTCGTGTCGTCCCATTTTTTTCTCCCGCCCATTGCATTCATCACCTGATCAGCCAAAATGATAGCTATTGGATTCGAAAATTCTGCGTTAAAATCATCCGCAGGAGGATTATTATAATAAACCGCATTAGCAGAGCCGTCATCAACAGGCGTTTTTGCCGCCGGCCCTTTGCATGAGTGGATACACAAAGTTGAAATGAGAACTAAAACGAAAAATGCATTTGGATTTAACTTCATCTTTTCTGGTTTTTGATACTAAAGTAGAGAGAACTCTTCAGAAGACGCAATATTGAGAATCACCGATTCATTTTCAAGGAGTATTTTTTATAAATATTCCATTTCATTCCATCATGTCTAAGCAAAACAAGCTCGCTGGCTGTCCACTGAAATGAAATCTTCTTTTTTTCAAAATATGCCTTAGCCTCTTCGAATAACTCCTTTTTCAAATCCCTAAAAGCAATTGTCATGTGCGGAGTAAAGCCTCTATCCTTATAATTTTGACTATCTGTATTGAAATTTCGCTTCATAAAACTGAGAAGACTTTTCTGAATACCTGACATTTCAAGAGACCTTTGGACATTAATAAAAACGACTCGAGGTTCAAAAAAACCAAATCCATCTTGGATTACCTCAAAGCAATCATGCTTGCTGGCAAAATCAGAAAGTGCCAAGTCCAACTGCTCCTCTTTATTGGGTTTAAGACGAAATGGCATATGAAGTGTGATATGAGGGGGTGATCTAAGCGCAGCTTTAGAATTGAAATGCTCTTTTACATATTTTTTTAGATCGGACGCTTCTGAAAAAAGAGGCTCAGGAGGTATTAGTGCAATAAAGTATCGTTCTTCTTTTTTGACCATTATAAAAAAGAGAACATCTCAAAAGCATGTGGTTTCCGTCACATTGAGCCTGTCGAAATTTACACTTGGTGCATCCAACAAGACTCTATCATGTTATTCGGCTTTCGAGACGTTCTCAATTAAGCAATATTTCGAGATTAACCCTGATGCTCTGGCTCAAGTAAATCTGTCACTGATTTTACAGGATTAAAAGTAATAAGTGGGACCTCTACAAATACTGTGTTCCAATCAGACATTGAACCATTCCATAAGCCAGGCAACTCCATTGCTCTCAAATCTTTTCCATCCTTTGATTTTTCTGAAATAAAGCTTGTGTCCATATCTCTGTATTTCATAAGATCAAGTTTATTTCCGTCGTAATCCTTCAGGCTACACACGATATCAACAGGGTTGAAATGAGTTGCTTGGTGAAAAACAACTTTCTGATCTGCATTTGTCAAATCAATTTGTGCAGTCTCCACCACTTGAAGAGAAACAGACCCATCTGTCGCTTTGACCCAGAAAGGACCTCCGCCCGTATCACCATCATTTTTTACCATACCGCAAATACGAAGTGGTCTTTTCAATTTCTCAATCAAAAAGTTTCTTTTTTCCTCTTCTGATAGCTCTGCAAATGACGGAGCAGGAATCAAGCCCAGTTCCTCTACTAGTTTTTGAGCTGCTTCAATAACTCCTCCAGCTTCAAGACCCTTAGCAACTTCTTTTATTTTCTCCTGATAATCTAAAAGCGTCCCAGCAAGCACTTTCTTGTACGTAATAGTTGTATCCTTCAATTTGTCAGGAACTACGTTATCTATATTTTTCAAGAAAATAATATCTGCGTCGATCTCACTTAGGTTAGCTAAAATAGCTCCATGACCAGCTGGTCTGAATAGCAATGACCCATCCGCATTTCTAAATGGCTCATTCGACATATCAACCGCAATAGTGTCTGTAGAAGGCTTTTGTTGACTATAAGAAACCTCAATCTTAACCCTGAACAGCTCTTCGTATTTTGGTTTAATATCTGCAATGTGTTCTTCAAACTTTGACTGATGCTCAGGAGAAACAGTAAAGTGAATATGAACTTTACCTTCGCTGTTTTGAGCATATTGAGCTCCCTCAACCATATGCTCCTCCACTGGAGTTCTTGAGGTTTCGCCATGTTTGTGAAACTGAAGAAGCCCTTTTGGCAAACTTCCGTAGCTCAATCCTTCAGTCTCGAGCAAAGTTTTCAAGATCTTCACGTACCCTCTCTTAAGGTGAGCTTCTTCGAGTGTTCCGTCTTGAAACGCCTCTTTTAGTTTTTCATAAAAAGCAAAGTTCTCCAGACCTTTGAAAAAAGCATACATGGAACCCTTGCCCTGATCGGCAGTCAGTTTTTCATATTCCTCATCTGTGCCCTTATATGAATCTACGAATGCAAACAATTTCTTAAACATTCTGGATGCAGCACCAGAAGCAGGCACAAATTTTACAATCTCCAGTGAACCAAGGTTTTCCTCATAATTTTTAACGAAATGAGCTATCTCACTTTCGTTCTGCTTGATAATCCCATCTCCTACAAGAGCAGGCTTTACCAGATGTGATGATGGAAAACCCGTAATGAATTTATCAATCTGGTATTGAACCTGATCAATCGACAACCCTTGATGAGCTATTTGTTCTTTGTCCTTGTCATTAAACATTTCTATTCCTTTATTTTGATCGTTTTTGTACAAATTTGGTCTATATCTACTTATGAATGCTTCAACCTTTTTCACTTTCAATATTAGTGATTAATTTGAAGCATAATATGGATTGTAAGTATGGATTCTGATCTTAATAATTTTGCCCCAAAGTTCTATGGGATTTCTCTCGTTCCAAAATCTATTTGGAAAGAATATGGTCATGCGCTTTTGGCTATAGCCGGTTCTGATGGAATTGTCTCTGATCCAGAGCTCGAGTGGTTGACAGTTGACCTCAGCAGAGATGTTGGCGTAGATGAAAACATAGTCGGAGACTGGGAGGAGTTCGATTACGATGGAGCAGATTTAGAAGAAATATTCAGTTCATTTAACAGCTCGACGCTAGCAAGTTTCAACAAACTGCTTATTTATGATGCAATTCGTATGTCCTCTGCTGATGGAGAGTACGCTCTAGAGGAAAAAGAGCAAGTAATGGAAGCTGCCAGGATTATGAATGTATCCATGGACGGAGTAATTGCGATCGAAGCATTAGTAGATTTAGAACAAGCAGCTGATAAGTTAAGGATGACCGTATTTTGATCATCCGTAGATCTCGTTCAAAATTCCCGCAAGTCTTATTCCTGCCTGAAGCAATCTTCTGTTAACAATTTCAAGGTTATCATAATCATACCGGTAGCTTATCTTCTTGCTTTCCGGTAGGTCATACACTTTTTGTCTCAAGGTTTTAGATTCATATGCCCAATCTAAAACTCCATCTGACTGCCATTTCTCAATCTCCTTTTTCGATGCATGATTGATTACCCCTGTATATTCCGAGTAACTATACTTCTGTCCATCTATGATTCCAGAGTCCCATACACGATGAAGATTGGAAGATTTCCAAAAATAGTCCAGCTTTAAATCATTCCCGCCCTTGTCTTTTCCGTTCCCAACATGAAGTGGCTGGTGAATATCCCCGACTAGATGAACCAGAAGCTTTATAGTAAATGCTTCATCCTCGTCAGAAAATTGCTTAGTCTTCAATTCATTTATGAGCCTCTCAATAGTGACAATTACATCTCCTTCCTCTGGAGTCCCCGCCTGCTCATAAGTAAGACTATCAGGAATTGTAGCATAATGCCACGGAACCATATAATCGTATTTTCGATCTGATCTGATAAAATCCATAAAAGTGCTGACTTCAGCTAATGTTTCATCTCCTAAAACCGCCCTTAGGGTCTTTTGGGTCTTTTTTGTCAAATGCTTCTGAGCAATCAACCCAATCACACGATGACCAGTCTTACCCCAAGAAAAAGCTGTGAATGAAACAAGAAATAGAAAGGAGAATCCAAGTGCCAATTTTTTCATGTATCAAATTTAATGTTTTGAAAAAATCTTGAGACCTCTGATCAAACGGAAAATCTGTGGAGAGGTTGAAATATTCAAAGAAAAATGTTGCACGCCCTTTGTTCATTTTAGGTTTTCTCTGACTTAAAACAGAAAAGAATAAAATACTGTCTGAGCCTTGAAAACACTTTAGATGTTCACTTCAATGAGTCCGGCGAGTTTATTTTATTCCTGTTTTGGGTTGGAGAAAAGCGTTAAGAAATGAACACTGGGCTAGATTTTTGGCAGCACCTTTTCATCAATGGAAAAGGTGTGAAATATCTCAAGGTGTAATATTGAGCCAGCGCTATCAAAAGTTTCTTAATTGTGAATTTCGCCTTTAGAAAAAGAGTGCTGAAAATGTAATGATTGATAGGTTCTCCACAGGAATATTGCGGATCAGGCGTAAAACCTGTGGAGGGACTTAAAATAATTCAATTACGAGGTTTTGTTGAAGGGTTGAGTTCTTGATATCAAGCCTATTTTATCTGGTAGCACTTAAGCATTTCACCCCTCGATCTACACTCTGAAGGTTATTCACCGGCCGTGCGCCCCGAGGGAATCTATCTTCTCATAGACGCCATACTGGCGTGACTAGGATAAAGAAAACAAAGCTGATTAATTATTCTGCTTCTTAAAACCTATGTATAGTGCAATCCCTCCCCAACAATATTGCTTGATCCAGAGTTACTACTTTAAGATCTCTTTTATTATATTGAATTTCAAATAGTTAATTATGCAGTATACAGGATTAGAACTGATAAAATTCACTGAATACTTCGATTCTGATGAAAAGTGTCTTCAATATTTAGCAGAGCGCAAATGGAAAGATGGTTTTCAGTGTAGAAAGTGAAGTATAAACGAGCCAGTATCCTTAAAGATTATCGGAAGCATTCAAGAATGTGTTCGCTCTGTAAACATGTAGAGAGCCCAACTGCTCATACACTTTTTCACAAAGTAAAATTTGGTATTCGAAAAGCCTTTTTTATTGCTTATGAGATGAGCACAACAAGCAAGAGTCTTTCTAGTGTGCAGGTAGCAAAACGCTATGGAATAACTTAAACACTATGGGTTTTCAACCCATAGGTTCTATTCCGACTGAAAGTCGGTGGATGGCTAAAGCCTCATTCTAAGATAAACTTATCTGAACCATTAGGTTCTCTACCATGATGATTAAGATATTCCTCAACCATCTCCTCTGTCAAATTACCAGTACTCCATGCTCCATAACCTATAGACCAAAAGTGACGTCCCCAATAGCGCTTTCGAAGATCAGGAAATTCTTCTTGTAGCTTCTTCGATGTTCTTCCCTTTAGTCTTCGCATAATATCACTTACCGATAATTTGCTCGGATAACTAATATGCAAATGAACATGATCCTTACTAACTACTCCTTTAAGAATTTGAATATCAAGAACATCACAAACTTGCCGAATAATATCACGACATCTTATCTGAACATCCCCTTTTAATACATGGTAGCGATATTTTGTGCTAAAAACCAAATGTACTGTCAGGTCATGTACAGTATGTGACCCTTTGCGAATACTTCCCATAAAGCAAAGGTAAGGTTTGTAGAAGCTGAAAGCCTTGCACTAAAGTGCATAGCTTAAACTAGCGGATTGAGACAGTTAAAAGACTGCTTGGTTTTATATGCAGAAAATCAGGAAAGCGATGGCTTCAAGTAAGCAATTCCCTCTTCAGGGAGATGTTCAGGTTGATGAATTTGTCATTGGAGGTAAAGAAGAAAACAAACAGGGAAGAAGCTATGATACAAAGAAGAAAAAGATTGTAGGGGCTGTTGAATTGACAGAAAATCGTAAAATCAAACGATTCTACTGTAAGGTCATTCCAGATTATTCTGCTAAGTCACTAAAACCATTATTCGAAGATCATATTGATAAAGAAGCTAAAGTTCAAACAGATGGATGGAAAGGTTATAATCCTATAAGAGAGGATTATACCATTCATTCAATCAAGAGTATTCCAGGAGTAACTTTTAACGAAATTCATACCATCATCCAAAATGTGAAGTCTTGGCTGAGAGCTATTCCAACACATGTAAGTAAAGAACATACTCAAGCCTATCTAGATGAGTTTTGCTATCGATTAAACAGATCCATTCATTTGGACTCAATCTTCGATAATCTCATTTACAGAATGGTGAAACATAGAAAGGTATTTCACAATGAATTAAACTACTACCGGCTTGAAGCCGGTAGATTTGGAAACCGACTATAAGTCGGCTTAAGGTTGGCCAATCTCAAAATCCCCATCTTCTTTTTCAATGTCTTGGTTCTTTATATATTCCATTATTACTTCATCGGTAACATTGCCAGAACTCGCTGCAAAATAGCCACGCCCCCAAAGATGTCTTCCCCAAAATTGCTTAGATAGTGTTTTGAACTCCGAAAGCAATTTCCTCGAACTTTTACATTTCAACAGCTGTACCAAATGACTCACTGAAATATGCGGTGGTACTGAAACAAAAAGGTGCACGTGATCTGAAGAAATATGTCCTTTTAAAATCTCAACATCATTCGTTTTGCATATTTGCCGAATAAGTTCACGAGTTCTTTTAGCCACTTCACCTGACATTACCTTTTTTCTGTATTTAGTAATCCAAACCAAATGGTACTTCAAGTCATAAAGACTATGGGAGGTCTTTCGATGATGCTGCATCTATCAAAGATAGCAACCAATTCAAACTAAAGTCTTCGCCTAAAGGCGAGGGATTTTCTCCCATTCCCCGAAGGAGACATTAAAAGTCTGCTCTTAAGGTAGTAACTCCAAAAAATTATTTACTCTGCTTCTTGAAACCTATGCATCGTGCAACCCCTTCCCAATAATATTACTCGATCCGCGAAATTTCTGTAAAAGTTATTTAATCATGAATCGGTTTTGAGAAATGGAATGATAACCGCTTTGAGAAAAAATGATTGTTTTCTGTTATTTTCTCTATCTCAATGTCACCAAGTAAGATTTCGCTCCAAAATAGAGTCTCCGCCGCATTGAAAAACCAATCTTGAAATTAGATTATTGATGGTCTAATATCTCCCAACGGCCATGGAAACTATCCCTATCGAATTGACTCCCGCTTTCACAACTTCATCAATCAATACTCCCATAGTCGCACCCGTTGTTAAAACATCGTCGACCAAGATTATATCTTTATTCTCAATAGATTCAGGAGAAAGTACTTTGAAAATAGACTCTACATTACTCCATCGCTCAATTTTTGACTTTTTCGTTTGTGTGCTATTATTAGAAAGCCTAGATATCGATTTTTCACTTACGGGAATCTCCAATGCTTCAGAAAGCCCCTTGGCAATAACTTCACTTTGATTGAAACCTCTTGATTCAAGTCGTTTTCGGTGAATAGGGACGGGAATCAAAAAATCTGCTGTCAAATTCACATCCGAAAGAAGCCTGCCATACTGAAGTCCCAAATAACTACCTATTTGAGGCATATTCCGGTATTTCATCGTGTGAATAAGCTTCTGCGCAATCCCCTTGTGATGATAAAAAAGATATGCTGAGGCAAATTTTACTTTACTTTCGTATACAAATTTTTGAAATAACTCATTTTCCGGATTTGAGTGATAATTTGTCTCAGGCATGGACCAGCGACAACTTATGCAGAGAATTTCTTCCTGGGAAACCAGCGGAGTTCGACAATTAAAACAAACTCTGGGAAAGATGAGTGAAACAAAATCGTTACACACCTGTCTTATTAAATTGTCTTTCATTCACATAAATATAGCTTTTTCAGTTAAATGGCATATAAAAAAGATCTCGATTTAGAAGTCAACTGGCAGAAATTACTTCGTCGTTTAGAAGCTGAAATCGGTAAAAAACCTAAAGACCTGAATGCTGTTCTTTTCCTTATTGGCGTTCAAGAGCTTGGAAGAGGTGCCAAAAACTTTTCAAAGGAGGAAAAACAGGATCTGATGCACATTGCTACATGCAAGATTCTTTCGTTATCAGACTTCTATGAACTGGAGGGGCTCGACGAAGAAGGCTGGCCTCATTGGAAAGTAAAAAGAGAGGTTCCTCATTTTGATTTGGTCGAGCAAGAAAAGCTATTAAAAATGCATATCATCGAGTATTTTAAGAAAGAGCTTAATTTCGTTTTTTGATCTTATATCTTAGTGTTTAGTATATTTTTTTATGTCTATAGAAGGAATAAAGGCTAGTCTCGAAAAATACAAGCGTAAGTTTTACTATCGTCAATTGAGCAAGGGGCTGTTACTTACACTTACATTTTTTATTATTTTATTTCTGGGGATAAATAGTCTTGAATCACTATTTTGGTTTGATGGGTCCACGAGGTTGATACTACTTATCGTATTACTGACTGCATTTCTTGTCCCCTTCTCCATTCTTGTTCTCATTCCTGCTTTAGAGCTATTTAAATTAAAGCAAGGAATTTCTCCAAAGCAAATGGCATCTGACATTGGTGGATTTTTTCCCAATATCGATGATAAGTTACTGAACCTCTTGGAGTTAGACGAAATTAATCACAACGAAGAGTCTCTAATCTCTGCCTCAATAAGACAGAAAGAAGAATCTCTCAAAGTAGTGGATTTCTCTAAGGCTGTTAATCTAAAAGTTAACATGAAATACCTATATGGTTTTGTCGCAACCGTTTTGTTACTCGGGTTACTTTCTTTTATAAACCCGACAGCAATAACAGGGAGTACAAAACGAATTATTCAATTTCAGAACGATTTTGAAAAACCAATGCCTTTTTCTATTGAGATATTAAACTCAAAACTTCAGGCTTTCAAAAATGAAGATTTCACAGTCGAAATCAAGCTGACAGGAGAATCCATACCTCAAAAAGTCTACCTGAGCCATGGCAAAAACAGAAAAGTAAGATTGCAAAGTTCTAACCAGTCATCTTTCAGCTATACCTGGGTCAATGTGCAATCAGATGTTTCCTTTCAGATAGAAGGAGCAGGCTTTTCTTCAAAACCTTATGAAATCAAGCTCATTAACAGACCCGACATAACAGATTTTCAACTTGGCCTGGATTATCCTTCATACACTGGCATTTCAGACGAGACTTTCAGAAATATTGGAAGTGCATCTATACCTGAGGGTACGAAAGTCAGCTGGAAACTCAAAACGATTAATACAGAAAGTGCCACCATTAAGCTTAAAGAGGAAAGCAAGCCGCTAACTAAGGTTGATGAAAGCACATTTTCCTTCTCAAAACGAATATTAGAATCTCAGGAGTATTCTTTAGAGATTTTAAATAATCATGGGAAAAATAAAACGCCGATTAATTACAGTCTTGAAGTAGTGAAGGATGAATTTCCAAACATCGCCGTTGAATACCTACAAGACTCGTTGCTATTTTCGTCAATCATTATATCTGGAAAAATAGAAGATGATTATGGTTTTAGCAAGCTTAGGCTCTTTCAAAAGGCGCTTCCAAACGGAGAAATCACTTCATTTCCTATAAAGTTTAATTCCGGACTCCCAGAACAAAACATTCTTTATCAATGGAATCCCGACTCTACCACTTTTAATCAAAGTGAATCTGTCGAGCTGTGGGTAGGTGTATGGGACAATGATGCTGTAAATGGCTCAAAAAAAGCTGTTTCTAATAAATTCTACTTCCGAAAGCCAAATGAAGCAGAAATTGACAAATTGATTTCCGAAAAATCCAATGAAGCAGAAAGCAAACTCAATCAAGCCAAAAAAGACTCTAAACAATTGAACGAAAAGCTTGATGAACTTCAAGATCGTCTTAAAAACAAAAAAGACCTTGGTTGGCAGGAGCAAAAACTACTGAAGGACATTATTTCTAAAAAAGAGAAAATAGAAGAATCAATAGAAGAACTAAAGCAAAAGCACGAAGAGCTAATAGCGTCTCAGTCTCAATTTGACAAAAAAAGTGAGAAACTAACTGAAAAATCTAAGCAGCTCCAAAAACTGATGGAGGAACTTCTGGATGATGAAACGAAAGCACTTTATGATGAGCTTCAAAAACTCCTGGAAGAAAAAAGCAGCCTGGACGAAGTGAGTAAACAACTTTCCGAAATTAACCCGGGCGAAAAAAACCTAGAAAAGGAATTAGAAAGGGCTCTTGAGCTATTTAAGCAACTGAAACTAGAATCTAAAATAGAAGAAACTGCTCAAAAGCTTGAGGAGCTGGGCGAAGAACAAGAGAATCTGTCCACCGAAGATTCTGAGCAAACACAACAAGAAAAACAGAAAGAAATAAGCGAGCACTTTGATGAAATAAAAAAAGATACAGACGAAATTGAAGAACTCAACCAAGATTTAGAAGATCCTAAGGCCATGGAGGACTTCAATGAGCAAGAGGAAGACATAGAAAAGGATATTGAAGAAATATCTGAGGAGTTGGATAAGAAAGGGCCAAACAAGCAGTCCAAATCCAAACAACAAAACGCTGGCAACAAGATGAAACAAATGGCCAACAAGATGAAGCAAATGCAAGAGGGGATGGAAATGGAAATGATGCAAGAAAACATGGAGCATCTAAGAGACATCCTTGATAACCTCATAAAAACCTCGTTCGAGCAAGAAAGAATTATCGCAGATTTCAAAAAAGTTTCTCAAAGTGATCCAAGGTTCCTTGAACTATCTCAAGATCAATTGAGACTTGTTCAAAACTCTCAAATCATAGAGGACAGTTTGAGGGCTATTGCCAACAGAGTACTTCAAATCAGCAATTTCGTCACAAGAGAAATTGACCAGATCAACAGAAGCCTTGACAATGCACTTGACGCTATCAAAGAAAGGAACAAAGGAAGAGCCACAAGTCATCAGCAATTTGCCATGACGTCAATGAATAACCTTGCTTTACTTCTGGACGATGTTTTGCAACAGATGCAAATGGCCATGTCAAAATCAGGCTCTGGTTCTAAAAAAGGAAAGAAAAAGGGGCAGACTCCAAGCATGAGTCAGCTTCAAAAACAACTTAGTCAACAAATACAAGACCTTAAGAAAAGCGGGAAAAGTGGGAGAAAATTATCAGAAGAACTTGCAAGAATGGCTGCAGAGCAAGCTCGCATCCGTAAGCAACTAGAAGAACTACAAGGAAAACTAGAAGGTCAGAACAAAGACGGAGAGAAAGGTGGAAGTGGGGACGGACTAAAAGAAGCTATTGAGAAAATGGAACAAAACGAGACTGATCTTGTTAATAAGAGATTGACTCAGCAGTTGATAGATCGACAGGAGGACATCATCTCCAGAATGCTCGAAACAGAAAAATCAATGAGGGAACAAGACCAAGATAATGAACGAAAGGGCGAAACAGCCAATCAGATCACAAGGGATTTTCCGCCTGCATTTGAAGAATATCTTAAAACACGACAAAGTGAAATTGAATTATTAAATACAATTCCACTAGATTTAAATCCATTTTATAAAAAAGAGGTAAACAAATACTTTAGGAAACTAAGTATACAGGAGAATTAATGGAAAACATACAAATACAAATTCCATCAATTAGCGAGAACATACGAATCGTTGAGAGCTTTATTGATAACGCAAAAGACAAGTACGCCTTAAATGATGACATTTATGGAAACATAATGATCGCTGTTACTGAGTCTGTGAATAACGCGATTCAACATGGAAACAAGCTTTCGTCTAATAAGAATGTTACCCTCAAGCTGACACTAGAGTCTGATGCCATCAAATTTGTTATCAGCGATGAAGGTCAGGGTTTCGACTTTCAGGGTCTACCTGACCCTACAGCTCCAGAAAACATCGATAAGCCAGGAGGAAGAGGAATCTTCCTAATGAGAAACTTGTGCGACGAGGTAGCCTTTAGTGATGAAGGCCGAGAGGTCGAGCTGTCCTTTTATCTATAATGAGCAACATAGAGTTCCTGTCTCAAGAAATTGAATTTGAGATTTCGGATCCTTCGGCTACTTCCCAATGGATTAACAGTGTAGTCGAACAGGAAGGAAAGGATATTGATTCTATCACCTACATCTTCTGTTCGGATGAATACTTGCTCTCAATCAACAAGGACCATCTTAATCATGACTACTATACTGACATCATTACATTTGACAACTCATTTTCAGCAAACGATATCATTGCCGATATATTCATAAGTATTGACCGTGTAAAAGAAAATGCGGCGGATTTTAACGTCTCCTTTTCTCAGGAGCTACAAAGAGTGATGATTCATGGTGTCCTACATCTTCTCGGATATAAGGACAAAACTGACGATGATCAGAAACTAATGAGGCAAAAAGAAGACACGTATATATCTTTGCGTTCTAATCAAAGTTCCACGTGGAACAGCTAACATAATTTTTTCTTATTGTTCCACGTGAAACATTCTATCTATGTTCCAAGAGTATGATGTAATAGTAGTTGGTGCAGGGCATGCTGGTTGCGAAGCAGCGGCAGCAGCAGCAAATATGGGTTCGAAGGTCCTCTTAGCCACTATGAACATGAACACCATTGCACAGATGTCTTGCAATCCGGCAATGGGAGGGTTAGCTAAAGGACAAATAGTTCGCGAAATAGACGCGCTAGGCGGTTACTCCGGAATTGTCACCGACAAAACGATGATCCAATTTCGCATGCTCAACCGAAGCAAAGGTCCAGCAATGTGGAGTCCTAGAGCTCAGTCAGACAGAATGAGGTTTGCAGAGGAGTGGAGACTAACTCTAGAGGGAATAGAAAACGTGGATTTCTGGCAAGAAATGGTCACCGGAATCATTGTGAAAGATGGTCGAGTAAAGGGGGTAAGAACTAGCCTGGGTATAGAAATACAAGCAAAATCTGTTGTTCTTACTAATGGAACTTTCCTCAATGGAATCGTTCATATTGGAGAAAAGACATTCGGCGGAGGTAGATCAGGTGAAAAAGCCGCCAAAGGAATTACTGAACAGCTTGTAAGTTTAGGGTTCGAATCTGGCAGAATGAAAACAGGAACGCCTCCAAGGGTTGATGGACGATCTCTTAACTACGAGAAAATGGAAGAACAATACGGAGATGAAAACCCATCTAAGTTCTCTTACCTAGATTCTACCAACAATCTAACCAGCCAAAGAAGCTGTTTTATCACCTATACCAATACAAATGTTCACGAAACACTACAAACCGGTTTTGACAGATCACCAATGTTCAACGGCAGGATCAAGGGCTTAGGTCCAAGATATTGTCCCTCAATAGAAGATAAGATAAACAGGTTTGCAGAACGAGATAGACACCAGATCTTCGTAGAACCAGAAGGTTGGAATACGGTAGAGGTCTATGTCAACGGATTCTCAACGTCACTACCAGAAGATGTACAGCAGAAAGCAATAACAAAAATCCAAGGTTTTGAAAATGCCAAAATGTTTCGTCCTGGTTACGCTATTGAATATGACTTCTTTCCTCCAACTCAGCTAAAGACAACACTCGAAACAAAGCTGGTTTCGGGGCTTTATTTCGCTGGACAAATAAACGGCACCACAGGATACGAAGAAGCTGCTTGTCAAGGACTTATGGCTGGAATCAATGCACATCTAAAGGTCAAAGAAGAAGAGCCTCTCGTACTGAAAAGATCAGAAGCTTATATAGGAGTTCTTATAGATGACCTCATAAATAAAGGCACACAGGAACCCTATAGGATGTTTACCTCCCGCGCAGAATACAGACTTCTGCTCCGACAAGACAATGCCGATCTTCGGCTCACTCCTATGAGTAACAAATTAGGTCTTGCGTCTGAAGCACGATATGAAAGAGCTATGACCAAAATGCATGAGACTTCACAAATAATAAACGATCTCAAGCAAAAGAAATACAAACAGCAAGACATAAATCCTAAACTAGCTGAACTCAACTCTGCTCCAGTTAAAGACAAAAGCTCTCTGCATCAACTTCTAAAAAGACCCGATCTTTCTATATCCGATATCCTTAACTTAACAGAGGATGAAACCTTTATCAACAAATATGGATCCGAAGTACTCGAACAAGCAGAGATTCAAATCAAATACGAAACTTACATCGACAGAGAAAAACAAAATTCAGATAAGATGAGTAGTCTGGAAAATCATAAAATCAATCCGGAGTTTGATTACGAGAAAATAACCTCTCTGTCGTCCGAAGCACGAGAAAAGCTTCTGAAGATCAAACCCTCAACACTCGGGCAGGCATCCAGAATAAGCGGTGTTTCTCCCTCAGATGTTTCTATTCTAATGGTTTACATGGGTAAATAAAATGTACGAGAAACTAGAAGAGTGTCCTTCTTGCAAACACACCAAGTTTAACAACTTTCTTATTTGCAAAGATCATACAGTATCAAATGAGAGTTTCGCATTGGTCAAATGCTGTAAATGTCAACTCGTATTTACCAACCCAAGACCTACCCCAGCAGAAATAGGAAAGTACTATAAAAGCCAAGACTATATTTCACACTCCAATAGCTCAACAAATCTTATCAATCTTGTCTACAAGGGCGTAAGAAACATTACCCTTAGACACAAGAAAAAGATTATATCAAAACACATCAAAACAGGCGACATCTTAGATTTTGGTTGCGGGACAGGACATTTTCTTAATTACATGAAAAAGAGAGGTTGGGCTGTGAAGGGAGTAGAGCCCGACGAGAATGCAAGAGCAGTAGCCGAGAACTACCTTCAATCGCAACTATCAAGCAACATCGACGAAATCAAGAAAAAGGAAAAGTTCGATATTATTACTGCCTGGCATGTACTTGAGCACGTGCACAATTTAAGGGATACGCTAAAATCATTGCGCAACAGACTTAAGGAGGAAGGTTATATGTTTATAGCGCTTCCCAATCACAACAGCTTTGATGCAAAGTACTACAAGGAAAATTGGGCAGCCTACGACGTTCCCCGTCACCTATATCACTTTAGTCAGGACTCATTTCTAAGACTTGCCAAAAGTGTCAAACTACAACTAGTAGATACTATACCTATGAAATTTGACTCCTACTATGTTTCCATGCTAAGTGAAAAATACCAAACCGGAAGCAACGATTACATCACTGCTATTTCAAGGGGAAATAAATCCAACAGCTCGGCCAAAACAAAAAACAACGAATATTCCAGCCTCATCTACGTTCTTAGCAAATGAAGCAACTCATTCCTATACTCATCATTGTCGTTATTCTTGAGCTAACACTCCAACAATGTGCCAACCCACTTAGACCCACCGGTGGGCCAAAAGACACCATTCCACCCACACTTCTTCTTTCAGATCCTGTAGATCAAACGATCAACTACAAAGGCAAGGAAATGAGGTTCTATTTCGATGAGTTCATCAATGCGGATAAGCTTAGGCAAAAACTAATCATTACTCCATACACCGAAATCAAATACAAACACATTATAAAAAAGAGAGATCTGATCCTCAGGTTCGAAGAACCATTTGCGGATAGCACCACATACACATTCAACTTTTTCGATGGACTTACAGATATAACAGAACGCAACCCTGCAGAGAATTTCATACTAGCATTTAGCACAGGATCCTATATAGACTCCTTACGTGTAATAGGAAGTGTAAGAGATTTGTACACAGACAAGCCCATTAAAAAAGCTACCGTCGGATTGTACGAAATAACAGACACACTAGATATTTTCCAAGAGAAACCATACTACTTCGTTACTTCTTCTGAGAATGGAAGTTTCGAAATCAAGAACATAAAGTATGGAAAATACATGCTTTTAGCTTTTTCCGATGATAACAACAATCTGAAATTGGATGAAGCAAGTGAAGCATATGCCTTCAAAAGAGATACCATACAACCCTCAACTGATCCAGATAGTATAAGACTCTACCAATATCAACTTGATGCCTCGCAACTAAACTTCATTTCTGCCAGACCATCCGGAAAATATTTTGACGCCAGATACAGTAAGGAAATCCTAAAGTACACAGCAACACCGCTAGATTCCTTGTCCATAATATACCACGCACTAAGTGCAGAAAAAGACGCCATTAAATTCTATCCCGAGGAGACAATCCAGTCCACAGATAGCATTGGTGTGATATTAAATTCAAGTGATACAATTAAAAATACTTCCACTGATACGGTGTACGTAAAATTTAGGGAAAGCTCAAGAAAACCTGTGGCTTTCAATACAAAACTAACGCCCCAACAAGGTTCTCATATTGATTTCAATACCCGATATAGATTCATATCAAACAAACCCATTTTACTTATCGACACCAGCTCGCTTACCTATTCATTCGACACACTGTACAAATATCCGCTACCTATTAAGAATGTAAGCTTTAATCACAACAGAACCGAAGTATCGTTCCAATCTGAAATGGATCAGAAAACTTATCAAGATACACTAGAAGCAATGTTAGCCAGATACTTACCTGATACATCCAACATTGATTCCGCCAGGCTTCTAATCTACAGAAATCTCTCCACCATTCCGAAAGATAAGGTTTTACTAAATTTCAAAAAAGGAACGATCATTTCAGTGGACTATGATTCCATTAAGAACACCACTCAGATGTACAAGTATATCACACCCGAAAATTACGGAGTTATCACAGTGCTGATAAACACAGAACATACGAGTTACACTGTTCAACTTATCGACAAAGGTGGTAACGTATCCGCACAGGCACGCAATTGCACTACTTGCAAATTCAACACAATCAAACCTGGATCCTATTCTGTTCGTATTCTTCTTGATGAAAATCAAAACCGAAAATGGGACATAGGAAACATCAGAAAATACGTTGAACCTGAGCCTATCATTCACTTTCCTGAGCAATCAGAACTAAGAGCAAATTGGACGTTGGAACTTGAATATACATTCTGATAACCTGTGAATAAGTCAGGATATCATGTTAACAATTCAGCACTTAAACCCAATTTACTTATCTAGGAAGAATGAATGTGAATTAGTAACATTAGACCATTAGCAATTCACTATCATTTCTTAATAATTCATTGAAAAAACAATTAACATACTATAATCTAAACTAATTCACATTTTTAATCAACAGACTCTGAATCAATACCTTAAATACAATTAACCCTGTGGATATCTCTAAACAAACCCATCCTTATAAACATCCCGAATATCCAAATCAATTTAGTTGTCTCTTTTCCACATATCCACAGCATGATAAAAGGAAAAGTATTTAATTAAATTCCAATAAATTTTATTTTAGACATGTTCATATGTTGACAAGCCCAATAATGAAAATTTCACTATCCGTTTTTTGCCTGCTTTTTTCGATGCTAATTGCTACAGCACAATCAAACAATAGCAAACTTGCCAATGAATATTTTCAACAGGGTGATTTCGAAAAAGCAAAAGACCTTTTTGAAAAATTGGCAAAGAAGAAAAACGAAATACCACTTATTCAAGCAAATTATCTTGATCTCTTGGTTCAAGAGCGCAACTACGAGCAGGCCGAGAAATTTTTGTTGACGGTAATCAAACACTATCCAGCAAATTATCAATATCAAACCTCATTGTTGAAACTGTTTCACGTGAGTGATCAAAAGGATAAAAAAGAGAAATATCTTCAAAAGCTGGACAAGCAGGTAGGCAATGACCAATTTCAGATAAATACACTTGCTAAAAACCTGGCAAATCAAGAATTACTGGATGACGCAATCTATTACTACAAGAAATCAAGGAAAATCAGCAAAAACCCATGGGCCTTTGCTTTAGACCTTGCCGCCATCTATCGTGTAAAAGGTGATATGGAAAATATGACCTACGAGTATCTCAATTACGCAGAGTCTAATCCAAGAAACCTATCCTACGTCAAAAATCTCTTTCAGAACCTACTAACTGCAGAAGAAGATCAGGATTATCTGGAGAAAACATTAATAGATAAAATTCAAAGAAACCCACAAGATGTTTTATATGCAGAGCTTCTTATTTGGCTAGAGTTACAACGCAAAAATTTTTACGCTGCTTTTATTCAAGCCAGAGCTCTGGACAAAAGAACCGGCAAACCTGGCGATCAATCTATGAGAATAGGCAGAATCGCACTTGATAATAAATCCTGGGAAGAATCAATCGAAATCTTCCAATACGTACTTGATAAATACCCCAATGGAAGGAATTTTGTATCAGCGAAAAAACTCTACATCGAATCGCGAGAAAGTAAGGTTAAAAATACGTTTCCAGTAGATAAGGAGGAAATTCGAAGATTGTCGAAAGATTACAATAAGCTTTATGAACAGATGGGTCCAAATCCAAGCACGCTTCAAGCCTTGCGTAGTAAAGCACTGCTTCATGCATTTTACCTGAATGAAAAGGATTCCGCCATTTTGATTCTCAACGAGATTATTACAAACAGACGATCACCGAAAAATCTGACTTCTGATTGCAAACTAGACTTAGGAGATATTCACCTTCTTATCAATGAACCATGGGAATCAACCCTGCTCTATTCTCAAGTCGAGAAGGCAAATAAGGAATCACTTCTCGGTTATAAAGCAAAACTTAAGAATGCAAAACTCAACTATTTTACTGGAAATTTTGCTCTGGCCAAAGATCACCTTGATATCTTGAAGCTCGCCACAACCAGAGAAATTTCAAATGATGCCATTGCGCTGGGTGTTCTGATTCAAGGCAATACCGTATTTGATTCTACAGATTTGGTCATGCAGCGCTATGCCAATATCGAACTTCTTATTTTTCAAAACGAATCTAAAAGAGCGGAAAATGAACTTCATGCTATGCTCAAGGAATATCCCGGACACTCACTTACGGATGAAATTTATTGGACACTATCTCAGGTTCACTTGGAAAAGGCAGAATACTTAGAATCAATCTCTTTTCTGGACAAAATTATTGAAGGATATCAATACGATATTTTGAGCGATGATGCATTTTATAGAAAAGGCGTAATCCTTTCGGATTACTTAAAAGATGATGATTCTGCACTTGAGGTTTTTGTTTCATTTCTCAAAGCACATCCAGGTAGCATGTACACGGCAGAGGCAAGAACAAGAATCCGTAAATTAAGAGGAGACTATATCAATTGACCAAAACGAGTTAATCTTGTATAGTTAAAATTTCTCTCGTTTGGCTTCAGAAAACCCGGTACCGCCTCAAGTTGTCAATATAAAGGACGAAAAAGTCTACGAACTTTTGTTCAGGACTCATTACGCTTCCTTGGTATCCTTTTCTGTTTCTTATGTTGGAGAACCGGAGACTGCAGAGGAAATAGTTCAGGATGTGTTTCTTAACATTTGGTCTAAATCCGAAAACCTAAATATTCAAACCTCTATCAAATCATATTTATTCGGTGCGGTCAGAAATGCATCTCTCAATTTTTTGAAACATCAAAAAGTTGAAAAAGCATACGCCGAAGAACAATTCACGAGATTGGATAAATCAGATGAGACCAATCACCTAGAGCTTGATGAACTGAAAGAAAAGATTTCGCTAGCCTTAGATAAGATACCTGAGAAATGCAGGGAAATTTTTGAGCTTAGCAGATTCGAAGGAAAACGCTACAAAGAAATTGCCGAGGAATTAAATATTTCACTCAAAACAGTGGAAAACCAAATGGGAAAGGCACTCAAGATAATGAGGCAGGAATTGGGAGATTATTTACCATTGATCATTTTATTCATTTTTCAGCATGGGGGTAAATTTTAAGTTAGTTGTCGATTAAGTAAGAATGCAAAAACTACCTGAACATATCACTGAGGATCTACTGGCAAAGCACTTTGCCGGAGAAGCTACAGATAAGGAACGATGTGTCGTTCAGGAATGGGTTGATCAATCTGAAGAAAATCAGGAGCTTCTTTTTCAATATGAAATGATCTGGAAAGATCTTGGAGTTATTGAGAAAAACGAATCGATCAGTCTTTCTGTAGATGTAGATGCCGCATGGAACGAACTCAATGACAAGAAAAAGCTACAAGAACTTCAAGTCTCCAGCCCATTTGGAACTTGGTTGAAAATAGCCGCATCCATTTTTGTTGTATTTGGACTATTTGCCCTCATTAGTCAATTAGATGAAGAAGAGCTCTTGCTTTCGCAAACAGCGGAGAACACACTTTTTATTCAATTGGCAGATGGATCGGGAGTTACATTGAATAGCAACAGTAGTTTAGAATATCCGGAAAATTTTGATAATCAGGAGAGACCTGTCCAACTTCAAGGAGAAGCGTTTTTTGATATTGCTAAAAACCCCGAAAAACCTTTCAGTGTTAAAATAGGAGAAGCTCAAATTCTCGTTTTGGGAACCTCATTTAATATTAAGTCCAATAAAAATGCAGATACGGTAAGTGTTTCTGTCAGTACAGGACAAGTTCGATTTTCATTTCGCGATCAAAGCGTAGAGCTTAACCCTGGAGAAAAAGCAACCCTATTTGCGTTGCAAGAGCAAATAGTGAAAATGGAAGGAGACCTAACCGGACTTGATCAATTTTGGAGAACGGGACTTCTTACTTTCACAGGTCAAAACCTAAGCGAAGTTGTTCAAACGCTGAGTTTGGCTTACAAGAAACAGATAAACCTCACAGGGAGTGATTTTTCAGGATGTAGCCTGAGTGCTGATTTTGAAAACGATTCTTTGGACAACATCCTTCAGGTTATAGCACTTACACTCAACCTGGAAGTTCAAGAAAACGGCGAGACAATATCTTTAAGTGGAGATGGATGCGTAACCAATTAATCGTTTTTCTACTTCTTGTACTTCAGTACGCAGCTTTTGCTCAAGTAAAAGAAAACGATAAATTCTCGATACAATTCGAGGAAACTAAAACCCTGGAAGCCCTTTCCCAATTGGAGAGTCTATCCGACTGGAGGTTTTCCTACAACCCAAATGCAATCCCTGAAAAAACGATAACCCAATCTTTTGAAAAACAACCGATTGGGATCATTCTCAATGAAGTTTTAGGCTCAGGATTCGAATATAAAATTCGTGGATCCTATCTCATAATTCAGAAGCGAGATAAAACACCCACAAAAGATATTCAGGTAAAAGGCCGAATCGTAGATTCTAAAACGGGAAAAGAGCTGGAAAACGTCTCGATATATGAAGTCAATAATCTTACTGCATCTTTATCTGGTACCAACGGCTCTTATCGAATCACAGCTCCTGCACAAGAAAATTATACGATTCTTGCAGTGAGCAAAATCAACTATAAGGATACTTTGATTACCGTTTCATCTCTTTCAGAAGAACCAATTCTTCTTTCACTTCAACAGGCGAAAAAGCCGACAACAGAAATCTCTTCAAAATCACGATTCGCAAAGTTTATAAACAATCAAAATCTCAAACAACACGATGAAAATATCGAACTCAAAGAGGAAAGGCTGGCACAAGTTTCCTTTCTCCCTGTACTTGGAACCAATGGAGTACTCGGAGGAAAGGTGAATAACAAAATATCTCTAAATGTAGTAGCAGGATATTCCTACGGAACTAACGGAGCAGAAATCGGTGGAGTCCTGAATATGAACCGTGGAAGTATGAAAGGAACTCAGGTCGCTGGTGTTTCTAATCTGGTTGGTGATAGAGCAGATGGAGTGCAGATCGCCGGAGTGTCAAATACCAACTTAAACTTTGGCTCGGGTATTCAACTCTCAGGAATGATGAATAGTAGTGGGGCTTTTCATGGGGCACAGGTTTCGGGAGCGTACAACTATACGAAACACCTTGTTACAGGCCTTCAACTTTCCGGAGCGGTCAATTATGCTGGCCAAGTAGACGGGTTGCAGCTCTCAGGAGCGATAAATTATACCAAAGAACTCAAGGGAGTTCAGATCGGAGTAGTAAACATTGCCAGGAAAGTCGATAAGGGAATCATGATTGGAATTATCAATGTTGCTTTCGAGAACGGTATTTTCCGAGTGGAATTAGAACACAATGATTTGACGCATTACAATGTCAAGCTAAAAACCGGAACGAAACTATTGCACTCGGTATTTTCTGCAGGAATTACTCCAGAAGCCTCTCAGAAGCTTTGGTCCTACGGAATGGGTTTTGGAAGTCAGCTATTCGAAAACGAAAAAAGATACTTGATGATCGACGTTACTTCCAACACAATCCACCCGCTTGGTGGGTATCTCGATGGACTCACGATGGATAATCGACTAAGCATTAGCTTTGGAATAAAATTCTTGGAACACCTCTCCCTCAACTTTGGCCCAGTCATTCATTACTATTTACATGAAAACGACCGACCCGAAAAAGATGCCTTTTATGACAGCATCGGCTTCAAGCCCTTCGCCAAAAAATCAAATCAAAAAGCCTGGCTTGGATATAGGGTTGGAGTGAGGTTTTAGGGTGAGCCTTATCATTCAAAATGGTTCCAAAATAAACTTTAGAAGAAAACCACTAACTTTATCGTATGACGATTGAGCAAAGAAAGATATCGCTAATCAATTGGATAACGAATCTAGATGACGAGATGGTGATTGGACAAATAGAAAGCTTTCAAAAAGCGTCTTTAAATGAACTTCCCAATGAAATTGTCCAGCTCCTTGAAATTTCGGAAGCAGTCAAAAAAGAAGACTGCATTGAACACACCAATTCCAGAACGCTTCTTGGTAGATAGTGAGGCAGGCAATATGGACTCCAGTTGGTAAGAATTCTCTGGAAGAAACAGTCAACTTCATTTCTGAAACATGGAATGATCAAGTTGTGAATGACTTTCTAAGTAAGCTTGACTCTCGAATTGAACAAATCCAACGCAACCCTGAACTTGCTCCAGTTTTCGAGCGCAGTGATTTTCGACAATTATTAATACATAAAACAGTATCGTTATTTTACATTAATCACATTATATAATTGAAGCTCTTGCTCGTTTGGGATAACAGACAAGACTCAAATCAGTTATTTGAAAAAATAAATAATTCAAGCAAATAACTTTTGTTTTCGAGTCTGACTATAAACTTCGAACTCTCCAAGAAACCAAAGAGTACATAGAAGAAAATAAGCATCTACCAGAAATCGGTGAGAATGGAATTAACCTTGGGGAAATGGACATGAGACTTTTGAAAAAAATAGAGGAGCTCACCCTCTATCAAATCGAATTGATGGAAAAGTTGGAGAAGCAAAGCTCAGAGCTAGAAGAAATGAAAAAGGAATTACAAGCGTTAAAAAATTAAGAGTAATCTGCAAAGCCCTAATTCTTGGGAAGATATGTGATGTTTGTTATTAGAACGTCATTCTCATTTTTATGGGAATCCCATCACACAAAAACTCAATCATGAAAAATCCCGCTCAAGGGATTTTTTTATTTCCCTCATGGGGGTAAAATCATTTTCAGTTTCCCTTAAGGTGTAATAACCAAAAAGGAAATGAAAAGATTAGCACTCATAATCATTATTGCGATTCAGTTTTCCAACTCATTCGCACAAGAATCACAAGTTGAAAAAAAAATCTTTCAACTTTCGTGGATTCCACCACTGTCGACCAATAAGCCTTCTGACTCTGTCATTTATTATTCCTCAGTTAATATCCTTGCTGGATCTAACCATGGAGTTGAAGGAGTTGAGTTTGGCTCGTTGGTAAATATCACCAGAACGAACTCTGGTTTTGCTCAATTCGCTGGGCTAACAAACCTTACTGGAAAAACCGCAACAGGAATTCAAGCTGCAGGTTTGGCCAACAGAGCCAAAACGGTGAAAGGAACTCAGATGGCAGGATTGATCAATTCTGTCAATACTTCCAACGGACTACAGCTTGCAGGACTTGCTAATCAGGCGGATACCCTGAACGGAGTTCAAATCTCTGGATTGGTGAACTACGCCAAAACAGTTAATGGCCTTCAACTCGGCTTTATCAACATAGCCGATACTGTAGAGAGTGGCGCAAGCATAGGGTTTATAAGCATAGTTAAAACCGGACTTCATCACTTCGAAGTAAGCAATAATGATGTTATTGCCGTTAACCTAACATTCAGATCAGGAACCGATCGCTTTTATGGAATTTTTACTGCCGGCATTCAAGCACGAAGCGAACCACTTTGGACAGCAGGACTTGGTTTCGGGACACGCTTTGATCTGAAAAAAGACAAAATCGTAGGTTCCGTTGAAGTTACCGGATCAGGAATCAACAGGACACAAGGAAACCTTGACCAAGAGCTGAACCTACTCAATAAACTCTCATTCAATGTAGGATACCAACTCACAAAAAGAATCCTCATCAATGCCGGGCCAGTCCTGAATGTATACGTAACCCGGGACCTGAATTCCGAAAGCGGGAAGTACGGCTACAACCTTAACCACAAAAATCTCTTCAACCAAACCTCCAATGGAACCAATACCCGAATGTGGATCGGCTATCAAGCTGGCATCTGGTTTTAATGAAAATTAATCTCAGTTCGTATCGACCGAGTCTGTCGAAAGGCTCGCCTGTCGCGCTGAGCTTGTCGAAGAGTAGGGCCATCATCTTCAGTCTGAGTCCGTCGAAGACCAAAACAAACAATAAAAATTAACACATATCAAAATGAAACATACAATCATCGCATTACTCATATTTTCCAGCCTCTATTCATCAGCACAGGAAATGACCCAAACGATTAGAGGAACGCTTGTAGATCTCGATTCACAATCCCCCTTAATTGGCGCAACCGTTCAGATCATTGATTCCGATCCACTCCTTGGAGCAATTACCGATATCAATGGAGAATTCAGAATCGAAAATGTCAGCGTAGGCCGAGTTTCATTGCTCATTACCTATATCGGCTATGAAGAAAAAGTCATTCCCAACATCCTGGTCAATGCTGCCAAAGAAGTCGTACTCAACATTCCACTCCAAGAATCATTCGAAAAACTAGACGAAGTAGTCGTTACCGCAAAAAAGAACAAAGCAGAAGTTCTCAACGAAATGGCATTGGTAAGTGCACGGAGTTTTTCAGTAGAAGAAACCCAGAGATATGCTGGATCCATTAGCGACCCAGCCAGAATGGTCGCATCCTTTGCCGGAGTTACTGGAAATGCCGAAGGCAACAACGACATAGTCGTGCGAGGCAATTCCTCAAAAGGAATACTCTGGAAACTTGAGGGCATTGAAATCCCCAACCCCAACCACTTTGCCAACGATGGAGCCACCGGTGGTCCCGTCAACTCACTCAATGCAAATATGCTTGGCGATTCAGACTTCTTTTCAGGAGCTTTCGCTCCTGAGTATGGCAATGCACTTTCAGGAGTCTTCGATATGAAATTCAAAAAAGGAAACAACGAGCAACGCGAGTACACAACCACAGCTAGTATTTTCGGTATAGATTTCACTGCCGAAGGCCCCTTCAAAAAAGGATACAACGGATCATACATTGCCAACTACAGATACTCCTCGCTTCAATTGCTGTCCGACTTTGGAATTGTCGATTTTGGAGGAATTCCAAAATACCAAGACGCCTCTTTCAAAGTCAACCTCCCCCTTAGCGAAAACCAGCACCTTTCTATATTTGGCTTGGGTGGCCTGAGCTCTATCTATGTAGAAGATACCGATGACAATGGAAACGATGAGTACCGCGGATCGCAAGCCTCAGACTTGGGAATCATTGGAGTCTCACACACCATTTTTACAAGCAAAAACACCTTCGTTAAAAACACCATTTCAGCACAAGGCACACAGCTCGAAGAATATTACGATTTACCAGAAGAAAGCACAGGTTTCTTTAGAGCAAGAACCACCTCAGTAAAAAAGGGAACCTATCGAGTGGCGAGTACACTCAACCACAAAATCAATGCACAACACAAAATCGAAACAGGCTTTATTTACTCACAGCTGACTTTCAACGCACAGTCGGACATCTACAACTTCGAGCGCGAAGTACTTGAAAACGTACTATCCGATGACGGAAGCTCAAACACACTTCAAGCATATTCAAGTTGGAAATACCGACTCAATGAAAAATTGACCATGAACTCCGGACTTCATTACATGCACTTCGGTCTGGCAAACAGTCACTCCGTAGAACCAAGGGTTGCGATGAAATGGGAATTGAGCCCAACACAGTCCATTTCCGCAGGAGCAGGATTGCACAGCAAAATCGAGAGCATTTCCATTTACAAAACAAAAGAAATCATGGACGATGGCACAACACGAGTTCCCAATAAAAACCTCCAACCATCCAAAGCAGCGCATTTCGTTTTAGGTTACGACAAGCAAGTCAACGCACATACCCACTTCAAGATGGAAGCCTATTACCAGCACCTATACGATGTACCCGTCGAAGACCTTCCCGAAAGCACCTATTCGCTCCTCAACTCCACCGACAACTGGGAAATCAGACCGCTCAGCAATACCGGCAAAGGACGAAACTACGGATTGGAATTCACCATGGAACGATACCTACACCGAGGATTTTACTACATGTCCACCCTATCACTCTATCAATCACGCTACACAGCTTCCGACGGAGTTGAAAGAAACACAGCCTTCAATGGAAACTACGTTTTCAACCTATTAGGTGGAAAAGAGTTCGCATACGGTAAAGCCACTAAGAACAAAGTGTTTTTCGTCAATATTAAAACAGCACTAATCGGAGGCTCACGCTACACCCCCATTGATTTAAACGCCTCCATAGAACTCGGAGACGAAGTAAGATTCGAAGATCAACCCTATTCCAAAAAAGGAGACGATATCTTTTTCATCAACCTCTCGATCGGGACTAGGAAAAACAAACGAAATACTACACGAGAATTCAAGATCGATATCAACAACATCACCAACAACCAAGGCAAAGTCAACGAGTATTATGTCGACAGCAGCCAAGCCATCGAAGGCTCTCCACAACTACCATTCTTACCCAATATCGTTTACAGTTTGAAATTCTAATTTTAAGTTGCCTCATTCCCAAGCATTCGGGAATCCCATAAACCAAAGACCAACTCAAAGTTTTCGAAACGGTCTTTGGTTTTAGGAGAGAACATTCATCACCAGAGCTACAGATATTCGCGCTATCTGTAGTATCTTTTTCTCTTCGGCACACAACATTTTCCGTCAGAACCTCCATTCCACCTCACAAATATTGATACCCACCTTGCGAATCAAAAAAGAAAAAGGATACTACTGCCTATCGCGTCTAGTGTGCCATTCCATATACTTCGAAAACTTATTATCGACTTTCAGGTTAGTAAAAAAAGCACAACAACTTGTTGAATTGATCTCAAACTGATTTTCGAGATGGGATATCAGTTTATATGATGCTCTTCGCTATTATCGTCACTTCCTCGTATGAGGAAGTCCCACCCTCTATTTCACTGCAATCTATATTGTGGGATTCCTGTATACACAGGAATGATGTTCCCTATAAATTCATTGCCACCCTGAGCCTGTCATCCTGTCGAAGGAGGCCCTGAAGGAATCATAGGACTATCGTATCTTTTTATCAAAATTTTAAAGGTAAGAGACTCATAGTGACGGCTAAGGGTTTTTAAGTGACAACCTATTATCGACTTTCAGGTTAGTATCAAAAAAATCACAACTACTTGTTGGATTGATCTCAAACTGATTTTCGAGATGGGATATCAGTCTATATGATGCTCTTTGCTATTATCGTCACTTCCTCGTATGAGGAAGTCCCATCCTCTATTTCACTGCAATCTATATCGTGGGATTCCTGTATACACAGGAATGATGTTCCCTATAAATTCATTGCCACCCTGAGCCGGTCTTTCAATGTCATTCTGAGCTTGTCGAAGGAAAGCATTTCATTCGAATCAAACCAATATCAACCTAGTCGGATCTATTTCAAACAAATCAGGATCAGGACTAAAGTGTTTGTTGAAAAACCCACCCAATTCATCCTTTGTGGCTTTCGAGAGCAAGCCCATCACCTCATCCATTGATTCGAAAGAAATCATATAAGGAGGATTCCCCATAAAAACCTTGTCACCAACACAGTGAGCATACAACTGAAACTCAGGAGTCTCATTTCTGGAGAGGCCCTTGATCATACACTTTTGAGTCAGCGGTTCCAGGTCTTCAGCTTTAGAGTCTTCGATTCTTGCCTGCATATCCAGATTTTCTGCAAAGTATTGCTGTATCGTGGCAAGCGAGTCCTTCGACATTTTTGCATGAAGTCCCTTTGCACAGTCCATACAAATCGCATAATCAAACAAAGTATCCTGTGCCCTGTATCCAGGGTAATTTTTGATGGCTTTTTCTATAAGATATTCCGTTTCCCCCTCTAGGAGAGACTTTTCACATTCAATACAAGTATCAAAAAGTTTCCCAGTCGAAGCAGAATAGAATTCCTTTGGAATCTCTCTCAAAAAATCATCATTCATAAATAGCAGCTTTGAAAACCAAAACTAAAACCTTTTGCATCAAAGGAGACTTTTTCTCAAGCAGAATATAGTATGCATGCATAACAAATTTTGTATATCTTTGGTTATAAGCGTTCATTACTATGAAGAAAGAAGAAACCATCGACTACAACATCAAAGTGGCATGGCATGCCATTTCGAGAATGTACAACCAGTACGGTCAGGATTTTGATGTGACGGCATCCACAGGTTTCGTCCTTCTTAACATCGACGTAGAGACCGGCACACCCGCGACGAAAATTGCGCCCATGATGGGAATGGAAGCCCGCTCCCTTACGAGAATGCTCAAAAGCATGGAAGAAAAAAAATGGATTTACCGAGAGCAAGATCCAGATGACGGCCGTTCCGTAAGGATTTTCATGACAGACATTGGAAAGGAAAAAAGAGAGTTTTCGCGTAAAGCAGTAAAGGAGTTTAACATGAAGATACGTGAGATGCTTTCCGAAGAAAAGATTGCCCACTTTCTGGAAGTAACCCAGACCGTCATTCAACTTATAGAAGACAAAAGTCTCTTTGGCCAATTAGCAGAAGAGTTTATTCACGAAATACCCCAAAAAGACTAAAGCAGAACCTTTAAACAAGAACCAAAAAGATGAATAGAAAAATCAGGAAAGTCGCAGTACTTGGATCGGGAATCATGGGTTCCCGGATTGCCTGCCACTTTGCCAATATTGGTCTTGAAGTACTCCTTCTTGACATAGCCCCACGAGAGCTTTCCGAGCTAGAAGCAAAAAAAGGACTGACATTGGATCACCCTTTGGTAAAGAATCGCATTGTAAATGATTCACTCAAAGTAGCAATAAAATCAAAGCCAGCCCCTCTTTACGACGTATCAAAATCCTCATTGATTACAACAGGAAATTTTGATGACGACCTATCGAAAATTGCAGAATCAGATTGGACGATAGAAGTTGTCGTAGAAAACTTGGAAATAAAGAAATCACTCTTCGAAAAAGTAGAAAAGTACAGAAAGACGGGAACCCTCATTACATCCAATACTTCAGGCATTCCTATCAATCTGATGAATGAAGGAAGAAGCGAGGATTTTCAGAGGCACTTTTGTGGAACGCACTTTTTTAATCCCCCAAGGTACCTGAAACTCTTTGAAGTCATTCCTTCTAGCAAAACGGATCAGGCAGTTACAGACTTTTTCCTTCACTATGGAGATTTATACCTAGGTAAAGAAGCTGTTTTGTGCAAAGACACCCCTGCCTTTATTGCAAATCGAGTCGGGATTTTTGCGATCATTTCGGGTATGCATACAGTAGAGCGAATGGGACTTACAGTCAATGAAGTGGATAAACTGACTGGGCCTGTCATCGGTAGGCAAAAATCAGCAACCTTCCGAACCATGGATGTCGTGGGGTTGGACACAGCAGTCAAAGTAGCACAAGGACTTTATCAAGGATTGCCAAAAGATGAATCAAGAGATACATTCAAGCTTCCTAAAATTGTTCAAGAACTCTATGATAAAAAATGGTGGGGTGATAAAACCAAGCAAGGTTATTATAAGAAAGTCATAGAAGGAGGGAAAAAAGAAATACTCGAACTCAACCTCAAAACATATGAGTATGAGTCAAAAAGTAAGGTTAAACTCGAAGTTTTAGATAAAACGAAAAACGAGGAAGATCTAAAGAAAAGATTTCAAATTGCCATCAGCGATGAAGGTCGAGAAGGAGAGTTTTATCGACATACTTTTTTCGATCTTTTCAAATACTGCACATTCAGGATTCCTGAAATAGCAGATGAACTTTACAGAATTGATCAGGCGGTAGCCGCAGGATTTGGTTGGGAAATGGGACCTTTTTCGACCTGGGATGCAATGGGGCTTGAGGAATCTCTAGCCAAAATGAAGGAGATGAATTATGAGCCTGCCCCGTGGGTGAACGAAATGATATCGGCCGGAAATAAGTCATTTTACAAATACGAAAATGGAAGGAAACACTACTACGACATACCTTCCAAATCTTACAAGCCGATCTCAGGGACAGAAGGTTTCATTTACCTTGATGCATTTAAGGACAACAATGTTGTCTGGTCAAATCAAGGAGCTACTATCTATGATGTAGGGGATGGAGTTATCAATTTGGAATTTCATACCAAAATGAACTCCATTGGAGCAGAAGTTATAGAAGGCATTAACACCGCGATTAATCTTGCAGAAAAGGATTTTGAAGGCCTTGTTATTGGAAATGAGTCTTCCAATTTCTCCGCAGGAGCCAATTTGGCGATGCTATTCATGTTTGCTGTAGATCAGGAGTTTGATGAAATCGACCTGATGATTCGGCAGTTTCAAGCGACCATGACCAAAGCCAGGTTTTCGTCCGTTCCTGTTGTATCAGCTACAGCCGGCTTGGCTCTTGGAGGAGGTTGTGAGCTTTCGCTGCATTGTGATGCCATCCAGGCACATGCCGAAACCTACATCGGTTTGGTAGAAGTTGGAGTTGGTTTGATTCCTGGAGGAGGAGGTACGAAGGAGCTGACTATGAGAGCCTCGGACAGCTACGGACCCAATGATCCAGAGTTCAACACCCTGCAAGAATACTTCATGAATATCGCGACAGCCAAAGTAGCAACTTCGGCGGAAGAAGCAAGAGGCATGCATATTTTAAGAGATTCGGATAGAATCACCCTCAACAGAAGTCGACATTTGGCGGATGCCAAAGAAAGGGCCTTAGAAATTGTGAAGGCAGGTTACACACAACCCGTAATGAGAAAGGACATCAAAGTTCAAGGCAGAGCTGGCATGGCGATGTTCGAAGCAGGAGTTACAGGAATGAAATACGGTGCGTATATCTCAGATCATGATGCCAAAATCGCTCGAAAACTTTCGTGGGTTATGAATGGAGGGGAACTTTCTGCCCCTGCTCTAGTATCTGAGCAATACCTACTTGATTTGGAAAGAGAAGCTTTCTTGAGTCTATGTGGAGAGCAAAAGACTCTGGAGAGAATTCAAAGCATTTTGTTTAAAGGCAAACCGTTGAGGAATTAGGTTTATCAGACCTTAGAGAAGAGACATTAAATCCTATTTTGAAGGAAATAAATGAAATTCAAAAGATGACTAGAATATTGATAGACAAATTTTCTAAAGTCTAATTTCTATCATCTTAATACTAACATCTTAAAAACGAAGATATGAACGCATATATAGTAGCAGGATATAGATCGGCGGTCGGAAGAGCCAAAAAAGGAGGTTTTAGATTTTACAGACCAGATGATTTAGCTGCGGACGTAATTAAACATCTAGTAGGTTCGATTGAGGGTTTTGATTCCAAAAGAGTCGATGACTTGATTGTAGGAAATGCGATTCCTGAAGCAGAGCAGGGAATGCAAATGGGGAGGATGATTTCTCTTTTGTCACTTCCAGTGGAAGTTCCGGGTATGATTATCAATAGATATTGTGGCTCAGGCTTAGAAGCCATTCATTTGGCATGTGCTAGGGTTCATTCTGGAACAGCCGAATGTATCATTGCGGGAGGTACTGAATCTATGTCCTTAGTGCCAATGCTTGGTTATAAGACAGCTCTTAATTGGAAAATCGTGGAGAAAAATCCAGACTATTACTTGAGTATGGGTCTCACTGCTGAGGAGGTCGCCAAAGATTTTGATATTTCGAAAGATGATGCGAATGAGTTTGCGATGAAGTCACATCAGAAAGCTGCTAAAGCAATTGCAGATGGTAAGTTCAAAGATGAAATTGTGCCGGTCGAAGTTGAAGAAGTCTACATGGATGGAGACAAAAGAAAGAAAAGGTCATTTACAGTTGATACAGATGAATGTGTAAGGCCTGATACCAACATGGAATCTCTTGCTGGATTGAGACCTGCCTTCAAGCAAGGGGGGCAAGTTACTGCAGGGAACTCCTCTCCCACATCGGACGGAGCAGCCTTCGTCATGGTCATGTCAGAAAAGATGGTGAAAGAATACAACCTGGAACCAATCGCGAGAATGGTTAGCTACAGCGCGGCAGGAGTGAATCCCAGAATAATGGGGATTGGGCCGGTAGAAGCTGTGCCGAGAGCGTTGAAACAAGCTGGTTTGAAGCAAAGTGATCTCGATCTTATTGAATTGAACGAAGCATTTGCAGCACAATCGCTGGCTGTCGTGCGTCAACTCGATTTAAATCCTGATATCCTAAATGTAAACGGAGGAGCAATAGCGCTTGGTCATCCACTTGGCTGCACTGGAGCTAAGCTGAGTATTTCGCTATTTAACGAAATGAGGAGAAGAAACAATAAATATGGAATGGTAACCGCTTGTGTTGGAGGAGGACAAGGAGTAGCGGGTATTTATGAATTCTTAAACTAAAGTTCTCTACTCAAAAGAGACGATATTATTTTGAATCGCATATTTAACAAGACCTACTGCATTTTTGGCGTGGGTCTTTTTCATTAAGTTCTTTCTATGCGTATGAATCGTTTTCTCACTGATATAAAGCTTCTCACCTATTTCCTTCATGGTTAGTTCTTCACATATCAACCGGAGAATTTCAGCTTCTCTTTTTGTTACACCCGATCTTTCTTCTGAGAATGAACTTCCCGAAGAGCTATTTCGGAGGGCTTTTGCTACAATCTGATTGTAGTAGAAATCATTGTTTCTCACAAATTGAATGGCAGTTTGCACCTCTTCAGGTTTGGCCGATTTCAACAAGTAGCTGTGAACCCCGATATCAATCAGTTCTGATACAGTCGTCAATGAATCATGCATTGAGATCATGATGACCCTGATATCCGGAAATCTATTAAGTATTTTTCTGGCGGCATCTTTTCCATCTAGTACGGGCATATCAATATCCAAAAGAACCATGTCTACAGGATTTTCCTTCACAAAATCAACTGCGAGTTGGCCGTTTTCGACATCCCAAATATTTTTAATTCCTGGAAAAGTTTTGAGCAGCATAACCATACCTTTCCTGTACAGAGTATGATCATCTGCAATTAAAATATTAATATTTTGCTCCATTCTTGTTCACCGCGTTCTTCCGAAATTAATGCATTTTTGATTAAATAATTTGAAACAACTCGATTTATAGACCTTTACGCCAGCCAATATTTTTGTCAATGGCATGACTATTGCGTTTTTGCGCGAAACAAAGCAAAATGAAAAGCTGTTTACATCCTCACAATTAAAATCATTATAGACATAAGACTTATGAAAAATTTTATAATCGCCATACCGCTGCTGCTCTTAGGTATAATATCAACAGCACAACAAAAGTATTCGTGCTCAAGCGACGAGATAGCTTATTACGGTAATGACCTTACGACTTACTATGACGGAGAAGGTAAACTCCTCCCAGGGAAAAAGGAGTTTTCGCTTGATTACGATGGACTTAAACTTCAGTTTGCCAGTAAAGCGAATTTGGAAAAATTTAAAAAGAGCCCAGATAAATTCTTACCAGAATACGGAGGTTGGTGTGCCATTGCTTTAACAAGCAATGTGTTGATCCAACCGGATTTTAATCATTACAAAGTTCAAAATGGAGAACTTCTGTTTTTTGAAGTTAGAGCGTTTTTCAACGGAAAGACAGCTTGGGAAAGAGATCCTGATATCAACAAAATAGTTGCCGACAAAAAATTTAAAGAAATATTCAAGAAAGACTAACTCGCTTTACTCTCTCTTGTTTTTAAAACACGTGCTCTTTGCTTGACCTCATCTATGGTTTCAGCAGAGAGCTCTGTGAAAATTCGGAAACTTTCATCCGCAATAAGCTCCTCATTGATTAGCATTTCAAACGCCTTATCCTGTAAATCTTTTATCTCTTTTATTTTCAGAAATGCCTCATGACTAGAGTGAACCTTGGGCAATTCCTTTTTGATTTCCATCAGCGTTTTGTAGAAAACATCTATTCTATCCTTCTTTTTCTGCTTTTGCCATTTAGAAAGTGAAATAAGACCGGAAGCGATAGCTATCACTATTGAAAACGCCACACCAAATAATTCAGCATATCTTTCAAAAAAGTCGGGCTCATCTCGATCAAGGTAAGTTCTAGCTCCTTCGTGAAGAGGGAAATCCAGATTTGCACGATCAAAACCTTCATCCAGCCCCGAAGCAATCAACGGACTTATTCTGCTAAATGTCTGCTTTTCCTTAAATATGGTTTTAATCATATCGTTGACAGTCGTTTCCCACAATCCACTTCTACATACTAAAATTGCATTTGAGGAAATAGTTACAACGGGTTTACTTGTGAAGTCTCCATATGTACCCCTTGGAATCACATAAGGACTCACTTTTGGATACTTCAGTGCAATGCCATCTATAATGGAGCCATTTCCTACATTGGACGCATCATCAAACGAAAAAAGCGTGAAAGCTCCCAGCCCAAAGAGATCATCAGGAGTTAGCACATCCGAAAAACCAGCGTACACATCGTAATTATCAAAAGGAAGTATGGTAATTTCTACTCTGCTTTTGTCTATCCCATAAAAATCAATCATGTCAGTCATGAACCGATATGAACCCGATCCAGGCTCTCCGATAAAAATCTTCCTGTCAAGAACCAGCTCCTGAAAACTTTGTGGCTGGTAACTTTTCGAGTGAAATATGTGGAGAATTTGAGGGTAGAAAACCAGAATTGAGTTTACACCCTCTTTATACGGGACGTGATTTTCAACAATGGTGAAATCAATCTTCCCAGAAGCTACGCTATCTAAGTTGGCTTCCGACCCCTGACCAATATGCAGCTCTATTTCGACATTATGAAAGCTTTTTTCGAGAACACTCTTAAGCTGTTTGGTTATTTCTCCAATAGGCTCGTCGGTAGAATATATGAGACTGAATTTTGTTAGTCTAGGATTACATGAAATGGATGTGACAAAAATGAAGCTTAATAGCAGGTAGATTATCCTTTTAGTTGTAATTACTTTCATTTTTCGATTCATGTTTCAATCGTAATTTAACCACAAACTGCTCCAAACCTTGTCATCTTAGCGACACGAGTTTTACTCAGCTCAGACTGAAAATTACCAATTATTTCAAGAATTGTTGTCGTCTCGATTAATCACATATCATTGTGTAGAATTTGGATTAGTTTTGCGTAGCTTTTGAGATAATCTAAGATCGTATAAATGAGTAGCAAATTTCCCTATATAACCCGGCTGAAGTATAAGTTTGACAATTTTATATCCAAGGGGACACTTGCCATGATCTCCGGCTTGGGTGTATTTACACTTATATTTATTGTCGTTTTCGCACTTATCTTGTTGTTGATTGGTTTTCATCCGGATGCAGATGATACATTCAACATTTTTGAGTCTATATGGGTGAATGCCGTACACGTACTAGATCCAGGTGTAGTAGGTAATCACGAAGAGAACTGGCCTTTCCGCCTTTTCATGTTTTTGGTTACCATTCTGGGTTTGGTTGTTGTTTCGACTCTAATTGGTCTTGTATCCAATGGTATCCTGACAAAAATTGATGAGCTACGAAAAGGACGTTCGTTTGTAATCGAGCAGGACCATGTGCTTATCCTTGGATGGTCTTCAAAGATTTTCACTATTATCTCAGAGCTTGTCATTGCCAATGAAAATCAGAAAAGAGGGGTTATCGTCATATTAGCCGACATGGACAAAGTGGATATGGAGGATGAGATACGTGACAAAGTAGGTGATACGGCGAATACGGAAGTAATCTGTAGGACAGGGAATCCAATCGATGTTCATGATTTGTACATAGCCAACCCTTTCGACACTAAGTCCATTATTATTTTAGATAAGGACAATGAAAACTCAGATTCGCAAATAATTAAAACGATCGTAGCTATCGTGACAAATCCTCAGCGAAGAGAGGCTCCATATCATATCACTGCGGAGATGGAGGATAAGAAGAACTTCGAGGTTGCCAAGATGGTGGGAAAGAATGAAGTAGAGCTCATTCTTTCGGATGAGATTATTTCCAGAATCATGGTTCAGACCTCTCGTCAGTCTGGCCTAAGCGTGGTTTACATCGAGTTGATGGATTTTGGAGGAGATGAAATTTATTTCATGGAAGAGCGATCTCTGGTAGGCAAAACTTTCCGAGAAATCCTATTTGCCTATGAAGACTCAGCAATCATGGGTATTCAATACGCCGATGAAAGTGTAGAAGTGAATCCGGCTATGGATACGATTTTTAAAGAAGGAGATCGCGTCATTGGAATCACAGAAGATGATGATACACTTATTCCAAATGCAAGTGAAGATTATCAGCTTGAAGAGGAAAAAATCGTCTATACTGAGCCAGATCCATCAGAAAATGAAGAGATCTTAATTGTAGGCTGGAACAACAGAGCCAGATATATTATAAAGGAACTGGATAATTACGTTCCTTATGGCTCCAAGGTTAGAATCGTGTCAAAGTTTGGAGATGCGGAGAAAGTTGTCGAAAAACTGAAATCAAGGATGACCAACATCACCCTTGAGTTTGAAGTGATGGATACAACAGATCGCGAGACCTTGGAGATGATGCACCTCAGCAATTATGATTATATCATATTGCTTTGTTATCAAAACTACTTTCCTATCCAGGAGGCTGATGCGCAAACGCTAATAACACTACTCCATCTGAGAAATTTCACTGAGAAAAATGGCGACAAGTATAAAATCGTAAGTGAAATGCTAGATATCAGAAATCGTCAACTGGCTGATATTACAAGTGCCGATGACTTTATTGTTAGTGACAAACTAATCAGCCTTTTGATGAGTCAGGTATCAGAAAACAAATTTTTGATGAGAGTTTTCGAAGACTTGTTTGATGCCGATGGTTCAGAGATCTATATAAAGCAAGCCAAGGAATATGTGAAAGTGGGCGAGCCAATTAACTTTTATACCGTTCTAGAATCAGCTGCAAGGAAGAACGAGGTAGCTATAGGCTATAGAGTGGTCAGGGAATCTAAAAATGCAAATAAAGGCTATGGAGTCTATGTAAATCCTCCAAAAAGCGAAAATTTCACTTTAACACATGAAGATAGAATTATAGTTCTTTCAGAAGACTAGTGCTATTTTTTATATGTTTTGAAGAGCTGCACGAATTTGTTTCAGTGCCCTTCTTCTATAAAGCTTTGTGTTGTGGATTTCTCTGGGAATGGTCTCCAAGTAGTCCAGAACTTCACTCTTTTGATTTTTGTTTAGGGATCTCACCTTTGTAATGATCTTCGAATCTAGATTCTGCGTATACATATTCTTGGTGGTTTATGTCCTTCAATTATAACGATGAAATATTACATTGTGTTTAGCACAGTATTTTCTATAAGTTATTTTTAATGACATCTTCTTTATGATTTTGATTAAAAATCATATCTTTCTTGTAACACGTTTCTCAAAATACCCCATACCCTATGTCAACACATCAAAAGGAAATTGACGAATTCGTAGCTTTGATTGCAAGCAGAAACGCAAATGAAAACGAATTTATCCAAGCAGTAAAGGAAGTTGCAGAGACCATAATCCCGTTTACCAGCAATCATCAACAGTATAAAGAAGGTAAAATATTGGAGAGAATATGTGAACCTGAGCGAGTGATAATGTTTAGGGTTCCATGGGTGGATGATGCGGGAGACATACAGGTAAATCGCGGATATAGGGTGCAAATGAACTCAGCTATTGGGCCTTACAAAGGAGGTCTCAGGTTTCACCCTTCTGTGAATCTCTCGATTTTAAAATTTCTGGCTTTTGAACAGGTCTTTAAAAATAGCTTAACGACACTTCCACTTGGAGGAGGTAAAGGCGGAAGCAATTTTGATCCCAAGGGAAAATCAGATAATGAAGTCATGAAATTTTGTCAAAGCTTCATGACGGAGCTTTCTAAACATATAGGAGGTTATACCGACATTCCCGCTGGAGATATAGGAGTGGGTGCTAGGGAAATAGGCTTTATGTATGGTCAGTATAAGAAAATCAGAAACGAGTTTACTGGAGTTTTAACTGGAAAGGGGCTGCACTACGGCGGAAGCCTTATCAGAACAGAAGCTACCGGCTATGGTGTCGTATATTTTAGCAATGAGATGCTCGAAGCAAAGGGAGATGGCCTGAAGGGAAAAACATGTGCTGTTTCTGGAAGTGGTAACGTAGCTCAGTACACCATCGAGAAATTGGTTGAGCTTGGAGCAAAGCCTGTTACAGTATCAGATTCGGGTGGTACTATCTATGATCAAGACGGAATAGATGAGGAGAAACTTGCGTTTTTGAAAGAGCTGAAAAACAATCGCCGTGGGAGGGTCGTGGAATATGCTGAGAAATTTGGTGGTGCTAAATTTTTGAAAGGCGCTTCACCTTGGGAAGTGAAAGTTGATTTTGCCTATCCATGCGCTACACAGAATGAATTGGGAGGAAGCGCGGCGAAAGCACTAATTGATAATGGCTGTAAGGGAATATTTGAAGGAGCGAATATGCCTACCACTGAGGAGGCATTGAGCTATATCCGATCTAAGAAAATTCTATTCAGCCCAGGGAAAGCATCAAATGCAGGAGGTGTTGCAACTTCGGGATTGGAAATGTCTCAAAATGCTCAGAGACTTCATTGGACAAGAGAAGAAGTGGATTACAGGCTTAAAATGATCATGAAAAGTATTCACAAGAACTGTGAAGAATACGGACGTGAAAGTGCTGATTATGTAGATTACGTGAAGGGAGCTAACATTGCTGGTTTTGTGAAAGTAGCCAATGCGATGATTTCTCAAGGAGTAGTTTAATTATTTATTGAGAAATTTGGAATGAGATCGTTTCGAGGAATTATCTTTACCTCGGTAAATTAAAAGATCAGACTATGGCAATGTTCGGAATAATTG
Source organism: Cyclobacteriaceae bacterium (assembly GCA_049115715.1). GTDB lineage: Bacteria > Bacteroidota > Bacteroidia > Cytophagales > Cyclobacteriaceae > JAMZMI01. Next base: position 88,291 of record JAGDZQ010000030.1, read on the forward strand.
GTGTCCTCTTCATATTAGCAATAATATGTCCTTTCATTCTACCTAATGAAAAGTTGAGCGATCACGAAAAAGATCACGTCTGATTCGCCCAAAAACCCCCAACAACACTTTTTTTGTTTTCTCTCGGAATACTTCTCCTACTTATAAGTAATTGGAATTATTTCCAGAACGTCATAGCACTATGACATTAAAACTTCATTTGTTGAGTTCAGTACTCATCAAAAAATAAGGATTATTTTTTCTTAGAAATGCAGTCTCCTTTTTGAAAGGAGATTATTCTTTGCTCTTTTCCTTTCTTACGTCAACCAGAGACACAGCAGCTCCAAAAGCGATAAGAAAAATCACAATATTTACGAATAGATTAACACCGTCAGTTACGGCTGGATTAGTAATTTCCATAGTATCTTATTTTGAGAATGCTAAGATAACAAATATCCTTTTCGTTAATCAAATTGTAACGGGCATTAAAAATGAAAAAAGAGATTTTACTTCTAGGCTCAAATCAAGAGATCTTATCGATTTTTCCAGAAAGGAAGATTCGTCAGTTTAGAATCGAATCTAAAAGAATTGCAGTCGTGAGGCTCGAGGATACGTTTTACGCTTTCGACAATCATTGCCCACATCAAGATTACCCCCTCGATGAAGGAAATATCAATATGAAAAAAGAAGTTATTTGCCCTTGGCACGGTTACGCATTCAATTTGCGGTCTGGAAATGAATCAATGTCCAGATGCAAAGGGCTTAAACTTTACCCAGTAAGGATCAACGAAAGCAACGAATTGGTGCTATTACTTAGCTGAAGCTTAAGTGTCTGACTACAGAGACTAACCAATCAGCTATGCTCTGGGCGAACTCGTTTCCTGCTCCTCTACCTATTACATAAAGTACAAATAGCAAATAGAAGCCCAATAGGAATATTCCTTTTCCTCTTCCCATCGTTTTACCTGAGACGAAGATTATAAGAACTGCAGCTGTCAATAACCAAAGCAAGAATCGTAACTCACCACTTAGATCGACCATCTCCTGAGGCATTGCAATAGGCCCGTTCATAAGTGTGAATACAAATAAAGGAAACCCTAATGCAAAACAAATATCAAAAATGTTACTTCCGAGTGCATTTGATATCGCATCGTCGTATTTCCCGTTCTGGGCATCTTTAATAGAGATGATAGTATCTGGAAAACTGGATGCAGCAGAAGCAAGTATCAATGCCACAAACATAACTGGTATTCCAAGTCCATTAAACTCTCCTAAGAAAGGAACATGGTACGTATCTTCTCCTATCCACTCACATGCTAAAACTAAAAAGTAACACACAAGAGCGATAGAGACTGTTGCCGTTACCAGCAGACTCCAGGCACGAGCAGGAGTAATTCTATTTTTTCCAATGAAAACCCTTTCTAAATCGAGTGTGATTAAGCCAACGAAAAAAGAACCCTGCCCTCTTTCGTCATCTTGAAATTCATCTTCGTCAAGGTGACCATCCTCCAACATGTGATCACGCTCCCCTTTGTCCATAGACCAAAACATAAAAACGATGTAAGCGACATACACCATCATAAGAAGGAAGCCGTGATACCAGTCTAAACTCGCACCACTAATAAGAACAATGAATATAAGTTCAGCGATAAGAAGAGATATTCCATCTCTGTACATCACTTTTTTGGAAACTTTTATGTTTTTAACAATTCCTGCTCCTACCACAGCCAAAATCACCACAGCGGGTATGACCATACTATTGAAAATAGCTGACCCGGCAGTGGTTCCAATACCTCCAGAGAACCCCTCTGCATCTTGCATGATAAAAAGAAAGAAAAACGAGGTAAAGACCTCAGGCATGGAACTTGCAACGGCGTTAATTGTTGCTCCTCTAACGCCATCTGATAGGTTTCTACCTATATATTCAGAGGCAGTCATGAAGCCATCTCCAGCACGCCATATTACTAAACAACAAATCGATATTAATATCAGAGGGATTACAATACCCATTTTAAAGTCTTTGGTGGAAAATTACCTTGTTTCATTAGCTGGAGGAAGTGACTAAGATAATAATTTTATCCAATTCAATAACGTTTTAAGTTATTTAGGTAAAACATTTCTAGACTCACTGAGCGCAAAAATACCTATTTAAACACCGTTATAAATAGAAATCTCAAATACTATTTTTTTTTACTCAAATTAATTGTTTGAACTCCCTTCAAGATTCTTATTTGATTGCCTAATTTTCAATCAAAATAAACTCACCTTTAAGTATGTATATCAATCTTTCGGGCCTCAATATTTTAGTTACAGGGGCGAGCAGCGGTATCGGAAAGGCGCTAGCCACTAAGCTGGCAGAGGCAGGAGCTACCATTGCTGTTCACTACAATAAAAAGGTGCGGGAAGCGGAGAGCCTTTGCCATGTTCTTGGAAATGAGTCAAAAGCGTTTCAAGCCGACTTTTCAAAACCAGATGATGCTGGAAAACTTTTTGATAGAGTGGCTCTGGAAATGGGAAGCATTGAGGTTTTAATTAATAATGCTGGGATTGCTATCCCAAGTTCCATTCAAGCACATGAAGATGATTGGTTAAAATCCTGGAATGAGACCATTCAGGTAAACCTCACTTCATCAGCGGTGCTGTGTAAAAAGGCTGTGGAACATTTCTTAAAAAGGAAATCTTCAGGACGGATTATCAATATTAGCTCCAGAGCAGCTTTCAAAGGAGAAAAAGCAGATTATATGTCTTATGCTTCTTCGAAAGCTGGACTTGTGGCGTTGACAAAGTCAATAGCAGCAGCTTTTGGGAAAGATGGAGTGAAGGCATTTGTAATTGCACCCGGATTTGTACGTACTGAGATGGCAAAGGAGTTCATGGAAAAGTATGGCGAAGAACACACGAAGGGAGATCTTTCTCTGGAGAGGTTGACAGAACCGAAAGATTTAGCACCGCTTGTGACCTTTATTGCCAGCGGCATGGCTGACCACTCCACAGGAGCTACATTTGACATAAATGCGGGAAGCTATATGCATTGATATGCAATGTGTGAGATCAAAGTTTTATATTTATGAAAAAAAGAATCAGGTTATAGATGGAAAAACATAAAAATCAACTACGAGCACTTATTCAATTGGCTATGTCAGATCAGGAATTTGACAAAGAAGAAAAAACACAGATATACAGTATAGCTGTTGCAAATAACTTATCCAAAGAGGTGGTGGATGAGCTGATTGAGGAAAACATTGAAAACAAAGGAAACATTAAGATTAACTATGATTCTCTTTCTTTTGATGACAGATTTGATTTTTTGTATAATGTTATTCAGTTGATGAAGATAGATAGTGAAGTCTTCTTAAGCGAGATCAAATACTGTGAGAACATCGCTACTAATCTTGGTTTTGATAAAAAAGTGGTAAAGACATTATCCAGCCGGATATATGCAGATCCTAGCATTACCTCTGACAGAACAAGGCTAATGAGAGAGGCCAAAAAATTTGAATTATAAAGAATTATTGTAAATACCATAGTAGATTCAATTCGCAAAAAATTAAAAAATCATGAGTATAAGATCTCAATTAAGTACTTTAATACAGCTGGCAAACATTGACGGTGAATTTGCCGGGGAAGAAAAAATGATGATCATGATGGTGGGCAAAGCCAATGGTCTCAAGGAAGAAGAAATCATGGGACTAGTAGAGTCGCCTGAGCCACTCCCGGCTCTATCGACAATGTCGCAAGAGGATCGCTTTGAATATCTCTACAACATTGTTCAATTGATGAAGATAGATAGTCAGGTTTATTTGAGTGAAATTAAGTTCTGTGAAGAGCTGGCAGAAAAACTAGGCTACAAGAGAAGCGTTATCTCTGCATTGTCTTCGAGAATATTTAGCGATCCCGGTATTACATCGAATCGTGAAGCACTCAAAAAAGCAGTTAAAAAATATCAACAATAATTTAAGGCCCAGTAAGGGCCTTTTCTTTTCTAAGGATGCAGCAATTTGAGTGGAGAGAATTTGATTCATTGATCGGTGTAGAAGAGATTGCAAATGCGAGATTTCAATTTCATAGAGCGATACAACCTGTTTCAGCGGTTGGAAGAAAATTTCTTGAGCATTCAGAAGAAGACCTCAACGCCACTCTGACTTGGGTTCCTGGTTTGACAAGGTTAGCAGGAAAGTGGGTGAAGGGAGTTAAAACCTTTCGGGTATCACTGAGCTTTGTTGACTTTTGTATTTACCTGATAGACGAGAAAATTAATATTATTTCGTCTTTTGAATTAGAAGGTCAAAATCAGAATCAACTTCTCCTATGGTTGGAGGAGCAAGCCAATAAGCTCGATTTGGATGCCTCAGGTCTTACGCTAAACCTCCCCTATTCCATGGAGGATAATCAGATTCAAAATACAGATCCATTTTCGGTGGATTTGAATCACGCTGTTGAGTTTTCGAAATATTATCACAACTCCTTTGTCTCTATGAGAGATTTAGTCCTTGAAAAGGGAATTAAGGATTTCATAATCAACACTTGGCCGCATCATTTTGACCAGACGCTTTCTATTCTGGTTAAGGATACGGGGGATACGGAAACGAATTATTACATCTCTCTTGGTATGTCCCCAGGTGATACCGAAATTAGCCAACCCTATTTTTATGTAAACTCCTGGCCTCATATTTCCACTTTGAACTTCGAAAAGCTGTCGCATGGAGCAACGTGGCATGAGGAGTCATGGACAGGAGCTATTCTTTTGGCTGAAAATGTCGTTCGATCAACGAATCAAAAAGAAGTGCTTGATGATTTTTACAAGGCTGTTTCCGATAAGCTAATTTCGGAAATGAATGCTTGACCTAGCTTAAGATTTCAGAAACGTTGCTCTTTATTTTTAAGCTTATTTCATTTAGAGGAAGGTCATTGATATCATTCCCAAAAGGATCTTCGATTTCTTCAGAAATCAATTCCACACTTACCAGAAAGTAAAACGCAAGCATCACGACTGGAGCCGTCCAATATCCAAACTCCCACATAAAACTAAATGGAAGTGTGATGGAATATATAAATAGGAATTTCTTGATGAACATGCTATACGAATAAGGAATAGGGGTTGTCTTTATTCTCTCACAAGCTCCGACGATATCTGTGAACCCTTTGACTTCTTTGTCAAGAATAATGAGTTCTTCATTCGAAATGATGCCATCATCCCGCAGCTTAACAACTCTTGAGTAGAGAATCTTATTGATGCAGTTTGGACGATGCTTACTTTTTATGATTTTGTCTTTGATCTCATCATTGATCGTATCCATCTCCCCAATCAAGATGCTATCTCTTAGATGTTCTTTCATGGCGAAAGCCACATTAGGAATCATCCTTCTAAAAAAGGCTCGGTCTTCATCCCTATCTGCAGGAATATAATTGGTCAATTTGATTGCCAAATGTCGGGTATCATTTACAAGTTGACCCCAGAGCTTCCTTCCTTCCCACCAGCGATCATAGGCAGTATTGGTTCTCAATACTAAAAATAAACCAAGTATCACCCCAAGAATGGAGTGGAATGCGATCGTACCTGCGTAGTGAAACTTGAAGACATCAATGATTAAGAAACACAGGAACAAAGTAAAAACACCAACGAATAGAATGAGCGGAAAAAGCAACCGCATCACGTATCTACTGTAAACGTCAAAAATTAGGGAAAACCAAGTTTTAGGGTTGTACTGGATCATGCTATTAAGCTAGTGTCATTTGCGGTATAAATATAACCATCTAATTTTTACTGAGAAGTCCGATCGATTTTTTGAGCTTTACAATTCGATTGTAGGACTCTTCTATTCTTGATCGAGGGATTTCCTCATCTTGAATTAAATTATAAATGATTTCAAATACTTGATCGGCGGAAACTGTTTCTGATTGAGAAACATTATTAGCAAACATAACGATATCGACACCAGCATTGATAGAAAGTTTGATAGATTCTTTTAATCCATACTCCTTGCTGATAGCTCCCATTTGCATATCATCTGAAATAACAACTCCCTCGTATCCTAGAAAACCTCGGAGAAGGCCACCCACGACTTTTTTCGAAAGTGTTGCAGGAAGTTTCTTCTCATCGATCACATCGTTGACAATATGAGCTGTCATAATGACTTTGACCAATCCTGAGTCCAGTAGAATTTTATAAGGATAAGTTTCTTCGATTCTCCATGTGTCTGATACGTCTGCAATTCCCAAGTGAGTATCTTTTTTAGAGCTTCCATGACCCGGAAAATGTTTTAACGCGGTGGCGACATTGAGACTATCGTGAGCTTTTATGACTTCAGCAGCATGACTTGCTACGGAATTGAAATCACTAGAATACGATCTTTGAATTTTACCAATTACAGGGTTTGCTGGGTTGATATTTACGTCGAGGACGGGTGCGTAGTTGAGGTTGAATCCAAGCTCGGCGAGTGTTGCAGCAGTCTGAAGCGCATAGAACCTTGTGGAATCGAGGTTGTTGATCTTGCCAAGATATTGAGCAGAAACTGTTTTAGGGAATCCGTAACGAGTTTTGAGTCGATTGACTTTCCCACCTTCTTCATCTATGCTCACTAGGAGAGGTGTTGTAGATTTCTTTTGTGCATGCGAAATGATTTGCTTCAAGCTTTTATCTGGGCTTTCGAAAGAGATATTCTTTTCAAATAGAATAATGCCTCCGGCCTTTCCGTCTTCCAGCGATTTAAAAACTGGAGCTGACTTGTCTAAGACGTCAAAGTCTCCAATACCAATCATGATCATTTGTCCGATCATTGTTTCTAAGGAATCGGCTTTCTGTGCAGAAACGGAAGTGATGAGAAAGATAGAAATGAAACAAGCAATGAAATTTTTCATGTGATTAATTAACTGTATTTGACAACTTCTCTCCCATCTAAAGATAAGTAGGATCGCTGAAGGTTAGCCGTAAGACAAGAGTGAACGGGCAATATACCAACTAGTGTACCAATCTTTAAAGAAGAAATAAATTCTGTGGAGCCGCTAATAATGCCATGCTCTTGAGATACACGGATTAAACTGGCAGCTGCTTTAGGTTCCCAACCTCTTTCATTTAAAGGAATTACCATACCGTACGGGTACGGACTTTTTTCTAGTTTCTCTTTGGAAAAGTGAACTGCGCCTCCATAAATGATCGCTTCATTCCTTTGTGGATGAATGGCAACCACTGGGCAAGCCATGCAAACAGCAATTTCATTGAGATCGCATGATCCGAACGAATGCTGCATTAGATCGTAAAAGGCAAAATTTCCTGGGCGAATTTCATTTACACCAGCAAAGCTTTCAAGCAAGGAACATGTAGGAGTATCACCATATGAAATGAAAACGTCTTCCCCGACATAAGATTTTGCATGATTGAGAACACGGAGACTTTCGTCGTATATACCACGGGCTATTCCTAAGTCTACTTTCTGATACGAATGTCCCGCATGTACCAATAAACCCCGAAAATGATGGTTTTCATTATCACCATCAATTAAAACGGAGATTTGCTCAAACTGGGGTTCTGACAGTCCTGTCCTTCCAGTGCCAACGTCAATTTTGATAAAGTAGCCTAGATCTGCATTTATGTGATTGTTTAAGTGAACCAACGCCTCTTTCGATTCGATCAGAACATTCAGATTAATCTTTCTTGCTAAGGCTTCTATTTCACTATGCTCTAGTGGATTATATGGGAATGCAATGGTGATGTCATTCCAGCCATGACTGGCAAAATACTGCGCCATGCTCACAGAAGAAACCGTAATCTTATCTATTCCTTCATCCCTAAACCAATTGCCAATACTTGCAGATTGATGGGTTTTGAAATGTGGTCTGAAGTCTACACCGCTGGCTTTTGTCTTGTCTGCCATCCACTGAATATTTTGACGACAAACCTGTTCGTTGATCAGAAAAGTAGGTCGAGTAATATTTAGCTTCATGCTTTGCAATACAATAGATAATTTATCCAGCCCAACCTTCTCGATCCAAACTTCTATACTGAATAGCCTCAGCCAGATGTTCTATTTTGATTTCTTCGGATGCGGCTAGATCAGCTATGGTACGAGATACTTTTAGGATTCTATCATAGGCTCTTGCTGATAAGCCCAATTTTTCCATTGCTGTTTTCAATAAAACTTTTCCAGCGTCATTGATTTTGCAGACTTCTTTTACTGCAGGAGAACTCATCATGGCATTGTTATGAGTTTCACTTGATTCTTCAAATCTCTTCTTTTGTATTTCTCTGGCTTTAATCACCCTTTCCCTAATCTCCGAACTTGATTCGGCTTTTCGGTCTGCGGTCATTTGATCGAAGGATACAGGCGTGACCTCTACGTGCAAGTCTATCCGGTCCAGCAGTGGGCCGCTTACTTTGTTCAAATATCGTTGAACAATGCCTGGGCCACATACGCACTCTTTTTCCGGATGATTGTAATATCCGCATGGGCATGGGTTCATGCTGGCAATAAGCATAAAGTTGGCCGGATAATCTATTGAGATTTTGGCACGAGAAATCGTCACTTCCCTTTCTTCAAGAGGCTGCCTCATGACTTCCAGTACCGTTCTTTTAAACTCTGGTAATTCGTCAAGGAATAGCACTCCATTGTTGGCGAGCGAAATTTCTCCCGGTTGCGGCATTCCTCCCCCTCCTACTAAAGCAACATCACTAATAGTGTGATGAGGTGATCGGAAAGGTCTTGTTGCAATCAGTTTCCCGTGTTCGCCCAACTTCCCCGCTACAGAATGAATTTTAGTAGTTTCTAATGCTTCATGGAGCGAAAGAGGAGGTAAAATAGAAGGCAATCGCTTTGCAAGCATTGTTTTTCCTGCTCCGGGAGGGCCAATCATGATCACATTATGTCCTCCAGCTGCAGCGATCTCCATCGCTCGCTTAATATTTTCCTGCCCTTGCACATCAGCAAAATCTGTCTCGAATTGTGAACTACTGGTGAAGAAAAAGTCACGAGTATCATAATCCATGGGTTTGATTGGGGCAGACCCATCAAGATGTTCGATAGCCTCTTTAAGACTTTCTACTCCTATAACTTCAATATTATCTACGATTGCAGCTTCAGAGGCGTTTTCTTTCGGAAGAATAAATCCTTTAAATCCTTTCTTGCGTCCCTCAATTGCGATGGGCAAAGCTCCCTTTATTGGTCTCAAGGTTCCATCCAGAGCCAACTCTCCCATGATAACATATTGATCTAATTCTGGAAACTGTACTTGTTCTGATGCTTGAAGTATTCCAAGTGCTATGGGTAAGTCATAGGCCGACCCTTCTTTACGTACGTCCGCAGGAGCAAGATTGACCACTACTTTTTGCCGAGGCATTCTGTACCCAAGCTCCTTTACTGCAGATTCTACCCGTTGTTCACTTTCTTTTACAGCAGAATCCGGCAGACCAACCAGATAAAACCTAGTACCCTGTCCAACATTGACTTCTACGGTAATTGTGTGTGCATTGACGCCATAAACGGCACTTCCATACGTTTTTGCAAGCATGGGTCGAAGATATCAATTTCTTGTAGAACAGAATAAAAGCAATCAGTAAAGAATTAAACCGCTGATTCTTCGCTATCGTCTTCTTCTACATCCTCATCTAAATCTGGAGTAGATTCTTCGGGTAACTGAGAGCGGTCGTAAAGCTTGGCCTTAAGTGTTAAAACTTCTTTTTCGGCGTTGCTCAATTTTTTCTTAAGAGAAACGATATGAGAGTTTTCTACAATTATGCCAACCAACATCATCAAGCTTACAAACAGAAAGAGGCTTAACAGATACATTGGGATGTCCCTAAATATCATGTTCATCGGAATTTTCTCCTTGTATGTATCCAGGTTGATCATGATATCGATGCTGAAATACAATATCACAAGAGCGAAGATGATATATATAGGATAAAAGAAGATTTTGAATTTTCTCATTTCTGGCGTTCAATCAAGATTGAAAAGTTATAGAAATTCTTAGTTTGAAAATAAGAAAGGAATATTTTTTCGATAAACTGTATTAAAACAGGTAATCCCTATTGGGAAAATTGTACCTAAGTGTGAATGAAAAAATCGATGAATTCAAATCCGAAAGCCCTGAAACAGAAGATTCTTTCCGATAAGTCAAATCGATATCGGTGAACAAATTGTGAAACCACTGATAAGACAATTTTCCATGAACCAGCATAAGGCTTGTTTCATCCCCTTGTAATAGGTCGATCCCAACATCTCCGGTTTTTAGGTTATAAGACTTGAGGATATCCCCACCATAGCTAAGCGATCCGATATCTACTCCATATTTAGCAAGAAGAAGTTCTCCTGAAGCGGTCAGTTTTGGAGTAATACGATAATTTCCCGATAGGAGAATCTCTCGAAAGTTAGCTCCCAAAGGATGTGCCAAAGGCATATTGTAATGGCTATATGAAGTATAGTTGTCCTGATGAGCATATGTATATGGCCTAACTTGATTCCATTCTGCTTGAAGCATCAATCCATCTATACCGAAGCTATTTATGTATTTAGCTCCAAGTTGGAATGCCTGCTTATTTTCCCAATAACCATCACCTGAAAAAGCCTTACTTACAATCAATTCATCAATTACCAATTGGCCATAAAGCGAAATACTTTTGAAAAGATTCCATTTGAAATCCATTCCCAAGATGGCATTGTCGGCACTGCCGTCTTGTTGTTCCAGAGCACGATAGAATATAATTGGATTTAGATATTGAGCCCTTACTCCATTATTGCCCAAGGAATCTGGCTTTCCATAAATCACAGATTCAAACAATCCGATATTGAGTTTTTTGGTAAGGTTGACTTCAAGTCGGTGAAAGGCAAGATACTTTTTGGGGAAGGAACCTGTGCCAAATAAACCAAAAGTGCCACCGCGAGTCTCAGCTATTAGTTGAGCAAAAATATTGGTGTATTGAAACTTCCAAACTTGCGTCTTAAGCCGGAGATAAGGGTAGTTATTTCCAAAATCTGATAGGATCAAAGACCTTCGACCATTTCCAACAAAGTGTTTCCCATACCCAAACTGAGCACTTATATGCCTACTAACATTAAAATCGATATAAGCCTGAGCCCTAAGAAAATCTACACCAGTCTCGTTGTATTGTTTCCAAAACCCCTCATATGGAACCCCAAGGGTTGAATCCGTGACTTGACGAACATAGGTAGGAAATCGAGCTTGATTTTCTGTAAGTAGTGAATAGAATGACACTTTATCGTCGATGGTGCCTCTCATTTCAAGCCCTCTGTAATTTTGAAAAATGAGATCTCCGGAATTATTTTCTTTCCCCACTCTAAAACCAAAAACGGGATTCATATGAAAGTCGAATCCATCTTGATTTACAGAAACGAAATCTGAATTATACCCATAGAACCTTCCGAAGACAGGTTTTCTGGATTCATTAATAGAGTCCTGATATTCTCTTGTTTCTATTTTGATGTATTGTTGGTCAAACCTTTTGGTTATCGATTTAGTATCAGAGACCTGCTTGGAAATATTAGACATCTCTTTTCGAGAAATTGGTTTTACCGTTGTAAAAAAGCTCCTTTCGGATTTCACATCCCATTCATCATATGTCGTGTAGGCACGGCTACCCAATGGAAGATCCGTAGACTGGGCTACCAAAGCGTAAGAGCAGCAAGTGATGAGGAAAAAAAAGAGATACTTCACAGCCATAAAATTATTAAAAAAAGGGTCTTTTTAATATCCTATTTTTATCCTATCTTTGCAGTCCTTTTTAAAGAAAGAGATTAGTTATGAGAAAGGAAATCCATCCGGAATATAAAGAAGTTGTTTTTTTAGATACAACAAGTGAGTTTAAATTCTTGACAAAGTCAACAATGTCAAGTGACGAAACGATTAAATGGGAAGACGGAAACGAATACCCATTGATTAAAATAGAAGTTAGTTCTGCTTCTCACCCATTCTACACAGGTAAGAAAATCTTTTTGGATACTGCTGGTAGAGTTGAGAAATTCAATAAGAAATACAGAAAGGATAAGTAAAACTTATTTTTTCAGAAGAAATCAAAGTCTTCGGGGTTATCCTGAAGACTTTTTTATTTTTGTCCAATGCGAATTGTCCTGTTTGATCTGCCTGCGGATCGGATCAATCTTTTTCCACTTACTCTCACACGCCCAATAAGCCACCTTCGAGTAGGGATTCTCACTATTCGAGAAAAGTGGAGCCACATATTTCCTGAATCTGAAATTACGATTTCCACTAGCGATTATTTAAAAAAGAAATTTGGGAAGCCAGATTTGTTCGATACGCTTTGGGTTAACGCAATGGTTTTGCCCAATAGGGAATTGATTGAGGTATTAAAAACCCTTTCAGAAAAACAATCATTGTATTCGAACGGAACACTTATCGCTTTTAAGGGGGATTCGTTGGAGGCTCATGAGGAAAAGTCGAGGCTTGAGCTAGAGACAAAATGCTCATTAATTTCCAGATGTTGGGACATATTCAAGCAGAATGGAGATGAGATTAGAAAAGATTTCGATTTACTAACGAGCGGAAGGGTATCGCACGAAATAGGAGATTCACATACGATTACCTATGGGGGGAATATCTTTCTTGAAGAAGGAGTTTCGATCAAAGCGGCCGTACTCAATGCTGAAAACGGACCAATTTATATTGGTAAAAATGCTGAAATCGGTGAAGGGACTATAATAAGAGGACCTTTTGCTCTTGGAGAACACTCGGTTGTCAATATGGGAGCTAAGATTAGAGGCGATACTACTGTTGGCCCGTGGTGCAAAGTTGGGGGAGAAGTATCAAAAAGTATTATAATGGGGTATTCCAATAAGGCTCACGATGGTTTTTTAGGAAACTCTGTTATAGGCGAATGGTGCAATTTCGGTGCGGATACAAATGTCTCCAACTTGAAGAATAATTATGCCGAAGTGAAAATGTGGGATTTTGTCTCAGAGTCACTAGTAAGTACTGGAGAGCAATTTTGTGGGCTGGTAATGGGAGATCATTCTAAGTGCGGAATTAACACGATGTTTAATACAGGCACTACCGTAGGTGTTTCTGCCAATATCTTCGGAGGAGGGTTTCCTTCAACGTATATTCCATCTTTTTCGTGGGGAGGGGCAGCAGGTTTTTCTACTTATAAAAAAGATAAAGCACTGGAGACCATAGAAACTGCGATGACGAGAAGAAATTTGTCTCTTACGGGGGAAGATAAGGGCATCCTTAATCATATATTTGAGAACTTTTCTTCTTAGCTAAAATCCACTGATATAAAGAACTATGCAGTTTGCAGAAATTCCCGGTCTCGCAGAAATTAAAAAGTCACTCATCTCTTCCTATGAGAATAATCACATAGCGCATGCACAGCTTTTCAGTGGTGTAGAAGGAGGAGGCGCTTTACCAATGGCAATGGCTTTCATCACGTTCTTGATGTGCGGGGATAAACAGGCAACCGATTCATGTGGTGTTTGTGACAACTGCCAACGAATGAAAAAGTTGATTCATCCTGATGTGCATTACTTTTTCCCCAAGCTTAGTATGTCTAAACAAACGGAAGCTGATAAGCATCACGCCAGTACACAGAAAAATTGGCGCCAGTTTGTTTCCGAAACGCCGTTTGGGGGAATAGGGAATTGGGTTTCAATAAACGGATTTGACAATAAGAATATGATTATTACGAAGGAGGAAAGCCGACGGATAATCAAAACGGTAAGCATGAAATCTTTTGAGGGCGATTTTAAAATTCTCCTGATTTGGTGTCCCGAATATATGCACCCTTCTGCAGCAAACGGGATATTGAAAGTTTTGGAAGAGCCACCCACTCAAACCATATATATACTTGTGAGCTATGCTTACGAGAGTCTTTTACCTACTATTAAATCTCGGGTTCAACTATTTTCGATTCCTCCCTTGAGTGATGATGAAGTCCAATTTTACCTAGAGAATAAGCTTCAGGCAAATATTGCTAAGGCAAAACAAGTAAGTAGAATGTCTGGCGGAAGTATAGGTAAGGCCATTGAAGAATTGGAGTCGATTGGAGAAGTCGCCTATCAGAACTTTCAGAGTTGGATGAGATTGTGCTTGTCCAGAGACTTTACAACTTTGTCTCAATTGAGTGAGGATTTTGCTAAGAGTACCAAACCAGATCAAAGAAACACGTTGGCTTTTGGTCTTACACTGGTGCGTGAAGCAATATTGTCGAAAAGTGGAGAAGATTCCTTCATCGTACGAGAAGGAGATGAAAAAACATTTATTGTGAAATTTGGAGGGGCAATCTCACTTGAAGCACTTGAAAACGTCTATTTTGAATTAAGTAAGGCGTTACGAAATTTGTCTAGAAACGCAAATGCAAAAATTACCTTCATGACACTTTCACTTTCTATAAGTGAGCAAATAGCGAAAAGAGCAGCTTGATGGATGCGATCAGAATAGGAACGAGAAAAAGCAAGCTTGCGCTTTGGCAGGCTGAGCATGTTGCGGATAGGCTAAAAGCTGATGGGCTTGAGGTCGAGATGGTATTGATGGAAACAAAGGGCGACAAAGTCCTTGACGTATCTATTGCAAAAATTGGGAGCAAAGGTGTTTTCACCGAGGAGTTGGAGGATAAATTGGCATCTGGAGAGATTGATATTGCTGTTCACTCCGCAAAAGACATGCAGTCAAGTCTGGGGGATGGTTTTGAGCTCATTGCTTTTGGTGAGAGAGAAGTGGTAAATGATGTAATCGTGTCTGATAAAGAGGTCGACCTAGATAAACCGATTATTCTGGGGACTTCATCAACCAGAAGAATCGCCACCTTGAGACACTTTTATCCAAATGTAAAGACCGTGGAAGTCCGTGGAAACTTGCAGACAAGAATCGAGAAGATGAAGTCTGGTTTGTGCGATGGGCTATTGCTAGCATATGCGGGAGTACATCGTATGGGCTATCATGATATGATTAAGCACAAGCTTTCTTTAGAAGAGTTTACTCCGGCAGTGGGACAGGGAAGTATAGCCATAGAAGCACATACATCTCTGTCTGAAGAGAAGCGTGCACGAATTAGACATTTGATCAATGATCCTGATACAGAAAAGAGACTACTTGCAGAGCGCGCTTTCTTAAAGAAACTGGAAGGAGGCTGTAGCATTCCGGTTTTTGCCTTGGCTCATTTGAAAGGTGATCGGATAGATATTGATGGAGGCATTATTAGTCTGGATGGCGCGGAAAGGATTGTGAAGTCGCAATCGGGTACTGATCCTGAGGCTTTAGGAACTTCGCTGGCAGAAAATTTACTGTCCTCTGGTGGAGATAAAATTTTGGAAGAAATAAAAAGAAATAGTTGAAGATTGTAATTTCGGAGAAGGGAATATCATCCTGAACCCCATTTAAAACAGAAGAATTATGAAGAGAGTTTTATTAGCAGGTCTTGTTCTTATTGGTTTATTGACAGCTTGTGAAAGTGACAAGGACTATGTGGTGATAATTCATACGGAGTATGGAGACATGAAAGCCATACTCTACGATGAAACACCCCTCCATAAGAAGAACTTTATTGAGCTGGCCAAAGCAGGCAAGTATGACAGTACCATCTGGCACAGAGTGATCAAAGGATTTATGATTCAAGGTGGAGATGTGAATGCTAAAGAGGGTACACGTGAGGCAGAGGCAGATCGAATTACTGCCGAAATTGTAGATGGTTTTATGCACACAAAAGGGGCTCTGGCTGCAGCTAGGCAGCCTGATCAGGTTAACCCGGAGAAGCAGTCTTCCTCAACACAATTTTACATCGTGCATGGCAAAGTCTTTTCCAAAGATGAATTGGTAATGGATCAAAGTAAGGTTGGTAAGGCGATTCGAACTTTGTTTGATATGCCGGAATACGATTCTTTACTTCAGGAGTATATTGGATATCAGAGAGCTAGAGACACGGATGCGATGAATGCTCTCATCACAAGATGCAAACCATTGATGGAGGAGGTGACTGGTGAAAAGCTAGATAAGGATATTGCTCCAGAACGACTTGAAGCTTATACGACTATAGGTGGAGCACCGCATCTTGATACTGACTATTCTGTATTTGGAAGAGTGGTGGAAGGCCTTGATATAATTGATAAGATTGCCGCTGTAAAAACAGCACGTGGAGACAAGCCTTTGAAAGATACTTACATGACTATGGAAGTTGAAATGGTGAAGAAGAAAGAGATCACCAAGCTTTACGGTTACGAGTACCCGAAAGCGGAGAAGTAGTTACTTCATCATATTCAACAGTAATAGAACAAAGGAAATGGTGATCAAGACTTTGTGAAAAAGCAGGTTATTAACTTTCGCAGAAACTAAGGCCAGTGCGATACCTCCAAGTCGGAGGTAGTTTTCGTCTTTGTCTGATTCCTGAAATAGGAATGAAAGGCAAATTTGAAATAGCAGAAGCAAAGCGAATAGGCCGAAAATCAAAGTTTTGTTTGCGAAAAAGTGGTTACTGTAGCTATCCGTTTCCTCCTTAGGAAATAGAAGGACACAAATCAGATAGATGATGAAGGGGATTATAAGAAAGACAACAAAGTGAAAAATGCTTTGGGTGATAAGTGCTGTCCGCTCCCAGGAACCCCACCAAATTACAATCAAAAACACGAACGAAAATAAAGACCAAAGGAACTGTGTTGCTGAAAATGCATGTTCTCGAAGCTTGAATAAGCCAGCCCATCCTTTCAGGAATACAGCAATAATGTACCCATAGATTACTGAGATGAATATAGTGAGGTGCTCTGCTTTGGAATAGGTATCACCAACGGGCCTTTCAGGAATCCAACCTTTAAAATCGAGATAAGTGTATATTCCGATCAATAGTGAGGAAAAGAGCAATAGCACAAGATGAGAAATTCTCTTTTTCAGAAAGACTCCAGCCAGACAAACGCCAATTGCTGCTACTCTGAAAATCATCAAATCTTCCTTGCTATGAATGGTGAGAGGAAGGTCATAAAGAAAGAAGATGAGGAGCAATAAGTAGATTTTGGTCTTGCGCTCAAGGAAAAAAGCTTTAAGATCAAGTATTTTTTCCAACTCAATTTTTGTTTTGATTTTGTCAAAGAGAAGTACCGCGATGAAATAGAAAATCGCTGTATATGGAATAACACTCAGAAACTCAAAAATGGTGCGAGACATTTTAAGGGCTCTACCGAAAAGATTCCACCAGTGAATGAGAAGAAGGCTGAATAGAATAGCGGTGAATAAGATGAAAACTGTATCAGGCCTGATTCGTTTTCTAAGTCGGAGCATCTGTCCCCATCCATCCAAAAATTGAGATGCTACAAACCCAAAAATGATGGATTGAAAAGTAATTTGATATTCTATTTTGGAGAAGCCGAGTATCTCGATCATTTCTATTGTGCCAAATAGGTCATGAATTTAAGGAATTCTGATAATTTACTTTGCCAACAGATTGATGTTTGCAGGCTCAATTTTAGTAAATAGAGTTAAGTATGACTAAATATGATATTGCATTTCTAACAGAATCCCGATACATCGACCCTAATCCAACGGATCCATACAAAATGGCGGTCTTAGAGGAGGACAAGTTACTGTCCAGGGAGCTGGACGAGCGAGGGTTATCCAGCATCAGAGTTGATTGGGCTGATTCTAGTTTTGATTGGTCTTCCGTTAGGTTCGGAATGTTTCGGTCAACTTGGGATTACTTTTATCGATATGATGAGTTTCAGTCGTGGTTGTCAAGAATGGAAGGATCAATGGCATTTATCAACACCCTACCACAGGTAAGGTGGAATATGGATAAGCATTATTTGCTTGATCTTGAGTCAAAGGGGCTTTCGATTGTCCCAACAACTTACGTGGAGGCAGGAGAGAAAACAACTCTTGAGCAAGTTTACAAAATGAGTTCTGCAGAAAAGATAATTATTAAGCCTGCTATATCCGGTACTGCAAGACATACTTATCTTATTCATCAGGAGAATCTAGTACGCCATGAGCATGTATTTCAAGATCTAATTCAAAACGAATGTATGCTTGTTCAACCCTTCATAGAAAACATCGCTAAAAAGGGAGAGGTCTCATTTGTGGCTTTCGAAGGGAAATTTTCTCACGCTGTATTGAAAAAGGCACGAGAAGGGGATTTCAGAGTTCAAAGCGATTTTGGAGGGACGATTCACACCTACAACGCCTCCAGGGAGGAGGTTAAGTTTGTAGAAAAAACCATTGCTGCATGCGATACTGTACCCACTTATGCACGGGTGGATATTGCCATTGATGACAAAGACGAAATGGTTCTTGTTGAGCTTGAACTAATAGAACCTGATATGTGGCTAAGAACGAATCCTGGAAGTGCAGAGAAACTAATTGAAGCAGTTACCAGGCACTTACAGAATAGTGGGTAAAATTATTTGGTGATGAGTTTTACGATCCACAAAACCAAATACAGAACCAGCCCTACACCGAATAGTAAGAATCCTACAATGAAAGCGATTCTTACCATCTTTTCTTTCATTCCTATTTTTTTCCCTAACCAACCTGAAACACCTAGTATCATATCTTTTTTTCTTTAAAGAAATCGAGAAATTATTGATTTTCAAAGGGATTAGAGGTTTAATGAAGGGGTTTATTTATTAAGCGTTTCCTACGCGATAGAATGGCCGTTCCGTTTTATTTGAATAAAGGAAAAAAGCGAGGTAACTGGGTAATTAGGTCATTTGTGAATCGAATTGCATCTATTTGGTCGGGAGATTATTTGGCTTAAAATGCAAAAAAGGTGTTTCGTTTTAATATATGTCTACAATTTTTCTCTTGTAAATAATCCTTCAACTCTATCTTGCGTTAGTACTACAGTGTTAAAATTTCGCTAAATCCTTATTCACGGAAGTTGGTAGTAATTTATATTAGTGGACTTAACGTAATATCGAGTAAGGCATTACTTATCAATGGACAAGCTTTCTAAAGAGCAAAATGAAATAATAGCTGAACTCATCCATGGAGCTCTGAGAAAAGCAATCAAATCCATGGAGGAAATGCTTAAGATTCGAATCGAGGCAAATCACATCGGGTATGAGCTGGGTCCGATTGGAAACATACCAGAGTTGGATCAACTAGGTAGGTTTAAAACGCATCTGGTCAAACTCCTTTTCACTGGAGATATTCAGGGAGCTTTTTACTTCATTATACTTGATCATGAAGTTGATCTGATCAATTCCGTGTGTCTTCCGGATGAGTTTAAGTCAGAAAAGAGGACTGAAAGTAAGCTAATGAAACACGGGTTCATGTCTGAAATTGAAAATGTAATAGCGGCACTTTCAGTTAAGGAAATCTCTGAGGCTTTGGGTGTGCAAATTGAGCTAAGAGTACCACAAATACAGATTTTGCAGGGTTCTGATGTTAATGATTATTTTATGAAACAGAATAGAATTCATAAAACTGCTTTTCATGTGAGATCCATTCTGGAAGGAAGAGCCGTGAATATAGCTCCTTTCTTCATTTGGATTCTAGATGAGAATTTTCTGAAAATACTTAGACTGAATACGTCCGACTTATAAGTCTACGCAACGTCAAACAGCAAAGCCAATGATGAGCATATCATCAAGCGCCATATTTGATCCTTGCCATTTTTTTGCTTCTTCTAGTATGAAATCCTTTTGCTTGGTCATGGGCATGCCATGGGATTCACGAAGAATCTTTTGAATGCCTCGCTTACCAAGTTTTTTTCCACCATCTCCACCCATTAGGTCTTTAAATCCATCGCTAGACATATAGAAATTACAGATGGATTTATCTTTTAATTCTACGCTTATCGTATCGTAATTATGGTCATGATCGAAATGGTTTCCGACTTGAAATCGATTAGCTTTTATCTCCTTAAACTCCCCATTCTCAATTTGAATTAAATCTACTTTTGCGCCAGCGTATTCTATTTTTCTAATACCCATGCTGATTTTGACAAGTGCAATATCAGCTGCCGGACCTATTTGCAGGTTTTCCTTTTCTTTGAATCTTGCGTCTATCTTATGATGCAGGTATCGGAGTATTGTTCCAGGGTCTCTAATGCCATCTTCTTCAATGACTTTTTGTAAAAGTTGAGTATAAACTCTAGTCATGATGCTAGCCAGATGACCATGACCCATGCAATCAAATAGCGCTACGAATAAATCATCTCCGCTTTGATATACCCAAAATCCATCTCCTCCAACTTTGCCCTCCATGGGTTTGTTGATAACGAAGGCGTCAAGCACACTGGCTAAGACCTCTTCCGGGAACATGGAGAAGTAGTTCTTTTGAGTCTGATCTTGGTTTTTAGAGATTCCAAGATTGAAATAAGCCCGTTCTTTATCGGCCATAGGTAAAACTTACTGTAGTCCTATGACAACAAAGGCTTCATGATCATTCCAAATGATTGGAATTACATAAATAGAAACATCGTCAGGAATCTTTAGCTGTGATGGCATACCCTGAAAAACGACGGGTACTGATATCATAAAGTTTGTGCCGAGATTGGCTCTTACATTTCCAGCCACAACGTTGGAAATCTCGCCTGCCATATCAAGTATATCTTCATCTGACGGATCATCGATTCCGATGAAAATCTTGATGAGATCCTGATACATATCTCTATTGGCTGAAATGTATACAAATCCCTTTCTATTCCCGGAGATCCCAATCATTCCTGTGAAGTCCTTAAGCATCAATCCTTCCGATTGCTTGAGGTATGGAACGTTGAGTTCTGAATCAATTTCAGTCAAATGTTTGAAATAATTATTGACTGAGTTAATAAACAAACCGCATGTGGCGTCAAATTCGGCTTTACTTGTTTTCATCAGTAAGTGTTTTTCTATTAGCTGTTCTGGTCTCTAAAGATATTCAAAAAAAGAAAGAACACTTTTGCTTTCTCAGTAATTGTCAGGAAGCATTATTTCTTTTTAGAAGCCTGTCGAAGGCTTTTCCAAGATCTGCAGCATTTACAGGTTTATATAGAAACCCCCTGGCTCCTTTATCCAATGCACGAAGGCCCGTTAATTTATCCGAAAGGGCAGTAATTATCATCACCTTGGCACTTGGTTGGATTCTCATAATCTCATCCAGACAAGCGAGTCCATCCATTCCGGGCATTGTAATATCGAGCGTAATTACTTCGGGGCTCTGCTCTTTGACGAGTTTTACTGCCTCGTTTCCGTCAGCAGCCATTCCGATTATATCGATATTATAACTTTTCAAATTCTTTTCGATTATACGTCGCATAATCGAGGAATCATCAACTATCAGCAATCTCATGATCTTCTTTTGTTTCTTTCGCCTCCAAGCTGAGCGGGAGATTAATGATAACTTTAAAATATTTATTCTCTTCAAAGTCTGTCACTATTGTAGCCTTCATTTTGTCTACAAGAGATTTGACCAGACTCATTCCATGCCCTCTGCCCGAATGCTCATCTACTTGATCAGAAGTTGAAAATCCACTTTCATAAATAAGGTCAATTATTTTGCTATTTGAAATCTCTTCAGCTTCAAACTGAGTGATTAACCCGCTTGATACTTGATTTTATTTAAGTCTAACCCTTGGCCATCGTCTTTGTAACTGATTTTTAAGAAGTTCTCCTGCGGGTTATCTATTTCTACGGTAATGCTACCGCGTATAAGTTTTTCGGATTGCAATCTATGCTCTCGAGACTCTATCCCGTGGGTTATGGAGTTTCGGATTAGTTGAATCATTATATCCTTAAACGAATCGATATGCTCGTCTGGAACCACAAGATTGCTTTCGTTTTTAAATAGGAAATCTACAGGCTTATTTAGCTTATTGGAAATCACTTTTGCGGCTCTCTCCAGTGTGTCTATCAGCATGATATTGGAGACGACATGTCCATCTGAAGGATACTTTCTATAAATGTCGGCGACCTTTCTGAGCATCGAGCTCATGTCATCGATCATTTTATCTGCATCGTCTATTTCGTATAGTACGGTCAGGAAGTCTTTACCTGTTATTTCTTTGTTTTTGATTGCTTCTATGGCGTCTTCCACTTCATGAAACTTGTTACTCATGATATCCAACCCTATGACAACTGCATTGGCCTTAAGGGAATGAATAGTCTGGAAAGTGAAATCCAAAAGTTGCTTGAGGTTACTATTCTTGTCGCTTTCGTATCTCTCAGAAATACTTCTAAGGTGACGCTTGGCATTGTAAAGAAACCCACGAATTAGGCTGGGGTCGATTTTCAATATACTTAGAACCTGTTCTGTCTCCTGCTTTTTCTTCTTTTCTGTCTCTTCCAGATGTTTTTGGAGTAGTACAGATTCTGTTTCATCAGATACGGTCACCATTATATTACTGATTCGCTCTCGTCTCCATATTCTGGTGAAGTTGACTCTTATGTATTTGGTGGTAACTACTCCTTCATTTTCATTGTAGATTTTGACTTGTTCGATCGGATTCAATTGATTGACCACTTCCTCGTCCATATCTTCATTGAAGAGGTGCTTCATATACATTTCCAATGCTTCTAGGTCTCTTGGGATGATCAATGGACGCATGAAATTGGCGAAGTTTTCTCCGGAAATTTTAGTGAGCCCGAAAATTTTCTCCATCGACTTGGAGTAAAGTTTGCTCATCTTGAAGTTACGGTCAAGAAGAAAAATACCCTGATGGATATTCTTAAATACGACCAATGAAACTCTGTATATGTTATTGTATAGGAACTTTGCCTTATCTCTTTCTTTTCTAAGGATGTCATGAGATTTGATGATCTCATCTACCATTACATTGAAGGTCTTGGCATACTGACCTATCTCGTCCTTGGTGGGAATTCTTACTTTTTTAGAGAAGTCACCTTTGGAAACTCTTATTGTAAACCTTTCGAGTATTTTAACATTGGCCAGAAGATTGGTAACTATAATTGACATCAGCCAAAATGCTAGAAAGCCAATGATTATATCTAGAATGATGAAAGTCCAAAATTTTCGAAATGCGGAAATCGAAAGTTCCACTGTACGGGAAAGTAGTCTTTCTGAGATGCTATCTTCAACTTTTTTAAGTGAGTTGATTTTGCTTGTGGTCACCTCATACCAATAATTTGGATTGGTATCGTAGCTTTTCTGAGTTATCAATTTTTCTCTGAGACGATCTACCTCGTCTATGTCATGTCCTGAAACAAGTCTTTCGTAAGCATTGCGGGATTGTGCATCCGCTATCACTTCAAATGCGTCTGTATAGGCTCTTTGCTCTACTACCAAATTACGAAGCAGATCAAGCAATTCGTCTTCCAGCGCTTTTGTAGAAAATGCTTGAGTACCGAGGGCTCTTTCAATACTCGCTCTTTCTTTTGCCTTTAGGAAATAGATGAGTGCGTGAACCTGCTGAGCGATCTCTTTGTCTCGAGTTTCGTTTATAAGAAGGTCTACAGTATTGAGCGCTACGTCATTGATACCGGAAAAGTAGTCAAGGACATTTTTTGACTCCATGAGGTGCAAGTCTACTTTTTCTCTAATGTCTTTGAGAGATTCAAACTTGGACTTAAGGAGTTCAATGTCATTTTTATGTGCTTCCAGCACATCGCTCTCTTCTGGTTTTTTTAATTCCTCGTAAAACTGATTTAAGGTACTGTCGGTTGATTTTCTTTGTTGCAGAATGGATTCGCTAAAGTCGTATCCCTCACTTGATAGATATCCGATTGCAATGCTCCGTTCTTTTTGTAACTCATGAACGACGTGATTGATTTCTATGCCTAGGAGTAGTGTACGATTGAGTTTATCGGAATCGGAATAATCTAGATAATTGTCTTTGATTTGGAGATAATCAAAACAAAATATAATCAAGATAAGTGGGATGAGTACAACCGCAAATTTGATTCTAATTGGTAAGTCGTAAAGTATCTTCATCCTTGTCTAAAGTGTATAAAAGTATTTTCCGCTAATCAAACACTTCATTCACAGCTTCAATTAAAGCCTCAGAAGTAAATGGCTTCACAATATAATGAGATGCGCCAAGCTCTTTGCCTTTATTGATAACAGTTTGTTGTCCGACGGCACTTATCATGATTATTTTAGATTCTAATCCTTGATCTTTTAGCACTTTCAAAATTTCAAACCCCATCATATCAGGCAGAATATTGTCTAAAGTAATCAAATCTGGTGTTTTTTCTAAAGCGATATCAATGGCAGTTTCTCCATCCTTGGCTTCACCTATTACTTCGTACCCTGCTTCAACCAATGCGGTCTGAATTAGAGATCTCATATATATCGAATCATCTACTATTAGTACTGTCTTACTCATTTTTCTGTTTTCTTTATTTCACTTAGACTAAGTCCTTTATTTTATTTACAAACTCCTCCTGAAATATCCAGACAAAATCTGGCGATATTTCTAATTCCAGGCCAACAAAATTGGCTTTGAAATGAATGATAGAGTCAAATTCGTTTGAATCTTCCTCTAAGAAGGTGTTTACATCTTTCCCCTTCATAACCTGAAGAGATGGTACCATCCCGTATATTTCCAAACCAAGAAAATTGGAAAACTCTGTGATTACCGCAGCTGCCATCATGTTGTCAACCTCGGTAAGAAAACCAAGCTTCATCACTTTGCTTTCATTACTATCGCTTTCTATTATAGAAGCTGGTAGACAGGCATGATAAATTTTGCTTACTTCTTCTTCCGAAAAGATCAAATGGCTTCTTCCTTTCAACTCCCCTTTCAGTTCCGTTTTAATAACATGGACACTTTGTTCTTGAAGGGAGCTATATCTCGGAATAGGGTTTTTTACATTATTGCTATAATCGACTTTCTTCATGGACACTGGACTTTGAAGTATTTGTTCCATGGATCGCTTGGCCATTGACATTCCGTCAAAGACCAATTTTGAGGCGACTTCTATTTCGTTATGGTTTAATTTGTCCAACATACTATCTGTTTTGTATTTGTAATCTCACCAATAAGAATCAATCAGTCAAGAATAAACTTATGAACAGTGCTTATTAATCGACAGAGTATCGTTTTTATGATATTGATGGTTGTTATAAAGGCTTGAACTTTTGTTTTGTTCTTAATTCCGAGTTATGCGATTCAGCTCCTGAATCAACTGTTCCTCCGAGAAAGGCTTGATTAAGTAGGCTTTAGCACCCAGACTCATTGCCTCATCTATTGCCGACCTTTGACCAACTGCACTGATCATTATCGTATTTATAAATATGGATTCTTGCTTCATTATTTTCAATATGTCTATTCCCGTTAGGTCAGGCAGGATGTTATCCAGAGTAATGATATCTGGTTTGAGCTCGATGATTTTGTCAAGCCCTTCTTCTCCGGTTTTGGCTTCTCCTATTACATCAAATCCTGAAGCTTCAAGAATCACTTTCACAATATTTCTTGAGTAGCTGGAATCATCTATGATTAGTACATTTTTTTTCATAGTCTGAAATGTTTAGGTAAGAACTCCTTTTTTTCTATAGATTCTTGTCCTGATGTCTTCAACAAGGAATAACTTCTTTCCTTCATCCGGCATGATGTCGTAATATCCAATGATTAGATATCCGCCGGGCTTCAAACTTTCGTGGATAAGATTTAAAACTCTGTTCTTGAGTTTTTCATCAAAGTAAATCATAACATTTCTGCAGAAAATAATATCGAATTTGTCATCTACCTTGTCGTGTACGAGATTGTGTTTTTCGAATTTAATGTTATGCTTATACCCAGGCTTGATGCTGGCGAATTTGTCTTGAAAATTAAAATAGTCTTCTAGCTTTCTATCAGGAAAAAACTTGAGGAATGGTTTAAGGTATTGTTGGATGATCTCTATTGGGTAATCTCCTTTTTTGGCCTTATCCAAAGCCTTGCTGCTTAAATCTGTGGCCTTCAATTTTGCATGAGGCAGTATCCCCATCTCCTCGAGTATTATAGCCATAGTGTAAACCTCTTCTCCTGTGGAGCATCCAGCATGCCAGATTTTGAGCATCCTTCCTTCGAATTGACCAAGAATTTCATTTCTAAGCTTGATCCAGACGTCTGGATTTCTAAAGAGCTCCGTGAGGTTTACCAGCAGATCGTCAATGGCTTTATTGAAAAAGTCATAGTCTTTAAGTACTCGACTCCACAGATCCAATGACGATTCCATCTTATGTTTCATCATAAGTCTGGTAATGCCTCTTTTTAACGAAGACTTCTCATAGTTTGTAAAATCAAGTCCGTATCGATTTTTAATGGCAACCATGAGTGCATCCATTTCCTCACCGGTTATGCGGCTATCTGTTTTGAAGATTTTATCGTAAGTCAGTGGTTCCTTCATTTATTTTGGTTTACTCCCACTGATTTGATTGTTTGTGGATGAGGCTCGTAAGTACAGAGATATCGATTATCGGACATACTTTTCCGTTTCCAAGTATGGTCACACCACTGATCAGTTTGATATTTTCAAGAGGTTTTTTCAAAGGCTTTTCTATGACTTCTTTTTGTTGGATTACTACATCTACCACTATACCAATGGATTTACTTCCATAAGAAACGATGATTATTTCGCATTCTTGACTTTCTTCCAAAGCATCGAATGAGGTATGAAAGGCTCCTTTTTGGTTTGCATCTGTCAGAGATTTCATCTTGAGAACGTCTTTCAAGAAGATGATGTTGATTGGTTTTTCTTCAAAATCTATGGTAAGTCCTGATCCTAGTTTATGAATTTCTTTTTTCTGAATTTTAATGACTGCCTCTGTATAGGATAGTGCTACTGCATACTCCTGATTTTCTACTTCGAAGAGCAGGGTGCCTTTCAAGGCAAGTGATGCTGGCACATGCAACTCAATGGTTGTGCCTTGGCCGAATTTCGTCTGTATTTTGACTTGGCCGCCTATGGATTCAACGGATTTTTTTACAGCATCCATACCTACTCCACGTCCTGAGAGTTCGTTTACTTTCTTAGCACTTGAGAATCCTGCTTCAAAAATGTACTGAATGACTTCATCTGAGCTAAGCTTCTCGGCTGTAGATTCGGGGACAAGTTTTCTTTCTACGATTTTCTTTCTAATGGATTCTGTATCTATACCGGCTCCATTGTCTGATACTGAAATTACGACTCTATCTCTCTCATATTTTGCTCCCAGTGAAATTGTGCCCTGCTCGGTCTTCCCTAATTCTGTCCGAATATCAGGTGATTCTATACCATGACTAACTGAGTTGCGAATAAGGTGTACGAGTGAATCGCTGATGACTTTGAGAATATTTCTATCTATCTCGACATCTGTGCCCTTGAGCTCAAGGTTGACTTCTTTTTCTTCTACAGTTGCAGCATCACGGAGTACTCTGTGAAATTTGTTAAATAAAAACCCAACCTGAACCATACGAACATTCATGATGCTGTACTGGAGACCAGAGGAAATCCGCTTTAGGGGTTCTAGTTCTGCTGTAGATAGTTTGGTCTGGCTCATCACCGTAATCAGCCGGTCTCGTTCGATGATTAATTGTCCCACTTCGTTCATTAGATCATCCATTTTCTTTACAGGAATTTGAATGAAATCAGAGAATGAAATGTCTACCTCTTTTTCGCTTTTCTTTTGTTCTGATTGATCGGAGGGAGCTTGCTCTTCATTGTTGTCTACTGGGGCTCCCTTTTCGAGTTCCTTTTTCAGGAAAATCGAGAGGCTGGTTTTGATACCCAAGTAGCTGACTTTCTCATCTGTTTCTAGTGCAGAAACTAAGCTGCCAAGCTTATCGTTGGCTCGGAAAATAAGCTTGAATAAATCCTGATTAAGCTTGATCTTTTTTTCTTTAATTGCCATCATCACATCTTCTATTATATGTGATAGCTCACCAATGGCCTCAAAGCCCATGCCCATTGCATTGCCCTTGAATGTATGCATGATCCTAAAAATCTCACCAACCGCAGATTCGTCAGAGTGATCTTTTTCCAATCTGATAAATAGATTGTCAAGCAGCTCAAGGTTGTCCTTGGCTTCAATGAGGAAGAGTTGTTTGTATTCTGATTCTTTTGATTTCAAGGTTATAAACAGTTTACAAGGTATCCACCAATTTCTTTGATATTTAAGACAACCTCAGCGGCTCCCGTTTCAAATGCTTTTTTTGGCATTCCGTAGATCGTGCTAGATGCTTCATCTTGAGCGATCGTTTTTCCTCCTTTTTCTCTGATCGCTTTGAGGCCAATTACTCCATCTTTACCCATCCCTGTGAGTATGACTCCTATTGCTCGTTTGCCGTAGCAATCGGCTACAGAATCCAACATTGCATTAATCGAGGGATTGTTGTATTCCTTGTACTTCTTTGCTGTAAAGCCAACTTTATAAATATTCGCTTTTTTCTTGACGACCATATTTCCTGTTCCGGAGGCTATGATGATCATGCCAGGTTCTATTCTCATCCCGTCTGAGCAGACGACTACCCGAAGCGCGCTTAGGTGGTCAAGCCTATTTGCAAAAGAGGCAATAAAACTTGCTGGCATATGCTGACAGATTATTACTGGGACATTGAGGTTAGCGGGTAAGGATGTTATAATTTTTTCTACGGCAGTAGGCCCACCCGTTGATGCACCAATCGCGATTACGTCATAGTCGGAGTTTCGATCAAATGTATGATCGAGACTGCTCAAACCATTTTCAATAATTTTGGTCGAGATTGCTTTTGCACCAGCTACTTTTTTGACTCGCTGAATTAGCTCATCACCGATTTCCCTGACTTTGGAACTACCCTTTTTGGGCTTATTGATATAATCTACAGCTCCTAGTCGAAGAGCGTCAAATATGCTGTTAAGGTTGGTGTTTCCTACAGAACTCAGAATCAAAATCGGTCTTGGAGACTTTTTCATGATTTGCTCGACTGCATAGAGGCCATCAAATTCACCCATATTCATATCGAGCAATACCAGATCTGGCTTCAGTCTGATCGTTTCAGCAACACCTTGTTTCCCGTCATTGGCAGTACCGACCACTTCAATCGATTCATCTTTGGAGAGTAAATCAGCGATGAGCAGCCGCATAAAAGCAGAATCATCTACTACTAATATTTTTATCTTATCTCTCAAGGTGTTGTTTCCTCATTTAGAGCTTTTGCTTCCATTCTATCCCCATCTATAAGTTCATCAATATCTATGAAAAACAGAGGGCCTTTTTTGGTTTGGATTAGTCCTTTAATATATGTTTCGTCCTGAGGTGTACCGGCCAAATCCAGTCCCGTTGGTTGTATTTGATTTCCTTGTACAATTACATTTTCTGGAACTTCAGAAACCAATATCCCTATGGTGAATCTCTGGCTATTGACTATTACGGTATACAAGCCTTGTTGCTGATCGTTCTCGGAGTGATTAACAAGCTTTAGTTTGTGAGCCAGGTCTAAGACGATGATACCTCTCCCATCTATATTGATGATACCAGGAATATAGGGAGGAGTGTTGGGCAAATGACTGATTTTTGGTGTTTCTACCACCTTGCCAATTTTACTTATTTCGATGGAAAATTTTTCATTTCCCAACTTGAAAACGACCATTTGGATGGCGGTATCGGAGATCGATTTTATTTGCTCGATAAATTTCTCATGAAGTTTTGTTCTTCGTTCAACTTCGGCTTTTCCTAGAATCGGTTTTTGGAAAGAGGACTTTTTCGCTTTTTCTCTGGTAGTCATTCTATACGCTAATCAATACTTAGAACTATGTGAGGGAACTTCTCTTTCAATTCGGAGATAAAAGTCTTGTCCTCTGCTCTTGACGGAGCAATTTCAGTTTGAACTGTTATTAACCCCCAATCATTAAGTTCCGGAATGACCACAGGTGCTTTATGCTCAAGTTTAAAGTTTTTGGACTCCTCTGTTTTGGACAATGATGTGGCAATTTTTCTGTTTTTTATTTGATCTAAGTCTATTTTTTGACCAATGATTTTTTGTTTACCAATCAAGTCTGACGGAGATGAGCCTAGCTTGGATGCCATAGATTCATTGATAAAATAAACAGTTCCGTCTGCAGCTTGCACACCTACCTGGTCTTGTATTTCATTGAGTATTTGATTGTAAAACTGTTTTTGGTCGTCGGAAAGATCAATCAGACTATTATCCCCATTTGAATCTGCAATGCGTTTCTTCAATTTCTCTAATTCCATAGTCTGATTGCCCGATTTGATCTCAGCCAATTTGAGCTCGGTTATATCTCTGGAAATACCAAAGGTGCCAATGATTTTACCTTCTTTGTCTTTGAGAGGAAGTTTCGTTGTAGATACATAAGCTGTACTTCCATCCTTTCGATCTTCTTTTTCTACAAGATTTAGGAGTGGCTTGTCGGTATTAATAATCCGCTGTTCATCCTCATACGCTTTTTTGGCATGCTCTCCGAAAAAGTCAAAGTCAGATTTTCCAATAATGCTTTTGGCACTTTTGACGTTAAATATTGAAGTCATTGATTTGCTGACTCTCGTAAAATTGCCTTTCAAATCTTTGAAGTAGATAAAGTCAGGCATGTGATTAAGCAATGAATCAAGAAGACTCCTTTCTGTTTCGAATGCTTCTCTTATTTTGAATAGTGCGTTATTCTCACTGGTCTGTCCGGAAAGTTTGACCATGCTGATGCTCTCGTTGAACTTTTCTGCGACTTCAGCTAGATTTTGAGCTTTTTCATTATAGCCATTCATGCCGGAAGAGAGCTCCGTGGCAGAGCTCGCAACCTCTTCTGTGCCAGCTGCGGTTTCCTCTGCGATTACTACTACACTTTCTGTAATCGTCACTACATTGTTGATGCTGTCAATTTGGTTTTTAGCTGAGCTGAGAATGTCTTCAGAAAAATTCAAAGTACTGTTGGAGGAATCCAAAATCTCCTTAAAGGATGCAGATGCTGTTTGGGAGGTTTCCTCTCCTCCTTTTACCACTTTCTTCATTTGTTCCATCACAGATACTGCTTCAGACGTATCAGTCTGAACGGCATGAACAAGGGTCTCAACCTCCCTTGCTGATTCTCTTGAACCCTCTGCTAATTTTCTGATTTCCTCTGCTACTACAGCAAACCCTCGACCATACTCTCCAGCTTGTGCCGCTTCAATAGCAGCATTGAGCGCTAAGAGATTTGTCTGTGAAGCGATCTCCGTAATTACACTTAAGGCCTTTGATATCTCGTTTGAGCGTTCGCTCAATACTTTCATGGAGCTATCCGTTTTGTTGCTATACTCTGAGATTTCTCTCATACTGGTTACAACATTGCCTACAAGCTTCATCCCATTTTCGCTACTACGAGCGCCTAGCTTGGCTGCTTCATTGATAGCTTCGGATTTTTCCACCATCTTTTTCGAGTCTTGTAGGATTGCTTCCATAAGACTCGATGATTCGTCAACTTTTGATACTTGATTTTGTGCTCCGTTGCTCATTTCAGCTATAGCGGATGCGATTTCATTGGTATTGGAGTTCATCTCATTTCCGCTGACTTTCATTTCAGTAGCCGACTCGTCTATGATTTTGATGTTTTCAGAAATCTGGTGCAGCAAGCCTTCAATATTGTCCAAGGCCAGATTGAGGTTTGTCGTCATCTTCCCTATCTCTCCTTCGGATTGATCGGTATACCTTAAGGTAAGATCTCCTGCGGCCATCGCAGTAACTATATGGTTGATAGCAGTAAAAGGCTTGGAGATGCTGTCAAGTAGAGAATTGATATTTTGTGAAAAGTGAAGCCATAGACCGCTTTTTTCTGAAAGGTCGATGCGCTCATCCAGATTGCCTTCGTCTCCAGCACTTTTCACTACATAATGAGTTTCTTCAAGAGTTTCTTTTAGTGAGTCTGTCATATTCGATAGCGCCACACTCAGAACATTGTTTTCATTTTCTTCAGGAAGAGATGCGTCTAGATTCCCAGCGGAGATTTCATTGATAAACTGGGAGGCTTCTATGATGGAAGAGTGCAGACTAAGAAATGATCTTGAAATTTCTCCTATTTCGTCTTGCCGGTTTTCAAGGCTTTTCGCTGAAGTGCTTTCTTTTTCTAATGAAACCCTCTTTGCACTTTCGACCAATTCCGCAAATAGAGGGTGCATTCTCTTGTGGAGGTAATAGTAAAAGCATGAAAGCCCTCCCAGGAAAATTATTAGTATCCATAAGTTAGCGACAGAATCTGGCTTGCCAAGTATGAAAAAAAGGAGTGTGATAATCCCAACTAAACTGGTTGGAATCACAGCCATGTTAAAAAGAATCGATCTTTTGAAAATCAATTTTGCAGCTAGAGCCATAAGTCCAGTACCTAAAAGGATCAATAGCGAAGCAAAAAGTAGGTTGTTATTCATTTCTTAGTATCAAATAGGTCAAGGTTTCAAACAGATATTCAAAGCATTTTTTGAATATCTATCAGAAATATCATTTTGTCTTTATGTTTGATCAAACCCGTAATGTAGTTTTCTTCTTCAGTAAGGTTTTGAATGGCAGGGGACGATCGGTTAATCTGGGTGTTCTCAACTACTATTGCATCGGGTATTTTTTCGGTCAAAACTCCGGCTTGTATCTCATCATCATCGAAAACGATTAAAAAAGCATAATCTATTTCGTCGTGTGTCTTACGGATTTTTATTTGTGGGTTGATAATCGCCAGGACATTCCCTCTTATATTCCCAACGCCTACAATATGATCTTCCGTCTGAGGAATCTTGGAAATCTGCGGTGATTTCACCACTTCTTTTACAGAATCAATTGGAATACCATAAAACTCTCTTTCTACCTGAAACATCATAATGGTAGTTGTGGCAACTTCCTGTTTTATTTCCGAAGATGCTTGTTCTCTTGATTTCTTTTCTGAGTATTCAACCCAGCTTATGTTGGATTCAATAATGTCTTTTTTGATATCTAAGCCGTCTGATGTCATCTCAATCTAAAGTTCCTCCAATATTATTTTAATACAATCCAATTAATTCAAAATCCGAATACCCAATGGGCGAGAGTGAACTCCAAACAATCTTTCAATCGGCCTATCTCAAGTTCAGCCCTATAGAATGAAAAGACACATTTGAACTCTCTGCGGTGAATGGGAGAGTTTCACTAATATAAAGAAAGATATTTTAGTGAAAACAGGATTTTATATTCGACAATCGTGAGTATTCCGTGGATGAGCGGGCGAAAAATCCTTGGAAAGTAAATCCAACTTTGAGTTCTGTGAAAGGTCGGGGTTATCGAGGGCACATTTCGATTA
This sequence comes from Cyclobacteriaceae bacterium, assembly GCA_049115715.1. Taxonomy (GTDB): domain Bacteria; phylum Bacteroidota; class Bacteroidia; order Cytophagales; family Cyclobacteriaceae; genus JAMZMI01. The sequence continues at coordinate 121,341 of JAGDZQ010000030.1, forward strand.
ACCGGCCTAAAAATTTTTGATTGAGTTCAAACCCATCTTCAAACAAGATAAACTTATCATCATGTGTAAGTTTTAGTTTGGGTTTAACCTCAATTTGGAGACCTTCGAAAGACATTGGCCAAGTGTAGGATTCTAACTTATATCTAAAATGAATCAAAATACCGCTCGGCCTCAGCTCGATATTGCCATAAGTGATGTAATGATCAGCATTTAAATATTCTTCATACTCTTTGCTTATAGCTGTAATTGCCATTCTTTTAGAGCCAATACCGCCCATTTTGATCCGATCAATAATGGAGAAGGGCTTACCTACCAGTTTATTTATCTCCTGTGTGATTTCCCTTTTGGTATATGTTGTATCGAAAATCATTTAGTTAATTAATGTTTGGAGGTGCTTTAACTGCACTTTGATAGGCAAGATATCCTCCGAGAACCGCACCTGCCATAGCAAATAAGTAAGAACCGAAGAGGTTGTGAGTAATGTTCATACCGATGTAGGCTCCAATGATTTCAAAACCAATCCAGAGTAGTACCATGTTCACTATGTACTTGGATGGCTTAAGACCTTTTTCCAGAGCAATGTTTCTGATTGTTCTGCCAAGTGAGATCATGGCGATTATTTCAAGCATAAGTTTTAGTTTTCAAACCTGCTCATGATTAATGCTTTACCATCAATACCAAAGTGATGCTCTAGCTTTGACAAAAACTCATCTTGATTTAGAATAGGTTTTTCTTCCGTTTCTCCGTTGAGCTCAAGTTTGAGTTTCCTATCGGTCAGTGTTATTCTCCCATTTTTAAAAAGTTGAGTGATCAATTTGTTTTGTGTAAAAATGGATTTTTCAGACTCTTGATGGTAATTGCACATTGGCAAAAACTCAATAAGGTTTCTCGGTCTTAAATCAAATCTGTAAATGGGGTTGTAGGCAGAGTTGTCTCTTGATTTTTTCAAGATCCAGTTCTCATCGGGATCTGTTTCAAATTTGTAGTAGAAGTTATAATCTAGCTGGGGAGTATTAAAAACAAGTTTTTTTGGCTCCACGAACAGATTTCCAAATCCTACATCTACAAGCCATAGCTCGTCATTTAGCGAGACCACAACCAAAATATGATCGAACTCCGGCCCCCATTCAGAGCTTCCTTTCACACTGGCAGATGCGATAAAACAATCAAACCCTAAATTGGCAAGCAGGTGATACATCAAAGCATTGAGTTCATAGCAAAACCCTCCTCTGGATTTTTCTATTATTTTCTTATAAATGCTTTTGATGTCAAGAATGACTTTGTTTCCGTAGTGGTAATCTAAATTTTCAAAAGGGATGCTTAGCAGGTGAGCTTTGTGTATTCGTCTGAGAAACGCTAAGCTTGGGGGTTCTCTTTGCAGCCCGATTCTTTGCAGGTATGAGTCAACGTCAATGGACGGTACTTTAGAACTTGTTTGGAAATGGTTGAGCTTCCCAGACATTGCGAGTTATTTGATATTGAAATCGAACTTCAGATTATCAATAAAGTTTTCAAGTGATTTTTGCCAAGTGACATCAGCGTCCCAGTACTTACCTACATGGATGTCTTTGGCTATCGTCTGCTTAATGTAAAACTTGGTCATGTTTCCAGTAGAGGGAATTCGCTTGAGTACTGGCTTTTGCCCTTTTTTCGAGACCTCAGTAACGTAAACGGTTTCGTTGGAGTTGCTGTTGTAATTCAACATTTGCTTGATAGTCTGACCAGAACTTATGATTGGCATCAGCACATATTGATAGCCCTTTTTATAACACTCCTCTACACTTTTAAAATTGATAAGCTCATATTTGAAAGGGTACTTGCTCATGATCCTTTTCAACTCCTGATTGGCCATAGATATTTGCTGATTTTTGGAGATGAGTTGCTTCTTATCAAGTTCTGAGAGATTGTCAGGTATATCAAGTGAATCAAACATGGCTACTGCCAGTTTGAGGCTTTTGAGTCTGCTGGGGACGTTTACATATCTGATACCATCGTATAGGACAAGATCATCTAAAAATTCGGGTTCATCCGGAATGAGGAAATTGGTTCTGGCTGTCTCCTGTCGCAAGACTTGCCGCCCAAGAATGAGCATAAGTTCATTCGTAGATTTAGATGATATGTGGTAGAAAGACTTGTTTAGGTCTACTTTCCCATTAATGGGATATATATCTAGCTCATAGTTAAAGTCGTAACCTGACCCGGAAACTTTTAAAGAGACAATATTTTCGATTTCTCTTTTATCGAGAATTTCCATATAGGCGTTGTGTACCTCTGGACCCGCTGAGAGATCATCTTTGTAAATGTATACGACTCCATCGACACCAATTTTTTTGAAACTTCGATGAGCCTCCTTTGCCATTTTCTTCCAATCTCCTCTTTTTATAAATCCATCGGAAACAGTCTCTGGAATTGAGATTACTACAGCAGATCGGCTTGAAGTCAGGTTATCGGGAACCTGAGAAATAAGTCCAAGTGTACTGAGGGAAAAAAGAAGTGATAAAACTAATTTTATCGAGGGTTTGCGCATAATTCTTAATCGAGGGATAAATTTATATATTAACCCACAAAGGACAAGAGTATTATTTATGGAGAAAAAAAGATGTGACTGGGCCAAAGGGATGTTCAAAGAATATATCGCTTACCACGATGAGGAATGGGGAGTGCCATTGCACGACGAGCGTCTGCATTTTGAATTTTTGATTTTGGAAACTGCACAGGCAGGCTTAAGCTGGAGTACTATTTTGGCAAAACGAGAAGGCTACCGAAAGGCCTTTGACAGCTTTGACGTTAAAAAAGTAGCGGCATACGATGAGAAGAAGTTTGAGTCATTGCTTCAAGATCCTGGAATCATAAGAAATAAACTTAAGATTTCTGGAGCAATAAATAATGCTAAGCGCTTCATTGAAGTGCAAGAAGAGTTTGGAAGCTTTGATTCATACATTTGGTCGTTTGTGAACGATACCCCGATCGTGAACCATTGGAAAACCAGAGAGGAGGTTCCAGTGACAACTACAGAATCAGATGCTCTGGCAAAAGATTTGAAAAAGAGAGGCTTTAAGTTCGTTGGCTCAACCACCATGTACGCCCATATGCAGGCTATCGGGATGGTAAATGATCATACGATAGATTGCTTTAGGCATGCGCAAGTTTGACTTTTTGCGCATTTAACTTAGGTGTGGTAGGCTTGTAATCTTTGCTTTCACCCATTTTCTTAAGGAACCTCCAGTGAGAGGCGATTGCCGCACCGAATGTTGGAATGTCATAGTATGGCATGCCATACTCCTCACAGGTGTCTTTAATTATCTTAGATAAAGGTCTGTAGTGAATACTGCAAATGTTGGCAAAGAGGTGATGCTCTATTTGAGTATTAAGTCCTCCGGTCAAAAAACCAGCTAACCAACTTCGCGTTGCAAAATTAGCTGTGGTATGCATCTGATGAATAATCCAGTCATCTTCAATTACTCCTTCTTCATCAGGAAGAGGGAAGTGAACTTCTTCAACTGCGTGTGCCAACATGAATATAATCGCCAGGTAAAACCCGGAAACTGCATGCATGATCAAATAACCTCCCACTACATTGGTCCAGCTAAATGGCATTACCATTATGGGAATGACTAGATAAATACTGTAGTTTAAAATTTTGTAGAAAAACAGTAAGAAATATTCTTTGACTGAATGTCTGTTTTGATCGTAATTGTTGATTTTGTTTTGGAAGAACTGAACATAGTCCTTAGCAAAAACCCAACTTAGGGTAGCTAGCGTATAGGAAAAAAAGGCATATATGTGCTGATACTTATGAATTTTCAGAAGTGGGGTTTCCGGTGAGATTCTAAAAAAATCTCCCGGTGTAATGTCTTCATCATGCCCGTGAACATTGGTGTAAGTGTGATGAGCATGATTGTGTGATATTTTCCACATATATGCACTTGCACCATTGATGTTGAAAGTATGACAAAGGATATTTTTAAGCCATTTTTTCTTCGTATATGCACCGTGTATGGCGTCATGACCAATGTTTACGCATACAAGAGCGATGATTGCACCAAGCAGACCCCATAACGGAAATGTATATGCCAAGGGTAGATTTCCAAAGATCAAGAAGTAATACACTCCAAACCATGAAATGGTTAGTAGAATACTTTTCACTACCATTTCACCATTTGCATGTGTGCTAATATTTCCGTCTTTGAAATAGCTGTTTACCCGCTCTCTGAGTATTCTGGAGAACTCTGATTTTACTGTTGGCTTGAATTTAGGTTGTATTGGCATTTGGGGTTTGAAGCTGATTTCAAGTGTGCAAAGGTATCATCTTAAGCGAAATGAATCAAATGGCTAACCTTCCACTTAGCTTTTATAGCTTTGTAGATTGAAATTTCATTTATATAAATGATTGACAAGTTAGAAGCAATAAAAAAACGGTTTGAGGAGGTCAGCCAACTTATTGTCCAACCGGACGCTATGGCTGATATGGCCAAGTTCACCAAGCTGAACAAGGAATATCGCGATCTTGAAAAAATAGTCATCAAATATGATCAATTCACTTTGATAGTAAATAACATCCGTAGTGCAAAGGATGTTTTGGAGACGGAGAAAGATGCTGAGTTTCGGGAGATGGCCAAATCAGAACTGGACGAGCTGAATCCTCAGAAGATAGAGCTGGAAGAGGAGTTGAAAGTTATGCTGATTCCTAAGGACCCCAACGATAGTAAAGATGTGATTTTGGAAGTGCGTTCCGGAACAGGTGGAGATGAGGCGGCACTTTTTGCTGGAGATCTTTTTGGGATGTACAAAAGCTATTCGGAAACCCAAGGCTGGAACTTCTCAGTCGTGAGTTTGACGGAGGGCACAGTTGGTGGATTCAAAGAAATCGTTTGTAGTGTCACCGGTGAGGATGTATACGGAAAACTTAAGTTTGAATCAGGAGCACATAGGGTGCAACGAGTTCCGAGTACCGAATCTCAGGGAAGGGTACATACTTCAGCAGCTACTGTGGTTGTGATGCCAGAAGCAGAAGAGGTGGATGTAGAACTCAATATGGGAGATATTAGAAAAGATACCTTTAGAGCTTCTGGAGCTGGAGGCCAGCATATTAACAAAACGGAATCGGCCATTCGATTGACGCACGCTCCATCTGGATTGGTAGTGGAGTGTCAGGATGGACGCTCGCAACATGCGAACTACGATAAGGCACTGAAAGTATTGAGATCACGACTCTATGAAATGGAGTTGAAAAAGCACAATGACGAAATCAGCTCTCAAAGAAAATCTCTGGTAGGTTCCGGTGATCGATCTGATAAGATTAGAACTTACAATTTTCCGCAAGGTCGAGTTACGGATCACCGGATCGGGCATACGGTGTATAACCTTCCTTCTATTTTAGGAGGAGACATAGGGGATTTCATAGAGCGGTTGCGGATTGCTGAGAATACCGAGTTTATGAAAGCAGAAAACCAAGAATAATTTCATGTTTAGAGCGTTTGACTCAGGTATGAAAAATCTGACTTTTGGACTTGTACTATTTTCCATCGGGGTGTTGGTTATTTCCTGTGAACCAGAGGAGGAGAAAATTTCCAGTTCAGGTTCGATCAACTTAAGGTTCAGCACTGATACGGTTATTTTCGACACACTCCTTACCGCAAGAACAAGTATAACGAAGCGACTTAGAATATTTAATCCGGCTAAGAAGGCGGTCTCGATTTCCAGTATCCGATTAGGTAAAGGCGAATCGTCCTCCTATTCTATCATTTCCAATGGGAAATTTGGCGATGAGATTAGAGATGAGGTATTGAATGGAGGAGATAGCCTACTTGTTTTGGTGGATGTTGAGATTGACCCACAGGATGAAAACCTTCCTTATATCGTGAAAGATTCGATAGTCGTTGATTGGAATGGCAACAGCGCTCATGTGAAACTTGTTGCTTGGGGTCAGGATGCTAAATTTATAAATGGGGAGGTTTTGTGCGATCAGATTTGGACTGCTGATAGACCTTATGTCATCTACAATTTTGTAGCAGTGGATTCGGCCTGTACATTGACGATGGAACCCGGCACTCGTGTATTTCTAGATAATGGAGCCACTTTTTTTGTACAAGGTACGCTTAAAGTAATGGGAGATTCCACAAATCGAGTTTTGTTTAGAAATACAAGGTTTGATGCTAGATACCAACGAGCACCAGGTCAGTGGAGAGGGTTAATATTTTTTGATACAAGTCGAGGAAATGAGATTCAATTCGCAGATATCGAAAATGCTGATATCGGAATGGGAATAGGGTACTCCTTTATCCCCTTAAGTGATGGCTCTTTCTTTTTAGGGCCAGAAATAAGCGACTTAACCAGTGAAGTATCTGTAAGCAATACATCGATTCGAAATATGCTTACCGCTGGGGTTTTTGCCTTTTCTTCGGATGTGAAAATGGACAATAGCGAAGTTTACAATTGTGGTTTACTAGTAGGGGGTTTTGGAGGAGGAAATTACACCTATGACCACTGTACTTTTTCAAATCAACCTAGTGATTTTATTTTGGAAGACCCGTCTTTTCAATTTAGCAATGAGATCAAACCGATCAGAGGGGTTGACAATTATGTTTTGATTGAAGACCTAAATATGAAAATAAGGAATAGCATAATCTGGGGTCCTAATGATAGCGAACTTGACTCTCTTGATTCTGGGAATGCAGGCTTTTCTTTTGAAATAGAAAACAGCATCGTAAGATCAGAAAGTGACTTTGGTGACGGAAACTTTAGTTCAACCGAGCGAAACTTTCCAGGGTTTGCTAATCTGTTTGATTCTGACTTTCGATTAGATTCTCTTGCATTGGCTAGGGATAAAGGAGCTGACCTGGGGTATGGATTTGACCTTTTGGGAGTACCAAGAGACTCGAAACCAGACATTGGGGCATATGAGAGAGTAGACAAATGACTTTTATTCAAGAGCATATAAGGATTTCAGCTAAATCGAGAGGCTTTCATTTGATCACATCGGAGATCATATCTGCTGTTCCTGCGATCAGAGAGATTTCTAAGGGAATGCTGCAAGTTTTCATTCAACATACTTCAGCTTCACTAACTATCAATGAAAATGCTGATCCTACGGTAAGACAGGATTTTGAATCACATTTCAATAAGATGGTTCCTGAAAATGCCCCATACTACATTCATACTTATGAAGGGCCAGATGATATGCCGGCTCATATCAAAGCATCGCTGCTAGGCGCTTCCGTGATGATTCCCATTACAAATGGAAGGTTGGCTTTAGGTACATGGCAGGGCATTTACCTATGCGAACACAGAGACTATGGCGGATCAAGGAATCTTGTGATTACTGCTTGGGGAGAGAGCGGGTAAGTCCCTAATTGCTGTTGACTTCTGGAAATTGGCTAAGGTTATTTGAGAATAGATTCTTAATTTAAAGCTTCAATTCGCAGAAGTGGCAAAAAAGACAACTAAGCAGAAGAACTTTACAGAAAGATTCAAAGAGCTAGGACTTGGGAATAGACGTATCTCCAATGATCGGCTTATCTCAAAAGACGGTCGCTTCAATGTGATAAGAAGAGGAGTCGGACTTAAAGGTTTTTCCCTTTACCACTGGTTAATCAACCTTCCCTGGCTTAAGTTTTTCTTATTCCTAATAGTAGCTTATGTGGTAGTAAACATGGTTTTCGCATCCGTGTATTTTCTGATTGGTGCTGATCAGCTTACCGCATATGATGAGCATACGATGCATGATTTTTGGCATTGCTTCTACTTTTCCAGCCAGACACTTACCACTGTGGGTTATGGCAGGATCAGTCCGGTCACACCCACTATGAGCATGCTGGCTTCTTTCGAAGCGATGATCGGGTTGCTTGGATTTGCATTCGCTACAGGGATACTCTACGGGAGGTTTTCAAAAGCACAATCTAAAATTCTGTTTAGTAAGAAGATACTCGTGAGTCCTTATCGAGGGATAACGGGACTTAAGTTCCGAATCGCAAACAGTCGCAAAAATGAACTGATCGACATGGAGGCTCGTCTTATGTATTCATTTCTTCAAGATGAAAACGGCGAGATCAAAAGAAGATATATTCCACTTGACTTAGAAATCAGCTTTATCAACATGTTTCCCCTTCCTTGGACCGTGGTTCACCCAATCAATGAGGAAAGCCCATTATACGGAAAAGGAACACTTGATTTGGGGAAAGAAAAAGCTGAGTTTTTGGTCATTTTGAAAGGGTTTGATGAAACCTTCAACCAATACGTGCATCAAATCCATGATTATAACCACGGAGAGGTAGTCTATGATGTAGACTTCCAACCCATGTTTGACCCTTCTGCAGGAGCCGGGACTGTGGTGCATCTTGACCGCATAAGTGACTTCAGAAAGAAATAATATTTCCCGCCTGTAACCTTTTCCCTACCTGCGGGTAACTTAAGCAAATCACCCAAAAACCTGATAGATCGATTTGCAATTAACAGATGAGTCTTTAATGGAAGCAGTTAAGAATGGGAAGCTCGATCAGCTGAACATTCTTTTTGAACGCTATAGCAGGAGAGTTTATAACTACTTTCTCAAGTCAACGCTTGATCGTGATGGGAGCAATGATTTGACTCAGGATGTCTTCACCCGCATATTGAAATATCGAAGGTCATACCGATTAGAAAGTCGTTTTGAGACGTGGATGTTTCAGATCGCCAGAAACCTGATTAAAGACCATTTTACTAAGATGAAGGTTTATAGGGATCATTTTGATTGGACCGACGAGCTTCCAGATCAAGCTGACGAAACGAATGAAGATGGAGAAAAGGAACGAAGGCTATATCGGGCACTGGAAAAACTACCTGTGGAAAAAAGAGAGCTACTCGTGATGAGTAAATTTCAGAAAATGAAGTACGAACAAATAGCGACAATACGAGAGGTTTCAGTTGGAGCTATCAAAGTGCAGGTTCATCGAGCCATTGCAGAATTAAGGAACATTTATTTTGAAGAAAATGGAGAGTAAGAAAGACCAACATTTAAGCGAAGAGGATTTAATTACTTTAATCGAGAAGGACATCTCAAATCAGCATCTCAATGAATGTGCGCTTTGCGAGAAGAGACTTGAGGAACTGAAACTCTTAATTGCTACGATGGAGGAATCTAAAGATGTAGAGGTTCCTGATTCGGTTCGATGGGGAGTAGAATCGGCGATAGCATTAGAGAAAAATATCGACGGACATGCAGGTTCTATACGCTGGAATCAGATTGCAGCGGCAGTCGCATTCATTCTGATAGGATTTTTTGGAGGGATGGCCTACAACCCATCGGACGGGGCAGAAGTTGCAGAACTTCAAAAGCAAGTCGACCTGCTCAAAGAAGTGACGCTGATCAATGCGCTTAATCAGAATACAACGAGTGAGAGGATTCATATAATAAACCAGATCGAAACGACTAATCAAGTAAGCAACAAACTCATTGAACCTCTCATTCAGACATTAAATTCGGACAAAAGTGCCAATGTAAGGTATGAAGCTGCTCAAGCTATTTCCAGATTTATTGATCAAGAGAAAGTAAGAATGTTGTTGGTTAGGTCACTGAAATTTCAGACTGATCCGTTGATCCAGATTTCCTTGATCCGAATGTTGGTAGATGCAGAAGAACATGCGGCAATAGCCCCAATGAAAGAACTCATAAGTAGAGAAAACACCACGCCTGAAGTGAAGCGCCAGGCTGAAATAGCGCTTCAAGTTTTAATTTGATATTCAAGTAGCTACAGGATATATATGATTTATTATTTCAAAAAACTAGAAAAATGAAAAAAGGAATAAACATAGCTTTTGCGCTGATATTATCACTCGGCAGCATGGCTCAAGAGTTTAAATTCGAACCAAATGGGAGAACGTCGGATTTGCAAGTGAAAATTAACGATCTGTCTTCGGATTTGGAGATTATTGGGGTAGAAGGTAACAAGATCATCATTATAGCTACGAACTATAAAGGGATGCCTGAAAAGGCGAAAGGGCTGAAGCCTCTTTCGGCAACAGGATCAGAAAATACGGGGATAGGATTAAGAGTGACTCAAGAAGGGAACGAGGTTCAGATATCCGGTGCATCCCGCTCAGCAAATGACGGTCGTTATCAAATCAAGCTTCCAAAATCCACTAAACTCTATGTCGATTACCAAGGCTGGGATGGAGGGGATGTTCTCATAGAGAACATGACCAGCGAAGTGGAAATAAGCTCAAATATTAGCGATCTTGTTTTTAAGGATGTTACAGGCCCAATTGTAGCCAATACCTTGAGCTCCAATATAGAGGTTCGTTTTTCTTCATTGAATCAATCTTCACCTACATCTCTTTCCTCCACAAGCGGAGATATTGATGTAAGTATACCCATACTGACCAAAGGCAACTTTGATTTGAGTACCATCTCAGGTGAGATTTATACTGATCTTGATTTTGAAATTGATACTGAGAAAAGCGACCTAAAACGAATAGGTGGAGGGACAAGCACTAAGGCGACACTAAACGGAGGAGGAGTCAAGATGTCCATTCATTGCATCAGCGGTAATGTTTTTATTAGAAAAGGAGAATAGCGATGAAAATACAAGCATTAGTCTTTCTGATCTTTTTTTACGCGAAAAGTTCTCAAGCTCAGAGTTATACTGAGGAATCCCTATCCGTAAAGAGTCATAAATATTTAGAACTTGATTTGGCTTATGGAGATGAAATAGAAATTAAATCTTGGGACAAAAGTGAGGTGAAAGTAGAAGCTCAATTCACAATTAATGATGGAGAGGATGATGATATATTCGAATTGAAAAAAGGATCATCAGGAGAGACCCTCTACTTTGAACTAGTTAAGGAAAACTGGGATAAACCCGTGATTCCTGGAAACAACACCTTATGTTGGAAATCCGAAATTCACTATACCATCTACATTCCAAAAGGAATGTCTTTGCACGCCAAAACCATAAGTGCGGGCTTTACCATACGCTCTTTTGACGGTCTGATCAATCTTGAGACCATCTCAGGGGATATTGACATCACACTGAGAGAAGGGGAAGGATTTGATTTTCAAGCCAAAACCATATCTGGCGATATCTATTCTGATCTGGATATTGAGTACCCTAAAGGAAAAGATGGCCTGAGGCAAATGGTTGGCATAGATGTTTTCGGAAGAGTGAATAGAGGAGGGGAAAAACTCATGTTGAAAACTATAAGTGGAAATATATTTCTGAGGAGAGGCTAGTATGTTAAACATTATCACATTGGATTTGGTAAAATGAATATTCAAGCTTGTAGTAGGATAAGCTCTTAGTGACGTCATACCTGCGTATGCAGGTATCTCATCAGTATATTATGGGACTCCTGCATACGCAGGAGTGATGGCTTATACTTATTATTAACTGTTTATTCCATAATTGATCTGTCGTGATAACCTTTGTTTAATCAATTCTTCTTTTCAATGAAAACGGTGATAAGGTAAATGAGTTAAACACTTCCTTAAAATCCTTTCTTAAAGTAGAGAAGAATTGATATTTCTCAGATTTCACTCTGACAAACCCCGCATGATAGAAGTTTAAAACTCAATTACCTTGAACTTTCATCTAAGCGCCTTAATCATGGATACCGACAGCTACAACATAGCGCTACTACAACTTCAAGAAAACCTGGTTCATCTTCAAGAGTGGATCAAAAAGGAAGGGCTAAGAGTTGTTGTGATTTTTGAAGGACGTGACGCATCAGGCAAGGGAGGTGTGATCAAGCGAATCACAGAACCACTCAACCCAAGAGTCGTGAAAGTCGTAGCACTGGGCGTCCCGACAGAGCGTGAAAAAGGACAATGGTATTTTCAAAGATATGTCTCGCATCTTCCTGCCAAGGGAGAAATGGTTCTGTTTGATCGCAGCTGGTATAATCGGGCCGGAGTAGAAAAAGTAATGGATTTCTGTAGTGAAGAAGAATACAATGAGTTCCTACGATCTTGCCCAGAGTTTGAAAGAATGTTGATTCGCTCAGGGATCATTCTCTTGAAATATTGGTTCTCTGTGAACGATGATGAGCAGGAAAAGCGCTTCAAAAGCAGAGTGTCCAACCCAATGAAACGCTGGAAGTTTAGCCCTATGGATTTGGAATCTCGTGCAAAATGGCTGGAATACTCCAAAGCAAAAGATGAGATGTTTGCGCACACAGATACCAAGCAGTCGCCCTGGTATGTAGTGAATGCAGATAATAAAAAAAGAGCCAGATTAAACTGCATTCATCATTTGTTCAGCAAAATCCCATATGAAAAAATGGAGTATGAGGAGATTAAACTTCCACCCTTGCCACAAGAAGAGTCTTATGTGCGTCCTCCTTTGGATTACCAGACTTTTGTACCTGAGGTTTATTGAAGAAAGATTATTTCTGACTTTTCTTCTTCCAATATCTTACAAGACCAGCTACGCTCATGCCGCTCGGGTTGGCTGCTTCATATTGTTTTAAGCCGTGCTCATCCACACCTTTTTCAACGAGCTGGTTGGCCGTATAAGCTTTAAATAGCGGAGTGATTTGCTCTATGCTAAGACCGCTTTCCCATTTTTCTTTGATCCAAAAAGCCCAATCGTTGAGAATTTTCTTCAACTCAGAGAGATGTTGTTGCTTATCTGTGATGAGTCCAAAGTGCGTCAAATACAATTGATTAGCCTTGGATTTCGAGATGAGATCTATCGAGGTATTCCAATCTTCTAGATTGATATCTGGCGGAGGACAAGGCGGAACTACTGGGCCATTTCCAATTTTAACTCCGGCGACATCTCCAGTGAAAATAATATCATCTATCTCCCAAGCGATGTGATGCTTGGCATGCCCAGGCGTATGAAGAGCCTTTATAGTGACATCCCCGATGGCAATCTCTTCACCGTCTTCCGGAGCAATTAGTTGTGAAGCTGCAATGTTTTCCATCGCTCCCCAAAGTCTTTCCATATCATCTCCGTAGATCATTTTGGCAGAGTTGTAAAGCTTGGTGGGATTTTCCATATGGGTAGAACCAAATGGGTGAAGGTAGATTTTGGCACCAGTTTTAGCAAATGCCCAGGCAGCTCCTGCATGGTCGAAATGGATATGAGTCAGGAAAACGTGTTTGATATCTTCAGGGACATATCCATGAGCAGAAAGTGCAGATTTCATAGACTTGAAAGTAGAATAAGGTCCCGTCTCGATGAGAATAGGTCCTTCGCTGCTTTCTATAAGAAAAGCAGCAATTGCATGATCTATGTTGAGAAAGTTGAGATCTAGCACGTGAATCATTTTGTGTTTATTTGTTTTAAACTTGAAAGTAATATGAAGCTTGGAAAACCTACTTGGATTATAGTAATTATTATTAGCAGCTTATTCATGCTTATAACTAAGAACTTTAGCGAACCAGGTAGAATTATTGGTTCCGTTTTGGCGCTAATATTATGGCCAACAATCATAGTTGGTATAATTATCTTACTAGGGAAAGTGATTAAAAAACCACCTAAACTTAAAACACAAAAAGTGGTTTTTTTGTCAGTTTGGGGGTTTATGTTATTAACACTCTTTAGTGCGAGTCTCAATAGAAGCAATCGAATAGATAGAAGTACGGCTATTCAAAACTGCATAGAAGCAGCTAAAAAGAGTGTAAATTATGATATTGGTGGGACTCTAGATTTAGAGAGATATTGTGATTGTACCATTGACGAGTTGTTGAAGACAGGAAGGATAGAAGATTCATCAGCGTTGAGTGAAATCCAAGACGAAAATTCTATTCTTTTTAATGAGGTAATAATGACCTGTGTGAAACTTGCTTTGAAAGACACACTACAGGAAGGGTATATAACAGGATTAAAATCCAAGGACACTATTTCTGTTTTAAATATGCCTAATAAAATAAAAATAAAGATGTCTATTGGAGGAGAAGGACGCTACTTTCTATTTGATACTGGGGCTTCTGATATACTAATCTCTAAGGGCTTTGAGAAGGTATTAAAAGAAAAGAATTTAATTGTTCAATACATGGAAAATGAGCTATATGAAATGGCCAATGGAGACACCATTGAATGCAGAACCGCTTTAGTCAATAATATTCAGATAGGACAATTTATAGTCGATAGCACCATGGTGGCAATATACGACGAGGAAATTGAGTTTATTCTAGGAAAATCTTTTTTAGATAGATTTTCTTCATGGTCATTTACTAGTAGTGGAAATCAATTGATATTGGAAAAATGATTAACACTTTTATTGCAATGTCGTTTAGTTAAGGG
>JAGDZQ010000031.1:0-177275 GCA_049115715.1 Cyclobacteriaceae bacterium
TTAGATGCGATCGAGAGTGGCCCAATTAAAAGAGCATAAAAAAAGCCCCAAAAGGGGCTTTTTAATCTGATTTCTCTTCGTTGCTCAATTGCTCAATTTGAACACGATAGGCATTACCATTTTCTGCTTCACGGCTCTTCCTCTTTGTTTTCCAGGTTTGAACTTTGGAGATCCTTGAAGTACTCGAACAGCTTCCTCATCACATCCAGCTCCAATTCCCTTAACTGCAGTTACTTCAGTAACGTTTCCTTGCTTGTCAACAACAAACTGAACGTATACTTTTCCTTCGATACCCATTCTTCTTGCTTGAGACGGATACTTCATGTTATCACCTATGTATTTATAGAATGCCTTTATTCCTCCAGGAAATTCAGCAGGATCCTCAACAATCGTGAAAACTTCTTCCACTTCCTCTTCAGCAGGCGCATCATCAAAAACGATATCTTCAATGACCGTCTCTTCTGTTACCTCTACATCAAGCTCTACTTCTATCTCTTCTTCTATTTCCTCTTCATCTGGAACTTCGATTATTTCAGGAAGTTGAATCTTTGGTGGAGGGGGAGGAGGTTGCTCCGTAGGAGGAATCTCCATAATATCTTCAAAATCGTCATCAATCTGTCCTAAATCCATAAGGCCAGAATCGTCGTATGTTTTCCATTCAAAAGCAACTATCACGAGTAGTAGACTTACGGATAAGCCTATATTCATGAAAAGACCAGACTTTTTGGCCAAATCTGCTTTTGGATTCTTTTTAAGCTCCATATTCTTTTCTTTAACTAAATGTGGTCAAGGGGTCAAATATATTATTTATCAAACTTTTTTTCGATACGAATTAGTTCCTTTTTTGAAATCATTATTATTAATAATCCCAAAACCACTCCAATTGTGTCTGCCGCAAAGTCCAAAAAACTAGCAGAACGATTTGGAATAAAGGTCTGAACATACTCACTAATGCCTCCAAACCCAAGTCCAATTACCAGAATAAGGACAATATAGGGAAATACCTTTTGCGCCTTTAAAATACCAATCAAATACGAAAAGCAAAAGGACCATGCAAAAAACAAAATACCGTGTGCAAGTTTATCCTCTCCTTCAAAAAGAAATAGTGAATTATCTGAGCTCCCAGGTTTAAAAAACAAGAAGCACATGATACATGTCCAAACCAAGAAGACACTTAGAATGGCCTTCCGCAAGATTATTCGCCTATGAGTTCCTTATATGCTTCAGCAGACAATAATTTATCTCCCTTGTCGCCAATTTTCACTTTAATCATCCACCCTTCTCCATATGGATCATTATTTACTATCTCCGGCTCTGACTCAAGTTTTTCATTGATCTCGGTAACTTCTCCATCTAGAGGCATAAACAAATCTGAAACAGTTTTCACAGCTTCTACTGTACCAAAAACGGCACCTGACTCCAACTCTTCTCCTTCAGTCTCAATTTCAACATAGACAATATCACCAAGTTCACCTTGAGCAAATTCAGTGATACCAATTGTGGCTTCATCTCCATCTATTTTTATCCATTCGTGATCTTCGGTATAGAATAGTTCTTCAGGTATATTCATTGGTTTGAAGTAGTTAGTTTTTCAAAATTAATTAGAAATAGGCAGGACTTTTATTATTGAGCAAGACTAAATCTTAATTGGAATCCAAATGCCGTCGTTGCAGTCTTAAAAGCGCTTATTTTTGGCTCGTTTACACTTCTATCAAAGTAGGCAGTCAAGTCCAATTGATCATTCAGTTTATAGGTCATAGCAGGCCTAAACTGGAAGCTTGTGTTTCCATTGGTCACCTTATTTTCTCCTTCTAGTTTTCTCTGAATTGTAGTTGCGTCGCGAATCGTCATAGCCATCCGGAATGTCACATCATTTTCAAGCCCAACAGTTCTTCCTTTGATTTTGAATGGAAGCTTAAAGTCAGACTTGGTGAAGCCAAAGTCAAAAGTAAAGTCATTATTTAGCGTTTCAGTTATCTGAGCATTGGACATATTCAAGGATAGGTTTCTTTCCTTTTTGTATTCCATTCTTGTCGTAATATTGTTCTTAGTACGCACGTTTATTCCAATAAGCGGAGAAAATTGCTCCGAAATTGTAACCTGATTGACTATATATACCGGCACCAAAGTATTGCTTGTATCAGACAGAGTCTTGGTCGCTCTTGGATAATCCAGAACACTGTTATCCAAAGTTATATTATCAGAATATAAGAGTGAATTTGTATAATTATTGACATTATAAATGGATCTATACCCATGAGAAATTGTGAAAGAGCTAAAATACTTTTCAATAAATGGGATTTTGATAAGCCCTGAATAATCAATTCTCCAGTTAGGAATTGGGATTTTCGGGAATGGACTTAGCTTTGATTCATTGGCATCTTGTCCCGAATAAGCAGCTAAAAAAGCAGGAATCAGGACATCCTGAGATAGCGAATCGTATTGGTTTCCATCCGGATTCCTGCTGTTTTGTCTCCTTCGTATTGTCTCTATGTTTTCAATAAACTGATCAAAAGTGGCACTTGAGTTATCATCTCTGTTTTTCACAAAAGCCGTTTTGATTGACATAAAAGTGATGGAATAGCTTCCCGACCTTGCTGGTGTCAGAGAGGCAAAGCCATTGTTGACGCTTGGGTTATTCAAGGTATCAAACCTGAAAATTTCCTGAAAAGAGCCAGAATTAGTCCTGGTAGCATCGAGTTGAATTTTGAGGTCTCTCAGCGGCTCTATGGAAGTACGAATTCCTACATCCGTCGATTTTGTTTGCTCAAAAGGTGTTGTTAGCAATAAACTTTCTGAAACCCATCCATTTCTTGCCGCTCTATATCGAATGTTGGGATCTTGATCTCCAGCAAGGAATTTCCAGCCAGGAGCATTCCAAGTGCTATCCAGTCCAAGTAAAAAGGGTTGTTGAGTGAATCCTGGCAAAGTAGTTCCTTCCCGTATGTTGTAGGTCAGATTTACGTTTTGCACCGCCATTAAAAATTTAAGAACTCCATTGCCAAAAGAAACCTTCTCATCTCTCTTTTGCTTGCTAGCCTCCTCAAGGAAAGTGACTTTGTTATATAACTTATTCAAATCTACCTTACCGTTCAACCCTCGATCTCGGCTGTTGGCAATTGTGTGACCAAAGAAGTTTCCTAAATCATCATTTTGAGAAAGAGATCCTGCTGTCCATGTATATCCAGCTGCATATCTAACATCCGCACTTAACCAATCTGTGAAAGGCAATTTATCAAGAGGCGTTCTATAGGTTACAGATACATCCTGATCAAAGTTTTTCATTCTTCCCAAGTCCTTCACCTGATTCCAAATTATCTTCTTCTCTTCACCTGTATTGATATCTCCTCTAATTCCTTCGCCGGTTAGCGGATCATAATCTGGTTCGTCTATCACAGCATTTGCCCTTGCTGAATAGTCAAAATTCAAGCTTTTGAATGGACTCCAACCTAATCCATAGTTTCTTGTAAATGTGAAAAGTTTTTCAAAAGAGGGTTCAATATTCTCTGTAGTCAGCTCATCATTGTAAAGTTGTGTCTTTCTGAAACTTCTGTTTAAATCTGTTCGGAAAGAAAGACTTGTAGGTAAGGGCGAAAAATTAATATCCTTAATGAGTTTAAGATATGGGCTGGAAAAAAGTTCCGTTTTAGCAAATGGTTCTATCGTGAAACTAATCGGTGAATAGTTATAACCCAGTCCTCCTGAAACGGACTTTTGGATAAAAACTTGGGTATTAACATTGCTAGATACTGCCTCGCTGTATGCATAAGAGAAAGATAAATTCTCCACATCAAAGAAGTGAGGGTTTGCCTCCGGGTTCACTTTATTTTTCCGCACATTCGTGAAATTGATACTTCGTCTTTCGCTTCGCTCCTCAACTAGTCTACGATAATCACTTCTTTCCTTATTCGAATTAAAAGATTCAAGTGAGGCTTCTAGCGGTGTATCTGGATCCAAAGGATCAAACTGTGGTGTGGAGGTCGATTTTTCGTAACTCACAAACATAGGTACGACCAAACCTGTTTTATGCGGCAATAGGAATTTGTCCACATTTACATTGGCAGAAACGTCATATTGAAGTGTCTCTTCTCTGCTTCGCTGTTGAATAGTCTGCTGAATCGTACCAAATCCAATCGATGTATATCTGGTCGAAGCGTTGATAGTTGCGACATCAGCAAGCTTAGTGCTAATTCTAGCATTAGCGGCCCAGCCTTTTCTAGTATCGAAATCTGTAACACGCATTTCATTTGCCCAAATACAAACTGACTTGGTCGCTTGATCGGTAGATTCAGGGTTTCGAACGCCTATCATCATGACTTGTATCGTACTTATATCAGGATTTCCTTTAACAGTAATGTTCTGTACACGATTAGGGTTCGTCTCGTCGATCAAATACACTCCTTTATATTCTCTCCCAATATCAATCCTGGCTTTATTTCTTTGAGCCTTAAGTCCAAGCAACTGATTGATCGGAATATCTATTTCATTCTCCTCTGGCCAAACTAACCTTGCTACATTGGGATCAGTTGCTCCAACTCCTGCTGGAGTCACTTTGAGTGGTATTTCTATTTCATAATAATGCTCGGTTCTATCCGTACCCAATCTTAAGAATCCAGTAACCTCATCATCTTGAACCACATCTCCTGCGAATGATTCAGCATGAAAATACATTTTGAGTTGACCGTAATTGAGTAAATCAAAAGAAACATTTTTGAATACCGCTCTGGCGTCTTTATCCTTCAAGTCTTCGACGCATACCTGCAGAGATTGCTCATTCAGCTCACGATTGATAATCGTGGTGTTATCTTGATCCCTATTTACTCCCGGAGGAACTACATAAGGAGAACGTGAATCAGAGCCTGTACTATTTCCTTCAATATTCACAACCGACACTTGGAAATCTGAAACAGACTGTTCGGGAATCAAATCAAGTCCACTTTCATTGAGTGTTTGATCAAACTTTCTCCACTGACTTCTAACCAACTGGAGGTTATTGGTTCTAAGAACAACTGGCTGATTAAAGCCGGTCATATACATTCTTATAAATCTGATGTTGGTAAAACTGTTTATCCCATTGTATGCTCTATCCGGATCTCTAATTGGAATTCTAAATAAATACCATTTCGTCCGATCCTCGTTTTCACTTTCTATCTCATCTACAATATGATTTTGCCCCACGACCATTTTATTAGGGTCCAAATCAATTTCATATTCGAAATACTCTTCCAGCGAACTAATCGTATTATCCGTGTTCAAATCTTCATTATCCGGATTCACATATGACGACTGAGGGAAATTTCCCGACGGTACTGGAGAGTTTCCATCCATACCATTGAAGTTCTTATATCGCTCTAAGACCTTTGCATCAACCACATCCCATTCGCTATCTAAAAAATGTCTAAAGTCATCTGCTGAAGGATCTTGAGCAACTTCCGGAATATTGATCCTATTACCTAGGGCGGCAGCAAACTGAGATTGTTCTGCCTCGCTATCTAGTCCGTCTAACCCTACGTCCTGATTTTCTCTGGCCGCTC
The DNA here is from genome assembly GCA_049115715.1 of Cyclobacteriaceae bacterium. Taxonomy (GTDB): domain Bacteria; phylum Bacteroidota; class Bacteroidia; order Cytophagales; family Cyclobacteriaceae; genus JAMZMI01. Next base: position 5,535 of record JAGDZQ010000031.1, read on the forward strand.
TCGAATTCTCAAATCTGTTAATCAAAAAAGGTTCTGACGGGACGTTCCCCCATTCACTCATTACGGTGTTGGATAAATCTCCATCGGAAGGCAGTCCACTCTCAAACGAATGCCTATTATCCGGAATGACATCCTCAGAAACGTTACCAAGATTGAAAACCAGTTTTCCTCCTTGAAAATTTTGACTATTAAAAGTGCCGTCTAAGACCCTTCCATTCTCAGATTGGATAAAAGGATCTAACAACCAAAATTCGATGTATTCAACATTGTTCTTATTAAAATCAACTTCATTTCCTATTGCTCGCATAATCCCTCCCCAATTCTCAGAAGGATTGGTTAATCGACCAGTCTGATCAAGGTTCGGATTGTAATTATATGGCCCTCTTTCTGTCGGGTAAAAAGCAATATCAAAGGTCTGTTCAAAATTGAGAATCTGCTGTCGGCTTCTTTGTCTGAATATCTCGTTCCAACCAATCGGCCTTACGTAATGATTGGTTAAATCCGCATCTCCAATATTGCTAGGCTTATTCACAGCACCAGAAGATCGATAGAATACAGTAGGGTCAATACTGTACCACGCAACCTTAGCTCTTTTATCATTGAAGCGCAGAGAAGAAGTGGAGCCATCTCCATCGGTAAACGTACCAAGATCCGTTTGAGGAGTAGAAGCAAGTCGCCAACCTGCCCATCCATCCAGACCTATTGTGGTAACGGAGTTTTCGAAATCATCTATATAGGATGTGCCTTCTCCATTGACAATATTGGAAGTGCCTGGCACCATCTGTGCAAATTCTGCATTGAAAGTAACTGTTGAGGGTTCTTTGGTACTGACTAGTGGCAAAAAGTCCATCGCCTTTGTGAGGAATGGAACTTCCTCCTGGAAATTAATATCAAAACCATACTTGGTATTGCTGGTTGGTTCATCGCCAATTTGGTAACGAGTCACTCCTCCCGGTCGTTCGTTAAGATGCATGACCGTAGCTCCAATATTAAATTGGTCATTGAACTGATAATCCAACCGGGTTCCATAAAGCCATCGTGCCTGAAAGTTGAAGAGATCGGCTTTTTCATAACCAATATTTATTGTTTTTCCAGAACTTAGAATTCCGTCGTTGATGATCCTTACTCTACCAAGATTATAATCTACGGTGTAATCTAACCCTTCGGTCAATGGGGTGTTACCTGCAGTAACCACCACAGACCCTTCTGCTATATTGATACCTGGAAGTGCTATTTCACTTGACGAACCGGCATTATACCTACCCGTTATGAAAAACTTATCTTTCCCCGTGTCTTGAGAAGCCTCGTTTTGGGTATTATCATACAATGCATCATAAACATATTTTTCGCTAAAGGAGATTTCATCATCATCGAAAAAACCTGCTAGTGTAGTCCCAAACGGTTCCAGTACGGGAAACTTGATGAACCCATTTCTTGAATCAATCGTAATTCCTTCTATGTAATCAAAGTTTTGATCCTTTTGACGATCATTATTTTGATTGAGCTGATCTAATTTTAATAGTTCTATTAATGGAATATTGGTCGTTCTCCTTCCTTCATGAAGCGATGGATTATCAATTCCCGAAGCATCATCACGGTATCTTACTTTCAATTGAAATCCATCTCTCTCTACCTGACTTGCATTGAGGTAATAGATGTTTTTCATCATCAAATCCCAGCTCGGGATATCAACATCAATTTTATTTGGACGAAGCATTTTTAAGAAAATAACCTCATTTTCAGATTTACCGGCGTAATCCTCTGTCAGTTCTCCAACCTTATACACTTTCCCTGCAAAAGTATATTCATAAGAAACTGCCAATAATTCATCGTTTTGAAGTTTCCTCAATAGGGACACATACCCAAGTTGCGTATTGATTTCATATTCGCTATCATCTAGCTTCCTCGCGGTTCCTACCTTGACAAAATCCGTAGATTCAACCATACCAAGACTTGTGATATCATCAATGATGTTGTCCTTGTTTCTGGTAAGCTTAAGTAAAAAGTCACTATAAAGATTATTCGCAATATTATTAGAAGCACTGGCCGCATTCCCTACAACCCCTCCGTTTAAATTATTGTGAATAACCCGGCCTTCTCCTAAATCTTGAAAAGCCGCTATTTGACGTGTTGTCTCTGTTTCGTTATTCCTGTTAATGACGTAAATCTCAACCCGAGTAATGTTTACTCCTGAAATTAGCTGCGGTAAATTGTTGTGCCATCTTTCGTAATTATCTCTAAAGAAGTGTCCCAGAAAGAAATGTCTATTTTCGTCATACTCCGAAGCTCTTACTTCAAATTCTTTTCCCTGGAAACCGCTTTCGATGGTTAGAACCTCACTTTTGCCTTGCTGTCTAGATACAACGCTTGTAACAAATAGTTTTCCGAATTGAAGTTGGGTTTTCACTCCAAAAAGGGACTGAGCTCCTGTCATCAAGCTATTCGAAACGGGCATACTAACATTCCCTATCTCGATTTTCTTAACAATGTCTTCTTCGTATCCAGTGTATTCGACCTTAAGATTATTTTGAAAATCAAAAGTATTGTTGTTGTCGAAGTTGGCAGTGATCGCGAGTTTTTCCCCTACTTTACCTACCAGATTAAGGGATATCTGCTGGTCAAAATTAAAGCCACCGTTCCGTTGTTGCCTCAATGAAAGCTGGGGATTATCAGTTCGCTGGAATCTGCCCCCAAAGTCAAGATTCACAAATCCATTTGGCTGGATATCGACGTAGCTCCCACCAAACAATCGATCAAAGACGGGACTGATATATAATCTTGGAATTAAGTTCCTCCCACTTACGGCACTCTCGCCATCTAGCCCGGCTGATCTTTCTTGAAAGTACTGTTTGGTGATTTGTTTGTTATTATACTGATCAAATTCAGAAAAAGTCATGGTAGTGACGGGCCTGAAATTTACATCACCTATTCTCTCGTATATGTTATAGTTAAATCCTGAGTCATATTCTACTTCCATATCGATCGTCGATGGATCTGCTAGAAGAAGAGGGGAAAGACTACTGCGATTGGAAAATGGATCTCCAAACCGATAAGGGGTTTTGTATGTTGGCGTTTTTGTTGGCGTATATGGCTTTAAAGTATCAGCATTAACACTATCAGCTGGTATAGTATCCTGCTGGAATATGAATTCCCCTCCATGGGCATACGTATAACTTCCTTCTGTAAATATGCAGAGGAACAATACACCCACAAGTATCAATATGTATGATTTACTAGTCAAGAATTTGCCAATGAGATCAGGCCTTTTTCAATACCTGTTTAATGAGTTCTTCAAGTTTAATTTGGTGACCACTTTCCTTCAGAATCAAAGCTATATTTTTTTCAGCTGCGGCTTTACTTATTCCTAATGTGGTTAGGGCGGATAACGCTTCATTTTGAAGCGTATTGCGACTTGGGGCACCAATTTCAAGTGAATTTTCGAGAAAGCCTTCTTTCCTCATTTTATCTTTCAGTTCAAGAACAATCCGCTGTGCAGTTTTCAAACCAATTCCTTTAACACCTTGGATCGTTTTTACATCTTCATTCGCTATCGCAGATTGAAGCTCTTCAGGCGAAAGTGAAGATAAAATCATCAAGCCTGTACCGGGTCCTACTCCCGAAATGGAGATCAAATCCAGAAATCTAACTTTCTCAGCCTGATCAGCAAAACCAAAAAGTGTATGGGCATCTTCTTTGACATGAAAGTGGGTGAATATTTTAGTCTGATCCAAATCCTTGATACTTCCGTAAGTGGCGAGACTAATCTTCAATTCGTACCCTACTCCTCCGCGCGTTTCAACTACAACATAGGTAGGATCTTTAACCACTAATTCTCCGATAAGATAATTGATCATTTTTTATCTTTTTCTTCTGCTATTTGAGCGTCTACGACCGCAATAGTAATCATATTAAATATATCTCTTACGGAGCTACCCACTTGTAATACATGTACAGGTTTTTTCATCCCTAAAAGCATAGGGCCAATTGCTTCTGCTCCACCGATCTCCATCAGCAGTTTATAAGCGATATTTCCCGAATCAAGATCCGGAAATATCAAAGTATTGGCTGGTTTCTTCGCTAATGGACTAAACGAGTAATTATCCTTTAACAGATCTTGATTCAATGCAACATTGGCCTGAATATCTCCATCAATGATCAAATCTGGCCATCTTTCCTTAGCCAACCGAGTTGCTTTAGCTGCTTTCTCAGGGACTTCCCCTTTAGCTGAACCAAAATTTGAATAGGATAAAACTGCCATTCTTGGCTCGGCATCAAACACTCTTACTGCTCTTGCAGTAAGCCCAATTATATCTACAAGTTCTTCTGCAGAGGGCTTAAGGTTGACTGTGGTATCAGCGAAAAAGAAATTCCCGCTTTTGTTCCGGATGATATACATACCTGCCACCTTATTCACTCCTTCTTCAACACCAATAATTTGTAGTGCTGGAAGGATCGTTTTAGGGTAATCATTGGATAGGCCAGAAATAAAAGCATCTGCCTCTCCCTGCTCAACCATCATGGCACCAAAGTAATTCTTGCTTCTCGTCATGGCTTTATACGCATCCTTAAGTGTGATCCCCCTACGTTGACGCATTTTATAAAACGCATTTGCATAATCGTCAACCATTTGTGGGTTATCGGCAGGGTCAATAATCTGACAATCTTTCAACCCGTCCAACTCATTCGCACTGATTATCTCGTTGATCTCACTCTTGCTCCCAAGTAAGATTGGTATTGCGACTCCTTCATCAACAGACATTTGAGCTGCTTTAAGAATATCTACGTCCCCAGCTTCGGCAAAAACGACCCTCTTCGGAGCTTGTCTTGCTCTGAAGACCAGCCTAGACATCAACCTCTGATCGAGCCCGACCCTTTCTTCAAGTTCTCTTCTGTAGGCTGACCAGTCTTTAATTTCTTTGCGAGCCACTCCGCTATCAATTGCAGCTTTGGCTACTGCAGGTGATATCGCGGTAATAAGTCTAGGGTCGAGTGGCTTTGGAATTAAGTACTTCTTGCCAAATTTCATACTATCTGTTCCGTATGCCTTTAGCACCATTTGAGGAACACTTTGTTTCGTAAGCTCAGCTATTGCCAAAACAGCAGCCAATTTCATCTCCTCATTGATAGTAGTGGCTCTTACGTCTAATGCACCTCTAAAAATATATGGAAACCCCAGTACATTATTCACTTGGTTAGGATGATCAGATCGACCTGTAGCCATGATTATATCTTCCCTAGTCTTCATCGCAACCTCATAGGCGATCTCTGGGTTGGGGTTAGATAGTGCAAAAACGATCGGATCCTTAGCCATTTGCTGAAGTGCATCCGGCTTCAAAATATCCGCTACGGATAATCCTAAAAACAAATCCGCTCCCACCAAAGCTTCTTCTAAGGTGTTAGCATCATGGTCAGTGGCATATTTTGACTTTGTGCTATCCAAATTAGGTCTGCTCTTCTTGATCACACCACGACTATCCGCCATAATGATGTTCTCTTTCCTTGCCCCTAGCAGGACATATAAATCTGTACAAGCCATGGCAGCAGCTCCTGCTCCGCTCACGACAATTTTTAAATCTTCTAACTTCTTGCCAATAAGCTCCAAGGCATTGATAAGTGCTGCGCTAGAAATAATTGCCGTGCCATGCTGATCGTCATGCATGACCGGGATTTTCATTTCTTTCCTCAGCGTCCGTTCAATCACAAAGCTCTCTGGCGCCTTGATATCTTCAAGGTTGATTCCTCCGAATGTAGGCTCAAGACTTTTGACAATGTCGATGAATTTTTGTGGGTCTGTCTCATTGATTTCAATATCAAAAACATCAATCCCCGCAAACTTTTTAAAGAGAACTCCTTTACCCTCCATTACTGGCTTGGAGGCTTCAGGGCCTATATTACCCAAACCTAAAACAGCCGTTCCATTCGATATTACTCCAACCAGATTTCCTTTGGCTGTATACTTATAGACATCTTCGGGATTTTCAGCAATGGCGAGACAGGGTTCCGCTACCCCAGGCGAATAAGCCAAAGCCAAATCGTGCTGACTACTCAGAGGTTTTGTTGGCGTGACTTCAATCTTACCCGGAGGTTTTTCAGAGTGAAAGTCAAGCGCCTCCTTTTTTCTTATTTTGGCACACATGGTAGGTTGGGGTTTAGTTTGAGCTTATTGGACGACTAAATCTGAGGGTGTCTTAAATGTTGAAATTATTGCCTCTACTTCTCTAATCATTTTTTTCTTTTTGGTACCTGGAGAATATACATATCCCTCAACGTAGTATAGTTTCTGGCTCGGTTCATCTACAAGTGTGAAACTAACGAACGGCCCACCTCCGGAAAAATCACTGTTTTTCCATAGTCCACGTGCTGATACAGCGAAATGATTGTGAAAATTGACCCGCTCTGTGAAAAGTGGGAATTGTTGCTGTCTAGTTATATACAATGAAATTTCCTCACTATCCCGGAGATAAGTTTCTGTTATTTCATCTCGCAATTCTCCAATTTCGTCAAAAACATTCTGATCGGTGTATGGGCGTTCATATATGAAAACATTGCTTTCCGATTCAGCTTCAAGTTTTCTTACCCACACAAAATCCTTTAAGTTTTTAGCCATATCCCAACCGTAAGGGATTTTAATAGAATAGCCATGATCCTCTGTAACCGAACTCATAAGTGTTCTTTCAAGCTTACTTAGGGATTGTCTTCTCGTACGCTCTCTCACAGCACTCTCAAATACCTCCAACATTGTACTCTTATTTTCTAAAATTTTCTTCTTAAGAAATGCTTCGTTTTGGGCATATAAATACATGACAATCTGCCCTTTGGCAAACTCGTCCCTTTTGACTGTCATGAATATTGATGAATCCTTTTGAATGAGTTTAAGAGAATTATTGGAGAAATATCGTCTCATGGCTTTACCCATGCTAGACTCGTTATCCAACGACATCACAAAGACCATATTCACGGCAGTCTTCAATGTACTGTTAAGTGCTCTTGGATCAACCACGTGCACATTAAATTTTGGTTCATCCTGAGGAAGTCCAATCATTGGACTTCTGAAAACATTGGCTATTTCTTTCCCAACAGGCCTATTCCACATAGTTGTGTCAATGATCAAAACCATTTCATCAGCTTCGCCACGGGCTGTTTTTTGAAGATCTTTCCCCATTTGTTCGCGTGCCTGTTGGCATCCGATCAAAATCAAAAAAGAGGAAATGACAAATAAAAGATTGGATAGCTTCATATCTATTGTATTTACAAAAATAGAATTTACTCAGGTGGGAGTTAATATCCCAACGATTTTATTCGGTAGATATGATAAGTTGCTGACCTGGCTTTATCATATTGGTTCTCAAACCATTGAGTTGTTTGATTTTCTCAATGGAAAGACCAGCATAACTATTGGCGATACTCCATAGCGAGTCTCCGGATTGAACGAGATGTGTTTTTTGTCCAGCACTTAAATTCACCTTTGGTTTTGCAGGAACCTTGGCACTAGCGTACAAATCTTTCGTTTGGCTATTGTAAGCTGGCAACACCCATATACTGAGCCGCTGACCTACTCTTATCATATTTCCCTTAAGATTATTCCATGTGCGGATATCGGAAACTCTCACATGATACTTTCTAGCAATGGTGCCCAACACATCACCACTTCTGACTCTATAGATTTGCTTCTGACGGCCATAAGTACTCCCAGGGGTATTCCTTGCCAAATAATCCAAATGAGCCTTTCCAACTTTCCCTGCTGAATCGTATAAAAAAGTTCTATTCATAACTACAGAATCTTTAATGTGGGCAGGTATTCTAAGAGTAAATTCCTTTGTTCCTTCAGGTAGTGCCCCGCGCTTAATCTGTGGGTTAAGATTTAGGAGATCTTCCAAATCCGTCTCAGTTAGGTTTGCAAATGTCTCTAAATGAAAATATTGACTAATCTGAATGGTATCAAACTCTGGTAGTGTTTCATACTCGTCTACGTAAAGATTGTGATCTTCCGCATAATTGACCGTATAAGCGATAGCTACAAATTGAGGTAGATAAGATCGTGTTTCTCGAGGGAGGTATCTATAAATATCCCAAAACTTCTTCTTGCCACTCCTGCGAATAGCTTTCCTAACATTCCCAGCCCCACAGTTGTAAGCTGCCAATGCGAGTTCCCAATCTACAAACATTCGGTAGAGATCTTTCAAATGCCTTGCAGCTGCATCTGAAGATTCATAGGGATCCATTCTATCATCAACATACCAGTTTCCCGTAAGTCCGTACATTTTCCCAGTGTATGACATGAACTGCCAAAGACCTACTGCGCTGGCTCTTGATATTGCATTGGGTCTGAGGCCAGACTCAACTATAGCAAGGTATTTGAGTTCAGTCGGAACACCGTGCCGCTCAAAAGCTTCGTCAAATATTGGGAAATATATTTTCGTTCGAGCCAAAACCCCTTTCGTATAAGGTCTATCTCTAACGGTGAAGTAATCAATGAATGACTTCACCTTGGCATTGAAAGTCAAGGGTATTTCCGAGTCAATACATGAGAGTCTATCAGCTACTTCGTCGTAAGAAGCGTCAGGAATATAGTCGTACTCTTTTTTATCCTGTGCTTGAAGATTTATAATCCAAAAAAAGAGGAAGCAAATTATGCTAATTGCTTTTCGCATAGTTATATAACTAGTTACTCCTTCAACAAGTATTTTGAAAAGGCCAAAAGTTTATCTTCCGTAAAAGCTTTGGATACTACTTGCAAACCAATGGACATTCCATCTTTATCTTTTGCAATCGGGATAGACACTGCGGGGACACCAGCCACAGACGCCTGAACAGTAAATAAATCCGCCAGATACATCTCCATAGGATCGCTTGTCTTTGATCCTAACTCAAATGCAGTAGTGGGTGCAGTGGGAAGAATAATGAAATCATATGTTTCAAAAAGCTTCTCCAATTCGTTCTTTATCAGTCTTCTGACTTTCTGAGCTTTTATATAATATGCATCGTGATAGCTTGCCGAAAGCACGAATGTTCCGAGCATAATTCTACGAAAAACCTCATGTCCAAAACCAAGAGTTCTTGTCTTCTTATACATGGACTCCAGATTCTCTGGATTTTCTACGCGATAGCCATATTTTACACCGTCATATCTTGATAGATTGGAGCTAGCCTCTGCAGTAGTCAAAATATAATAGGTCGGAAGTGCGTATTCCATCAAAGGAAAATCTACTCGATCAACCTGATGTCCTTGGTTTTCCAAATTCTTACCTGCTTGAAGAACCGCCTCTTTCACCTCTGAATTTATCGCATCGCTTTCGATGGTCTCACTCAGGTAGGCTACTTTAACCTTTCCTTCAAAGTTGAGAAGTTGAGAATAAGGCGCGACTTCTTCTGCAGAAACCGTACTATCATGATCATCTTCTCCCGAAATAATTTCTAGAACTAAAGCTGCGTCTTCAACCGAATTAGAGAAAATACCAATGGTATCGAAGGTACTTGCGTAGGATGCAAGCCCGTGTCTGGAAATACGTGAATATGTTGGTTTAAAACCAATGACGTTGCAAAACGAAGCTGGCTGACGTACAGAGCCTCCTGTATCCGTCCCCAATGAAATTGAGCACATATCTGACTGAACAGCTACTGCCGAGCCTCCTGAAGAACCTCCGGGAACTCTATTGGTATTGTCCGCATTTTTCACCGGACCAAAAGCAGAGTTTTCGCAAGATGAGCCCATTGCAAACTCATCGCAGTTGTTTCTACCTATTATGATAGCGTCTTCGGCAATGAGTCTTTCTGCACATGTAGCAGAAAACTGAGACTCAAAATCTCCTAAAATCTTGCTCCCACAGTTCAATGGATGATCTTGATAACAAAGCACATCTTTCAATCCTACAACCATACCAGCCAAACGACCAGCTGTTTTGTCGGCCAATCTTTGATCAATCTCCTTTGCTTTATTGATCGCTTCTTTATCATAAACTGATAAAAAAGCATTAAGCTCTGGATTCTTCTGATCTATATTTCTAAGATAGTGATTGACAATATCAACACATGTCAACTTACCTTCATCAAGCTCCTTTCTGAGTTGATGAAATGATGAATTAGCTTGCAACTTTTAATCCTTTTTTTGACCGTCTTCTTCCGCAGAATCTTGTATTTCCTTCTTTATTTCTTTGGTGGCATCCTTAAATTCCCTGATCCCTTTGCCCATCCCTTTAGCTATTTCAGGAATTTTTTTGGCTCCAAAGAAAACTATGAAAACCAACGCTATGACCATCATTTCCCAAGGGCCTGGCATCCAAACTAACACCGTATTCATAATGAATTGTTTTTAATAAGAAATCAAAGATAGGGATAAAAGGATGCTTAGCACAAATGATTCGCTTGTATCTAGCTGAATTTCAAGCTCAATATGTAGTTACTTTAAGACTAGCCACTTTTCTGGGTTGAGTTTCTGAAATCCTTTCCAAACTTCAAAGTGCACTTCCGACACTCCATCTTTGTCACTATAGACCGTGCCCAGAACCTCATTTGCATTGACTTTTTGCCCTTTCTTCACTGCTACTTCCTTCAATCTTGCATACAGCGTGTAATAATCTCCATGTTGCATAAGCACTACATTATTCATACCTGGAGCAATGGCCACAGCGACCACTTTTCCCTCAAAGACCGATCTAACAGAGGCATTTTGGTTTGTTTGGATTTCTATTCCTGAATTATCTTCAATGATCCCCTTGATAACAGGATGTGGTTGCCTTCCAAATTTGGACGATACAAAACCTGTGGAAACTGGCCATTTCAGTCTGTTTTTATTTTCTTCAAACAAGGACGATATCTCTTCCTCATCGGCCAAAGCTGCAGTTGATAGCGATTTAGATCTTTCAATTTCCTTCTTTACAATCTCAGCGATGAGATTATCTAATTTATCTACAGCTACTTTTCTGTCGTTCAACTCTTTTTTTAATCGTTTCTCATGCTTACTCAGGCTTGAGATCACTTTGTTTTGCTTCGTTTTAAGATTAATGAGTTTCTTGTTTTCAGCTACTTGTTGATCCAGCAAGAGTCTCTGCTCCGAAAGCTTAATCTGCACTTGATTCTTTTGTTTGGTCAATTCCTCAGCAACGATCTCTATCTGCTTAACCTGAACTTGCCTGGCATCTGCATACTGCTCCAGGTATTTTAATCGCTTGAAAAGTTGATTAAACGTGGAAGCGGAAAATAAAAAGGTGAGCTTGCCATATCCTTTATTGGCTTTGTAGGAAGCATAAATCATTGCGGCATATTCTTCCTTGAGGTTGGTGAGATCAGTCTGCAAAGCGTTAATTATAATATTCAAATCTCCAATCTCACTATCTAAAAGTCCCACCTCTTGATTCAGAGCACCTATCAAGCCGACTCTGGCCTTTATCTGCTGATTGATGGCTCGGAGCTGACCAATTGTTGCTCGTTTCTCGTGCTCAGTATCCTTTAGGATTTTCTCAGCTTCTGCAATTTTTTTGAGGTTTTCTCTCTTTTCATTCTCAAGCTGCGACTTGGTTTTTTGCGCATAGCTATTGAAGCAAAAAAAGAATAATGCTATGAGGCCTAAAACCTTAATCGGCTTCATCTCTCTCATACTTTTGTGGCACATTGAACGGAAACTTCAATGGCTTTTTTTCGATTTCGGCTTTGCTGTATTCAATGTCTAGCCGAGTAGAAGCATCCTTAGAGCCTTCCTTGAATAGTTTTGCGATTATTTCGAACGGGAGCACTTGACTTTCCACAAGTTGAAAATCGGTATACCGAACCGAAATCGAGCTATTGGAAGCAGTATCTTGTACTTGAAGTCTTTCCAGTTTCATTGTCTTAGCTCCTATATAATTGTCTAAATGAAAATTTCCAAGCCATTGTTCATACTCATAAGCATTCTCGCTTTTCACAAGTTCCTCGCTTGAATATGGAGTGATCAAGTTTCCCAACATTAGCGATTCAACCAAATGATAATTGATATCGAACCCAAATTTCGCACTCAGTTTGTCAAAATCACTGGTGATGTATTTCTTATTAAACTTATCAATGATCGCTACCGAGTCCTTTGCAATGAGTATTCTAGCTACTTCAACGCCTAATCCTGGCGAAAGCGAAATCCAAATGACACTGTCTTTTCTGATTCGTAAGTTGGCAACTCCCGAGAGGTTCTTCTCTCCTTCAAAATCTAGCTTCATTTTTCCGGAGAAGTAATCAAATCCAATTTCATTGACTTTGATTATCGAATGATCTCGATGAAATATCCCAGAAAATTTCTTATTACACCCAATCGTTACTATTCCTAAAACCAGAATAGCAAGTAAACTTTTATTCATAAAGCGTCTTATCAGCTATTTTCTTAAGTATGTTTTCGGAGGCGTCACTAAGCTTGCTAGCTTTTTCCCACTGCTCCACGGCCTCCTCAACTTTGCCCAATTTATACAACACATCTCCATAGTGCTCTATAACCGTAGCATCATTATCTAGTTTAGCCGCTTTTCCTAGAAATTTTTCCGCTTCAGCATATTTTTCTGAGGAATAGAGTACCCATCCATGGGTATCCAAGTACGTAGGGTTCTCGGGGTGTAGTTCAACTAATTTTGTAGACATAACAAGCGCTTTGTCAAGGTCTTTTTTATCTAAACTAAGAAAGTAGCTATAGTTGTTTAAAACATGATCGTTTGTAGGGTTGTTTTCAAGCGCTTTTTCATAAGAAGCGTACGATTTGGCAGATTCTTTCATGCTATTATATACATCTCCCATCTGTCCGTAAAATAGTGTGAGAAGCCCTGGGTCAGTTGAATATTTAGTTCCTTGATCAAGCATCTGAACTGATTTCTTATGTTTTTTCAAAAACATGTGTCCAATACCTGAAAAGTAGTACAAAGGAGCTTGATTGGGGAAGTACTCAAGAGCTTCATCTGCATGCGCAATTAAGCTGTCATAGCTATTAGAAACAGCTTCAATATTCAATATATTTTGCCACACCGAATAGTTGGAAGGTTCAATTCTGATTGCTCTTAAATAGTACTTAAGCGCTTCATCACTTTTTTCCATTCTGTACAAAACATCACCAGCGTAGGCTTGAGCTTCAAATTTGTCTGGGTATGAATCTCCTAGGGATTCTGACATGGTTATCACAGCTTCAAATTGCTCTGGTGAGATTGCAGCATCCAAATAGCTATTGAGAAGTTTTATTTTGGTTTTATAATCTAGTGACTCTGAAGAAAACGCATCCAAAGTTATTTTAAGTGCCTCTTCCTCATTTCCCTCCTTGAGTGCAATTTGACTCAACAATAAATCTATATGAATATTCTCCTCCTTGACTTTAAGCAACCTCTCCCTGGCTTCTGTCAGCAGGTTCTTACCAATTAAGTACTCAGCCAACTCAATCGTGTATCTGGAATTGTCAAGATTTTCAGCGATGAGCTTATCCCAATCTCGAATTAAAGATTGATTGTCATTTTGCGACAGGTATATTTTCTGTTTCTCTCTAAGAACTTTTTCATTTAGCCCAAATACCTCCTCCGCTTTTTGATAAGTCTCAAGAGCCAGATCATAGTTTCCTCTGTATTGATAGATTACAGCTAATTCAAAAAGATAGGACTCTGTATCCTCGATATTGTTAATCATTTCATCATAGAGTACCGCTGCGGCATCAAAGTCTCCCATCGCCTTATGAATCTCGGCAGTAAGAAGAAAATAATACTTATTGGTTCTGTCTGATTCTATTGCTGCTTGTGAGTATGGAAGTGCTTCAACAAGACTTGAAGTTTTAGTAAGTGTTTCCGCTAGCTTAAAGTTTGCCGCTCCACTGGTTGGATTCATTTCCAAAGCCTTCTTAAGAAGTTCGATTGCTTTGGTATTGTTCTCAAGAATTAATTGCTTCTCAGCTTCTATAAGAGTGGCTTCAAATTTTACTCTTTTTTCGTCTTGAAATAAATCGGACGTGGCAGCAGCTTCCACTTGATCTTTCTTTTTTTTTCTGTTCTTTTTCTGTGAAGAACCTGAAAAAACGATCAAGGTGAAAAAAAATAAAAATGTAACTGCTATTCTCATGAACTACCCTTTCAATTCTGAATAGTCTCCCAGACTTACTACTCCTGATGTTGATTCTACTTTTACGAAGTTCCCGACCATTGAGTTGACCAGATTAACGTTTCGCAAAGTAACATTATTTTGAATCAATGAATCTTCTATCACTGTTTCCTCAAAACTACAATCTGCTCCTATTGAAACTCCTGGCCCAATTGTAGAATTAACGATCTTGGTATGATCTCCAATTACAACAGGAGGGATGATCTTGCAGTTTTCAAGTACAGCCAAATCCGAAATCTGATTTTCACCTATAAAACCCAGATATCTGCTATTAGATTCCACGGTTGCATTTTTATTCCCGCAATCAAGCCATTCATCAACTTTCCCGGCTTTGAATTTGGTTCCCTTTTGTTTCAGATTCTCAAGAGCTGTGGTGAGTTGATACTCGCCTCCAGCCATAATTTTATTATCTATAATCTGCTGAAGTTCATTTCTTAATTGATCCCCATCTTTGAAATAATAAATTCCAATGATCGCTAAATCCGAAACAGGTGTTTTTGGTTTTTCTACAAACTGGGTAATTATTCCACTTTCATCGAGATTGACTACACCAAAAGCGCTGGGATCATCTACTTGCTTTACCCAAATAATGCCATCATCTTCTGTATTTAGAGTAAATGTCGTCCTGAAAAGCGTATCAGCAAATGCTATCGCCACCTTACCCTTCATCACCGACTCAGCACAAAAAACTGCGTGCGCGGTTCCGAGTGCTTCCCCTTGATGAAAAATATGGCCTTCTGCTCCAGCCTCCTCGGCAACTTGTTTCAACTGCTCTTCGATTTCCGTCCCAAAATCTCCGATAATAAAAGCTATGTTATCAATCGCTTCTGGTGTAACACTGGCAATATCCTGCACCAGCCTCTGAACGATAGGCAGGCCTGCTATCGGAATTAAGGGCTTTGGTGTAGTAAGTGTATGCGGCCTAAGGCGTTTGCCCATCCCGGCCATTGGAATTATAAGATTCATTTTCTCTTTGGTATTTGGATAAATCCGGATCTGATATCAAATAGCCAAACCGATAGTGAATATATGATCGTCACCCCAATTATTGCAAGATACCTTTGACTTCCTTCAAAGCCGCAAAAATAGAAACCAATGATCAATACAGAAGCTAAAAGGAGATAAAAACAACCCCTACCCAAGTAGTACGGAATGGGATAGTGCTTCTGCCCGGTTATGTAGCTAATCACTACCATGATAAAATAGGCTACAAATGTTGTAATTGCGCTACCCATATATCCCATAATCGGAATCAATACCACATTTAGTATCACACTTATAAGTGCTCCGACTATGGTGATCCAAGCTCCATATGCGGTCTTGTCAGTGAGCTTATACCAAACAGAAAGATTATAATAGATACCTAGGAAAAGTCCTCCTCCTAGCAACCATGGCACAATATTCAGAGCAGATAAATACACCTTTTGTCTTAAAAAAATGGATGCCACATCCGGCAGCAATACTGAAATCAAAAGCCATGAGAAGGATCCAAAGATTATAAAGCCGTGCGTAACCTTGGCAAATAGCTCAGGAGAATCTTTGTTCTTAGACTTAGAAAAGAAGAAGGGTTCAAACGCATATCTGAAGGCCTGAACTGCAAGTGTCATAAAAACAGAAAGTTTGTAGCAAGCACCGAATATCCCCAGTACCTCGAGATTTGACTGCTCTGGATAGAAGTTTTCAGGAAGTAAATATTTTAATAGTGCTCTAGAAACCATCTCGTTGGTAACGCCTGCAAGTCCCATGATCATGAGTGGTGATGCGTAGACAAACATCGCTATCCATTCTTTATTGATGTTGAATTTAATCTTCATCAAAGACGGCAAAAGCAGTGGGATCAAAAGCGCATTGGCTATCAGGTTTGACAATATGATATAACCAACTCCCAGATTAGGGTTATAGATTGAAGAAAAAGCATTAATCCCTTTTCCTATAAGAAACGGACATAGAAGAATAAAAAAGAGATTTAGTCCGATGTTTAAACCAATATTGGTGAGTTTGATTGATGCAAAAACCAATGCTTTTCCATCCAATCTAAGTCTCGCAAATGGAACTGCTACAATAGCATCTACAGCCAAAATCATAGCCAACCATTTTATATAAAACCCCTTGTCTGGGTAGCTAAGAAAGTCAGCAATTAAATCCGAGGTTAAATAAAGAGCACAACTAAAAAGAACTGAGGTTACGAGCAGGCTCGTCTGAGTCAAATTGAAATACTTCTCTTTTTCATCGCTCTTGGTCGCAAACCTGAAGTATGCAGTCTCAAAACCGTATGTGTAGATAACATTGAGAAACGCCACATAGGCGTACAACTCCGTAATAATCCCGAATTCTTCAGGATGAAAAACGGAAGTGTATAATGGAACAAGTAAGTAATTGAAAACCCTTCCTAAAACGCTACTAACACCATAAACCAGTGTCTGACTAGCGAGTTGCTTGATTTGACTCACCTATGATCCTGTAAACTTTGCAGGACGTTTTTCAACAAAGGCAGCAGCTCCTTCTTTAAAGTCATTTGTACCACAGCAGCGTGCAAAAGCATTTGCTTCTGTTTGGTAGCCGTTGGTTTCTGAATCGTAAATAGCATTGACGCAATCAATTACCAAGCCTGTAGCCAAAGGGGCTTTCGAAGATACTTTTAGTAGTATTTCTTTCGCTTTTGCTATGGCTAGCTCCTTGGTGTCTTCAACGTGATTAGCTAGTCCGTATTCCAAGGCTTGATTGGCGTCCATCATATCTCCTGTCAATAGGTATTCAAAAGCACGACCTTTTCCTATCAGCTGTGTCAGACGCTGGGTGCCTCCATAGCCTGGTATGATTCCCAAATTCACTTCAGGTTGTCCGAATTTCGCATTAGAAGTAGCCACTCTCATATGGCATGCCATAGTCAATTCACATCCTCCTCCTAAAGCAAATCCATTAACAACTGCGATAACCGGAGTATGACAGTCTTCGATTAATTGAAAAACCTCTTGGCCTTCTTCAGAAAATTTACGTGCATTTAAATCATTCAATTCCGAGAATTCAGTGATATCGGCTCCTGCTACAAATGCCTTTTCTCCAGCTCCAGTCAAGATTACTCCTGTAATGTCCTTATCGTCATAAACTGATTGAAAAACGCTCTTGATTTCCGCCAGCGTATCCATATTCAGGGCATTGAGCTTATTTTCTCTGTTAATGGTAATGGTGAGTATGGAACCATCCGTGGAAAGCTCCAAGTTTCTCAGTTCTGACATAGATTAGGTTGATGATTTGGTAGGGAAAGAAATACTAATTTTAAGACTAATTCAAATTTTTAGCAAAATATGCACAATATGGTGACACAGATTAAAAGCATATTTTAAGAAACCAGAAAAAACCTCCGCAATATTTGGCTGAAATATAGGCAAAACAAAAAAAATCATATCGTGGATAACTCGTATTTTTGATGAAATGAACTTTATAGAATATCTCAAAACCAAAAAAATTGACCCTATCAAACTCAAGACAGGATCGCCAGAGACTTTCGAAGAGTTTGAATCTCTATTCATGCAAATGCATCCGTCTAGTTTCACGGCTCAAAAACTCTTTTTGATCAACAAACTAAGAAGACAATATTTACTTGAGAAAGATAAGATTGAGGATACTCAGAAAAAACCCGCTGCTGCCAAACCTAAGATCATGGCTAGACCTAAGCCAAAACCAAAGCTCTAAGCAATCTCCCACAATGATACTTGCACTTCACTGTCAAGTTAAAAATTAAGGTTTATTTAACTTCACTCGCTACCTCTTCGGGAGCCTTTTGCTCTGAGTTTTGACTTTCTTCTTTTGCTTTTTGAAGTGGGTTATTTACTTCTCCGGCCGCTTGCTCTTTATCTTCTTCGTACAAGTACTCGTTGATTTTCTTGCGAAGCTCTTGTGTCGTGAGATTGTTGTAGGACTGTCCGTTTCTCATTACAGAAATTTGGCCTGTCTCCTCGGAAACCACCAAAACCAAAGTATCGGTATCTTCTGACATCCCAATAGCTGCTCTATGTCTCAGACCATAGTGAGCTGCAACATCTCTTTCAGTAACTGGCAAAATACATCTTGCTGCAACAATCTTGTTGTTATAGATAATCACTGCTCCGTCATGCAGCGGACTATATTTATTGAAAATGGATAATAGGAGCCTTTTTGAAGTAATGGCGTCTAAGCGATCACCTGATTCAGCGTAAAACTTCAATTCGGAGTTTTTTGACATGACAATCAAAGCTCCGGTATTAGACCCTCCAAGTGTTTTGCATGCATCTATTAGCGGAGTAATTTCGGCTCTTTGATATTTACTATTTGTCCTCCATAGGGATTTAAGGTTTTCAAGCAGGTTTCCTTCATTGAAAAAACTGGTTCTCCCTAGAATCAATAAAAACTTACGAATTTCTTGCTGGAATAGAATAATCACCGCTAAAACACCCACTCCCATAAACTGCCCTAAGATGCTCCCCAGAAGCTCCATCTTAGCTGCAGAGACCATTAGGTAGACAAAATAAAGGATAAGAAAGCCTGAAAAAATCTTAAAGGCAACACTGCCTCTCATCAGCTTATAGACTTGATACAATAGCACTGCTACTAGCAAAACATCCAGGATGTCAACTCCGGTAATTTCAAGAAATCCTATATTGAATGCTAAGATCAATTTAAAGTGAATTAACAAGCTTAATGGCTTCCATAGCCTCTTTCACGTCATGAACGCGAAGTATAGAAGCACCCTTTAACAAAGCTACTGTATTTAAGACAGTTGTACCATTCAACGCTTTGTCTGCTTCTATGCTAAGTGTTTTATAAATCATAGATTTTCTGGAAAGGCCAACAAGAATTGGCTTTTCGAGACTCTTAAAGTGCTCAAGCTTTCCAAGAAGATCAAAGTTCTGCTGCATACTTTTTGCAAATCCAAACCCTGGATCGATGATGACATCATGGACTCCAAGTTTATGGAGTTGGGGTATTTTCGTTGAGAATGATTTTACCACCTCGGCTAAAAGATCATCGTAATCTGTTTTTTTAACCATGTTTTGTGGGGTACCTCTCATATGCATGCCGATATAGGGTACCTTCATGCTCGCAACAGCGTCGAACATTTCACTATCCAAATCCCCTCCAGATATATCATTGACTATTGATGCTCCTGATTCAACGGCTTCCTTCGCCACCTTGCTTCTGAAGGTGTCTATCGAAAGAATCAAATCAGGAAACTCTCTAGTAAGCTGCTGGATGGATGCAGCGGTTCTTTTTATTTCTTCATCTATTGAGATATCTTCTGCACCTGGCCTGGATGAATACCCTCCTATATCCAAAAAAGTCGCTCCTTCTTCAAGCATCTTTTCTGCTCTTTTCAGAATCTCTCCCTCCTGTTGCAACCTGCTCCCTTTGTAAAATGAATCAGGTGTAAGGTTGATGATCCCCATAACTTTTGGAACAGTTAAGTCGATCAAAGACCCTTTTATATTGATGGTTTTTTGAATACCCAATTGTGTTAGATTTGTTGTCAAATAATCTGATTCAATATAAATCTACTTCGTCACATTTTGACAAGCTTAATGTGACAAAGTGTAAACAAAACATTTCTCAAATTGAAAAACGAAACCATCGAACAGTACGAAGAGATCGTAGGGGCTTGTAAAGATATTTTCAAGAAAAAAACAAAAGACTATGGCACTGCCTGGAGAATACTTAGACTTCCCTCTATCACTGATCAGATTTTCATAAAGGCTCAAAGAATAAGATCTATTCAAGAGAAGGGAACTCAAAAGATCGCCGAAAATGTTGAGTCTGAGTTTTATGGCATTATTAACTATTGTTTGATTGCACTTGTACAAATGCAATTGACAGAAAATGACCCAAGTGAATTGCCTTATGATTTTGTTGGCCCTAAGTATGATGAAGCAGCTAAAACAACGCTTAATCTGCTTGCTAATAAAAATCATGACTATGGTGAAGCTTGGAGAGATATGCGGATAAGTTCTATGACTGACATCATTCTCATGAAGCTTTTCCGCGTAAAACAGATAGAAGATAATGATGGTAAAACAATCATATCGGAGGGCGTTGATGCCAACTATCAGGATATCATCAACTACTCTGTATTCTGCTTAATCAAATTGAAAGAAGAAGAAAAATGAGATTCATTTACGAAATAGCAAGATATCTAGTCGGTGGGCTTTTTATTTTTTCAGGGTTGATAAAAGTCAACGATCCTGTAGGAACGGCAATCAAACTCGAAGAATATTTTGATGTTTTCGCTTCTGATTTTGCTCCGTTTTTTGCTTGGTTCATTCCGGCTGCCCTCTTTTTGTCTGTAGTGCTGAGCGTTCTAGAGATCGTTTTGGGGATTGCACTTATAGTCGGATTCAAGATGAAGTCTACTGTTTGGGCATTGCTAGGCTTAATTGTATTCTTCACCTTCCTCACTTTCTACTCTGCGTATTTCAACAAAGTGACGGATTGTGGTTGCTTCGGAGATGCTATCAAACTCACTCCTTGGGAATCCTTTACGAAAGACATCATCCTTGTCGTTTTGATTGGAGCTATTTTCATTAATCGAAATCACTTTAAATCCATATTTCCTACTTGGTTTCAATGGTTAAAAGTAGGCGGGGCTACTATCTTCTTTGTTGCTTTCGCTATCTATTCCATTCGTCACCTACCGCCAATAGATTTTAGGACTTATGCAATTGGTAATCATTTGCCTTCGCTTATGAATGCATCTGCTCCTCTCAGGTATCAATACGTGATGGAAAAAGATGGTGAAGAATTTATTTTTGAAAACTACCCTAACGAAAGCGGATATGAATTCAAATCAATGGATTTGATCAACCCCGAAGATGAAGCCAAAATTACCGACTTGAGTGTGTGGACGGATGAAGATGATTTCACTGAAGATCTAATGATCGATAACAAATTGCTCTTCATTATCTATAGTGTGGATAAAGCAAACACATCACATTTAAGTGACATCAATGCTTTAGCCAAAAACTTACCTGACACGATTGAGCCATGGATTCTCACATCATCAGGAGCGGACCTTTTCGATCCATTCAGACATGAGCATCAGCTTGCCATCCCGTATTATTATGCGGATGCGACTGTTCTCAAAACCATGGTAAGATCCAACCCTGGAATCCTACTTTTATCAAATGGGACAGTACTAGGAAAATGGCATCACAACGATATGCCTGATGTGGAAGAAATAAATGAGCTACTGAATTGAAATCAAATCAAAGAATCTTCTTGATTGGCTTACCCGGAACGGGGAAGTCACACTTTGGGGAAAAATTGGCTGAAGAAACAGGGTACTCTTTTTACGATCTTGACGATGCAATTGAAGAAAAGGAAGGAAGAAAGATTTCAGAAATTTTTGAAGTAGAGGGAGAAGCTTATTTTCGTAAAGTTGAGTCTGAAACACTTCATAGTTTTTCTGAAAAGGACAAGTTCATTTTAGCAACTGGTGGAGGCTCTCCATGCTTCTATAGCGGAATTGAATTTATGAATGAGTATGGAATCACCGTCTACCTAAAGGAAGAAAAAACTGTACTTATCGACAGATTATCTGGGGAATCACATCGCCCGCTCATGCAGAGCGATGTGGGAAAAAAGATTGACGAGCTACTCGAAACAAGAAGTCAGTTTTACGATCAAGCCGACATTAGCATCTCGCATCGAAACTCCAAAGAATTGATTTCACAATTGTCGGTTCTTAAAAATTGAACCCTACTGTGGTAGAAATTGATGTATTGGCATTGTTGACTTGTACAACAGGCTGTGTTCCAATATCTGATGATATCTCGAAAGGAGAGTAATACTGATTGAAACTAGTCCTTACTACAGACAGATCAACGAAAAAATCTTTCTGCCTGAAGCCAAGTCCAAATGTTATGTTGTTTCTAGATCGATCAAAGTCTGTGGTTCGGTAAGGATCATCCATGTAGGCAAATCCGCCCCTAAATCTAAAATCTTCAAGTCTAAGCTCAGCTCCAATTCTATAATTGATCACTGACGAATACTGATTTACAATTTCTTGATTATCTGCTTGTAGGTCGAGTTCTAAATCTCTCGACTGCAAAAGTGTAGCTCCATGATCCACAAACTCAACATCTCCTGAAATGAAACCCAACTTACCCAAGAAAGCAGAAGCTCCTACATTTAATCTTCCGGGTGTTCTTAAATTGTATTCTCCCGTGATTATATCGCTAATGTAGTTCTCATCATCAAATCCATTCCAAAAGCTCTCAACGACAAGTCCATACTCTTCACGCAAGGAGAAATATGTGGGAGTCACGTAAGAAATTCCAACTGTCACAAAATTCACTGGTCTAACGATAACCCCGAATGATCCGTTTATCCCTGTTCCATTGATTCTTAGTTCATCACTTATTGTCAAAGATTCCAAATCGAAACCATCTCCGATAAAGTCATTTTCTTCATAGAACCTTCTCCTTTCATAATCCAAGGTTTGAATACCAAGCCCTGCCCCGAAATAAAATTGATCGTTGTAGTTTCCACCCCAGGCAAAATTAATTTGATTTTGTCCTCCTGATGTAATTACACTTTCTGACAGAAAGGGCTCTGTTCCCCCAAGAACTCGATATGCTATAGATGGATCACTCCCATTATCCACCGTATCGATAAGAAAAGTATTGAAAGCAGCCCATTCTAATTCTGGTAACTTGTTAGGCTCTGTGGTTCCTGCATTATTTAAGAAAGAATCAAGAATTGATGCGTCAGGGCTATAACCTTGATAAAAAAATTTCTGATTGAAATCATTGATTCTGGTCACCGAGATAGCAAATGAGCCTCCTTTAAATTTATTCTGCGGAATATCTCCAATCGTGTGATTAAGCACCACTCCCATATTGGGAAGATTTACGTTTGGCTGAAAAGCTCTCTCAAGACCACCCACATATATTCCTTCTGTATCGTGAAAAGTGACACTCGGGGTAAAGGAAAAGACGCTCCTGTTGAAAAAACCCAATCCCGCTGGGTTGGAACCTGCTGAGCTCACGTCACCTCCCAAAGACACTTGAGCTCCTCCAATTCCTTGAATTCTCGCCGTAGAACCAAACGCATTCGTTTGTCCAAAAATCAGTGCTTGCTCATAATATCCAGATGGCTGTGCAAATGAGACAAAAGTCACCAAAAATGCAGCTATGAATAAACTATATCTCGATTTCATAATGATGAATTTTTAAGTCTTAAAATTATCTTCCTCCTCTGCTTGATCTTGACGAACCGCTACTAGATGATCGACTACTTCCTCCTGATGATCTTGAGCTCCCCGAGCTTCTAGAACTTCCTCCTGATGAACGCATGGAGCCTGATGACCTGCTACTTCCACTTGACGATCGAGTACTACTTCCTGACGATCTATTACTTGAGCTACTAGATCTACTCTTATTGTAAGAACCACTACTTCTCGAGGAAGAAGAGCCGCTACTTCTGTAGCTGTTATTCCCAGAGGAAGAACTACTAGACCTACTTCTAGAGCTATAGTTGGAATTCGAACTACGACTATCTGTTCTTACATTTCCAGAATTATATCTACTATTATTTCCTGATGAGTTACTGCTTCTCAATGTTCCATTATTAGAAGATGAAGCTCTGGTACCAGAAGTCCTAGTATTATAGGTCGATCTATTTGGTGTTGTCCCAGCTGTTCGAGATCTGGCCGATGTTGAAGCTGAACTTCGAGATCTGTTGTAATACTCGTTTTGAGTAGCAGAATAGTCTCTAGCTGTTGCGGTACGACCATTCGATCTTCCAGAATTGGATGTGTTACTTGCTACAGAGCCTCTACGAGATGGGTTTGCAGAACCCTCACGAGCTATTGTATTTCCTCCCCTGGAATTGCGGTTACCCTTTACTCTGTTTCTTCTATTGAAATTATCCGCGTAATAACCTCCACCTGAGTAAAGACCATCATAGTATCCATTTGCATAAGCGTTGTTGTATCGATTCCAACCATAGCATCCTCTATTCCAAGGTCTGTTCCAACCAACATAGCCCCAGTTGTTGAAACCCCATCCGGCATTCCAAGCCCAACCTGAATTAAACCAAGGATCATAGTAAGGGTTTCCCCAAGCATTTCCCCAACCAAAGGAAACCGAGAAGCCTGAGTTCCATCCCCAGAAAGGGTCATACCATCCATTGTAAGCCCAAGAAGGGTTATTCCACCCACGATTAAACTGTGGCTCAGTACGATAGTAGTTATTTACGATAGTGGTACCCTGTGGAGTTTCTTCTATATAAGATTCCTCAGGATAGTAAGAATATGCAACATTAGATGCCGATGGTGTGCTGTAACTAGAGTTTCCAGAATTGGTGTAATCAGAAACTTGCGCCTCCGATGAATAGGTGGATTGTGAAGCTCCTGACTTATATCTCGCGATATATTCCGGATTCACCTCATGTGATGAGTATTCCTTTGTATAACTATTGTTGGTATAGGATTCATAAGTAGAGCTTTTATCTTCTTCTTTATCTTCCTCTACACGTTTTATTTTCTTTCTGTCATTAGAATTGAAATACATATCATCGTATTCCTGCGCGAATGCCCCTACGGATAAGCCTGATAAAATTATCAGGAACGAAAATTGTGCAATTTTTTTTAGCGTTTCCATGACTTCTTTCTTTATTAGTTAATACATCAACCGTGTCAAAAAAGATTCAACTTTGTCAAGTTATATTTGCTCCGGTTTTTTAGTTAAAAAATGTTAAGCAATTACTATACCAAAAGCGATTTTAGATTATGAGTAAGGGACTCCCAAGTAGATCGGAAGATTATTCACTGTGGTACAATGAGTTAGTAAAGAAGGCGGGATTGGCCGAAAATTCTCCCGTGAGAGGTTGTATGGTAATAAAACCTTATGGTTTTGCCATTTGGGAAAAAATGCAGGCATCTCTGGATAAGATGTTCAAAGACACAGGGCACTCCAATGCTTATTTCCCTCTTTTTATTCCAAAATCATTTTTCAGCAAAGAAGCAAGCCATGTGGAGGGTTTTGCGAAAGAATGTGCTGTAGTCACTCACTACAGATTAAAAAATGATGATGAAAACGGTGGAGTCATCGTAGATCCTGATGCCAAACTGGAAGAAGAGCTTATTGTAAGACCAACTTCTGAAACAGTAATTTGGGATTCTTATAAAAAATGGATTCAGTCATATAGAGATCTACCTCTTTTGATTAATCAATGGGCCAATGTCGTAAGATGGGAGATGAGAACCAGGCTTTTCTTAAGAACTGCAGAGTTCCTTTGGCAAGAAGGGCACACAGCTCACGCTACGCAAAAGGAAGCTGAAGAAGAGACCAGGCAAATGCTGGATGTCTATGCTGACTTTGCCGAAAATCACATGGCTCTTCCTGTAACGAAGGGTATAAAAACAGAAAGTGAGCGTTTTGCGGGAGCGGTAGATACGTATTGCATTGAGGCTATGATGCAGGACGGACGAGCACTTCAAGCCGGAACATCACACTTTTTGGGTCAAAATTTCGCAAAAGCTTTTGATGTGAAGTTTGCCACTAAGGAGGGGAAGGATGAATATGTTTGGGGTACTTCTTGGGGAGTAAGTACGAGATTGATGGGAGCGTTGATTATGGCTCATTCTGATGACGAAGGATTGGTGCTACCTCCAAATCTTGCACCTATTCAAGTTGTAATCGTCCCTATCTTCAGAAAAGATGAAGAGCTGGAAAAAATCAGCGAACTGGCAAACGAGATTACAAAAGAGCTTAGAGGTAAAAACATAAGCGTGCAGTTCGATAAGCGCGATACGCATAAACCGGGCTGGAAGTTTGCTGAGTATGAGATGAAAGGAGTACCAGCAAGAATTGCTATTGGACCAAGAGATTTAGAGAATGGTACAGTCGAAATTGCAAGAAGAGACACCAAGGAGAAGCAAGTAATTGCTAAGGATGATATCGTCAATCACATTACGGACTTACTTGACGACATACAGAAAAAGATCTTTGAAAAAGCCTCATCTTTCAAAAAACAAAATACTTATTCTGTAGACACATACGATGAGTTCAAGGAGATTCTTGAAAAAAATTCAGGATTCATTTATGCACATTGGGATGGCACTCCCGAGACGGAAGAAAAAATTAAAACAGAAACCAAGGCCACAATTCGCTGCATTCCGTTAAATTCAAACGAAGAAGCTGGTACTTGTATTTATTCTGGAAAACCTTCCAAACAGCGTGTACTTTTCGCGAAAGCGTATTAAATATTGAAAGATGGAATGGACAATTGTAATCGGGTTAATTGTATTTGGGATTGTCCTCATAGTAATTGAGACAGTGTTCGTCCCTGGTACTACTATAGTTGGGGTTTTCGGATTTCTGATAGCCGGATATGGTGTTTATCTCAGCTATGATTACTTTGGTGATACCATCGGGACAATTACTTTGGTGACTTCATCGGTCGTAGGGTTTGGACTGGTGTTCTATTGTTTCAAAACAGAGGCATGGACAAGGTTCGCACTAAAAGGTGAGCACACAAGTAGAACAAATGATGACTTCAAACTGGATATCAATGAGGGCGATGAAGGATTTATGGTGTCATCAGCAAAGCCTGTTGGCAAAGCCTCTTTTAATGATAGAGAAATAGAGGTGAGATCAAATGGCTCATTTATTACCGAAAGAACAAAAATTAAAATCAGCAAAATAGATTCAAATAAAATTTTCGTCGAACCAATTAACTAACACATTCAAATGGACATGTTACCGATTTTGGTTATCCTCTTTGGGGGGATAATCTTCTTATTCATCCTACTTTACTTCATCCCAGTTAATCTTTGGATTACAGCGCAGTTTTCTGGAGTAAGAGTAGGGCTTTTCGAATTGATGTTTATGAGAATTAGGAAAGTACCTCCATCAATCATCGTAAACTCGCTGATCACAGTCACTAAGGCAGGCATCTTGATTTTTGAAGACAACTCTGAGCAAGTTAAAAGAAAGCTAAGATCATCAGATCTTGAAACGCATTATCTGGCAGGAGGAAATGTACAGCAGGTAATCAAAGCGTTGATTTCTGCTGATAAAGCAAATATCAATCTCTCATTCAGACAGGCTACAGCGATTGACCTTGCTGGTAGAGATGTGTTTGAAGCTGTGCAAATCTCTGTTAACCCTAAAGTAATCAATACCCCTTCTGTAGCTGCAGTGGCTGCTGATGGGATTCAATTGGTAGCAAAAGCAAGGGTAACAGTAAGAGCAAACATTCAACAACTTGTGGGTGGTGCTGGTGAAGACACCATACTTGCAAGAGTAGGTGAGGGTATCGTAACTTCAATCGGATCAGCCTCGTCGCACAAGAGTGTATTGGAAAATCCTGATAAGATTTCCAAGCTAGTACTTGCAAGGGGACTTGATGCTGGAACAGCTTTCGAAATTCTATCCATCGATATTGCTGATGTAGACGTAGGGGCGAACATTGGTGCTAAACTTCAAATTGATCAGGCATCTGCCGATTTGAAAGTAGCAGAAGCAAAAGCTGAGGAAAGAAGAGCGATGGCTGTTGCCGAAGAGCAGGAAATGATTGCAAAAGCACAAGACGCGAGAGCGAAGGTGATTCTAGCTGAAGCTGAAATTCCGAAAGCACTTGCTGAAGCATTCAAAAGTGGTAACCTTGGCGTGATGGACTATTATAAGTTCCAAAACATACAGGCAGACACAGAAATGAGAGAATCAATCGCTGGCTCTGGTAAGAAAACGACTCCTAAGAAAAAGGATTCTTAATCGATCGAGATTTTTAAAATACCAATCTCTTTAATAATAAAATTGAAAGCTGCTCTAGGGCAGCTTTTTTTATGCAATCAAAAGAAGAAGAAAAAGAATATTCTAATATTTTGAGCAAAGACAAAACTTTTAGCATTTCCTTCCGTATAGATGACTATGAGTTGGGTAATAGCAAAAGAAATGGCAAAGAAGAACGAGGAAAACCTTTCCCGGCTTTCTCGTGACGGACTATACCAAAAACTCAAAGACTTTGGAACTTCAAAATCAAGAAGAATTTATAAATACAATGAAGCAACTCCAGAAATGCTAGAGGAGATAAGAAGTCGTCATACTGCTGAGAACAAAAGAATTAGAACCAAGAAAATTGCACTTTTTAGCTTCCTTGTTATCGCAACAAGCATTGCCGTTTATGTTGGGGTTATGTTTGTTTTTTAAGGATTTAATTTTCCCTTAAAACAACTCCATCTCCTTCCCTATTGTTCCTTCGTGCTCTAGAAGCCATTTTTTTCTTGAAAGCCCACCTGCATAGCCTGTCAAGCTCCCATCAGATCCAATAACTCGATGACACGGGATCACAATCGCTATTCGATTCATCCCATTGGCTCTAGCAACCGCTCTAATTGCCTTAGGGTTTCCAAGATTCTCTGATTGCTGAGCGTAACTTCTAGTTTCACCAATCGGGATTTTCTTCAATTCATTCCAGACCTTATTCTGAAAATCAGAACCAGGTGTAAGCAGTGGAAGATTGAAACTTGTTCTTTTCCCATCAAAATACTCCTTAATCTCTTTCTCAGCCTGCTTTGTAATTTTGTTCTGCCCTGGGATTATTGAGGCATTCAACCTTTTTCTTAAATCCAAGAACTCCGTTTCCAGCATTCGCCTATCTGTAAACTCAAGTAAGCAAAGCGCTTCCTCTGTAGCACCGGCATACATCGACCCAATGGGTGTGGAAAATCGATGCAGGTTAATTATTGTATGTGAAGAAGCACTTTCTGGTGGCATTCCAAATAATTTTTTAAAAGCAGTTCCAAATCCACTCAATGATTCATAACCAGATTTGAAAGCGCTTGAAGTTATACTATTTCCACCTTTCATCTCATGATAGGCGGTATTGATTCTGATCATCCGTTGATATGCCTGAAAGGTCATTCCATGATGCTTATTGAACCAACGCCTAACCCTCTCCGGTTGGATTCCCATTTGCCTGATTTCATAATCCGAAATTCGAATTTCAGGATTTTTAGAAACCTGTTCTACCAGCCCCTTAATATCCTCTGGAGGGTCGCTGACCTGTTGGGTTGGATTACAAACTTTGCATGGACGAAAACCATCTCGAAGTGCATCTAAAGATGAGGTGACGAAATAAACGTTTTGTTGCTTGGGTTTTCGAGCACGACAAGTTGAAATACAAAAGATTTTGGTTGTCTTCACACATGCATAAAAAGAACCTACAAACTGGCTGTCTTTTTCTACCAGAGCTTGATAGTACTGTTGAATGTCCTTTTCTTCCTTGATGAGCATGTCTATCAATTTCTATCTTTTACAAATGGAACGAAACAAAAAAATGTTTGCAACCGAAAATTGAACAAGTATTTAATGCAAAGTCGCTCATACCTTTGTAATTCAACATCAGCCAGCTTTCTCAAGCAAGCATTAGGCATTTTAAATCGACTCATGCAGATTTTATTTGCTGAATAAAATAGATATTCATATAATTGCAAAAGAAACTATTGATATATCAATGATTGAAGATGATCTTTACAATGTAATCCCGTTTCTTGTAGAACAGGTATCAAAGAAAGCACGTCGATACTCGCAAAGAGAATTTGACGAGAAAGACTTGGGCATTACGATTGATCAATGGGTGCTTCTGAAAATTATTGAAAGAAACGATGGAATCTCGCAACGAGAACTGGCTGGCATCTCGATGCGAGATGGAGCCTCTATTACACGTTCATTGGATTTGCTAGAGAAAAGAGGACTGATTTTAAGAAATCCGATTCCAGAAAACCGAAGACAATATGCCATTACGCTAGAAAAAGATGGAAAGGAATTCATTGCACAAAATATGGAGATGATCCAGCGACACAGGTCACAGCTCGTGGCAGGGTTTGATGCAAGTGAAATCAAAAACTTAAAGAGCTACCTAAATCGCATGGCTGATAATATGGAATAAAAAAATTTATCAAAAAAGATGATATATCAACTATTTCTTTATCATTTATTAAAAATACTCATTGCAATGGCGCTAATAACCAGTAACTCAACCTGCTTGGCACAAGAAATAAATGCTCTTGAAAAGAATGAAATGATCATGAAATGGAGTCATGCTAAACGTCACATCCAATTCGAAATCGAAGCTCCTACGAAAGGATGGGTAGCCATTGGCTTCAATCAAAGTTCCAAACTATCAGGCACTTACCTAATCATGGGAGCAGTAAAAGGCTCAAAAGTAATAATAAAAGAGCACTATGTATTTGAGCCTGGAGATTATCGATCATTCGATGAAATAGGCATTGAGTCCAACCTAAAAAACATAGATGGAATTCAAAGCTCATCAAAAACCACAATCAGATTCTCACTACCAAATGATTTGATGACCAGATATACCCAATTGCTGAGCAAAGATGCCACCTTCAACATACTAATGGCTTATAGCTCCAGTGATGATTTTACTCACCACTCAATGATGAGAACCAACGTGAACTTTAAACTTTAAACCATAAATAATAATACCATGAAAACTCAATTATCAGTACTTCTAATGACATGTCTGTTAACTTTTGGATGTCAAGCGCAACCAGACGAAATCAAAAGTATCAAAACAGTGATAACTCAATTTGCAAAAGCGGGCGATCAAAACAAGCCTTCTGAAGTTTCTACTTACTTAGATCCTAATTATAGGATAATAATGAACCAATTATTCGGTAGCTCTGAAACATCTATCGTGGATCGTGAGTTATACCTAAATAAGATTGAAAGCAAAGAGTGGGGAGGAGATACTCGCAAACTCACATTCTTAAGTGTAGATGTGAATGGCAACAATGCTTCAGTAAAAGTTGAAATGAAAGGGGAAAAGGTTACAATGACTTCTTACATGATACTTGTGAAGAACAAAGACGGGAAATGGAAAATTGTTTCTGATAACCCGTATATAGGATAACCTTTATCAATCAGCAGATTAATATTAAAGCCAATTCCTATCCGGGTTGGCTTTCTTTTTTGGTAGGAATCCAATCGTGAGTTTTTATTAAATTGATTGAAAATACACCCCAAAGTATGGATTGGATAATTGATTTTTTCAGCGATGCGCCTACCTGGTTTAGAGCCACAATGCTTCTGGGAGGTGTGTTACTTTTTTGGATTATTGAAGGATTAATTCCACTTTTCAAAACTCCTTACAAAAAATATCGCCATGCAGCGCTCAACTTATTTTTTACTGGCACCACTGCTCTAATTAACCTCGGGTTAGCCTTCTTACTTATAGGAACATGTGTTTACGTTTCTAAAAACGAAATTGGGATCATTCATTTATTCGAAGCTCCTCTTTGGATAAAAGTCATTCTGGGCATATTCCTACTCGATTTGATTGGAGCTTGGTTGATTCACTTTATCGAACATAAAGTTAAGTGGATGTGGCTTTTTCATCTCATTCATCACACAGACACTAATGTAGACGTCACTACAGGGCTAAGACATCATCCGGGAGAAAGTATTTTTAGAATGGGGTTTACCATTGCCGCCATTGCCCTCATAGGCTCCCCTGTTTGGATGGCTGTTCTTTATCAATCAATCTCAGCACTGGCTACCCATTTCAACCATGCTAATATCAGCCTTCCACAAAAATTAGACATCATTCTCTCCTATCTTTTCGTTACTCCAAACATGCATAAAGTTCACCATCACTATACCCAACCGTATACGGATACCAATTACGGCAATATATTTTCTATATGGGATCGTGCGTTTGGAACATTTGCGAGCGTGGATGATACGCAAACTTTGAAGTATGGGATCGATACACATATGCAGCCAGAAGAAAATGATCAACTTGGCAACCTTCTTGCTATTCCATTTCAGAAATACCGTACTCCAGACGGAAAATTCGCTGACACTAAAAGCTAAATACCACTTTGACTAAAACAACCTCTATCCTATTTTTAGGACTGGTCTTCTCGAATTTTCTATTCGCTCAAAAGGTAGAAATCACCACCAAAGCAATTGAAGACAATCGTATCCAGATTATCATTCAAAACAAAACAAAACTGGATCAGTCGGTAGAACTAGACTGCAAGCTGGACGGGATGACAGCATCAGAGTCACTTCCAAAAACACAATTTGTTCGCGCGGGTGCTGAGGCCGTTTTCGTAACACTTTCTCCAAAGGACATCTACAAAGCTCATTCGTTCGGGACTTCCATAAGGTATGTTGAAGGGAACGTCATGGCGGCTCATGATGATGATTTCATCTATCGCCTTCCATATCCCAAAGGCAAAACTTACAAAGTGGATCAAGGCTATCTTGGAAATAAAACGCATCAAAATCAATATGCTCTGGACTTCAATATGAATACAGGTTCTGAAATTGCTGCTATCCGTGATGGGGTGGTTTCTAAAGTAGAAGATAAAAACGACAGAGGCTGTCCGAGTGAAAACTGCAATCCCTATAACAATTACATTATCATCACACATGAGGATGGCAGTATAGCGGACTATTCCCATCTCAAAAAAAGAGGAGCAAAAGTCAAAGTCGGAGATCAAGTGAAAGCTGGAGATATAATCGGGCTAAGTGGTGCTACAGGATGGGCCTCAGGCCCACATCTGCATCTTGAGGTATACACAGTCTCTTGGAATAAGCACAAAACAATCGAGGCGAAATATTATCTTGGCAAAGGCGAGGTTGGAATTCCGAAAGAGGGAATGACCTATAAGAAAATTGATTAGCTCTCGATAGCTTTAGCAGCCTTGGCAAGCAATCCAATATTCTGCTCAATCTCCAACTCATTCATAGAAGCAAAACCTAACCTGCATTTGCCTTCTTCGGAGTAAGTCTCAACATCTAAATGCAAACCCAATTTTTCACATTCTCTGATCAAATTTTGAATTCGAACTCCTCTAAAGGCTACCCATACGGCCATGCCCCCGTCCGGTACATCGAACGAAACATTCTCCTTAAATGACTCTTTGAGAAGCTTACAAAACAAATCTCGGCGGTCTCTATAGATATTTACTGCTTTTTTAATGGATCGATGAATTTCTTTTTCTTCAATTAAGATAGAAAGCGCCTTTTCTACTATCGGATCACCTCTTCTATCTATCAATTTGCGAATAGCAACACACTTAGCTGTAATCTCCTCATTGGCATACATGTACCCGATCCGTATTGAGGGTGCAAAAATCTTACTGAACGACCCGATATAAATCACTCTTCTCCCTTGATCTATACTTGCCATTGGCAAAATTGGAGACCCATTATAGTGATAGTCATAATCGTAATCATCTTCTAAAATGTAGAAATTATATTTCTCAGATAGCTCCAATAGCCTGAGTCGGTGCTCGACTGGCATAGTAACTGTAGTAGGGTAGTGATGGTGAGGGCTTATGTAAATGGCTTTGATAGATTGAGATCGAACTGCCAATTCTATCTGATCAATATCCAAACCTGTAGGACAAATATCTATTTCAACCAATTGCCCTCCTAAATATTGAATCGTTTGATTGGCTGATTCGTAGTTGAGTTTCCCTACAATAACTTTGTCCCCTGCGGGTAAAATAGCCGAAAAAGCAAGGAAAATGGACATCTGACTTCCTCTGGTAATCAATAGTTCTGCTAAAGTTGGATTGAGCGCTCTGGTTTCATTTAGGTATCGGGTGAGAGAATCTCGAAGACTATCTGACCCTTCGAAGTGTTCCCCGGTTAAAATCGATCTACTAAAAATCCCCTTAGTCAAAGACTTTGCGTTTCTATACAGAGATTGAATTGGGGCAATTCTATAATCTGGTATTCCTTCTGTAATCTGATGAGTTTTGGAAGCTTGTTTTTTCGGTTGAGCGGACTTTACATTTCCATCGGAAGCAGACAGCTTCTTGGGCTCAATTAATGGTAAATGGTCTTTTATAAAAGTGCCTTTCGATGGAATAACTTCAGTCCAGCCCTGAGCAAGCAACTCATCATATGCAAGCAGAACAGTCTTCCGATTCAGTCTGAGTTCTTCTGCCAGCTTTCTGCTACTCGGCAGCTTAGAACCTGCGGAGAGCCTTCCTTTGGTGATTTCCAATGCGAATAGATCTGCTATTTGTAAATAAATGGGTCTTTTGGATCTCGGGTTAATTTTTAAAATAGTTTTCCAGGGAAGCATAAGCGGACCATCTAATTGTTTGAAACTGGAATACAATGATAATCCACTCAGATTATAGATTTGTGAAACAAAGATTGAAAAAGCCATGACATCATTTTCAAAAGAATCTAGAAACAAAGTAATAAGAGGAGCAAAAAGAGCTTCATATGACAAGAAATCTATCTACGAGATTGTAGATGCTGGTTTTTTATGTCATATCAGTTTCACAATGAACAACTCCCCTTTTATGATTCCAACTGCGTATGCGAGGAAGGGTGACAAATTGTATATACACGGTTCTGTGAAAAGCAGAACCATCAACGAAACGAAAAATGGCATACCAATTTGCTTTTGTGTTACACATTTGGATGGACTTGTCTTAGCTCGATCTGCCTTCCATCATTCCGTTAATTATCGATCCGCAATTATTTATGGGACTGCTCATGAGATAGAAGCGGAGGAAGACAAAATGGAAGCCTTGAGACTGATTACGGAGAATTTTCTTGAAGGAAGGTGGGACGAAGTAAGACACCCCAACGAAAAAGAACTTGCGATCACTTCTGTTTTGGAAATTAGCATAGAATCTGCGTCTGCCAAAGTAAGATCAGGAGACCCTGTTGATGACAAGGAAGATTACGACCTCAACATTTGGGCTGGTCAATTGCCAATAAAAAACACCTACCAAACGCCCTTAAATGACTCCAAACTTAAGACAGGGATTGAGCAAAGTCAATCAGCATTGAATGCTTGGGGAAATAAATAAAACATAATAAATAACGTTTTTATAATAATAGTAAATCCACGCTATTTCATTTCTCTAAAACGGTGATTTTCCCTTTCTTCCAATCCTTATTGATGTAGAGGTTCATTCCAGTTTCTTTTTCTACATCAATCAACTTATTTCTAAGCTCAATTCCTCTAAGCCCCATCATAATTCTATTTTGGTTTACAATATTGAGAACAGAATCACTTGTAATCGCTCCGAGAAATCCATAGGAAGTCTGACTATGCCCGTTTAAAGTCGCCACTCTCCAATCTTCTATAATTGCGAATGTATATGGAGACAGCTCTCCGCGCTTCAATGCATCAGTCAATTTTGGCTTTATATGCCCATACAAAGTGTCTTCTGAGTTATAGGTTTTTGAAATAGAATTGTGATGACTCAAAATCACAGAAGTTTGCCAATTGTTCCCAATTAATCGCTCACCCGGATATCCATAATCATTCAAAATCTTATCAATATCATTGTGCTGCTTTTCGCTATGAGGGGCAAATTTTCTTTCAGAGTATTGATCTCTTGATTTATCCCCTATTCTGAAAATACGTCCAATCGCCTTTTTTTGATCTTTTTTAAACATTTCTTGGATCTGATGTTTGACCTGAATATTCAGCCTTTTTAAATATTGATTATGCAGCGAATCGTATTCAGACTTAATTCTTCTCCATTCTGGATCATCTCCGATAAAATCAATCACACTACTCTTTTCAATCTCCTTTAAACTCCATCCGCTTGAGATTCCTAATCTTAAAAATCTCGCACAGGACTCTGAATCTTG
The DNA here is from genome assembly GCA_049115715.1 of Cyclobacteriaceae bacterium. Classification (GTDB taxonomy): domain Bacteria; phylum Bacteroidota; class Bacteroidia; order Cytophagales; family Cyclobacteriaceae; genus JAMZMI01. Next base: position 41,258 of record JAGDZQ010000031.1, read on the forward strand.
TACAAAAACACAAAGCTGAGTAGCTACCTTAATCTCTCTCAAAAACACAAAATCATAGCCACTAAACAACGAATCAAAATTGGAAATCGCTTTTTTGAACTTGCGTTCGGCAACAAACTCTTCACATTTAATCACCTCAGCATGATAAGCCCGATAATTCGCTTGTCCGCGCAACTGAGTGAAGGAATGGAAACAGCCCATAATGAGCGCTATTGAAAGCAATAATCTATTCATGTTACTTAAAGCAAAGTGCTTCAACGATCCTCAACAAAAAATATTGATTAAAGAATACAAAACACGAAAAATCTAATCCAAATGAGAAGCCCCGATCATTCCACGAAACAACTTTTATTCAGGGCAATAATTTTGAAACTATTCCAAGAAAATAATCTATTCTGATCAATCAGTTTGATAATAGGCTAATTTTGAGACTCAATTAAAAAAATAAAATTTTGGCTCTGAAAAAGAATATTAAACTATTGATACTTGATGTAGATGGCACCATGACAGACGGTGGGGTTTATGTGACTGAAGAAGGAACGCAGTTCAAAAAATTCAATGCACAAGATGGGCTTGGTGTGCGATTGGCTATCAAAGCTGGAATAGAGGTTGGCATTATCAGCCATAGCTTCATTTCAGAAATGGTCTCCGTTCGAGCCAAGTCCTTGGGCATAAAGTATCTCTATGTCGGTCAAAAAGAAAAACTAGAAGTTTTGAAAGAATGGATGATAGAACTCAATCTGGAATTTGAGTCAATTGCATTCATAGGAGATGATATCAATGATCTTGAGATCATGAGTCATGTGGGGTTTTCTGCTTGTCCGGACAATGCAGTAGAAAAAGTAAAAAAGAAAGCCGATGTTATTCTTAGCAGAAAGGGAGGTGATGCGGCTGTGAGAGAATTTATCGATCGTTTTATTCTTGATTAGAATTTCTTCACAAACTGTGTGAAATACATGATTGGCATTGACCAAAACTTTTCCTCATACTTGCTTCTGAAAAAACCAAAATGACCGATGGATTTCAGCCCAAGATCTCCCGGTCTTATATATTGAAAAGAAGTTTTGGCATTCCCATATCGTCGCATTAGTGCTTGCACCGCTTCTGATGGTGCATAAAGCAAATCATCTGCCAAGCCCACAAAATGCATCGGAATCCTCAGCGCGTTGAATTTCTCTTTTGCATTTGCATCAGATCTTGTATAGCCGTCCTGACTCAGCCCCCACCTTCTCCATTCCTGAGCTACTCCCTTTGGTAGGGATACATTTCCTCCCATAGCCCATCCCGGCAGGTAACCATGGATCAATGTTGTCATTGGAATGATAATATGCCAAAAAATCAACGCCTTTAACTGAGAAAAACCACTCCAATAACCAAAGTACGGTGACTGAGAAGCTACAAAATAGGCCGCTGATATCCTTTCATTATTATCAGCATATGGCAGCACCTGACCTGCTACGCTATGACCTAGAATAAAAATTTTATCGTATTCTTCGTCGGCCCAATCAATTGTTGCTTTGATATCATACTCGCCCCAGTTGTACATGGTAGCTTTTGACGATTTGATCGACTGTTTTTTAGAAGCTCCTATATCTCGATAATCGAAAGTCAGCGCATCAAACTCAAAATCCTGAGATGCAAAATCAGCGAAACCTCTGTAATATCGCTGGGGAGCTCCAGCAGCAGGGCAAATAATAATAAGATGCTTGCTCTTTCCTGTCCCCTGATATAAGCTGGCACTTATGGAGTAACCATCTTTGGTTTCAATATCAATGAGTGTTGCAGCTTCTGGCATCTAAACTATTTGGCAATCTTAAGAGGCGGGAATGCCGCAAATGTATAGGATTACTTTAAATTGAGAAACCATTTGGCAATCAGGCCATTTCAAATATTTTTGCAGCAAAAGAAAATATCCTCAATGAGCGTTTTAGTAAATAAGAATTCAAAAATAATCGTGCAAGGTTTCACCGGCACGGAAGGCACTTTCCATGCCACTCAAATGATCGAATACGGCAGTAATGTAGTAGGCGGTGTTACTCCTGGAAAAGGTGGGCAAACTCACCTTGACAAGCCTGTTTTCAATACTGTGAAGGAAGCAGTAGATAAAGTTGGTGCAGACACAACCATTATTTTCGTGCCTCCTGCTTTTGCAGCGGATGCTATAATGGAAGCAGCAGATGCTGGCATCAAAGTAATAATCACCATCACAGAGGGGATCCCTGTTAAGGATATGATGATTGCAAAACCATATGCAAAATCAAAAGGAGCGCAGCTAGTTGGCCCGAACTGCCCTGGAGTAATTACTCCAGAAGAAGCCAAAGTAGGGATTATGCCAGGATTTGTCTTCAAAAAAGGAAATGTAGGGATTGTATCCAAGTCTGGAACTTTGACATATGAAGCTGCTGATCAAGTAGTAAAAGCTGGACTGGGAATTACGACAGCCATTGGTATAGGCGGTGATCCAATCATTGGTACTTCCACCAAAGAGGCAGTACAACTCTTGATGAACGACCCGGAGACTGAAGCTATCGTAATGATAGGAGAAATCGGCGGAAACTACGAAGCTGAAGCAGCCAAGTGGGTGAAGGAAGATGGTAATAGAAAACCTGTCGTTGGATTCATAGCTGGACAAACAGCACCTCCGGGAAGAAGGATGGGACATGCTGGGGCAATCATCGGAGGAGCTGATGACACAGCAGAAGCCAAAATGCGCATCATGGCCGAAAATGGCATTCACGTTGTGCAATCACCTGCTGACATAGGAGCTACCATTAAGGAAGCGCTGGCTTAATTACAGCATATCACAAATAGAAACCCGAAACCTCAGATTCCATCTGAGGTTTTTTGTTGTGGACAATTTTCAATTCTGATAGAGGTATTTTTTGCAAACTAAAATTTCCTCATTACGTTTGCCATCTCAAATCGGTAAACGATCGATTTATTAAGAAGCGCTAAGAGACAGGCTCTGTGACGCGCTAGCAACCCCCACCCTAAAACGGGAAGGTGCTAATGCCTGAATGATAAATTGAATGTATATGAAAATCAGAAAAAAAACTTCGGCTTCTTTAAGCCAATCAAACATCTCGGAGCAATTCTATCTCGTAGTTTGCAATGATGGATTTTGTATGTGTTGCTAATTGAATTTGGCTCATTCTGGATTTTGCAGCCATCTCAACAATGAATCTCTATTTCATTTCAAAAAATCCAAGAACCATATTTCAAAATAACCCTCATCAATTTTAAATATTAAACAAATTACCCATGTCACAAGAATTAAAATTTGAAACACTACAGCTACACGCTGGTCAGGAGGTAGACGAAACCACTCGATCAAGAGCAGTTCCTATTTATCAGACAACCTCATATACTTTCAAGGACTCAGAGCATGGAGCCAATCTATTTGGCCTTAAAGAATTCGGTAATATCTACACCCGAATCATGAACCCAACAACTGATGTGCTGGAAAAACGAATCGCAGCACTAGAAGGAGGAGTTGCAGCAGTTGCAGTTGGTTCTGGCCAGGCGGCTCAGTTCATCGCATTAAATAATATTTTAGAGTCAGGAGAAAACTTTATTTCTTCGCCACATCTATATGGCGGATCTTATAATCAGTTCAAAGTCGCTTTTAAGAGGCTTGGCATACAGGTAAAATTCACTGATACCGACGCTCCATCAGACTTTGAAAAGTTGATAGATGACAAGACAAAAGCGATCTATCTGGAGACCATTGGCAATCCTGAATTTAGCATTCCTGATTTTGAAGCAATCGCTACAATTGCAAAAAAACATGATATCCCATTGGTCGTTGACAACACTTTCGGTGCGGGAGGTTACTTATTTCAGCCATTGAAGCATGGAGCAAATGTAGTAACAGCATCAGCTACCAAGTGGATCGGCGGACATGGAACCTCTATCGGAGGTGTGATAGTAGACGGTGGAAACTTCAACTGGGGCAATGGCAAATTCAAAGCATTTTCTGAGCCTGCAGACGGATACCATGGCTTGGTTTTCTGGGATGTGTTTGGAGAAGGTAATCCATTGGGGCTACCAAATATTGCATTTGCAATCAGAGCAAGAGTGGAAGGCTTAAGGGATTTCGGTCCTGCATTAAGCCCACTTAACGCATTCCAATTAATACAAGGTATTGAGACGCTTTCTCTCAGAATGGAAAGAACAGTAGATAATGCACTGGCACTTGCCAAATGGCTCGAAGGACACGAGCTTGTAGAAAAAGTAAATTATCCAGGATTGGAAAGCAGCAAATACCACAGTCTTGCTAAGAAGTACCTCAAAAGAGGCTTTGGTGGAGTTCTCTCTTTTGTATTGAAAGGAGAAAAAGAGCAAGCAACCAAACTCGTTGACAACTTGCAACTAGTGAGTCACCTTGCCAATGTCGGTGATGCTAAGACACTCATTATTCAGCCGTCAGCAACAACTCATCAGCAACTTAACGATGAGGAACAAGCAGCAGCGGGAGTCTTACCAAATATGCTAAGAGTATCAGCTGGTATTGAGCATATCGATGACATAAAAGCAGATTTCGAACAAGCATTTAAAAAAGCATATGCAAATAGTGGAGTCAGTGCCTGAGGTATCAGTGCCTAAGTCTTCTGTACTCAAAGTACAAGAATCTTTATTTCTGGAGAGTGGTGACACTCTCCAGAATGTTAAGATTCGATATACAACTTGTGGTAAGCTTAACAGGGACAAAACCAATGTGGTATGGGTTTTTCATGCCCTTACGGCAAATAGTGACCCTATTGAGTGGTGGCCTGGATTGGTAGGAAATGATGAAATCATCAACCCCAAAGATCACTTCATCATTTGTGCAAACATGCTTGGCTCATGTTATGGCACCACAGGGCCTTTAAATAACAGTTTCCCATTAGTCACTATCAATGATATGGTGAAGCTTCATAAAATATTAGCCAACCACCTTGGAATTAAAAAAATCTATCTGGGGATTGGTGGATCTATGGGTGGGCAGCAGCTACTGGAATGGGCTGTTCAAGAGCCCAACTTATTTGAACATCTCGTTCCACTGGCAACCAACGCGATCCACTCTCCATGGGCAATTGCTTTCAATGAGGCTCAGAGAATGGCACTGGAAAACATTGACCCATCAAAAGGTCTGGAAGCTGCAAGAGCCATAGCCATGCTATCGTATCGTCACTACGATACCTATCAAGCTACTCAAGAAGACATAGACCAAAGGTGGGACGGATTCAAAGCCTCCTCTTATCAGAAATATCAAGGCGAAAAATTAAGAAAGCGCTTTTCTGCCAATAGCTATTATACATTATCAAAAGCCATGGACAGTCATCATGTAGGAAGGCATTTCGGATCAGCCGAAGCAGCTTTAAAGAGAATCCAATCTAAAGCCCTTGTTATCGGTATCGATACGGACATTTTGTTCCCATGCCAGGAACAGGAGTTCATTGCCAAAAACATAAAAGGGGGGAGATTTGAAAAGATTGCTTCCAAATATGGCCATGATGGGTTCTTAACTGAGTCGAAGGAAATCTCTGCTCTTCTAGTCGATTTTTTAGAATAGAGGAACTTACTTAAATCACTTTATTGGAAAATGCGATTGATAAAGTTTGCGGTTGTTAGGAGCGAAATTGATTAATAATCAATAATTTCATGTCGAAGACTCAAATGACATGAAAAAGAAATCCAGCCTAATTTCCCAGATTCCAGCACTGCTATTCGTCATTATTCTGGGTATAGTTCTCTTTCAATGTAGTGAGACAAAAAAAGAAAAGGAACCCAGATTTCAAAGGGCAGAGCAAATATTCACTACAGTTTGCTCGGGCTGCCATGGTGGCCAAATGCAAGCTTTTGTAGACCGAGAGTGGAAGTTTGGAAACTCCAAAACAGAATTACTCAATACCATTGCTAATGGAATTGACACCTTAGGCATGCCTTCATTTGCCGCAGCTTACACGGAGGACGAATTAAAAGAGCTTGTTAATTACATAAGGGATGGTATCAACAACGTTGATCAATACAAATTTCAAGAAGTAGAACTTAAATCCGACACTTTTCAGTCGGATGGATTCTCATATCATCTGGACACTGTCTTGACTGGAGGCAACAGCTACTGGGGTATGGCTTTTCTTCCTAAAGGAGAAATGCTCGTGACAGAGAAATCAGGAACAATATACAGGGTAGATGAAATTGGAACCTCGGTCGAGGTTACTCCCAAAATAGCAGTTCAAGACAAAGGACAAGGAGGACTCTTGGATATTGAAGTTCACCCTGATTTTTCCAACAATCATTGGGTTTACTATTCCTACTCAGCAATAAAGGAAATCGAAGGAAAATTACTTTCAACAACCGCAGTTGATCGGGCTGAACTTGATAGAAATGAGTTGAAAAATGTTACTCGGATTTTCGAAGCACTACCCTACTCGCATAAAAAATACCACTATGGCAGCCGAATGGAATTTGACAAAGACGGCTATCTTTTTGTGTCTGTAGGAGATAGAGCTTCAAGAGATGTTAACCCTCAATCTTTGGCTAACCACTGTGGAAAAATCCATCGTATCTATGATGATGGCACTATACCTCAAGACAATCCTTTTGTCAATCAAGACGGTGCTATTGCTTCTATCTATTCTTACGGACATAGAAACCCACAGGGAATGGGCTTAAATCCATCTTCCGGCTATATTTGGACCCATGAGCATGGCCCAAGAGGTGGTGATGAGCTCAATGTAATTCAATCAAAAATAAACTACGGATGGCCAGTTATTTCCTATGGCATCAACTATGACGGAACAGTCTTTACTTCACTTCTAGAGAAAGAAGGCCTACAGCAACCAATGCATTATTGGGTACCGTCAATTGCCCCATGTGGTATGGCATTTGTCAATAGTGATAGATACCCTGGATGGAAAAATCAGCTCCTCATTGGCTCGCTTAGGTTCAAGTACCTAAATCTTTGCTATATCGATGGAAACAAAGTTCTAAAAGAAGAAAGACTGATGGAGAACATCGGCAGGGTAAGAAATGTCAAAGTAAGCCCTGATGGATACATCTATATAGCTACTGAAGAGAAGAATATTGAAGGAAAAGCTTCGATTTATAGACTGATTCCCATCAAGGAGTAACTATAATCCAATTCTTTTTCTATTCCTCAAAAACTCTTAAATCACTTGTAATTTAAGATAACGCAAGTAACGGCAACAATTTTACTTAGTGCCTATTAGTGATCTTCTGGACTATAGAAATCTGGTGGTTTCAACCAAAATCCAACAAAGTAGTACTTGATAAAGAAACACCGATTCTCATACATCACACAATATTGATTTCCATTAATTGTTATTTAAGCAATCCAACCAATTCGATACTTAAAGAGTCATAGGTTGAAGTAAAATCGCTTTGAAAAATAATAAATCTAAACCCTGCGCTTAAATAGAACTAATCATAAAAGGTTACATCTACAGAAAAACATTTATCAGCACTATGATTGCTACCTGGTCAATTAATTGCCGTTGGTTTTTGAGCATTCTTAATTATTAGATAGTCTACAGTAGGGTATTTTTTGCGATAGCTGCATTAGGTGCAAAATATTCATTAATTCAAATACATGTAGCTTCTCAGAAGACAAGCATCATGCTTTTTTAATTCAAATTATCACTATACCTGCCAACACTTGAAATACTTAATCTGTCTATTTTTGTCCATAGGAACATATTCATTATATGCTCAGACTTATACCATAAGCGGATATATACGTGATTCCGAGACAGGAGAAAACCTAATTGGGGCAACCATTCTGGATCAAAACACCCTAAAGGGGACAGTTTCAAACACATATGGTTTTTACTCACTGACCATGCCGGAGGGGAAACTTAGCCTGAAAATAACTTACGTCGGTTATGAATTTCAAGAAGCTAACATCCAGTTAAACGAAAACAAACAACTTAACTACAATCTAAAGGCCGGCTCTACGCTTGATGAAGTTGTAATAACCGCAGAGGAAAACATAGAGTTATCACCACAAATGAGTACCATAGATGTGCCTATTGAGCAAATAAAAGCACTCCCTGTATTAATGGGTGAATCGGATATATTAAAAACATTGCAATTGCTACCTGGTATTCAAGGGGGAACAGAGGGGTCAAGCGGGATATATGTGAGAGGAGGAGGAGCTGACCAAAATCTAATCCTCCTCGATGGTGTACCTGTATACAATGTCTCGCATCTTTTCGGGTTCTTCTCAGTTTTCAATCCTGACGCCATCAACCGTGTCAATGTGGTAAAGGGGGGCTTCCCTGCACGATACGGAGGCAGATTATCGTCAGTAATCGACATCTCAATGAAGGAAGGGAACAATCAAAAGTTTGCCGGAGAAGGCTCGATAGGACTCATATCATCAAAACTTACGCTTGAAGGACCAATAGGAAAATCGCAAAAAACATCCTTCATCGTTTCAGGAAGAAGAACTTACATCGACCTACTCACCAGGCCAATAATAAGAGCTTCGAGTGGAGGTGATGCTACCGGAGGCTATTACTTTTACGATCTCAACGCCAAAATCAACCATAAAATTTCCAACAAGGACCGACTTTATCTCAGCTTCTATAATGGATTGGATAAAGCCTTTGCTGAAGGAAAATCTAGCTATCGAAACTCCGACAATACTGAAGTTGAAGAAAAAAATGATTTTGGTCTAACATGGGGAAATATAATTACTGCGCTAAGATGGAACCACGTTTTCAATCCCAAGCTGTTTGCAAATATTTCTGGAACCTATAGCAAGTATAAGTTCAAAATATTTGGAGGGTTTGAAAGTACAACTGATAAAGGCGGTGAGAAAACTGTAGAAAAAGGTGCTGTAGAGTACTTTTCCGGAATTGACGATTTTGCTGCTAAGATTGATTTTGATTATCTGCCATCTCCACAGCACAATATTAAAATGGGAGCCTCCTCGATCCACCATACTTTTAATCCTGGCGTATTCGGAATTGACAGCAATGTAGAAGGAGAAAATGACACGATTATTGGGGGCAATAGGACACAAGCCATTGAATTTCTCACATATGTAGAAGACGATTTTTCGATCACTAATGACTTTAGAATTAATGCGGGTCTTCATTATTCTGGGTTTCAGGTGGGCGGAAAATATTACCATTCGCTTCAGCCCAGGTTTTCAGCCAGGTATCTCATGAGTAAAGATTTGTCAATTAAGGCTTCATTCGCTACTATGACTCAGTATATTCACCTACTTACCAACGGTGGTTTGGGCCTCCCTACGGATCTATGGGTTCCCGCGACAAAACGAGTTTCACCACAGCAATCCTGGCAGGTTGCCTTAGGAACAGCTCGTACTTTTAACGGTTACGAGATGAGTATCGAAACGTATTACAAAGAAATGAGTGGATTGATCGAATATCAGGAGGGTGCTTCTTATTTCAACCTTGGCTCTGATTGGCAAGATAAAATCACCAAGGGTTCCGGAGAAAGCTATGGAGCTGAGTTTTTACTTCAAAAGAAAACTGGGAAACTATCAGGATGGGTTGGATACACACTATCCTGGACCAATAGGACTTTTGATGATCTAAACTTTGGTGAAAAATTTCCCTACAAGTATGATAGACGCCATGACATAAGCATCGTTTCTGTTTATGAAGTCAGTGAAAATTTCTCTATCTCTGGAACCTGGGTTTTTGGAACTGGAAATGCCGTCACTATCCCCGAGTCCAATTATACGTATCATGAAGAGTACAATCAATATCCAAGTAATCATGGTGGTTTCTCGCAACATTGGGAAAAGGTTGAAAACTTTGGAAGTCGCAACGATTATAGAATGCGGAGTTATCACAGGCTCGATTTCGGCATGACATGGGAAAAGGAAAAGAAATGGGGTCACCGAACATGGTCTATAGGTGTATATAATTTATACAACAGAAAAAATCCATTTTTCATAGACACCACAACCGATTCTGGAGGCAATGAAAAATTTGTTCAATTCAGCTTATTTCCAGCTATTCCTTATGTGAGATATGGATTTGTATTCTAAAGATTTCAGTATGAAAGAGGACGAAAAAAGGATATTTTCAATTCCAAGTATTTCAAAAATAATCGTAATACTCGGAATCATTTTAACCGCAAGTTGTGAAGTAGTCGTAGATGTTCCCACTCCGAATTTCAAGCCATCACTTGTACTCAATAGCTATATTAACCCAGACTCTATTGTTACTTTGGCTTTGTCAAGCAACAGATATGTACTTGACACCTCTAGAAGTCAGTTTCCTTGGGTAGACGGGGCTTTAATCAAACTGTATGAAGATGGTCTACTTGTAGAAGAATTACAGCAAGAGCATGATATTTCAGGATACTATTTCTCAGACTTTCATCCAAAAACGGGATCAACTTATCTCATTACAGCAGAAAAGGAGGGGTTTGAGCCAATCACTGCATCCACTTCCATACCGTCTGAAAAGGCGAATTTCTCTATTATAGATATTAATGAATTCAAAGATGAATTTGGTTATCCAAATTATAAAATGAGGTACAATCTTCTAGACAAACCAGGCAATGATTTCTATGAAGTGCGTTTGTTCCAATTGTTCAAAGAAAGATTTGGTTACTATGATGAAATGGACAACTTTATTGAGGAAGAATCTTTTTCACGCTATGATGCCATTCCCTTCAACTATTTCAGTCCGGAAGATCTGGACACTGATGATGCTGAAACATATGATCTTGAATACCTATTCTCCGATCAGCTATTCGAAGGACGCACAGTACAAAATTCCATTGAGTTTCACCCATTCACATCTGATAATGAAGATTCATTGACATTTCAGCTTAGGATCAGAAAAGTTTCAGAAGAATATTATGAGTATCGCATCACATCAGATTTGCAGTTTAAGGTTGATGGAAATGCATTCGCTGAGCCTATTCCGGTGTTTAACAATATTGAAAATGGATTTGGGATTTTTTCCGGCTACAATAGAGCAACCAGAGATATCAAACTCCTAAAGAATAATTGATAATATTTTAGAATCTAGTCTTTACTCAAAGCTTCTGTAAGAATCCTTAATTCTTTTACAATTTCAGCGATCTCCTCGATATCACTGCCATATTCAAAGGTTACTTTTTTTGTTCGATTGCCAATTTTCATTTCGATCCATTCAGCCCCACCATCTGCACAATCAGGGCATCCGATCACCGGTTCCAACGCAAGGAATTCTTCCTCATTTACGAGGCTTAGTAACTGACCATAAGCTTCCTCTTGAAAAGCACTTGTTTTAGCCTTTGGGACTTCACTGTTTTCCCATCCGTAGTTCACGTAATACAATCGATCAGCGCTCACCTCCAAGTCTGTAAGGCAATAACCTATGCAATGCCCGAAAGAAGTACCATAGCGTACATCTGGAACTTCAGATTCAGTGAGAATCTCAGAATCTTCGCATGAAAAAAATATAAGGGAGGAAAGAAAAAGAGTAAAGAGAGATTTCATGATCTTATTGCTTAGGATTTATTGACACTCCAAACAGCCAAATAGTTTAACTCTACTCTGTCAAATTGCAACCATTTTCACAAGAAACGAACTTAACAAAGAAGATTGAACTAAGACTAAGCAACAATCGTGCAAATAATTAAAAATTGAGTCTTGACGTTAAGAACTGAAAGCGAAAGAAGTGCAAAATAGCCGCTACAGTAAGACCTATTAAGAGTCCATACCATATCCCATACACTCCAATTTCAAAGGTGAAAGCCAGTACGTAACCAACAGGTATTGCAATAAGCCAGTAAGAAACAAAAGTTACCAGAGTTGGTATTTTCACATCTGTCAATCCCCTCAATATACCAAGTCCAACTGCCTGAAGCCCGTCCGAAAGCTGAAATGCTGCAGCTACGATCAGCAGTCCGGCCGAAAGCGTCTGAACGAACTCATTGTCAATATAGAAACCGACCAATTCATGTCTGAAAAGAATAAAAACAGTCCCGCAAAACAACATGAATACCATATCTGTAACCATAAGAGAGTGTGCAGCCAATTTCAAATCTCGGAGGTTCTTCTGCCCCATTTGATTACCTATTCTTATTGCTCCTGCCGCTCCAAACCCACTTGCAGCCATGTAGGTAATCGCTGCAATGTTAACGGCGATTTGATGTGCCGCTTGCGCTTCCGCACTTATCCATCCGACCATGACGGCTGCCATACCGAATGCTCCAATTTCAAATACATACTGAAGACCAGACGGAATCCCTATATGTAGCATTCTCTTTAATACGCCTCTCTCGTAGCTCCATCTAAATCCACGAAGTTTCTTCTTTGTAATCAGATACATCAGTGTCGCCATAATCACTCTCGAAATCAAGGTGGCATATCCAGCTCCCATTAGTCCATAGGCTGGAATTCCAAAGGCTCCATAGATGAGGATATAGTTTAATCCCACATTCATCAAATTTGCTATGACGGAAACAATCATTGGATTAAAAGTATCCGACAAACCCTCCGAAAATTGCCGATAGGTCTGGAAGTGCATCATCGGGATGAGTGAAATACACATGACAATCATATACGGCTTAGCTTCCATCGCTACTTCTGATTCTTGACCAAACAGACCCAAAAACGGTGATATCAAAAAGCCAAGCCCTACCAAAACCAAAGCCAGGATCATATTGAGGAGTAGACCGTTCTGAAAGAGCTTCATGAGCTGGGATTGGTTTTTGGAATCTGTCGCCGCAACCAGTGGAGTGATTGCATAGCTAACGCCAATCCCGAAGAGCATAAGAACATGATAAAACGAGCCTGCAAATGTGGCTGCAGCAAGTGGAATTACTCCTACCCTGCCCACCATCATAGTATCAGATACGCTTACCATGATATGTCCGATCTGACCTATCATGACAGGAAGTGCCAAAGTCAGATTTCTTTTTAAATGCTCTTTTAATGAAAGTTGAATCACTTTGTCAGATTAAAGGCATCAGATACCTAAAATTCTTCCCAATTTGAGAATCGCCACCATGCTAATACCATCTGTGATCTTACCATCCAAAACCATTTGATGTGCTTCAGAAAAAGGCAGTTTCCAAATCTCCAAATCTTCCGTTTCCTCAAACTCCGTTTCACCCTCAGTCAGCCCCTCAGCCAAATACGCGTATCCAACCTCGTCTGTTACAGAATTCGAGGTATGCATTTTAAGAAACTCAGTCCATCTAGTAGCGGTCAGTCCAGTTTCCTCTTTCAATTCTCTCTTAGCGGAATCCAACCGATCAGTGCCCAGTGGCCCTCCTCCCATAGGAATCTCCCATGCATACTCATTGAGTGTATATCTCCACTGACCAACCAACCAAGTGTTTTGATTTTCATCCATCGGAATGATCCCTATTGCAAGATTCTTAAAGTGAACCTTTCCATAATGACTAATCCCTCCTCCAGGATTGATCACCTCATCCTCATCAAGTCTGATCCAGGGATTTTCAAAAATCATCTTGCCCTTCTGCTTTATCCAGGGGTTCTTATTGCTCATTTCTTCTTCTCTCTTCTGCTCTTGATAAAATTAAGAACCAACAAAAGCACCACAACGATTAAAATAATAGCAGGAGCTTTGTCGTGAAATTTATCAAGAGATTCTCCACCATCTTTCCTCTCCAGAGCGAAGTACAGGATCACACCTATACCCAGATAAAGGAAATATCTATATTGTTTTTTCTTCATTTCTTTTTGACTCTTGTCAAAACTAACACGATTATCGCAGTGAGCACCACCAGCGATGTAATTAAACCAGCAATTAGGATTGTTCGAAAAGAAGCAGCGTCAAGCTCCTCAGACCAGTAATATGGAATAAACTTGATGATAGCTAGTAATGCGAGGATGAAAGCAATTCGAAAGATTGTCTTCATAGGCAATATCTATCCCCATTGGAAAAACTGAATACTCGAGAAGCAAAAAATTCAATCATACGAATCCAAAAACTTAAACCAATGACAGGTGGTTAAACTTTGCCCAATCTCCATGTGTCTGGTGACAACTTCCTGAAGTATAATACCTCCTCACTAAACGATATTGAAACTTGAACTTATTGTTCGTTTCATCGGCGCAAAGATAACTGTTAACTTTGCGCCCTGAAATAATCCAGAGCATGACACTAGAGCAGGAAATTAACAAGCGCAGAACCTTCGGAATCATCGCCCACCCCGATGCAGGCAAGACAACCCTAACGGAAAAACTACTCTTGTTTGGAGGTGCCATACAGACAGCTGGAGCTGTAAAATCGAATAAAATTGATGTAGGCACACGCTCAGATTGGATGGAGATAGAAAAGCAGCGTGGAATCTCAGTTGCGACCTCCGTAATGGGATTTGAATACAAAGACCTCAAAATCAACATTTTGGATACTCCTGGTCACGAAGATTTTGCGGAAGATACCTACCGTACCCTTACAGCTGTAGATAGTGTCATCATGGTGATCGATTGTGTGAAGGGTGTAGAGCGTCAGACGGAAAAACTCATGGAAGTTTGTCGCATGAGAAATACGCCTGTTATTTGCTTTATCAATAAACTAGACAGAGAAGGTCGTGACGCTTTTGATCTGTTGGATGAGATAGAGGAAAAGCTCGGTATCAATGTGCGCCCGATGAGCTGGCCGATTGGAATGGGTAAGTCGCTTCGTGGTGTTTTCAATATCTATGAAAACAACCTAAACCTCTACGAGCCCAATAAAACCAAGAAAGTCACTGACGTAGTTGAGATCAAAGGAGTGGACGATCCGGAATTGGAAAAGCATCTTTCTGAGTCATATGTCAATGACTTGAGAGAAGAAGTAGAACTTGTGAATGGAGTTTACGACCCATTGGATATCGAAAAATATAAAAATGGAGAAGTGGCTCCCGTTTTCTTCGGAAGCGCGGTAAACAACTTTGGGATCAGAGAATTGCTTGACTGCTTTATCGATTTGGCTCCATCTCCAAAACCAAGGGAAACGGAAGAACGAAAAATAGATCCTACTGAAAAAAAATTCACTGGATTCATTTTCAAGATACATGCCAACATGGATCCAAAGCATCGCAATAGAATCGCGTTTGCAAGAGTTTGTTCTGGCAAGTTCCAGCGAGGTAGCAATTATCTCAACGTAAGACACGATAAGAATTTCCGATTCTCTAATGCGACGGCATTTATGGCGCAGCAAAAAGAAACCATCGATGAAGCATTCCCGGGCGATATCGTTGGACTCTATGATACCGGAAACCTCAAAATAGGTGATACACTTACTGAAGGAGAAAAAGGAGTTTACAAGGGAATACCAAGCTTCTCACCAGAGTTGTTCAAAGAGGTAACCAATCTGGATGCAATGAAGGCAAAGCAATTAGAAAAGGGTCTACTTCAACTAATGGACGAGGGTGTTGCGCAGCTCTTTACATATGAGATGGGTAGCCGAAAAGTAGTAGGAACCGTTGGAGCACTTCAGTTTGAAGTACTACAGCATAGATTGCTAAATGAATACAACGCCAAGGTGAGGTTTGATGGAGTAAACATTCATAAGGCTTGTTGGATTAGTAGCAAAGATGAATCTAAGCTTGATGCATTCGTGAAAGACAAGTTTCGCCATATTGCCAAAGACAAGGAAGGAAAGCTTGTTTTTATGGCAGAGAGTAAAGCTTGGTTACAAATGGTTCAAGACAACTTTCCCGATATTGAGTTTCACTTTATTAGTGAGTTTTGAATTTATAGTTAAAACTTCTGTTACTCTTCCTGGTTTGTTCGCACAACACTGATTTACAAAATCATTAGATTGCCAATCAGTTATGAGGATAGAGCCAATACGGGATAACGAAGAGCTGCTTAGTCAAGTTGTTCGGTTAGGAACAAAGAACTCCAAAACTCTAGGCCATTTCCCAGAAGGTGCATATTTACAGCATGCCTATTTAGGATATCTCATTTGCGCTTATGAAGATAATATCCTTTGTGGATATATATTGTTCTCGATAACTCAGAGTAAAAGCACAATTCGAATTATTCAATTATGCATATCAGACGACTTCAGAAATAAAGGAGTAGCCAAATCACTTTTGGACTCGCTCAAAAACAAGTATCAGAACTCACTTAAAGGCATTGTATTAAGTTGTCGGGAAGATTATAAAGAAGCAACTCAACTTTGGAAAAAGTATGGCTTCAAAGGAGCAGATAAAGTAAGAAGCAGAAGTAAAAAGGAAAATTATCTCATAAAATGGTGGTATGACTTTGGGAATAGCGATCTTTTCTCGCTTCCTAATAAAGTTTCGAAAAAGCTAAAAGCTGTCCTAGATGCAAACATCTTAATAAAACTTAGAACAGCTGATGAAACTGACGAAACAGGCTCTAAATTCCTAATGAATGATTGGTTAATTGACGAAATTGATTACTACTATGCTCCGGAAATTTTTAATGAAATATTAAGGGATAAAAATAATGAAAGGGCTAGAAAATCCAGATCCTTTGTAAGGAGCTTCATTGGAGCAAGATTTGATCCCAATCTAAGAGATCAGATCTTTTCACAAATCCGTGGTATAATTTCAGGGGAAACCGAAAATGATATTTCCGATAAAATACAACTCTCAGAGTGTATAGCTGCTGAAATAACGTACTTCGTAACTAACGATAAAAAAATATTGGAAGCTGAAAGGCAAATATCAGAATTATATGGTGTGCAAATTTTGAGGCCCGTTGATCTGATACTTTCTCTAGATCAAAACAATAATAAATCTAATTATCTATCAACAAGAATTGCGGGAGTCAACTATGATCAGAGTCAATTAAAATCTAAAGAAATAGAGGATTTGGTAGATCAATTCTTGACTAAAGATAAGCATGAAAAAAAGCATGATTTAAGAAATACCATCACAAAAACTGCAAGTGACTTGTCAAACTGTCAAGTCAAAACTGTAAGGGACAAAGAAGGTAGCAGGCTTGCTATCTGGATATCAGAACAAGAATCAGATAGGCTTTGTGTACCGCTATTGCGAACATCAAAATCAAAATTGAGCAAAACACTATTCAAGCAACTGATAGTTCAAGCAATCAATTATGCCTGTGATACGAAAAAAAGATCAATAGTAATCACTGATTCATTTTTGGATTTGGAAGATTCAGAGACATTAGAGAGTCTTGGTTTTGTTTTCAAAAACAAAGAATGGACTAAAATAACTCTTAGCGGCATCAAAACTTCTGACGAAATCATCGAGATTGATGTTATTCAATCCTTATTTGACAAAGATAGATTAATAGAGAGGTTATCATCACCCAATAAAGATGGCAAGGCAAACTTGGAACAAATGCTTTGGCCGCTTAAATTATCCAACCTAAATCTTCCTGCGTATATAGTACCCATAAAACCAGCATGGGCAAGTGAATTGTTTGACCATTTTGCTGCAAATAACTCAATGTTCGGTGCAAAAGCAGAACTAGCTTGGAACTTCGAAAATGTTTACTATAGAAGCATAAATCCTGTTTCCGAAACTACCCCAGGAAGGTTACTGTGGTATTCGAGTAGCTCTAAAGACAAGAATGCCATTCGAACAAATGCAATAGTTGCATGCTCGTATTTAGATGAAGTACATATTGGTGAAGCAAAGAAACTTTTTCAAAAATTTAAACACTTTGGTGTTTATGAATGGAAACATATTTACAAGCAGGCAAAGTATAATTCTAAGGGTAAAATAAAGGCTCTGAAATTTAGCAGAACAGAGGTTTTCAAAAACCCAGTGTCTTTTGCTAGGGTAAACAAAATCTTGGTGAAATGTGGAAGAAAACAAAACAGCTTTCCTTCTCCTCTTAAAATTAGCAATGAAGTGTTTCTAGAAATCTATAAATTGGGAACTGAAATTTAAATATGAGTAAACTAATCGTCGTTTCGATAAAACCTGAATTTGCACACAAAATTTTTGATGGTTCAAAGAAAATTGAGTTGCGAAAAGTATCTCCCAATGTAAGACAGGGAGACTTAATGATAGTGTATAGCACTTCTCCTGAAATGGCAATACTTGGTATTTGTCAAATTCAAGAAGTTATAAAATCTACTCCATCTGATCTTTGGGAAAAACATTCTGATGTTCTTGGTATTGATAAAACTCGCTACTTTGATTATTATTCTAAGTCAAGCATAGCTATTGGAATTGTTCTCGAAAGAGCTAAAAGGTTCAAGACAAAAATTCCTCTAAAGAATCTTAAAAAATATTTTCCCACTTTTTCCCCACCCCAAACTTTTAAGTATTACAATAGAGAGCTTGTTTCCTCTTCTTTGACTCATTATTCCTAATTGGTGTACCCCAAATCCTTCAGCTCCTCTTCTCCCGAAACTGGATAGATGGATTGTTCTCTTAGCAGGTATACCTTGTCTGAAACCTCTAGAATGGATCGATATTGATGATCAGTAAGTAGCACTCCTTTTGTGGCAGAAATCTCCCTAATTATTGGAATGAGTTTTTCTACCAAGACAGGAGCAATAAATGAAAAAGGTTCATCCAGAAGTATAAACTTGCATGGACTGAACAGCAAGATCAAAGTCTCAACGTACTTCCTGATACCGCCCGATAGTTCAGAGAATTTCATATTAAGATGACCTGCAACCTCTTCTTCTTGAATCAATCTAGAAAGATCACTTTGATAAAGCGAAATCGCCTTTGCTGGAGTTAGAAACTCAGGAAACAAGCCGTCCTGCGGGAGAAACTTCACCTTCGTTGACTGAAAAGGGGTTTGTTCATATTTCCCATCAAGTCTGACGGACTGACTCTCTCCCCTTAGGCTTCCAAAAATCACTTTCAAAAGTGTGGACTTTCCACAGCCATTTCTTCCTAAAAAACCTGTAACCTCTCCTGATTCAACCTTCAGATATATATCTGAAAGTATTTTTCGATCGTCAAATCTGATGTTGACACTATCTACCTCAAGCTGTGACATAGTATATCAGGACAAAAAGTGGTAGTGTTATTGCCCAGTCAATCAATATCGAATACATGATTAATTGCTTAATGGAAAACCCAAGGTTGTGGTAGAAGTTAAGCCTTGATTTTCTGGATTGATAATAGATAAAGGCCAAGAAAGTGAATCCAAATAACTTGATCCAAAACAAAAAAGGAAAACTAGACTCTCGATAGAAGAATAAAATCACTCCAGCCCATATCGTGAAAATCAAGTTGTAAACGATAAAATCCTTATATAAAATCGAAAAGACCCTGAGCTTATTCAATTAGGTGAGTTTTGAAATAAACGGACTGTAAGAAGTTATAGTGTATTAGGGGTAATACGGAAGAAAGATACCTAATTTTGTGACTCCTATGAAAGACCCAAAAGTAATCTACGAAGACAATCACCTCCTTGTTGTAAACAAGCCTACAGGGTGGTTGGTGCAAGGTGACAAAACCGGAGATCGTACGCTCACCGATTGGGCAAAGGTTTACATTAAAAGAAAATACGATAAGCCAGGAGATGTTTACCTCCACCCTACTCACAGACTGGATCGTCCCGTAAGTGGCATTCTTATTTTTGCAAGGACGTCTAAGTCTTTAGAACGGATGAATAAATTTTTCCGTGAAAATGAAATCCAAAAGACCTATTTGGCTATTGTAAAGGGGAAACCAGCGGAGATGGAAGAAACACTTACCCACTACATAGAAAAGGATTCGAAGAAAAACACCGTTCGTGCTTTCACCAGAGCAAAGACTAACGCAAAGCACGCGGAGCTGTCATATGATGTCTTAGCCATCGGTGATAGCCACTCTCTGCTCAGAGTAAAACCCAAAACGGGTCGACCCCACCAGATTCGGGTGCAGTTGTCCAAAATAGATTGCCCGATAAAGGGAGATCTTCGATACGGTTACCCCAAGGCAAACCCTGACAAAAGCATAAACCTCCACGCTTTCCAGATAAGTTTTGTGCACCCTGTGAAAAAGGAACCTGTAAAAATTTCTTGTAAACCAGAATGGCCAGATTACGCCAGTTTCGTCAATGAGTTGGGTTAAAAAACTACAAGACAGGTGGAATCTTAAAAACACCAAGCAAGTCGTTATAGTCCTCATTGTGTTTGCCTGCACGGGTTTCACCATAGCGTTTCTGAAAAAACCAATTGTAGGATTCTTTGTACAAGAGGGAGAACAGAATTTTTGGTTCTGGTTGGTTTACTTAATAGTGATATTCCCCGTTTACTGTGTTTTTCTTCTTTTTTATGGGTTTATTTTCGGACAATTCAAGTTTTTCTGGGGGTTTGTCAAGAAGACATTCAACAGACTAAGAGGAAAGAAAAATGATGCTGAACAGAAGTGAAGCCATCTCCAAAATCAACCTACTTGCAAAGGCAGCAACACCCTTTGTATTTTTTACTGATTTCTTGGGCAATCAAGTGTGGATTGAGGAAGCCAAAAATATCAGTAGCAAGGAGCTGAAATTCGATTTTTCCAAAGAAAAAACAACCCCAAACCCCTCACCATCTTTCCGCTTCTCCAAAGGCCCAATTAAGTTCAATCACTTCAAAAAAGCCTTCGATTTTGTGGTGGAAGAAATCAACTTTGGAAATTCTTTTTTGGTCAACCTCACATTTGAAACGCCCATAGAAACTTCGCTTTCTCTAGATGAGGTTTATGACAGAAGTAAAGCAAAATACAAATTGAAATACAAGGATCAGTTTGTAGTCTTTTCCCCAGAAACCTTCGTCAAAATAGAAGATGGTTTCATTTACTCCTATCCCATGAAGGGTACCATAGACGCGACTGAGACTGACGCCCAAGAGAAACTACTGAGCGACCCCAAGGAAGTTGCTGAGCATGTAACCATCACAGATTTGATCCGAAACGACCTGAGCCAAATAGCAGAAAAGGTAGAAGTCACGAAATTTCGATTCGTCTCAGAAGTAAAAACCCATGAGAAGACACTCCTGCAAGTAAGCTCTGAGATCAAAGGAAAGTTGCCCCATGATTACCTCTCCAACCTTGGGACTTTATTCTTTCAATTACTCCCAGCTGGCTCCATCTCAGGAGCTCCAAAAGCCAAAACCATTGAAATTATCAAAGAAGCGGAGAGTTATGATAGAGGGTTTTACACCGGAGTATGCGGACACTTCGACGGCAAGAACCTAGACAGTGGAGTCATGATTCGGTTCATTGAAAAAACTCAAAATCAGCTTTTTTATAAGAGCGGTGGCGGCATCACTTCTTTCAGCAAAGCGCAGAAAGAGTATCAGGAATACATCGATAAGGTTTACATCCCTATCTGACAACTTCAACTCGATAAGAATAACTCAAAAGTTGAGCTCGGGTTAATAATTCGATAAGAAGTTTTTCTTGATCTTAAATAGGGAAGCTCGCTCTTCCTTGATGAATAGGTTTTTGACCACTCCATGATAAATCTCAATTAAATCACCTGAGAGCGCAATCACAATAATAGTAAGTGCAAAATCTGCCTTGTAGTTGAACTGATTGAAAAGTAAAACCATAAGTCCCGTAACCAAAATAACCTGTATCAGCTGAATTACTTTCGTAATTCCATCGTACCATCTTGGCAATGCTGCGTATATCAACTTGAAGAAAAACACATTGAATAAACAAACTATGATCGCAATCACAACAGCCTTTGTCCTTGACATGGTATCGATATAATCCTCCTCCAAAATCATAGAAACTATATTGGCATGGACAACTCCTCCAAACATATCCGCCCGAGACTTCCCTACATAATTGTTGTTAAGTGGAGTAAAGTATAAATCTGTACGTGTTTGTTGATCTCCCAGATATGATCCCATATAGCACATAATCACAACTTTGTCTTTGATTAGATCATGGCTGAAGTTGCCTTCAAAAACATCGAAAATGTCTAGCACGAAATAGCGAGTACCAAAAACAGACTTACCAAAATCCATGACATTGCCCTTGTAATTGATCGTTTCTATTTGATTCCCTCTATCGAGAAATTTCTGAGTTAGAACCGGATTTTTATATTGGGCCATCTTCACCGCAAAAGAGTATTGCTCTTCCTCAATGCCCTTAACTTGCTCCCTCACCAAAAAATCTCTGCAGGACTTAAGATCATCTTGATTCTTGGCATTGGTAAGTAAGTTCACAAAGCCAAAGTCTGCATTTTGAGCCAAGAGAGGTTCAGGAACCAGAAGTGTGTCAAAAAGACCCGTTTCAAAATTGGGCAATCTAAGTTCACTGCCTATGATCACATTGTCATTCTCGGACAAAACCAGTGCCAAAAGACTGTCTTCGGCATAGGGCTTGGGTATGTTAAATGTGACATCTACTCCTACCACGGCAGGATCATACTGCTCTATAATCCTAATCATTGTGGCGATTTCCTCCCTGTTCGCATTCGCGATATTTACAACCAGAATATCTTCACTTGCATTGGGCGCCACTCGAAGTTGCGACATGACCAAATCCGAAATTTCAAAGTCGGAAAACATATCACCAATCGGATCAAAAATATCAAAGACTTTGAACAGCGTAACACTGGCAAAGAGCCCCATCAATGAAAAAATGAAGACAGAACATAGAATTGTGTCAGTGAGGAATCTTTTCATACGGTAAGTTTAGGTTAAATTAGGGAAATTACCTTTTTGTAGCCACCAACCCATATGTCCCGGTTTATTGAAAGTATTTGTTTTGACGAAAAGGAGTATAAGCTCCTAGACATTCATCAGGAGAGAATCAACCAGACTTTCAGGGAATTCTATCCGCTTACGATTCCATTCGACATCTCTTCCCAGTTGCCCAAGTTAGATTTTAGTGAAAGACACAAAGTGAGAGTCGTCTATAGCAATGAATCAGTAGATATCGAAGTGGTTAAGTATACGCCTCAGGAAATCAAAAGCCTTAAGCTAATCGAAACTGCTAGCATCGATTATAAATACAAGTATGAAGATCGAAAACTTCTCAAGAAGCTTTATTCGCTTAAAGGGGATGCCGACGATATTATTATCGTAAAAGAGGGATGGATCACAGATAGTTCATACGCCAATCTGGCTCTCTGGGACGGTAGTAAATGGTTCACTCCAAGAACACATCTACTCAATGGTGTAAAGCGCCAGTTTTACCTTAGATACGGATTAATTTCTGAAAAAAACATACCTGCAGCCAATATTCACGACTTTGAAAAAATCAGCCTGATCAACGCTATGTTGGACTTGGGAGACTTAGAGGTAGATCTTGTCAATGTAGAGTTCTGATTTTTATCCATTGACCTGAAAACTCAACTTAAGTATCGCTTAAAAACCTTTTAGTGTCGCTATGAATCTTTTTGGCTTTTAAAACTTTGATAAAAAGACGTGATAGTCTCATGATCTCAAAGATTCCTTCGGCTTCCCTTCTCGCCATCCTTCTCTAAACCTACTAATGACGTTTTTTTTAAATAATTATAAGTTGGGCTCAAGTCACTAGTAAAATCCTCCAGGAGGTAGTTCTGGGTATGGAATAATCGCTTCGATCAACATCACCACACCACTCTTGGTCAACAATGTGAGCGTAATTAGAATACTGCTTACAATCAATGCAACTCCTATGTTGTTGTTTCTAATCTCCTCAAACTCATTGATTGGCGTAATCTTGGAATAAAGAAATGTACTTATCAAACCAATCAGAATAGCAGAAACATAAGCGATCGATATGTATATCAACCCAATACCCATGTACTTGAATACGACCAGAAAAGTATCGCTTTCTCTGTTGAGCAATCTAAATGATGAAATCAATGGCTGAATCACCCCACTCACCATCAATCCGACTGAGATAATGATAGCTGCTGTAAAGATGCTATAAGCAAGATTGAAGTCTTTTATTCCATAGTACTTCATCCCAACAAACTGCATAATCTTGTAAGTCAAAGCCAAAATGAAAATCCCAATCGTAATAGCAGATACTATTTCGATTAATCCAAGCAATGCGATGTTATAGTTCATTGACTAAAGCTATTTTCCAATAATCCGTATTATTCATATCTGGAGGTAACATTCCAGAGCCCCACCCAGTGGCTGTAGTTTCCCAAAAATAGTATTTATCCTTATTGTGACTCAGATACTTCCCTATAGACGGCACATTCAACGCCAACATCGCATGGGCATATTCATTACTAATTGTGATCATGGGTTTGTACCCCAAACCTTGAAATACTGCATAAAGAAGCACCGCCCGAGTATCACAATCTCCATATAGTGTATGCAAGAATTCGTAAGGTGATAAAATGCCAAGTTCAACATTGCCAAGGCACGGATGATTGCCCGTATCTCTACTTTCACAATCTTCCTTGATTACATAGCTATATGGAATGTCTTGAACAAATGAGACAATCATCTTCGCAAAATCAACTCTGTCCAGATTTTCCGCTAATGAAATTTGGTATAATGAATCCCTAATGAATTGGAGCTGATTTGCGTTTTGGGTAATCAGTTTTTGATAGATCGAACCCCAGTAGTGATTGTAATCAAGTTCATCTAAATCAATTGATTTTCTTTCCTCTTTGAGCTCTATGTTAACAGCTTCCATTGAGAGGTAACTTAGGCAATGATCCTTCCGAGACGACAAAGCTCTCCAATTTCTAAAATGCATGACATCTCCACTCATTTCATCCTGCACATCATATTCAGCACACCCTTCATCCGTCATTTGGTTAAACTTAAGAAGGCTAATCAGCCCACCTAGAACAATGTATGTCAATATCGCATAACCTAGCAATTTGGCAAAACCCCTCATGTCAAAGTGAAATTTCTATCTCTTGATCCTCCTCATCAAAAGTAAACGAGGCTTTCTCAAAATCAGGAGGACCAAAAAGCCCCATGCTATCATTGGAAAAGCCATAGGGCTCGTTTGGAATCTTAAGAAAGTTTGAATTCAACTTACCATCACTGTTAACATCATGATATATCGCAATTGCATAGGTGCCAAATGGCAAACCCAAGCTTACTGTTTGATCATGATTTCCAGAAATCTTCTCGATTTCCCCTAAGAAAGTTTCATCTCCCAGAAATGTATGGTCTTCTGTATAAACGGCGATCATCAGGTTTCCTGTATTTGACTGAATCCCGGTAATCTTAAGATTTAGCTTATGAATCTCCTGAGCACTACAAGTATCAGTTACAAAGTAAAGACCAAGTCCCGTTAAAATTAAAAACAGCGTTTTCATAGATTAAGTCAAGCTTTTCAAGACCATTAGTTATTCCTTTCACTCTTCAATCTCTGGAAAGGAACCACATGGCTATCCTTCACTTCCAATTTTTCAATCGAGTCAGATAATTGTAAAACTATCATTTTTCCTCTGAATAAATCTGGATTTCAAACTTGGCTTGTTTCAAAAAGCATCATCAAAATTTGTCTCCTTGAAGTCATCAAGGAACATTATATTGACACATCGAAACTGTTCTGTAATGATTAAGTTTAAGTCAAATAGTAATTCAAATTGTTCTTCATGATGAAACAAGTTTTAGCGATATTCATAATTAGCCTTCTTAGCCAATGCGGCACAGCAAGTCAGAAAGGCGTAGAAAATCCAAAAGACCAAGACGAACTTCCGAGTCGGGATCTACAAGAACTCGAAACGGCATATTTCGCCAGTGGGTGCTTCTGGTGCGTGGAAGCGATTTACGAAAGTGTGAAAGGTGTAGAAGAAGTAGTCTCAGGATACTCAGGAGGAAAGGAAAAGAACCCAACATATAGACAGGTGGGTGGTGGCCAATCTAGCCATGCGGAAGCTGTGAAGGTATACTACGATCCTGAAATCATCAGTTTCAAAACCTTAGTCGCGGTGTTTTACGGCTCTCAAAACCCTACCACTGTAAATGGACAGCATCCAGATTTCGGTACGCAATACCGATCTATCATTTTCTATGAAAACGAGGAAGAAAAAAACATCGCTACCGCTTATAGAGATTCCTTGGATAACTCAGGCCAGTACAAAAAGCCAATCGCTACCGAAATAGTCCCTTTTGAAAAGTTTTGGGATGCGGAGGACTATCATCAGGATTACGAAAAAAGAAATCCTTATCAGCCTTACATCCGAAGTGTCTCCGTACCAAGATTAAAAAGATTTGAGGCTAAGTTTCCTGAACTGATCAAAGAGGATCATTGATTATAGAGGAAAATATGCACTTGATCCGGGTTTGATTTTCTTCGATCAGGCTATGGTCTCTTTCAAGTAGTTTTCACATTAAGATTACCACCAACTACTCTCAATACTTTTAAAACGGTTTCAAATTGAGGTTTGGCACCCTTCGAAAGAGCTTTATAAAGGCTTGGTCTACTTAAACCAGTTTCTGCGGCGATTTTAGACATACCCTGAGCTTTTGCAATATGTCCAATGGCAGTCAATATATCTGCTGAGTCTCCATCATCTAGAACAGAATTAAGATATTCCAAAACCATTTCATCATCATCCAGATATTCAGCGATATCAAATTTTGATACTTTTTTAGTTGTCATAATTAATCAAGTTCATGTCTGTAATCCAACCAGAGTTGCTTCGCTTTTTCAATGTCTTTTTGTTGGGAAGATTTATCTCCTCCGTTCAAAAGAAACACAATTCTACCGTTCACATCTTTTAAATATACACGGTAGCCCTTTGCATAGTGAATCCGCAATTCACTAATACCTCGTCCGACCGGTTCACAGTCTCCAAAGTTCCCATGTTCTTCTATTCGTTGAATTCTAAAGAGTATTTTCGCTTTGGCTCGTTTGTCTTTGAGCTTCCTTAACCATCTATCAAATTCATAGGTCTTTTCTATAGAATATACATACAAATGTATTCACTTGGATACATTTAAGCAATTGAATTTCAGAAAATGAATGACTAGATATACTCGAATAGCTTGTGCAAATATCCGATGTTGTTAGGGCTCTTTTAGTATATCCAAGTTGAATAAATAGTTATATCATATCCATTCTGAAGTTCGGTAACAATGTATTCTTCACCTCCCAAGTTTGTAGATATTGAAACCTTAAAAGAGTTAGGATATTTATCAAGTTTAAATGTTTTTGAGATACTTATATCTTCGAATGAAATTGGATATTTTTTTTTGTATTCCTCGAATTCATGAGTTGTTAAAATAATGTACTGATTATACTCAATGGGAATTCTTTGAATATCAGGATCATCAG
Organism: Cyclobacteriaceae bacterium; assembly: GCA_049115715.1. Classification (GTDB taxonomy): domain Bacteria; phylum Bacteroidota; class Bacteroidia; order Cytophagales; family Cyclobacteriaceae; genus JAMZMI01. Next base: position 68,333 of record JAGDZQ010000031.1, read on the forward strand.
ATACTATAAGATAAGTTCTGGGTTTAAGTTTGCTAATTTGGGTTGGTCTCTTAGCATTTATTATTTTGTTATCACGAATTTTCAAAGTATCGTTAATATAGTTATCAAGAAGGCCTGCAAACATTAGAGTCCTGTTAGTTCGAACACTCTCGAATCTTGGATTAGTATCATCTACATCTAAAACACCGTCCCCATCTGAGTCATTTGAGTTTGAGTTCGTCATCATCTTGTCTTCAATAATATCTTGTAAACCATCACCATCTGAATCTTTCGTGATTTGATTTAGGCTGAGCTGAATAATTAAGTTGTCTTTGATAGTCTCATACTTTGGAGCTTCTAACGGATGAATAAAAGGTTTTATCATCCTTACATTCAACGCTCTAAATTGAAGAGTAGAGTCATTTTTCCACACTGGGAGTTTGCTATCGTAAAGATTGATGTAATAGTTTCTGGTTAGCCCTGTGTAATAGTAACTACTCTTGCCATTTGCACTGAGTTCAATCCAATATCCAGGTTCACCCCACATGAATTCATCAAATTTAGAATCCATGTATAGAATTGCTGTTGTCCCATTTAGTTCTTCGCAAGCCACTACCTGAGATTCTTTAATTATTGCTTGAAGTTTAGCTGAATCTAGCAAATCTATATCTCTACCAATCTTTTCAAGAATGTTCTCATTGATATCAGGAGCTTTGAATCTGTTCCGCGCTTCTATTGTTTTGACATGTTCAAACCAATTCTTTGTAGCAAGTTCAACTGGAGTTGGTTTAAATGAATAATCCCTGCTTAAGTTCTCGTAGTATTCCTGTTCCTCGGTTGAGAAAAAATCTTCTTCGTCTGATTGACCAAATAGAGAGAATGGAATGAATAAAATGAAGAAGTATCTCATAGATATAACAGAAGCCAACTACTTGCTAAAAAGATATGCGTAACACTTACGAGAAACACATCAGTTTCAGTTTTTAGAATTTGACAAGACCAAAAATTCATCATTGAATATACGAAGGTTTCTCCAAGCACTCCAAACTGTTGAGAATAAGAGAAAGTATGTGTTATCCAAGATAAACCAAAGGGAGTGTTATCGAAAAAGTGTAGGTGCTACCTTTTCTTCGAGCACACGATCACTCCAGTTGACCAATTCATTTTTGTAATTGAGAAGTCGCTTCGGCTTTCAAGGTATTCTACCAACTTGGCTGCTTTTTCTGCATGTCCTTCTGGCCAGTTGGGTTGTGGGTTCATATCATCAATCACGTAAAAGCCACCAACTTTGATCAAGTCAAGAGTCTCCTCTAGCTCGCTGTATTTACCGGGCCATGCATCCGCAAAGATCAGATCAAATCTTCCACCCGAATAATTCTTAAGCCAGTCCGTACCGTCAACAAGCACAATCTCGACTCGCTCATCAGCCCCGAAAAATCCTGTCACAATATCTATCAACTTTGGGTCATTGTCTATGGATATCAATTTAGAGTCGGCATCCAAACCCTCTATCATCCATGCCAATGACAACCCAATACCTGTTCCCAATTCAAGAATATTTGAACTTGGTCTTGATGCTATTAAAGTTTTGAGCAGTGTTCCGATATAGATATCGGAAGGCATGGAAAACCCCACCTCTCTACATTTGTTTTCAATTTGAGAATAGATGGCTGGCGCATCGGTAATAATTGAATCATTCATTTTTCAGGATTTTAACTACATCTTTTAAAAATGCTAATCTGAAAAAAATTGACTTAAAAATAAATTAAAAGCATTTTAACACTTGATAATCTTCCTTATAACTACATCTTCTAACAAGAAATTATCCGACTCTGAACTCAACTTATAAATTACTAGGAACTCGTCGAAGGCTTTTGGAAAGAGTAGGAAAGTGGCAGGAATCTTCGAAAACATGAGACTATCACGCCTTTTTTAGTAAAGTCTTGAAACTAAAAGGTTCAGAGTGACGATTAAACGGTTTTTAAGTTATCCTTATATCGGGTTGACGTTAAAAGAAATAGCGCTGAACTCCAAGCGTCCATATCGGTGGAATCCGTACAAAGGAGTTGCCGATAAAGTTGAAACCGACAGAAAAATCCAGACGCAGATTCGATTTGATGATTCGTTGAATTCCGGGGTGGATTTCCATGTATCCACCTTTTTGCAATGCGAGAGCACTGATCGGTAACTGCACCTCATCCTGAATTACCCGGGCACTGTTATATTTTTGCCCCATCAGTTCCACATAAATATTCCAATTTGGCTGATCGTAATCGGTGTATTTCTCAGGAGCTAGTCTATAACCAAAAGACAGGCTATATCGAAATGCATTTGCGTAGTAGATTTTGGTAGGCAGATCAGGCTTGTTAGGCAAATTAGGGTCTCCGTTTAAGTCTGGTTGCATTTCACTGTACGAGTTAGGGTTTACGAAACCTGTTACGATCGAAACCGCAAAGCGATTTTTCAAATACGTCGAAATCACGCCAAACCCAAATCCGCCAGTATCCTCCATCAAGTTAGGTTCCGCTTCGTCATGAGCTACTCCTACATTTGACCATTCACCATAGGCAGCCATCCGAAAATGCTTATTTTGACTGTCCAGAGACAAAAACCGATACTTGGCATATGCGTGTATACCGTTGAATAAATAAGCATATTTGACCCCCCTTTTTATATTTTGAGTGAAAAAGTTAGTCCCTCCGCCAATATGATTATGGGTAATCAGGTCAGGTGGGAGTTTATCATCATGATGATTGGAAATCGAGCCATTTACAATCAGTGATAGTCTAGGTGTCACTCCGTACATGACACGCAGCACATGCAAGGATCTGGTCACATCTATTTCCTTATAGCTCTGAGAATAAACCCGAACACCCCAAACTCCTTTCGGAACGGAGCTCGCCGGCTCACTTAAAGGAAACAGCTCTTGCGCAAAGGAGAAACTCGCCGCAAGCGTAAGTGCGAAAAAACTAGTTAACCGAAATCGCATGAAATAAATTTTCGATACCAGAACTATTTGAAGATTTGATCTTCTTTCGCCAAGCTTGTGAATCTTTCTTTGGCAAAAAACCTGCATCTATCAACTGCAATTTAGTCTCTCTCTGAGGTTTTTTACGATCAAAGTCAAGCCATCGAATGGACTGATCATTGAGCTTGAAGACATTATTCTCATCGATTTCAATTTTCTCCAAGTCCATCACCAAATAGACAAATCTGACAGAAAAACCAGCTTCCTTGATGGCTTTAGGGATGCTACTCAAATCGAAGGAAACGTCTTTTTTCAAAAAAACCTTCCCTTCTGTGTTTTCAAGATTCATAGAAACACTTTCTATAAAATCCAGCTTACTAAGCCGCTTCTCCACACTCCAAGTACATAATGAGCAGGTAAGACCATTCACACCAATTTCCACCCATTTGATACTTGCCGATGCACTCTGAAAGGCAAATAACAGCAAAAGGGCTATTGATACTATAAACGAACGTCTATTATTTGACGACATGACCTCAATTTACATTCCTAATAAGGAACGTAAAAAGAACATCAATTCTTATTCGTTTGTTCTCTCAATTGAAAGACATAGCGAATTATTCAGACCTGAGCGCATCAACTGGATTGTTCGACGTGTTTTTCCATACTTGAATCCAGATAATTGACAAACTGATTGCAAATACGATCAAGACGGCTGGAAACACATTTGCAAAACTTACTGGGGCATATGAGGCCATCATCTCTATCCAAAGTTTATTAGCTAAAACTCCTACTGGGATGGTGATAAGTCCGGTAATCACTAGCATGATAAGAAAGCCTTTGGTTAATGCTATTGCCAATTGGCCAAACTGGGCTCCCAATACTTTTCTGATTCCAATTTCCTTTACTCTGGTCTGTAAATCGAAGCTCATCATACCAAGGAACCCAAGACACGTTATAGTAAGTGCAACAAGTGCTACGAAAGTAAGAATACCACTCATATCATAAAAGAACTGATAAAATACATCCATCTCTTCATTGAGATATCCTCCGATAAACTCACGTTTATCATCGAGTTCTTCCCATTTTTCTCTAAAAATCAAATCTGCAGCTGCATGGTTTTTTTCTAGCGTTTTCATATAAATGAAATTATACTCGTCCGGCATAATGCGAAGGGCAAGAGGTCTGATATCTTTCATTGCCGGCTCCCAATTGTAGTCTTTCACAACACCAATTACCTTCAGACTGATATCGGACTTATCCAAAATCAACACCTGACCTACGGCTTCTGAGGGATCGCTGAAGCCGAGTCTCTCGACAGCTTTTTCATTCAGTATCGTAAACTTCTCGTTTTTGCCAACTGAATGAGGGAAGTTTTCGCCCGTGATCAACTTCAACCCTAAAACGTCGATGTAGTTTTCATCCACTCCGAAGTAGCTGATTTTGATGGACTCTTCCATATCTCTTGTTTTCATTCCTTCGCCATACGAGCGGCCTACGGCCGGATGATGTGAAGCAAAACTCAGACCTTGAACTTGAGAAAGACTGCTGTATTCATTGGCGACATATTGATAATCGTTACCCTGATAGTCTACAAAGTAGACTTGCTCCTGATCAAACCCATACTCGACACTGGTAAGATGATCTGCTTGATTTCTAATCTGAAAAATGGAAATGAGTAAAATAAAAGTCAGCCCAAACTGAAGACCCATTGCTAACTTCTTACCTGAAAAATACTTGGACAGACCATTTCTATTTTTCACACCTGAGAATAGCTTTCCTTTTAAAGATGAGATTACCTCAATTTTTGAAAGGAAGACAGCAGGAATGACTCCAGTGAAAAACCCAAGAAATAAGGTGAAGGCTAAGAAAAAGATGTAGACTCCATTCGAGTCTTCTATGGAGATATCAATCAAACTGAAAATCCAGAGTTCGTTGACCATTCCAATAAGTGACTTATAAATAAACACTCCGCCTATCAGAGACAACATCGCAATCATTACCGACTCAACCAAAAACTGCAGAAGTATTTGCCTAGTCCCTGCTCCGGTGACTTTGCGAATGCCAATTTCCCTTGCCCGACTCAAAGATTTTGAAATTGACAGATTGGCATAGTTGATTGTGGCGGTAAGTATGACGATAAATCCAAGCAGGCTAAAAATCAGCAGTACCACTTTCGGAATGGTAAACCCCAGTTCGTTGGAAAGCAAGATCCCAGGCACTATATCTCTCAACCCTTGTAGTTCAAATTGATAGCCGGGATGATCTTCATCCAGCTTGATATTGTCATCCCCCATTTGATTCACAGCAGCATGCAACTCGTCTTGCTTGGATGCATCGCTGAGGACAACATAGTTGTAATTCATCCACCTGTTCTCCCAATCGTCATACTCTTCTGAGACCAATTCCTTTTCTACAAGTTGCGGCATGGAAGAAAAAGACGCGATGGCATCAAATTGAATATGTGTTTTCCCAGGAGGCGTTTTTAAAATGCCTGTTACTTTATAACTACCATGATCCTCAAGGGAGACAACCTGCCCAAATGCATCTCCTTCAGGAAATAATCTGGCTGCCAATTTCTCCGACAAAACAACCGAAAATGGCTCTTTCAAACTACTTTCCTTGACTCCCTCTAGGTGACTAAACCCAAAAACCTCGAAAAATTGAGGGTCGGCGTATAAGCCATTTATTTCCAAAACCTTGTCTGGAGAAGTCATCTCTCCGTTGAACAATCGATTGAAAGTAGCGACAGTTTCTACTGCCGAATGACCTGAGCTCAATGCTTGCCCAAATGGAAATGCGGAAGTAGCATAAGCATCACCAAAGAATCCTGTTTCACCTTTGGTATATGTGAGTATTCTAAAAGTTCTTTCCGACTTATCGTGAAAATCATCGTATTGATACTGGTCATAAACAAGAGAAATAATAACCAGACATACGGACATGCCGAGTGAAAGCCCGAATATGTTGATGAAAGTAAATACTTTGTGTTTTTTGAGGCTTCTCCAGGCAACAGTTATGTAATTTTTTATCATATCAGTTTTGTCAGATGATTCATTTGAAATCATTAGACAAAAGGATTCTCAAATATGTTGCAGATGGTTTCTTTAAACCTGAACTACATCATTTATAGGGAATTTGCAGATGCAAAAAACTCTGAATTTATAAATCTTTCTCGTCGCGTGTAAGCTTGATGTAATTGAATCCGGTCCAAAATGAGCCTGTGAAATCGTAACTGGCTTCCTCGAAAAATACGCCATTATTCCTAATTCCTGCTTTCATCTCGGGAGCATCCCTCACAGTGGCCATTTTGTTATTGACCAGAAGCGCGGAGTAGTCAAGTATCTTCCCATACTCAAGCCACTCGCCATCGTAGGAAACGCGAGTAAGCTGATAGACGCCTTCCACCTGCTCATACTCCTCTGTCCATCTGACCCATGACCAAAAACTTTTCTTGCTCACTTGAGGCTCATATTCCATTTTGATAATAGCATATGTTTCGTCCTCAACATAGAGCCTTCCCGAAACGTACCCTTTTTTACTTTTGGGTTGGAATGAAACAAGATATATATCATGCTCCCCAAAGGCCATTTTTCCTTCGTATATGAATTCATACGCGTCCCTGTTTTTGGTATCCAAAAAAGAGTCTTTCCTCCAAACAGAAGGTACAATCATATCAAAAGCATGTCCTCCGATCAAAGTGACCTGATCTTCATTTATCTCCCTAATAACTTTTTTTCTGGTTCGCAGTGGATTGATTTTCACTTCTTCTTTACTGAACCAGGAAGGCCTGAATATATCCATAACCCCTTCAGCCAAATAACATAGGGAATCGTCACTTGATAGCTTCTCCTTATAGTAGCTGGTCATTCGCTGATTCTCCTGATCATAATTCGTGAGCATCTTGCTAAAAACCCTACCCATAAGAACGTCTCCGGTTAAAACCCTGACAGGCTCCAACAGCATGACTGCAGGCTCCATATAAATTTTGTAGTCTCTTTGTACATCAATATTAATTTCACGAGAATGGTATCCTACAAAAGAGATGCTCAGTATGGAATCTGCCACCGAAGGCCTCTGAATGATAAATTCTCCTTCGAAATTGGTAACTGAAACGGAGGCCCCAAGCTTCACATGTGCAAAAGGAATTGCCTCATTAGATTGTCTATCTATAAGGACACCCTGAACGGATTGAGCAAAACTGGTAAAAGCGAAAGCGAGGGAAAAAAGCGCGGCGGTAATCTTCAAATCAAAAAAGTTAATCGGTGAAGTATAACGCTGGCTCAGCTTAAAATTAAAAAAGTGAATTATAATAAAACAATCAAAACACTGCTTTCATTTGAATGTTAACAATGAATTAACATTCGTTTTGAAAATGAGAAAACAAACAGCCTCTTTTTATGAATATTGTATCGTCTCCACTTAACCAACCATCCTTTTCGGCGAAAGTCAAAATATCACTGCAAAACATCTAGCATCAATCGCGCTGCTGAGATGAGTCAGGCCATATTCCTCTCTGAAGAATATATACTCTACTTTTGCACAAAATTTCCCTATGAGCTCTTTCGAAAACCTAAATCTATCGAACCCACTTCGAAACGCGATCCAAGACCTAGGTTTTGAGAGACCAACTCCTATTCAAACAGCTTCCTTTCCTGTAATACTATCTGGCAAAGACATGGTGGGAATTGCGCAAACGGGAACAGGAAAGACGTTTGCTTACATGATGCCGATTCTAAAGGACTTGAAATTTTCTAATCAGGTAAATCCACGTGTACTCGTTTTGGTTCCTACCAGAGAACTTGTAATCCAGGTAGTGGAGCAAACAAAAAGCCTCTCTAAGTACCACAATGTACGTACCATGGGTGTGTATGGTGGCACCAACATCAATACGCAAAAGAAGGCAGTTGCAGAGGGAATGGATATTTTGGTGGCCACTCCCGGAAGGCTTTATGATTTGGTTCTTAGCCGCTCAATAGAACTGAAGGCTGTCAAAAAACTTGTAATCGACGAAGTTGATGTGATGCTGGACTTAGGTTTTCGGTTTCAGCTTACCAATATATTTGAGCTACTTCCTGATCGAAGACAGAACGTAATGTTTTCGGCAACTATGACTGAGGATGTAGACGTCCTAATCGATGATTTCTTTATCGCTCCGACCAAGATATCCATCGCAGTAAGCGGAACTCCTCTTGACAACATCGACCAGAGCTGTTTCTCTGTCAAAAACTTTTACACCAAGGTAAACCTCCTCAATTATCTAATTGCAGACCGTGAGACCTTCGAGAAGGTACTAGTGTTTGTCGCCAATAAGAAAAGTGCTGATCTACTTTTCGAGGCTATGCAATTACAATATGAAAAGGAAGTGAGCGTCATCCACTCCAATAAAACTCAGAACTACAGAATTAGGTCAATCAATCAATTCAACGAGGGTACTAAAAGAATACTTGTTGCTACAGATGTAATCGCACGAGGGCTGGATCTAGAAAAAATTTCTCATGTAATCAACTTTGATACTCCTACTTTCCCTGAAAACTACATGCACCGCATAGGAAGAACGGGTAGAGCTGAACGCGAAGGAAAAACGATTTTGTTTTACACTGAAAAGGAAAAGGAGTCCAAGGGAGCCATAGAAGCGCTTATGAATCAGAAGATTCCAGAAATGGAGTTTCCAGAAGAAGTCGATATTTCGATAGAACTGACACCTGAAGAAAGGCCCAAAGTCAAAGAAATCAGCGGCATTCATAAATCAAATGACCCAGATGCTCCGGGAGCTGCTTTTCATGAGAAAAAGGAGAAAAATAAGAAGGTCAACCAAGGTGGTTCTTATTTGAGGAAAGCGAAAAAATACAAGAACCCCAGAACTAGAGGGGATAAAAACATGAATAAGAAGAAGAGGTAGACATTATTTTGTGTAAAACATCTATTTTGACTCACCGTAAAACCAATCCCCTTAGTATCATAGCTATGAATTTATCTCGTAGAGTATGAGTAATTTTTTCACCTACATTACCACAAACCCAAAGAAAACGGTTCTATACACTGGCGTTACTAATGATCTGGAGCAAAGAATAATAGAACACTACTTAAATCGAGGCATTCCAAAAACCTTTGCTGGTCGATACTATTGTTATTTTTTGCTCTTCTTTGAGAGATATCAGACCCCAATGCAAGCAATCGAAAGGGAAAAAGAAATCAAATCAATGAGTAGGAGTCAGAAAGAAGAATTAATCTCTATTCAGAACCCTAAAATGAGCTTTCTGAATGTGAGTATTATGGAATGGCCTCCGCATCCCGAAAGAACTTCAAGATAATTGTTTAAGCTAACAACAAACTTTTTGAGCCTTACATTATTATTCCACCCTAAAGTCACTCCGGTATGGCGTCTATGAACCATACAATTCCACTTCAGCAATAAGATAGATCCCATTCTGGGATGACTTCTAAGTGGAGACTGCTTGATCCAAGGTTAACATCAGAAATAAATCCCTACTTTAAATCCCTCCTATTCAAAATAAATACAATCAACGAAAGGTAAGTTGCAAACCAGCCACTTGCAATCAGGATTGTTTTTAAAGAGACATCCGTTAGAATTTCCCTAAAAAAGTACTTCGGAAATGGGACAGGAATCAAATTGGAAAGTGAATTTATAGGTAAAAACGCTGCGAATTCTGCCCATGCTGTATCTCGTGTAAAAGGACTGTACTGTAAGAAAACAGCAAGGATCGGCTCGAACATTAGACTATATAAGGCCATAAATACAATCACAAATCCGGCCTTTTTGATAACCAGAGACAACAGAAATGCCAGTGTACAGAAAATAACTATATCATAGGCATAGGCTAGCAAAAACTCAAGTTCATCAAAAATGTAGGACGCCCCCAAAACGTGGGAATAAATAGACCCGTTAACCAGCCCCATAAGAAAAAGACTCAGTGAGCTAAAGAGTGCAAGACCTGCTATGAAAAGCAACTTACTCAAGAGGTACTCCTTCTTACTAATGCCGTCAATAATATTCTGCCTCAGGGTATTGTAAGAGATATCATTATTCACTGATATAATGACTACAAATGCTAATAAAATTTTGATAAAAGACCCTAGGTAAGTGGTGTTTTGCCAAATATCAGGAAAGTCGTAAAGAGGTATGAGGGTAGGATCAAGTCGCTCGATATTTCCATCAAATGATTTGATCCATTCTAAGAAAAACATTCCTCCCGAAGTAATAATGAGCAAAGCCAGCAGGTACATCCCCATCAAAACCCAAAACACCTTGTAGTTTCGAATCTTCAGCCATTCTAATTGCAGTGCTCTAATCATTTTCCTTAAGTATTTTGAGGAATTCACGCTCAAGTGAGTTGGTTCTGGTCGCCAATTTTGTAAGCACAATTCCATTTTCAAAACAATACTGATTGATGTACTGAGAATGAAGAGATTCGTCGTGAGTAATGATCAAGTCACCATTTTCAGTTTTCATCTCTACTACTCCACCTAAGCCTTGCAGCATTGATTCGAGTTTTTGCATATTCTCAGCTCTTATTTCCAGTTCGTTGGTGTCTCCCAGAATATCATGTACTGAGCCGTCATGAAGTTTCACTCCTTTCTTCATTACGCAAAAGTGCGTACATACCTTTTGAACTTCATCAAGAAGGTGGCTCGCCATTATGATGGTCTTGCCTTTGAAAGCGATTTCTCGAATAAGCGATCGTATCTCAGCAATGCCCTGCGGATCAAGTCCATTTGTAGGTTCATCCAAAATCAATACAGGAGGGTCGGCAAGGAGTGCAGCTGCTATGGAAAGCCGCTGCTTCATACCCAAACTATAGGTCTTAAAATTATCGTGCATGCGTTCGTGGAGGTTGACCTGCCTCAAGACCTCTTCTATCCTATCAAAAGAACACTGCTTGACATGTGCTGAGATTTTTAAATTCTGTACGGCAGACAGATATGGGTAAAAACAGGGCGTTTCCAGTATCGCCCCTATCTGCTTTCTGGCCTCTATGTTGTTTTTACTATCGAACCATTGGTAACTGCCAGATGTGGGAGCCACTACGTCCAGTATCATTCCAAGTGTTGTGGTCTTCCCACTACCGTTTGGTCCGAGGACTCCATAAACCTGTCCTTTCTCTATATTGAGAGAAAGGTTGCGAACTGCTTTGACCTTGCCGAAATCCTTGGACAGGCCTTCAATTTTAAGTACTTTTTCCAACTTTATCTGTTAAGAAAATTATTCAAATCTAGAAAGTCCTCCTTGTTTATGTTTCTTATCAATTCGGGGATTTTTTGCCAGTCAACACTTCCCTTCAGATAAAAGGCAAAAACATTATCTCCCTGACCAACATAGCCAACATACTCATGCTCATCGTTCTCAAGGTTTCCCATAAGGGAAAGGGTATATCTACCGCCGCGAGCGGAAGCATATTCGTCAAAGCCCTCCTGTTTATAGTCTTCTGAGATTTGAATATAGGATTTGCTACTTCTAGTCGCTGAATCCAGCGAATAAATAAGCAGTTTGTCCACTCCTTTGACCATTTCATTGAAGTCTTGATTTTCCGATAAGTTGACCATCCTTAACGTACTTGCGTAGAAAACCAACTTCCGTTCTCGCCTATCTTCAGCAAAATCTTTGAGCGGCTGCTCCTGCCCCTTCAGCGAGATGAAGCAGGAGGCTAAAACCAGCCCTATTAGAATTCTACTACTCACTATCGGATAATTTGCCTAGATTTTCGAGTCCATCCACCTTCAGTGTTCTGGCTATTTTAGAAATATTTTTCAAGTCGATTTCACCATAGAGACTCAACAAAACAAAATTCTTCTCACTGCCGGCTAGCATAACCAACTCCTCTATAATTCCTCCTTTTTCCTTGATGGAAAACTTCATATTTTGATCTCCATCCTTTACAGACATCAGCTCCTCATATTTCAATTTATTCAAATCTGCAAGTGCCTTCTTATAGATATCAAATGAATTGGGCGCATTCTCGCTACCTACTATCTTAAGTCCTTTCAATTTGCTTATTGCTTTGAGAAATTCCTCTTCCGCTTCACTGCCGGCTTCTAGCTCAGTAAACAATGAAAACATCTTGCTACTGACTGAGACTTTGGTGTAGGCGTCATCGTCTTGAAGTAGATCAAAGTATTTATTAACAAAATCTCCTTGTGCCATCACGCTCATGGAGAACGCAAGTATTCCAATAATTAACAATCCCTTTTTCATAATATTTATTTTAAAATTTTTGATTCATTTGGTACTTTCATTCCAGTCAAATGAGAAGTTTGATCCCTCATTTGTTCAGATGTTTGTTCTAATTAGTTTCGACAAGCTCAACTTTACAGATCGAGTAAGATGCCATTCTTAGTTCATAATAATTTCTTCTGCTTCATTGATCTTCTTAAGTTCATTGGCAGAATAAGCTGTTCCATTATTCAGCCCTGACGAAACCATCAAGAGTGCATTTCTAGTGATTTCATAGGCTTCCTTTGGATCCTCCACCAAGTAATTTTGGGTTCTTTGAGTATCCTGCAAGACGAAGATCGCCGTAGACACTCCAATCAAAATTGCCGCTGCTGCAGACCAGCGAACCATCAGCTTTTTCTTGCCCGGATGACTGAATCTTCCCTTACTGTGTTCAGATGACAGCTTTCTTACTTTTGAAAAATAATCACCCGATGGAGTCAATTGAGGGTTTGTTTTGAAGTATTGTTTTACCTCTCTCTCTTCCTCCAAGGTGGTTTCACCTTCCCAGTATTTAGCTATCAGCTCTTTAATTTGCGATTCCATAAGCCTCTACCTTTTCAATGAACAATTTAATTTTTTGCCTTGCTCGATGCAGATACACTTTCACCTCGCTCAAACTCAAGGATAAAATATCTGCGATATCCTGATAAGGCATCTCTTCAACTTCCCGAAGGTGAAACACCTCTCTTTGCTTTTCCGGCAATGTTTTTAAAACATCTTCCAGCCATTTGTTATGATCATTGACCAAAGTCAATTGGTCAGCTCCTTCAGGGTCTGGCTTGATCATTTCCTTTTCTGAAAGAATCGTAAAACGATTTGTCTTCACCCAATCGTAACACTGGTTTCGGGTAATCCGCATGGCCCATGACTCAGGGTTTTGCACGTCTGCAAGCTTCTCCCTTTTGTCCCAGATCTTCATGAGACATTCCTGAACTACGTCATGAGCATTTTCCGAATCTCCAAGTATCGACAATGCATATCGATACATCTTTTGGGATGCGGGCATGATGTGAGTATCAAAGTGTTTTTTGGGCATTTCATAAAGGAGACGACCGGGTAGGTCAAAAGTTACAGATGGATGAAAAATCTTTTGATAATTACTTTTCAGTAAGGGGCATGGATAACAAAAAACGTCCGCAGCGTGTTCTCACAATACTTTATGATTGTACGCATTATTCTATTCTTAATCATTAATTTCATTGCCTTAGCAATTGGTGGATTCTTCACTGGAGACGGAGCAGCATCCGCATGGTATCAAGAACTGAACAAAGCACCCTGGACTCCTCCGGGATGGGTTTTCGGAGCAGCCTGGAGCTTTATTATGATTTGCTTCGCGTTCTACATGGCAATGGCGCTAGGTAAGCTAAATAGTAAAAAAAGTCTTCTTATTATTTTCTCTATCCAATGGATTCTCGACGTGGGGTGGAATCCAGTATTTTTCTACCTGCATGAAATTGAGTTTGGCCTTCTAATCATTTTAGGCCTTACTTTTTTAATCGGATATATCCTTGTTCATTATAAATCTAAACTTGGCTATATATCCTTTTTGATTCTTCCATACTTTGTGTGGTTAATAATAGCCAGTTCGCTCAATGCCTATATATTTTTCATGAATCCGTAATCATGAGAATCTTTCCACGGACTTTTACTGCTTCGTTAAATTCATCTCAAAAAATTTATTCCAAGTCTCTCCATCTGAAGATCGCTCTCCTACTTCATTCCATTTGTCGTCCTTGACGTTGATGGTATAGCGAATGGTCATATTGGAGCCCGCTTTGATCCACCAGACAACATGCCCTTCTTCCTTGAGATCAATATCCGCTATAGTCTGCATGCCTTTGGAAATGAAACTATAGAGTTTATACTTCTGCTGAAAGTAATCGTAAGACAAAACTCCCAATGCATCATGTACTGTAATTTTTTCTCCTGATTCGAGTGTCTTAGTACCAAGTCCACGCATTTGAATCACTGTGTTGCCAACTTCATAACCTATCACTTCCGTAACTTGAGAGATATCCGAATTGCCATCTGGAGATATAACCGCCCCCTCTCCAGTCCAGGTGCCAATCATAAAATCAAAGTTCTTGATTTTATCTTGTACAGCTCTAGAAAAATCTTGTGCTGGTAATGCCGCACCCACTAAAAACATAATTAAAATGCATAATACTTCCTTTTTCATAAATAAGTTTATTTTATAAACTATAATTTCAAAAAAAACTCACCCTAGATAACTCTTTAAGGCGCTCACATAACTCTCGAAAGCTTTCACTCCTTTTTGTGTCACCTTGCATGTGGTAAGAGGTTTTTTACCCTTGAAAGATTTAATCACCTCGATATATTCTGCTTTGGACAATTTGTCGAGCTGAACACTCAGATTACCGGCAGTTGCTTCTGTTTTTTCTTTAATGAAAGTGAAGTCTGCGGACTCAACACCAATGAGCAGGCTCATGACAGCAAGTCTAAGTTGGGAATGCAGCAACGGGTCTAGTGGGGTAAATCCGCTCATCTATTGTTTCTTATATTTCATTAAATATCCTGGTAGCAAATAACCAAATATAATAGCTATTCCCCCAATGATAATTTGATTCATAGGAGCAACCATGAAGCTAATTGTACCAAAGATCCAAAAGAGTGAACCGCAATAAATAAGTGGCTTATGCTTAACTATAACTCCTGTGGTGAAAGTAGGCGTTGCAGTCAAAACGGTTATTAATGGATAAATCGAAAATTCGTTTACGCCTGCTGCAGTTCCAAGTATGGCAACAGTTACACCAAAGGCAACCCAAACAAACCCGATACTGCTCTGGAAATGTGTAGTTACTTTCTGAGCACGCTTCTTTCTGGCTGAATAGATGTAGGTCACAACTCCACCTATGACGCATATAAACCAAACCAATTCCGAATGCTTGATCTCGGTAAACGCGAGCATATAATAATGCGCTGCGTGAGCAAACAATACAGTCCACCCCAAAAAAGGAAATAAAAATGGCTGCCTTGTACTTCTTTTTTTGCAACCTCTATCATCTCTGAGATAAGTGCGAGGCTGTCTCCTTGTGTCATTTCATTTTTCATATTTACCAATTTATAAACAAGTTTATATTATAAACCACTAAATAAAAACAAAGTTGTTGTTTTAATGAAATAAAAAATATCAGTTCCAACTCAACTTGCTTCTTTCATCCCAATAAAAGGCAGAAGGCTTGTCCATATTGAGAAGTACTAAGTCGTCGGATAGGTCAAGGTGAATCTTGCTTGCCTGAAGATTCGAGATAAGATGTTCTTCTGTTGCCGCACCGCTCAATACAGTACTCACAAATGGTTTTTCAAGTAGAAAGGCAAGTGCAATAGCATCAACATCAACTTGATGTTTATTGGCAATCTGCTGAAGTATAGTAACATAACTGGCTTGATCGTTTCTACTGGTAAGTCGTCCATTTGCAACTCCTTCTTTGATAATGGTGCGTAATCCGCTATCATGTGCTTTCTTCAAAGCTTCTTCGGTTGACTGCTCCAGCACGTTGTAGGTTGCTTGTACACTTCCAAATAGTGGCTGGTTTTCTATCTTGACCTGCAATGCAGCTTCAATCACTTCAGATTGGCTTACACCACTTACTGAGAGTCCTATTTCATACCCTTCGGATTTTATTGCATACAATCTATCCAACACATCAGTATTTTTCAACACTCCACTTTCGAAAGTGGCTGAATGGATTTGGTAGAGTTTTAAGTATGGATCAAGCCTTGATTTACTTTCCGGCCACTGGAGGTTAAGACGCTCTATTGTGTGCTCTTTGATCTCATGCTTTTCCGCCTGAACTGACCAATCTGCAGTGTAGTAATAGCCCCACTTAGATCCAACCAATATGTCCTTTGGCGCTCTTGCCTTTAACCAGCTAGAAAGAAAGGTTTCTGCTTTTCCATAGGATTGAGCTGCATCGAAGTATCGTATGCCCATCTCGTACGCCTTATCCAACATCTGATGGGTCTGCCTCTCCATTTTTTTCTCATCATAGTCATCCTGCAGGTCTTCATGATGTCCTAGATTGATATAACCTGGACGACCAAGTGCGGCTAGACCTAGACCGAGCTTGGAAATTTTGTCACTGTTCATTGAATCTTTGTTTAGTCTTCTGCTCCTCCTCCAAAAACGAAATCTGTGCTGGTGTAGGTGCTACCATACGTCTTGGATAGTGTTGCAACTTGCTTCATCGCATCTTTGAATTGCTCCACTGTCAACTCCGCCAATGGATGTGTAAATGTAGACCACAGTACTTCTCTAAAAAGAGAGTACTTGGCATCAAGAGCTTTATCAAAATTTGCCTCAAGCAGAATAGATAAATCTTCTTTTTTCAAATCCTTCTGCTCCACAATGGGCGAAATGATCCGCATACGATTGAAGTTTTGATCTGTAATGATGAAGAGTTCAACTTCATTGAACTTCACTTGCCAGTTGCCCAGTTCTCCCTGTACGTTTTCTGCTTCCCGGTAAAGCACTTTCTGCATTTTATCATTTGTCATTTTATCGAATGCAGATTGTGCAAGGAGCAAGTCCGTTCCTAAAATACTTAGAAACAGGATTGACATGAAGAAGCCTTTCATTGAATTCTTTTTTAAGGATTGAATTTCAATCTAATGAGGGATTTATGATTTTGGAAACTTACAAGTGTAAGTTTTACGTCATATGATCTCAAATTAATCGAGGCTTGCTTCTGAAGCGTAAAGATGACGATCAAAGTCCAATCGCGATTGAAGTAGTTGGTTCGGTATAGAAAATCATCTTGATCTGGCATACAGAATATTAGTAAAACTAAGATTGGTTTTATAGACTCAAAAAATGCCCATAAAACTCGACGTTTTTCTACTTCGAACCATCAATAATAGCCTCCACTACTTCGGGGTTAAGTAGTGTTGAGGTATCTCCTAACTGATCATATTCTCCTGAGGCGACTTTTCTCAAAATCCTCCTCATGATCTTGCCTGAGCGCGTCTTAGGCAGTCCGGGCACAATCTGCACTTTGTCGGGTTTGGCTATCGGGCCTATGATCTTGCTGACCGTTTCTCGGATCTCATTTTTAAGGCTTTCTTCAGATCTTCCTTCCATATCACAGATCGCGTAGGCATAGATGCCTTGTCCTTTTATATCGTGTGGAAATCCTACTACTGCGGATTCTATCACTTTTGGGTGCTCGTTGATTGCATTTTCCACCTCGGCAGTTCCCATTCTATGACCAGAGACATTGATCACATCGTCTACTCTTCCGAGGATTCTCAAGTAACCATCGTGATCTCTTTTGGCTCCATCCCCTGTGAAGTACATCCCCTTATAGGTAGAGAAGTAGGTTTGTTTGCATCGCTCATGATCTCCATAAGTTGTTCTGATAATAGAAGGCCATGGAAATTTAATACACAGGTTGCCTTGCACATTGTTTCCTGTCAGTTCATTACCATCAGGATCAACTATCACCGGCTGCACGCCGGGAAGTGGCAGAGAGGCATGCGCAGGTTTATTGGGAGTAATTCCCGCAAGAGCGGAAATCATAATTCCTCCTGTCTCGGTCTGCCACCAAGTGTCTACAAGTGGGCAATTGCCTTTTCCGATATGGTCATGATACCAATGCCATGCTTCTTCATTGATCGGCTCACCAACTGATCCAATGACTTTCAAAGTTTCCAATGAGTATGGTTCGATAGGTTCCAGCCCATAAGCCTGAAGGGCTCGAATAGCCGTAGGAGCGGTATAAAACTGATTGACTTTATGCTTATCAACTACTTCCCAAAACCTGCCGGCATGCGGGTAAGTAGGTACTCCTTCGAACATCAAAGTAGTCGCACCAGCCAGCAAAGGCCCATAGACGATATAAGAATGTCCTGTGATCCAGCCTACGTCAGCTGTACACCAGTAGGTATCTCCTTTTGTGTATTGAAATACATTAATAAACGAATAGTAGGAATAAACCATGTACCCTCCACAAGTGTGAACTACTCCTTTGGGCTTGCCTGTAGATCCAGATGTGTACAGGATAAACAACATATCCTCTGAATCCATCTCCTCCGCTGGACATTCTGAGGCTTGTCCTTCAATGGCTTCTGCCCACCAAAGGTCTCTGCCCACTTTCATATCAACTTCGGTTCCCGTTCTATTCAGCACGATTACTTTCTCGATTGTCGTGCATTTTTCCAGCGCTTCATCGACGACACTTTTTACCGCTATACTTTTTGCCCCTCTGAAATTCCCGTCTGAAGTCAACACCATCTTTGCTTCACAGTCATTGATCCTATCAGCGAGTGAGGAAGAAGAAAATCCCGCAAAAACGACAGAGTGAACAGCACCTATTCGGGCACATGCAAGCATGGCTATAGCCGCCTCCGGCACCATCGGCATATAGATAATCACTCGATCTCCTTTGCTTATTCCCTGAGCTTTCATCGCGTTAGAAAACTGACAGACCTTCTCGTACAGTTGACGATAACTAAGAGTAATAGCTTTGTCTCCAGGCTCATTTGCCTCCCAAATAATCGCCGGCTGATCTCCTATGGTATATAGATGGCGATCTAGTATGTTCTCAGTGATATTCAGTTTCCCTTCAGCAAACCACTTAATATCTGGCCCCTCAAAATCCCAATCGAGTGTTTTCTTCCATGGTTTTTTCCAATGGAACGACTCGGCAATCCTTGCCCAGAACTCCTCTGGCTGAAGTACGCTTTTTTGATATTCGTGGAGATATCCACTTAAGGTTTGAATCTTGTGACTCATCTATTTATTTGGGTTTGAGGTAAAGGCTAAAATTAATTAATGGTGCGTTGCTTTCCCAGCTCCGCGGGGATATCTGATGTTTTCTACCATTTCCTGAACGTCTGACGGAGGGGCAGGATAAAATCTTGCGATCGTAAATGACACGACAAAGTTCACGAGCATGGCTATACTTCCAAATCCTTCGGGAGAAATACCAAACCACCAGTTCTCTTGTGTTCCTCCTCCAAAGCCTCCAAGCTTATACTTAATCATGTAGAACAACATCAAGAGAATTCCCACGACCATTCCAGCGATGGCTCCTTCTTTATTCATTCGTTTGTCGAAAATCCCCAATATAATGGCCGGGAAGAATGATGCTGCTGCTAATCCAAAAGCCAGTGCCACAACAGCTGCTACAAATCCTGGCGGGTTGATTCCAAAATATCCTGCAACAACTACAGCTATCACGGCACCAATTCTTGCCCAAATCAACTCTCCTTTTTCCGAGATGTCAGGTTTGATTTGTTTTTTGATCAGGTCATGTGAGATACTTGCTGAGATCACCAGCAACAATCCTGCTGCTGTAGAAAGTGCTGCAGCCAGACCTCCAGCAGCAACCAGTGCCACCACCCAGTTGGGCAAATTCGCTATCTCAGGGTTTGCGAGAACCATGATGTCTCTATCGATGGTAAGTTCGTTCTTCGATTGGTCTCCTAAATATTGAATCTTACCGTCTCCATTTTTATCTTCAAATGAAATCAACCCAGTTGATTCCCAGTTGACAAACCATTCTGGAACCTCATCATATTTTGCCTCAGAGACGGTTTCGATCAGATTTGTTCTTGCAAAGGCTGAAATGGCAGGAGCTGTAGTATACAAAATCGCAATCAGCAGTAATGCCCAACCTGCCGATACTCTAGCGTCTTTGACTTTCGCAACGGTAAAAAACCTGACGATTACATGAGGTAGTCCTGCTGTACCTACCATCAATGCCAAGGTAATAGCGAAAACATCGATCATTGATTTAGACCCGCTTGTATACTCTGAGAAGCCAAGTTCCTTTTGCAGGCCGTCAAGTTTATCCAATAGGTAGGTTCCATCCGATATGGTTCCACCAAATCCCAACTGCGGAATTACATTCCCGGTTAACTGGAAAGAAATGAAAATTGCCGGTACCATAAAGGCAAATATCAAAATGCAGTATTGAGCTACTTGTGTATAAGTGACGCCTTTCATTCCCCCTAGGGTTGCATAAAACAAAACTAAGGCCATCCCTATGTAAACTCCAGTGTCTACAGGAACTTCCAGAAATCTGGCAAAAACCACTCCTACCCCTCTCATTTGGCCTGCCACATAGGTGAAAGAAACGATAATCGCACATATGACTGCCACAGTACGAGCAACGTTAGAATAATAGCGATCTCCAATAAAATCTGGAACGGTAAATTTCCCGAATTTCCTTAAGTAGGGTGCAAGAAGTAATGCCAACAGCACGTATCCTCCTGTCCAGCCCATCAGATAAACAGCTCCATCATACCCCATAAACGAGATAAGCCCTGCCATAGAAATAAAGGAGGCGGCTGACATCCAGTCTGCAGCAGTAGCCATTCCATTTGCCAAGGGAGAGACTCCTCCTCCGGCAACATAAAAGTCTTTAGTAGAACTTGCTCTCGACCAAACAGCTATTCCTATGTATAGCAAAAAAGTAAGGCTAACAATAATGTAGGTCCAAGTTTGTACATCCATAATCTTACTTATTTTTCGTCAAGATCAAACTCCTTATCCAGCTTATTCATCAATCGAACATAGACAAATATGAGAACCACAAAGACGTAAATGGATCCTTGCTGCGCAAACCAGAAACCCAACTTAAATCCTCCCATTCGAATCTGATTTAATTCATCCACGAATAGAATACCAGCTCCATATGAAACCGAAAACCATATGGATAGAAGGATCAATAGGTATCGGAGATTTTTGGCCCAATACTTCTTAAGATTGTTTTCGCTCATGATCAGGTTATGGATTAAATTCAAAACCTCAAGTTTATGAAATTCTTTGATATTGATGAAGGAGGTATTGGTTCATTATGTGGGGCATATTCTGTTGGGTTCTATTGAATGGTTTCGCATAAGTGAGAAACGAATATTAAGTTTTGACTACATACCATTGTTTCTTTAAGAAGGTCTTTAATGACAATACTGAATGAAAAGCAATCAAAAATGGTCGCCCATCAAAGAGCTAATCCATAGGCTTCACTTTCAATTAAGTTCAGTCTTTCCAACTATCTGCACAGTTTCAATGTCACTATAGACAAATCACTTAAAACACCGAAAATGAAACGCTTACTATTCATTGCAGTTATTATTATCTCCTCTTGCTCAGAAAATGAGGTTTTGCCGACTATTCAAAATCCCACATTAGGAATTCATATCTCAGATTTAAAGCCAAATCAAACCAGTATGTACGCAGGATACCAATCAAAATGCGGAGGTGGATTTGAGTTCACTGGTGATACACTTACAGTAAAAACTGTATTAAAAAATGACACTATCCATATAGAAGAGACTCTAACAAGTGACCCTGCGCCCCGAACATATCAGGTTCTCATTTACGATGATTATCTGTTGATAGAAGAAAGGTGGAGTTCGCGGATTTTTGGTTTTTACGGAAACGACACTTTGTTTTTAAATAAGGCACCAAACGCCAGACTGGTTCAGAAGGGTTGTCGTCTTTTTATAGGAGAGAATGAGTTTATAGGAGAGCAAATTGGGAGCGTCAATAAGTTTGTTTTTGGATCTATTAGAATCGAAGAAAAAAAAGGTGTTTCATGCATCCCCACTCTCTTAAGAGTAGATGGATATCTGATATATGACGATTATCTTAACCTATCTCATAGGGTAACTGAGGAAGGAGATGTGAGTGGTTTTGTAGCAATTTCAGAAAACGAACTCTAATAAAATCGGTCAACGCGATCACGATTTTATTTATCCTCTTTTATTCTTTTGAGTAATCTTAGAAAGCCAAGCCAAAATGCTGTTGACAATAGTAAAATGATCAAGTAAAAAACGATACCATCCAGATTAACACCCATCTCGAAAAACAGAAAACTCAACATTCCAAAAATGACGAACGTGATAAAGAAACCAATAAAGCCAACTATAAAGCCCATTATCGGATGCGTTGCTTTCCATACATAGCTCATGAATGAAATTATAATTGCCTGAATAATTGCTAAGAGGATTAAGGGAGCCACACTTATGTTTTCAAAAACCGAACTCTGATAAAATAGCAATAGCGGCACCAAGCAAACTCACCATGATTTTCTTGACCCCAAAATGATGGTTGGGACTTGACTCAACGAAAATTGTAGTTGAAATATGAAGAAAACTACCTGACACGACAGCAAACAAAATCGTAAGGGCATTTGAAGAAATATTCAACGTATAGCCACTAAGCACAAGACCTATGGGAGAAGCCAAGCTAAACAAAACTAAGATACCCCATTGTGGCAATGTAAATCTCTCACCTGACTTCAGAGTGGTCATAAGCGCAAATGCAGCAGGCACTTTATGCAGTAGGACCCCTGCCAAAAGCGAGTAGGACTCATGTTTTTCATGAAAGGGTGAATCATGTGTAAGTAAAGCTCCTTCCAATATGGAGTGAATAACTAACGCAATAACCATGGACCACTTGGAAACTCCAGAAAATTCATGTCCTTTATGATGGTGACCATGCTCGATTCCAGAGGTGAAATACTCCAAAAATTGTTGAAGAAAAAATCCTATCAACACATACAAGCCAATACGCATCGGGTTCATTCCCGAAGAATATACTTCCGGAAGGATGTGGATGATCGTTATCGAAAATAGAAACGAGCCGGCAAAAATCAATGGGTACCGAATCGTCTCAGGCTTAAAATCCAAAGAGTTAGACAGAAGTCCACCCGCCAGCGTACTGATGATCAAAATCGAAATAACTAGAATCATAATTGAGTCAGGAATATGAGTCGCTCAGACTTCTCTTTCTTGTATTTATTCAAGGAGTAATCACCAAAAATGGACTTTACGGTTAGGCCGGCTTTTTCAAAATATTCTAAAAAATCTGTTTTTCTAATTCCGCGTACCTTCTCTTGAAAATACTGCAACTCTCCTTGATCATTGATAACAATATCCTTGTAAATAAATTCCCCATCATACTTCCTGGAGATGTTAAACTTGATCCCATCGATTATTTTGGTTTCCGCTTCTACCAAATCATTGATTACCGCGTATGGATTAAGGAAGTCAAGCAAGAAATATCCTCCTTTTTTCAGACTTTTAGCTATTGCTGAAATAGACTTTTGATCTTCTTCTTTGGAGTCAAAGTAACCAAAGCTAGTGAAGAGGTTGAAGGCAAAATCGAATGTATCCGTAGCGTAAACGTCCTTCATATCATACTGCTCAAAATGAAGGCGTTCATTGGATGATTCCTTGGCTATTTCAATACTTTTCTCCAAAAGGTCGATCCCTGTAACGTCATATCCTTTGGAGTTGAGATAAATGGCGTGCCGCCCCTTACCACAGCCTACATCAAAAAATTTGGATTCAGCACTTGGCTTAACTCGATCAATCAAATGATCGATAAACATTTGAGCCTCGTTTACATCTCTTGTTCTGTACAAGATATAATAATAGGGATTGTGAAACCACTCTCCGAACCATGCCTCTTTACTCATCAGTTCTCTGCGTTATTTAACGTAACATATTCCCTCAATCCCTTAGAAACGTAACTCGAAAGTACACCATCTTCCTTTTGAAATACAAAGAACGCTTCTATATCACTTGATTCAACAATTTTTTTAGATTCTTCAAGCCCCAAAACCATAAAGGCGGTGGCATAGGCGTCTGCACTCATGCAATCTGAAGCAAAAACGGACGCACTCAGTAGATTATGATTCGTATTCATCCCTGTTCTGGGATCTATGGTATGAGCAATAATTCTGCCTTCCAGCTCATAGTAGTTGCGATAATTTCCTGATGTAGCCATTGACATATCAGATAACTTTACAATAGCCAAAAGCTTCTGTTCATCTCGTGCGACTAAGGGGTTTTCGACTCCAATTTTCCAGGTTTCTTCCAAATCATTGCTCCCTTTTGCACTGACCTCTCCACCAATTTCAACCATATAATTATCTATGGCATATTGCTCGAGGTACTGTGCGACCAAATCAACTGCATAGCCTTTTGCAATAGCACTAAAATCGATATACATCGAGGTATCCATTGAAATCACATCTTCTGCTTGACTGACTTTCTCCAACCCTACATCTAAGAGGGATTTCTGAATAAAAGTACTATCCGGAATATTTGGTTTTTTATCTGGCCCAAACCCCCATGCGTTTACAAGAGGGCCTATCGTTGGATCAAATGCTCCTTTGACATTATTAAAAACATCAAAACTTCCTTTTAAAACGTCTTTGAAAAGTTGAGATGGATTCTCAAGGCTTCCAGTTTGATTAAGTAGAGATATTTCTGAATCAGGGATATAGGTTGAAAGAGATTGGTTAAACCTGATCAGCACTGAATCTATGTTTGACTGCTCAATGAGCTCATCTTTTGACAGATATTTCACATTATAAACGATCGTACCCATGGTCTGACCGGTTAAATGGAAAAGTTGTTTTTCAGGTTGAGAGGAGAAGTATCTGTAAATAGCCCCAACTACCACGATGGCTACAATACTTCTGAAGAAAAGCTTCCTTTTGTTCAAAACAGAATTTTACGCAATTATAAAACTGAAATCAGTGTTATCGACTTTGGACTCAATAAAACTTCCATAACTTTACAAAGATCGGGTAAATCCTCTGGATCAAAATTTATATTGAGGTTGAATAATTAATGAGAGAAGACTACCTACGGGACGATGATCAAGAAATGGGCTCAGCCGAAAAAGAAATCGAGCGTGCCTTGCGCCCGCTTAGTTTCGATGATTTCGCTGGTCAGGAAAAAGTATTAAGCAATCTCAAAATTTTTGTAGAGGCTGCAAAACAAAGGACTGAGCCTCTTGATCATGTATTGCTTCACGGCCCTCCTGGTTTGGGCAAAACAACGCTTTCTAACATCATTGCCAATGAACTTGGTTCAGGGATAAAAATAACTTCAGGTCCAGTATTGGACAAGCCAGGTGAGTTAGCAGGCCTTCTTACTAATTTAGAAGATCATGACGTGCTATTCATAGATGAGATACATCGACTCAATCCCGTGGTTGAAGAGTATCTCTACTCAGCGATGGAAGATTATCGAATCGACATCATGCTTGATAGCGGTCCTAATGCACGTACGGTTCAAATTGCCCTTAATCCCTTTACCCTAATCGGTGCAACTACCCGATCGGGACTACTAACTGCTCCACTGAGAGCGCGGTTTGGGATCAATTCAAGACTGGAATATTATGGTGCGAAACTCCTAACTGGAATTGTGGGGAGATCTTCGGACATTCTTAATACGCCAATAGATGAAGAAGCAGCATACGAAATAGCCAGAAGAAGTCGTGGCACCCCAAGGATTGCGAACAATCTACTAAGAAGAACTCGAGACTTTGCACAGATCAAAGGAAATGGATCGATCACACTTGATATTGCCAAAATTGCTTTGAACGCACTAGATGTGGACGATCATGGTCTTGATGAAATGGACAATCGCATTTTGGCAACTATCATCGAAAAATTTAAAGGTGGGCCAGTTGGGCTTTCGACCATAGCAACTGCCTGTGGTGAAGAATCCGAAACCATCGAAGAGGTCTACGAGCCATTTTTGATCATGGAAGGTTATATCAAAAGAACCTCGCGCGGAAGACAAGCAACAGAGCTGGCCTATCAGCACCTTGGCATGATTCCTCCTCAGCAAATGGGGAGCTTGTTTTAATCAAGGCTATTTCTAACCTCTTTCTCTGCTTCAAGCGCATGTTCACTTTCTGTATAGAAAAGCAATGCAGGTTCCATATCTCTTGCTAAGATCATCTCCTTCTGTGATTTGAATGATGGCTGTAGATTTCCTAGCCAATAAGATAGTTGTTGTACAGCGACGATAGCGGCTACAAATAAAAGCGTGCGTCTTATTCGATTTTTCATAGGCTATTCGTTATTTCAGGAAACACCTTATAAAACATCAGCCAGGCCATTAGTAAAGTCAAGCCTAGATTCAGAAGCTGCCCGCATAGATATAGTAGTAATGACTTTCCACCATGAAACTGCGCTTTCAGTTCTTTGAAATTGATAGACAACCCAATACTCACAAATGCTAGACAGAAGAGCCAACCTCGAATGGCTTTGGTAAACCCAAAGAGTTCTTTCTCAATCAGTAAAGCGGACACCTCGGTACTCAATGACTGTTGAAGTATCGAAAAGAGTATCGATGCTCCAATAAAACCTAAAATGAATTTTGGGAAGCGCTTCCAAATTTCTCCACCCGAAATCTTCTTATCTGAAGTCTTATCAACTTTTGTTGTCCAATACACTGCAACAGCAAATGCAATGACCCCAATCAATATGTTTTGGATCATCTTAATGGTGGCTGCAACATTGAGAGCCGTATCTCCCAAAAATGCCCCTGCTGCCACAACCGCCCCAGTTGCATCGATGGTGCCTCCTAACCAAGCTCCACCAAGTACTTCAGGCATTCCTACGGCTTTAATAAAAGCGGGTAAAGCGATCATCATAACGGATGTGAATACCATCGATAGACCGATCGCTGTAGTCAATTCTTCCTTTTTGGCATTACATGCAGCTGCGGTCGCTATAGCTGCTGACACTCCACAAACGGACATATCTGCACTTATCGTCATATTCAAACTCTTAGATCCTACCTTTAAGATTCTCTGGCCAAACCAATAGGTAGATACCAAGACGATTGGGGTCACAACCCAAGCCACAAAAATTCCCGGTAGTCCAATGGCTAGTATTTTCCCAAAAAGCACCTCCGCTCCCAGCAATACCAAGCCTGTTTTAATGTAAAACTCATGTTTAAGGGCAGGTTTGAGCCACTCAGGAATACCAAATGCGTTACTAATGAAAATACCTATGGAGATTGCCCATAGGGCATAACCAAGACCCAATGATTTAAAATCTATTTGCGAAGCAAGCAAATAAGCCAAAATGCCAATTAAAAAGACCCCAGCAAAACTTTTAGCAAAAGCGAAGAAGTCCGTTTTCAAAAGTTTAGCCCCTGAACCAAATAGAAGTAATAGGGTCAAAAAAAGAGTTAATAAACCAATAGAGTAGTTTTTCCCAGCAAAAGCGCTCAGCGGATTGTAACTCCATTTTTGCAATTTGGTAGTCATCAAATCCAGATGCGAAGTAAGTTCGTTTTGATGAAAATAAATACCCTCATCCGTATTCGACATCAAATCACCACTTGGCACTGCTACAAAAACTATCAGTGCAAAAAGTAATACTAATGCTCCGGTAAAAACCGCAATCCAATCTTCACTCCATTTCATTTCTCCAAAAATAAGAAGGTTCTAATGTACTAGATTTGTAAGGCATGCAGCGACTCAATCCCATTAAGTTTTGGCCTCCAATCATACTTCTTATAGCAACTGTCGTTTACAGCTTGATTGACAAAGTAGGTTTCCTTGAAATGGCCAACATTGCCAATGCGTGGGTACTTGAAAATTTCAGTTGGCTTTTTAGCTGGAGTGTTTTGGGGTTTGTCCTTCTCATAGCTGCCATTTACTTTTCTCCATTCGGAAAAATCGTTCTGGGTGGAAGCTCAGCTGTCTCATTGTTATCTAAGTGGAAGTGGTTTTCAATCACGCTTTGCACTACAATCGCAACAGGGATTCTATTCTGGGGAACTGCTGAGCCACTTTTCCACTTCAACAATCCTCCGGCAAGTCTTGGCATAGAGCCTGCAGGTTCTGCAGCAAAGATTTTTTCCATGTCTACCATGCTCCTGCACTGGACCATAAGCCCATATGCGATCTATACGCTAGCTGCTCTTACTTTTTCTTACTGCTTTTATAATCTAAAACAGCCATTCGAGGTTAGCTCTACGCTCTTCCCTTTGATCGGAAATAAATCAAAAGGATATGTTGGTCATTTTGTAGATATTATTTGCCTTTATGGACTTGTCGCGGGCATGGCTGCTGCACTTGGTGCTGGAATATTAACCATTGCAGGTGGATTAAACACTTCATTTGGCATTGCTCAAAACAGCTTCATTTTGGGACTAATTGCTGTTGCTATTGTCACTGCGTTTGTGGCTTCAGCATCAAGCGGTTTACTCAAAGGCATTCGAATATTATCCGATTATAATATGAAAGCTTTCATATTGCTCGCTTTGTTCTTTTTGATTTTCGGCCCCACATCTTTCATTATAAAAACAAGCATCACATCATTGGGGAGTTTTGTTACCAACTTCTTCCCAAGGAGTATCAATTGGAATGATACGTTTGATCAGGGTTGGTTTCAAAGCTGGACGATTTTCAACTGGGCTAACTGGCTTGCCTGGACCCCCATCACCGCACTCTTCCTCGGTAGACTCGGGCAAGGGTATTCGGTTCGAACTTTCATTAGAATGAACCTCTTATACCCCTCGATATTTGGAGCAGTATGGATGAGTATTTTTAGCGGTTCATCTATTTTCTACGATATTGAGTCAAAAGGCAAATTATTTAAATCCCTTGGCGATATTGGTCCGGAAAGTGTGATCTATCAAATATTTTCAGAGCTTCCTATGAGTGAAGTGACGGGTGGATTTTTTTTGATAATTACTTTTATCTCGTATGTTACTGCGGCTGATTCCAATACCTCGGCTATGAGTAATCTTTGCACAAAAGGAATCTCCACAGAGAACCAAGAATCTCCATTATTTATTCAGATCATTTGGGGTTCGATTATCGGAATTTTGGCCTGGGTGATGATCTCATATGCTGGGATAGATGGAATCAAAATGATCTCAGTGTTAGGAGGGTTCCCAGCTCTTTTTCTGGTTATTCTTATCGCTTTCGGGGCTGTTAAACTACTGCTAAGTGAACGGAAGCATTCTTAAAAATACCAATATAATCAAGTCCCTCTCCTCAGAGCTAGGGTTTTCCTTTTGTGGAATCTCCAAAGCTGGATTCCTTGAAGAGGAAGCACCTAAACTAGAGGAATGGCTCAAAAGAGGATATCAGGGGAAGATGAGCTATCTCGAAAATCATTTTGATAAACGACTTGACCCTACAAAACTTGTTCCGGGAGCAAAGTCAGTGGTTTCACTTATCTACAACTACTTTCCTGATAAGGATCATGCAAAAGACAACCAATTCAAGATTGCCAAATACGCTTACGGACAGGATTATCACTTCATTATCAAAGACAAACTCAAAACCTTCATGGAACTTATCCATGAAAAAATTGGAGCAGTAGACGGTAGAGTTTTTGTAGATTCTGCACCAGTGCATGAGCGAGCATGGGCTGCCAAAGGAGGGCTTGGATGGATAGGAAAAAACTCTCTCCTACTCAATCGGGAAATGGGAAGCTTCTTTTTCATAGCAGAGCTAATTATTGATTTGGATCTAGAACCTGATGGTCCGATGAAAGATTATTGTGGTACTTGTACAGCTTGTCAGGATGCTTGCCCTACAGATGCCATACCTGAACCATTCGTAGTAGATGGAAGTAGATGTATTTCCTATCTGACCATCGAACTCAAAGACGAGATTCCCAGCGAGTTTAAAGGGAAGACTGAAGACTGGGTGTTTGGGTGCGATATCTGTCAGGATGTATGCCCATGGAATCGGTTTTCGAAACCTCATCATGAACCAACTTTCCAAGCTCAAGGCTGGGAGGATTTCGATAAGAGGGATTGGGAAGAAATGACCAAAGAAGTCTTTCAAAAAGTTTTCAAAAAGTCCGCTGTGAAAAGAACCAAATTTGAGGGACTGAAAAGGAATATTTCGTTTGCATCGAAATGATATTTTAGGCTACTCAAATGAATAAAATTTTCTTCATATCCGGACTAGGAGCAAACGAACTGGCATTTTCGAAAATCGGCGAGTTGGGTCTCCAAAAGGTAATGGTGAAGTGGATCAAAAACCACAAGAAAGAATCATTGAACAGCTACTGCCTGAGACTTATTGAAGCATACAAAATATCAAAGGATGATTGCATTTCAGGTCTCTCATTTGGCGGAATAGTAGCGCAGGAAATTGCTCATATTTTGGGAAACCGCTCTGTTATTCTGATTTCTAGTTTTAGAGACAAATCTGATTTAAGGTTTCCTTTCAAGCTGGCTCTTAACATTGGTTTGCATAAGATATTCCCCCTTGTTAAAATCCCCATTCTTGAAGAGATTATAGCCAACATCCTGAACTCAGGATCAAAAGAAAGCAAGAAAGTTCTTAAGGAAATGATCAGATCAACAGATTACGGTCTTATGAGATGGTCAATTCAAAAGATCGCAGAAAAGCGATATGAAGAAAAAACTGACGTGACACTATTCAACCTTATTGGCACAAAGGATAGAATAGTCGGTCTATGGTCAAACGAAACTTCATACTCAATTGATGGTGGAAGTCATTTTATGGTTTATGATAAATCATGGGAGATTACTAAAATACTTAAAGGAGTTATAAAGAAATGAGAACCTAATTTTAACTCATAAAACAATAGTTCAACCACATTATTGCAAATATCAAAACTCGCAAAAATGATTTTATCACTGATACTCACAGCTATTTTTTTCACTCTTGGGATTATCCATTTCTACTGGTCATTGGGTGGGGAATTAGGGATTAACAAGACAATACCAACTAAGGAAAATGACAAAGCCATTTTGAACCCAAGAAAAAGAGATACTGCGGTAGTTGGAATGGGATTGGTGGCTTTTGGTGTTTTTTATATTATGAAATCTGGGGTAATTGAGTTGAATATGTCTGAATGGATTCTAAAATATGGAAGCTGGATTATCTCATTGATTTTCATCCTGCGAGCAATCGGAGAGTTCAACTATGTCGGGTTCTTCAAAAAAGTCAAACGAACCGAGTTTGGAAAAATGGATACCAAATTTTTCTCCCCACTATGCTTAATTATTGGGATTTTGGGAATTGCGATAGCATTGATAAAATAGGAAATCCTTCCACTCAAATCATAGTCAGCATTATTGAACCACTTTCTTTACCAAATCTACGGTCTGGAGAAATTTCTCCTCATCCTCTAAGTCTTCTTTGGTTATAATAACGATCGTTTTTCGAGCATCAAATACGTTTAGGCCTTTAGCTTCAGCTGTAGAAATCAGTTCGAATTTTATTCCACGCTCTTTAAACTTCGTTTCTGCTATTAATTTGGTTCGTCTTATGTTAGCATATGATGCTAGAAAAATCGGTGTTCCGCTGAATAGCTCTTTGGATCTCTCGACCACCTCGCAATAACTCTCTTTCACCGGTGAGCTTATAGCAGTAGAAATCACTATAGCTGCAAGATTTTCTTGATTGTATTCACCCATCTTCTCAAGTGACCGAAGAGGTTCCGGAGATAGAGACGCAGACTCCATCAGTCTCTTCATGTTCTCAATCAACAAAGAACTTGGTCTGGCAAGTAAAACGATTCGATCAGAATTCATAAGCCAATTTATACGCTCGTTAAATATATTGAAAGTAGTCAAGATAAGTGTAGCCTTGCAAAAAACCATTCATATTACTTACAACGATTTTAAATTTGTTTTTCAAATCGAATGAAGGTCTCTTAAATTAGAAACTGATCTCCGGCGTATCCTGATTACAACTATTCCT
Organism: Cyclobacteriaceae bacterium; assembly: GCA_049115715.1. GTDB lineage: Bacteria > Bacteroidota > Bacteroidia > Cytophagales > Cyclobacteriaceae > JAMZMI01. Next base: position 100,001 of record JAGDZQ010000031.1, read on the forward strand.
TTACTTTAGTTGTCAGAGGAATACAAGAAATTTCACAAGTAATGAATCTTACTCGGAAAAAACCACTGCTACTCTTGATCGCGTGCATTTTGCTTATTTCATTAGAAAACTGCTGTTATGATGGCTGCTGCCACGACTGTGAACCTAGAATTGAGTGGGGTTTCAAACCTATTTACTCCGATGATCTAAATGATATTGTAATTCTAGAAGATCCCAAGTCTCTAAAAAATCCTGGAAAAATTTATAGCTATAAGCATTACCTTCTGGTAAATGAAGTCCAAAAAGGCATGCACATCATAGACAATACTGACCCCAGAAACCCTGTTCAGACTCATTTTCTGAAAATCGCTGGGAGCAATGATGTGGCCATCAAAAATGATGTGATTTATGCTGACCAGTTTAACAATCTGGTAATCATAAGTCTGGATTCACTCGCCGGTATTTTGGATAAAAAACGTGTTTCCAATGTATTCGAAAACTACGCATACTATAACATTAGTCCTGATGAAAAGGGAGTTTACTACGAATGTCCTGATCAATCATTTGGAGTCGTCGTAAACTGGGTTGCTGACTCTGTTGAATATCCATGTTATAATTATTAAGCCATGAAAAAGCAGACACAGTTTATACTTTTATTAATTGCATTCGTGGTTAGCTCTTGTAGTTCTGATGGGGGTAATGTCAGTCCATCCAGCGGAGGAGAATCCGTTGGAACGGGTGGTTCTTTGGCCCGTTTCACTATTTCTGGAGACTATTTGTATGCTGTTGATCAAACGCAGCTCCTGACATTTTCCCTACTTGACCCTTTACAACCAGTGAAAGTTGATCTATTTGAGTTGGACTGGGGTGTAGAAACGATCTTCACCATGGATACTATTGTTTTTGTTGGTACTCAGACCGGCATGCATATGTTTGACATCTCAGAAGGCTCCAGACCTGGATATCTTTCTCTTTATGAGCATATCCAATCGTGCGACCCAGTAGTCGCGCAAGACACATTGGCTTTTGTTACGCTTAGATCAGGAAATACCTGTTGGAATGGAGAAAATCAGCTTGACGTAATAGATATTCGTGACCTGAGAGATCCCAAGCTCATTACCTCTTATCCTATGCAGAATCCTTACGGACTTGGTATCGCCGGCAACCATCTTTTTGTATGTGAAGGAAAGTTTGGGCTTAAAGTATTTGAGATAAAGGCAGGTGGTGAACTCAGTTTAGTAAAGTTCTATAGCAGTATCAGAAGTCAGGATGTAATCTTAAAAGAGAACAATCTAATGATTATTGTGGCTGAGGATGGATTGTTTCAGTATGATTATTCTGATGTCCGCAATATCGAATTACTCAGCCAGATCAAAATAGAGTATTGATAAAAGTTATGATGCAATTTTAATGAGCACACTCGTTTGCATGAGTGCGTTTATCCGATCAGTCTGCAGAAACCTTGATTCCACTATAATCCCTGAATTTTCCAGTAACTCCCCACCCACCAAAATCTTCGGAAATAGCTAAGATTAATTCATTATCTCCCTTTTTCAAGTCCAAATAAACTCCATCAAAAAGACCAACGGTACCCAAGTATCTGTAATCTCTTGTCCTCCATTTGTTTGTGCCCCAATACATAGGTTTACCGTTTAGTATCACCACGACTCTATCGCTATAGCCAAACTCAAAAAGCTTCATTTGATCTTTTTTGGAATCAATTTTAATTCTAGCTAAGACACTATTCCCATCAGAGCCGTATCTTGTTCTAACCCAAGAAATATTTGCCGCGTTATTCTCCTCAACACTGATTTTATCTCCCCAGCTTCTTTCGCTCAGGACATCTTGGATTCTCTCAGGGTCTTCCAAAAGTTTCTCATCGAACTTGTCCGAGACTTCCCATTCTGCCACTAAGCCCTCAATGACTTCTCTTTTCTTCACATTGAAATCGACAATTTCTGTTGCATTTTTATCAATCGAAAAATTCGCATAATGCATTGGAGCAAAACTTCCACCTACTGCTATCTCCCCTTCCTGAGGTTTATGTTTGAGGTTCCAGGAAAGATGAGGAGATTCTGAATAGTCAAGGTAAGCCTGGCCTTTATCATCATTGATCACGAGTTTGACGTGCGTCCACCCATCAAAGTTATAATCGTATGCAAATGAGTATTCCTCTCCAAAGTAAAGCTGCCAGGCAGTAATTCCATTGATAACAACCGCAGCCTGATTGCAATCACCTTTCCCTGAGAGGTGCGGACGTAGAAAAAAAGATTCCATATTGCCAAGTCCAAAAGCTCGAAACCTTACACCCGGAAAAGCTTGCCTTTCCGTAAGGTAAACGTCAAATTCGATCGTTCCATTTAGAAACTGCGTATCCTTTAAGGTCGCCATGCCATTTTGGATATATATAGCATCCTGACCTTTGTAATTTTCAAGTACATAAGCTTGAGCATTTATCTCCCATTTGGTTGTGTCAAAGGGGATCACATTTTGAGCTTTTGAACTGAGGACAAGGAAAAACAGGAATGTTGAAGTTAGGAAAATTGCTTTCATCTTTTTTTTCTGGCAAGATGAAAAATTCGACTTCTGCCATCCGAACATTTTGATTCAAGATGGTACAATCTTGTTCAGGTCATAAAAATGAACCACTTTAGAAGCTGAAATGAGCCACGATTCTGAGAAAAAATTAATCCTGAATTGCCTTCGCGAAATTGAAGACAAGCTTGAATGGGGACCTTCTGATCTCTGGCATAGCTCCGTATTTAAGGAGCTAAGTGAAAAAATACACCTGAGTACAGGTGTATTACTCAGTCCAACAACTTTGAAACGTGTCTGGGGAAAAGTCAGCTACGAAAATGCACCAAGCATTAGCACTTTGAACGCACTTTGTCAATTCATCGGATATGCAAACTGGCGGGCTTTTAAAAGTGAAAGGCTCTCGGCACTAAAAAGTGAAATACCATCCAGCAAAAACAAATCGAGAGCTACTATTCTTCTAGTTTCCTCCTCAGGGCTTATCATATTGGTTGCGTTGCTATTCTTCTCGATGACCAATAAAAGCGATTCTCCTTTTGAAAATGAAGACCTTTCGAAAATCCAGTTTTCCAGTCATCCTGTTACAACCGGAATGCCCAACTCTGTGATTTTCAAGTTTGATTTGAAAGATATAGTTGCTGATAGTATTTTAATCCAACAATACTGGGATCCCGACAAAACAATCCAGATAAATCGTGAACAGAAAGAAGCAACTGGCATCTACTATTTCCCAGGCTACTTCAGAGCAAAACTTATTCTCGATGGCATCATCGCAAAGCAGCATGACTTATTCATTAAAACAGAGGGTTGGCTTGGTACATTGGATTATTCCCCGATCTCAAAATATGTAGACCATGAAGGGGTCTTTGACCAGACTCTCAAATTCAATGAAGAGGTTCGACATGAAATCACAAGTTCCGAAGAGCCTATATACAGTACCTTTCACTACATAGGAAAGATGGGAGGGATTTCTGGAGATCACTTCTCATTATCCACCAGACTCAGACACTCATTTAATGAGCCATGGGCCGTTTGCCAGCACACGAAAATCTTCCTTATCGGAACAAAGGGTGCTCTCATTATTCCTTTCTCAATTTCTGGATGTGTTTCGGACATAAGCGTAATGCTCAATGATGTTTACATAAGTGGAAAATCCAATGATCTCTCGGCACTAGGAACCGAACTTAGTGAATTCAAAAATATTCAAATCATTAATTCTAATAAGAACATTCAGGTGCAGATCGAAGGTAGGGAGGTTTTCAATGAAAACTATTTCGAACCTCTTGGGGAGCTTGTAGGGGTTAGATTCAAATTTCTAGGAGCCGGAGAAGTACAAAGTTTAAATGTTTCTGGCGAAAATGACCGATTTGTATTTTCGATTGATTCCCCCGCTTATTGATTGACCTTTTTTCAAATACAGCACTCTTCAGATCGATTGCTCTATCAAACTCTTCTTCTAGTTTTTCAAAAAAAAGATTTCGAAGAACTACATTCGCTCAAAGCACAAGTGTGAATATCCTTTACATCATAGACATTTTGGGAACCATGGTCTTCGCAATCAGCGGAGCTATGACAGCCTATGAAAAAAAACTTGATGTCTTTGGGATTTCTGCTGTCGCATTTATCACCGCCCTTGGTGGTGGTACTCTTCGTGATTTATTGATTGGGAGCACTCCAGTAGCCTGGATGGGGAATTACACTTATTTAATTATGATTCTCTTCGGAATCTCCATGGCACTAATTTTTAAACAAAAATTACAAAAACTAAGACGAACGTTCTTCCTTTTTGATACCATAGGTATTGCCGTATTCACCATACTTGGACTTCAAAAGAGCTTGGATATAGGTATTTCTCCTCCGATTTGCATCCTTATGGGGATGGTATCTGCGGTGTTCGGCGGGGTATTGCGAGATATTGTTTGCAACGAAATTCCTTTAATTTTCCGAAAGGAAATCTACGCACTTACATGCATTGTAGGCGGAGTAATATATGTGATTCTCATAGAGATCGGATTAGCCAGAGAGATTAACATCTTATGTACGGTCAGCATCATTGTTGTGCTGAGAATTCTGGCTGTTACATTCAAATGGAAATTGCCCGATCTCTAAGAGACTCCTGATTTTTCATTCAAAAGCTTTTACTTACTAATTTGCGTCGAATTTCGAAATACCAACAGCATGACAGATTATTCCAAACTCAACGCGATATTATTGATCCACTGTACAGACAGGAAGGGTTTGATTGCTACCGTGACGCAGTTTCTCACTGATCACAATGGAAACATCGTAGACTTGGACGAGCATGTCGAAAAAGAAAATGGAATCTTTCTCATGCGTGCTCAGTGGGATTTGGAAGGATTTGACATCCCAAAAGAAAAAATCCAAGAAGTGTTTGAATCTGAAGTAGCCAATAAATACGAAATGACCTGGCAATTGCACTTCACAGACAAACTTCCACGAATGGCTATTTTCGTTTCCAAGAGTTCGCATTGCCTAAATGACATCCTGTCGCGTCACTATTCCGGTGAATGGCAAATCGAAATTCCCGCTATTATTTCCAATCATAAGGATCACGAAAAAGTTGCGAAGCGATACGAAATACCGTTTTTCCACTTTGATATCAATAAAGAGAATAAATCTCAAATGGAGCAAGAGCAGCTTGCGTTGCTTAGCGAATTGAGGATCGATTTTATGGTTCTAGCCAGGTATATGCAAATATTGAGCGACGATTTTATCAATCATTTTCCTAATAAAATCATCAATATCCATCACTCTTTTCTTCCCGCTTTTGCTGGAGCCAAACCATACCATAGAGCGCATGAAAGAGGTGTAAAAATCATTGGTGCAACAAGCCATTACGTAACCGCAGATCTGGATGCCGGCCCTATCATTGAACAAGATGTTGTGAAAATTTCGCATAAAGACTCTGTCAATGATTTAGTGAGAAAAGGAAAAGACTTGGAGAAAATCGTTCTTTCCAGAGCTATCTATACACACCTACAGCGCAAGGCTTTAGTGTATGGAAACAGGACAATCGTTTTTGATTAATCCTATTTGACTGGGGCTTGCTATGCTCTCATCTGACACGGTCGTCTTACGGAAGTATTTATGTCCTTGATATTGCCTAATAAGCTTGATTGGAAGTATAACACTATCTAAAGTTCTTCGGTCTAAAATCCATAGGCAATAGACCCTACCAAAGTAATTTAAGAAGCTGATAAAACTCCTCCTCTTCAAATTTTCAAAATACCAACAAGCGTAATATGTCCGATTTCGCATCAGCAGTGCTCAATATCGGACATCAATTTCTTTGATTGCGTCCTTTAAATGGATATTTCGCCTCTTTTTGGGTTGGCATATTTATTGGCACTTCATTGGGAATTAACTCTGCATGCAACCCTCTTCTGAGACTTCAGTCTCTTTAATTAGACATTGCATTCAGATAAATAAGTACTAGCCAAACCTAAATATCCAATGATCAAAAACTACTACAAGGTCATTCTCAGAAATCTTCTAAAGAACAAAGTATTTGTCGTTATCAATATCATGGGATTGGGGCTTGCTCTGGCATGTTGTATTGTGGCTTATCTCAACTCAAAGACAAACTGGGACTTTGACAAGAGTCATGTCAATATCGACCATATCTACAAGATTCATAATATGAGAGAAAATCAAGGTGATTTTCGAGAGTATGGCAGAGTTCCCTTTCCATTGGCCAAGGCAATTAAAAATGATATTTCTGGTGTCGATAGGGCATTTAGGTTTGAGAGTCACACATTTACCGCAAGGGATGTGAATCTCGATAAAGTATTCAATACAAGTGTATCCTATGCGGATCCGGGTTTTTTAGAGTCGTTTACATTTCCGCTGATCAGCGGAAGTATGCAAGCTTATCATAAGCTGGATGAGGCAATAGTTACTCAAGAGTATGCTGCAAAATTTTATGGAGATGAAGACCCAATCGGCAAAGTGCTTACTATTTTCGATGACACTGGGATGAATTTTAATTTCGTCATATCGGGGGTGGTGCAGAAAGCTCCTCAGAACTCCTCGGTTCACTTTGAAGTCTTGGTAGGCTTTGAAAATAGATTCAGAATGTATGACGATAATGTGAAGGGTGATTGGAGTTCGTTTGCGCAAAATACGTTCCTGTATTTTGACGACCCTAAAAAGGCTGAGGAGGTCGAATCACAGTTGGCTAAATATGTCCCTATTCAAAACGAAGCTAGATCGGACTTCATTGTTTCCAAGTTCTTATTGAGTCCAATGAATATTCAAGCTGAGATTTCTCGTGATATCAGATGGAATAACTTGGGAGATGCATTACCGGCTGCTGCTGTGCTTACTCCTCAGATTATGGCATTACTAATCTTACTCGTGGCTTGTTTCAATTTCACGAACACAGCTATTGCAAACTCAAACAGACGACTCAAAGAGATCGGGGTAAGAAAAGTTATGGGGGGCAGTAGAAAGCAACTGATTGCACAGTTTATGGCCGAAAACCTAACAGTATGTTTACTGGCGATTCTTGTGTCCATAGGTATCGCTACTTATCTAGTCCCTACATATAGTGCAATGTGGGAGGGTATGGAATTGGAGATGGATCTTGCCAAAGACTTTAGATTATATCTGTTTTTAGCCGGACTTCTTGTTTTCACTACGCTGCTAGCCGGGTTTTACCCTTCTCTATATGTGAGCAAATATGAGCCTGTGAGTATTCTTAGAGGAAACTTAAGTATTGGAGGAGGAGGAAAACTCACGAAATTTTTATTGGCTTGTCAGTACACTTTTACAGTAATCGCAATATTTGCCAGCGTGGCATTTGTTCAAAACGCCAGATACCAGGACACTCTGGATCTGGGATATGAGCGTGACCAAATCATAGGTGTTAGTTTGTTAAACGAAAACCAATACCAAAAGACGCTGACATCCATGCTCGCCAATCCTGATATCAAACAGGTGGCAAGTGCAAAAAACCACATCGGTAGAGGTAACTATAATTTAACTCTCAAAAATAAGGATGTGGAAATAGAGTCTGATATGCTCGATGTAGGTACTAATTACATCGAAACAATGGGACTAGAGATTGTAAAGGGCAGATCGTTTTCAAAAGATTTAGAAGCTTCTGATAGTCAAAACTCCATCATAGTAAATGAAAAAATGGTGGAAGAGTTTGGATGGAAAGAGCCAATCGGAAATCGTATTTCTATTAATGATACCACTACATTGACAGTGGTGGGTGTAGTCAAGAACTTCTATATGTACGGTTTTTGGGCTCCCATAGAGCCCGTTGGGATGCGCTTGAAAAGCATGAGATTTGAAGATGATGGCACGTATAGCTTTATGATTGCTAAGGTAGATTTGGACAATGTGAAAAATGTGTATGACTATCTGGAAAAGGATTGGAATGCAAGAATTCCAAACAAGATTTTTGCTGGCTTCTTTCAAGATGAATTATTGCGAGGGGCAAAAGAAGTGAATGACAATATCACAATGATTTTTGGATTCCTCGGCGTGGTGGCTTTCATCCTATCAAGTCTTGGCTTATTTACCATGGTATCTATCAACCTAATCAAAAGGATCAAAGAAATTGGCGTGAGAAAAGTATTAGGTGGTGGAATCGGGCACATTATTTACCTGATCAACAAAGGTTACTTCCTGTTACTCCTCATTTCATCTGGATTGGGGGTCACCTTGGGTTATTACTTAATCGACTCGATGATCGCATCCATTTTCACTTATTACAAGCCTATGGATGTATTCACTTTTACAATTCCGATAATTAGCATCGTAGCGGTATCTCTATCTATTGCCAGCCTGAGAACCCTGAGATCTGCTCAAGTCAATCCTGTAAAGGCTTTGAGATATGAATGATCAGAGTTGTTTGTTGAGTTTTTCGGGCTAAGCAGATTCGCAAAACTCGACGATTCCATCTCTGATTCGCGAGAAAGTCTCCTTTCTTATCTCATCGTCTTCTTCGAGTAGCGTGATTCTGAAACCAAGTAGGTCAGAACAAAAAGAAGATATAGGCACAATGCACACTTGCTTGGCAGCAAGTAAATAGTACACAAATCGCTTATCGAGTGCCATGTCTTTTTGGTCAAGCCATGTATCTAATAATTCAGCGACCTTAGGGTCTTCGATTTTCAATTTCTGATTCACATTCAAAACACCAGGTTTGAAAATCATCGTGTTGTAAAATGCGCCATTTGTTTGATTGAAAGTAATGTATTCAACCTCGCCAAATATCTCATTTAGATACTCACTTCTACGCCCTATTCGATCATTTGTCTCTTTGATAAATCCAGCATATCGATCATCCTGCATCATCCTTGGAATTGCTCTTTGAGGCAATTTCGTAGAGCTTACCTCAATCATTTTAGCATTATCAATCGTCTGACATAGTCGGGCAAACTCCTCATTTCCGATAGCATTGTAATATTCTGCCCATCCACATCTAGCTCCAGGCCATGGAAACTCTTTGGATATTCCCTTCAACGAAATCCCTGGAACATCTCCAATGACTTCAGCAAGCGTTACTGTTTTAGCTCCATTATAAACGATGTTCATATAGATTTCATCGCAGATTATGAACATATTGAATTCCTTCGCAATGGCTACCATCCTCTCCAGAATTTCCCTTGGATATACCATTCCAGTAGGGTTGTCCGGGTTGATGATTAGAATTCCTACAATGTTAGGATTGTATTTGACCTTATTATAGAGATCATCCATATCTGGATACCATGAATTGTCAGGATCCAGCTTATAGGTTATCGGTTCGTGGTTGGCATGTCCTGCCTCAGCTGAGGAATGAGTAGAATAAGCCGGAGAGGGGCCTATTACTCTTGAAGTGGGCAGCAGGTATTGATAAATCTTCTGAATAGCATCCCCAAGCCCATTGAAAAAAGTAATGTCTTGAGGTTCGATTTGAACGCCTCCCCTATTATTATTCAGCTCCGCCAAAAACTTGCGAGTCTGCAGCACTCCTTTGGAATGACTATAACCATAAGTATCATCCTCATAGAGCAGTCCTGCTATGATATCTTTCATCCAAACAGGAAGCTTGCGGTTCTTCTGAATAGGATCTCCGATATTCTCCCAATAAATGGTATACCCAAGCGCCTCCAGCTGCTCCGCTTTCCTTACGATTCCTCTAATCTCATATGAAAGCTCATTTGCCCCGTCCCGTAAAAGTTTTTGTCGCATGCCTTAAAAAATTAAGAAAGCGAAGTTAGAAGAAAATGTATGTTATGTAAAAATGAGCAATAGTTAATTCTGGAACTCTGACATTAAGAGCTTCATTCGGACATAGATTAAATATGAAACAATCCATTCAATCATCTTTTTTAACTAATTCCTTTTAACTTTTATGCTCATCATAAACAGCATTTTTGTAAGTTATTGCTCAATCAAAACAGCATTTTTAATAAATAATGCTGTTTTATAACAGCATTTCCTAGTATTTTTACTCTATAGAAAGAAACCTTCAACTTGAGAATGACTAATCAATGGAACAACTAATAGCGATATCAAATGAGCGTGTGGGCCAGATAAGTCTTTCTTTTCAAAGAAGCTTTATAGATGAAATAGACTGGTCTAGCAAAATGATTGGGTTATTAGGAGCTAGAGGAACTGGCAAAACCACAATGCTCCTACAAAGAATGAAAACCCATCATTGGAAAGAAAAATCGGCTATATACGCGTCTCTTGATGATTTCTATTTTCTTGAAAACCGACTGTACGATTTCATTTCAGATGCAAGAAACAGGGGCTTGAAGTACCTCTTTCTTGATGAAGTTCATAAATATCCTGGTTGGGCTAGAGAGTTGAAAATGGCTTACGATAACTTTTCAGATTTAAAAATCATATTTACAGGATCATCTATCATCGAACTACTAAAACAGGATGTAGACCTAAGCAGAAGGGCTGTTAAATATGAGTTAAATGGTTTTTCCTTTAGAGAATTTCTAAGCTTTGAAGGAATCGTCGAAACTAAAGCAACCAGTCTTGAAGATGTAATAAAATCTCATATCGATATCTCTTACTCTTTTGGAAATGACTTTCGTCCCCTTATTTACTTTCAAAAGTATTTAGAATACGGTTTTTACCCCTTCTATAAGACAAACCAGAGAAATTACCACAGATTACTACTTCAGACAATTCAACTCATCATTGAAAGCGATCTGCAATTTATCGATGGATATGATCCCAGAAATGCAAGAAAGGTCTTGCAGCTCCTCTACATTCTTGCTAAGAACGTTCCTTTCAAACCCAACATCACCAAATTGAGCGAGAAAATTGGCATTCATAGAAACACATTGGTTCAGTACATTCATTATCTAGAGAGAGCTTCGCTCATTCACTCTCTCACCTTTGCCGGAAAAAGTATCAATCAATTACAAAAACCAGATAAAATCTTGCTGAACAATCCGAATCTAGCATATGCCATATCACCCGAAACAATAGATAAAGGATCATTGAGAGAGTCTTTTTTCGTTTCGCAAGTGAGTCACCTACATGAAACGGCTCTTCATAATGAAGGTGATTTCTCAGTGAATGATTTAGTTTTTGAAATTGGCGGGAAAAACAAAACTCAGAAACAAATAAAAGATATGGATAGTGCTTTTTTGGCCCTGGACGAAATCGAACATGGGGTAGGAAATAAAATCCCGCTTTGGCTATTTGGACTCCTCTATTGATTTCGAGTTAAGATAAAAAGGACTCTTTTCATCCATTGATAAAAACCCTAACTTCGCGGCATCATATGGCTTCACCCTAAAGCCAATCAAATCAATCTTTAATATGAAGCCATATTTCCAGTTATTCGACCTCAAGCAAAAAGTAGATTACAAAAGTGAAATCCTTTCTGGACTCACTGTAGCGCTTGCACTTATTCCAGAAGCAATTGCATTTGCATTAATCGCTGGGCTTTCACCTTTGACGGGACTCTATGCCGCTTTTGTAATGGGATTAATTACTTCAATCTTGGGAGGGAGACCTGGAATGATCTCTGGAGCAACTGGAGCAGTAGCTGTAGTAATAGTAAGTCTGGCCATCTCTCACGGTGTGGAATACATCTTTGCGGCAGTAGTATTGGCTGGAATCATCCAGATTGGAGCAGGATTACTCCGCTTAGGAAAATTTATACGACTAGTCCCACAGCCAGTAATGTTTGGATTTGTAAATGGACTCGCAATTGTCATTTTTATGGCTCAGCTTGATCAATTCAAGTTCACCAATGCTTCTGGTGTGCTGGAATGGATGACAGGCTCGCAATTATTCATGATGCTTGGACTTGTATTGATCACTATGTTAATCATTTGGGGTTTACCAAAAATCACGAAAGTGATCCCTGCTTCGCTCACCGCTATTTTAGTTGTATCGGCAATCGTCATTGGGTTCAATCTAGATACAAGGACAGTCGGAGATATTGCTTCTATTTCAGGCGGATTTCCCCCTTTCCATATTCCTGAGATTCCATTTTCATGGGAAGCGCTGCAAATCATTTTCCCTTATTCATTAATAATAGCTGGAGTAGGTCTTATAGAAAGTCTGTTGACGCTCAATCTGATTGATGAAATCACCCAGACAAGAGGAAGAGGAAATAAAGAATGCGTAGCTCAGGGAACTGCAAACGTATTGTCAGGCTTGTTTTCAGGAATGGGCGGTTGCGCTATGATCGGACAGAGCTTGATTAATATCTCTGCAGGAGCCAGAGCACGCCTCTCAGGGATAGTAGCAGCCGTCATGCTTCTGGTGTTTATTATGTTTGGTGCAGGTCTTATCGAGCAACTCCCAATGGCCGCACTTACAGGCTTGATGATCATGGTAGCTATAGGTACTTTCGAATGGGCAAGCCTTAAGTCTTTTGGCAAAATGCCATTACATGACGTGATTGTAATCGTTTTGGTAGCACTCATCACTGTATTGCTTCACAACTTGGCTCTTGCAGTTTTAATAGGTGTGATCATCTCTGCTCTTGTTTTTGCATGGGAAAATGCAAAAAGAATTCGGGCTCAAAAAACGATAGATGATCAGGGAGTCAAGCACTACGCCATTTTTGGCCCATTATTTTTTGGGTCTGTTACAGCATTCAATGAAAAATTCGATGTGAAAAATGATCCAAAAGAAGTAGTTATTGATTTCAAGGAAAGTAGAGTTGCTGATATGTCTGGAATAGAAGCACTCAACAAACTTACAGAAAAGTATGCCGAAGCAGGAAAAAAAGTCCACCTTAAGCACCTGAGCCCTGATTGTAAGAGGTTATTGAAAAACGCCGAAGAGATCATCGATGTAAACATTATGGAAGATCCTATCTACAATGTAATGGCAGATAAGCTTAGCTAAAATTCACTGCGCTGAACCTACTACAGTGACTCTATAAATTTGAAGAGGACTCTCTTCGGATTTAGAGACAACCACATTTTCTCTAAATCACAGTAATGTTAAAACTTTAGGAGTCTTAATCACGTTTTCCTATTTTACATGTATATACATACAAAATATTAAAGAAGGTATGAAACGCAATGAATTTCTTAAAAAAGGATTAGCCGGAGTTGCAGGAATAGCGGCTGGATCTGCTCTGGCAAGCGAAAAGCAAATAGTGGATGTTGTCGGTTTCAATCATATCCCTTTAGACGAATCTGCAACAGAAAATACCGTTCTGCACAGAGCGTCTTCCAGAGGCCATGCTGATCATGGCTGGTTAAATACGCATCATACATTCAGTTTTGCGAACTACTACAACCCTAAACGCATGAACTTCGGGGCTCTTCGGGTACTTAATGATGATGTGGTGGCTGGAGGTAAAGGCTTCAGGACTCATCCGCATGAGAACATGGAGATTGTCTCAATTCCATTATCTGGTGACTTAAAACACAAGGACAGCATGGGCAATGAGCAAATAATAAAGCAGGGAGATATCCAGGTTATGAGTGCAGGAAGCGGTATCTATCACTCAGAATTTAATAAAAACAATAATCAGGAAGTAAAATTTCTTCAAATCTGGCTTTTCCCGAACGGCAAAGATGTAACACCCAGATATGATCAATTATCTCTGAACCCTGAGGATCGAATCAATAAATGGCAACAGGTTCTTTCTCCTTATCAAGAGGATGAAGGTGTTTGGATCAATCAAAATGCTTGGTTTCATATGACTAAACTAGAGAAAGGCAAAACGCTCAGCTACGACTTGAAAAATCCGAAAAACGGAATTTATCTTTTTACCCTTTCGGGAAAATGGAAAACTGAAAGCGAAACGCTAGAAACCAGAGATGGCTTTGGTATTTGGGATGTAGACTTCCTAGAAGTACAAGCAGAAGAGACAACAGAGCTCTTGATGATGGAAGTACCAATGGCTTGAGAAACGCACAAAAGATACAAAAAAAAGGTCATCTCTTTCGAAATGACCTTTTGATATATTTTAATTAGTATACTAACTACTGGCTAATCTTCTCGGCGAGAACAGTCACTTTGTTATTAAGGACTTCAACAATACCACCATCTACCATCCAGTTCTCTTCTTCTAATCTCTTATCAACTAGCTTTTCAAGTCGGATACCTCCTTTTCCAAGCGTCGAGATCAAAGGAGCGTGATTATTCAAAATCTGAAATGAACCATCACTTCCTGGAAACGAAGCACTTTGTACTTCTCCTTCAAATACTTTCTCGTCTGGTGTAACTATTTCTAAAAACATGATCTAGGTCTTCTGGAAAGATTGCCCTGTGCTAGCACAGGAAACCCTTCAGTTATTGCTTTTATACTTGACTTATGCGTTTGCTTCAGCCATTAACTTCTGGCCTTTTTCAATCGCATCTTCTATTGTACCTACAAGGTTGAAAGCTGCTTCTGGAAGCTCATCGTGCTTACCATCCATGATTTCATTAAATCCCTTTATAGTATCCTTGATATCAACCAATACTCCAGAAAGACCAGTAAACTGCTCTGCTACATGGAAAGGTTGAGATAAGAATCTCTGAACTCTTCTTGCTCTGTGAACGACTAGTTTATCTTCATCGGATAATTCATCCATACCCAAGATTGCAATGATATCCTGAAGTTCTTTGTATCTCTGCAAAAGCTCCTTCACATTCTGAGCACAATCATAATGCTCATCTCCTAACACATCTGAACTCAAAATTCTTGAAGTGGAATCCAAAGGATCCACCGCAGGATAGATACCAAGCTCAGCAATTTTTCTTGAAAGTACCGTAGTAGCATCAAGGTGAGAGAATGTTGTTGCTGGTGCAGGGTCAGTTAAATCATCCGCAGGTACGTATACGGCCTGCACAGAAGTAATTGATCCGTTCTTAGTAGATGTAATTCTTTCTTGCATCAGACCCATCTCAGTAGCCAATGTAGGCTGGTAACCTACAGCTGAAGGCATCCTTCCAAGGAGGGCAGATACTTCCGAACCTGCTTGAGTAAATCTGAATATATTGTCAACGAAGAAAAGGATATCTTTTCCTTGACCTGTACCATCTCCATCACGGAAATATTCTGCAATCGTCAATCCAGAAAGTGCCACTCTTGCACGTGCCCCAGGAGGCTCATTCATTTGTCCGAAAACAAATGTTGCTTTTGATTCTAGTAAATCTGTGGTTTTCACCTTTGACAGATCCCATCCTCCTTCTTCCATAGAGTGCTTGAAATCATCACCGTAGTTTACGATTCCTGCTTCAATCATTTCACGAAGAAGGTCATTTCCTTCTCTTGTTCTTTCACCTACTCCAGCAAATACAGAAAGACCTGCGTATGCTTTCGCGATGTTATTAATAAGTTCTTGAATCAATACTGTCTTACCAACACCAGCTCCTCCAAACAAACCAATTTTACCTCCTTTTGCGTAAGGCTCAATCAAGTCAATTACTTTGATACCTGTATATAGTACCTCAGTGGCTGTTGATAAATCTTCGAATTTTGGTGCTTGCCTATGAATAGGAAGCGACTTTTTAGTCTCTGGCTGTGGCATACCGTCGATAGCCTCGCCAACCACATTGAACAAACGTCCTTTAATATCATCGCCAATTGGCATTGCGATAGGAGAACCTAAATCCTCTACTTCCATTCCTCGCATCATACCATCTGTTGCGTCCATCGCAATGGCTCTTACAGATTCTTCTCCGAGATGTTGCTGCACCTCAAGAACGACTTTTGTCCCGTCTTCTTTTATTACTTGTAATGCATCTAATATTTTTGGAAGTGTCGATCCTTCAGCATCGAAAGATACGTCAACTACAGGTCCGATTACCTGAGTTATTTTGCCTTGATTAGCCATGTTTTTTGATTTAAAGAAACTATGTATTCGAATCGAGTGCGAAATTAAACTAAATCTGGCTAAGAGAAAACATGAAATAGGAAAATCACACTTTTAATAATATCCTAAAGGTGGTGCCCTTGTTAATCTCTGTGGATTTGATAAAAATTCTCCCTCCGTGGTAATTTTCCACGATCCTTTTCGTCAGTGCAAGTCCAAGACCCCAACCCCGTTTTTTAGTAGTGAAACCTGGTTTAAAGATTTGGCTTACATTCGATTTAGAAATCCCTTTTCCTGTATCTGATACATCGATGGCGACCTTGCCTTCATTGGCTCGCAGAATTTTGATTTTGATGTATCCTTTGCCTTCCATGGCATCTACAGCATTTTTTATCAGGTTTTCGATTACCCATGCAAACAGGGAACCATTGATCTGCGCCGTAATGTCCTTGCTTGGGAAAATCTCAATTGACAACTTGACCTTCGTAGAGATCCGACGTTCGAGATAACTCGAAACTTCGATGATGCGATCGTAAACATTCTCTGCCTTCAGTTGCGGTGTACTTCCAATACTAGAAAACCTTTCTGTGATCATGCTTAGCCTGTCCACATCTTTGTTAAGCTCATCAAAAATCTCTACGTCCTTGGGGTAGCTCATCTTAAAATACTCAACCCATGCCATAAGAGAAGAGAGCGGTGTTCCAAGCTGGTGTGCTGTTTCTTTAGCTAAACCAACCCAAACCCTATTTTGCTCGGCAGTTCTCGAATAGTTGAATACGGCAAAGGTGATCAGACCAAAAATCGCAATTATCGAAAGCTGGATGTATGGGTAATATTTCAACTGGGTAAGCAAATTGGAATTCCGGTAATAGATGTATTTGTATCCTAAAACCCGATTCTCATTGTCATTGAGCGTAACAATGATTGGTTCTCGAGCAGACTTCATCCTTTCAACTTCTTCCAATAGGTAAGCTCTTTTCTTCTTTTGTGCTTTAATCTTATCCACCTTCGGCAAATTCTTAAAGAACTCTGGGTTGCCATTTTGATCTGTGAGAATGACCGGAATCGTGGTATTGGCTTGAATGATCTTTTCTAATATTAAAACAAAATTTACCGCATCGTTTTCATTGGCCAGATACTCCAATGTATTGGCATACAGATCGATTTGCTTTTTCTCCCGCTTTCGAATCTTCTTTACCAATGTATTGGTATAAATCACTGAACCAGCACTTATAACAATAGAAATCGCCAGAACCACCCATTTGAACCCTGTTCTACTTGTATAAATACTGATACCGTTTGACTCTTTTTGGTTAGCCACTTGCTGAGAATTAGAATTGTAATTTAACCAACATGTTTTCACCACAAAACCTTTAAAGCCAGATACCGATCAAACTATTTCTACAATGAGTTTGTGGAGATTTTTTAGATTTAGCTTTTACATATAGCCCGAGAGCTTTTTACGTGAAAGATTCTTTGTAATTATGTAATGGTAAAGCAAACAACAGGTTTTGCGAGGTTTATAAACAGACATACGTATTACAGCTCAACTCCGATGAGAATACTCCTGAGGCTTTATTCTATTTATACTTACATCATCTTTGTTCTTACTTTTTTGGCTTTCGTCCCAACGATGATTGTATTGGCTCAAAAAAAACGTTTTCATAAAACTGCGCTTCAGCTGAATACTGCATGGTCATGGATTTATTTTAAGGCCATTTTTATCAAAGTCAAGTTTTCATTTGAAGAAAAACTGGAAAGGGGAAAGACTTATATTTTTTGTGCAAACCATTTTTCCTATTTGGACATTCCAATCATTGCGGGTCTGCACCTGCCATTTAAGTTTATAGGAAAAAGCTCTATAGCCAAAGTGCCTATTTTTGGGTACATGTTCAAGACGCTTCATATTACAGTAAATAGAAGTAATATCATGAGCCGGGCCCGAAGCTTAAAAAAAACTCAGGAATCCTTAAAAGAGGGATTCAACATGATGTTTTTCCCGGAAGGGGGGATATTAACGAAAAGCCCTCCAAAGATGGTTGGGTTCAAAGATGGTGCTTTTAGGTTAGCGATTGAAGAAAATATCCCTGTGGTACCCATTACATTTCCCGACAATTATGTAATCCTACCAGACGATGATTCATTCATGATTCGACCAAGAAAATGCAGAGTCATTGTACATAAACCGATCTACCCAAAGGATTGTCAAAATGATATAGTGTCTTTAAAATCAATGACCAAATCTACAATAGAGAAAGAGCTGGCAAAATATCACACTGAAAATGTCGGCACTGTTGGCTAATATTGCATCTTATCTCTGGTTGAATAAGCGAAAGCATGAATATTGATAAAGAAACGTTACAAAAGATTGCTCATTTGGCAAGACTTGAACTCGATCCCTCCAAGGAAGATCAAATGAAAAAAGATCTAGAGGAAATCATCGACTGGGTGGACAAGCTAAACGAATTGGACACAGATGGCATAGAGCCTTTGACCAACATGTCTTTTGAAGTGAATGCTTTCAGAGAAGATAAAATCGTGGAGCCACTTTCTCAGGAAAGGGGTTTGAAAAATGCTCCGGATAAGTCAGGTGATTACTTCAAAGTGCCTAAAGTACTTGAATAACTTTATGAAGGGTAAAGATCTTCTTACCAAAATCTTAGTATTCTTATATCTAGCCGTCCTGATCACGATGGCTTACTATTACTGGCAAGGAGCTGATAGTTCTATCGATTGGAAAATAACCACTCATGCCGAGCCCTCAGAGTTTATAGCCTATCAATTTCAAAAGGGGCCTTTCGAGCTTTCTGTACCCGGCAACTTCTATTCACTCACTGAATCTTTCAGCGCCGGGCCTATAGAAAGGTATCTTAATAGAGATTCTATATTTCTGGTACTTACCTGGGCAGGCATTCTGATGATATTAACTCTGGCCACCTACCTTTCCAGAATATGGTTTACTGGTGTAGCTGGTTTATTCATATTCATGATTATCAACATGAAGTTCTCTGCCATTCAATTATTCGGTTTTGGAGATTTTTCTTCATGGGGAAACCTTGTGCTAATTTCTCTTTTTATAGCTCCAGCCTATGTGTTTCAGGCATATTTCAAATATGCCAATTTTGTCCTTCGATTAAGCACGTTTGTCATCGCATCTATTGTGGTTGTATTATTCGGATCGGTGGAGGTCGTCGCTCTACAAGAGCAATTCAACATCGGCATTTACTTCAGTATGATGGTATTGATGTTGCTGTTTTTAACCATAGTAGCTGAAGAAAACGTCTTTGCTATTCTATTTCTCATAACGAAAAACAGAGGTGGAGAACACAACGAAAAACACTTCTCCGTTTTCTCACTGGTTTATCTCGGATTCTTAGGAATGGTCTATGGTAAAAAGGCTGGCTTTCTTAAAATGGAACTTCCTTTTTTCGATCCTTACATACTCCTGATCATATCTTCTCTTATAGCTCTCTCGAGCTTGAAACATAAGCAGCACATTTATAATAATCTATTGAGTCAAGATCAGGCGCTACAAATATTTGCGGCTATTGGGCTTGCAATATTCAGTTACCTAGGGCTTGCTTTTTCCAGAGGAAACGATCCCGTATTTGAAGGTCTTCATTACTTTATCGTTTATGCGCATCTTGGGTTTGGTGTTCTGTTTTTCATCTACACAATTGTCAATTTTGTAAATCCACTTGCCAGCGGGTTTCAGGTATATAAAGTTGTATACAAGGAACGGAATTTCCCATATGTGACCGCTCGGATTGCGGGAGTCATCATTGTTCTGGCTTTTTTCCTTTATGCTGATAAAGAGCCTTTTAAGCTTTTTCGAGCTGGTCATTTCAACTATTTGGGTGAGCAGGCTGAGTTAAATAATGAAGATGGATTAGCGCACCAATATTACATCGAGGGAAGTATATACGGCCATGACAATCACTTTTCTAACTACAAAGTAGCCTATCGTAATCTACAAAAAGGGAAAACCGAGGAAGCAAACTATAAGTTTGGAAGGGCTACTCTAAGATACCCAACTCCTCAGGCTTTCGTCAATCAGTCAAGTACATATGGAATGCTCAATGAAGTGACTCCTTCCTCTATTGCACTTCAGACTGGCCTAAAGAGATTTCCTGGGAATAATTCTATCTTAAATAATCTCGGTCTGATCTATACAGATCTTGGCAATCTGGAAACAGCTAAAAGCTACTTTAGCCAAGCATCAGAGAAAGAAAGCTGGAACAGTGCCAATCAAGTGAACCTATGGCGAATTGGGATGGGAGAAAATCCGGCTCAAAGTTTTAGTGAAGGTAGCCTTGGTGTAAAATCTAACGTTGTAGCAAATGCTCTGGCTTTAAATACAGAGTTTGATATTGATTTCAACCCGGAGGATTTAAACTCAAGCTATTCGCTACACAGAAACACTTACTTGATTAATAGTGCCTGGTACTTCAATTCTGATGAGTCTAGAAATGCTCTAAACTTCAACACTCAAAATCCGCTTGAGGAAGGTGTTTATGAAAATAGTCTTCATGCTCTGGCATGGTCGACTTACAAAAGCGGGAATGTAAATCAAGCACTTAAAAAGCTCGATCAGCTATCCCATCAATCCAATAGTAGCAATAGAGGTAAGTACTGGAATGAAATGGGACTAATCGCCTTGGATCAACACTCACCAGGTGTAGCACTCAGTTTTTTCGAACGAGCTCTTGAATCCGGTAATGGGGAGGCTTTTCTAAACAAAGCTGTTGCTCTTTTAGAAAAAGGGGATTTCGAATCGGCAATTGACTTTATGCAGGTAATGGCAAGCGCGGACTCATCACAGCAAGCAATGCTTGATGATTTCCAAATCATTCTCAACGAAGATCACTTGACAGAAGATCAAGAGCTAATCAAAAGATATTATCAGTACAATACTTATTCTATAGCTGAAATGAGTGAATGGGTGCCTTCACAAAACCCAATTTATCTTAAATCTCTTTGGAAAAAGCTTTCAAAAGAAACGCTTGAACGACAAGACGTTGAAGCTTTGGAAAGCTACATGAAGGTTTTCGATCCATTTCTCGACACTCAAGATTACGAAAGCTGTTTGACCATCTTGGCTCTTGAAAGTGGAGTTGACCTTCCACAGGGTCATCCCGTGACGGCAATTTTGAGCAGTGAAGATTCTATCAAAAGTCAGCTTCTATTTGAAAAGGGAGAACAAAATGCACTCGATGCTCCTTTGGTTTTGGCTATAGCCAAACACCTTGAGAAAGAGAATCTTCAAATGTCCTACGACCTTCTCGTAGAGTCAATTGACATTAACCCCAATCATATTGGATTGCTTAAGGCGTATGCAATGACAGCACTGGAAATCAACTTGGTTGATTATGCTCGTCCAGTGATTGATCGCTTGTCTTCACTTTTGAGTAAAAGTGAGTTTGAGGCATTCTATTTTGCTTTTGAAACAAAGAAGAAGGAGTTAGAGGAGCGTGAGGTGGAATGGTAACCAAGATACATATTCACCTAAGCTCTGGTTCCTGACTTGTGTGGATGACATTGAGAATGTCAATAGATTTTTCATTCACTTGATAGACAATTCTGTAACTCCATCTAAAAACTCTTCTAATATTTTCTGGGTTGTCAGGATAATATTCATCCAGCTGATACTTCTCTGGATAAAAAGGAAGCTTCTTTGAAGCACTTATGATCTCTGACTTCACTCTTTTTGCTGCTTGGGGAGAATCAAGTTTAATATAATCATGATGATGCTTTAGAGACTCCATTGCCTTTTCAGACCAAACAACCTTTTTCTTCACCAAAGATCAGATTGCTTTTCTAGTTCTTCAACGGTGAGGCTTTTTCCTTCTTCGATTTGCTGCCTTGCTTCATCAATCGAATCAATATACTCTTGCTGAGACATTGGCCCATGGGGCCCTTTTGTCTTTTTTAGAACAGAAAAGATCGCCTGAAGCTTTTCACCATCTTTTGTGGCATCAATAGCTCGATGGAGTTGAAGTTGTAAGTCTGCAATATTCATCTTGATTGATTTAAGATAGTTAAGTTAAAGCTAAAACGTGATACTTTAGATCTAAGAGTTGATTATCAGGTAATCAATAAGCCCCCAAATATTTCCTAAAGAACCACTCAACCGATAGCAAAAGCACAATCACCCCGATAATCCACAGACTATTGATTAATGGAAAGAATTCTTCTTCCGTACGAATGACGTTTTTGAAACCCGAGTCGCTAAGGTTATCCGTCAATTTATCTCGATCATTAAATGAATAAAACTTCCCTCCAGTTTTCCTTGCGAGCTGTCGCAAAAGTTGATGGTCTGCTTTAAGATTGAGACTTTCAACTTGCGTCTGGTTTACTATAAACTCACCCCTTTCAGTTAATACCTTTCCAGAGACCGTAGCTGTCGCAGTGTACTTATAGACTCCTTGATTCATCCGTCCCAAGTTAAAAGCGGAGCTGACCTCACTATCAACTAATTCAGAAGCATTTGACACTCCTTCTTCGTCTGTTAGATTCAGTTTAATGGTATTGTTATAACTGCGTTCAAATATTTCATTGTAAACTTCAGTTTCAATAAATACACGATCACTCTCATTGAAGGTGGATTGCCTTGGTCGAACTACAAATCGTTTGCGATCTTCTTTGATGCTAAGAAACTGAACCGTTTTCAACACAATCTCATCAAACAATTGAGCGTTTTCGTTGAAACCAGCTTCTTGCATGCGCCACTTCCAGAACCCTCCTGCCACAGTGATCGCATTCTTTAAATCACCATCATCATAATAAAACATGAGAGGCTTACCGGTATCGAGAGAGCCTACTTTTTGATTCAAAAGAACTTCTACTGGCCCACTATAACCGTATTCACCGTATGGAGCTGCAAGCGGTGCATATTCCTCCATTGCCTTGAGGTTTTCAGCATTGAGTTTGAACTTAGAGAATGAGTCCAAAAATTGAGGACGGATATTATCCTTTTGCTTTCCTCTCTGTTGAATGTTGAAAAAACTCAATTCTTTATTCATTCTTGGAATCGAGTTTTCACCCAAAACGTACCATATCCCATTGGCATTTACTTCAGGGTATCGAGTACCCGAAAATGCATTGTGCTCAATTAATACATCATATTCTTTTTCAATCTTACCCTCGCTAACTCCCGGAATATAGATATCAGTCTCATAGTTTGCCGCACTAGCCAACACTTTCCTTATGGCTCCAATATCCGGATGCGGAGCTGGTGCTACTATAAGCACTTTATCCTTCCCTTCTATGACGTTGATATAGATGTCCTTTTTATTGTTGGCAAATGATGACTCATCATCAAATCGAGTGATCTGGATAACCAGGTGCTTGAGCCCAGCTTCGGTCGCCTCCAAATTAAAATCAACTTCGCTTAGGGCTGATTTTAGCTCAAGACTTTGCCTTTCAAGTAACTTGCCTCCTTCGTAAATGGAGATATTTACGGGAGTATTATCAAATCCTTTTTGTTGCAGCTCGACCCGAATGGGAAACTTATTGCCTTGATATGCAATCCTGTTGTTTCTAACGCTCTTGATAGACAAATCTTTAGGTGCTATGGTATCCCCAAGACCTAGCGTATAAATAGGGAATGAATAAGATCTATATTGAGGAAGTGGTCCTGCATTGATGACTCCATCACTTGCCAGAACAACACTTCCAACATTTTCTCCCTCAAAAGTTACTTCTACATCCCTAAGTAAATCTCCAAGATCGGTGGTCTTGCTGTTGAAAGAGATGGTATCAAGATCGGATGCTGAAAAATCTTTGTAGTTAAACTCAAATCGTCCAGACAATTCACCTTGTGTCTTTTTGATCCATTGCTTAATCTCCGATAATCCAGATTTGGATGATCTTAATGAAATGGATTCTGAGTTATCAAGTGCGACCACCACGATTGGCTTATCTGTATGATTAATGGAAAGCTTTAAAAGGGGGTTTAATAGCAATAGAATGATAAGAAAAATGGACATCATTCTAAGTGCACCAAGCAACAGACTTGTATTCCTAGACCATGGAGTTCCTTTTTTTGAATAAAGTAAGAAAGCTAGCAACGCTCCCGCCAAAACAGCAAAGATTGTCCAGCCTATAGGCACATCAAAAGAATACCAGTTATTTTCCATGTATAAAAAAGAAGCCGTTTTCATCACTCGTGCGAAGTAAACGGCTTTTTAAAGTCTATGTTTTCAATGTCAGGTTAACATTCCGCCATCTACCTGAATCGTCTGACCGGAAATATAGGCAGACATTTCTGAGCCAAGAAATACGCATGCATTTGCTACATCTTCTGGCTGTCCTCCTCTTTTCAAAGGAATGGCATCTCTCCAGCTCTGAACTACTTTTTCGTCCAAAGCATCAGTCATTTCTGTCTCGATAAACCCTGGTGCCACTGCATTGCATCGAATACCTCTTGAACCAAGCTCAAGTGCAATTGATTTTGTAAAGCCAATGATACCAGCTTTGGAAGCAGCATAATTGGACTGACCGGCGTTCCCTTTCACTCCTACCACTGACGACATATTGATGATCGACCCGCTTCTTTGTTTCATAAAAGTTCTGGCTGAGGCCTTTACCGTATTGAAGCAAGATTTAAGGTTGACCTGCATGATTTCGTCCCACATTTCTTCCGACATTCTCATCAAAAGATTGTCTCGCGTGATACCGGCGTTATTGATCAAAATATCTAGTGATCCGAAATCTGCTACTACAGATTCTATCAAAGTAGTTGCTGCAGCAAAATCAGATGCATCTGATCGGTAGCCTTTTGCCTTTATGCCAAATGCTTCCAATTCCGAAGCTAACGCCTCCCCTTTTTCCACACTAGATAAATAAGTAAAAGCTACATTGGCACCCTCTTGAGCATATTTGATTGCAACCGAACGACCAATTCCCTTTGATGCTCCTGTGATTAGAGCCACTTTCCCTTCAAGTAGTTTCATAAAAATGATGTTAATTTCGGCGGCAAGTTAAAAAATGAAAGGTAAATCTCACCAGTGAGTTTTTACTTCCTTACGCTTACGCAGGACAAAACAACAGCAAATTCATACTTAGCGAGCTTCCTCCTGAGTTTTTGATAATATTGAAGTCTATGAAGAGAAGAGAAGGTGTGATAATTGGGCTAATGTGGTTAGTATCATCCACACTATATCTTATTGCAAATCTAAACGGATTGGGGCTTACCTATGATTCTAATCTCTACATAGAAATAGCCAATCAGATTACCGCTTTCGGAATATTAAATGCTGACGGCTTGAATATCAAACCTCCTATTTTTCCTATGATCATCAGCTGGGTTGGAGTGGGTTTTCTGCCTTTTCTTAATTATCTGGCTCTAGAATTGAACCTCCTTTTGGTCTATCTAATTGGTAAAAAGCTGAATGTGAATTGGATCAGATTATCTTTTCTGTCCTTGATGGCATTTTTCACTCCCATCTATTTGGTTCATAGTTTCATTTGGACTGAACCATATTTTACAATTCTAATACTTACGTCATTTTACTTATTTCTGCTCAATGAGAATTCCAAAAAGCCTTTCTGGCTTGCTATCGCAATCCTTTTAATCACCATTCTTCCGTTTGTAAGGTTTGCTGGTATTTTCGTTTTAATTCCTTTCGTAATCATCACTCTAATTCGCTCTTCAAATAAACAGCGTCTATATCTCGTGGTGGGATTGTTCATCCTGGGCTTAGCAATGGGTGCATGGGTATTCAGCTTCAGCTCCGGTTTTTCAGCAAGGTTGAGCCAGTGGATAAGTGTGCTTCCGGATAGAGATCACACGGTATATCTCTACAACATCCGCTCCTTTCTCGAGGCTCTAAGCTTACTAGTCATTCCCCTCAACGCACCTTCATTTGCTAGATTACTAATTGGGTTTATAATCATTGGAGCTGTCTGCTACGCATCGCTTTACTTTTTTTCAAGCCCAAAAGAAAGAACCATCACTCATTCATTCCCAGTGGTTTTTTTAATCTACTACCTATTGATTCATACAGTATTTAAAATTGAGTTCTATACGGCAGAACGGTATCTGACTCCTTTATATCCGATTCTTATTTTCTGTTTCTTTAGCTACCTGAACGAAAGAGAGTCAAAATTATCCTTGTTCAAAAAAAGAGCACTAATGGTTTTTGTAAGTATAGTGCTACTATATGGAACTTCTCGAACCATAAAGAATGTATTCTTCTGGAATGAAGTAAGAGCAGAGCAGAATAATTTCAAAACCTTATCTCCCAATAAATCTGCCTTCTTATCTTTGCGCAAATTTTAATTAGCAGAATATGGCATCTCAATATGATCTTATAGTAATCGGCAGTGGACCTGGTGGATATGTAGCAGCGATTCGCGCATCTCAGTTAGGACTCAAGGTAGGAGTTGTAGAAAGAGCAGAGCTCGGTGGTATTTGTTTGAACTGGGGTTGTATCCCTACGAAAGCATTACTTAAAAGTGCTCAGGTCTTTGAATACATCTCACATGCGGATGATTATGGGATTTCGGTAAAAGATGCAAAGGCTGATTTCGGTGGCATGGTGAAAAGAAGCCGTGACGTAGCTGCTGGTATGAGCAAGGGAATTCAGTTCCTATTCAAAAAGAATAACATTGACCAGATACAGGGTTTTGGTAAACTGGCTAAGGGTAAAAAAGTAGAAGTCACCGATGAAGCTGGCAAGAAAACCCTTTATGATGCGAAAAACATCATCCTTGCGACAGGAGCAAGATCTCGCGAGTTGCCAAACCTTCCTATAGATGGAAAGAAAATAATTGGATACAGACAAGCAATGGTTCTTGACAAGCAACCGAAAAAAATGGTTGTAGTCGGGTCAGGAGCTATTGGAGTTGAGTTTGCGTATTTCTACAACTCAATCGGAACTGAGGTAACAATAGTTGAGTATCTGCCAAACATCGTTCCTGTAGAAGACGAAGAAGTAAGCAAAGCACTTGAGAGAAACTTTAAGAAGAAAGGTATCAAAATCATGACTTCCAGTGAAGTGACTAATGTAGATACAAAAGGTGCTGGTTGTAAAGTGACTGTGAAGACTAAGAAGGGAGAAGAGGTATTGGATTGTGATGTGGTGCTCTCCGCAGTAGGTGTTTCTACAAACCTTGAAGGAATTGGACTTGAGGAGCTCGGCATCAAGCACGATAAAGGCAAAGTACTTGTAAATGATTTCTACAAAACGAATGCTGAAGGCGTTTATGCAATCGGTGATATTGTTCACGGACCAGCTCTTGCTCACGTAGCATCAGCTGAGGGAATTATATGCGTTGAAAAAATCGCCGGGCAAGATCCTCATGCATTGAACTATGGCAATATCCCAGGATGTACGTATTGTTCACCTGAGATTGCATCTGTAGGCATGACTGAGAAAGCTGCTAAAGAAGCAGGTTACGAAATCAAGGTAGGGAAATTTCCATTCTCGGCTTCAGGTAAAGCAAGTGCATCGGGCGCAAAAGATGGTTTTGTAAAAGTAATCTTTGATGCTAAGTATGGCGAATGGTTAGGTTGCCACATGATTGGTGCAGGTGTTACCGACATGATTGCCGAGGCTGTTGTTGCCAGAAATCTTGAGACTACAGGTCATGAAATTATCAAATCTGTTCATCCGCACCCAACCATGTCGGAGGCGGTGATGGAAGCGGCAGCTGCTGCTTATGATGAAGTGATTCATATCTAATAGGTTCATTAAGAGATTAGAGCCATAAGATTAAAAAAAGTTGGAAGCCGATTGCCTTTGCAATCGGCTTCTTTCGTTTTAGTGGTTTAATCAAAAAGACCTTCTTACGAGATCATGTGATTTTCGCGATGCTTGGAAAACTCCTCACATTTAATCAACTTAAAGTGGGATTGAGTATTGAAAAAGCAACTGAGTTATCATTCTCTACTAGTTTAAAACCATAGTCAATGAAAAAACTATTCATAATTATCTCACTAGTCTGGCTTTCTATCTCAGGTTATGCTCAAGCAGATCTTATGGATGATTTGGAGGCCTATTTCTCTGCTATGATCGTTAGCGATATAGATTCTTCTATTAGCTGGTATTCCAATGCTCTTGGGTTTGAAGTCATCAACAAAGTGGAATTCAAGGAAAGAGGTTTCAAGCAATCAAACTTGAAAAAGGGTAAAATCTTGATTGAATTAATCGAACTCGATAATGCCGTATCTCCGAAAGATGCAATACCTGATTATAGCAGCAAGACTCGCTTGATCGGTTTTTTCAAAACGGGTTTTTTGGTCTCCAACTTTGATAAATGGATGATCCACCTTGAAAGTCAAAATATCAAGTTTCACGGGCAAATTGTAACTGATGAAAAAACTGGAAAAAAGATGGCAATCGTAAAAGACCCTGACGGCAATCGAATTCAAATCTTCGAAAAGTAGTCATTCACAAAATAGAGATAATAGTCCTTTTTCAGTTCTACTAATTAAAACGTTTATCAATAATCGTCCCTCTTTGAACGAGGATTCCGGAGGCTTCATCTAAACATCTCAAAAAGGAAAAATAACAATAATATCTTTGAATAATTACAAATTAATATTCACTTAAACGGAAGGTATTATGATGTCAGTAGCAAGCCAATTTTTTGTAGCAGAAGGGAAATTCACACCTGAGGTAATATTAAATGAAAAATTATCCAAGCTTCATTTTACAGGCAGGTGTGCAATAGAATCAACATACGATTTCTTTCACAACATTAATGAAGTTGTATCTACTCACTTCAAAACCAATCAAACTTTGGAAATCAACCTTTGTATGGAATACTTAAATACCTCCTCCACAAAGGCTATGGTCAACTTCCTCAAAGAAACATACAAATACACATCAACTGGCAAAGTTGTAAATGTCAACTGGCTTTATGAACAAGGAGATCGAGATATGATGGAAGTGGGCGAAGATATTTCCGATCTACTCGAACTGACTTTAAATCTTGTTGAAATTCCTTTCGAGACAGAGTACTATTCGACTACCACTTCAGAGCTCCTTCAGATAACTAAGGATTCCATTTCTTTTGGATAGCGTGATTTACTCTTCTTTCACATTCCTCATTTGATTGCTCAGGCTTTCTATGAAGCACTCATAATAATCCGGATGTGCATCTTGCTTAAGAAGGGCTAGATACCATGTTCGATGGAGCCCTTTCTCGGTAACGGGAAGTGCTACTATTGGCTGAGATTTCAAGTACGGTTCTACTGCCCACTTCGCAATTACTTTCACGCCGAATCCGGCTTTTACCATCTCGATTTGTGCTTCAGTCAGTTGGAGTTCAGTGACCTTCTTAGGGGAAATTCCTTTTGGGATCAGCAATTGAGAAAAAAGCGAGACCGTTTCAAGTGGCCCGCAATAAATAATCACATTTTCACTTATAAAGTCCTCTGGATCTACATGACTTTTTTTTGCCCATGGGTGATCTTCTGCCACTACAGCGAGTTGTTCGTCTCTGAATAGCTCACGATATTCAATTGCAGGGTTATCTTCCGGATAGCTTGTAATAACTGCATCTACTTTGCCACTTAGAAGTGGGGCAACTGTACTGTCCGTGTATTCCGGGTGTATGGAGATATCCACGTTCGGATAGGTCTCTGAGAAAGATTTGGCAACCCCAGGCAGCCAATGATAGCAGGTATAGCATTCTGTTGATATTCGAATTTCTCCTGAACTCCCCTCTTTCAAATGCCTGAGATCAAGTTCTGCTTTATCTAGTTCTCTTAGTACGGACTTGGCAGATTTCAGAAGCACTCTCCCCGCGTCTGTGAGAATGAGTCTCTTGTTGACACGATGAAACAGTGGTAGCCCTAACTCTCTTTCAATTTCTCTTAGCTGATGACTTAGCGCTGAAGATGAAACATGAAGTCTGTCAACCACCTTGGTAAGGTTGCCCTCCTCTGCTACTGCTTCAAGGAGTTTTAAGTGTCTTAATTCCATAGTTGAATAAATTTCATCGTTCTGACCATATCATTTCATTCTGTTCATCATTCATCGCTCTCTATTCTTCGTTGATTTGAAAAAAATGTTTCGACTATGCTGAAGAATTATTTTATTTCCTCTTTTAGAAACTTAAAAAAAGAACGTTTCTATACCGTAATTAACACATTTGGTTTAACCATTTCTATTTTTAGTGTATTGGTGCTTGGTCTGTATATCTGGGATGAATGGTCATTTGATAAGTTTCATCAAAACAAGGAGCTTATCTATCGGGTATATGAGGAAAACACAGGCAGGCAGTTTGCAGTGACACCTTATGCTTGGCGCGACCCGATGATCGCTGAGTTTCCTGAGATCGATGATGCTGTAAGGATTCTTCCGATTTCAACAATATTCAAACTTGAAGGAAAGCTTTTCACCGAACCTCTCGGGATTGTGGCCGACACGTCATTTTTTAATGTGTTTGATTTTGAGCTACTCCAAGGTGATCTGCAATCTGCTCTAGTGAATCCAAATGGGGTATTACTTACGCCAGACTTGGTCACTAAATATTTTGGAAACCAAAACCCAATAGGTCAATTTATTGAAATCAATTTATTTGGAAACACAGAATCGTTCGCGGTGGAGGGAGTAATCGAAAGTCCAAAAAACGCTCACATTCAGTTTGATTATGTACTCCCATATGAAAGAGTAATTGCTAATAGTCCTAATCAAAATGCCTATGAAAACTGGTCCGTTCATTTTCTGTATACTTATTTGCTCGCCAATAAGCCGCTTGACAAAACCGATTTAAAGACAAGGTTAAATCAATTTCTTCATCGTCATCATGGAGAATGGCTTTCGGCCAAATACAATCCTCAAGTGGAGCAAATGACGGAGATTTATTTGAATTCGGACAAAGAGTTTGAACTGCCTATCAGAGGGAGTTTGTCCAATTTGAAAATTCTGAGCGCGGTGGCTTTAGCTATACTGTTTATTGGTATTATCAATTTCATTAACCTGTCAACAGCGAGGGCTTTTTCTAAAGTAAAAAGTGCGAGCATCAGACGTGTATATGGATCATCAAGAGCTCAGTTAGTTTCTCAATTTTTAATCGAAAGCTATCAGATACTCTTAGCATCCACCATCGTCGCACTGGTACTTATGCAACTGCTATCTGGGCCTATTACTGACATTTCTGACAAAAACCTAAATCCAGCCTCATGGATGGATCTTCATACGCTAATGATACTGTTTGCATCCTGGCTGGCACTTGGGATTTTCATTGGAATTTATCCTGGGTGGATGGTTGCTTCATTCAAGCCCATGCAGCTTCTTCGCGGAAAAGGTAATCAGTCCAAATCTCAAATCACGGGTCGAAAAGTGCTGGCTGGCTTTCAAATCGGAGCGTCGGCAGTACTCATAATCGGAACTCTGATAATGTGGTCACAGGTAGATTATATGGGTAAAAAATCTCTTGGATTCGACAAGGATCAACTATTGATTCTCAATGATGGTGGATTGGTTTCCTCTGACAGGGTGAAATTCAATACCTTGAAAAGTCGTATTCAAAACAAGGCTTTTTTTAAAGAAATAAGTAGTCTATCGAGCTATCCTGGCACTTCTTCTCATTGGAGTTCCCGATTCTTTTTGGAAGGAGATGACGAGTCTAGCAGCATGTCAATCGTTACATTTTTCACGGACTTTGATTATGTAAATACATTGGGACTGGAACTCGTCGATGGTAGAAACTTCGATCCGGCCAGGCCAGCAGACTCTATCAACTTTCTCATAAACGAAGCTTGCTTGAAATACTTCGCGGAAAAAGATCCAAGATGGGCAGAAGACCCGTTCTCACAAACATTGGATTGGAGATACAACAATCAAAAAGGTAAAGTGATCGGTATTGTAAAGGACTTTCACTTCGAAAGCCTGAAAAGGGACATAAAACCAGCCATCATTACCGAGTATCTGCCCTTCACCGGATTTACGGGAATCAAGGTAGCAGGTGAAAATTACGAAAGTATTGTTGGCGAAATAGAGTCGGTGTGGACAGCCCTTTTTCCAAATATTCCTTTCTCTTACACTTTTGCGGATGAGACCTTCAACACTACTTTCCAATCTGAATTGAAGCTGGGAAAGCTGTTTATAATTTTTGCAAGCTTATCTATTCTCATTGCCATGTTGGGATTGCTTGGACTCGCCGCTTCTATGTCTCACGAAAAATCTAAGGAGATCAGCATACGTAAAGTGGTAGGCGCTTCAAGAGGGAATATTATTGGTTTATTGATTAAACAGTTTTCATTCATCGTGATTGTGGCGAATGTTGTGGCGATTCCGATTTCCTATTTGCTGACCAATAGTTGGCTCAATGAGTTTTCGTACCGAATCGACTGGCCGCTACAAATCATCCTGATAAGCTTTGGGTCGACCATGCTTGTGACAATCGGGACAATCTTCTTTCATACACTGAAAATATCTTCGTTAAACCCTGTGAAAGTATTATCAGAATAGCTTGAAATAAACAAGAAGTCCGCGTCCAAAAAAATCCAAAACATGGCCTTTTAGCTTTGAACATAATTCCTAATATACAGGCACGGAGGTTTTCTCTGTGCCTGTACTACTTCACCATTGCGTTTTGCAAACTTACTTTGATCGCCTATTCAGATTTATCTGCATTGGCATCAATCATTTGGATGACGAACAAATCCATTTCATCATCAAATAAATTAGCTTAAGGTTAATTTAATCTTGATTCAACATATTCAAATGACTGTTTTTCAGATCATTTGCTGATATTGGACAGGTCATTCGCGAATCCTCAGATAACTATGAAAAAAATCAGCTGGTTCATTTTCGTTTTTCTTGCCATCGGAGTTGGACTCTATCCCATCCTTTATGCTGTAGTAGATGGGAAAATTGGTCTTTTGGCAGCTAAGCCTGATGAGGTCCTCGAAAAGCAAATATGGTGGTTTGCATTCTACACACACATTTCTTTCGGTGCGGTCGCACTGCTAACTGGATGGTCGCAATTCAGTAAAAAGATAAGAGCAAAAAACATTCGTCTTCACCGAAATCTTGGGAAAATTTACTTGATAGGAATTCTATTCGCTGGAACCGCGGGTTTCTACTTAGCTCTCAATGCTAATGGCGGTTGGGTTGCTCAGGTTGGGTTCAGCGGAATGTCCTTGAGCTGGCTCACCACTTCGCTACTGGCCTACCAGACCATCCGAAAATCAAAGATTGAGGAACATCGCGCCTGGATGATTCGAAGCTATGCATTGGCATTCTCAGCTGTCACATTGCGCTTGTGGCTACCAATATTCGATATCGCTTTCGGTATGGGATTCAATGATTCTTATACCATAATCTCTTGGCTATCCTGGGTACCAAACTTATTCGTGGCTCAATATTTTATTGGGAAGAAGTAGACTGGGTTTTAATTCTCATTTCGTTTTGATCCACTTTATTCCATAGACCCATAAGCCTGCTGTCAATAGAATAACTATAAGCCAACTTCCGAAAGTACCAAGAGCATATCCTCTTTGATAATTGCTAGACATTTCTGAAGAAAGTCCAACAGCTTGAAATAAAGCTACTATAATTTTAGGCAGTTGCCCTATAATACCTACGCTTGAAAAAAGTGCAAATGCTATAAAAGTATATCCAAGTATCTTCTTGATCATTACGATAGATTTTATCTTCTTCTAAACTAAGCATTGGAATCAAAATTTTGGCTATAATCCAAATCTAAAGTGATCAAGCACACAAGACCTGTAATAATATTCGATTACTTGATGAATCGTTTTCTTTTGGAAGAAATCGAGAATACTCTTTACCTTTATTTTTTTATAAGAAAGTGGTGCATAGCTTAGAATTCTATCCTATAGCTCAAGTTGGGAAAGAACCCGAGTTGAGTTGCAGACTGGATCGCTCCATTGTTATAGAATCTTTCAAACTCATTTTCTATTGCAAATAAGTTCTGAATATTCATTGCAAAAACATATGCTGTTTTGGGGCGATTAATTTTATAGCTCGCTCCAAAATCCACTCTCCAATATGGATCTAATTTTGCCTCATAGTTGTTTTCAAAATCCCTAACCGTTGAACCTTCGATCTGCGAAGCTCTCAAAAATATAGGTGCCTCACGCTTACCACCAGCCAGAATAAAACGTGCATTTAGGTTCAGTACTCTTCTCCCGTTTCTAAAAGTAAACTCCTTCCCTCCTAGTGCATTAAAAATATAGTTCCCGTTAAAGGCGGTATTTCGAGTCACTCCATCGATTCCTTCATATCTGGAATTATAAAGCGACCCATTGATCATAAAATAGTGATCCGAGGTGAAAAACTTCTCTAGTGTAAATTCAACACCATAGTTTTTACCCGTTCCTTCGTTTACAAGCTTCGCATTGTCATAATCACCATAGGAATTAATTGCTGAGAAAGATCCAAAAAAAGCACTTCCTGTATCCAGAGGCCATACCGGCACATCATACAAGTGCTGGTAATACACCTCGGTCTTGAATCTCAAATCCGACTTAATCATCTTTTCGTATCCTGCTACGAAGTGTAGTGAGCGTGAAAACCCAAGGTTTTCATTGTTCCTTCTAAATGTCCCATCATCCAAAGGTTCCTGAGCCATGTAAAGCGCGATAGTTTCCATTCTACTATGCAGACCTACTCCACCTGTAAAGGCTGTCCTCGCATCCTTTTGCAATCTAAAACCCAATCTGGGTTCGATATAATTATTATTATTTAAAGTAAAGTACGAGTTATGAAACCCTGTGTTAATGGTAAGTTTTTCATTTAACCTGTGTTGCCATTGAGCAAAACTTTGAAGGAAGTAGGTGGTTCCATCTTCATTTAAATCCGTAATGAAAGCTTTCTCACGATTGTCCCAAAATTCATCAAACAAATCATAATTTATCTGGGTAGCGATAACTCCTGCTCTCAAAGTATTTTTCGCATTGAACTTATGATTCACAAAAGAGGAGAGTCTTGTTTGCCATTCCTTGACAATCTCACGGTTATAAACCTTCACTCCTATAGAATCATAGGTGTAATCATACTTGCCTCCAGTAAGTGCCAATACTGTTTCCAGATAGGTGTTTTTACTTAAGTATGCAGTGTGAGTCACCCCAATTGCTCCTACATTTTGCTTATCATTATCTGATTCTGTCCATCGGGTAACAGAGTCTGCCGAGCTTCCAAACCTGTTTAGGTAGTAGGCCAAATACTCTTCATTGTTTTCGAAATCGAAAGCATATTCATAATTAGATTGATAAGTATTTCTTCCTCCCAATCCCCAAATGGAAAACCTACCCAACTTTTTAGTAGGGACATTAAATTTGAAAGACAAATCCTGAAAAGTCACATCCTCTTCTTCTCCAAGGATATCCAAACCAACTACAGATAGAAGTCCTAATGTCGAATATCTATAATTGATTAAATATGATGCGTTCGAATTTTTACTAAAGGGTCCTTCCATTGATGCTTGAAGGCCAAGTAAACCAGATTGGAAACTATACTCACGTTTGTCAAAGTTTCCGTTTCTCATTTTCAAATCAAAAATACCCGAGGTGGCATTGCCATACTGCGCAGGAAAAGCAGCAGTGAAAAAATCTGAATTGCTAAGTACACTCGCACTGAGCATACTGATACCTCCAGCTGATGATCCTACCGAAGAAAAATGATTGGGGTTAGGAATCTCGACTCCTTCCAACCTCCATAGAATGCCTTTTGGAGAATTCCCCCTAATGACGATTTCGTTAAGTAGGTCGTCACCCCCGGTAGTTACTCCAGGTTGGGAAAGCGCTGCTCTTGCTGGATCGCCAAAGGTTGCAGGTGTACGACTTGTTTCTTCTACACTTAAGGAGATGGCGCTAACTGTGGCTAGTTCATTTTGTGGCTGCCCTTTATCTTGTTTGTCAGCTATTACCACTACCTCTTCCATTTGAATCAAAGATTCGATCAAGTCAATCTCTATGTTCGTCTCCTTGCCTGAGCTTACGATTACATTGGGTATGGTTTTACTTTCATATCCAATAGAAGTAAATATCAAAGTCTGACGACCGATTGGCACATTGGCGATTCTGAAATAACCCTCCACATCAGAAGTCCCTCCCAAAAGAGGATCAGAATCTTTTATCACTACTGTAGCTCCTATGAGAGGGCTCTTGGACTGTTGGTCTAAAATTCTACCCTTCACTGTTTGTGTGAATTCTTGTGCATTTGAGATGAGAGTAAATGCTGCAAGCAAAATTGTAATTGTATACTTAGTCATGTGACCGTTTTGACTTTTGTGTTCGATAGCTATAGACGCTGGCAAATTTGAAAGGGTTTCCCAATTAGTCAAAACAATTTACCAATTCTTATTACTAGCCTGAGCACTATTTAAGTATCACGTTGAAAAACTCTTAATTACCTACACGAGTCTTTTAAATTTTGATAAAAAAAAGAGTGATAGTCCCATGATCCAAAAAGATCGCTTTGACTTTCACACCCAGCATCACCCCCTAAACCACGCAGCGATGGTTTTTAATAGCTATAAGTCGAGCTCAGATTATCTGGATGATTTAGATTTACTGAATGTTGAAGTCGTATTTTGATCCCAATAAAATTGAAGCAGGTTGCGATGAGGCTGGGAGAGGCTGTCTTGCAGGCCCTGTGGTGGCTGCTGCGGTTATACTTCCAAAAGATTTTCATCATCCAGTGCTCAACGACTCCAAACAACTAAAAGAAACTCAACGCTATGAGCTGAGAGAGGTCATACAATCAGTTGCCTTAAGTTATGCCGTTGCTGAAGTTTCACATATTGAAATAGACAAAATCAACATTCTCAACGCTTCATTCTTAGCCATGAATAGGGCTGTAGCTAAATTAAATATCAGACCTGAGCTCTTGCTCATTGACGGCAACAGATTTCGTACTCAAGAAGACATCCCCTATGAGTGTATTGTCAAAGGGGATGCAAAGTTCTTTTCGATAGCAGCAGCTTCCATTCTTGCGAAAATTTATAGAGATGATTTGATGCATGATCATGCGAAAACTTATCCTGGATATAGCTGGGAAACAAATGCAGGTTACCCTACAATTGCTCATAGAAAAGCGATTAAGGAACTCGGCGTTACTCCCTTGCACAGGATGAGTTTTCAGTTACTGCCCAAGCAACTCGAAATCTTCAAGAAATCATGAGCATTTTCAACAAACTTGCGTCCTCACTTGGTGACCCCACGCAAAAACCAAACAAGGCACTTGCCAATGAAATATTAAAAACCAATGATCACGATGCTATTATTGAACTTCAACAGTTACTGAAATCTTCAGATCAAAAAGTAGTTTCAGATGTATTAAAAGTACTCAACGAAATAGGTGAGGCCAATGCGAGTTTAGCAAAAGATCTTTTTGACGATGTAGTCCCCTTTTTGGAAAACAAGAAGAACATGATCATATGGATGGGAATAGGTGCTTTGAGTCACATCACGATCTATCATCCTGCAAAAACCTACGCTCATCTTGCCAAAATTCTTAAAATCATGGATGATGGAAGTGTGATCACAAGAGATCGAGGTTTTGTGATACTCGTCGGTTTGTATTCCAATGCCAGATATCAAAAAGACATTAAGCCCCTTATTATCGAGCAATTGCTCAAGGCTCCTGACAACCAATTTGGACAATATGTAGAAAAATGGATGTTAGAAATTTCAGATGACGACAGGAAGAACCTAATCGATGTGCTTGAAGAAAGATTAGCCGAACTTGTTCATCCCAGTCATCAAAAAAGAGCTCAGAAGAACTTGAAGAAACTTATCAAAGTCAAATGAAATCTTTCACAAGAAGTTTTTCTTTAATCTTATTCTCATTGCTAAGTATTGGAATAGTAAGGGGGCAAAACCTAATTCCTAATGCTGGATTCGAGATGGGAGATTGCCCTAAAAGTTTTACGAAAAACCACAAAAAATCTGGCATAGCACATTGGTATTCTCCAGATGGTGGCACCCCCGATTATTTTCACAAGTGCTCAGATGATGATGCAGGAACTCCTGAAAATTGGGCGGGATATAGCCAGCCTCAATCTGGAGATGCGTACGCTGGGATTTATCTTGCGATAGGAAAACTATACAAAGAACAGCTACAAGTACGATTAAAAAATCCTTTAATAAAAGACTCCATATATCACGTCGTTTTCTATTTGAGAGCCGCAATAAACTCTGGTTATCTACCAACTGAAATATCCGTTAATATCAGTAGGGAAAAGCTACAAATAGATCAAATTGCTACCTATGACCTAAGAATGAAACGCATATATCTCGACCCCAACGCAAGTCTTCGTCAATGGGAAAAAGTTGCATTTACCTTTAAGGCAATTGGAGGCGAAGAATTTTTCACTATCGGATCATTGGCCAATACAGTACTGCCCCGTCTTGTAAACGAAAAACAATGGAAGAGAGAATCGATGATAAAAAACGCTACTTACGTTTATCTTGACGAGTTCTACCTTGGCATTGAAAAAAAATCAATTGAACCATTGCCAACTCCTAACTCAGAAGAAGAGAAAGTATTCTTTTTATCAGATGTAGATTTTGAATTCAACAGTGCTGAACTAAAAGAATCCGCACTTCCTTCACTGGACTCTATTGTTCTTTTGTTGAACAACAAAGAAGCGCTACTTGACATCATTGGCAAGACAGACTCAATAGGCACGGCAGAATATAACTATCAGCTGGGGCTTGCGCGTGCTCTATCAGTAGCACAATATTTTAACACAAAGGGAATAGAGCTATCAAACCTGAACGTATTATCTGAGGGAGAAAAAGATCCGATCACATCCAATAGAACAGAAGAGGGTCGAATAAGAAACAGAGCTGTTATAATCCGTTTAGATTCAATGTAATATTCTGCTAACTAATTTCTGGAAATTGCCTCTTTATAATACTCTAATGCCTTATGCATGTTTTTCTTCAAATCCTTTATTCTCGTATCATGAGAAGGGTGCGTCGAAACAAATTCGGCTGGTTCTTTTCCATCTCCGCTGCTCATTCGTTTCCAAAATTTTGGAGCAGCTTCAGGGTCATAGCCAGCCATCGCCATAAAGAATAGGCCAAGTTTATCTGCTTCAGATTCGTGTTTTCTTGAAAATTTTAAGATCCCCATAGAAGTAGCTGCACCGGCTCCTTGCATAATCATTTCGTTTGAGATAGTAGAGGCTCCACTACCACCCAAAACCACAGATAAACTTGTAAGTCCAATTTGTGTCGCTTTCTGCTGACTTATCCGTTCTCGCCCATGATTGGCAATTGCATGAGCTACTTCGTGCCCCATGACCACAGCAACACCCACTTCATCTTCGCATATAGGCATTATGCCTGTATAAAATGCAACTTTCCCTCCTGGCATACACCATGCGTTTACCATTGCATCATCTTTGATAAGGTTGAACTCCCAATTGTAATCACTCAGGTAGTCGCTCATATTTTCATTAGCAAAGTACTCCTCGACTGCTGCTTGAATCTTAGCTCCGACCCTCTTGACCATCTTTGATTCCTTGGTTCCGATTATTACCTCTGATTCCTTCTTGACTACATCGTATTGAGAAAAACTCATAGGAAACACTTTCTCATTATCAATCAAATTGAGTTGAGTACGTCCTGTAATTGGTACAGAAGCGCATCTTGAAAAAATAATAATGGAAAGTGAAAGAATTACCTTATTGATCCAGCTCATTGGTTTAAGTATTTAGAAACATGAACGATGCAACAAGCAAAAAGGGTACCTCAACTGTCTATTTTATAGACATAGTCTCTAGGGATGGAATGGGGAAATTTCGAAAAATGACTGCTGAGCTGATTTATACTGCTTTACTTACCATGATATCATCGATTTCATCTACTTCGATATAGTTGAATTCGAGATCCAGAATATCCGCATAATCTTCACCCGTTTCAAGCATATCATCATCGTCTTCTTCATAGTGCCAATTGATCTCAAGTTCCTTACCCTCTTTTTCCATGCCTTTGAGCATTTTAAATAGATCAAAAAGACATTTGGAACTGCTCGTATTGAAATACCTGAAAGAAAAATCAACTACAATGGTCTCCTCTACATCAGCAAATAGCTTTTTTATCTTTTCAATAATTGGATAATAAAAATGTATCGAATTGGGTGGAGAAGACTTACCACAAAAAATGATCTTTGATTCTTCAGAATCAATCTTCACGTATGGTGTAACTGAAGTTGGGGCAATTAAAACATCTATCATCTGTCCGCTTGGCTGGGGTGATTGTGATATCACTAAATAATCAATTTTAAATGTAATGTTTTTTGAAATGAATTGCTCATTTAAGAGAGTAGTTTTTCGATGAACCTAGGTGGATTCTATTTAAACGCTGTGATATTGGACGTGTAAAATTAGTTTTCGGAGGTTACCAAGTATCAAACCTATTCTCATCAAATTGTTCAATTTCTGCTAGTTTTGTTTCAAACTTATTTCATATGTCAGATCTTCATCTTGTTTCTTGGAATGTCAACGGTATCCGAGCAATCTTAAAAAAGAATTTTCTTCAAAGCGTAGAAGAAATGAATCCCGATGTAATATGTCTTCAGGAGACTAAAGCTCAACCGGAAGATGTGAAAACGGCACTGAGTACCGTGCCCGGATTTCATTTTTACACCAATTCATCAAAGGCAAGAAAGGGATACTCCGGTACAGCGATCCTTTCTAAGAAAGAACCCTTAGAAGTTACCTATGACATGGGTATAGAAGAACATGATCAGGAAGGAAGGGTGATCACTGCCGAATTTGAAAACTTCTTTTTGGTTACTGTATACACTCCTAACTCAGGGGAAGGAATGAAACGACTGGATTATAGAACCGGCTGGGATATTGCCTTCAAAGAACACATAACTGCACTGGACGCAAAAAAGCCAGTGGTTGTTTGCGGAGATTTAAACGTGGCGCATAGTGAGATAGACCTGGCAAGACCAAAGCCAAACTACAATAAAACATCTGGGTACACACAGAAAGAAATCGATGGTCTCAACAATATGCTTGAGGCTGGTTTTTTTGACTCATTCAGGCATTTCTATCCAGAGGAAGTAAAATATTCGTGGTGGAACTACAAGTTCAAAGCCAGAGAACGAAATGTGGGTTGGAGAATCGATTACTTCTTGCTGAGTGAAAGAATCAAAGAGAAGCTGAGTGACTCACTTATCTACAATGAACACCACGGATCGGATCACTGCCCTGTTGCTGTCAAAGTAGACCTTGGTTAAAAAAATCTCATCGGCCTACGCGCCATCCTAAATCTGGAAACAAATGCAAAGAATCCCCTTACATGACCTCCACGTCTCATTAGGAGCGAAAATCGTCCCTTTTGCAGGATTCGAAATGCCTGTCAGATATTCTTCTGACAAGGATGAACATATGGCGGTAAGAAACTCAGTAGGCGTTTTTGACGTCTCGCACATGGGCGAATTTATTGTCAAAGGATCTGGCGCAATCGATCTACTGCAGTGGGTTTGCTCCAATGATGTTTCTAAAATAAATATCGGACAGGCTCAATATGGTTGTTTGCCAAATGATCAAGGAGGAATTGTCGATGACCTGATTGTCTACAGACTGGACGAACAAGAATATATGCTTGTAGTCAACGCTTCCAATATCGAAAAGGACTGGAATTGGATAAGTAGCCAAAACAAGTTTGGAGCTGACATGTCCAACATATCCGATGACATTGCACTATTTGCGGTTCAAGGCCCTAAAGCCATTGAGACTCTACAGAAATTAACCTCTGTAAATCTTGATGAGATAAAATTCTATCATTTTGTTAAAGGGACTCTGGCAGGTAAAGAAGTGATCATTTCCGCAACTGGCTATACAGGAGCAGGGGGATTTGAACTATACGTCAATAAAGAGGATGCGGAAGTTGTCTGGAAGGAAGTTTTTGAAGCTGGGGCCTCATTCGATATCAAACCAATTGGACTTGGGGCAAGAGATACCTTAAGGTTGGAAATGGGATATTGCCTTTACGGCAATGACATTGACGACCTCACATCTCCTTTAGAAGGTGGACTGGGTTGGGTCACAAAATTCACAAAGGATTTCGTAAACTGTGATAGCCTGAAAAACCAAAAAGATGAGGGTGTGAAAAAAAGGCTTGTCGGATTCAAAATGGTTGACAAGGGAATTCCCAGACATGAGTATCCAATCGTAAACGCAGAAGGTGAATCTATTGGCGCAGTAACTTCAGGCAGTATCAGCCCTGTCTTAGGAGTAGGAATCGGGCTCGGGTATGTCACCGTTGGTAATCATGCTCCCGACTCTGAAATATACATTCAAGTCCGAAGCAAAGACTTAAAGGCTGTAGTGACCAAACCTCCTTTCATATAAATGAATAAGATAGAAGTCTGTTTAACACCTGAGCTCATCCACCAATTCGAGCTTGAAGGTAAAATTGTTGTTGTGGTCGACATTTTTAGGGCAACATCATGCATGGTAGCAGGAATGGCTACTGGAGTGAAAGCAATTCATCCTGTAGCTGAGGTAAACGAGTGTGTATCTCTTGGAGCGGATGGAAAAATAATGGCTGGGGAAAGGGGAGGCATCAAAGTGGAAGGCTTTGATATCGGTAATTCTCCTTTCGATTATATGTCAGATCAATGTTGTGGCAAAGAAGTAGCCGTGACTACTACAAACGGAACCCTGGCGATTGTAAAGTCTATTGGAGCTGAAGAAATATTAATTGGCGCATTTCTCAATCTAAGCGCCATTCAAAAGCATATCGCACAATCAAAGAAAGATGTAATTGTACATTGCGCAGGGTGGAAGGGTACAGTCAATCTGGAGGATACTCTTTTTGCTGGTGCTTTGATAAATGCTCTTGAAAAAACGCATAGTATAGAGGGCGACCCAGGCATTATTGCAAAGAGCCTATATGATCATCATAAAAATGATTTAACTAAAGCCACTCAAGCCTCCTCGCACGCCCAGCGGCTAAGTAATTTCGGAGTGGAAAAGGATCTTGAGTTTTGCATGAAACAAGATGAGTTTGATGTTGTTCCAATATTTGAGAATGGCTCGATTTCAAATTTCAATTAACTCCGAAACCCTGGAGGCACGGCGCACTCGCTAATTTCAACTGTCTCCCATACATTTCCGGTTACGTAGGGCTCATTCTTTCTCCATGTTTCAAATTCCTCGGGAGAATTAAAGTCAAAAACCATCACAGAGCCTACCATTTTGCCTTCCTCGATGATTGCAACTGCATATAGCAGCTTTCCCTCCTCTTTAAGCTTGGTTGCTCCATCTAGATGAGCCTGTCTCTGTGCCTGACGTCTCTCTGAGGCGTCCTTCCCATCTCTTCCAATTACTAAATAATTCATCTGTATTTTTAAAATTTATATTTTGATCCAAGTTCCATATCACTTAGCTCGATTTCAAGCGCTTTGGTTGATAGCTGAATTTCTCTAAGAGAAATCACAAGTGATACAATTAGCGTCACCAATGAGATACCGAATATGAGACTCCCAAAGTTGACCATATTTGAATAGATAAAAAACATCGCCAATACACAAAGGAGTAAACTGAGCACACCAAAAAATTGCATCATTCTTATCAAATAAAGCCTCGAGCGTAGGTTTTTGAGCTGCCCTTCCAAAATACTCTCAGGATGATCCAGGTATTTCCTGTGCAGCTGTCGAATTATATT
Source organism: Cyclobacteriaceae bacterium (assembly GCA_049115715.1). GTDB lineage: Bacteria > Bacteroidota > Bacteroidia > Cytophagales > Cyclobacteriaceae > JAMZMI01. The sequence goes on from JAGDZQ010000031.1 coordinate 143,393, forward strand.
CGCTATAGCCAAAAAACGATTGGTATAAGCCAAAAGAAGTAATGAAATAGCAGGAAAAAGTAGTGCTGGTGTAGTAAGTGATATTTCCACTAAGAGAGCTTTTCGTTGTTTCTGTGACGATCTAAATCACGGTTCGTTTTTTTCTCTATGTTTTTCTTAAGCGATTCAGTAAGATCAACTCCGGTTTGGTTTGCTAAGCAGATTAAGACCCATAGCACATCGGCCATTTCATCTCCTAAGTCTCTGTTTTTATCTGATTCCTTAAATGATTGCTCACCATAAGTTCGAGAGATAATCCTTGCCAGCTCGCCCACTTCCTCAGTAAGAATAGCCATGTTGGTGAGTTCATTAAAGTATCTGACACCAATGGTCTTTATCCACTGATCTACTTCGTTTTGAGCTTCCTCTATTGTCATTTATCGTACAATATTAGCTTCTCTATTTTCATTGAGATGATGAATTTCAAAGCCGTCCATATCTAACTTATCCATGAAAAACTGCAATCTCGTTTCCTCCGACTCCTTCAAAGAATCAATATTTGGTTCGAACTCCTCAAAATGTTCATGCGGAAATTGCTTGCCCGTTTTATATTTATCCTGCCAGTATAGAGCCTCCTCGATGGATCCATCCTTTCCATAATAGTACTTGTACTCAGAAGCAAGACGGTCGTCACGAGACACTACCACATGCCCTGAAAAGATTTGTTTTTTATTTTCAAAATAGAAATAATCGTCGCGTTCTATATGTGTAGTATAGAGAACCCCTACAAGCTTAAGTAGCATCCCATCCATAAAGTACCCACGTACTTTATAAATTGAATCTCCGAGATGAAAATCGTCTTCCAGAATCTGAACACGGTGATTTGCATCAATATGCCTCACTTTCAAATTCACTTCGGAGACCAGTGGGGCTTTTTCCTTGCTGATTTCAGAGCAAGAGGAAATTAAGACAAAAGCAAAAGCCAGCATTCCAAGTAGGTTTTTCATAACGCCTGTTTTTTCTACAATTTAATCAATTCCAGCTTTTGGGCTAGCAAAGCATGACACTTGACACTGTTTCGGTGGAAATCCTTGAACATTACTTCCGAAATACCGTTTGCGCAGAAAGTACAATCTCATTCATTAACCATTAAATATTTAGAATAATATGAATAAGCATAACTTCATTAGGCTAACTATGTTGTCGTTTTTCGTGGTGGCTTTCACCTTGGTATCGTCAGCTCAAGAAGACAAAAGTAAACGACCAAGCCCACCCGCTCAAGCAACTGCAAGCGTAGATGGCACTGATGTAACCATCGACTATAGTCAGCCATCTCTAAAAAATAGAGATATCAACAAACTTGCCCCTGTCGGTCAAATCTGGAGAACAGGTGCTAATGAAGCGAGTTGGGTTGAATTTTCTGATGATGTCAAAATCGACGGAAAGGTTTTGAAAAAAGGAAAATACGGACTTTTCACCATCAATAATAAAACTGAATGGACCATCATTTTCAATGAAGTATGGAAACAATGGGGACACTACAGTTACGACAGTTCAAAAGATGCTCTGAGAGTTGATGTCACTCCAAAAACTTCCGATTCTTCTGTAGAGAAATTCACAATCAAGATTGAAGAAAGTGGAGATGTGACCCTCAATTGGGGTAACACAGTTGTTCCTTTCAAAATTTCGAAATAACCCACTCAGAGGATACTGCGAGGTTGGATGTAGAGAAATGATGCTTTACATCCAACTTCAAACTTTCCAAAATCGGAAAGAAAGGTTTCGTAGAAAGCACTAAAGTATATTCATGGATTGCTCTTTGATTTTCTCGAGCTCATCCTTCATTCTCACAACTGCTCTTTGTACTACTGCATCATTGGCCTTTGCTCCAATGGTATTAATCTCTCTACCAATCTCCTGAGAGATAAACCCAAGTTTTTTCCCTTGCGAGTCTTTGTCTCCCATTACTTCTAAGAAGTAATCCAAATGCCCAGCTAGTCTTACTTTCTCCTCGGTAATATCTATTTTCTCGATGTAATAAATGAGTTCTTGTTCAAACCTATTTTGATCAACCTGCACTTTGTCCTTAATTTCATCTAAGCTTGATTTGATCCTTAATTTAATTTGCTTGATCCGCTCCTCATCTTGAGTTTTCACCTCACAAAGCGCCTCCTTGAGCACTTGGATATAGCCAACAAGTTTTCCCTGCAATGTTGCACCTTCTTGCTTTCTAAAATCATTGCAGGCAGTCAAAGCAGCAATTACAACTTTCTTCACACCCTCCCAATCAGCAATTTCAGCGTTTTCTCTATTGGTAATTACATCAGGAGATTGTAAAGCAAGCTTGTAAACGTCAGCAGTATCGGCTCCTACTTTACTGGCAAGATTGAGAAATTCGTCGTAGTAGCTTTTGAAAAGTATTTCATTGATTTGTACTGTAGGCTCTGTAAGTCCAACTGCAGTCAGATCTATAGCGAAGTTGACTTTACCTCGTCCAAGATGTTGTCCAATCAGATTTCTAATTTCCAGTTCTTTCTCAGAAAGTTCGCGAGGTAGTCGAAGATTGATATCTAGAAACTTGCTATTAAGTGTTCGTATTTCAACCTTGATTTGATGAGATTGGGTAGAACCTTCAGCGGCTCCAAAACCCGTCATTGATAAAAGCATTGGCTAATTTAGAAATCTAATCCGATAGTAGCGTATACTCTGGTGGATCCTATTTGATAATCCTGAATTGGCTTGGCTATATCAAGCTTCAAATAATACCCTAAAAATACCGTCCTCACGCCCCAACCGTACCCAGCCAACCATGGGTTTTGGAAACTTGCTATTTCTGCACTGAATGCAGAAGCAGACCCGTTTTCAACACTAGGCTTGTAGGTTTTCGTAATCGCAGAATTGTCATTAAAGAAAGGCGACTTACCTGACCATGCAGAGCCCATATCGTAGAATCCTACTATTTGAAAATTTCGAAGAAAATTCGAAGAAATTGGACCTCTTGAAAAATATCTAAATAACGGTATACGAAGTTCGGCATTGAAAACAAGAGCATTTGACCCATAAGCTTCGTTTAAATCAAACCCTCTAAGGTTCGTTACGAACTCCGTGAAAAGTAAATTGGAGTTGTCTTTCGTATTGAAATTATCAAGTGGGTTTTGAGTGCCTTGATTGGCAGTTTTCTGGAAAATCCAGTTTTGCATTCCTCCAATCATGAAGTTTTGAGGGTTATTTCCCATCGAACGCCCGTAGTAAAGCCTTCCTGCTAAAGTAATCTCCTTATGCAATTTTTGATAGTGCCTCAAGTCAGCAATGATCCTGCTGAAGTTTTTGCCCTGATCTTCTATGTTGTAATAATTGGTATATTCAATCTTGCCTCTCGTTCCTTGAAAAATATTGAACCCGTGCTCAATTGTATTATCAATCACTATAGCACCCTTTCCCCCTAAGTAAGTAGTATGACTATCCTGAGCAAATCCAACTGATGCGGGATTACCAATCACAAAATTGCTCTCAAGATTTTGAAAATCTGTAATAGCTATTATCGGGGAAGCTTCAAACCTAATTGTGTTAGAAATAGGTACAGCTGCTGCCAGCTCAATCTTATTCAGTGTATATTTTTGACGTGGCTCCAACTCTCCTGTACCTTCAAAGAAGTAAACTTTTCGATCCATCCTCAACCGAAAATCCATCCAATATTTCAGGTAGTCATACTCAGCATAAAGGTCTCCACTTTTGAAGTCAGTGGTGATCAAAATCCCCCCAGTCAATCTATGGTTTTCTAGAATATCACTTATCCCTGATTCCAATAAAAACGAAAACCCTCTTATCGGATCAACTGCAGCTGAAGTCACAAGATTGCTGAAGCTGAATCTAGGCTCATATCCTATAGGCCCAATTACTCTCGGTTTGACTTCAAATTTGGTATAGTTGGAAAAGAACGATTCTGGCTTATAAGCTTCTTTTGGTTCATCCTCAAAAACGTAATTATCAATATCAATAAAATCTTCCTCTTCGGTATTATCCGTAACCACGCTATCCTCAGTGAAGAAAAATGCGTCTGGAAGCAACAGCGAATCTGCGCTGGAAAACTCCTCTTCAATAATAATCGGCTCAGATATTTCCTCTGCTTGAACGTTAATTTTGGGCAATCTGCTTACAACGAAACGAGCTTGCTCCAAGCGCTTACGAGCAGTCTGTGGAGTAAAGATCTGATTTTCCAAAGCAGCATTCCTATCAACATAAACCCTATCTCGTCCATCTTCAAGCATGGTATACGAGATTTCGTTTCCAGTTGAAGAAAGATCAAAATCTCTTACATTATGTTGGAAGTTGGATACCTGAATGAATGTAGAATCCAGAAAATTGTACTTGTAAATATTGCTAATGCCTTTTTGATCGCTGAGATAGTAAATTTGGTATTGATTCTTCGGAATTGGTTTTCTGTCCCTGCTATAGGTTTTGGTCAATCGAACAAACTTATTTTCTGTAGTATCTAAGTCATACAGAAAGAGGTTATACACGCTACCAATGTCATCAAGTTTAACGTTAGAAACTCTCACTGAATCTGAAGTTCTATTGGAACTAAATACTATAGCTGCACTTCCTGGGATAAAAACTGGATCCAAATCATCGAAACGATCATCTGTAATTCTCTTAAGTGCATTTCTTCTCATGCTAACAAGGTAAAGGTCATTTTGGCCATCTACATCACCACTGATTACAGCAAGTTTGCCATTGTCATTAAATGAAAAGCTCTCTATCTGATTGAACCTGGTTAGAGGTTTTTGGAGCTTCTGACCAGACTCAAGATTGTAAGTGTTTAGATATAGAAATCCTCGTTTAAAAAAGATTACTCCAAGTGTATGATCATTTTGCCAATCAATTAAAGGAAGCTTGAAATCGATTTCCTGATCGTTTATTAAATACCCTCCTTCTAGTACCTTTTGGTCCTTACCTGAGTTGAGATCAGTCACAATCACCTCATACTTCCCATTTTTATGGTAGGTATAAGCCAGCTTATTTCCAACCCCATTCATTTCCGTATGGCCAATATGAACATTGGGATTTCTAAAAGACACAATCTCGTTTTCGACTTCAGGCAACTTATAATTCTCCTGAATTTCCTCTGTCTGAATTTCGTAGTAAGCACGCCACTCTTCAAGGAAACTTTTGAAGGTGATACCAAGCGTACTGGCAATGCTATTTTCCTCATTCCTTATTATCCTAGTGAGGTTCAGGATATTCGAGATATTACCATTCCCGTATTTTACAGCTATAAAATTCCAAATGGATTGACCAATAAGCGCAGCATCTTCTCCCTGCAGCTTTAACTTTTTCTTAATATTTCTTCTCCCCAAATAGTCCCTGACGTAATCATCCATCTCTTCCGACCAACCATAGGCCAGATATTTGGAAGCTCCATCAACGAACCACTCCGGAAGTGCCAGTAAATATGAGTTTTGAAAAATCTCGGCCAGACTTCCACCAAACATCATGTCATTGATCAAAATATGAGACAGCTTTTCAACAATCTCCTCCTTGAAGTCAAGTGCATTGCCTGGGTAGGCCATCTCTACTTGAAGCTTGACGAAATCTGTCTTCCCTCCAATCGTAAACACATCTCCTCCGATACCAATATTGCTTTGCTGCAAATCCTGAACAGAGTTGTAAATAAAGATTTTGGTTTTAGTATAGGGAGCGTATCCCAGGATATCAGTGATCTTAACAAATTCTTCCTCCAGATAATCAATAGCCTGAAGCGCATATTGATGTCCTCCAGAATAGTAGTAAACTTCAAAATTATTGGTGGAGTAGAAGTACCAATCGAAACGTTTGTACTGAACTCGGTTTTGACCAAATTCTGTATAATAGTATTGAGACGATGCTGAAATAGCAAAGCCGGTTACTAACACAAGAAACAGTAAAAACTTTCTCATATTATCTCATTTGTCAACTCTTTGAAGTAGTACTTCCTGATAAATATCTTTTTGTCTTAACAAGTAATTTACAAATTGGGTTGCAAAAAAAGGTGCTAATGATACTCCTTTAGTTCCGAACCCATTAAAAATTCCTACTCGATCGTATTTTCCGGTCATTCCTATGAACGGCCTTCTGTCATATGTAGAGGGTCTGACTCCTGCCGTATGCTTAACGATCTTATATTGTTTTGAATATATTTTCTCCAACCTCTCCGAAATGTTTTTTCTACCCTTTTCTGTAGGCTCATGATCAATAACATTATGATCGTAGGTAGACCCTACTTTGAAGATTCCATTTTTTGGCAACACAAAAACTCCTCTGTTTATAACTCTATCTACCGGTAAATTTGTTTCGATATCCAAAATCTCTCCTTTGACCAATTTAAAAGGAAGATTTTTAAAAAACGGATTATCCACAGCATCTGGTCCTTCACAAAAGATGATAGTCTTGGCAGAAATATCTTTATAAGAGATACCATCTTCCTTTTCTTCCAACTTATTGTAATCAAACACCTCTGCAGAGTAATTTCCCTTATCCTGAAAAAACTTCCTTGCCGCCATAATTAATGTTGGAATATCAACCGAGCCACACTTTGATAATTCTAATCCTCCAAATGGATCATTTACACCTTCGATCCCGATACTTTTCAAGTGAATCGTTTTGACGTATGGTCTAAAATCCGCTTGAGATACTTTGCCCTGCCAGTCGTTTTGTTCTTCAACTGAGAAAAAAGGTCTATAAATAGGTTTAGGGTAAAGAAATCTGGTACCTAGCACCTCCTCTAGTTTAGAATAGTAGCTTTCAAGTGATTCAAATAACTCATCAGCCAGCCAGGTCTTGACCATCTTGCGCCCGGTAATGGGATTGTATAAACCCCCTGCTTTGTTTGAGGAAGTATTTTCTGTTTCCTTATTAAGGATATGACAGCTCTTGTTTGCAGATAGCAGCTCCATAGAAAGAAGGGTTCCTGCAATGCCCTGACCAATTATCAAAAAATCAACACGCTTCAAGACTCACTTATTTTACGCAAATTTGTAATCACTTATCCTAGATAACTATATGAAAATAAAATCGTTCGTTTTCAATCCCTTTTACGAAAATACTTATCTTCTCTGGGACGATAGCATGGAATGCATCATTGTTGATCCGGGGTGTTATGAAAAGCATGAACGCGATGAAATTATCTCATTCATCGAATCTGAAAAGCTCAATGTAAAACTCATACTTAATACACATTGCCACATTGATCATGTATTGGGGAATTATTACATGAAGGATTACTTCAAATGTTCCTTATGGATTCCTGAAAATGAAGCCTTAAGTTATGAAGCTGTAACTGCATATGCCCCACAATGGGGAATTCAAAATTATACTAAGGGCGAACCAGACTCTCTTATCAAGGAAGGTCAAAACATTGGGTTTGGAAAGGTGAATTGCAAGGTGATTGAGGCTCCTGGGCACTCTCCAGGCCATCAAGTTTTTTATTTTGAAAAAGAAAGCATGCTAATAGGAGGTGATGTTCTTTTCAAACAAAGTATTGGCAGAACAGATTTACCAGGTGGAGATCATGAGCAACTCATCCAAAACATAAAAGAAAAAATATACACGCTACCGGATTCAACGACTGTTTTTCCTGGGCATGGGCCTGAAACCACTGTTGGTTTTGAAAAAGTCAACAACCCGTTTGTAAAAGCTTAGAATATGAAAAAGCACATTCCAAATTTTCTCACTTGCTTAAACCTCATAGTAGGAGCACTTGGCTGTATTTCGATCGTGAAGGGGGATTTATGGAATGCTATTTACTTTGTCGTGATTGCAGCGGCATTCGATTTTCTTGATGGTTTTGTAGCCAGAATTCTCAATGTGAAATCTGAAATTGGGAAACAGCTGGATTCTCTTGCAGACATGGTTTCATTTGGACTGCTACCCGCTCTCTATATGCTTGGAAGTCTGAATAAAACTTCTATTTCACCTCCAGTTTTATCCTACTTAGGAATTTTGATTGTGGCATTCTCCGCAATCCGACTTGCCAAATTCAATGTGGATGACAGACAAAGTGAACAATTTCTGGGACTACCCACCCCTGCAAATGCTATTCTCATCACATCGCTTATTTTTCTTCCTTTCGAACTAAACAAGTGGTCTCTGATCGGCATCACTATTCTTTCATGCTATTTGCTGGTCTCAGAACTTCCAATGTTGGCTTTGAAATTTTCATCATTCGACTTAAAAAGCAATCTTCTACGGTACCTGCTGATACTTATATCTATTCTATTGGTGGTGTTTATGGGGATGCAAGGGATCGCGTTTGTAATCCCTACATATATTATCATCTCGATTGTCGGGAATTTTGCATCAAAAAAAGTTGTTTAAGTTCATTCAAGATACTTTTGTCTAACAGCATCCGTTGCTTCAAAGTGATATTTAGGAAATTCTATATTGTTCTCGCCCTGATTAGTGGAAGCATATTGGCTCAAGGTCAAAGTGTGCTTTCCACAGGGACCTGGCACAAAATAGGAGTTACAGAAAGTGGAGTTTACAAAATTGATGCAGCTTTTCTCTCCAATGAGTTGAATATCAACACAAGCAATCTTGACCCTCGCTCGGTTAAAATTTACGGTCACGGTGGTGGTGGAATGCTCCCTCAGGGAAACGACGTATTCAGATACAATGACCCTCCAGAAAATGCTATTTACGCCTCAGGCGAATCTGACGGTTCTTTCGATGAAGGAGATTACTTCATTTTTTATGGAAACTCCCCCAACAAAATAAAACTTCATCCAAATGGGTCTTTGGATTACTCGAAAAACCTTTACTCTGATACTACCTATTATCTGCTCACGTATGGTGGAGAGCCAGGCCTAAGACTCGAAAGCCTTTCGAATCCTTCTTCCAGTGGAGCATCCGTTGACTATTTTCATGACTTTATTATCTATGAAGAGGATGATCACAACATCCTCAATTCGGGTCGTGAATGGTATAGCTTTCCATATACTACAGCTTTTGGATACAAAACAAGCGAGTCTTTCGAATACAATAGACCTGGGGTAAGAGACTCAATTGGAATAGACATCAAGCTCTTAGGAGCATCACTTTTCTCAGCTTCTTTCGATCTTAACTTCAATGATAACTTTCTAGATAAAGTACCCGTTGCGCCTCTATCATCTGGCACATACACTTACCGGGCTTTTGAATATCCGCAACATTACTCTCTTGAAAATAACACTTCGGAAGATTTAAAACTAGATATCAAATTCAACGAAAATAGAGTGAATGGTCAGACAAGTCAGGGGCATTTAGATTATTTTATTTTGGGTTTTGAAAGAGATCTGGATATCTATGATGGTCAAACGATTTTTAGAAATAGAAAAGTATTAAATCAAACCAACACATATTCTATTCGCTCAGATGGACAAGCTGGAATATCAATCTGGAATATCTCCGATAAACTCAGCCCCAAAATCCAGGCATTCACTCAAAGTGGAAATACAATTTCATTCAATGAAATTAATAATGGGAGCATTTCAGAGTACATCGTTTTTAGTATTGAGAGCCTATCAGCTCCTTTTGCATCAGGTCAGGTTTCCAATCAAGACATAAAGGCGTCTATCAATGTTGATGGAATAATCATTTCAGCCCCAGAATTTATGTCAGAAGCTCAAAGACTTGCCTCTTTTCATCAAGATCATGATGGACTAAATATTGCGATAGTAACGCCAAAACAGATCTACAATGAGTTCTCTTCTGGAATGCAGGATATTTCGGCTATTCGAGATTATCTAAAATACACTTGGGAGACTGGTGGTCAGCTTAAGTATGTACTCTTATTTGGTGATTGCTCTTATGATTACAAAAGGAATAATGCGACACACGTAAACAAATCCTACAGCTCACTGCCAGATCATAACTTCGTACCTGTATATGAATCCTTTGAATCAAATCACAGGTTGTATAGTCACTCCTCTGATGACTTTTATGGTTTCTTTGAAAGTAGCGAAGGAGATTGGTATGAAGGGGATAAAACGATAACGGGAAGACCAAAAGTCGGAACATATAATGACCATACTCTTGAAATAGGTGTAGGACGAATCCCTGCTAAAACCATAGAGGAAGCAAATGTTGCCGTTGACAAAATCATTAGATACGCCACTAGCGAGAATACACTTGGCGACTGGAGAACAAAGATAGCATATGTAGCAGATGATGGTGACGACAACATACATATGGAAGATGTAGAAGACCTAAATAAAATCCTTCAGGAGAACTTCCCTCAATATGATGCCTCCAAAATATACCTTGACAATTTTGATCAACCTGATTACAAAAGCCCAAGAATGAGAAGAGCTCTGCAAGAAAAAATTGCTGACGGAGTTTTTATCATAGATTATCTTGGTCATGGTGGTTCTGGAGAACTGATGCAGGAAGAAGTCATAGATAAGAAGCTGATATTGGAATTAAATAATAGACACAAGTTGCCGCTTTTTGTGACAGCCACCTGCAACTTCGGCGTTTACGATGACCCTTCCCAAACATCCGGAGCAGAGGAATTTCTATTTCATCCAAATGGAGGAGCAATAGCTCTTCTGACAACAACGAGAGCTGTTTTTGCTCAAACCAATTTCAAAATAAATAGTGCCTTTCACGAAAGTGTTTTTATGAGAGACGAAAGCGGAGAGCACCTTCGCCTTGGGGATGTCATGCGACTTACGAAAAACAATGGGTTAAATGGGCCAGTAAACAGGAATTTCGCTCTTTTGGGAGACCCTATGTTAAGGTTAAACTACCCTGAGTACGAAATTCGATTTGAAGAACTTGAGTCGCAAATGGACACCCTTAGTGCTTTGGAAGAGGTCAACCTTGAGGGAAGTATAATAGAAAACGGAAGTTTACTTCAGACTTTTCAGGGAAGAGCAACAGTCACAGTATGGGATATTCCAAGACAAAAAATTACGAAAGGCCTGGACAATCCTGAATTTCAGGGTTTGGAATTTGAGGCAAATGATCCATTCACCTATACGGAACAAGACAATGCACTTTTCAGGGGTGATGTATCTGTCACCGATGGTGAATTTGAAGTCTCCTTTGTTCTTCCAAAAAACTCTTCTTATAAATATGAAAGGGGGCGCGTTGCGGTTTATGCACTGAATGAGAATGATTTTGTTGACGCTACTGGAGCATCGAGAAATTTTCTAATTGGCGGTTCAGCAGATTTACTTGACGATCAGATTTCTCCTTTGATCGTTGACACCTATATCAACGAACCGTCCTTTAAGAATGGGGATGTAGTTGGGCCAAGTAGTTTATTTGTTGCCAAGGTCTCCGATGAAAATGGGATTAACATCAGTTCAAATGGATTTAATCAAAGCCTTACGCTTACACTGAACGACACCTTGACTTTAGACTTGAATGATTTTTATACTGCAGACTTAAATAGCTTTCAATCAGGAACAATCGTCTATCCACTTGAAAATTTCCCGGAAGGAACATATACTGGCGAATTAAAAATCTGGGATACATACAATAATAATAGTACTACTCCTGTTGAATTTAAAGTATCAGACAAACCTAAAATCAGATTGTTCAACGTAATGAATTACCCTAATCCCGTGTCTCTCTCTGGAGAAACTACATTTACTTTTGAGCATGATCGTGTTGGTGAGCAATTAATTATCAAAATCGCAGTGTTTGATATGATGGGAAAAAAGGTTAACCAGTGGGTCTACGATCTTGATGATGTGAGCAACAGAATAGATAATTTGACAAGACACACTACAAATGATCGAGGAGATCGTTTAAAAAAAGGTGTTTACTTCTATAAATTACAAGTGACAAGCACCGCAGATGGAGCAACCAATGAGGTAATCAATAGGCTCTTAATTAATTATTAATTTATCTTTGCAGACTTTTCAATTTATACCAGAATGGGAAATCGTCTTATTAGGACAGTTTTATTTTTAGCAATAGCAACTCCTGCAAGTGTATTGGCGCAGGGATCTAACAATCAGCAGATCACAGGACAGGATGACAATAGAAATCCTATAACTGTGGCTGTGCCTTTTGTGGGCTTTGCTCCAGACAGCAGAGGCTCAGCAATGGGTGACGCTGGTGTGGCTTCAAGCCCTGATGTGTTCAGTGCGCACTGGAACGCTGCAAAGCTTGCTTTCATAGAAAAAGATTTAGGCGTATCGTTTTCATACTCACCATGGTTGGGAAAGATTGTCAATGACATGTCTCTTAACTATTTGACTTTCTATAAAAAAATTGATCGCTTCCAAACTTTCGGAGCGACTTTCCGATACTTTGATCTTGGTGAAATCTCGCTTACAGATGATACAGGAATGCCTCTGGGACTGGAAAACCCAAATGAATTGGCAATAGATGGAACTTATTCCAGAAAATTAACAGACTACATGTCCATGGGTGTAACAGCCCGCTTCATCTGGTCGAATATAGCAGGAAATATTAGTGGTTCTCCAGATGCTAAAGCAGGAACGAGTGTGGCTGTGGATATTGGATATTATTACACGAAACCAATCATCGTATCGGGTACTGATGCTGAAATATCGTTTGGAGCAAGCATTTCGAATTTTGGACAAAAGGTCAACTATAGCAATGAAACCAATGAAGATTTTATTCCCACTAATCTAAAAATCGGTACCGCATTTAAAACCAATATTGATCCTTACAACTCAATTACCATCTTGATCGATGCTAATAAACTTCTTGTACCGACTCCTCCTATTTATCAATTAGAAGAAGATGGAGTGACACGATCAACTGATCCTGATGGAAACTTCATCATTCTCAAAGGGGAAGATCCTGACAGAACACTTTTGAGTGGAACCTTTGGTTCGTTTGGCGATGCTCCAAATGGTTTTTCAGAAGAGCTACAAGAGTTTATGATATCTATAGGTGCCGAATATATGTACAGAGATGTATTTGCCCTTAGAGTTGGTTATTTCACGGAACACGCCAATAAGGGAGATAGAAAATACTTTACGGCCGGACTTGGGTTCCAGTATCAAATTTTCGGAATCGATTTTTCATACTTGATCCCTCAAGACAAAGATCATCCTCTTGGAGATACATTGAGACTTTCGTTTCAGTTTAACATGGATAAAAACGAATCCTAAGAACTGAATTGAATGGTCGACCGGACGGTATCACCTCCAGCAGAAAAAATTTCCAAACCCAAATTCCCAGAGACTGAAATTGAAAAAACAGACACTGGAATTGAGTTAGTTACACTTTCTCAGCACTCTCAACCTGCTGTAATGGTTGACCTTGTCTTCCCTGTTGGAAGAAGTACCGAGAATGTTTTGGGGATTACCTACTTCGCATCGAAGATGCTCTTGGAGGGAACTGTAAATAAAAGCAGTTCTGACATTGCAAACGAGCTTGACTATTATGGTAGTCATCTTGAAATTACCCCAACTCTGGATCACATTTTTGTAAGACTTTATTGTTTGAAAAAGTTTTTCGAGAATCAAGTTTCACTTGTCTTTGAATTAATCAAGTATGCTGACTTTCCTCCCAAAGAGTTCGAAAAACTAAAAACCATTCGAATACAACAGATCAAGCAACAGCATGCCAAATCGAATGCTTTTGCTGGTCTAAAATACAGAGAACGGCTATTTGGTTCTGCGCATCCTTATGGAAGGATTGTAGGCATTGAGGACACTCAAAATATTAGTTTAGAAGAAGTAAAAGAGTTTTATCACAATAAGTTCTTAGTCCTGCCTACTGTGTTTTTGGCTGGAGCTGTCGGTTCTGAAGAAATCGATTTCGTAAAGAGAGAACTATCTGCAATCAACTTTATCGACAAGGGCGATCAATCGAAATTCTCAGCCAACCCAGAGAATGGAATAACCATTAATTGGGAAAATTCGGTTCAATCAAGTATCCGTTTTGGAGATGTTTGCATATCAAAGTCTCATCCTGATATTCATAAATTAAAAATCTCGAATGAGCTTCTCGGTGGTTTTTTCGGATCTCGACTAATGAAAAACATTCGAGAAGAAAAAGGACTCACCTATGGCATAGGTTCCAACATAGTTCATCTTGACCAAGGCAATTACTGGGTGATTGGCACGGATGTTTTAAAGGAAAAAGCAGACCTGGCAATAAGTGAGATCAGAAAAGAAATCGAAATACTTCAAAACACCCCTCCTTCATTAGAAGAGATTCATACGCTCAAAAGCTATATCCAAGGAAAATGGCTGATGTCTTTTGATTCTGTTTTCAATTCGATGAATCTAATCACAAATAACTATTTGGCAGGATTAACCAATCAATACTGGGTCGACTTGATGACTGAGGTCGACTCGATTACCCCAGAACAAGTCTCTGAAACACTTAAGAAGCACTTCAACTTAGATTCAGCTATAGAAGTGCTTGTCGGCTAGTAGAGCTTATCCTTAAGAAACAATATATTTTCACCCTTAATCTGGATTTCATCAAACTCAAAAGGATACTTCGAATACCCGTGATAATCTAAAATACCAAATCTTCCATATTTCCCTGCTACTACAAGCCCTAGAGAAGTATCTTCGAGACTTTCGAATACAGGCGAAAGTATAATCTCTCCTTTGGCATTGACGAGACCATAGCGCCCTTCAAAATCAGAAACCACAAAATTGCCTGTTGGTTGTCTGATGACTTCTTTCCAATCAAGCGATAGTACCTCATTCCCATCTTTGTCAATTATTCCGAAATGATTGCCTACTCTTACAACAGCACATCCATCTTGAAAGAACCCTACCTCGTCATAAAACGGCTGAACTCTGAGCGTCTCATTCTCATCAATAAACCCCCATTTTCCAATAAGTTGGATGGCAGCCATTCCGTCCGAAAATGGCATGGCGGCATCATAGCGATTGGCTATTCTCAGCTTACCTTCTGAATCAACAAAACCGAAATTTCCTCCCTTTTTAATCAAAAAATGATCTTCAGAGTGACTCAATACATCTTGAATTTGATCCGTAAAATCTGCTATTAGTTTTCCGTTTTTAGTGAACAGTTGAACAAATTCCCCCTGTCTAAACTCATAAAAACCCGAAGCAGCCCTAATCGTATCGTACACTGGATCAATGAGCTCTCCTGATGGTAGAACAGCGCCCCAGTTACTTTCTTTGAACATGAGCAGTTGATCTCCCACCACAGATCCAGAAGTCTGGATCAATGTCTCCCCTGTATTGGACATGATCTGTCTGGAATAACCTTTCCAAGCAACATAGTGACCACCTATTATTTCAATCTTATCATATTCGGCAGGTATAATTGAGTTGTCGAAAAAATCAAAAACTCCCCACTTGTCGATATACTTACCTCTAAAGTGGCTTTTGGTCGAGCCAAATTCTAAATCATCATATTTGAAATTGATTGACATTTTGCCATCAAAATCCATCCACCCCCAATATCCATGATTGTTAACTGCTACGGCTTTTCCTTGTGCTCCTAAGACTCCTGCAAATGTTTTGGAATTGACCTTCCTTCCATAATAGTTAAACACATCCCACCTCCCTTTTTGCTCCACAAAATAATATGAGCTATCCAATAGTACTTTATCTTTTTGCTGAACAATAGCGCGCCCTCCTCTATCATAAACACTCCATTTTAGTGTTTTCTGATTTTGAGTCAGTAGATGGTCATTCCGAATATCAATCAGACTTTCTGCTGAATTCTCAAGAATCTTGTCTTCGGATGATCTAAATAAATTGATTGATTGATTGGCATATACTGTCCATATTGCGTCTCCATCAAGTTTCAAAGAATCGCATGCGATTTCCGATCTTGTTTCAGTATTGATATTGAGTATTTCCCAATTATTGAACGAATGCGAGACTCCATCCGCTATGTTCTTATACTTAACATCGAACTTCACATTCCCCTCCGATATCAATCCATATTTCCCACTTTTCTGGATTAACACATCATTTCCCTGAACGTCATATTTATCAATCCAAAAATCAAAAACAGACTCTCCGGTTCTTTTAAATATTTTTTTCTTCCCTTCCTTTTCTGCTACGATTAATTCATTCAAGGCATTAATCTCTTCATACTTTTTTGGGAGTACTCTCTGACCTTCATATGTTATTAAACCATAATGAACTTTTCGATTGAGGTATTCAGAAACCAATAGAATCCCATCTGCAAAACGCTCTATTGAAAAATGGTCAAAGTCTACCTGAGTAGTTCCTTTTGAATCCAAAATCCCGTAAAATAAATGATTGGAAAACTTGCCCTTAATCGCGCCTTTGATTTTTTCATTTTCAAATGGAATCAAGACATTGAATTGAGCGCGCGTTAGCTTCTTATTCCGAATTGAGATTAATCCCCAATCTTCCCCCTCTTTGTAGCCCACAACTTGCCCCGAAACCTGAGTGCTTCCGTCCGACCAACCTATTGCATCATAGACTGGGGGTATTACAACTTCTCCTGATTCGTTGGCCAAGCCCTCAAATTGGCCAGATTTAATCACCTGCCACTCTTCATCAATTGCAAATGCCTGCAAAAAAATAAAAGACAGTAAAAGCGTTACTCCTGCTTTTAAAATGAGACTATGAAAATTTATTAGGTTATTCAGCTTTTTGCTGCGTTTCTGCTTCAAGATTGAAGAGATCATTTAGAACTTCAACAAGGGTTTCGGCTTCTCCTCTTTTACATGCCGCCTTCAGTTGAAGGACTGGAAGTTTCATTACTTTCTGTATGATGCCTTTTGTTGCCTTGTCAAGAATGGCGGCCTCATTTTCTCCTAAATCTGAGATGTATCTGGAAAGTTCTTCTTGCCTGATGTCTTCAAGCGCATTTTTAAGCTTCTTTATGGTAGGAGACACCTCCATTTCCTGAGTCCAATCTTCAAGATCGGACACAGATTCATTTATTATGCTTTTAACCTTTGGAAGCGAGGCGTGTCTTCTTTCCAATGCTTGAGAGGCTTTTTGCTCCAATTGATCAACGTTGTAAAGCAACGTACCTGCTACCGATTCGACAGATTCATCTATACTTCTCGGTACAGACAGGTCAATCAGTAGTTTCGGAGATTTAGAATCTTTGAAAGTTGAGCTAGTAATAACAGGTTTATCTACCTGAACGGCAGAAACCACAACATGTGCATGATTTATTTCCTTATCGAGCTCATCAAATCGCCCTATTTCATACCCAAAATTGTTAGCAAGTTCTTCAGCCTTGCTTTTGGTTCTATTCACAACTCTTACTGAAGCCTCAACTCCTTTGAGATTCTCAGCAACTGTACGACCAATCTCCCCCAATCCTAGAATAAGAACTGTGGGCTTCTCAAAACCAGCAACATACTGCTTGATCAAATCAGCAGAAACCGAAGCTGTAGAAGCTGTCCCATCCCTTAGTTCTGTTTCTTGAACGACGCGCTTATTTGTATAGAAAATGGAATGGAGCAATCGATGTATAAAGGGACCAGCTAGCCCTTCGTCAGCAGACCATTGGTAGGCATTCTTCACCTGATTGGTAATTTGAATATCTCCGAGCACCATCGAATCTACTCCCAGAGCCACCTTATAAAGGTGATTTACTGCACTATGGCCAATATATTCTTGAAAATGCTCCTCAAAAGAAGACTCCAAAGAGTGATAGGCTTTGATAAGAGAACAAATCTCCGACCTCAAAGATTTGTCAGATACATAGTAAACTTCTGTCCTATTACAAGTAGACAAAATCAATACTTCACTAAGCCCCAATATCTCATGGCACTGTCTCATAAAGCGCTTATTCCCTTCTTCATCAAAAGAAACACGCTCACGTAAGACAATATCTGCCGTTTTATATGATATTCCTATGGACTTAAATCTATTCACTTACTACTTTTATATAAAGGATTGCAAAAATAAAACAGTCCTACTTTAAATCATCATGACGAAAGTCATATTTTATCATAACACTTCTAAATGAAGACATTTAATAAATGGCTCATGGAAGCCTTTGGTTTCTCCAAGACGGAAATGAACGGCACATGGTTGCTTGTAGCCTTAATCATTTTAGCAGCAATAGTTCCCAGAGTCTTAATAACAACAAGCCAAGCCAGCAAAAGAGTGAGCAATGAAAGACACGATGAATTAATTGCATGGGCCGACGAAGTAGAGCACGCCATCAAACTAAAAGAAAAGAAAAAGCCTAAGAGCAAATGGAAGGATTATTCCAAAGAAAAGTGGGTTTCAAATAAAGAGGCTAGGAATTCGGAGAAGAAGACCAACTCGAACGAGAGCGGTTTCACAAAATCATATCAGAAAACCAAATATTCAAAAGCCAAGCCTCCTGTTTACTCAGAGTCAAGCAGGCTGGATATTAACAAATCTTCTGCGGAAGATTTGCAAAACATTAGAGGCATAGGCCCAGTTTTATCCAAAAGAATTATCAAATATAGAAATTTGCTTGGCGGGTTTAGTGATATTGATCAGTTCAAAGAAATTTACGGGTTGAAGCCTGAAGTGGTCGATTTGCTTTCGAAAGTCTCTTTTGTAAGTGATTCTGTTATCAGAATTGATATCAATACGGACTCATTAAAGAGCCTCGCCTCACATCCTTACATAAATTATGGGCTGGCCAGATCTCTTATAAACTATAAAAAAGTGCATGGCTCATATAGGAAGCCAGAAGATTTATTGAATCTCAAGCTTATGACTGATAGCATCTATCAAAAATTATATCCTTATATTTCTACCAGCCACGACAATTAGTGAATGGAAAAAGTACTGCAGACGTATCTAAGAAGACTCACCAACCTATCCAGCAACAACAGATCTTTGCTATTCCTAAGATTGATTTCTGGTCAATCTATAGATGTGGACGCATTCAATTTCGCACTCGGTAGTTCTAGTTTTAACGTAATAGAAAGTTTAATAGGTAAAAGATCAACTATACCCCTGCTAAGTGAAGTTGATACGCATGACGAAAAAGCAAATAAAACTTCTCAGAGGCTCAAAAAAATTAATAGGATAGAGCGGTTCATATTTCAAGAAAGAGGAGCCAGGGATTTGTATGTTGGCTGGCCTTTCGTTCAAGGGAAATTTGCTGATGATACTCCAGTGCGCGCGCCGCTTATCTTCTTTCCTGTCCAACTTGAACTGACTCAGGGTAAATGGAATCTAAAGCAACGAGAAGGAGTCAATGTCACTTTCAACAAGTCATTTCTTCTAGCTTATTCTTATTACAATAAGGTTAGTTTAGATGAAGAATTGATAGAAAAAACACTCACAGACCTAGATCATGATCCATTAGCATTCAGAACGGAACTCTACAATATATTGAAATCTAGCAATCTGGAAATTGACTTCAACAGAGATAATTTTTTGGATAAGCTCAATTCATTTAAAAATTTCAAGAAATCAGAGCTGGAGTCTCTTGAAAAGACGGGTAAACTCAGACTACATCCGGAAGCAGTATTGGGAATATTTCCACAAGCTGGTTCTTATCTCGTGCCTGATTATGTAAAACTGCTTGAAAGCGAAAGTGATTCTGATATATCCGATTACTTTGTTGGCAAGACAGCTCAGGATAGTAGCAATAAAAGTGAGACTAAGTTTTCCGACAAAGTAAAAGAGGAGACAACCTTCACCCCATTCACAAGCGATGCATCACAAGAGCGAGCCATCGGACTTATAAAGCAAGGGAATTCATTGGTCGTTCAGGGACCTCCAGGAACCGGAAAATCTCAGCTTATCAGCAATCTTATCTGTGATTTCATCGCAAGAGGAAAAAACGTCCTTTTGGTTTGTCAAAAAAAAGCCGCTCTCGATGTTGTATACAACAGGCTAAAATCGAAAGAGATGCACGATTTCGTTGGGCTTGTTCACGATTTTAAAAATGACCGAAAAGATATTTTCGAACAGATAGCCAGACAAATTGACAATGTTGATCGATATCAGCAAAAAAACAACGGGCTAGACGCGATATATCTTGAGCGTACTTTTCTACAATCGAGTCGCAAAATTGATCAGGTTGTAGAAGAGTTGGATGATTTTAAAATTGCATTATATGATGAGTCGGAAGCTGGGAAATCAGTAAAAGAGCTTTATCTGATTTCCGATCCCAATGACAAATACATTCCTTTAAATCAAGAATATCGCGCTTTTCATTACGACAACATCTCTGAGTTTTCAAGAAAACTGCAACAATATTTGGACTATCGCGAGCGGTTTCAATCTGAAGGAAACTTTTGGACAGAACGACCAAGCTACGCATCTTTTTCAACCTCTGATCTTGGGAAACTGATTGAGGTAATAAAAGAGACACAACACTTCCAATCGAGTATAAGAGAAGAGTCCTCCACGTTCTTGAAGTCTCCCCTAGATTATGAAAGTTGTTTACACTTTTTGTCGCATAAATCTAGTATTGAGCAACTTATCATCAACCTCGACAATGAATTGGTATTTAAATATTATCAAATCATGCAAGGCCATCAGACTGAGCGACCACCCTGGCTCTCTGATATGGAAAAAATCACCCTGCAGTGTTTCAAAGGGGCTGGTGTCGAGAAATCTGTTGGTTCGAAAGAATTAGGAAGGTTTCAAGAAGCTCTTGAAAATGCAATTAAGGCAAGAAAGGGGTTGTTTAGTTGGTTAAAATGGAGATTGTTTTCCAAAGACAAAATCTTTGTCACACGAGTATTAGTAGCAAATAATCTAAAAAGCAATTCAGAAGGCTTTCAAGTATTGCTAGATCGAGTAGACAATCGATTAAATTTTGAGCACATCTTATCAAGAGTTCAAGAAACGAAGTGGCTCGTAGATTTCCCGAAGGGTTATCGAATCATCGATATTCAGAATTGGTTCTTTCATCAAAAACTTGCTTTCAGATCCAATGATATTTCCAATAATATAAGAACCCTATCTGAGTTTGCCCCTAGTAAAGAACATTCACGAAATAGCTATCTGACTACATTAAAAGACCTTAACCAGTTATTGAGTAAAGTGCCTGTACAAACCAGTATATGGGGGCGCTATATCAATGAAAAACAGATCAGGTCACTTATGCTCGAAAGAGAAGATGTTGCTTTAATTACAGATAGTCTAAGTAAGAATTTTGATTCTTATGTGGAGTATGATAAAATCAAAGATTCCTTTTCGGCAAGCGAGCATAAAGTCATAAACGAGCTGCTAGAGTTGGACTTGAGTGATAAGAAACAAAGGCTCGATGTTTTCAACAATAGCGTAGCTCTTGCTTGGATAGATCATATAGAATCAAAGCATCCTATTTTAAAAGCCGTTTCTTCGTTAAAACTGGACCACCTCACTCAAGATTTGCAAGAATCAATAAATGAAAAAATGCAGATCAGTGAGCAAATCTTACTGCTAAAATCAAGGGAAAAGACATACAAAGACCTTGAATACAATAGGCTAAACAATCTCGTAACCTATAGGGACTTGTATCATCAGGTAACTAAAAAGAGGAAAATTTGGCCAATCAGAAGAGTTATCTCGGAGTTCAACGAAGAACTGTTTGCCATTCTGCCTTGTTGGATGGCCTCACCGGAATCAGCTTCAGCTATATTCCCTATGGAAGAGACTTTTGATCTGGTGATCTTCGATGAGGCTTCACAGTGCTTTGCAGAAAGGGGAGTTCCTGGAATGTTTAGAGGTAAACAAGTGGTCATCGCCGGAGATGACAAACAATTGCAACCAAACGATCTTTACAAAGTCAGATGGGAAGATGAGGATGAATCCGATTCACTAGAACTCGAAGTTGATTCACTTCTGGATCTTGCTAAACATTACCTTCCGCAAGTGAGCCTAGAGGGTCACTACAGAAGCAAATCCTTAGACCTTATTGCTTTCTCGAATGAGCATTTTTATAACGGAAACTTGACTCTATTGCCCGATTTCAACCTTATGAAGAAAAGGTCTCCTTCCATTCATTATATCAAAACAGAGGGAACTTGGGAAGACAATATCAACACAATAGAAGCTAAAAAAACAGTTGATCTGGTTCTTGAATTAATCAAAAGTCAACCTGATAAAGAAATAGGTGTTGTCACTTTTAATGCCAAACAGCAAGGTCATATTTTGGATTTGATTGACGAAGAAATCGAAGCAAATCAGCTAATTATTCCTGAGTCATTCTTTGTAAAGAATATCGAAAATGTACAGGGTGATGAAAAAGACATTATTATTTTCTCTACTGCTTACGCTAATGACAAAAGCGGAAAATTACAGTTGAAATTTGGCAGTCTTAGTATGGCTGGAGGTGAGAACAGACTCAACGTCGCTATTACCAGAGCCAGAGAAGAAATTTATGTAGTTAGTAGTTTGATGCCTTCTGAACTAAAAATAGAGGGTACTAAAAATCCTGGACCTAAGTTGCTAAAAGCATATCTTGATTTTGCGCTTCAGGTAAGTGAAGGAAACTGGAAGCCTACTCCTAAAACCAATAAATCATTCAATCAAAACTGGTTTCTCAAAAACAAACTAAAAGAAAGTCATTCCAAATCTGAGGTACTTCCTGAACTTCCGTTCGCTGACTTGACTATGAAATCCAATGGGGAGTATCTTGGGCTTGTCTTAACGGATGATGACTTGTTTTACGAAACATTGTCTTCTAAAGAGGCTTATAGCTACAGGTACGAACATTTTCAGGAAAAAAAATGGCCCTATATTCAGTTTTTCAGTCGTGAGTACTGGATTGATCAAACTCAGGCGAAGAAAAAATTGGAGAAATTTATTTATCGAATCACTGAGTAGCGGCTCGCTCTACTCTTGCCCCAACATAAAGTATATCAGGCAAACTATCCGTTCTCATATATTGCTGAAACGACAACTGATATTCTCCGGGGGTTTTAAACTTGAAATTTTCAAGAATTAGATGTTGATGATCAAAAGTGTCCCCCAATCCACTACCAAATGGAATTCCTGATTTTGGTTCGAAAAAATTAATATTTACCAGTGATGATACCACCTCTCTGTCAGTAGAATCCTTCAATAAGTATTTGTAATAAAGATTGTGAAAGTTGTAATCAGAAGAGTGACTGAAGTTTGCATATAAGTTGTAAGGTTCTTTCGCCTCCAATATCTCAAACTTGAATGTCATAACTGAATCCACGTACCAAAAATCAGATTCAATAGCATGATTCTCTTCAAACACCCTATTTTGATCGCACGAAAGTGCATAGACAGCTATGAAACATAGCAGGAAATATCTCATGATTTTGGCTTCTGACGATTTTGGTTATTTGGTTTTCTGTTGCGATTGCGATTCTTATTGAAGTTTTTCTTCTTCTTTTTGTTTTTAGAACCGCCCGAAAACTTCTTGTCCATCGCTGCTAAGTCGCTGTTCAGCAACCCTGTTTCTTTTTGGACTTCTTCTTTGTCTTCCAGCAGGGAAGCTGGTTTTTTACCTTCTTCATTTAAGGCCAAAATCTCATTGACTCGTTCAATATTAAGTGGATGCCAGCTGTTTTCACCGCTATATCCAAACCACATTATTTTTTTGAAAATATCTGTTTTTTGAAGTCTTGCTGATCCCTTCTCGGTTAACAACGGCTTTTCTACTTTTGGAATCTCACTCAGTGCACCCATGTAGGTATCCAATTCATAATTGAGACAGCATTTCAAGCGGCCGCACTGTCCTGACAACTTACTCGGGTTTAGTGATAGGTTTTGATACCTGGCAGCTTGTGTTCCTACACTTTTGAACTCGCTTAGCCATGTGGAGCAGCAAAGTTCTCTTCCACATGAACCAATCCCGCCAAGACGAGAAGCTTCTTGCCTAAGACTGATCTGCTTCATCTCAACCCGAATCTTGAACTCCCCAGCAAGTCTTTTTATTAACTCTCGGAAATCCACCCTGTCCTCGGCAGAATAATAAAATGTGGCCTTGGTGTTGTCCGCCTGATACTCAATATCCGTAAGCTTCATACCGAGCTTGAACTCTTCTATAATTTCTCGCGTACGATAGAGGGTAGGCATTTCACGATTTTTCACTTCGCGATATTTATCCATATCACGCTGAGAAGCAATTCGATAGACTTTCTTTATCTCATCGTCATTTTTGATAGCCTTCTTCCTCATTTGAAGACGAACGAGCTCACCTTGAAGCGACACATGACCAAGATGGTGACCGTTTGGCACATCAACCATGACTGCATCACCTGTAGTTAGTTCTAAGTTATCTACATTTCTAAAGAATTCTTTACGACCGTTTTTGAATCGCACCTCCACGATATCAAAATCGTGTGATGCTGGTCTTTCCATATCCGAAAGCCAATCAAAAACATTGAGTTTATTGCAGCCTCCAGTGCTGCAACCTCCATTACTCTGACAGCCCTTAACTTCTCCATCTGCACTCGCAACACCACAAGACGAACATCCCATCTTTTCCTTTTTTGGATTAACTATCAAATATAATGAACAAGAATGGATTTAATTGCAGGCCTCTATTGACCCAGCCTTTGCAGATCAAAACCAATATCTTTTCTAAATGTCTTGCCTTCCCACTCTGTAAGTTCAATTCCCTTGTAACTCTTGGTCAAAGCCTCTCCCAGGTTTTTGCCCAATCCAGTCATTGCTATAACTCGCCCTCCGTTTGTCACTAGTTTACCATCTAGATCCTTCGTGCCTGCATGGAAAGGAATTGCAAGTTTTACCTCTTTCCTAAAACTAATACTTCTTCCCTTCTCATAGTCTCCCGGATACCCCTCAGAAACCATCACTACAGTACTAGCGGTAAAGGGATGAAACTCAATCTCTTCACCTGCTAACTCTCCCTTTGCCGCAGCTACCAGCAATTTCAGAAAATCTGATTTGATCCTTGGCATCACAACCTCTGTTTCAGGATCACCCATTCTCACGTTGTATTCGATTACCTGAGGCTCTCCAGCGTCATTCATGAGGCCAAAAAAGATAAACCCACAATAGTCCATTCCCTCTTCCTTGATGCCTTGCACTGTAGGTTTAACAACCTTTTTCACCACTTTTTCCATGAAGTCTTTATCTGCAAAAATCACGGGAGAAATCGCCCCCATACCACCCGTGTTAGGTCCCTGATCTCCTTCGCCTATTCTTTTATAATCTTTTGCTTCAGGCAGAATCACAAAATCTTCTCCATCCGTAAGTGCGAAAACAGATAGTTCTATCCCCGATAAAAACTCTTCTATTAAAACTCTAGCGCTAGCTTCTCCAAATCTTTTGTTCAGAATAAGATCATCAAGATTTGCCTTGGCTTCCTCAATATCTTCCGTAATCAAGACTCCTTTTCCTGCCGCAAGTCCATCAGCCTTAAGCACATAAGGCGACTTCAATTCTTCCAAAAATTGATACCCTTCGGTAATGTTGGATTCATCGAAAGTTTTAGATCTTGCAGTTGGCACGCCGTACTTATTCATG
Source organism: Cyclobacteriaceae bacterium (assembly GCA_049115715.1). Classification (GTDB taxonomy): domain Bacteria; phylum Bacteroidota; class Bacteroidia; order Cytophagales; family Cyclobacteriaceae; genus JAMZMI01. The sequence continues at coordinate 168,700 of JAGDZQ010000031.1, forward strand.
AATTCTTTTGAGAATTCCTTGCTCCCTTCCAACTTAGCTCCTGCCGCAGATGGGCCAACAATTAGTAAGTTACTTAACTCAGAATCACCCTTTAGTTTATCAACCACTCCGTTAACCAAAGGCTCCTCCGGCCCAACCACAACCAAGTCAATTTGGTGGTCAAAAATTGCTGATTTCAATGATTCTAAATCTTTCACATCCAGATCAAGATTAGTCGCAATCTCAGAGGTACCACCGTTTCCCGGTGCAATAAAAACCTGATCACAATCCGGGCTCTGCTTTACCTTCCAGGCTATTGCGTGCTCTCTTCCTCCGGATCCAATTATTAATATATTCATCGTTAAATTATTTGAGGCATAAAAAAACCGTCCCAAAAATAGACGGTCTACATTTATGATTCCTAGTGTTCAATTCATTTAATGTGCATACTCAGACATAAATTTTATTCGCATAAGCCTAACCTCATCCTCTGAGTAAAAATCTTTCAGTTCCTTCATTGCGTCTTCAATACTGTCTGATTCAGCATTTAGAAAGTAGTCATATATATCATCCTGTCTATCGTCATCCAAAACATGATCTATGTAATAATCAAGGTTAAGTTTTGTTCCTCCGTAGCAGATATTTTCAATCTCTTTGATCAATTGATCATACTTCATCCCCTTTATATCCGCAATATCTTCCAAGTCAATTTGCTTATCAATTTGCTGGATGATGAAAATTTTGTTTTTCGACTTCAGGCCAGCCGACTTCACTAAAACATCTGATGCTGTTATAATATCATTATCATCGACGTACTTCTCTATCAGCTCAAGAAACGGCTTTCCGAACTTCCTGGCTTTACTTTCCCCAACCCCTACTATTTTGATAAGGTCATCCATAGTTGTGGGATATAGAGTCGCCATTTCCTCAATAGATGGGTCTTGAAAAATCACATATGGAGGGATATCCTTTTGATCGGCAACCTTCTTCCTGAGGTGCTTGATCAAATCAAATAGAACTTTATCGTATGCTTTGGTATTTACGATCTCTTTTTCAATTTCCTCTTCCTCACCCTCAGTCTCATATTCATGATCTTTGAAAAGTAAAACTTTGTAAGGATCTTTTAGGAAATGAGCACCCTTGTCCGAAACAAGAAAAACGCCTGGATTTTCAATATCCTTAGTTAGAAATTCGTTCAAGAGTGTTTGTCTGATAACAGATTTCCAGTAGTGATCGTCTCTATCACTTCCCGTTGAAAAAATCTCTAGCTTATCATGAGAGTAACTCAGAACATGATCCGACTTTATCCCTCTTAAAACTTCAGAAATATGGTTGAGGTTAAAGCGCTGACCCGTTTGATCAACAGCCTTTATAACACTTGTAATACCATCTGTTCCATCAAATGTTGGTCTTTCGTGGAGGCAATTATCACATCCTTCACAGTTTTCTACTTTATATTCCTCTCCGAAATAGTGCAGAAGTTGTTTTCTTCTACACACCGAAGATTCTGCGTAAAGGGCCATTTCCTCTAGAAGCATTTTGGAATTCTCACGCTCAGCTACCGCTTTATCCTTGCTGAATTTTTCAAGCTTAATAATGTCATTATAGCTATAAAACATGACACACTTGCCCTTTAGCCCATCTCGTCCTGCACGCCCTGTCTCTTGATAGTAGCCTTCAATTGATTTCGGGGCATCATAATGAATAACAAACCTTACGTCTGGCTTATCAATTCCCATTCCGAAAGCTATGGTAGCAACAATAACATCCACATCCTCATTCAAAAATGCATCTTGATTATTCATCCGAATGTTAGCATCCATTCCAGCGTGATAGGGTGCTACGCTCACTCCATTTACCTTGAGGAATTCTGCGATTTCTTCTACCTTCTTTCTACTTAAGCAGTAGATTATTCCAGACTCGCCTTTATGCTCTTTTACAATTCTTATAAGTTGCTTTTTTGCCTGCTTCTTTGGCTTTACTTCATAAATCAGATTAGTTCTGTTAAAAGAAGACTGAAAGACGTTAGCGTCTTCCATATTCAAGTTCTTTCTTATATCCTGTTGCACTTTCGGTGTAGCAGTGGCTGTAAGCGCAACTATCGGAATATCACCTAGCTCTGCCAGAATGGACTTTATCTTTCTATACTCCGGACGAAAATCGTGTCCCCATTCTGAAATACAGTGAGCTTCATCTACCGCAGTAAAAGAGATATTGGCCTCCTTAAGGAAAGTAATATTATCAATCTTGGTTAAGGACTCTGGAGCAACGTATAGTAGCTTTACTTCTCCAGCTAAGGTCTGTTTCTTTACCTTATTGATCTCCGTCTTGTTTAGTGTCGAATTCAGGAACTTTGCATTGACTCCAACGGCATTCATCTGATCCACTTGATTTTTCATCAGTGCGATTAGAGGAGATATTACAATAGCTGTTCCGCTCTTTATTATAGCAGGCAACTGATAACATAAGGACTTACCAGCTCCCGTAGGCATAATTACGAAAGTATTCTCGCCATTCATTACATTTTCGATTATGACTTCTTGGCTTCCCCTAAAGCTATCATATCCAAAAACCTTTTTCAGTGTACCCTTTAGCTCTTTAGCAATACTTGTGTCCATCAAAATTTATTGGTCTTTAACTGAAATTAATAAATAATGAGGTTAATCTCATGTTTCCGCGAAATTAAATATTTGACAACATTAAAAACTTGATAAACGCTCAAAAAAATGGATTAGGATATATTTACGCTTGCAGTATTTTTTAAGCTTAATAATTATCAAACATTTGAATCAATAGGAATGAACAACGTGCATATTGTAATCATGGCTGGAGGAACCGGAACCCGATTCTGGCCCTATAGCAGAAATGAAAAGCCAAAACAATTTGTCGATGCTCTAGATACTGGCAGATCACTTCTTCAAATGACCTATGATCGTTTTAAAGGTTTTGTGCCTGATGAAAGGATGTGGATAGTTTCTAATGCCATATATGAAGATCTTCTTTCTGAACAATTGCCTGAAATTCCAAAGGATAATGTTTTACTGGAGCCATACAAAAGAAATACTGCACCATGTATTGCCTATACTGCTTATAAGATTCAGAAAAAAGATCCAAATGCGATCATGGTCATTCTACCATCTGATCACGTAATTTTCAAAGAAGAGGCTTTCTTACAAATTATTGAAAAAGCGGTTTCCGGTTGCATCTCAGATACTCTTGTTACAATTGGAATAAAACCTAACCGTCCGGAAACAGGATATGGGTATATTCAGTTTGACAGTGAGGTGGAGACTGATTTGAAACCTGTTAAGACGTTTACGGAAAAGCCTGATGCAGATTTAGCTGAAAAATTTATCTCTAGTGGTGATTTCGTTTGGAATGCAGGAATTTTTGTTTGGTCTGTTGAATCTATTACAAGAGCGCTTGCTAAACTTCAACCATCATTGGCTGAAACTTTTTCAGAAGGTATTCAACATTATTTCACAGATCAGGAGGAGAGCTTCATTCAGAAAGCTTACTCTCACTCCAAAAGTATTTCTATCGATTATGCTGTCATGGAGAAATCAGACAATGTACAAGTCGTTCTTGGAGAATTTGGATGGTCCGACCTTGGGTCATGGAATGCACTTCACGAAATAAAGGATAAAGATGAAAATCAAAATGTGATCGAAGCAGACGCCATGCTCTATGACTGCAAAGACAATTATGTTATCAGTAAAAGTGATCGATTAATTGTCATGCACAAAATGAAAGGGTATTTAATTGCTGATTTTGAAGATGTGCTGCTCGTATGTAAAAAAGAGGACTCAGGTGTTTTTAGAGACTTTGTAAACGATGTGAAATTGGAAAAAGGAGATAAGCTTATCTAAACTTTCGTCCTATTAATAATTGCATTAAATAAAAAGCCCACTGTAACCATACAGCAGGCTTTTGTGACCTCCGAAGGATTCAAACCTTCAACCTCTTGAGCCGTAATCAAGTGCTCTATTCAGTTGAGCTAGGAAGCCATTTTCAATTTAATAATGCAAATTTAGTAATTTGATTAGAAACTGCGCGTTATTGACCAACGTTTTAAAATAGATTTTATCTTTGCCGAAAATTTGAGATGATGAAAAGACTTTGTGGGATCGCTTTACTTTTTTTTGTTGCTTTTCAATCATTAGCGCAAGATGACAGCAGACCTAAGCAACCAGACTTGCCTGGTGACCTAATGATAGATTATGGATTCAGCTATTGGTCCAAAAAACTTGATCACCTTCCTGTAAAAGTAATAGGCTCCAATTCTGTGAGTATTTTCTATAATAGACGGTTTGAGATTAACGAAAAGTTCTCTTTCCATCCTGGAGGTGGCTTTTCATTCGAAAAGTACGCTTTCTCTGGAGACAACACCTGGAGGTTTGATAATACTACTAACAAAGTGGGGCTAGATACTTTGGGAGGTTCTGGTCTGACCAAAAATAAGCTTACAACAACTTACTTTGAAATCCCTTTCGAACTCAGGTATCATCCACTGGGAACTGTAAATGGAGAAGGCTGGTTCATTGGTTTGGGCGGAATAGCTGGATTGCGGTTAGCTTCACATACCAAAGTCAAGTACGATGAGGCTACAGGATCCATTAAAGAAAAGGTATATGATGACTTTGGCTTAAAAGCATACAGATACGGGGTTCAGTTGAGGTTTGGGTTTAGAAGTATTCACTTTTTTTACAAAGTATATCTAAGCGATTTGTTTGATAGTGCTCCTGACTTGTCAGGTAGAATGCCGCGAACATCGACAATTGGAATCAATATTTCCGGATTCTAAACGAAGAAATAAGTCCCGATAAAACAAAAAAAGAATCCAAGTGTGGCTCCTTGCCACATCTCTTTTTGAGTATGCCTGCCTAAGTAAATTCTCGATGAGGAAGTAATACCAGAGACTAAAAAGAGCAGACTCAAAATATTCTTATCTGCAAAACCAGGATAGTGAAATGAGAGCGCGCAAATGATTCCGCATGCTCCCCATATCGATGCAGAATGCACACTAATCTTTGACCTAAGACTTATTAGACTCAAAATTATGATCAGCAAAGTCGGTATTAACATAACGGATACTATGGAAGAAGATAAGTTCAACTTGTAGTAGAACATATAGGTACTCATCCCATAAAAGCATCCGACAAAGAGAAAAGGGATGACTCTTTCTTTTCTATTGACCAATTCCAGACTGGTTATTCTTTTGGATAACTTTAGGAAAACTATACTTCCCCCTGGGATGAAAAATGTTGTTATAAATATTGCTCCTATAAAAGGAACAATATGCTCACTTGGAATAGGGCTAAAAAGGGTTGGTTCAACTTTATAAATGAGAAAGGCCATATAGGTTGGCACAATTAGCGGATGAAAAACCGCTGAGATCAATTTCATAATGAATCTCATCAGTTAGAGCTGCTTCCTCAAGCGTGCAACCGGAATATTGAGTTGTTCTCTGTATTTCGCAACAGTTCTTCTTGCAATATTGTACCCCTCAGCCCTTAAGAGTTTCTCTAGTTTATCGTCCGATAATGGCTTAGATTTCTCTTCGCTTACAATGAATTCCTTAAGTTTATTCTTGACCTCTCTACTGCTCACGTCTTCACCTGAATCAGTAGAAATTCCCTCTGAGAAAAAGTACTTGAGGGGATATATGCCAAACTCTGTCTGAATACTTTTACTATTTGCTACTCTTGAGACCGTTGAAATATCCATCTTTATTCTATCCGCAATGTCTTTCAAAATCATGGGTCTCAACTTGCTCTCATCACCTTCTTGAAAATACTCAAACTGAAAATCGATAATTGACTGCATTGTGTTTAACAAAGTCTGCTGTCTTTGCCGAATCGCATCGATGAACCATTTTGCTGAGTCCAATTTTTGTTTGATAAAAGACACGGTCTCCTTGAGTTTTTTGTCTTTTTTATTACTCTTATCGTAAGCATGAAGCATATCCGAGTATGATCGGCTCACCTTCAACATAGGTGCATTTCTGGAGTTTAGAGTCAATTCTAATTTCCCATTATTATTACTCAACAGAAAATCAGGAATGAGGTATTGCGTTTTCACCATATCCTCTCCAACTCCTCCAGGCTTGGGGTTCAGCTTAGTAATAAGGTAGATCGACTCTTTTAATAGACCATCTTCTTCAATACCCAACCGTCGAGCAATCTTATCATAATGCTTCTTTGAGAATTCATTGAAACATTTTTCAAGAATTAGCTTAGCAACCTTCACCGTTTCAAGGTCTTCGTCTTTGCGATCTAGCTGTAGGAGCAGGCATTCCTGAAGGCTTCTCGCCCCAATTCCAGCAGGGTCAAAGCTTTGTACTTTATAGAGGACATTTTCAAGTTCCTCAGCATCAGTTTCAATTCCTTGAGAAAAAGCAAGGTCATTTACAATTGCTTCCAGATCCCGTCTGATGTATCCATCTGAATCGATGCTCCCGATTAGTTGTTTACCAAGCAGCGTCTCTCTTTCATTCAGCTTTATATAGCCAAGCTGACTGATCAGTTGCTCATGCAAAGTAGACCCAACGGAGATTGGCATTTCCTTTTCCTCTTCCTGCCCATTCCCATCTCCTTGCATCTTATATCCCGTATAATCATCATGGAGGTATTCTTCAATATTCTCGGTCTCAGAATCAAAATCCTCTGAATCAAACTCCTCTTGCTGATCTGCCTCAGGCTCTTTTTCTTCGGCTCCTTCTTCCAAAGCAGGGTTTACTTCCAACTCTTCTTCTATTCTAGTATCCAACTCTGCTGTTGGTACCTGAAGCAGTTTGATGAATTGTATCTGCTGAGGAGATAGTTTTTGACTTAAGCTCTGAGTTAATCCAAGTTTTTGCATGCACTTAATGGCTTAAATCAAAATTATCATAATTATGCTATTCTTTGATTAAAACCTTAAAATATCGTTGTTTTGTGCAATTATTTTTGAACTATAGAAGAAGGTTAAAGTGAGAGAAAAGCGCACGAAAATCAAAGAAATACTCGGTACCGAACCAATCGGAAAGCAATTGACCGCTATGGGGTGGGTACGAACGAAACGCGATAATAAGAGTGTGATTTTCGTTGCTCTAAATGATGGTTCTGTCATCAACAACCTGCAAGTAGTCGTAGATCCCGAAAAATTTGATGCCTCACTGATCAAAAGAATCACAACTGGCGCCAGCTTATCCGTGACTGGAGAAATCGCTTCCTCTCAGGGTGCAGGTCAAAGTTGTGAACTGATAGCTAGTGAACTAGTGGTATTTGGAGATGCAGATCCAGAAAAATATCCTTTACAACCGAAAAGACATAGCCTTGAGTTTTTGAGAGAAATCGCTCATCTAAGACCAAGAACCAACACATTCAGCGCGGTGATGCGTATAAGACATAGTCTGGCATTCGCAGTTCATCAGTTTTTTAACGATAAAGGGTTCTCTTATATCAACACGCCCATCATTACTTCATCTGATGCAGAAGGGGCCGGTGAAGCCTTCAAAATCACAAATTTTGATTTGAATCAAATCCCCAAAACGGAAGAAGGCGAAGTAAATTATAAAGAAGATTTCTTTGAAAAAGAAACAAATCTTACTGTCTCAGGACAGCTAGAAGGAGAGCTAGCTGCCATGGCTCTTTCCGAAATCTACACCTTCGGACCTACTTTTAGAGCAGAAAACTCAAACACCACAAGACACCTTGCAGAGTTTTGGATGATAGAACCCGAAATGGCGTTTTATGACATCACTGACAACATGGACTTGGCAGAAGAGATGCTAAAATATCTGGTCAAATATGTATTGGACAACTGTATGAGTGATCTTGAGTTCTTAGAAAAGCGAGCTGCTGATGAAGAAAAAACCAAACCACAACAAGAAAGAAACGAACTTTCTCTAACCGAACGACTCAAATTCATCTTAGAAAATGAATTTGAACGGTTAAGCTATACAGACGCAATCGAAATCCTCAAAAGATCTAAACCCAATCAAAAGAAAAAATTTAAGTATCTAATCGAAGAGTGGGGTGCTGATTTGCAATCGGAGCATGAACGTTTCCTTGTTGAAAAGCATTTCAAAAAACCTGTAATTCTTTACAATTACCCGAAAGACATCAAAGCATTTTATATGCGTCAAAACGATGATGGGAAGACGGTTGCTGCTATGGATATACTTTTCCCGGGTATTGGGGAAATAATTGGTGGATCACAAAGAGAAGAGCGTTTAGACAACCTCACAACCAGAATGCAGGAAATGAATATTCCAGCAGATGAAATGTGGTGGTATCTCGATACAAGGAGATTCGGAGCAGTTCCTCACAGTGGATATGGTCTTGGCTTTGAACGAATGGTTCAATTTGTCACTGGCATGGGAAATATCCGTGATGTAATCGCCTTTCCAAGAACTCCTGGGAACTGCGAATTTTAAGACTTCACGATTCATCAAAAGCTTTCCTCTTAAGGAGAGTCCATTGGATAGAATAATTAGTAGAAGATCTGAGGGAATCCTCGTAATCATTAGACCATCATGCCTTTTTGGTAAAACCTTGAAGCGAAAAGACTCATGATGGAGGTTGCACCATTTTTAAGTTAGGCCACTCCTGATA
>JAGDZQ010000032.1:0-6748 GCA_049115715.1 Cyclobacteriaceae bacterium
GATGCGATCGAGAGTGGCCTACATTGGGCTCTCTGGCTCACCCTCCTTTTTCTCAAATATCCCATTTGGCTTCCCCAGCACCCAAACCGCAATGGCATTTTTCAGAAGCCCAATTGCATACCCAAAGAACTGAACAATCATAACAGGAATACTTAGCAAGCCTACCTTAAGTGATTTACTCTCGAAAACTGCACCTCTAAATATCAGCAGGAAATAAACAGCAATAGAAAGCGGCCAAAGTCTAATTAAGTCTACTGAGGAAAATAAAGCAGCAAATCCACCAAGCAAGTACAAGACAAACAATAATGGAAACAAATGAGTAATCTTCATTTCACCGTTATGCATTCGGGATAGCATAACCCTTGCTGCACCAAATCGAAACACCTGCTTATAAAACTTCGATATGGAAACCCTCCTTTTGTGGTAAACAAAGGCCTCAGAAATCAAATCAGTCTTATAGCCTGCTCCTATAATCCTGGCACTCAAATCCATATCTTCTCCCACAGGAAGAGATGCATTAAAACCACTAAGTTCATTAAACACAGTCGCTTTCACTCCCATATTGAACCCCCTGGGCTTGAATTTACCTACATGCCCTTTCTTTCCTCTTATTCCTCCAGTAGTAAGCACTGAAGTCATAGAGAAGCTAATAGCCTTTTGAATATTACTAAATGATTCATGAGCGGCATCCGGCCCTCCAAAAGCATCAAGATTCCGTTCTCCCAAAGTCGAGTTTATGATCTCAAAGTATCGTTCTGGTACAATCACATCCGAATCCATGAAAAGTAAATATTCACCTTGAGCCTTTTGAGCCCCAAGGTTTCTAGAATCACTTATTCCTAATCCCTTCTTGTATATTCTCTGAAACGAAAGTTCTTGACAGAAGTCTTTCGCATATTGATCAACTGATTTCAAACTATCCGTTGGGCTGCCATCAACCAGTATAATTTCAAAATCATTGAACAATTGATTATTCAAGCTATCCAATAATTCAATTACCTCATCCTCACGCTTAAAGACTGGAACGACAATCGAAAACTTAAGCATCACTACCTAGCTTTTCAATCACTAGATAATCATTCTTCTTTGGGCTAACCTGAATAATCATCTCAGCCAGAAAACCAGCTAAAAAAAGTTGAGTTCCTATTATTACCGCAACCAAAGAAAGAAAAAACAATGGCTGATCCACTACATCACGAACAGGTAAATGATAGTGCAGGTTATATAGCTTTGTTCCTATAATCCATCCAGCGACCAAAGTCCCAAAACCAAATGATAGCGTTCCAAAAAGCCCGAAAAAATGCATCGGGTTCTTCCTAAACCTTGTCACAAAACTTACAGAAATTAAATCTAGAAAACCGTTAACAAATCGTTCCAAACCAAACTTGGTCTGTCCATACTTGCGAGCCCTGTGCTCTACGACCTTTTCTCCAATTCTATAAAACCCGTTCCACTTTGCTATCAACGGGATGTATCGATGCATTTCACCGTAAACCTCGATATTCTTAACCACTCTGCTATGATAAGCCTTGAGGCCACAGTTGAAGTCATGCAACTTAATCCCAGACACCAAACTTGTTATCTTATTGAAGAACTTAGAAGGTAAAGTCTTACCTATAGGGTCGTGACGCTTTTTCTTCCATCCAGATACCAATTGATAACCATCCTCTTTGATCATATTGATCAAACCGGGTATTTCATCAGGACTATCTTGAATATCAGCATCCATGGTTATCACCACTTCACCTACTGATTCTTGAAAACCGACATTCAAAGCAGCTGATTTCCCGTAATTTCTATTGAATTTTATCCCCTTAGCACGTCCGTCCAGAGCATTTAATTGGGAAATCACTTCCCAGGAAGAGTCCGTACTTCCATCATCTATAAATAAGACTTCAGTAGATATTTGATGCTCATCTACAACTTTCACTATCCAATCAAAAAGCTCAGGAAGCGACTCCTCTTCGTTGTATACTGGGATAACTAGGGATAAATCCAATGAATGTCAGTTCTATATTCTAATTAGACTAATTCTTGACGTTCCTTTTTCGTAAAAGCAGAAACTATTAAAGCAATAATAAAACCTAAAAGCACACCCATTATTAACCCGATAACCATCATCGCAGTTGGTCCCATAAACATTGCAGCAACACTCATAGCTTGATCAATCTCAGCATCACTCATACCCGACTTTTCCATCTCCATGATTTGTTGCTCCTTTATTACATCTATAAATTCTGGACTAATAAATTTCACATAAAAAAACGTAAATACACTGCTTATTACAGATCCTACAACAGACATAATCGTACCAAGACCAAGGCCTTGTTTGTAACTCATAAATCCATCACCGCTGCTTTTAAACTCTTTGTGAGCCATAACCATAATGATTGCAGTGAAAATTAGACCAATCCAACTGATCTTATTATTTGCAGCCTGCCCTATAAAATCCAGCAGGACAAAAAAGATTATACCTACAAGACCGCTGATCAATCCATATTTAACAGCTACACTCTTTGTTGAAACGTTATTTGAATTCTCCATTTTATTTGGGTTGTTTTCTTAAAATTATGGATATAACTGGGGTAATGAAGAATCCTGCTAAGATTTTTTTCAAGACAGCACTAGTTATCAAATCCATATTACTTACTTCATTTATACCGTTTAACTGTGAATCAAAAGATTCCTGCCCCATTTCCTCAATATAGATCTCCTTTTTTTCCTGCAAAAATTGATGAGCAGACTCCTTATAATCCAAAAGCACATTTTCATTCAACCCGAAGTAAATATATAGGTATATCCCAAACACCAACGTTGAAAAAAAATAGACATTGAACCCTACAGTCATGCCCTGCCAAAAATGCAATACCTCATTTTGTTGGCTCATTTTCAATTCTTTGCTTGCAAAGAATATAAACAACCCGAACATCATCAAGTCAAAAACAAGATGAACCAGGTTCATTAATGGGTTAATCCCGAAAAAAGACGAAACGTGAAATATCACAACCAAGAAAACACTGCATATCACAGCATACTTAAGACCTACTTTTAACATCTTATAAGTTCTGAAGAGATACGAATTCCTTATTGATCACTCCTGATGCCATACCTTTTAGCATAGTATTAAAGACAGGAGAATTTTGAGATTTTGATCTACTACTTTTATGATCGAATTTCCATTCCATCTTTTTATCAAACACAGCCAACTTAGCAACGCCTCCTTCTTCTATCCTAACCTCATCCAATCCCAAAATTTTTCTAGGGCCATTAGTTAGTTTATCAAATCCCACTTCAAGTGGAAGTTCACTTTCAATGCTTAACAATGACGGAAAAACAGTCTCCATAGATGAAATGCCAAAGTCTGCTAAATCAAATTCCAGCTCCTTACTCTCTGAATCTTGTGGTTGATGTGAAGAAGTAATAGCATCAATGACACCCTCGTTCAGTCCTTTAATTAAGGCTCTACGATCCTTTTCACTCCTAAAAGGAGGAGAAACTTTATATGCCGTATCGAAATCACTCAAATGTTCTTCCGTATATAGCAAATGATTTATGGACACATCACACGTTACTTTTAAACCCGCTTTTTTCGCCTTTTTAATTAAATCAACAGACTTCTTAGTTGATATTTGAGAAAAATGGATCTTCCCATCAGCATATTTAAGTACTTCCAAATCGCGCTGAATGGTAAGTACCTCTGATACCGATGGTTCCCCGTTTAGACCAAGAGCGGTACTAACCACTCCCTCGTGCATTTGTGCATGCTGACTCAAGGACAAATCTCTTGGACGTTGAATAACCAACCCATCAAACTTTTGCACATACTGAAGAGCCTTAAGAAGCAGTTCAGTATTCCATATTGGATTCAAACCATCCGAAAAAGCAACGGCACCATTAGAATGCAAATCTAGAATTTCTGTAAGATTTTCTCCTTTCAACCCTTCACTTAGGGCTGCTATAGGTAGCAAATCGATTTCGTTGGACTTCTTAAGTATAAATTGAATATCACCTTTCGTTTCTAAAGCCGGAGAAGTATTTGGAATCAGACATACATCAGTAAAACCTCCCGAAATGGCGCAACCTACTCCTGATTGGATATCCTCTTTATGTTCAAACCCGGGTTCATTAAAATTAGCAAACAAATCAACCCATCCGGGAGAAAGAATTTTACCTTCAAGATCTATTGATTTTCCTTCCGAAAGATTATTCCCTATCTGGGTGATCACTCCATTTACAATAATTAAATCAACCTTTTCTAGATGAAATTTTGAAGAAAAATCAAAGATCGTAGCGTTGGCTAGTCGTAATTTCATCTAAATAATCTTAGGAGTGTTAGTTCAGCTATTAAAAAAATTAGAGTCAAAAGTAATGCATATTTCCATAAAGGAAGTGCCTCATTTGATTGATTCAGCTCTTCAGTATAAGTACCTACATCATCAATAGATTGAAAATAAACATTTGATCTCCCTTCTACCATTTTCTCTATTTCCTCATTCGAAAATGACGCCAGATCCGATTCAATTTTGGACAAGTTAAAAGCCAAAGTACGAATTTGGTTATCGTTTACTCTCAATTCATAAAATCCTGGTTCATGCAAAACAGAAGGAATTTCCAAAGAAAATTCTCCATCAATATTTCTTAGCTGTGGTACCAAAACCTGCTCTCCTGAAACAAGTTTCAAGCCACCACCATAGGAATATATGGAATCATTTCTAAGAGGGATAAATCGATCTTCTATACTATAAGATAGTACCGGGCTCTTACGGTTTGAAAAAGCGAGTTTATACATTAGAGGTAAAAAAAGTCCGTGCTTGTGCAAGTTCGTATAATCCTTGCTTAGGGGATGACTAAAGGCAAATACACCCTCTCTTGCAACCGCAAGAGTTGCATCACCGACAGAAGACTTCAAAATGACTTCTGAGCTTCTAGAAAGATCCATTACAGAATTAACCCATGGCATATTCGATTCTTTCTGATTTTCGTTAAACACCTCATTGAAATAAGGATGCCTCAATGACTCCTCTTTAATACCATACTTAGACGTCTTCTTGGAAGTCCCTACCTCAATATTTAAAAACGCAGAATAACTTACATAGTCAAAAGATTCGTTTGGCATGACCAAAATTGAATTTTTAAAAACCGAAAGCTGACCAATTAACCAATTCGGTATTTCTTCCAAATGATCCAGTATGACCAAATCCGCTTTCATCAATCTTTCTTGATCTATATTTCTTATGGTACTTGAATTCAGACTAAAAAAATCATCATTAGCATAAACTGAACGAATAAACTCGTTCTCCTTCTCATCATAAATATGATAGATCTTGGATCTATCAAACTGTTCTATTGCAAAGTAGAAGCGATTATCATATGCAAACTCACTATCAACAACTTCTATCGTATACCTACCACTTAAATCAGAATTTTCAGACAGATCAATAGATACCCATTTACTAGAATATCTATTAAAACCTTCCGTGAAAGACGAAATTTGAACCTCATTTTGAAATACTTTGACCAAAATATCTTTTCGATTCTGATTACCTGAGTTTGATATGCGAACCATCAATTCATTCTTAGTTGGAAGTCCTATTGGATTATCCAAAACAACAGAATCCACAAATAAATTATTTTCAGATCCTGCCTCCAATTTCAGTAAACGATAGGTATTGATAGAATCCTCCAAAACTGATGAAAGATTGTCGAAGGGCTTTTTTTGAAAATCCGAAATCAAAATAATTTCGGGTTGTCCATCACCAACCCTATTACATTTAGCAACCACACTTGCTATATCTCTACCCTTATTATAGAGATCAATTTCAGCAAGTTTATCTTCCAGTTCTCTTGCAAGGATAGATCTGTTAGCCGCATCAAAATCATTACTTATCAACCCAAATGAACGATTATCAGATTTCATTAGTACTAGTGACTTTAAAAGCATTATTCCATCTCCAATCAAATCACCTTGCCCAGAGCTTTTTCTCCCCATACTAAGGGAATTATCCAGAAAATAAACCTTCGATTTCTCAACTTCAACAACACCCTTTCTCTCTTCGATAAGCATTGGTTGTGCAAATGCTATTACTAAGAAAATTAGAGCCAGAATCCTAAGAAGTAGCACTAAAAGCTTCTTCAATGTGTTTTTAGAATTTGATTGACTTTTAACTGAGGTCAAAAAAGAAACATTAGAAAAAAAAAGCTTCTTTACTCTTCTAAAATTGAACAGATGAATGATTATCGGAATAGCAACTAAAAACAAGCCCCAAAGGGCTGAGGGATTAATAAACGTCATCAAGTTGATTGAATTCCTCCTTAAGGATATTAAGGGATCAAATTTAGACCCTAAGTTAAAACATAATACAGAAGTTGCATCTTGAATATTTCAACAAATGGTAATAAAAACGTATTTCCTTTAATGGTGTTTTTTTTTGTTGTATAAAAAAACCCTGACTAGTATCCTAATCAGGGTTAAATAATATAATAAACTGGCAACGACTTACTCTCCCACCTGTTACGGCAGTACCATCAGCGCTGGTGGGCTTAACTTCTCTGTTCGGAATGGAAAGAGGTGGACCCCACCGCAATAATCACCATAAAATCTTGATCATCTCTTTTGATAATCTTGGTATCATTTCTTCTCGTTTATCAAGTGGGGAGCCCCACCCTCTACGCGAGCCGACAATAATCACCATAAAATCTTAACTACCTCTTTTAGATAGTATAATCATTAGTCATGGAGCACAAACTC
>JAGDZQ010000033.1:0-24150 GCA_049115715.1 Cyclobacteriaceae bacterium
GCTGAAAGGTTGGACTTCTGCAAATAGCTAATGTGCAATGGAATACAGCTCTCAGCCATAGCCCTGATCGAAGGGATATCCTTTTTATCTCCTTAAATCAACGCATTAAAAAGATAGAAAAGAGAGCTGGATGCAAATCCTATCTATGACAATAAAATATCTTGACGCTCAAAAGGGGAACTTAGGTTTGCTTACTTGGGAAGAGTAGTGCGAAGGTGGTGTGCAGTTGATCTCGGGATGCTTCTAAATAGCCTCCGTGTAGATTCATTATCTGACGGGAAATGCTCAGGCCGATTCCTGAGCCTTCTGCCTTGGTGGTATAGAAGGGTATGAACATTTTTTCTAGGTCTTGGTCTTGAACTCCTTCTCCATTATCAATGATCTTGATGGTGGTGAAGTTGGAATCGGAAATGGATTGGATTGTGATCGTGGGTGCCTGGCTATCATGCAATGCATCAACTGCGTTTTTGAAAAGGTTTATTAGTGCTTGCTCGACTAACGGCTTATCTATTGACAGGGTGAGATTGGTCGGATGGAAATTTACTTGAATTGCTTGTCTGGATAGGTCGTCTTTGATGAGTGTGAGAATACCAGTGAGCATTTTATCAAAATCTGTGGGCTTTGGTATTGGGGTTGGGATTTTGGTGAGTTTGCGATAATTGGCAACAAAACTCAGAATACCTTCTCCTCTTTCGCGAATGGTAATAAGGGCTTCATTGATATCCCGAAGGTTTTGTTCGGTTATTTGGTTGGTCTGTTTTACTTGGCTTTCCTCGCTCAATAGAATCATCTGAATGGTGTCGGCAAGTGAAACAAGGGGGGTGACGGAATTCATGATTTCATGTGTGAGAATTCTGATAAGCTTGTGCCATGCTTCTATTTCTTTATTTTGAATTTCGGATCGTATGTCTTGAAATGAAATTATTTGATGCTGATGTTCTCTGATGGTTACTTTGGTGCTGTTTACTGAGAAATATCTGTCTTTGTCTGCGATTTTTGTTTCTATAAGGTGATTTCTGCCTTCTGGTAGACGGAGAACTTCTTTTAAAAATTGGGTATTGGGGTTTTGTATTTTTTTCCAGTCTTTAATTGGTGGGAGCTTGAGTAGTTGCTGTGCTTTGCGATTGATTAGTGATAGTTGGTCTTGGTGGTCAAAAACAAGGATGCCGAACTCTATTTGATCGACTAGTTGTTTGAGAAAAAGGTATTGGGCTGTATTGCTGGTTTCAAGGTCTTTGAGGGTATTGACGAATTGATTGAATGAGTTGTGGAGTGCTCCGAATGATTTGGTTTTGTCTGAGTCTGTGAATGCTACTGTGTAATCTTTGTCTTGAATGGATGCTATGAATCGTGAAAGGTCATAATTGGTTCGATTGACGAAAATGGTGAGTTCTACTGCTTGTCCAATGATGGTTATTCCTAAAATGGCTTGGGTGAATTCTAATCCTTGGTGTTGATATATGAGAAGCATGGTGATCATGGCTGCCAGGATTAGAAAGATTCTCAGAAGGGTCTTGAGAAAGAAGCGGTTATAAATCATATTTCTCTAGTCTTCTGTATAGTGCTTGTCGATCAATGCCAAGGTCGCGTGCTGCGTGTGTTATGTTTCCTCGGTTTTTTTTGAGGGATTTTAGGATCATTGCTTTTTCCATTTCTTCTATGTTGAGGTTTTCGGCAATGTTATCTTCAAAAAGGGATTCTAATTTAAGGTCTGCAGGGCTAAGTATATTGTGATTTGATAGAATCACAGTTCGCTCGATTGTGTGTATGAGTTCTCGGATATTTCCTGGCCAGGGGTATTCTCTAAGTCTTGCGAGTGTTTCTTGCGTGATTTTTAGGTTTGGTTTGTTGTATTTTTCCTTGAAGGTATTGAAGTAGTATCTGGTTATTGGCTCAATGTCTTCTATTCTTTCTCTAAGGGGTGGCACAGGAATTTCGACTGTGTTTATTCTGTATAAAAAGTCTTGCCTGAATTGCCCTTCTTGAACTGCTTGATTGAGATTTGAATTGGTGGCACAAATGACTCTGACGTCTATTTTTCTTGGTTTATTGGATCCAAGGGGTGTGACTTCCAGGTTTTGTAGGGTGCTAAGGAGCTTTGCTTGCTTGGCTAAGTCAATGTTTCCTATTTCATCAAAAAGGATTGTGCCTTGATGGGCTGCTTCTAGTTTGCCGACTCTGTCGGTCTTGGCGTCTGTAAATGCTCCTTTGACGTGACCGAAGATTTCTGATTCGAAGAGATTGTCTGGAATGGCACTTAGGTCTACTTTGATGTAGGGTTTTTCTGCTCTGTGTGATCGTCTTTGGATATAATCTGCTACTTCTTCTTTGCCTGATCCGCTCTCTCCTATTATTAATATACTAGCATCGGTCGGCGCTACTTTCTTAGTGGTATCTATTACTGAGGTGAAGGTTTTGGACTTGCAGGTAATTTCTAATTGTTCTTCCTGAGTAGGGTCTGAGGGTGTTGGTTTTGATTCAAATTTTGAGTTTAGGGTGAGGGCATTGTTTATTGACTCTAGTAATTTGTCGTTTCGCCATGGTTTAGTGATGAAGTCTCTGGCTCCTTGTTTTAGGGCTTCCACTGCTATATTGATTTCTCCATGTGCGGTAATAGGGATCACTTCTGTTTGGGGGTATTGTCTGACTATCTTTTGAATTAGGGTTAATCCTTCTTTGCCTGAATCGTCTCCTGATTTGTAATTCATATCCAGAAGCACTACATCGAAGGCAGATTCTGTCATGGCTTGATCAAATTGGTCGGGGTTTTTAAGTGCCCATACGTACTCAAACTTTTGCTTTAGAAAGAGTCTAGCTGAGGTCAAAATGGCTGGATCATCGTCGATGATAAGTATTCTGGCTTTATGCTTATTCATTGGGGGGTTTGAATGAATGTTAAATTTAGGGTGAAATGGCTATGCCGTCAACTTAAGTTTGTTATTTGGCTTTTAGTGATTCTGAGGGGCAGGGAGGAAATGTTGCTCGATTGGGTGGAAAGCAGGATGGGATTCCTGAGTGAATCAGGAATGACGACACGTAGATTTTCAGGGTATCGTGTTTGAGAGAAATAGCTGAGTTACTTTAGACTGCTATTCTGCTTCAGGATATTTCCACTCTTTTGAAACGGGATATTGGTATTCTTTGAAGGCAAAATTTTCTCAGTGCACATGTGTGCAGTTTAAATTTGCCATTTGACTCTTAACGAGTTGCTGGGACAGATAGAAATGTTGCTCGATTGGGTGGAAGCAGGATGGGATTCCTGAATGAATCAGGAATGACGACATGTAGATTTTCAGGGTATTGTGCTAGAGAGAAATGGATGAGTTCCCTTAGACTTCTATTCTGCTTCAGAAGATTTTCACTCTTTTGAAACGGGATATTGGTATTCTTTGAAGGCAGAATTTTCTCAGTGCACATGTGTGCAGTTTAAATTTGCCATTTGACTCTTAACGAGTTGCAGGGACAGGTAGAAACGTTGCTCGATTGGGTGGAAACTGGATGGGATTTCGGAATTAACAAACCTTTATCTTGATGCGCGATAACTCTAGGGTTAAACAATATTTCATTTGTCAAATGATTGAGTGCTAAGTGCTAAAACATAGATTCAACACATACGTCCGAAAGTGTTTTTCAATTCTCATTTAGCCTTCATTTCTTTTGCTTGCCCAAAAGAAACGAAGCAAAGAAAAAGACACCAACGCAATAAAATCATTTTGACTTTATCAGATATCAAAAACAGGAAGTCGTTTAAAAGTCAAAATAATTTCACGCTTGCCTTGGATGCCCCGCCCTCCTTTAAGGAATTTCTGAAAGTAGTTTAGGCTTCACGGCAATATTAGATGGAGGTTGAATAGTTTGTGTTTTCTGTATTGAAAACAAACACTTCTGTGTTCGGCTAGATGCGATTCACAGCGGGAGTGAAATGTAACTACTTGTGAAATAAGGACTTGTAGTTGTGGCACTGAAATAGTGTCTGTATTGAAAAATCGAAGCAAAGAGATGTTTAGAAATTATTTGATCACGGCATTTAGAAATTTAAAGAAGAATAGGTCTTACACTTTTATAAACGTAATAGGGCTAGCTCTTGGGATTGGTTGTTCCTTGGTGATTTTCAAGGTGATTTTGTTTGAATTGAGCTACGATCAACATCATGAGAGGATTGAGGAGATTTATCGTGTATCAATGAATTCGATTTATCCTGACAGAGTGGATAAGGGGATGGGTACTCCATCTCCTCTTGGTACTGCGATAAGAACAGATTTTCCTGATGTGGAAGCCGTGACAAGGACGTATTATGTTGGGGGAGATCAAATAGATATAAAAAAGGAAAACGAGGAGATTAAGAAACTGTTGATAGATGATGGAATCGCTTTTGTGGAGCATTCGTTTTTCGAAATTTTCTCTACTGAGTGGATTGCTGGAAATAGAGATGTGGCTCTCACTGAACCTCATACTGTTGTTTTGGCTGAATCGGTCGCTAGACAACTATTTGACTTAAAGGAGGGAAATGAGGCAGATGCAATTGGTCGTACTGTCTCAAACGTGGATGATTTTAAGGTGGTGGGAATAATCGCAGATCCTCCACAGGCGAGTACTTTGCTTTTTACCATGCTATTTGACTACAATAGCCAGAAGGGTTCTAATCCTTATTTTTTTGAGGGGAAGGAATGGAACTCGACAAACTCTTCAAATAATACTTACATTTTGGTTGGTGCTGAATTTGATCAAAATCAGTTTGATGAAAAGTTGGTCAGACTGGTAGATAAGTATTTTGAGGAGGGTGAATCGGAGAGAACAAGGTTTGTTACACAACCACTATCGAGTCTTCATTTTGACAAGGAATACGGTGCTTATAGACGAACTGTGTCTATGATGTTTATCTACTCTCTTGGTATCATCGCTCTGTTTTTAGTTATAACTGCTTGTATCAATTTCATCAATCTCGCCACGGCGCAGGCTGCCAATCGAGCGAAAGAAATAGGCATAAGAAAGGCTATCGGGGTAAGGTCAGGGCAACTGGTCATGCAGTTTATGTTTGAGATTTCGCTGATAACAGGGATCTCTCTGCTGGTGGCTCTGGCTATTGCGGAAATTTTATTCATCCGACTTGAGGACTTGATGGGGTACAGATTGTTTCTTGATCTCACCAACGATACTTCACTGATGGTATTTATAGTGGTGGTATTTATATTCGTGAGCTTGGTGTCTGGTTTTTATCCATCGGTGCTTTTATCAAGAATGAATGCAGTTCTTGCATTGAAGAGTAAAATATCGGGGCGTCAGAATAGTGGGGGTCTTTCGCTTCGTAAGGGTCTTGTGATTTTTCAATTTGCTATTTCTCAATTCTTGATTATCGGAACTTTGATTGCTGCTGCTCAGATGCGGTACTTTCAACAGAAGGATCTTGGGTTTAACAAGGAGGCTATCGTGAATTCTTATTTGCCTGATCAGGATGAGGTGAAAAGGGAGCGTTTCAGAAACTTGCTCCTTGAATCTCCCGAGATAGCTGACGTGACGTTTGCGCTAAGCCAGCCAACTGGAAACAGCAATTCACATTCTAACTTCAACTATGCTCCACTAGAATCTGAAAATAGTTATCATGCTAATTTTAAGGCTTGTGATGCGCATTACTTCAAATTTTTCGATCTGGAGCTTCTGGCCGGTAGGTCTCTTCGAAAAACGGATAGTACTCAAATAGTAGTCAATAGGAAAATCGCAGACTTGATGGGGTTTATGGGCAAGTATGATTCTGCAGTCGGGGAGACTTTGATGACTGGGTGGAATGGTAATAAGAAAATTGTAGGTGTGATGGAGGATTTCCACTCTCAGAATCTTGACAATGAAATAGATTATACAATTCTCATCAATCGCCCAAAAATCTTCTTTAATCTTTCGTTCAAATTGACTTCTTTGAATGATTATGAGGCGGGGTTGAGCCACTTTAGAAAGTCCTGGGAAAAGGTGTATCCCAGATATGTGGTAGATTATGATTTCTATGATGAGGAGCTAAAAGAGAGGTATGAAACTGAGCAGAGCATCTCCTCACTTCTCCAGATGTTCTCTCTGATCTCGATCTTGATTGGGTGTCTTGGGCTTTATGGTTTGATTTCTTTTATTGCTATCAACAGGAAAAAAGAGATTGGGGTGAGAAAGGTAATGGGGGCTTCTATATTTAATATTCTGGGGATATTCTCGAAGGAGATTTTGATTCTGACTTCTATCGCTTTCGTCGTGGCTGCTCCTCTGGCGTTTTACCTTATGGGCAAATGGCTTGAGGATTATGTATATCGAATCGAGTTGAGTTATGATTTCTTTGCTGTTTCTTTTCTGATCACTTTGACAATAGCGGCTGTAACTATTGGTCATCGAGCTATATCTACCGCTTTGATCAATCCGGCTAAGACGCTTAAGGATGAATAGGTGTTTGGGGCAAACTTGTTTTTCTGAATAGGGTTGTGGGATTTTGAAGAAAACCTAGTGACAGTCTTAATGTCATCATCAAGCAAACCCTATCTGATCGGGGCCAAATACTTTGATGGGATTCCTGAATAAATCAGGAATGACGATCGGATTAGCGATATTTATGTAGTCTAACAGCGGGACTATAGGCAAAGCTCAAAATGCAATAGAAAGCAAATCTCTGCCATAGCCCTGATCGAATGGATATCCTTTTTATCCTATAAAATCAACTCATAAAAAAGATAGCAATGAGAGCAGGATGCTACTCGGGTTTTGAAAGTGCCTGCTACAATGCTCCGAATCTTTACTTTGGTTTTTTATAGACTGGGACGGTACTGCAGGGTTCTCCGTACATGATACTTGCTGCCTTTGACACTACTTTTTTGGTTAGTTGGAAGTAGGCGTAATCTCTGTTTTGAAGGTTGCCGCACCCTTTGATCACCAATTTTGCGTCATGAATGGAGGTGGTTGCTATTAGTTTTTCGATTGCTGAGTCGATGATGGCTTTTTCGAGATCGTTTTCGTCTCCAATAGTGAAAATATTGGCTACTGATGAGAGCTTGGATGCTACGAGCATGTATGCCCATGATGGGACGATTGCATCCGCGGAACAGTAGACGTAAACGTTTTTGCCTCGGTAGATTTCCCAATCAAATTCTTTGAGAAAGAGTCTGAAATCTTTCTCTTTTAGTAATAACTCCTGAAATAGGGTCTGCTTGAGATCGAATGATGCGCGATCGCTTTGATCTATATAGTCGTCCATGTCGACTGATAGTAGGGCTGAACTTGCTACTCGGTTTATTATCTCTTCCATCAGAACTGAAACTTATTTTTGGGTGGTTTAGTTTGGTACTCCTTGAGATAATCTGGCTCAAAGTATGCCAAATCTTCGAATTGGGCTTTTGAAAACTTCTCTTGCATGAGCCTGCCTACAGAAAAGGTGTTGGGGTAAATGCCGGGTTGAATTTTGATATTCTCTTGATTGGAAAACAATTCGGTACATTTTGCTGCTCCATCTCCTATGAGAAGCAAATTGGTTTCAGAGAATTCAGAAAATGTAGTTTCGTCTAATATAAGCGGCTTGGATTCCCAAATGCGATTTCCATCTGTGCTGCGAAGATTGCAATAGACTTCCATCCTGCGGGCGTCTATCATGGGGCAAATGAGTGTGGTGTTAGAGACTGTATCTTTGACTGACTCATACATGGAATCGAGGCTATCGAATGATAATAGTGGAACTCCTAAACCGTAACAGAGGCCTTTTGCTGTGGATGTGCCTATGCGGAGGCCTGTGTATGATCCTGGTCCCGCAGAAATAGCTACTGCTTCAATTTGATTCATCTGCATTTCCACATTTTCCATTAATTGCTTAACGATGATGGGGAGTAGGGATGAATGTGACTTTTGCAGGTGATAAGCCTGATGGCCTATTTCGACTCCATCTTGATGAAGTGCGATAGAACAGACTTTGGTTGAGGTATCGATCGCCAGAATAAGCGCCATTTCGGAGTTTTAGTTTCTGAGAAGGATTTGGTTGTACCGAGTAGAGTCGTTGAGCACGGAGATGGCTTCTTCTATGTCTGCATCTCTATCGAACATGGATTCTACGATACCGTCTTCGAAGTAGTATCTTCCGCAAATTTCCTGTTCTAACAGGGCGGTGATCTCTCTTTTGAATGTTTGCAGGTCTTGCTCTTTGTTATGCAGGGTGGCTTGCTTCAGGTCAGCGATTTGTGTTTCAATATCTTCGTAATATTTCTCTTTTTTGGCGTTGGCAATGAGCTTCTCTATGTCTTTCTCCACTTGCGTGGTATAGTCATAGTCTTGCCCTTTGAGCCAATCTACAAAGGCAGAATAGTCTTCGTCCGAGAGGCTAAATTCTTTAGCGGGAGCAATTTTCTCGTGTGTGTAATAGTATTGGGTAGCGTAGTTGAAAATTAAGTCTTTGCTCATAAGACTAAAGGTGATGGGGGCGTATTTGTAGGTGCCTACTTTAATATCCGGGTCTACTCCTCCTCCATCAAATACGGATCGGCCTTTGGATGTTTTAAATTCTACTTGCAACGAGTCTGGGATTTTGCCCACGCTTCCGTCTTCATTGCGATTGCTATAGTCTATAGCTTGTATGCATCTGCCGCTTGGGATGTAGTATTTGCTGGTGGTTACTTTGATCTGTGAATTGTATGCCAGCGGGCGGGTTTGCTGCACGAGTCCTTTGCCATATGTCTTTCGTCCTATGAGGACGCCTCTGTCGTAATCCTGTACTACTCCTGCAACGATCTCAGCTGCAGATGCACTACCGCTACTGGTCAAAACTACTAGTGGGATCTTTGTATCCGTGGCTTCATCGAGAGTGTTGTAAACTCTGAGATTCATGGTAAGTTTCCCTTTAGTGGTAACCACTTCTTTGTCTTTGTCTACAAATACATTGGAAACGTTGATGGCTTCATTGAGCAGCCCACCTGGATTGCCTCTTAGGTCTACTATTATCTTGCTGGCTCCATCTGCTTTTAACTGAAGTACTGCATTTTTGACTTCTTGTCCTGCATTGGTGGTAAAGTCTGTGAGCTTAAGGTATCCGATATCTTCTGTGACCATACCAAAGTAGGGGACATTGTCGATGGTGATTTTTTCTCTTTCAAGTGAGACATCAAAGGGTTCTTCTTTGTTGAATCGCTTTATTTTGAGTGTAATCTCAGATTTGGACTGTCCGTTGAGCAACTGACTAATTTCTCCATTGGTCTTATTGCTTAGGTCTACTCCGTTGATACTTAGTATTTTATCTCCTGCAATGAGCCCGGCTCTGGATGCCGGGTAGCCTTCGTAGGGGATTACTATGGTACTGACTCCTCCTTTCTTATCGATAACTGCACCAATCCCTCCGTACTCCCCGGTGGTCATTGTTCTATAATCTTCTATATCATCTTCGGGGATGTAATCGGTATAAGGGTCAAGAGAGGAAAGCATCGCGTCAAGGCCTGTTCTCATCAGCTTGTTGGGGTTGATCTCGTCTACATAGTAGGTGTTGACTTCCTTGAATGCCGTGATGAATATATCCAGATTCTTTATGATGTCGAACGATCTGTCGTTTGACGATGAACTGAATGCAAATATCAATCCTCCTGCTATGCTCAAGATTGAGAACATTTTAACGCTTTTCCTCATCTGCCTTGGTTTTTAGGTTTTTTAAACGCTTTAAAAGCGGAATTAGTTTTTCCTCTATCTGAGCGTATGGCAATATTACTTTATCCAGATAGATAATAGCAAAGTGATAGTAGGGAGGTTGCCCTTGAAAGATTGTATTCTTATTTAATCGATAGACTTCTTTGATCCGTCTTTTGATAAGATTTCTATCAACGGCTCTCTTAAATTTCTTTTTGGGAACAGAAATAAGAATCCGATTTGACTCTGCCTCATCGGAGGGAGCGGCATACTTAAGTAAAAATGGGTGTAAATAAAAAGAGGAACCATGCTTAAACAGCTCCTCTATGTTTTTTTTGCCCGTAAGCCTTTCTTCTTTGCGAAAGGTATTTTTACTATGGCCTGAAGCACTCATAGGCCAAAGTTCAATTATTTTTTGTGCATCTCGTCAGATACCGTCAGCTTCTTTCTGCCTTTGGCTCTTCTTCTAGCCAATAAAGCTCTACCATTCGCTGATGCCATTCTTTCTCTGAAACCGTGCTTGTTTTTTCTTTTTGTTACTGAAGGTTGAAATGTCCTTTTCATAATTTCTAGTATTTATAAAAGGCTTAATGCCTTAAAATCTTCTTCCCCGAAAAACGGAGTGCAAAGATATGAATAATGGTGAAATTTAATAAGTGTAAAGAGGAAAGTTTATAATTATCGATTAAACTCCGTTCTGGAAGCTCTAGCAAGTCCTATCAAGGAGCTACCGAACAAAGGTTAAATGTGCTAAACCGTAAATGCTTCTTTTGAAATCTTCTGAACTTCAGCGGTCTCAAGTCTTGGTCCAAAACTTGAAACAACTACAGAAGCTGCCTTGCTTGCAAGTTTGCCAGATGACGCTAAGGTATGGCCATGCGTAATTCCATATAGGAAAGCTCCGCAAAACATATCTCCTGCTCCGGTAGAATCAACTGCCTCCACAGGATAGGATTCAATATCGATAAAAGTATCTCCATCGAAAATGGTTGCACCATTCTTACCAAGTGTAACTACAAACTTCTTAGCTACTTTCTTTAATTCTTCTCCTGCTTCAATGACTGATGTAGTGTCTGTGAATAGCATGGCTTCTTCTTCGTTGCAAAACAACAGGTCAACTCCATCGCCTACAACCTCGATCATTTGATCTCTGAAATACTTAACCATAGCAGGGTCTGAAAAAGATAGGCTCACCTTCACCCCACTTTCTTCTGCTGTCTTTTTTGCAGCTTTCATAGCTGCTCTTCCTGAATCTGAAGAAACTAGGTAGCCTTCAATGAAAATGTATTCTGAGTCTTTGATTGCTTCAGTATCCAATTCTTTGACAGAAAAGTCAGAAGTAATTCCTAAATAGGTGTTCATCGTGCGTTCTGCATCGGCCGATACCATTACCAGGCACTTGCCAGTGATCCCATCTTCTAATACTTCTAATGATAAGTTAGAGTCAACTCCCGCTTCAGTAAGTCCTTCGATATAGAATCTGCCATCTTCATCATTTGCGACTTTACATGAATAAAATGCATCTCCTCCAAACTGTGCCAGTGATATGATGCTATTGGCTGCTGATCCTCCGCTTTGCCTTTTCTTGATATTATTCTTGACCACCGCGAGTAGCTCTGATTGACGATCTTCTTCTACAAGTGTCATCAATCCTTTTTCAACTTCATTTTCTGCAAAGAATGAATCCCCTACTTCGATCTCATAGTCTACTACTGCATTTCCCAGACCGTATACTTTGTATTTTTTACTCATTGGTGTATTGTTATCAGAGGAAAAGACTGCAACTCCTTTCTACTGGTGAATCTTCATTTTCACGCGAAAATAACACATAATTTTAATTGTATGTGACTCGTGAAAATGCCAAGAGCTACTTAAGTCAAAAGTTTGATTCTTGTAAAGATGTATTCCAATGTTTCCTCATTCAAGATCATCCTATAGTAATCCGTACCTCCTAATGCTTCCGGCTCATAACCTGATTTATGTAGATACTTCTTGCTTATTCTTTTATCAAACCAGTGCACCAGCCTGATTTTTCCGTCTTCAACTTCCAGGCACGTCATTCCTCGCTTTCCGATCACACATCCAGAATTGAATAAACAGGGAATATGAAAAATAGTGTTGTAGACGTAGTTTTGGAAATTTGTATCGGCGTTATTCTTATAGTATTTCTTAAGATCCTTTTTGTTGGTTTTGATGACCTCTATGATCTTATTGTCTGGAACTTTCATATGAGCAAGCTCCCTGCATAGCTCTTCAATTTTATATTTGAGACGCTCTACTTTGTGCAAAGATTCGAATAGTGGTCTGTGGGTATGGCCTATTACCGAGGCGATTTTATTATATGCTGAATAACCGTAAGCGCGTTTTTCAATTTTGTATTGTTTGTTGCTATCGTGTGCTACAGAGTAGTTTTTGATCCCAAGCGGGTTTGCGAGATACTTTAAAGTGAACCCTATTGCTTTGTTGTGTTTATGAAATTTCTTTGATGCTTGGTGGCCATGAAAAACAAATAGATCGTTTTTCTTGTACTTCAGCTTGAATGCATCAAGCAACTTATACTGAAATGGATTGTTCTCCATTACAGAAAGCTCCAGATCGTGATTGCCAATAGTCTTCAGCAGTTTATCATCTACGGCAAACCTGTCGAACACATCGTAGACTTCACCCCATTGTTTACTTATTTTATTGAGAGAGAATCGTTGTAATTCCTCTACATCTCCATTGAGAATAAGTCCGTATTCTTCTTTCAAATAATGATCTCTTAAGACCTTAGCGAATAAATCTGAATTGGCTTTGAAGTCATCGGTAGAACCTCCATCTCCCATGTGAAGATCACTAAAAATCACCCACTTGTCTCTTTTTCGAAGTTTGAATTCTGGTGCTTCGGAGTAGAGTAAATCCAGGTTTTGATAGACTATTTTATTATTGACCTTCACAATGCCTTATGAAAAAATTATCCAGCAAGTAAAATAAAATAAGTAGCATTGATTGATGCGCGCGTCTTACTTAATCATTAACTCTAAGTTAAATCTCATTGCATTGCATAAAATGGGTAGATGTTGGGTTTGGCTCAAAATCTGATAACCATAAAATGGCTTTTGACTCACTGACAACAAAAAAATCCAAAGCCAATTGACTAGGAATTCACCCCATTATTGACTAATTTATGAGACTAACAACATTATAATTATGGTAAAAAGCTATAGAGGCGTTCAAGTAGAAAAATCTAAATCTGAAGGAAAACCTGCGATGAGAGTTTCAGATTATATGTCTTCCAAACTCATCACTTTTCATCCAGATCAACACATGGATCAAGTCATTGACAAACTATTGAAAAACAGAATATCTGGAGCTCCTGTCGTCAACGATGATGGGGATTTGGTAGGTGTGATTTCTGAGGGTGACTGTATGAAAGAGGTCGTGAGAGGAAAATACAACAATATGCCGAATCTATCAGGTGCTGTGGCTGATCATATGTCCAAAAACGTAATTAGCATCTCTCCTGATATGAACATATTTGATGCGGCGAATCAATTCCTCGAAAAGCGAATCAGAAGATTCCCTGTTGTGAGCTATGGGAAACTCCTTGGACAAATTTCTCAGAAAGATATCATGAGGGCAGTACATAACTTAAAGAGTACAACTTGGTGATCAATTAAAATGGGATTAGTCTTTATAAAAGACTAATCGTTCAACTTTTTCCAGATTGTATCTTTGAGTGATTGAATACCAAAGCCGGTTATACTCGAAATGAAAACAGTCTCTACATCGGGTAGTTCTTTCTTCATCTCATCCATAAGTTCTTCATCAAGCATATCGCTTTTTGTAATCGCCAAAATCCGTTCTTTGTCGATAAGTTCGGGATTGTACTTCTCAAGCTCTCCGAGCAATATTTGATATTCATCCCTGATGTCTTTTGCATCAGCAGGAACCATAAACAGCAGCATTGAGTTTCGCTCGATGTGCCTCAAAAATCTCAAGCCCAGTCCCCTTCCCTCTGCAGCCCCCTCGATTATTCCGGGTATATCAGCTATCACAAATGATTTGTAATCTCTATGAGGCACTACACCAAGATTTGGAACCAGTGTGGTAAAAGGATAATCGGCAATTTCAGGCTTGGCAGCAGAAACCACTGATAGTAGTGTTGATTTTCCAGCATTGGGAAATCCCACAAGTCCCACATCCGCCAGAATCTTGAGCTCAAGTATTACCCACCTCTCTACTCCTTCGATACCGGGTTGCGCATATCTGGGCGCTTGATTGGTAGGCGTTTTGAAGTGTGAGTTTCCTTGTCCACCGAGTCCTCCTTGCAGCAGGGTTTTGGTCTCGCCATCTTCCATGATTTCAAGAAGTACTTCACCGGTTTCAGCATCTTTGGCTACTGTCCCTATCGGAACCTCGAGAATGATATCTTCGCCCATAGCACCAGATCGGTTTCCTCCTTCTCCAGCGGCTCCATGATCTGCCTTGATGTGTCTTCTATATCTAAGATGAATCAGGGTCCACATTTGAGCGTTCCCCTTCAGAATAATACTTCCGCCAAGTCCTCCATCCCCACCATCAGGCCCTCCTTTCGGAACAAATTTTTCTCTTCGAAAATGAACAGAACCTGCTCCTCCGTCTCCTGATCTCCCGTAGAACTTTACGTAATCAATAAAGTTTGATTCCATCAGGCTGTGTGCTTATCAAGCACTTCAGTAATGGAAGTAAAAATTGTATCAATCTCTCCGATACCATTGACAGTACTCAATCTGTTTTGTCCTTTGTAGAACGGCAACACGTGTACGGTCTTGTTGAAATATTCCTGAATTCTTTTTTCTAATTTATCGTCAGCATCATCAACCCTGTTTTCAAGCTCTTTTCTCTTAGCGATTCTTTTCCTCACTTCCTCCTCCGTTACAGCAAGTTCAACTACGGAATGAATCTCAGTGCCTAAAGACACCATAAGTTCATCCAATGCTTCTGCCTGAGGAACTGTTCTTGGAAAACCATCAAATAAAAAGCCGCTCGCCTGTGGGTTTTTCTCCACTTCTTCTTTGAGCATTGCAATCGTAATGTCATCCGAAACCAACTCACCACTATTCATGATTTCCTTGACCTTAATGCCTAGTGGGGTATCATTTTTAGTATGCCACCTGAATAAATCACCGGTTGATATGTGGCAGAGATTGTATCTCTCAATCATCTTATCACTTTGTGTTCCTTTTCCAGCACCTGGAGGTCCGAATATTACAATATTTAACATGGGTGTGTGTTTACTAATCAATAAATATAGTGGATTATCTAAGTAGACTATTGTCCTTTTAAAGCATATATATCTGGCAGCTGTCGCCCCCATCCATCAAAGTCCATTCCGAAACCCAGCACAAATTTGTTTTCAATTTTCTTCCCGACATACTTAATTGGGAATTTTTCGCAAAAAACCTCTTCTTTTAATAGCAATGTTACAATTTCAACCGATCCCGCCTGCTCCTTTTCCAATTGTTGCAATAGATACTGAAGTGTTTCTCCCGTATCAATGATGTCTTCTACGATCAACACATGCTTATTTTCCAAGCTTTGAGAAAGGCCAATGAATTCTTTCACCGACCCTGTTGATTCAGTCCCAGAATACGATTTGAGTTTGATCAGCTCAATTGAAAGCTCGATTTGTAATTCCCTCATCAGGTCAGCCAAGAAAACAACCACGCCATCCAATACTCCTAAAAGCACCACTTCCCTCCCTTCATAATCCTGATTAATTTTCAGAGCGAGTCGCTTAACTACTGTCTTGATTTCTTCATGGGTGATGTAAGTGTCGAACCGCTTACCCAATAATTCCAGTTCTGAACTATTTAAGCTCACAGGCTTTTCATAAGAAATTGGTACATCGCTATCATAGATTCCAGATCCTTTACGTGAACTGTCTCTTCGGGAGAATGCACATTTGATTCAGGTGCTCCAATAAAACACCAATCAATGGCATGTGGACTCATATGCACTTCTCTTCCATCGCTTGATCCGCCTCCTTCTACCTCAAGCTGATAAGGAATCCCTGATTGATTGGCTAGTTCCAAAATCTTATCCAGAAATACCCTTCTCGGAATGTTGCGATCTCTAAGTGAAATGGCTACCCCTTCTCCGTGTCTCACTCCCTCTGTAACCCAGGTAATATCAGATACCAAAGCTTGCTTAATCGGGAACTTTTTTTGGATATAATCAACAAGAAGCGGTACAGAACCTCCACCGTGCTCTTCATATGTGCTAAAAACAATCACTCCATCCTTCAAAGTCTCTGCAACCTTCAAGGCATTGTAGACACCTAATCTATTATCCATATAGGGTCCCTTGATGAATCCGTCCTTAGTTTCTAATCGTGGTTCAAATGTCAGTGTAGTCCCTCTCTCGATAGCTCTGGGGAAATCATAAAAAAGTTTATGGTCTTCATCTACAACCAGCTTGCATGCAATCGGCCCAAGACTATCCTCACCAACCAATCGATAACCTGACTCGGCTTCAGGGCCACCTATCGGAACCAGCTGATTCTCATACCTTACCGTAAAACCTATGGAATCCATATGAGCAAAAATCGCAGTGCTTGGTTTTCCAAAGACCAAAATCAAATTATCGTGTAGAAAATCTCCATCGACTATGGTAGGCTCATGCTCCCATTTTTTCTTATTCTTTCTGACATATTCAAGAATGAAGGATTTCATCTTAAACTCGCTTCCAGAAGGAGCGTGTACATCTATAAGTTGTCTGAGAAGTTCCATATTCAAATTCGCATGCAAATATAAGTTTCATGAAACCTGATATCAGAGGTTTTTCGTATAATTTCGGCCTCCGATAATTAATAGATGCCTTTAATACTTAAATACCTCATCGTATATCTCTTATCTGCACTGAAATTTATTCTAGGGCCGACTTTTGGTTTGTCCTTTGGATTAAGCTGGGTAGAGATTTGCATCCTTACTCTAGCAGGAATGATGACTACAGTGTACCTGATTTGCTACTTTGGAGATCAAATAAGGGTGATTTTCAGAAGGTTCTTTAGCTCCAAAAAAAAGAAGGTAGTCTTTTCAAAAAAATCAAGAAGGTTCGTCAAAATATGGAATACCTATGGAGTAAAAGGCATTGCTTTTCTAACTCCTATTTTGCTATCACCTCCAGGAGGAACATTCCTTGCAATAGCTCTTGGAGGAAAGAAAAAAGAGATTATCAAATGGATGTGGATCTTTGGAGGGGCATTTTCATTAATCTTTTCATTAATCATGAAATATGCAAGTTGGTTGATCCAGGATTTCATTTAGATGAACCTTTAATTCATCATCTTTTTCCTCTTCGGTGACAATGATTCTTAATTCTGTTTCCAAATAGCATTCCTATAATATATTTGCCGCATGGCATTGGAAAACGATCTTATACTGAGGGCTGCAAGGGGTGAAAAAACTGAGAGAACTCCAGTATGGTTAATGAGGCAGGCAGGCAGAATCCTTCCTGAATATAGAGAAGTAAGAGCTAGCGTAAGCGGCTTCAAGGAATTAGTAGAGACACCAGAACTTGCTTCTGAGGTAACGATTCAGCCAGTAGATATTTTGGGTGTGGATGCCGCGATTATCTTTTCTGATATTTTGGTAATCCCTGAGGCAATGGGACTTACATACGAAATGGTGGAGAAACATGGCCCACATTTCCCTGAAACAATTTCATCGGAAAGTGATCTGAAGAAACTGAAACTGGCTACCGAAGAGGATATTCAATACACGATTGATGCCATCAAAGTCACTAAAAAAAGACTAGCGGGAAGAGTTCCCATAATTGGTTTTGCAGGAGCTCCATGGACAATTTTCTCCTACATGGTAGAGGGTGGCGGAAGTAAAACTTTCAGCAAAGCGCGT
This sequence comes from Cyclobacteriaceae bacterium, assembly GCA_049115715.1. GTDB lineage: Bacteria > Bacteroidota > Bacteroidia > Cytophagales > Cyclobacteriaceae > JAMZMI01. The sequence goes on from JAGDZQ010000033.1 coordinate 17,499, forward strand.
CGCATGCTTTACCAAAACCCAAAGCTCTCTCATCAATTGCTGGAAATGATTACAAAAAGTACTGTATCATATCTCAAAGGTCAAATTGCTGCCGGCGCTGATATGGTTCAGATCTTTGACTCCTGGGCCGGCGTACTTCCTCCTGAACAATACAAAGCATTTTCCCTCTTATACATTAGACATATCTGCGACGCAATTCAGGAGGTTCCTGTGACCGTATTTGCCAAAGGAGCATATTTTGCTTTGCCTGAAATGGAAAAAATGAGCTGCAGAACTGTGGGATTGGATTGGAACATGAACATAGAACAAGCCAAAGCATTGATGCCGACCAAAACACTACAAGGCAATCTTGATCCTTGTGTTTTGTATTCTGATTTTGATACAATAAGTCAAGAGACTAAAGCCATGCTTGATCAATTTGGCTCGCACCCGCATATTGCAAATCTGGGACATGGGGTATATCCAGATACGAACCCAGAAGCTGTAAAGCAATTTATCAATACTGTAAAGGCTGTTAGCTAGGAGGGAGAAGATTCTTAGCAATCTTTCTTCTCAGCTCTTTGGGGTCGAATGGTTTTGTTACAAAATCGTTCATACCTGCATCAAGAACATTCTGCTGAACACGAAGCAATGCCGAGGCAGTCAATGCTACTATTGGAGTTCTGGTATCGAAAGTTCTGATCATTTCAGAAGCTTTGTATCCATCCATTTCTGGCATTTGCAAATCCATTAGTATGAGATCGTAGGTATTGGCTTTGGTCATTGAGACAGCCTCTTTCCCATTTTTAGCAACCTCACATTCAACTCCCCATTTTATTAAAAATTTGGTAGCAACTAAGGTGTTTAGTTTGTTATCCTCCACCAACAATACTTTTTTCCCCGTCAGATCGAAATCTACATCGTTTTCATAGAGAACTACTTTCTTCTTTTCCGACCCTAGAGGAAAAGTCTGAGTAAATGAAAAAGTGGATCCCTGATTGACTGTACTTCGAACTGCAATTTCAACACCTTGTAATTCGAGTAGCTTTTTTACTATAGATAAGCCAAGCCCCGATCCTCCAAACTCTCTGGTAGTGGAAGAACTTGCTTGTGTGAATCGCTCAAAAACTGATTCCAACTTATCCTCCGAAATTCCGATACCTGAGTCATTCACCTCGAACAAGATTCTTTGACTAGCACTGTCTTCCTCCTGAAGCTTGAATATCATCCTTACCTCACCTTCTTGCGTAAACTTAATTGCATTATCAAGGAGGTTATTCAGTATCTGACTCATCCTTGTAGCGTCTAAAACGAGACTTTCCTTAATCTTTTCATCACATTCAAAAACTACCGGAAGCCCTTTTTCCAGAGCTTTGGGTTGATAGGAGTGATGAATTCTGGTGCCTAATTCGCACAGGTCAATGTCCATTTCCTCAAACTCAACTGCTCCTGATTCCAGTTTGTTGTAATCCAAAATATCATTGATCAATGATGTAAGGTGTTCTGCAGAGAATTTAAGCGAAGTGAGATTTCCTTCCTGATCCGATCTGGGATTTTCTTCGAGCAAAAGATGAGAGATTCCGACCACAGCATTGAGAGGAGTCCTTATCTCATGACTAATCGTACTCAGAAAGTCAGACTTGGCCTGAGAGGCAATTTCTGCTCGGTCTCTTTCCGTTTTGAGGAAATAGGCAAACCGAAAAGAAAGTATCAGTGATTGTGAAAACAAAAATATAACATAGCCCCAAAATGATGCGGCCTCCCAATGAGGCAAAACGCTGTAGTAGACCAGCATATTGTAGATGAAAATAACAAACACAACAAACATGCTTAAAACCGCATATTCGGAACCTACGAGTCTTCTTCGGAAGGCTTTGAAGTATATATATACTGTAAGTAAAAGGTATAAAACAAGTATGATAAAGAAAGGTGCAACTAGTCTGGTGAAAATGTTTGCCGGTGAGACGATCGTTACAATCGAGAATAATATTGCTACAAAATAGGCTGGATTCCATATGACGGAACGGATCAATTCCGGATATAGCTTCTCAACAAACTTTGCAAAAAAGAAACCACTCATGAATAGCGTTATGTACTCCAATCGAATAGCGATTCCCCATGGAATGTCAATTATATGATGCAGTGCATAATACCCAAACCCAATGATTCTATAGGAATAGACAAAACAAAAAAGCGAAAAATACAAAATCGCCTTATCATGATGGCCGAAAAAATAGAGTCCCAATAAAAATAACCCTCCGATAGCCAAACTCCCAGTAAGAATGAGATCAAATGCGAGAATCCGAATGTGCTGGTCTTTCATATATGCCAACTCACCGATTATAATGCTTTCGCTGGCGCCTCCCTTATAGTGATCGAAATTGGCAATTTGAAGCACTACCTCATTGCTATCTCTAAGGTTTGATAGCTCAATGAAATCAGGTTTCCACTGTGGTGAATAATCATCTTCGGATTGCGCTACCTCCCCGTTTGTAAGAAGGAGCTCTCCGTTCACCCAAAGAGAAAATGCTGAGTACATGTCTTCTACATGAAGCATGTATTTCTTTGAATCCTCAGGATTTAAAACAACCGTGAGTCTGTAAGTAGCATACCCCATTCCTGAAAGAGGCTCTTCTGCTAAATCCAAATCATTCCACAAAGATGGAAATTGGGTGTATGAACCGGGCTGCTCTATCTCATCTGGTGAAAGTAATTGATTCCAATAAAACTCCCATTCACCATCCAAAGCAACTCCTGTCTGCGAGAGATCGCATTCTGAGAGATCCAAAACAGCCTTGACTGCAATTTCCGAAGATCTAGCGGGGTTTATCAAAAACAAAAGCCCTGCAACAAAAAGTATTCTTAGCATTGGTGGTAAGAAAAAGTTAGAGGGATTCCGGCTGGGAATACTTTGCGATTTTATTTTTTAAATCTTCTGGATCAAAGGGTTTGGTGACAAAATCATTCATTCCTGCACTTTCAATCTTATCCTGATCCTCGAGAAGTGCGGAAGCAGTTAATGCAATTATGGGCACTTCTACTCCATTTTTTCTAAGCTGGGTAGCGGACTCATATCCATCCATCACAGGCATCTGTAAATCCATCAAAATCAAATCCACGGCTTCCTCTTCGTATTTATCTATGGCCTCTTGTCCGTTTCTGGCTATCGAATACTCCACGCCCCATTTCTTTAAGAACTTAATAACAACCATGATATTAATCTCATTATCCTCAACTACCAAAATTTTAGTCCCCATAAGCTCTTGTTTGTCAACTACTATCTCTTTCGGTTTGTTCGATTCTTTTGCATCCCACTCCTCAAAATCAGTACCAAAAACCTGAATAAAATAAAAGATAGAACCAACACCTTCTTCACTTTCAACAAATAGATCAGACCCTTGAAGCTCTAAAAGCTGCTTAGTAATAGCCAACCCCAATCCGGTTCCTCCAAATTGACGTGTAGTAGAAGAACTGGCTTGCGTAAAACTTCCGAAGATTTCTGTGAGCTTCTCTTTTTTTATGCCAATCCCCGTATCGCTAACCTCAAACTTTATGATTACTTCTTTTTGATTGCTACCGATCACATCCAGCTTCACTGCGATTCTTCCCTTCTTTGTAAATTTGACTGCATTGCTTATCAGATTGGTGAGGATCTGGCTGATTCTAGTCGGATCGCAGGCTATAAAATCCGGCATATTCTCATCCACATCAAAATACAACTCCAAATTTTTCTCCTTTATTGAAGGCTGAAATACATGGTGCAGACTGGACAGCAGTTCTGCTACATTGACTGGACGTATCTCGAACTCTATCTTCTTTGCTTCAATCTTGCTAAAATCAAGAATGTCATTAATTATGACCAAAAGGTTCTTAGCGGAGAACTTGAGGGTATTCAATACCTCTACTTGAGTAGGTTTTGGCTCATCCTGGAGTAAGATATTTGTCAAACCAATCACTGCATTCATTGGGGTTCTGATTTCATGTGACATCATCGACAAAAATTCTGACTTGGATTTTGAAGCCTTCTCTGCTACATCCCTTGCTTTTTTCAGTGTGTTTGTGAAGAGAAAAAACAGTATAAAAGACTGGAAAAAGAAAAACAGAACGTATCCTAAAAAGGAAACCAACTCTGTTTCTCTTAGAACGCCCAAATAGTCAAATATTTTATAAAGAAGTGTTACAAAAACTACTCCTGAGCTTAATATGGCAAATTTTGCTCCTGTTCTTTTGTTCCTAAAGGCTTTCAGATAAATCCATGCTGTCCAACAAATACTGAAGATCAAAAGAACTAGATAGGGTGCTACAAATCTTGTAAAAAAACTGGGAGGAGTAATGATGATTAGCACCACGAAAACCGAGGAAGCGATCATGATACTTTTCAGCACACCGTGCCGAGCGTCCAAAGGAAAAAGCGTCCTTGTGTAGCCCGCAAAAAAAATCAGCGGAAGAAACAAGCTTATATATTCCAGCTTTACTGTAAAAAGCCAATCTATATCAGGATAAAGAACTTGAAGGGAATAGTCATCTGCTCCCAAAATACGATAGCTAAATGCCAGACAAAACAGAGAAAAATAAAGAACATATGGTAATCTGGATCCCAGAAAAAACAGTCCAAGAAAGAATAACCCTGTCATGATAAGACTGCCGGTAAGAACAAGATCATAACCTAAAACCAAATTTGCTTCAGAGTCAATGAGAGGCTTACTTCCTATAAGAATAGATTCTCTGGTTCCTCCTTTGCTGTGGCTAAAGTTGGCGACTTGTAAATCAAGAATCAATACATCTGATATATCACCCAACTCAATTCTCGTTGGCACCCACAATGGTGTATAATCATCTTCTCGATCTGCAACAACGCCGTTCGAGGCTACAAGTCTACCATTTGCGTAGAGGTTGTATGCGCAATAGAAGTGCTTGATTGATAACATCGGTTCTACATCCTCCGGTAACAATACCTTGAGTCTGTAGGTACCAAAACCTTTGGAAAGGAGCGAGTCTCCTTGTAGAGTCCACCCATCATTCCACAACTTAGGAAGGGTGTAGAAGTCCTTTTTGACAATTGAGTCTAATTGATTGGAAGTATATAGTTCATTCCAATAAAACTGCCATTCCCCATCGAGGGTGACAACTTCGTTATTTAGGTCTGTACTCCTAAGGTCAACAACTCCCTGAACGGCTTGCTGGCCAGTGGCTACTGAAAACAGTGCAGTAAAAAGGATAGTGAAAAGAAGCCACTTGGATTGCATAGAGTAATATTACCAAAAAGTAAGTAATTCTGGCTGCTCAAATGCTTGCAACAAAAAAAGCGAGACTTATTAGCCTCGCTTTCTTCGTGATAGTTCCTTTTGTTTCTTACGATAGTTTCGCCAGAGATTCTTTGATTCTTGAGATCGCGGTTTTCAAATTATCAACCGATGCTGCATATGAGAGTCTGAAGCATTCTGGATCGCCAAAAGCATCTCCTGTCACAACAGATACTCGCGCGTCTTCAAGTAAGTATAGGCAGAGGTCTGTCGCGTTTTCGATTTTCTTATCTCCTACGGACTTGCCAAAATAGCTGCTTGCATTGGGGAAGAAGTAAAAAGCGCCTCCTGGCATGTTTACCTTCAAACCTGGTATGTCAGATAGAAGTCCATGAACCAGTTCTCTTCTGCTTTCATATTCCTTAACCATTTCGTATGATGGCTCAAGTCCGGTCGTAAGTGCCGTATAGGCTGCTCTCTGAGCTATTGAGCTATTTGCAGAGGTAATTTGCCCCTGAATCTTGCTTGCTGCTTTTGCTAACCAAAGTGGTGCTCCTATATAGCCAACTCTCCATCCGGTCATTGCGAAACCTTTTGCGAAACCATTGATGGTTACGGTTCTCTCGATCATACCTGGAAAACTGCCAATACTTACATGCTCACTGCCATAGTTGATCAATTCGTAGATTTCGTCTGAAAGTACTACGATATCTGGATGGGCTTCCAAAGCTTTGGCAATAGATCCCAATTCTTCTCTAGAAAAGACAGAACCTGTCGGGTTACATGGGGAAGAGAATATAATCGCCTTGGTTTTATTCGTAATGGCTGCACTGATCTGATCAGCTGTGGCTTTGAAATCGTTTTCGATTCCGCCTTTCACAAATACACACGTACCTTCAGCAAGCTCTACAAGCGCACTGTAGCTTACCCAGTATGGAGATACTACAATTACTTCGTCTTCTGGATCAAGTAATGCCAAAAAGATGTTGGCAATCGATTGTTTTGCTCCATTGGAAACTACAATCTGATCGGCACTATAGTCAAGGTTGTTTTCCTTTTTAAATTTTGCACTAATAGCCTCTCTCAAGTCAGGATATCCGTTTACTGGAGGATAGGCAAAGTACTTACCTTCATCTATGGCATCCTTGGCTCCTTCACAGATATGTTTGGGTGTTTTGAAATCCGGCTCGCCAAGACTTAACCCTATAACATCAATACCTTGTTGTTTAAGCTCTCGGGCTTTCGCAGCCATCGCAAGAGTGGCCGACTCGGCCATGTTTTTGATTCTTTCTGATCGTAAATCCATAGTGTATTTAATAAGCGGCTGCAAAGCTAGTAAATTAGAGAGGAGCATCAAACGCCTTGACCAACGATTTGAGGTGTGGAGTGGCTAAATGATAGAATATAATGCAATGTCGTTTAGTTAAGGG